>JAYRUX010000001.1:0-361448 GCA_041918855.1 Luteimonas sp.
CGTGTAGGTGCGACGGGGAATGGATTGCATGGGAACCTCCAGAGTGCGATGAAAGGTATCGCTTCTGGCGTCCGTTTCTGGGGGGCAAGATCAGGATGCCCTGACCGAGGGAAAAGCAGACTGCCCCGCCCGCCGCCTCACGCGGCGCGAACTTTCCTGCTGTTCACCCTGCGGGCGAACCGCCACCTCGCGCCATCATGCCGCTCTGGAGGCGAAGAGGTGGCCGTGGCGTACGAGGTGGCCTGGAGCGCGGTCAGGGAAGGTTCGAGACGCCGTGGGGGACGTGGCCGGTGGTGACGTGCTGGCGGGCGCTGTCGATGTTGTGGAGGGAGTCGTCGAAGAAGATGTCGGCGCCGAAGACGTCGAGGAAGGGGCCCTTGGCGCGGCCGCCGAGGAAGAGGGCTTCGTCCAGGCGCACGCCCCAGGCACGCAGGGTGCGGATGACGCGCTCGTGCGCGGGCGCCGAGCGCGCGGTGACCAGGGCGGTGCGGATCGGCGACGCGTCCCCCGGCGGGTAGGCGGCCTGCAGCCGGTGCAGGGCGTCGAGGAAGCCGCGGAAGGGGCCTACCGAGAGCGGCTCGCGCGCGCGTTCGCGCTCGTGGCGGTGGAAGGCCTCGATGCCGCCTTCGCGCGAGACCCGCTCGCCCTCGTCGCCGAAGATCACCGCGTCGCCGTCGAAGGCGATGCGCAGCTGGTCGTGGCGGTGCGCAGGTGCCTTTGCCGGCAGGATCGTGGCCGCGGCGACCCCGTTCTCCAGGGCCAGCCGGACCGAATCCGGATTGGCCGACAGGAACAGCTGGGCCCCGAACGGCCGGATATACGGCCACGTGGGCGCGCCGGAGGTGAAGCTCGCGCGCGAGATCGCGAGGCCGTGGTGCTGGATGGCGTTGAAGATGCGCAAACCCGTGTCCGACGAATTGCGCGACAGCAGGATCACCTCGACCCGCGGCGCATCGGGTGCCGCGTCCTCGTTCAGCGCCAGCAGCTTGCGCACCAGCGGGAAGGCGATGCCAGGCTCGAGCAGGTCGTCCTCGTGGGCACGCTGGTGCTCGGCGTAGGCCTCGATGCCTTCGGCCTCGAACAGCGTGTGGCTGTCCTCGAGGTCGAACAGCGCCCGCGAGGAGATCGCGACCGTGAGCAGGTGCGGCTGCGGTTCCGGCATGGTGGACATGGTGGCAGTATCGGCCACCGCGGTCACAGCAGGTGAGACGGCGCCCGCGCCGTCCGGCCGGCGGCGGTCATGCCATGAACTGTTCGCTGAGGATCCGTTCCTCGAGGTTGTGCTCGGGATCGAAGAGAAGGGTGACGCTGCGGTCGCGCGACTCGCGGATCGTCACCTCCACCACGTCGCGCACTTCGTGCGAGTCTGCGGTCGCGCTCACCGGGCGCTTGTACGGGTCGAGCACGCGGAACCGGACCTCGGTATCCGCCTTCAGCAGCGCACCGCGCCAGCGGCGCGGGCGGAATGGCGCGATCGGCGTCAGCGCGACCACCGACGAGCCCAGCGGCAGGATCGGGCCGTGGGCGGAGAAGTTGTAGGCGGTGCTGCCGGCGGGCGTCGACAGGATCACGCCATCGCACACCAGTTCCTCGAGCCGGGTCTGGCCGTTGAGCTCGATCGCGATGTGCGCCGCCTGCCGGCTCTGGCGCAGCAGCGAGACCTCGTTGTAGGCCAGCGAGCCGACGCTGGCGCCGGATTCTGTCGACGCGATCATCTCCAGCGGCCGCAGCACCGCCGGTTCGGCCGCGGCGATGCGCTCGAGCAGGTCGGGGGTGCCTTCGCCATCGCGGTGCAGGTTCATCAGGAACCCCACCGAGCCCAGCTTCATGCCGTACACGGGCTTGCCGAGCGCGCCGTGCCGGTGCAGCGTCTGCAGCATGAAGCCGTCGCCGCCGAGCGCGCAGAGCACGTCGGCGTCGTCCGGGGCGTGGTGGCCGTAGCGATCGGCCATGGCGGCCTGGGCCGCGAGCGCGTCGGCGGCCTGGCTGGCGAGGAAGGCGATGCGCGTCTTCGTGCTCATGGGCCGAGGATACCCGCTGCGGCCGGACGGCGTGGTCAGGGCGCCTGCAGCGGCAGGCGGATGTCCGAGAGCCGCCAGTCGAGGCCGTCGCGGGTCAGCACGAACACCACGTCGCGCCCGCTGTCGTCGTGCACGGTGGCGGTGAAGCGCGAGACGGACTCGAAGCGGTGCTCGGGGTCGGGCAGCGGTTCCGGTTGCGCACCGGTGTCGCGGCGCGATGGCGGCGGGATGTTGGCGCCACGGTTCCAGACCTTGCGTCCTTCCATCAATGCGCCCAGGCCGACAGGCGTCACCATCGCATCGACCAGCCCGCCCACCAGGCCCGTGGCGACCGTCAGCCCGAACGCCCCGAGCGCGGATGCCTGCACCCCGGGCCCCGCTTCCCGCACCAAGTGGTCGGCGAGTTGCACTTTCAGGCTGCTGCGCAGGGCCGGGAAATCGACCTCGCGCGCCAGGGCGCCCGCGTCCTCCGTCTTCACCGCCTCGCGGATCGCGTTGAGCGTGAGGTACGGCCCGGCGGCAACGTACGCCAGCAGTGCCACCAGGACCGCGACGGCCAGCCATGCCCATTTCTTCATGCGTGCGTCCCCATGTCGGCGATCAGTGGAAGTCCAGGTCGAGGGCGGCGCACAGGTAGTCGACGAACGGCGCCAGGGCCTGCAGGTCCTTCGCCAGGACCTGGCGCAGCCGCGGCCCCAGCATGACCGCGTCGTCGATCGGCCGCGAAGCCACGAAGTTGCGGTGGCGCAGGTCGTCGATGAACTCGAAATCGGCCGGGAAGCCCTGCGGCCGGCGCACCAGCATGTCGCTGTCCTCGAGCCGGTAGCGGCGTGCGAACGCCGGCGCGTGCGCGGCGGCCTTCCAGCTGGCCGGGTTGTCGACGATGAACTGGCGGATGCGGCGCTGCACCGGTGTTTCCGGATGCCAGATGCCGGCGCCGACGAAGCTGTTGCCCGGTTGCAGGTGGATGTAGAACGACGGCGCGGTGAGCTCGCGCGCACGGGTGTGGTACAGGCGCGCGCCCTGCCAGGTCTTATACGGCGTCTTGTCGTGCGCGTAACGGGTGTCGCGCTGGATGCGGAACAGCGAACCGCCCACGGCCTTGGGCTCGGAATGGTAGTGCGGACTGACGGCCGCCATGTCGGGCTGCAGGTCGGCGAGCAGGCGGCGGAACGGATCGCGCACGTGCGCGTCGTAGTCGGGCTTGTGCGCCTGGAACCACGCGCGTTCGTTGTGGCGGGCGAGGGCGCGCAGGAAGCGGAGGCTGGCGTCGGTGAAGTAGGTGGGCATGGGGTCAGGCGCGTGCGGCCTCGAGCGGCGCCAGCGTCGCCTCCAGTTCGAGCGACCAGGCCTCCAGGCGGTCGAGCAGTGCCAGCCGCGGGGCGTCGCCGGCATTCGCGGCGCGCAGATGGCCCAGTTCGCGGCGGAAGGCCTCGAGCGTCAGCTCGCCGAGACCGTCGTCCGCGTACAGCCGGCGACGCCGGTACGCGTCCCAGCGCTGGCGTTCGGCAGGTCCCAGCGTCTGCGGCCAATTGCGTGCGCGGTAGCGGAACAGCAGTTCGTCCAGCCGCGGGTCCTGGAAGCCGAAGCTGCGCGCCGCCAGGGCGTCGGGAGGCGTGGCCCGGACGTCCGCGCAGCGCCGCTTGTCGCCATCGCCGACGAAGCCGTCGTAGAGCGAGGCGTCGGCATCGGACGGTGCACGCGCGCCCTCGGTCGCGAACACCCGGCGCATCTTCTCCGCCAGCGCCGGGCCCGCCTCGCGCAGGACGTCCGCGCGCGCCTCGACCCGCGCCCGGTCGATGCCCAGGCGGTCGAAATCGGCCGCGCGCAGGTGGTCCCAGCGCACGATGCCGGGACAGCGATTGGCGTGGATCTCCTTCAGCCCGATCCGCGACACGCCTTCCGGCAGGTCGGCGCTGCGCACGAACAGGCGGTCGGCGATCTCGTCGGGCGCGAGCGCCAGCAGGGGCTCCGGATCGCCATCGAGGTCGAAGGCGATGACGCGGCTGTCGATGCGCGGGTGCCGCGCCAGCGGCAGCACCGCCGCCGCGCACAGGCGTGCGGCCGGGTAGCGCTGCGAGACGTGCAGCACCGGCGTCATCGCGATGGTGTCCAGCAGGCTGGCCGCGAAGCGCTTGTCGCGCAGGCGCAGCGCGTAGTCCCACAGGCGCGGCTGCGCGGCCTTGAGACGGCGCGCGATGCCGATCAGCGCGCGCACGTCGGACAGCGCCTCGTGAGCGTCGCCGGTGCGTACGCCGTTGGCGGTCGCCAGGTGCTCGAGCTTGAACGAGGTGGCGCCGTCCTCACGCAGCGGCCACTCGATGCCGTCGGGGCGCAGCGCACGCGCCAGGCGCATCACGTCCAGCAGGTCCCAGCGGCAGTTGCCGCCGCGCCACTCGCGCTCGTAGGGGTCGTGGAAGTTGCGGAACAGGCCGTGGCGGATGAACTCGTCGTCGAAGCGGAGCGAGTTGTAGCCCACGCAGCAGGTTTCCGGGCGCCCCATCTCCTCGACGATGCGGGAAAAGGCCTCGGCCTCGTTCACGCCGTCGCGCAGCGCATCCTGCGGCGCGATGCCGGTGACCAGGGTCGCCACGGGCGACGGCAGGAGGTCGTCCGCGGGCTGCACGAAGAAGTCGACCGGCTCGTCGACCTGCACCAGGTCGGCATCGGTGCGGATGGCGGCGAACTGCGCGATGCGCGTCCGCCGCGGGTCGGCGCCGAAGGTCTCCAGGTCGTAGAACAGGAAGCTCGCCGCCATCAGGCGACATCCTCCAGCGTCGACAGGCGTTCGAGGACCATGGCGTCCGCCGCACCCCAGTCGACGTCGTCCAGCCTGTCCACGCCCGCGGTGGCGGCCTCGAGGATGCCGCGCTGCACCTCGCTGCGCGCGAGCGCGGTGGCGTAGGGGATCAGCATGAAGGTCACCATCGTGTAGTGCGGCACGAAGCGCTGCGGGTGCCGCGCCTGCAGGGCGAGCTCGACTTCGCGCTGGAGCAGGAAGTCGGGATCGTCGACGCGGTCGCGCATCTCCAGGTAGTTGTCGAGCGCCATACGCTGGATGGCGGCAGCATTCGGCCTGCGGTCGGCTTCGAACGCCGCGAAGGCGTCCTGCAGCCGGTCGTGGCGGTCCAGCTCGCGCGCCAGCACCACGCAATCCTCGAAGGCGCAGTTCATGCCCTGGCCGTGGAACGGCACCATCGCATGCGCGGCGTCGCCCATCAGCACCGCGCGGCCGTCCAGGTGCCAGCGGTCCAGGGTCAGCGTGCCGAGCACGCCCAGCGGGTTGCGTTCCCAATCGGCGTCGAAGGCCGGGACCAGCGGGAGCGCGTCGGAGAACTGCCGCTCGAAAAAGGCGCGTGCCTCGGCCGGCGTCTGCAGGGCGTCGAAGCTGGGGTCGTCCTCGCCGCCCGCGCCCTCGGCGTGCCGCGGCAGGAACAGGGTGACGGTGAACGTCTTCTCGTCGTTGGGCAGGGCGATGCACATGTAGTGGCCGCGTGGCCAGATGTGCAGGGCATGGGGCTCGATGCGGAACCCGCCATTGTCGGCGGGCGGGATCTCGAGCTCCTTGTAGGCGTGGTCGAGCAGGTCGGAGCGCTCGCCCAGCGGCGCATACGCGTCCATGGCCCGACGCAGGCCCGAACCCGCGCCGTCGGCGCCCACCAGCGCCTCGAACGGGGCCGCATGGATGCCACCCTCCGGATCGGCATAGCGCGCGACGCGCGCATCGAAATCCACCGACTCCAGGCCGCGGTCGAAGTGGAGCCGCGAGCCGGCGCGCTCGGCGAGGCCGAGGAGGGTGATGTTGAGGTCGCCGCGGTGCACCGACCAGATCACCTCGCTGTCGTCGCGACCGTAGCGCTGCAACTGCACGCGGCCATCGAGGAAGTGCACCATGCGCCCGCGCATCATCACCGCCTGCGCCATCACCGGCGCCTCGGCGTCGGCGGCGCGCAGCGCGTTGCGGCCGCGCTCGGCCAGCGCCAGGTTGATCGAGCGCCCGCCCGCGTAGCCGCGCAGCCGCGGATCGCCGCGCTTCTCGTACACGTCCACCTGCCAGCCACGGCGGGCAAGCAGGGTGGCGAGCAGGGCGCCTGCGAGCCCGGCGCCGACGATGGTGATGGCGCGGGCGCTCATGCGGCGTCCCCGCGCCAGCGCAGCACGGCGCGCACGAAGCGCAGCACGTCGGCGTGGCTGTTGTAGAGCGGTGCCGGCGAGATGCGGATGACATCCGGCTCGCGCCAGTCGCCGACGATGCCCTCGCTGCCAAGGAACGCGAACAGGTCGCGCCCGGCCTCGCGGCCCTGGAGGCCACGGCCGTGCAGGACCTGGAGCGACAGCTGCGCGCCGCGGCGGGCGGGGTCGGCGGGGGTGACGATGCGCAGGCTGTCGCCGAGCCGCTCACGGATCAGGGCATCGAGGTAGCCGGTGAGCGACTCGGACTTCCGCCGCAACGCCGGCATCCCGGCGCGGTCGAACAGCTCCAGCGCGCCACGCAGCGGCGCCAGGCCCAGGATCGGCGGGTTGCTGAGCTGCCAGCCGTCGGCGCCGGCGCTGGGTACGAAGTCGGCGCCCATGCGGAACCGCGTCGACTGCTCGTGGCCCCACCAGCCGGCAAACCTGGGTCGATCGCTCCGCGCGTGCCGGGCGTGCACGAAGCAGCCCGCGACCGCGCCCGGGCCCGAGTTCATGTACTTGTAGTGGCACCACACCGCGAAGTCGGCACCGGTGTCGTGCAGGCGCAGCGGCAGGTTGCCTGCGGCGTGAGCGAGGTCGAAACCGACGACGGCACCGGCGGCCTGGCCAAGGCGCACGATCTCCGCCAGGTCGAACGCTTCGCCGGTGCGGTACTGGACTCCGGGCCAGACGATGGTGGCGATGCGCGGGCCGTGTTCGGCGATGGCGCGCTCGATCGCGGCCATCGGCAGCGTGCCGTCGTCGCCCGGCTGCACTTCGATGAGATCGGTCGCCGGATCGAAGCCGTGGAAGCGCACCTGCGATTCCAGGGCGTAGCGGTCCGAAGGGAACGCGCCCGCCTCCATGAGGATCGCCGGGCGCTCGCGCGTGGGGCGGTAGAAGCTCACCAGCATCAGGTGCAGGTTGGCGGTGAGCGAGTTCATCGCCACGACTTCGCCGGGCTCGGCGCCGACCACGCGCGCCAGCGGCTCGCGCACGAGTTCGTGGTAGGGCATCCATTGCGCCTGGCCGGTGAAGTGGCCTTCCACCGCCTCGTGCGCCCACTTGTCGAGCACCTCCTCGACGTGCCGCCGCGCGGCGCGCGGTTGCAGGCCCAGCGAGTTGCCGCAGAAATATGCCTGCGGCGCGCCATCGTGCGCCGGCAGCAGGAACTCGTCGCGCAGGTCGCGCAGCGGGTCGGCGGCGTCGAGTGCCTGCGCGTGGTCGTCGGAGAGCAGGTCCGTGGCCGTCATGCGAAGCGCGCCCGCGGCAGGCCCAGCCACTCCAGCGCGGTGCCGTGGTAGAGCCTGGCCTGGCCGGCGTCGTCGAGCTCGAGCGCGGCGATGCCGGCGCCCGGCACCTGCTCGCCCAGCGGGAACGGGTAGTCGGTGCCGAGCATGACCCGCTCGACGCCGCAGGTGTCGAGCAGGTAGCGCAGTGCGCGCGGGTCCGCCACCCAGGAATCGAAGTACATCCGCCCGAGGTAGTCGCGCGGGTTGTGCGGGTTGTCGGTGGCGACGAGGTCCGGGCGCATGTTGTAGCCGTGCTCGATGCGACCGATGGTGTACGGGAAGCTGCCGCCGCCATGGGCCATGCACACCTTCAGTTTCGGCAGGCGCTCGAGCACGCCGCCGAACACCAGCGAACACGCCGCCCGCGACTGCTCCGCCGGCATCCCCACCAGCCACGGCAGCCAGTACTTCGGCATGCTGTCGGTGCCCATCATGTCCCAGGGATGGACCAGGATCGCGGCGCCGAGGTCGGCCGCCGCTTCGAAGAACGGGAACAGCTCCGGTGCGTCCAGGTTCCAGTGCGTGCCGTCGGGGCCGGTGACGTGGGACCCGATCTGCACGCCCTGCAGCCCGAGCTGGTCCATGCAGCGTTCGAGCTCCTGCACCGCGAGCCGCGGCGACTGCAGCGGGACGGTGCCGATGCCGGCGTAATGCCTCGGCTGCGCATTGCAGGTGGCGGCCATGTGGTCGTTCAGCGCCGCGTGCAGCTCCAGCGCGTGGTGCGGCTTCGCCCAGTAGCTGAACATCACCGGCACCGTGCTGATCACCTGCACCTGCACCCCGAAGCGCGCGTAGTCGTCGATCCGCTCCTGCGCATCCCAGGTCTTGGACCAGATCTCGCGGAAGAAGCGCCCGTCCTTGTAGATGCGGTGGCGGCCGTCCTCGGTGTGGTGGATCACCGGGAAGCGGTCGTCGCCGTACTTGCGCGCGAGGTCGGGCCAGTCGCGCGGCAGGTAGTGGGCGTGGGTGTCGATCTTCAGCATCAGGTGATGTCCGCCTGCGAGTCCGCCTGCATCTCGTAGCGCGTCGGCCGCGGGTTGAGGTGCCCGCACTTGCCGCAGGTGCGCAGCGCCTCGCTCCGGTAGAAGGTCTCGAACACGCGGAAGAAGTCCTGCTCGATGTCCTCGAGGTGGAAGAACTCCTCGTACAGCTTGTGGTTGCACTGCACGCAGAACCACATCAGGCCGTCGTCCTCGTGCGCCAGGCGCCTGCGCTCGATGACCAGTCCGATCGAGCCCTCCGCCCGCTGCGGCGAATGCGGCACCCGCGGCGGCAGCAGGAAGGTCTCGCCGGCGCGGATCGGGATGTCGCGCGCCTGGCCCTCGTCCTGGATGCGTAGCACCATCTCGCCCTCGAGCTGGTGGAACCACTCCGGGCCTTCCTCGAAGTGGTAATCGGTGCGCGCGTTCGGCCCGCCCACGACCATGACGATGAACTCGCCGTCGTAGATGCACTTGTTGCCCACCGGCGGCTTCAGCAGGTGCCGGTTGTCGTCGATCCACTTCTGGAAGTTGAGCGGTGCCGGGATCATGCCTGTGCTCCGGTGAGCGCCGCGACGCACTTCAGCTCGATCGCGATCGGCGTCGGCAGGGCGGTGATGCCGAGGGTGGTGCGGCAGGGCGCGGTGGCAGGGTTGGGGAAGTACTCGGCCCAGACGGCGTTGTAGGCGGAAAAGTCGGCGGCCATGTCGGTGAGGTAGACGGTGACGTCGACCAGGTCCTCCCAGCGTGCGCCGCTGGCCTCGAGCACGGCGCGTACGTTGCGGAACACCGCATGCGCCTGGGCAACGATGTCGTGGCGCTGCACGCGGCCGGCGGGATCGACCACATTGCCGGGGATGACATCGCCGGCGGGGTCGCGGGGGCCGATTCCCGACAGGAACAGCAGGTCGCCCACGCGCCGGGCATGCGGGTAGCGGCCCACGGCAGGCGGCGCGGCGGCGGCGTGGATGGCGTCGGACATCAGCGGTCCTCGCGGTCGTCGCGGATGCGCTCGAGCGCGGGGTCGTACTGCTCGGCGAGTGCCGTCGGGCTGTCGATGGACAGGCCGAGGTCGTGCACGCGGCCGTCGCGCAACGAGTACACCCACGCATGCACGGCCACCGCCTGGCCCCGCGCCCAGGCCTCGCGCACCACCGTCGACTCGCAGACGTGGATGGTCTGCTCCAGCGCATTGAGCTCGCACAGACGGTCGTGGCGGATCTCGTCGTCGTCGATCGACTCCACCAGCGCCCGGTGCCTGTGCTTGACGTCCTTCACGTGCCGGATCCAGTTGTCGGCCAGGCCCACGCGCTGGCCGTCGAGCGCGGCGCGCACGCCGGCGCAGCCGTAGTGGCCGACCACGAGGATGTGCTCCACCTCGAGCACGTCGATCGCGTACTGGATCACCGAGAGGCAGTTGAGGTCGGTGTGCACCACCACGTTGGCGACGTTGCGGTGGACGAAGACCTCGCCCGGCGCCATGTCGATGATCTGGTTGGCCGGCACGCGCGAATCCGAGCAGCCGATCCAGAGGTACTTGGGCTTCTGGATCTTCGACAGCCGCGCGAAGAAGCCGGGATCCTCGGCCTCGACGCGCTCGGCCCAGATGCGGTTGCGCTCGAGGAGGTCGTGCATTCGATGCATGGGATCTCGCAGGAAGTCGGGGATGGGGATCAGGTGGGGATGCAGACGTTGCGCGGCTCGGTGAAGAAGCGCATCGCCTCCAGGCCGCCCTCGCGGCCGAGCCCGGACTGGCCCATGCCGCCGAATGGCGTGCGCAGGTCGCGCATCATCCAGGTGTTGATCCAGACGATGCCGGTGCGCAGGCGCGCGGCCAGCCGGTGGGCGCGGGCGAGGTCGCGGGTCCAGAGCGACGCCGCGAGGCCGTAGTCGCCGGCGTTCGCCAGCGCCAGGGCGGCGTCCTCGTCGTCGAACGCCTGCAGCGTCGCCACCGGGCCGAAGATCTCCTCGCGGTTGGTGGCGCAGTCGGGGCCGAGGCCGTCCAGCACCGTCGGCGCCACGAACCAGCCCGGCCGGTCGAGCGCGCCGCCGCCGCAGAGGAACTCGGCGCCTTCCCCGCGGGCCCGCGCCAGCGCGGCCACCACCTTGTCGAAGTGTGCCTGCGACACCATCGGCCCCATGCGCGCATCCGGGTCCATCGGGTCGCCGACGCGCAGGGCGAGCACGCGCGCGACGAACGCCTCGCGGAAGCGATGCCGGATCGAACGCTCGACCAGGATCCGCGAGCCGCACAGGCAGACCTGGCCGCTGTTCTGGAACGCGGAGCGGACGATGGTGTCGAGGTGGTCCTCCCAGTCGCTGTCGGCGAACACCACGGTCGCGTTCTTGCCGCCGAGCTCCAGCGAGACCTTCTTCAGCAGCGGCCCCGCGATGCCGGCGATGCGGCGCCCGACCGCGGTGCTGCCGGTGAACGACACCGCCCGGATGTCCGGGTGGGCGACCAGGGTCTCGCCGACGGCGCCGCCGGTGCCGTGCACGATGTTCAGGACGCCGCGGGGCAGTCCGGCTTCGGCGCAGAGCTCGCCGAACATCGACGCGGTGGCCGGCGTCACCTCGGAGGGCTTGGCCACCACCGTGTTGCCCGCCGCCAGTGCCGGCGCGATCTTCCAGGTGAACAGGTACAGCGGCAGGTTCCACGGCGAAATCGTCGCCACCGTGCCCAGCGGCGGGCGCAGCGTGTAGTTGAGGCCCGCTTCGCCGTGGTGCGACTCGCTGGCGAACTGGGTGGCGGCATGGGCGAAGAAGCGCAGGTTGGCGACCGCCCGCGGCACTTCGATGTCGCGCGCCAGCACGTATGGCTTGCCGCCGTCACGGGCCTCGGCGTGGGCGAAGTCCTCGACCCGCGCCTCCAGTGCCGCGGCCAGCGTTTCCAGCCAGCGCGCGCGGGCGCTGTTGGGCAACGCCGCCCAGCCGGGCGCCGCGGCGGAGGCGGCGGCCACGGCACGCTCGACGTCGGCGGACGTGCCGTCGGCGACTTCGGCATAGGTGCGCGCGGTCGCGGGATCGAACACCGGCAGCCAGCCGCCGCCAGCGGCGTCCGCGGGCGTGCCGTCGATGAAATGCCGGAAGCGCTGCATGGTCCAAGCTTAACCGCCGTGGCTTCCGGCGGCGCGAAGGCGCGTCCGGGCGCCGCTCAGATCGAGGCCATCCGTCCGCCGTCGACAGCGAGGCTGACGCCATTGATGTAGGCCGCTGCCGGCGAGCAGAGGAAGGCGATCACGCCGCCGGTCTCCCCCGGCTTCGCGAACCGCCCCGCGGGCACGCCGGCGCGCATGGCGGCCGCGATCTCCTCCTCGCCCTTGCCCTCGGCGCGGGCGCGGTCACGGACGATCTGCGCGATGCGGCCGGTCTCGGTGAAGCCGGGCAGGACGTTGTTGACGGTGATGCCGTCGACGGCGAGCTCCCGCGACAGCGTCTTCGCCCACCCTGCGACCGCGGCGCGGACGGTGTTGGACACGCCCAGGCCCGCGATCGGCTCGTAGACCGAGGTCGAGACGACGTTGACGATGCGCCCCCAGCGTGCGGCACGCATGCCGGGCAGCACCGCCTGCACCATCGCCTGGCCGGTGACCACGTGGCGCTGGAAGGCGTCGACGAACGCCGCGCCGTCCGCCGCGTGCGCGGGGCCGCCGGGCGGGCCGCCGGTGTTGTTGACCAGGATGTGCACCGGCGCGCGCGCGACCAGCGCCTCCACGTGCCCGCGCACCTCGTCGGTCCGCGCCATGTCGACCGCGATGTGGCCATGCGCCTGGCCAGCTTCGGCCGGCAGCGCCGCCGCCACGGCCTCCAGCGCGTCCGCGCGCCGCGACAGCACGGTGACGCTGGCGCCGAGCAGCGCCAGCTCGTGCGCGGTGGCGCGGCCGATGCCTTCGGAGCCGCCGCAGACCAGCGCGTGCCGGCCGGTGAGGTTCAGGTCCATGGTGCAGCCTCCGTCTCGATGTCTGCCCGCCGGCGGCGGGCGGGGGTCAGGCGCGCTTGCCCAGCGACAGCATCATCTTCGGCCGCAGGGCGTCATCGTCGATCGCGGTGGGTGGCGACAGCTCGGCGAGCGAGAACCCGCGTTGCAGCGCGTCGTCCTCGTCGAGTCCGTCGAACGCGACGTACTCCGCGTCCATCAGCATCGCGCGCGCGGTGTCCTCGCTTTCGTACACCAGGGTGTTGCCGTCGCTGTCGAAGATGTCCGCGGTGCCCGCCTCGCGCACGCGCAGGCGCGCCCACACCACGGTGCGTCCGAGCGACGCCAGCCACCACTCCTCCGACACGTGGCGGGGCGCGGTCATGCCAGCGCCACCGACCACAGCCACAGGATCGCCGCGCCGCCGAGCCCGAGCAGGATCGTCGCCAGCGACACCATCGCGGGCGTCGCGAGGCCGGTGAACTGGCGGTCCCGGGCCTCGCGGTAGCGCCCGCTCAGCAGCCACCACAGGGCGTCCGGACGCACGAAGGCACCGTCGCCCAGGCGCGCGCGCAGCGCCGGGTGGCGGTCGCGCAGGTGCACCAGCGCCAGCGGCCAGAAGATGACGAACGCGGTGGCACCGGCGATGGCGACGCCGACGAAGCACAGGGCGAAGAACAGCAGCATGGGGTCAGTACTCAGCGTGCCCGGGGGCGCGCGGGTAGGGGATGGCGTCGCGGATGTTCGACAGGCCGCAGACGTACACCACCAGGCGCTCGAAGCCGAGGCCGAAGCCCGCGTGCGGAACGGTGCCGTAGCGGCGGAGGTCGCGGTACCAGCCGTAGTGCGATGCGTCGAGCCCGAACTGCCCGATGCGCGCGTCGAGCACGTCCAGGCGTTCCTCGCGCTGCGAGCCGCCGATGATCTCGCCGATGCCGGGCGCCAGTACGTCCATCGCCGCCACCGTGCGGCCGTCGTCGTTCAGGCGCATGTAGAAGGACTTGATGTGCTCCGGGTAGTTGGTGACCACCACCGGCCGGCCGACGTGCTGCTCGGTCAGCCAGCGCTCGTGTTCGGTCTGCAGGTCCAGGCCCCATTCCACCGGGAAGTCGAACTTCACCTTCGACTGCTGCAGCAGCGACACCGCGTCGGTGTACTCGATGCGCTCGAATGGTGCGTTGATGAAGGCCTCAAGGCGCGAGACCGCATCCTTCTGCACGCGCTCGGCGATGAAGGCCATGTCGTCGCCGCGCTCGTCGAGCACGGCACGGAACAGGCACTTCAGGAAGTCTTCCGCCAGCCGCGCATCGTCCTCGAGGTCGGCGAACGCGATCTCGGGCTCGATCATCCAGAACTCGGCCAGGTGCCGCGTGGTGTTGCTGTTCTCGGCGCGGAACGTGGGGCCGAAGGTGTACACCTTGCTCAACGCGAGGCAGAACGCCTCGACGTTGAGCTGGCCGGAGACGGTCAGGAAGGTTTCCTTGCCGAAGAAGTCGCGGCCGAAGTCGACACCACCGTCGTTGCCGCGCGGCAGGTTGGCCAGGTCGAGCGTCGACACCCGGAACATCTGCCCGGCGCCTTCGGCATCCGACGTGGTGACGATGGGCGTGTTGACCCAGAAGAAGCCCTGCTCGTGGAAGTACCGGTGCACCGCCTGCGCCAGGCAATGGCGGATGCGGGTGACCGCGCCGAACAGGTTGGTGCGCGGGCGCAGGTGCGCGACCTCGCGCAGGAACTCCAGCGAGTGCGCCTTCGGCTGGATCGGGTAGGTTTCCGGATCCTCCACCCAGCCCACCACCTCGATGCGCTCGGCCTGGATCTCGAAGCTCTGGCCCTGGCCCTGCGAGGGCACGAGCGTGCCGGTGGCGACCACGGCGCAGCCGGCGGTGAGCCGCCGCACTTCGTCCTCGTAGTTGGGCAGGCTGCTCGGCGCCACGACCTGGATCGGCGCGAAGCAGGAGCCGTCGCTGAGGTTGACGAACGACAGCCCGGCCTTGGAATCCCGCCGGGTGCGCACCCAGCCGCGGACGGTGACCTCGCCGCCGGCAGGCAGCCTGCCCGCGAGCGCATGTTCGACGCTGACCACCGTCATGCCTTGAATCCTTCGCCAGGAGCACCGAGATAGGTGTCTGCACAGTTTACCGAACCCAGCCCGCGCCCGGACCGGTCGCGGTGGAGGCGTAGAATCACCCCATGGCCATCACCCTCGCACCTGCCGCGCTCGAACGCGTCCGTTCCTACCTCGCCGCCGCGCCCGACGCCCTGGGCCTGCGCTTCGGCGTCAGGCGCACCGGCTGCTCCGGTTGGGGCTACGTCGTCGACCTCGCCCGCGACCAGCGCGAGGGCGATCTGGTCAACGTATACGAGGGCGTGCGGATCCACGTCGACCCCGACAGCGCGTCGCTGGTCGACGGCACCGAGATCGACTTCCTCAAGCAGGGCCTGAACGAGCAGTTCGTGTTCCGCAACCCCAACGTCGCCGCCGAGTGCGGTTGTGGCGAGAGCTTCACGACGGACGCCGACAAGGCCGCTTGACCCGCCGGCGTTCCGGCGGCTCCGGGACCGGGTGCCCCGGACGGAGCCTCCAGGCATGGCACGCCGGTCCCGGGCCGTCGCGTTTGCGCGGCGGGGCCGGCGGCCTCATACTTGCCGGCTCCCTGCGTCAAGGGGAGACCTTGCTCCACCGCGTCCGTCCCGGGCGGCGGGGGGCTATCCGGGCCGGCGCCTCGCGTGCCGGCCGATATCCACAAGGAATCGATGATGCGTCATTACGAAGTCGTGTTCATGGTCCATCCGGACCAGAGCGAGCAGGTCCCCGCCATGGTCGAGCGCTACAAGGCGCTGATCGAGGGCGGCGAGGGCAAGATCCACCGCCTCGAGGACTGGGGCCGCCGCCAGCTGGCCTATCCGATCAACAACCTGGTGAAGGCGCACTACGTGCTCCTGAACATCGAGGTCGCCCAGGGCGTGCTCGACGAGCTGGTCGAGAGCTTCCGCTTCAACGATGCGGTGCTGCGCCACCTGGTCATGCGCCGCGACGAGGCCGACACCGAGCAGTCGCTGATCATGAAGAACAAGGACGAGAAGCCGGACAAGCCGGACCGCCCGGAGCGCGGCGAGCGCCGCCGTCGTGACGAGGATGGCGACGGCGCCGCCCCGAACAGCGACTCCCCCGCCGGCGATACCGGCACCGCCACCGCCGACGCCGCCTGAGGATCCCGCACATGTCCAAGTTCTTCCGCCGCCGCAAGTTCTGCAAGTTCACCGCCGAGGGTGTCAAGGAGATCGACTACAAGGATCTCAACACTCTGCGCCAGAACATCACCGAGAACGGCAAGATCGTTCCCAGCCGCATCACCGGCACCAAGTCGAAGTACCAGCGCCAGCTGGCGACCGCGGTCAAGCGCGCGCGCTTCCTGGCCCTGATCCCGTACACCGACAACCACAACATGTGATCGTGGCCGCGGGCCTCGCGCCCGCGGTCCGCCCGCACCGTCCGTTCGGACAGCCACCAGTTGCGGCGCACGCGTCGCTAACGAACCAAGCTCCCGCGGGAGCAACGGGAACACCACCATGCAACTGATCCTGCTGCAGAAAGTCACCAACCTCGGCAACCTCGGCGACAAGGTCGACGTCAAGCCGGGCTTCGGCCGCAATTTCCTCGTGCCCCAGGGCAAGGCCGTGCCGGCGACGCCGGCCAACCTCGCCGAGTTCGAGACGCGCCGCGCCGAGTACGAAGCCAAGGCCGAGGCGCAGCGCGCCGAAGCCACCGAGCGCCTGTCCAAGCTCGAGGGCGCCAGCGTCACCATCTACGCCAACGCGTCCACCGAGGGCAAGCTGTATGGCTCCGTCGGCCCGCGCGACATCGCCGAGGCGCTGACCAAGCACGGCCTGCCGGTCGAGAAGTCGGAAGTGGTGATGGGCGAGGGCGCCTTCCGCCACATCGGCGAGTACGAAGTCGTCGTGCACCTGCACGCCGACGTCGAGACCACCGTCCAGGTCGTCGTCGCCGGCGAAGCCGCGTAACCGCCGCTCCACCGTGACATCCCGAAGGGCGCCGCAAGGCGCCCTTCGTCGTTGTTGCACCGGTTGGGTGGCTCCGGAACAGCAAGTGCAAGTGCAAGTGCAAGTGCAAGTGCAGGAGCGGGAAGCTGCGCGCCGCGCGAGGCGCCGGGTGGGGCAGTCCGCTTTTCCCTCGGTCAGGGCATCCTGCCCTGACTCGGGCGCCGCACATCCATGTGCGGCTTGTCGCAGACCGCCCCACCCACCGCCTCACGCCCCAGCATTAGGCGGTGCTCGTGCGACAAGCACCAGCGGCCGCGCGAGCGCGCGCGGCTTTTCGCTGGCCGAAGAAGCTAACCCGCATTCCGTGCGTGCGGGGGGATAGGTGGGGGGTGCGGAAAGTGGGCCATGGATGGCCCACGGCCCTGAGTCAGGCCATGGATGGCCTGACCGAAGGGTGGAGCACCCCCCGCCTGTCCCCCCGCTCCAGCCGAAGCACGTGCTTTGCCCCGCTCCAGCCGAAGCACGTGCTTTGCCCCGCTCCAGCCGGAGCAGGTGTTTCGCCCCTGCTCCAGCAAGGACCGACAGTCGCAGGAAAAGCGACGGCTCCAAAAGATTCTTATCCACAGGTTGTCCCGTCGCGGGTCCACAGGCAGGCGCCCTACGATGCATGGCCTCGCTGCCCGTCGCCGCCGCGTCCGTTCCAGAGGAGCTCCAGCAAGATGTCACTTCGCCCCGTACGACCGCGCTTCGACCACGAGGCGCGCAGCGACCAGCGCATCGAGCAGTTGCGCGTGCCGCCGCAGTCGATCGAGGCCGAGCAGGCGGTGCTGGGCGGGCTGATGCTGGCGCCCGAGTCGTACGACCGCATCGGCGACCACCTGGTCGACAGCGACTTCTACCGCCGCGACCACCAGCTGATCTACCGCGCCATCCGCGAGCTGGCCGAGAAGAGCAAGCCGTTCGACGCCGTGACGCTTGGCGAATGGTTCGACTCGCAGGGACTGAGCGAGCAGGTGGCCGGCGGCGCGTACCTGATCGAGCTGGCCAGCACCACGCCGTCGGCGGCCAACATCGTGGCCTACGCCGAAATCGTGCGCGACAAGGCGATCCTGCGCCACCTGATCGAGGTCGGCACCGGCATCGTCAACGACGGCTTCCAGACCGACGGCCGCGACAGCAGCGAGATCCTGGCCAAGGCCGAGCAGGAGGTGCTTGCGATCGCCGAGGCCGGCTCGCGCGGGCGCACCGACTTCGTCCCGGTCAACAAGGCCATGGCCGAGGCCTTCGACGTGCTGCAGACCCGCTACGCCAACGGCGGCGGCATCACCGGCATGCCCACCGGCTACACCGAGTTCGACGAGATGACCGCCGGCCTGCAGCCGACGGACCTCCTCATCCTGGCCGCGCGCCCGGCCATGGGCAAGACCACCTTCGCGCTCAACATCGCCGAGTACGCGGCGATCAAGACCAAAAAGGCGGTCGCGGTGTTCTCGATGGAAATGTCGGCCAGCCAGCTCGCGCTGCGCCTGATCTCCTCGAACGGCCGCGTCAACGCAACGCGCCTGCGCACCGGCCAGCTCGAGGACGAGGACTGGAGCCGCGTCACCAGCGCCATCCGCATGCTCAAGGAATCCAAGATCTTCATCGACGATACCCCGGCGCTGTCGCCGGAGGTGCTGCGCGCCAAGTCGCGCCGCCTCAAGCGCGAGCACGACCTCGGCCTGATCGTCATCGACTACCTGCAGCTGATGGCGGTGCCCGGCAACAGCGAGAACCGCGCCACCGAGATCTCGGAGATCTCGCGCTCGCTGAAGGGCCTGGCGAAGGAACTGAACGTGCCGGTGATCGCGCTGTCGCAGCTCAATCGCTCGCTCGAGACCCGCACCGACAAGCGCCCGGTGATGGCCGACCTGCGCGAGTCCGGCGCCATCGAGCAGGACGCCGACGTCATCATCTTCATCTACCGCGACGAGTACTACAACAAGGAGAATTCGCCCGACAAGGGCCTCGCCGAGATCATCATCGGCAAGCAGCGAAACGGCCCCACGGGCTCGGTGAAGCTCAAGTTCTTCGGCGAGTACACCCGCTTCGACAACCTGTCGCACGACTCCGTCGGCAGCTTCGAGTAACCGATGCCGCGCCCCACCTCCGCCACCATCCACACCGACGCGCTGCGCCACAACCTGGGCGAGGTGCGCCGCCGCGCGCCGCGCAGCCGGGTGATGGCGGTGGTCAAGGCCGACGGCTACGGCCACGGCCTGGAACGCGTGGCGTCGGCGCTGCAGGGCGCCGACGCGTTCGGGGTCGCGGCGCTGTCGGATGCCGAACGCCTCCGCGCGGCGGGACTGTCGCAACCGATCGTCCTGCTTTCGGGCTTCGACGCCGCCGCCGACCTGCCGCAGATGGTGGCGCTCGATGTCCAGACCGTGGTGCACCACGCCACGCAGCTGGCGATGCTGGAACAGGCCGGCTGCGGCCCGGTGCGCTGCTGGCTGAAGGTGGATACCGGCATGCATCGCCTGGGCTTCGCGCCCGACGCCGTCCGCGGGGCGCATGCGCGCCTGCAGGCGGCCGCTGCCGTGGCCGACGACGTGGTGCTGATGAGCCATTTCGCCAGTTCCGACGAATTCGCCGATGCGCCGGGCGGCGGCGGACAGACCCGCGCGCAACTGCAGGTGTTCATGGACGCGACCGCAGGGCTACCGGGAACGCGATCGCTCGCCAACTCGGCGGCGGTGCTGGGCTGGCCCGATGCGCATGGCGACTGGGTGCGGCCGGGTGGCGCGCTCTACGGCATTTCCGTGGTCGAGGGCACCACCGGCGATGCCTTCGGCCTGCGCCCGGCGATGACGCTCTCGACGCGCCTGATCGCGGTCAACCGCGTGGCGCGCGGCCAGCGCGTCGGCTACGCGGCGACCTGGGAGTGCCCCGAGGACATGCCGGTCGGTGTCGCCGCCATCGGCTATGGCGACGGCTACCCCCGTCGCGTGCCGGCGGGCACGCCGGTGCTGGTCAATGGCAGGCCGGTGCCGCTGGTCGGGCGGGTGTCGATGGACCTCATGACCCTGGACCTGCGCAGCCAGCCCGATGCCGCCGTGGGTGACCCGGTCACGCTCTGGGGCGCGGGGCTGCCGGTGGAAACCGTCGCCGCCGCCGCGGGCACCATCGGCTACGAGCCGGTGTGCTCGATCACGCGCCGCGTGCGCTTCGTCGAGGGCTGACCGGACGCGGCACGGGGCTGCATGCGCGGCGCAGGCGCGTGTCGCGCTAGTCTCGCGGCGCATCCCCACGGCAGCCTCCATGGCCAACGCGCTGGTCTGGTTCCGCAACGATCTCCGCCTCGACGACCAGCCCGCGCTGCGCGCGGCGCTCGATGCCGGCTACGCGCCCGTGTGCGTCTACGTCCACGCGCCGGACGAGGAGGGCGAGTGGGCGCCGGGTGCCGCATCGAACGCGTGGCGCCACCGTTCCCTCGGCGCCCTCGACGCGGAGCTGCGGCGTCGCGGCAGCCGCCTGCGCCTGTTCGCGGGCCCGAGCCTGCAGATGCTGCAGACCCTGGCGGTGGCCTGCGATGCCGAAGCCGTGTTCTGGAACCGGCGCTACGAGCCCGCGGTGGAGGCCCGCGACGCGCGGATCAAGCAGGCGCTGCGCGCGCAGGGCCTCGAGGTGCGGAGCTTCAACGGCAGCCTGTTGCAGGAGCCCTGGACGTTGCGCACGAAGCAGGGGGGGCCGTACCGGGTGTTCACGCCGTACTGGCGCAGCGCGCGCGTGGACTGGAGCCCTGAAGCGACGTGGCAGGCGCCGGCTTCGCTGCCCGATGTCGAAGCCGGACCCGATGGCGTGTTCCTCGACGCACTGCACCTGGCGCCGGCGCATGGCTGGGACGCGGGCTTCGACGTGGCGTGGGTGCCGGGCGAGGCGGGCGCGCGCGAGGCGCTGGAGGTGTTCGCCGAAGGCGCGCTCCATGGCTACGCCGTCGACCGCGACCGGCCCGACCGCACCGGCACCTCGAGGCTGTCGCCGCACCTGCATTTCGGGGAGATCGCGCCGTGGCGCGTGGTCGCGGCGCTGGAAGCGCTGCGCAGCGACGCCACCGCGCCCGACATCGATGCATACGTTCGCCAGCTCGGCTGGCGCGACTTCGCCTACCACCTGATGCACCACGTCCCGGAGTCGGTCGGCGCCGACTTCAATCCACGCTTCGCCGCGTTCAAGTGGGCGCCGCCCGAGCGCCGCCTGCTGCACGCATGGCAGCGGGGCCAGACCGGCGTGCCCTTCGTCGACGCCGGCATGCACGAGCTCTGGGGCCATGGCTGGATGCACAACCGTGCGCGGATGGTCGCCGCCAGCTTCCTGTGCAAGCACATGCGCGTGCACTGGCTGCATGGCGCCCGCTGGTTCTGGGACACGCTGGTCGACGCGGACCTCGCCTGCAACACCCTCGGCTGGCAGTGGGTCGCCGGGACCGGCGCCGACGCCGCGCCCTATTTCCGCGTCTTCAACCCGGTGCTGCAGGGGCGCCGGTTCGATCCCGACGGGCGCTACATTGCGCGCTGGCTGCAAGGATTCGCCGACCTTCCGCGGTCGGCGCGCCATGCGCCGTGGGACGCACGGGAGGCGCTCGAGGAGGTGGCGCCGTGGTATCCGGGCGCGCCGGTCGTCGACCTTGCCGCGGGCCGCGACGCGGCGCTTGCCGCCTACGCACGCCTGCGTGGCGCGCGTGGCGAGCGAAACTGAACAGGCGCCTGCCGATCCCCCTGCACAGGCGGCTGCCGTCACCCATTGCCGACGATCGCGTGTTTACCTTGGCGCCGGTTCGAAGCCCGGCACCGTCGGGCACAGGAGACTCCCATGCGCAAGTTCACCACCACCGGCCTCGCCGCCGCGCTCGCCGGCACGCTGATGCTCACCAGCTGCGCCAGCTACACCGGCCAGACCGGTGACCCGAACGACCCCAACCGCACCCGCCAGGGCGCGCTGATCGGCGCCGGCATCGGCGCGGTGGCGGGCCTGCTGAGCGGCTCGGACGCGACCGAGCGCCGCCAGCGCGCGCTGGTCGGCGCCGGTGTCGGCGGCCTCGCCGGTGGCTCGATCGGCGTCTACCAGGACCGCCAGGAAGCGGACCTGCGCCGCCAGACGGCAGGCACCGGCATCGTCGTCGACCGCGAGGGCGACGTCATCAAGCTCAACCTGCCCGATGGCGTGACCTTCGACTTCGCCAAGTCGGACCTGAAGCCGCAGTTCTACCCGGCCCTGAACAACGTCGCCAGCACGCTCGCGCAGTACAACCAGACGATCGTCGAGGTGGCGGGCCACACCGACAGCGTCGGCAGCGACGCCGCCAACCAGGCGCTGTCGCAGCGTCGCGCGCAGTCGGTGGGCAACTACCTGATCGGCCAGGGCCTGCAGCGCGAGCGCTTCGAGATCGTCGGCTTCGGCGAGCAGATGCCGATCGCCAGCAACGACACCGACGAAGGCCGCGCGCGCAACCGTCGCGTCGAGATCCGCGTGGTGCCGCTGCGCCAGTGACCTGCGCCTGACGCGGGGAGGGAAGGGGCCGCTTGCGGCCCCTTTTTTTTTTCCGCGCGCCCCAGCCTCTCAGGGCGCGGCTGCCGCCACCGGCTGCGGGTGTTCGGCCTTCGCCCGCGACAGGAGCGCGTGCAGCATCTCGGTGCTCAGGCCGTGCAGCACCAGCCGGAAGCCCGCGCGCAGCGTCGTCAGCGGCACCAGCGGGTGCTTGTTGTTGAGGAACACCAGGTAGTCGGGCCGCTGCAGCAGGGTGGACGCGTAGATCGCGATGACCTCGTCGAGCTGCAGCGAGTTGGTCGCGCGCCAGAAATCGTTGTCGGTCAGGAACAGCTGGTACACCGGCGTGTACACCTCGATCGCGGTCTGCAGGTCGATGACGTTGGTCCAGCGCCGCGGCATGTCGGCCAGCCGCACGTCCGGCTGCCGGATCATCGAGAAGTCCAGTTCCGCGGGCGGCACGATCGGCCGCCCGCCGAGCGCCCGGTTGAGGTGGATCACGAAGTTGAAGAGGTTGAGGTCGTGCTGCAGGAACACGTCGTCGCGCAGCGCGTCGATGTCGGGCGGCGCGAGCGGATGCGACGGCAGCGCCTCGCCCGGCAGCGCGTTGCGGCCGATGAAGGCCAGCACCTGCGAGCCGAGGTGGAAGTGGCGCAGGATCAGCCAGTTGGCTTCCGGGCGCACGAAGGTCTTCATGCCCCAGGCGATGGTGCGGTGCAGCCACTTCGAGGAATTGAACCGGCTCGGGACCACGATCTTCACCAGCTGGATCAGCACGATCGCCAACCGTGCCAGCGGCCGCACCACGGGCAGCACGAACTGGCGCGACTTCGACGCCGCCTCGGCCAGCCACGCGCACTTGACCTCGTCGGCGAGCGGGCCGCTGGCGTCCAGGTAGAGCGCCAGCCACGGATTCGGGTCGCGCGGATCGTGCGGCGCGTCGAGCCAGTCCGAGGTCCTGCTCATCGTGCCCGCTCCGGAAGGATCATGTGCAACTGCCTGGCGTAGAGCACGGCGACGTGGCGGGCATCGTCGAGGACCTCGTCGGCGACGCTGCGGCCGCCGATGTCGATCGCGACCGTCAGCGCCTGCAGCCAGCGCTCGAGGTGGGCGACATCGTTCTCGCCATGGTAGGCGAGGAAGGTGAAGCTCTTGCCGAGCCAGCCGAGCCGCTGGCGCAACAGCGGCAGCAACGCGGGGACGATGCGCTGCCCCGTGCCCTCGATGATGTACATCGCGCCGAGCAGGCCGAGCGCGTCGGGCTGCGCCGCGCGTGCATGCAGGTAGGCATTCAGCGCCTCGCCGCCCGGGTTGCGCCGCAGGTCGTCGATCGACGCGGCGGTGCCGCCGGCAGTGCGGTAGTCGTCGAAGAGCACGCCGTAGTCGTACTGTTCGTCGTCGGCATGGGCGTGCACGGTGTCGCGGAGCACGCCGTAGCGCGGGGTCAGTCCCGCGGCCGCCTCGCGCATCCACAGGCTGCCCTCGCGGACCTGGGGCACCCACTGCGCCATCCATGCCACGTAGTCGGCCCTGTCGATGCTGCCGTCGAGGATCCGCGCCACCAGCGGCGTGCGCCAGACCTGGCTGCGGTAGTCGTGCCAGACCTGCGCGAGCTCGCGCAGCAGTCGCGCGACCTCGGGCAGCTGGCCGGGCGCCGCCTCCTGGGGAGGAGGCGGCAACGCAACTGTCGATTGGCGTGCCGGTGCGGGTGCCGCTGCGGCCGCGGCGGCGGACCGGACGGCCGCGCTGGCGGATGGGACGGCCGCGTCGACGCCGCCGACCACCTCCAGCAACGCGAAGGCCACCGTGAAACGCCCGGATTCCGGCACGAACAGCAGGATCGTCTCGCCGGGTGCCGGCGTCTTCTGGCGCAGGAAGTCGTCGAGCATCGCGAAGATCGAGGTCGAGCCGAGGTTGCCGCGCACGCGCAGGTTGCTGTACCAGCGGTCGTCCGGGATATCGAGTTGCGCCAGCGCCAGGCACTGCTTGACGACGGGCGCGAACTTCGCCGACGAGTAGTGGCAGAGGAAGTGGTCGACCGTCGCGGGGTCGATCGCGCCTTCGCGCGCCAGCCGCACGTACTCGTGCGTGGCGATGTCGAACAGTTGCGGCAGCAGGCGGATGTCCTGGCGCAGGAGCATGGCACCGGCGGCATCGGCGGCGCTGAAGTCGTCGTAGTCGCCCCACAGCCGGCCGTCGGGCGCGGCGCCGGCCTGCATGCAGGTCGGCAGCTCGCCGGAGAACGACTTCAGGTGCAGCTCGCGCAGGCGCAGCGACAGTCCGGGACCCGGTGTCGACGACAGCCGCCAGGCGGCGGCGCCATCGGACAGCATCCAGCGCAGGAAGTGCGCGTCGAAATCCGCGTTGTAGCCAACCGGCGCGAACCGGGATCGCTTGAACAGCCGCGACGGGAACTCCGCCGTCGCCACCACCGCCTGCGCGTGCACGCCGGCGTCGATCGCGAGCGCGGCGTGTTGCAGTGCCGACATGCCCGAGGCGCAGACGCCGTGGTGGCTGGCGGTGGCCATCGCCGGTGCGCGTAGTTCGGCCTGGACCTGGTTGGCGAAGCCGGGGAGGAGCAGGTCGCCGCAGGAGGTCGCGGCGGCGAGCATGCCAATGCCGTCCAGCGCGCCGTCGTCGGCGCCGAGGCATGCACGGACGGCGTTTGCGGCAAGCGCCGCGGTGGTGTGGGTGTGGCCACCGGCGCCGTCGAGCGCGTAGTGGCGGGTCTCGATGCCGTTCTCGGCGAGGATCCGGCGCTTGATGCGCGCCGACATCGCGTTGAGCGGCTCGATGTAGCGGTCGATGTCCCCGTTGCCGATCGCGGGCCCCGGGTAGTACGCGCCGGTGGCGGTGATGTAGACGTTGTCGAAGGCCATGCGCACTCCCCTGGGCTGCCGGCCTTTATACAGAAGCGGACCGCGAGCACATGGTCCGCGCTCAGCGTCGGCCCGCGGGCGCGCGTTCCAGCCACCACAGCAGCGCGAGCACGGCGAGGAGCCCGAGGGACCACGGCCCGCGGGACCCCGGGGCGCGGGCGGCGGCGCGCGCCGCCGGGTCGCCCCGGCCGGCCGCGACCGCCAGCGTCCGTTCGCGCAGCGCGAGCAGGCGCGCCGCGGGCAGCGCATCCGCGGCGTCGACATGGAAGGCGGTCGACGCGTCGTCCGTGCCGACACGGTGCCAGCCCGACAGACGTGGCCAGAAGGCGGCGCAGGGGCCTGGCACCGACGGGTCCAGGTGCAGCGGCGTCGTCGTGCCATCGGGCGCACGCACGGTGCTTCCGGCGGCCACGCCGCACAGGGCGACGCGCGCGCCGGCGCGGGCATCGCCCGCCACCCGCGGCCCCGCCGGTGCGCCGGGGCGCGCCACGGCGGCCAGCGCGTCGCTCCACAGGCGTGCGTGGCGGGTGCCATGGCCCGCCAGCACCAGGCGCCAGGTGTCGGTGACCAGCCACGCCGCCACCCGCCCGCGGCCGTGGTTGCGCGCCACCGCGAGCGCCTCTCCGCCGGCATCGCGGAGGACGGCGATACCGTCATCGGCGCGCGCGCGCAGGGGTCGCCGCGACAGCAACGGCAGTACGGCCGGCGCTGCGGGTTCGTCGGCCTCCTCGTTGCCGTCGCCGGCGTTGGCGTCGGCTTCGGCGTCGGCGAGTGCGCCCGCATCCAGGCGGACCGCGCCAGGCAGGGACGCCTCCTCCAGCGTCAGCCCCAGATCGCGCAGTCGCGCCCGGCCATTCGCGGAGAGCGGGCCGGTGACGCGGATGACCAGTCCGAGCCCGTTCGCGACCGCTTCGCGCAGCGCGGCGTGCGCAGGTGCGCCCAGGTCCTGCCACGCGCGCTCGTCGAGGACGGCGATGTCGAACCGGCCGAGGCTCGCGGCGTCGAAGGCGACCGGCGGATCGCCGATGCGGACGCCTGCGCCGAGCGACGCCTGCGCGTGCACCGTCATGCCCGCCTCGAGCGCCCAGCGCTGCAGGAAGCGCGCCTCGGGGTTGGGCGCGCCGGACATGAGCAACATCGCGCGCGACGGCGGGGGGGCGACCAGCAGCGGGACGGACGCGATCTCCACCTGGTTGCGTCGGGCGTCGCGGACGCGGACACGGAATGCCACCTCGCCTGGCGCGGTGGTGACCCCACGCAGCGCGAAGCTGCCGTCGTCGGCGATCGTGGCCTGGTCGACCCGGCGCGCCGAAGGATCGAGCAGTTCCACGGTTCCCGCGCGCACGCCGTGCACCCTTCCATGCACGGCGAAGTCGCCCGCTGCGGAGACCCGCGCGGGCGTCCACAACTCGACGATGCCCGCCGGCAGCGGGGGCGGCTCGAACTGGATGGGGAGCCGCGACGCCGCCGGCAGGTCCCGCGCCGGGAGGCCCGCGCCCGCAATGCGCAGCCGGGTCGTCGCCGGGTAGCGGCGGAGCGCGGTGCCGAGGTCCGGCACCCGCTCGAGGCCGGCGCGGGGCGCGACGCCGGGCAGCGCCACGACATGTTCGCCCGCAGGTGCCTGGCCGGCATCGGCGCCCGGCGTCAGCACCACCAGTGTGCCGCCCGGGACCGCGCGTTCCGGCGGCAACAGGGCGAAGTACAGGAGCAGTGCGGCCGCGGCTTGCAGCACCACCAGTGCGGTCACCCGCCAGGCATGCGGGCGTGTTCCGGTCGGCGCGCGCCAGCTGTTCCAGGCCAGCCGCGCGATACCCGCGAGCGCCGCCAGCGCGAGCAGCACGATGATCGCTGGCGCCAGCAGACCGGGCCCGCTCACGGCGCATCCTCCTGCTGCAAGGCGTCCAGGTAGGCGCGGCCCGCGCGGTCGGCGCCGGCGCGCCGTGGTGGCACCGGCACCGGTCCGCGCAGCAGCGGCCACAGCAGGGCGCGCAGCCGCGCGCGGCACGCCGCACAGGCGGGGTCGGCCCGTGCGGCGTCGATTGCGGCCACCAGCGCGAGCGGGTCTCGGACCTCGTCGCCGGCATTGCCGAGCCAGCGTTCGAATTCCTGCAGCGCGGCCTCCACGTTATCCGCACCCTGCGACTGCAGTGCCTGCCACAGCGCATCCGGCGCCGCCCCGGGCGGCGGTGCGGCGAACATCGCGACGCGGCGGCTGGCGATGCCGTCGCGCTTGCCGGTGAGGCGTCGCGCATGGTCGACCGGCGCCTGCTCGTAGCCCACCCGTGCGAGGTAGATGCGGTCGGCCTGCTGCACCTGCTTGATCAGGTCGAGGGCCTTGTTGGCAAAGGGGAGGGCCGCGTCGGGGCGCGCCTGCCGCAGCTCCAGCTCCGACTGCCACATCTGGTCCAGGGCCTGCTTGAGCGTGGCGCGCGTCTCGGGATCGAGCAGGGTCGCGGCCTCGGCGTGGTCGTGGGTGTGGCCGAATTCCTCCAGCACGTCGAGGGCGCTGCCGAAGGTGGCGGGTGGCGAAGGCGGTTCACCATCGTGGTCGTGATCGCCCGGGCCCGACGCAGTCGCGTGGGCGTCGTCGGCATGGGCGTCGCCGGCGGGTTCGTCCGCGGTGGGTCCGACATCCGGACGCCCGTCCCCGCCCTGTGCGTCTTCGGCGTGTCCTGCCCCGGGATCCGCGCCCGCCGCGACGCCGTCCGCCGCCCGGCGCGCCTCTTCGGCCTCATCCTCGGCGTCATTGGTCGGCATCAGCCGGCGCCGGGGCGCGCCCTCGGTCTCCTCGCCCAGGAACTGGCCGTAGCGCAGCCGCAGCAGGCGCTGGTCGACGCCGATGGCGTCCGAGCGCTCGAGGAACGTCGCGTCCGACAGCCGCGGCCTCTCCTGGATCAGCGCCTCGGCGTCGATGATGATCTGGCGCTGGCTGCGGAAGTAGGCCGGGAGCGTGGTCTTCACCAGGCCCTCCAGCGCGCTTTCCAGCATCGCCTCCGGCGGCGGTGCGCGCAGGATGTAGCTGGCGCTGCGGGTGGACTGTGGCGCGCCGGCCCGGTTGTCGCGGACCTCGAACTGCACCACCAGGTCCTCGCCCGGCTGCAGCGCGACCGGCGCGAGGTCGATGCTGGTGGCGAAGCGCAACCGCCGGCGATCGCCGCTGCCGCGCAGGGTGCGCGCCTGTTCCTCGAAGGTGATGTTCTCGCCGCTGCCGCGCGCGGTGGTGATGCGCAGCGTCGCTGCCGGCTGCAGGCCATGGTCGTCGCTGGCCTCGAACACCAGCGGCCAGCGCTGCTGCCCGCTGCCGCGCAAGGTGAGCGTCGCCTCGGGTGCGGTGACCGTGATCTTCGGCGGCAGGTCGCGCGCCACGTCCAGGCGGGACAGGCGGTCGGGCACCAGCGGCAGCGGCCCGCCCGGGACGATGCGGTAGAGCCCGGCGCGGTCGACACGGCTGGCCCCCATCCAGTGCGCGCCGTCGCGCTCCAGCGCCACGGTCCGGCCATCGTGGAACACGAGCGCCGCCGACGGCGGGTCCGGTGCGAGCCGCAGCCGCCATCGCACGCGCGCGCCTTCGGGCACGCGCGCATCGAGGCCGGCGACCTCGCGGCGCGGCAACCGCGTGTATGCGGGCGGGTCGACCGTCAACGTCGACGAGACCAGCCCGATCTCCGTGGCGCTTCCGGTGCCGCGCGCAGGTTGCGGCGCGGCACCTCGTATCACCGCACCAGCCACGTCCTGGCGTGGCCACGCCACTGCCAGCACGAGCACGGCGAGGGCCAGCACCCAGCTCGCCACGAGCGGTCGCCACCGCCACGGCGTGCGCAGGTCCGGCGCCGGCGCCCGCGACAGCCGTTCAAGGAGGCGCGCGCGCTGGACACGCTGCAGGCGGCCGAGGGTGGCCCCGGCGGCAAAGGCCAGGGCAGTGCTGTCCTCCAACTGCGGATCGCGCGCGTCCATCGTGCGCACCAGCCAGCCACGGTCGAGGGCGGCGACACGGCGCCAGGCGACGCCGGCGGCCACCACCGCCATCGCGGCCGCCACGAGTGCGGCGGCGTCGGGCCCCACGATGCGCCAGGCGACGGCCGCGGCCGCGGCAAGCCATGGCAGGGCGAGTGCGGCCACTTCCGCGGCGCGATGCCGGCGCGCCCGCGCCAGTGCGCGCTCGAGGAGCGTCTGGCTCACGCGCGCGCTCCGCGGCGGCGGCCATTGGCCCACCAGCGCTCGACCAGGAACAGGGCCGCGATCAGCAGCGCCAGCCAGGGCGTCAGCTCACGCGGTGCCACCGGCCACGCGTCGCCACCCGTCTCCGGCGCATGGTGCCGGGCATCGACCCGCGCGGGCTCGGGCGGCGGCAGCACGGCAGCGCGCAGGCGCTCGGGAAAATCCGGTTCCAGCAGCGCAGGCATTGCCGGCGGCGACAGGGGCGCGGTCCACTGCAGGACGCGGCCCTGGCCGAACGGGCGGGTGCGCAGCAGCACGCTCCCGTCGTGGTCGCGCATCGCGACCGCGCCCGGCGCGTCGCCCGCGGGGATCTCCGCCGCGGCGTCCAGGAGCAGGGTGCCGCCGCCACGGGTCCAGTCGATGACCGCGTCGGGCACCGGGCCTGCGGCCAGCCAGGCGACGAGCTGCGCATCCGCGGGCAGGGCCGTCGTCGCCGGAGCGACGTCGACCGGCGCCTGCTCCGTCGTTGCCGGTGTGCCGTCGTCCACCGCCGGTGCGGGCGCGCCTGCCGCGCGCCACGCCGCGGCAGCCGCCCGCAGGTAACGGACGCCGGCGGCACCGGCCGCATCGTGACGGACCTGAAGCTGCGGCATGGGCGTGGCAGCGGTGCGCGTGGCGGCAGGAGCGGCTGCCTCGACGACCCGCCACGCCACCTCCCGCGACAGCCGCGGGCGCTCGGCATCGGCGCCGTCGATCACCGGTGGCACCAGGATCGTCAGCGGTGCAGCGGCCGGCACGCGCACGTCCAGTTCGCGCAGGAGGCTGGCTGTCTGCGCGTCCTGCGCCGGGGGCGGGGGCTGCGCGGCATCCACGGGCGGGAAGCCCGGCGCGAGCCAGCGTCTGCGCGCGCCTTCGTCTGCCGCGGCATCGATGTCGGCGACGGCGACGCCAGGCATCGCCACCACCCACGGCGTCGCGTCGACCGCGTCCTCCAGGACCGGGCGCGCCAGCAGCACGGCCAGTGCCGCGAGCAGCACGAGGCGCAGCACCAGCAACGGGATCTCGTCGAAGCGGACGTGGCGGCGCGGGCGCGCGCGCGTCGCCAGCCAGCGCAGTGCGGCGAAGTCGAGGGGGCGGCGTTCGCTGCGGCGTGCAAGGTGCAGCAGCAGCGGGACCAGCAACGCCGCCAGGGCGGCCAGGCCGGCAGGCAGCAGCAGGGCGAGGTTCATGCGGTTTCCGCGTGCGCGGCGCCGCGGTTGGCGAACAGGCGCCGCAACGGCTGGTCCAGCGGTTCGTCCAGCACATGCTCCACCTGGCGGACCCCGCTGGCGGCGAGGCGCGCGCGCAGCGCTTCGCGCGATGCCGTGAAGCGCTCCAGGAAGCCCGCGCGCAGCGCCGCGGCGTCGCCGAGCAGGTCCTGGCCAGACTCCGGGTCCTGGAAACGGTAGCCACCGTCGAACGCGAAGTCGCGTTCGCCGACGGTCAGGATGCGGATCGCCACGACCTCGCGCCGCGCCGCGGCGAGGCGCGTGGCGAACGCGGTCGCGGCGTCGTCGAAGCCGTCACCCAGCATCAGCACGAGGTTGCCCGGCGCCATGCGCTCCCACGCCGGCTGCAGGGCGGCGTCCGCAGGCCACCGGCCGCTCGCGGTGAGCGCGTGCAGCGCGAGCAGGCAGCGGTCGCGCTGGCGGCTGCCGGTGCCCGCGGCGTGCACGCGCACGCCGTCGCCGCCGATGCTGGCGAGGCCGAAGCGGTCGCCCTGGCGCAGGGCGATCTCGAGGGTGCAGGCGGCGAGCGCGCGCGCGGCATCCAGCCGCGTCCAGCCGGGACGATCGGGATCCGCCTGCGCCATCGAGGCGGTGGCATCGATGACGATCCAGGCGGTCAGCGGGCTGTCGCGCTCGGCCTCGCGGACGAAGTAGCGGTCGGAGCGCGCGTACAGTTTCCAGTCCACCTGGCGCGGCTCGTCGCCGGGCTCGTAGGCGCGGTACTGCGCGAACTCGAGCCCCGCGCCGCGGCTGCGGCTGCTGTGCTGGCCGAAGCCCTCGCGGCCCACGGCCAGGCGTGCGACCAGCGGGATGTCCTTCAGGCGTGCGCGGACGTCGCGCGGGATCAGGTCGGCGCTCACGGCGTCGGCGTCGTCAGTCGCCCGGCGCACGGATCTCGCGCAGCAGCACCGCGACCACGTCGTCCGCGGACTTCTGTTCCGCTTCCGCCGTGAACGAGAGCAGCAGGCGATGGCGCATCACCGGGGCGGCCAGCGCGCGCACGTCGTCGCGGGTGGCGGCGAAGCGGCCGTGCAGCAGCGCGCGCGCCTTGGCCGCCAGCACCAGCGACTGCCCGGCACGCGGACCTGCGCCCCAGCGCACCCACTGCCGGACCTCGTCCGGCGCCCCGGCATCGGGCCGGCTGGCCCGCACCAGGCGCGTGATCCAGGCGAGCAGGTCGTCGCCCAGGTGCACCTCGCGCACCACGGCCTGCAGCGCGAGCAGGGCGGGCCCGTCCAGCACCTTCGGCACCTGCGCGACGCGGGCGCCGGTGGTCTGGGCAAGGATCTCGCGCTCCTCGGTCTCGGTCGGGTAGGCGACGCGGACATGGAGCAGGAAACGGTCCAGTTGCGCTTCCGGCAGCGGGTAGGTGCCGGCCTGCTCGAGCGGGTTCTGCGTTGCCAGCACGAAGAACGGCGAGGGCAGGGGATGGGTGGTGCCGGCGTAGCTGACGGTGCGCTCCTGCATCGCCTCCAGCAGCGCGGCCTGGGTCTTCGGCGGCGTGCGGTTGAGTTCGTCGGCCAGCAGCAGGTGGGTGAACACCGGGCCCGGCTGGAACTTGAAGTGCCGGCGGCCGGTGCCGTGGTCCTCTTCCAGGATCTCGGTGCCGAGGATGTCGCTGGGCATGAGGTCGGGGGTGAACTGGATCCGGTGGAAGCCCAGGTCCAGCGCCTGTCCCAGCGAACGCACCAGAAGCGTCTTGCCGAGCCCCGGCACGCCTTCCAGCAGGCAGTGGCCGCCGGCGAGCAGGCCGATCAGCAACTGCTCGACGACGTCGTGCTGGCCGACGATCGCCTGCGCGATCGCGTCGCGCAGCGTGCCGAGCTGGTCGACCTGCGCGCGCAGCGCGGCCTCGGTCATGTCATGGCTCATCATGGATCCTGTCGGTCGGGTGGGGACGGCCGCCTCACGCGGTCAGCGCATAGACCACGATGTTGACCGCGAGCTTCGTGTTGTCCTCGGCCAGGAAGCGCTTGTTGCGCCAGTCGTAGTCCCATTCGCAGCCGTAGTCCTTGTTGCTGTAGAGCACGCCCAGGCGGCCGTCGACCTCGATGCCCTTGAGGTAGTCGTGCACCAGGTCGTCGCCCCAGCCGTTGAGCTCGTAGGACGTCGCCGGGGGGCCGTCCTCGAAGCGGAAGAAGCTGCTGTACAGCGGGTGGCTGTTGGGCAGCTTGCGCAGTGCGCGCTCGCCGAAGATGGATGCCATCTGGCGCTCGAACGAGGTGGCGAACAGGCCATCGATATCGTGGTTGCAGTCGTCGACGAAGACGAAGCCGCCATTGCGCACGTAGCGCTCGAAGTTCAGGCGCTCGGCCGGGTTGAACTCCACCAGCTTGTGGCCGGCGAGGTAGCAGAACGGCGCCTGCAGCATCTTCGCGTCCGCCAGCGCGACCACGCGCTCTTCGGGGTCCACGCGCATGCCGGTGTAGTCGATCAGCGAGGTGATGACGTTGGCCGGCATGCGCTGGTCCACGTCCCAGTCGCCGGACTCGTAGGAGAGGCGGGTGAACCAGAAGTCGTACTCGGCTGTCGCGGCCGGGGCCGGGCGCGCGGCGGGGAGCAGGGCCGCGCCGGCACCCGCGGCGAGCAGCCGCAGGACATCGCGGCGGCTGGCCCGGGGCCGGGTCACGGTACCGGTCGGCGGCGCGAGCGCCGCCCCTGCCCGCCGCGTGCCATCGTCAGACCGCGTCAGAGAGCGAGGTGAAGGTGAAATCGCGCAGCTTCATCGGCGGGATCATCATCGTGAAGTTGGACTCGTCGCCGCTGACGCGAATCGGCTTGCCCAGCTCCTCGATGTTGTTGAGCATGATCACCGGCGACTCGTTGAAGCGGAAGTTCTTCAGCGGGTAGCGGATCTCGCCGTTCTCGATGTAGAAGGTGCCGTCGCGGGTGAGGCCGGTGAGCAGCACCGTCTGCGGGTCCACCATGCGGATGTACCAGGTGCGGGTGACCAGGATGCCCTTCTCGGTGCCGCGCACGAGCTCCGCGGTGGACTTGTCGCCGCCGGCCATCAGCAGGTTGCCCGGCGTCGCCGTTTCCGGCTTGCCCTGCTGCTTGGCCCAGTAGCGGGAGTAGTTCAGCGCCGCGACCTTGCCCTTGTCGATGATCGGCATGCGCTGGCGCGGCAGGCCCTCGTCGTCCCACGGCATCACCGGCGCCTCGGCGTCCCAGGGATCGGACCAGATGCTCACGCGCGGGTCGTAGACCTGTTCGCCGAGCTTGTTGCCGCCGCCCTTCTTCGACAGGAAACTGCGGCCCTCGTCGGCCTGGCGGGCGTCGAAGAAGTACATCATGAACGAGATCAGGCCGGCGGCCGCATGCGGTTCCAGGATGACCGTGTACTTGCCCGGCTCCAGCGCGCGCGCCTCGGCCGAATCCTGCGCCTTGCGGATCGCGGTGCGGATGTCGCGCTTGGCGTCGAAGGTGGCGATGTCGCCGACGTTGCGGCCGACCCAGCCCGAACCGCGGCCGTCCTCGGTGCGCACGGTACAGGTGTAGTCGGCGCCGGTGGAGGTCTGGTAACCGAAGTTGCCGTTGCTGTTGGCGAACGCCTGGAAGCTCTGGTGGTCCTCGAGGTAGCCGGCGGCGACCAGCCCGCTCTCGCGGCAGGGGGCGATCGAATCGGCCGCGACCTGGGCACGGAATTCCGGCGTGATCGCCGCGGTGGCCGCGCTGAAGGTGCTCGTGGGCCGGTAGGTCTGCTTGCCGATGGCCGGCATGAACTCCGGGTTCTCGGGCGCAAGCCGCGCCAGGTCCTCGGCCCGGCGCACCACGCGCTCGAGCGCGGCGTCGTCGAACTCGTTGATGGTGGCGATGCCCACGCGCTTGCCGAAGGCGACCTGCACGCCGAGCTCGGTGTCGTCGACGATGCCGCTGGTGGACACGTCGTTGAGGGCGAAGCGGATGTTGCCGCGGGTGGAGCCGGTGAGCGACGCGGTGCACTCGTCGGCCTTGGACAGCGCGACGACCTTGTCGAGGATTTCCCTGGCCTGGGCTTCGGTGAGGATGCTCATTGCGGACGTACTCCTGGATCAGCCGAGGTTGCGGGCGGTATTGATGACGTTGATGCCGTTGAAGCGGGCGGTGCTGGAGCCGTGCGAGACCGCCGAGACCTGGCTCGGCTGGCCCTTGCCGTCGAAGAACGAGCCGCCCAGGCGGTAGTCGGACTCGTCGCAGACGCCGGCGCAGGCGTTCCAGAATTCCGGCGTGCGGATCTGGTAGGCCACGTCCTCGAGCATCCCGGTGATGGCGCCGTTCTTGATCTCGTAGAACAGCTGGCCGCCGAACTGGGCGTTGTAGCGCTGCTGGTCGATGGAGAACGAACCGTCGCCGACGATGTAGATGCCGTTCTCGACGTCCTTGATCATGTCGGCCACGGAGAGCTTTTCCTTGCCCGCCGCCAGCGACACGTTGGCCATGCGCTGGAACTGCACGCTCGACCAGGAGTCGGCGTAGCAGCAGCCGTCGGACTCGCTCTTGCCGACGATGTGCGCCTGGTCGCGGATGGTCTGGTAGTCGACCAGGACGCCGTCGCGGATCAGGTCCCAGCGCTTGGTCTTGACGCCCTCGTCGTCGTACGCGACCGCGCCGAGGCTGCCCGGCTGCACCTTGTCGGCGAAGATCGTGACCTTGTCGCTGCCGTACTGGAAGGCCTCCTCGCGCTTGTCGAGGGTGGCGAAGCTGGTGCCGGCGTAGTTGGCCTCGTAGCCCAGCACGCGGTCGAGCTCCAGCGGGTGGCCCACCGACTCGTGGATCGTGAGCCAGGTGTGCGACGGGTCCAGCACCAGGTCGTACTGGCCCGGCTTGACCGACGGCGCCTTCAGCTTCTCCTGCGCCTGCTTCGCGGCCGCCACGGCGTCCTCGACCATGTCGTAGGAGCGGCCGTAGTTCACCACGCCGTTGGGCGAGACGAACTTCTGCGAGGCGTCGCCATCGAGGTACTCGTAGCCCATGCCCATCGGCGCCGACAGGCCTTCGCGGGTGCGGAACTTGCCGCTGGCCTTGTCGATGGCGGTGACCGTCATCGGCGCCCAGATGCGGTGCACGTCCTGGTCGATGTAGGAGCCGTCGGTGGAGGCGAAGTACTTCTGTTCGTTGACCAGGAACAGGGTGGAATTGACGAAGCTGGCGCCGGCATTGGTGGCAGCGGCGTTCACGCCCAGGAGCAGGTCGACCTTCTCCTTCAGCGGCACTTCCATCGCGTTCTTGCGCAGCGGCGTCTTCCAGGACACTTCGCCGTGGCCGGGCGCGGCGGCGAAGCGCACCGGCTCCGCCTGCACCTTGGCGTTCGCCTTGGCGATCGACGTGGCCTGGCGGGCGGCGCGGGCGACGCCGTCGGCGTCGAGGCTGTTGGTGGCGGCGAAGCCCCACGCGCCATCGGCGATCACGCGCACGCCGACGCCGGTGGATTCGGTGTTCACCACGTTCTGGACCTTGTCCTCGCGGGTGATCACGAACTGGCGCAGGTAGCGGCCGATGCGCACGTCGCAGTAGCTCGCACCCGAGCCGCGCGCGGCGGTGAGCGCGGTGTCGGCCAGCGTCTTCTTCAGCGCCGGGTCGATGGTGCCGATGAGTTCCTCGGCGGCGATCGCGCGGGTGAACAGGGAAGGCACCATCAGCCCGCCGAGGCCGATCCCGCTCAGGGTAAGGAAGTCACGTCTGTCCACTGCGGTTCTCCACCGGGGTTGCGCCGGGCAACGAAAGGGTCGGGTGCCATGCGAGGCAGGCGCGGATCCGCGCCGGCAGGGCAGTCCGATTCTTGCCGCCGCGTGGAGAAGGCGTCAACAAACTAATGGCAGGGTCCTCGCGCGCGGTGCCTCAGCCGAGGTTGCGCGCGGTGTTGATGACGTTGACGCCGTCGAAGCGCGTGGTGCTGGCGCCGTGCGACACCGCCGAGACCTGGCTCGGCTGGCCCTTGCCGTCGAAGAACGAGCCGCCGTGGCGGAAATCGCGCTGGTCGCAGATGGCGCTGCAGGCGTTCCAGAACTCGGGCGTGCGGATCTGGTAGGCCACGTCCTCCACCATCCCGGTGATCTCGCCGTTCCGGATCTCGTGGAACAGCTGGCCGCCGAACTGGGCGTTGTAGCGCTGCTGGTCGATGGAGTACGAGCCGCGGCCGTGGATGTAGATGCCCTTCTCGACGTCCTTGACCATCTCCGCCACCGTCAATGGCGCTTTGCCCGGCGCCAGCGACACGTTGGGCATGCGCTGGAACTGCACGCTGGACCAGGAGTCGGCGTAGCTGACGCCGTCCGACGCCGCCTTTCCGAGCACGTGCGCCTGGTCGCGCGTGGCCTGGTAGTCGACGAGGATGCCGTCGCGCACCAGGTCCCAACGCTTCGCCGGCACGCCTTCGTCGTCGTAGCCCACCGCGCCCAGCGTGCCGGGGACGGTGCGGTCGGCGGTGAAGGTGACCAGGTCGCTGCCGTAGCGGAAACCCGCATCGCGCTTGTCGAGCGTGGCGAAGCTGGTGCCGGCGTAATTCGCCTCGTAGCCGAGCACGCGGTCGAGCTCCAGCGGGTGGCCAACCGACTCGTGGATGGTCAGGAACAGGTTGGTCGGGTCGATCACCAGGTCGTAGCGGCCCGGTTCGACCGACGGTGCGGTGAGCTTTTCGCGCGCCTGCTTCGCGGCCGCGACGGCGTCCTCGCGCATGTCGTAGGAGTCGCGGTAGGCGACGATGCCGTTGGGCGACACCACCTTGCCGGACGCCGCGCCATCGAGGAACTCGTAGCCCATGCCCATCGGTGCCGACAGCCCCTGGCGGGTGCGGAACTTTCCGCTCACGCTGTCGACCGCGGTCACCGTGAACGGCGCCCAGATCCGGTGGACGTCCTGGTCGATCCAGGAGCCGTCGGTGGAGGCGAAGTATTTCTGTTCGTTGACGAGGAACAGCGAGGAGTTGATGAAGCTGGCGCCGGCCGCCATCGCGGCCGCGTTCACGTCCAGCAGCAGCGCGACCTTGTCGCCCAGCGGCACCTCCATGCCGTTGCGGAGGATCGGCGTGCGCCACGCCACCTCGCCGAGTGCCGGCGCCGGCGCCAGCTGCACGCGCGTGGACTGGACGCGCGCATTGGCGCGCGCGATGGCCGCGGCCCGCCGCGCGGCCCCGGCCACGGCGTCGGTGCCGAGCGCATTGGTGGCGGCGAAGCCCCAGGCGCCGTCGATCAGCACGCGGATGCCGACGCCGGTGGATTCGGAATTGACCACGTTCTCGAGCCGCGCCTCGCGCGCCACCACCGACTGTTGCAGGTAGCGGCCCACGCGCACGTCGCAGTACGCCGCGCCGGCCCCGCGCGCGGCCGCGAGGGCGGTGTCGGCCAGCGACTTCTTCAGCGCGACGTCGAGGACGGAGGTAAGTTCCTCCGCGGCGATGGCGCGGCTGCCGAACGGCAGCGCGAGGCCGACGACGCCGAGGCCGGCGAGGGTGAGGAAATCGCGACGGTGCATGCAGGGGTCCAGGGAGCAGGGCGGGAACGCGGTGCCGTTGAAGATGGCAGCCTCCCCCGACTGTCGCGGCCGGCACGCGCGTGCGTCAAGCGACGATGGTCATGCGGCCAGCAAAAAGGCCGGCTCCGAGCGTTCGCGCGGCGGCCGGCCTCGTTGGTCCTGCGTACAACTCGAAGATGGTGGAGGTGGGGGGAATCGAACCCCCGTCCGAAGGCACTCCATCCCCGGCACTACATGCTTAGCTCGCCGTTGGATCTCGCCCCTGGACAGCACGGCGTGCGAAGCGCGCCCAGGAACCAGCCTGTGAGTTCAACCGCGGCAGACAGGCGGCCACCGCGGCTGGATTCCCATGATAATGACCCTACATCCACGAGCATGGGCACAAGTGGGTTCGGGGCTTACGCCTTAAGCGGCGAGAGCGTAGTTGTCGTCGTTGGCAACTAGAGTTTTGCAGCTGGATTTACGAGGAAAGCTACCCCCTCGGCATGCGCCAGGCGATTTCGCGACCCCCGTCGAAGCCAGTGCACCCCCGGGAGCGTCGAAAACACGCGACTCCCGCAGTATAGGGTCGCACGGCCGCGACACAAGGGTGTCCCTGCCACCGTCGCCCGCGTGTTCAGCCTCCGCCGCCTGCCCGGTATGCTGCGCCGATGGCTGTCGATCCCACTCCGGACCAGGCGACCCCGCCGGCCACCGCCATCCCGCGTCGCGCCTACCTGCTGGCGGTCGTGGTCCTGCTCGGTTCGCTGGCGCTGGTGGCGCTGTACGCGCGCGGTGCCGGGCAGCGCGAGCGCGCGCTGTCGGATGCCCGCTTCGTGGCCGAAGCCGAGCAGGTGACCAGCCTGCTGCGCCAGACCCTGTCGAGCTATGAGCTGACCACGCGCGGCGGCGTCTCGCTGGTGGCCACGCTGGAGCAGCCGACGTCGCGCCACTGGCGCAACTACGTCGACGGCCTCGACATCGGGCAGCGCTTCCCGGCGATGGTGGGCCTGGGCTTCGCGGCCTACCTGACACCGCAGCAGTTGCAGGAACTGCAACTGGATCGGCGCCGGAGCGGCGAGGGCCTGTTCACGGTCAGCCCGCCGGGGGTCCGCGCGCGCTACGGGCCGGTCGTGCAACTGGAGCCGCGCACGCCGGAGAACGTGGCCGCGGTCGGCTTCGACATGTTCTCGGACCCGGTCCGCGCCGAGGCGATGGCGGCCGCGCGCGACAGCGGCACCGCGCGGATCAGTGGCCCGGTCCGGCTGGTGCAGGACCGCGACGATCCGGCCGCGGAGGGGCTGTTGATCTATGCCCCGGTCTACCGCTCGGGCTTCGTGCCGGTCGGGACCGGTGCGCGCGAGGCGTCCCTGGTCGGCTGGGTCTACGCGCCGCTGCGGGTGCGCCCGTTCGTCGCGAACGCGCTCGGCTCCACCGCGCCCGCGCTCACCTTCCGCATCTTCGACGTGAGCGGTCCGGAAGAGCGCCTCGTCTACGCCGCGTCCAACGATCCGCGGGCCTTCAGCAGCGAGGGTGGGCCGCGCCACAGCATCGAGGAGACCGTCCACGGCCGCCGCTGGCGCCTGGAGTTCGACCCCTTGCCCGGGAGCGGCAAGCGCTTCGGGGCGATCGAGACCACCGTCGCCATCGGCCTGCTGGCATCGCTGCTGCTGTTCCTGGTCGCCCTGTCGCTGGCGCGCACCCAGGTCCAGGCGCAGCGGCTCGCGGTCCGGATGAGCGAGTCCTACCGCCGCAGCGAGGTCCGGTTCCGCAACGCCATGCGCTATTCGGCGATCGGCAAGGCCCTGCTCGATGCGCGCGGGCGGATCGTCGAGGCGAACCTCGCGCTGGCCGATACCCTGCGCAGCTCGCCCGACGAACTCGCGGGCATGTCGCTCACCCACCTGTTCGCCGACGGCCACGAAGACCTGGATGCCGACGGGCGGCTGCGGGTGACCCGGGACGGCGTGTACCGCGCCACCCGCACGCTGCACCGCAGCGACGGCGACCAGCGCCGGGTGCACATGATCTTCGCCCCGGTGCCCGGCGAGATCGGCCAGGACGTGGCGGCGCTGGTGCAGGTCGAGGACATCACCGACCGGCTGCGGGCCGAGGCGCAGGTGCACGCGCTCAACCGCACGCTCGAACTGCGCGTGGACCAGCGCACGCGCGAACTCACCCGCGCCAACGAGGAGCTGGAGGCCTTCGCCTACAGTGTCTCGCACGACCTGCGCGCGCCGCTGCGCGCGATCGACGGCTTCAGCCGGCTGCTGCTCGAACGCCATGGCGAGCGCCTCGATGCGTCTGGGCGCGACCAGCTGGGCCGCATCCGCGCCGCCACGGTACGCATGGGCGAGCTGATCGACGCGCTGCTGAAGATGTCCCGGCTGTCGCGCGGCGAGATGCGGCGGGTGCCGCTGGACCTGAGCCGAATGGCGACCGAGATCGCGGCGGAGCTCGCCCAGGGGTCGCCGCAGCGCGAGGTCGAGGTCGTCATCCAGCCGGGCATGCGTGCCACCGGCGACGCGGCCCTGGTCCACAACCTGCTCCTGAACCTGCTCGGCAACGCGTGGAAATTCACCTCCCGCACCACGAACGCCCGCATCGAGTTCGGCGAGGAGGGCGAGGGCGCAGGGAGAACCTTCTTCGTCCGCGACAACGGTGCGGGGTTCGCGCAGGCCTACGTCGACAAGCTGTTCCGGCCCTTCCAGCGCCTGCACGGGCAGGGTGACTTCCCGGGCCACGGCATCGGCCTGGCCTCGGTGAAGCGGATCGTGGAACGCCACGGCGGCACGATTTCGGCCGAGGGGCACGAAGGCGAGGGCGCCTGCTTCCGCTTCACCCTCCCGGACGAGCCCGCCGCGGAGGACGCGGCCGGCTGACGCGGCTCAGGCGTCCTTGTTGTGGTGGCGCATGATGCGCTGCTTGTCGCGGGCCCAGTCGCGTTCCTTGCTGGCCTCGCGCTTGTCGTGGCTCTGCTTGCCCTTGGCCAGTGCCAGCTCCGCCTTCACCTTGTTGCCCTTCCAGTACAGCGCGGTGGGGATCAGGGTGTAGCCGTCGCGCTGGACCTTGCCGACCAGCACGTCGATCTCGCGCCGGTGCAGCAGCAGCTTGCGGGTGCGCATGGCGTCGGCCACGACGTGGCTGGACGCCATGATCAGCGGCGTGATCTGGGCGCCGAACAGGAACAGCTCGCCGCCGCGGATGACCGCGTAGCTCTCGATGATGTTGGCGCGCCCGGCGCGGATCGCCTTCAGCTCCCATCCCTGCAACGACAGCCCGGCCTCGAACCGCTGCTCGAGGTGGTACTCGTGGCGCGCGCGCTTGTTCAGCGCGATGGTGCCGCCGCCGTTTGCCTTATCCTTGCCGTCCTTCTTGCTCATCGTGGGCATTGTCGCCGAAGCCGGCCGCGGTGTGGGCGGTGCGCCCCGCACGACGTCCATGCCGACCATCACCCGCAGCGCCCTCGTCGAACACTCCGCCGCCCGCATGTTCGGGCTGGTCAACGACGTCGCCGCCTATCCCCGGCGCTTTGCCTGGTGCGACGGCGCCGAGGTGATCGAATCCACGCCCGACCGCATGCTGGCGCGGCTGGACCTGGGCATTGGCGGCATCCACACCTGGTTCACCACCGAAAACCGGCTGACGCCGCCGCACGCGATCGAGATGGCGCTGCGCGACGGCCCGTTCCGCAAGCTGCACGGACGCTGGGCGTTCCACGCCCTGGACGAGTCGGCCTGCAAGGTGACGCTGTCGCTCGAATTCGAGCCCCGCAGCCGGCTGCTGGTACCCGCGCTCACGCTGGGCTTCCAGAGCCTGGCCGATCGCATGGTCGACGATTTCGTGCGCGTGGCCGACCGCGGCGACGGCTGATGCGGGTCGAGGTGGTCCGCGCGTGGCCGCGGCGGCACGAGGCGGTCGTGGTCGACCTGCCGCCCGGGGCGACGCTGGCGCAGGCGCTCGCCGCCAGCGGCCTGGATGCGGCGGGAATCGCCGCTTACGCGATCTTTGGCCAGCGCGCCGACGCCGGCACGCCGCTCAGCGACGGGGACCGGGTGGAGCTGCTGCGGCCGCTCGAGGTCGACCCGAAGCAGGCGCGGCGCCTGCGCGCGGCCGCCAGGGGCCGCGGCTGAAGCTCAGCGCTTCTTTTCCTTCGGCAGGTTGCCGAACTTGCGCATCTGCGCCGCCAGCGCCTCGTCCTGCTCCGGGAAGTACTCGCCTTCCCAACGTGCCAGCACGTCGTTTTCGAACCAGAGCGTGAGGGTCTTGACCTCGGTGTCGCCGTCGCGGCCGACGCGTTCGCTGGCGGTGTAGTCCCAGCGGTCGTGGTGGAACGGGTCGGAGATGGACGGCGTGCCCAGGAGCGCCACCACCTGCTCGCGGGGCAGGCCCGGCTGCAGCTGGTCGACGGACGACTTCTCGATCAGGTTGCCCTGGTAGATCGGCTGCTTGTAGAGCACGCCGCAACCGGCCGCGAGGCAGGCGGCGAGGACGGGGACGAGAAGCTTCGCTGGGGACATCTTGGGCATCGTTCGTAGTCGGAGCGTGGCGCGGAAGGCGCGCAGTCGGGCCGATGATACACTCCGACAGTCCACGGCAACGGCTCCCGGCAGCATCGCAAACCGCTATGACTGGACAACGGCTCGAATCGCAGGACCTGCGCAGGGCGGGGCTCAAGGTGACGCATCCGCGGATGCGCATCCTCGAGCTGCTCGAACAGAAATCCATGCGCCACCACATGACCGCCGAGGACATCTACCGGCAGTTGCTGGACAGCGGCGACGAGATCGGCCTCGCCACCGTGTACCGGGTGCTCACCCAGTTCGAGGCCGCGGGGCTCGTGCTGAAGCACAATTTCGAGGGCGGCACCGCCGTCTACGAGATCGACCGCGGCGGCCACCACGACCACATGGTCGACATCGACACCGGCAACGTCATCGAGTTCGAGAGCGCTGAGATCGAGGCGCTGCAGCGCGAGATCGCCGAGCGCCACGGCTACGACCTCGAGGACCACTCGCTGGTGCTCTACGTGCGCCGCAAGCGGCGCGCCGGGGACGCCGGCGCCTGAGCCGCGCCGCTAGACCGCGTCGGCCAGCAGGCGCTTCGCCGCGGCGCGTGCCTCGCGGCTGACCTCGACGCCCCCCAGCATCCGCGCCAGTTCCTCCTGGCGCTCCGCGGGCGTCAGCAGCTGCACCGCGCTCTGGGTCATGCCGGCGGATTCGGCCTTGCTCACCCGGTAGTGGGCGTGGCCCTGGGCCGCCACCTGCGGCAGGTGGGTGACGCACAGCACCTGGCGCTCGGCGCCCAGCGCGCGCAGCTTCTGTCCTACCACCTCGGCGACGGCACCGCCGATGCCGGAGTCGACCTCGTCGAAGACCATCGTCGGCACCGCGTCCAGCCCCAGCGCCGCGACCTCGATCGCGAGCGAGATGCGCGAAAGCTCGCCGCCCGAGGCCACCTTGCGCAGCGGCCTCGGCGGCTGGCCGGCATTGGCCGAGACCAGGAATTCCACGCGCTCGGCACCCGTCGGGTCCGGCGTGTCGCCGGCAGTGGGTTCCATGGCGATCTCGAAGCGGCCACCCCCCATGCCCAGCTCGGCGACCAGCGCCGTCGTCGCCTGCGACAGCGCGCGTGCCGCGACCGCGCGCGCCTCGCCCAGCGTGCCCGCGGCCGCCTGCCATGCCGCCCGGGCCGCCACGACCTCGTCGTCCAGCACCTCCAGGCGCTCACCGGCGTGGCGCAGGGCCTCCAGCTCCAGGGCGAGCGCGTCGCGATTGGCGGCCAGTCCGTCCGGAGCGACCCGGTGCTTGCGCGCAAGTTCGTGCAGCCTGGAGAGCGTGCGCTCGAGCTCATCGAACTGGGCCGGATCGATGTCGAGATCGGCGCGGATGCGGTCCAGCAGCACCGCGGCCTCGTCGAGCTGGATGCCGGCGGCCTCGACCATGGCGTCGACCTCGGCCAGCCGCGGCTCGTGGGCCTGCACCCGGGCGAGGCCGGACCGCACCTGCGCGAGCAGGGTGGGGATGGCGTCGTCGCCGTCGCCGATCCGCGCCAGGGCCGTGTCGCAGGCATCGATGAGCCCGGTGGCATGCGCCTGGCGCCGGTGCGCGGCATCGAGTTCGGCGATCGCCTCCGGCGCCAGCGCCTCGCGGTCCAGCTCCTCCAGCTGGTGCGCGAGCCAGTCGGCGCGGTCGCCGACATCGCCGGCGCGCAGCAGTTGCTCGCGCTCGCGCAGCAGCGCCGTCCAGCGCGCCGCCGCGGTGGCGACCTCGCGCAGCAGAGGTGCGTGGCGTCCGTAGGCATCGAGCAGGTCGAGCTGGCTGGCGCGCGACAGCAACGCCTGGTGCTCGTGCTGGCCGTGGATCTCGACCAGGCGCGAGGCGAGGTCGGCGAGCTGGGCGAGGGTGCCGGGCCGGCCGTTGATCCAGGCGCGCGAGCCGCCGTCGGCACGCAGCGTGCGCCGCAGCTGGCAGGCGTCGCCGTCGTCGAAGTCCTGATCCCGGAGCCACGCCGCGGCGGCGGGGTTAGCGGCGAGGTCGAACTCGGCATCCAGTTCGGCGCGCGCGGCGCCATGGCGGACCATGCCGCTGTCGGCGCGCAGCCCGGACAGGAAGCCCAGCGCATCGACCAGCAGCGACTTGCCCGCCCCGGTCTCGCCGGAGATGACGGTCATGCCGGGACCGAACTCCAGTTCGGTGGCGCCGACGACGGCGAAATCCTTGATCGAGAGGCGCTTGAGCATGGTGGCGCGATTGTGCCGTGGGGACCGCCACGGTGCCACGACCGCGTCGCGCAGCTTGCGACTTTGCGCGCGCCGCCCTATATCCACCGCATGGCCCAGCGTCCCGATCGTGATTCCCAGCTCCACCCGCGTGCGCGCCAGTTGCTGCGCACCCTGATCGCGCGCCATATCCGCGACGGCGAGCCGGTGGGCTCGCAGACCCTCGCCCGGCATGCCGGCCTCGACGTCAGCGCGGCCACCATCCGCAGCATCCTGGCCGACCTCGAGGACGTGGGGCTGCTGTCCACGCCCCACACCTCCGCCGGCCGCGTGCCCACCGCGCAGGGCTACCGCGTGTTCGTGGACTCCCTGCTGCAGCTCAAGCCGCTGCCGGAGGCGGAGGTGAGCCGCCTGCGCAACGAGCTCCCGCCGGGGCACGGCACCCAGGCCCTGCTCGGAAGTGCGTCCGAACTGATGTCGGCGATGACCCACTTCGTCGGCGTGGTGAGCCTGCCGCGCCGCGAGCAGTTCGCCTTCCGCCACATCGACTTCGTCCCCCTCGACGGCAACCGGGTGATGGCGATCGTGGTCTTCGCCGACCACGAGGTGCAGAACCGGATCGTGCAGACCCGGCGCGGCTACGAGCCCGCCGAGCTCGAGCGGGTCGCCAACTATCTCAACGGCCAGTACGCTGGCCGGCCGCTGTCCGAGATCCGCGCCTCGCTGCTGCACGACATGCGCGCCGACCGCAGCGAGATGGAATCGCTGCTCTCGCAGACGGTGGAGCTGGCCGACCAGGCGCTGGCGGCGCCCGAGGACGACGACATGCTCGTGGCGGGGCAGACCAGGCTGATCGGGGTCCAGGACCTGTCCGACCTCGACCGCCTGCGCGAGCTGTTCGAGGCCTTCGCGCGCAAGCGCGAGATCCTGCAGTTGCTCGAACGCACGGTGAAGGCGCCCGGCATGCGCATCTTCATCGGCGAGGAAACCGGCCTGGCGCCGCTGGAGGGCGTGTCCCTGGTCACCGCGCCGTACAGCGCCGGCGGGCGGGTGCTGGGGGTCCTGGGGGTCATCGGGCCCACGCGCATGGCCTACGAGCGGGTGATCCCGGTGGTGCAGGCCACCGCCGACCTTCTCGGCGCCGCCTTGAATCCGGAGCGGCCAGCCCCATAGGTGTGCGGGTCGGCGGCCCCATGCCCGCCAGGAACCCGAGCGAATGACCACTGAAACGACGCCCGAGACCAGCCAGGCGCCCGGCGCGGACGCGCCCGCCAACGACGAGCTCGAACAGCTGCGCGGCGAACTGGAGCAGCTGCGCGCCCAGTCCCTTGTGGAGCGCGCGGACCTCGAGAACCAGCGCAAGCGCATGGAACGCGACGTCCGCAATGCCTGCCGCTTCGCCAACAAGCAGCTGCTGAACGACCTGCTCCCGGTCCTGGACAGCATGGAGGCGGCGCTGGCCACGGCGGACGCCGCCGATCCGCTGCGCGACGGCGTGGTGCTGACCCTGCGCGAGCTCAACCGCGTCGCCGGCAACCACGGCCTGTCCGAGGTCGCACCGGCCCCGGGCGACGCCTTCGACCCGGACCGCCACCAGGCGATGAGCGTGGTCGAGTCGGACGAAATCGAGCCCGGGCGTGTGGCGCAGGTGTTCCAGAAGGGCTATCTGCTGAACGACCAGCTGCTCCGTCCGGCGCTGGTGGCGGTCGCCCGGCACGACTGAGCGCTTGAACCGGCCCGCGCCGGCCCCAGATATCGCCCATCGGCGGCCGCGCCGCCCAAAACACATACCAGCTTCCGGAGAGGGAACCACAATGGCAAAGATCATCGGCATCGACCTCGGCACGACCAACTCGTGCGTGGCGATCATGGAAGGCGGCAAGGCCAAGGTCATCGAGAACAGCGAGGGTGACCGCACCACGCCGTCCATCGTCGCCTACACCAAGGACGGCGAGGTGCTCGTCGGCGCCAGCGCCAAGCGCCAGGCCGTCACCAACCCCAAGAACACCTTCTACGCGGTGAAGCGCCTGATCGGCCGCAAGTTCACCGACGCCGAGGTGAAGAAGGACCTGGACCTGGTCTCGTACGCGATCGTCGAGCACGACAACGGCGACGCCTGGGTGCAGACCAGCGACGGCCGCAAGCTCTCCGCGCAGGAGGTCTCCGCGCGCACGCTCGAGAAGATGAAGAAGACCGCCGAGGATTACCTGGGCGAGAAGGTCACCGAGGCGGTGATCACGGTGCCGGCGTACTTCAACGACTCCCAGCGCCAGGCGACCAAGGACGCCGGCCGCATCGCCGGCCTGGACGTCAAGCGCATCATCAACGAGCCGACGGCGGCGGCGCTGGCCTACGGCCTCGACAAGGCCGGCGGCGACCGCAAGATCGTGGTCTACGACCTCGGCGGCGGCACGTTCGACGTCTCGATCATCGAGATCGCGAACGTCGACGGTGAGAAGCAGTTCGAGGTGCTGGCCACCAACGGCGACACCTTCCTCGGCGGCGAGGACTTCGACAAGCGCGTCATCGACTACCTGGTCGAGGAGTTCCAGAAGGACCAGGGCATCGACCTGCGCAAGGACCCGCTGGCCCTGCAGCGCCTGAAGGACGCCGCCGAGCGCGCCAAGATCGAGCTCTCGTCGTCGCAGCAGACGGAAGTGAACCTGCCCTACGTCACCGCCGACGCCTCGGGCCCGAAGCACCTCAACATCAAGCTCACCCGCGCCAAGCTCGAGGCGCTGGTCGAGGACCTGGTGCGGAAGACCATCGAACCCTGCCGCATCGCGCTCAACGACGCCGGCGTGCGCGCCAGCGACATCGGCGAGGTGATCCTGGTCGGCGGCCAGACCCGCATGCCCAAGGTCCAGCAGGCGGTGGCGGAGTTCTTCGGCAAGGAGCCGCGCAAGGACGTCAACCCCGACGAGGCGGTGGCCATCGGCGCCGCGGTGCAGGGCGGCGTGCTCGCCGGCGACGTCAAGGACGTGCTGCTGCTCGACGTGACCCCGCTGAGCCTCGGCATCGAGACCCTGGGCGGCGTGTTCACCAAGATCATCGAGAAGAACACCACGATCCCGACCAAGGCCTCGCAGACGTTCTCCACCGCCGAAGACAACCAGTCGGCCGTAACCGTCCACGTGCTGCAGGGCGAGCGCGAGCAGGCCCGCTACAACAAGTCGCTGGCCAAGTTCGACCTCACCGGCATCGATGCCGCGCCGCGCGGCATGCCGCAGGTGGAGGTGTCGTTCGACATCGACGCCAACGGCATCCTCCACGTGTCGGCCAAGGACAAGAAGACCAACAAGGAACAGAAGGTCGAGATCAAGGCAGGTTCGGGCCTGTCCGACGACGAGATCCAGCGGATGGTCGCCGATGCCGAGGCGCACCGGGAGGACGACCGCCGGTTCCAGGAGCTGGTGGGTGCGCGCAACCAGGCCGACGCCCTGATCCACAGCGCCCGCAGCGCGATCAAGGACAACGGCGACAAGGTTGGCAGCGACGTGATCGGTCGCGTCGAGGGCGCGATCGCCGAGGTCGAGACCGCGATGAAGGGCGACGACAAGGGCCAGATCGAGGCCAAGACGAAATCCCTCGAGGAAGCGGCCCAGGCGCTGTTCGCGGCCGCCGCGGCGAGCGCCCAGCAGCAGGCGCCGTCCGGCGACGGCGAGGCCCCGGCCGGCCAGCCCGGCAGCGACGACGTCGTCGACGCCGAGTTCACCGAAGTCAAGGACGACGACAAGAAGTAAGGCGGCACCGGCCGCGGTCGGGCGGCGAGCGGGCGACAGCCCGCTCCTTCGCCGTGCCGGGCCAGACGCGGATGGCGGATGACCGCCGGCGCGACACGGACACGTCCATTCCCCGATTCGGTACCCGTTCCCGGCCATGAGCAAACGCGACTACTACGAAGTGCTGGGCGTGGCCCGCAATGCCAGCGACGAGGAGCTGAAGAAGGCCTACCGTCGCTGCGCGATGAAGCTGCACCCCGACCGCAACCCGGGCGAATCCACGGAAGCCGCGTTCAAGGAGTGCAAGGAGGCGTACGAGGTGCTGTCGGACGGCGGCAAGCGCCGCATGTACGACCAGCACGGGCACGCCGCGTTCGAACACGGCATGGGCGGCGGCAATGCCGGCCCCGGCTACGCCGACATGGGCGACATCTTCGGCGACATCTTCGGCAACATCTTCGGCGGTGCCGCCGGTGGCCGCGGCCCGCGCCGCGGCGCCGACGTGGGCTACGTCATGGAGCTCGACCTCGAAGAGGCGGTGGGGGGCGTCGAGAAACGCATCGAACTGCCGACGCTCGCCGAATGCGAGCCGTGCCGGGGCACCGGCTCCGAGGACGGCACCCTCGATACCTGCGAGACCTGCGCAGGCCGTGGCCAGGTGCGGTTCCAGCGCGGCATCTTCTCGATGCAGCAGCCGTGCCCGCACTGCAACGGCCGCGGCAAGACCTTCCGCAACCCCTGCCGTGCCTGCCACGGCAACGGCCGCGTGGAGGACGAGAAGGTGCTGTCGGTGAAGATCCCGGCGGGCGTGGACAGCGGCGACCGGATCCGGCTGGCAGGCGAGGGCGAGGCCGGTCCCGCGGGCTCGCCCCCCGGCGACCTGTACGTGGAAGTGCGGGTGCGCCCGCACCCGATCTTCGTGCGCGATGGCGACGACCTGCACTGCGAGGTGCCGATCCGCATTTCCCAGGCCGCGCTCGGCGACACCGTGCGCGTGCCGACGCTCGAGGGCGAAGCCGAGATCCGCGTGCCGGCCGAGACCCAGACCGGCAAGGTCTTCCGCCTGCGCGACAAGGGCGTCAAGTCGGTCCGCAGCCGCAGCACCGGTGACCTCTACTGCAAGGTGGTGGTGGAAACGCCGGTCAACCTCACCAGCGAGCAGCGCGACCTGCTGGAGCGCTTCGAGGCGACGTTCAACAGCGAGAACGCCCGCCGCCATTCGCCCCGGTCGAGTACGTTCGTCGACGGCGTGCGCGGTTTCTGGGAACGAATGACGTCCTGAAGCGACGTCGGGGGCGGCGCCATGCGTCCCACGCCCACGGCCCGATTGCGCACCGGGCGTCGCATCGCTAGCGTGGCGGCATGAGCGATGCGCCACGCCTGTTGATCCATGGAGCCAGCGGACGCATGGGCCGCGCCCTGGTGCGCCTGTGCGCGGACGCGCCGCGGGCGGGCAGGGTGGTGGCCGCGGTGTCGCGGACGGTGTCGCAGCGGGTGGTCGACGGCGTGCCGCAGTTCGCGGTCGGCGAACGCGACGCGGTCCCGCCCTTCGACGTGGCCATCGACTTCAGCGTCCCGGCGGCGTTCGACGGCGTGCTGGCGCTGTGCGTCCGGCGGGGCGCGGCGCTGGTGTCGGGGACGACCGGGCTCGCTCCCGCGCAGCAGGAAGCGCTGACGGCTGCCTGCGAGACGGTTCCGGTGCTCTGGGCGGCGAACTACAGCATCGGCGTCGCCGTGCTGTCCGGGCTGGTGGAGCGGGCTGCGGCGTCGCTCGCGGGCTGGGACTGCGACATCCTCGAGCAGCACCACGTGCACAAGTGCGACGCGCCTTCCGGCACGGCGCTCGCCCTCGGTGCCCGGGCTGCCGCCGGCGGCGCCGAGCCGCGCTATGCCAGCGTGCGTGCGGGCGACATCGTCGGCGAGCATACGGTCCAGTTCACCGCGGCCGGCGAGCGCGTGGAGCTGGTGCACCGCGCCACCGACCGCGACATCTTCGCCCGCGGCGCACTCGCGGCGGCCGCGCGCCTGGCCGGCAGGGCGCCCGGGCTGTACTCGTTCGCCGGGCTGCTGCTCGACGCCTGAACCGGCGGTAGGCGCACGCTGGGCCTGCGTCCCGCCGGCGCGGGAGGGCGACGCGATGCATCTTCGGCGCCGGTGCAGGTGAACCCTGGAACGTCGGATTCCGCCGCGATCGTTCCCTTTTGCCGACCCCATCCGTACAATTCCCGCTCGCCTGATTCCCATGCCTCCGGACCGGTTCGAAGCCGCCCCGGCGGCTTTCTGCAACCCCACGTAGGCGAAGCCCGTGACCCAAACCGCAATCCTGGCGCTCGAAGACGGCACCGTGTTCGAGGGCATCTCGGTGGGTGCCCCGGGCCTGACCGTGGGCGAGGTGGTGTTCAACACCGCGATGACCGGCTACCAGGAGATCGTCACCGATCCCTCGTACGCCCGGCAGATCGTCACCCTGACCTATCCGCACGTCGGCAACACCGGCTGCAACGCAGCCGATGACGAGTCGGCGCAGGCGTGGGCCGCGGGCCTGGTGGTGCGCAACGTGCCGCGCCGGCCCAGCAGCTGGCGCAGCGAGACGCCGCTGCCGGAATGGCTGCAGGCGCGCGGCATCGTCGCCATCGCCGAGATCGACACCCGCAGGCTGACGCGCCTGCTGCGCGAGCGCGGCAGCCAGAACGGTGCGCTGATGGCGGGAGACATCGACGCCGGACGCGCCATCGAGGCCGCGCGCAAGTTCCCGGGCCTCAAGGGCATGGACCTGGCGAAGGAGGTCAGCGTCCGCGAGGCCTACGAATGGCACGCGGGCCAGCTAGACCTCGACAGCGGCGACACCGCGCGCGGGGACGGACGCTTCAAGGTCGTCGCTTACGATTTCGGCGTGAAGCGCAATATCCTGCGCATGCTCGCCGAACGCGGTTGCGCGATCACCGTGGTGCCGGCGCAGACGCCCGCGGCCGACGTGCTGGCGATGTCGCCCGACGGCGTCCTGCTGGCCAATGGCCCCGGCGACCCGGCCCCCTGTGATTACGCCATCGACGCCACGCGCGAGTTCATCCGCCGCCGCGTGCCGTTGTACGGCATCTGCCTGGGCCACCAGCTGCTGGGCCTCGCCGCGGGCGCGACGACCCTGAAGATGCCGTTCGGCCACCACGGTGCCAACCATCCGGTGATCGACCTCGACAGCGGCCGGGTGATGATCACCTCGCAGAACCACGGCTTCGCGGTCGACGAGGCCACGTTGCCCGCGAACGTGCGCGTGACCCACCGCTCGCTGTTCGACGGCAGCAACCAGGGCATCGCGCTGACCGACGCGCCCGCGTTCTCGTTCCAGGGCCATCCCGAAGCGAGCCCGGGGCCGCGCGACGTGTCGCCGCTGTTCGACCGTTTCATCGACTCAATGACCGAACACCGCGCAGGGGTGCGCTGACATGCCGAAGCGCACCGACATCAAGACCGTCCTGATCATCGGCGCCGGGCCGATCGTGATCGGCCAGGCCTGCGAGTTCGACTACTCCGGCGCGCAGGCCTGCAAGGCGCTGCGCGACGAGGGCTACCGGGTGGTGCTGGTCAACAGCAACCCCGCGACGATCATGACCGACCCGGAGATGGCCGACGCCGTCTACATCGAGCCGATCAACTGGCAGACGGTCGAGAAGATCATCGCCAAGGAAAAGCCCGACGCGCTGCTGCCGACCATGGGCGGCCAGACCGCGCTCAACTGCGCGCTGGACCTCGCCGACAACGGCGTGCTCGAGAAGTACGGCGTGGAGCTGATCGGCGCGAAACGCGAGGCCATCATGATGGCCGAGGACCGCGAGCTGTTCCGCGTGGCGATGGGCGAGATCGGGCTGGAGTGCCCCAAGGCCGCAGTGGCCAGGACCTTCGAGCAGGCGGTCGAGATCCAGGCCACCGTCGGCTATCCGACCATCATCCGCCCCAGCTTCACCCTCGGCGGCAGCGGTGGCGGCATCGCCTACAACCGCGAGGAGTTCGAGGAGATCGTCAAGCGCGGGCTCGAGCTGTCGCCGACCAGCGAGGTGCTGGTGGAAGAGTCGGTGCTGGGCTGGAAGGAGTTCGAGATGGAGGTGGTCCGCGACACCGCGGACAACTGCATCATCGTCTGCTCGATCGAGAACCTGGACCCCATGGGCGTGCACACCGGCGACTCGATCACGGTCGCGCCGGCGCAGACGCTCACCGACAAGGAATACCAGCGCCTGCGGGACGCCTCGATCGCGGTGCTGCGCAAGATCGGCGTCGACACCGGCGGCAGCAACGTCCAGTTCGGCATCAACGCCCAGACCGGGCGCGTCGTCGTGATCGAGATGAACCCGCGCGTGTCGCGGTCCTCGGCGCTGGCGTCCAAGGCCACCGGCTTCCCGATCGCGAAGGTCGCGGCCAAGCTCGCGGTGGGCTACACGCTCGACGAGCTGAAGAACGAGATCACCGGCGGCAGGACCCCGGCCTCGTTCGAGCCCAGCATCGACTACGTGGTCACCAAGATCCCGCGCTTCGCGTTCGAGAAGTTCCCGGCTGCCGACAGCCGCCTGACCACGCAGATGAAGTCGGTCGGCGAGGTGATGGCGATCGGCCGCACGTTCCAGGAATCGCTGCAGAAGGCCTTGCGTGGCCTGGAGACCGGCAAGGTCGGCCTCGACCCCACCGGCCTCGACCTCACCGACGAAGACGACTTGGCGACCCTGCGCCGCGAGGTCAAGGAGGCCGGCCCCGACCGCGTCTTCCACCTCGGCGACGCGTTCCGCGCCGGCATGCGCGTGGAGGAGGTGCATGCGCTGTCGTTCGTCGACCCGTGGTTCCTCGACCAGATCGAGGAGCTGGTGGCCGAGGAGGCCGAGGTGGTGCGCGGCGGGCTCGATGCGCTCGACGCGCGCCGGCTGCGCCGGCTCAAGCGCCTGGGGTTCTCGGACGCGCGCCTGGCGCAGCTGGTCGGCAGCGACGAGCACGCGTTGCGGGTGCTCCGGCGCGCGCACGGGGTCAAGCCGGTGTTCAAGCGCGTCGACTCCTGCGCCGCCGAGTTCGCCACCACCACCGCCTACCTGTACTCGACCTACGAGGACGAGTGCGAGGCCGAGCCGACCTCGCGCGACAAGATCATGGTGCTCGGCGGCGGCCCGAACCGCATCGGCCAGGGCATCGAGTTCGACTACTGCTGCGTGCACGCCGCGCTCGCCCTGCGCGAGGACGGCTATGAAACCATCATGGTCAACTGCAACCCGGAGACCGTGTCCACCGACTACGACACCTCCGACCGCCTGTACTTCGAGCCGCTGACGCTCGAGGACGTGCTGGAGATCGTCGAGGTCGAGAAGCCGAAGGGCGTGATCGTCCAGTACGGCGGCCAGACCCCGCTCAAGCTGGCGCGCGCGCTGGAAGCCAACGGCGTGCCGATCATCGGCACCTCGCCGGAGTCGATCGACCTGGCCGAGGACCGCGAGCGATTCCAGCAGCTGGTCGAGACGCTCGGCCTGAAGCAGCCGCCCAACCGCACCGCGCGCACCCCCGAGGAAGCGCTGGTGCTGGCGCGCGAGATCGGCTACCCGCTGGTGGTGCGCCCGAGCTACGTGCTCGGCGGCCGGGCGATGGAAGTCGTCCACGCCGATGTCGACCTCGCGCGCTACATGCGCGACGCGGTCAAGGTCTCGCACGATTCGCCGGTGCTGCTCGACCGATTCCTCGACAACGCCGTCGAGGTCGACATCGACGTGATCGCCGACCACACCGGTGCCGTGCTGATCGGCGGCGTCATGGAGCACATCGAGGAGGCCGGCGTGCATTCCGGCGACTCGTCGTGCTCGCTGCCGCCGTACTCGCTGTCGGCGGAGGTGCAGGTGCGCCTGCGCGAGCAGGTCGTCGCGCTCGCGCGTGCGCTGGACGTGGTCGGGCTGATGAACACCCAGTTCGCGGTGCAGGTGGATGGCGAGGGCGAGGAGGTGATCTACCTGCTCGAGGTGAACCCGCGCGCTTCGCGCACGGTGCCGTTCGTGTCCAAGGCGATCGGGATGCCGCTGGCGAAGATTGCCGCGCGCTGCATGGCGGGCAAGACGCTTGCCGAACAGGGCGCGACGACCGAGATCGTCCCGCACTACTACTCGGTGAAGGAAGCCATCTTCCCGTTCGCCAAGTTCCAGGGCGTGGACCCGATCCTGGGGCCGGAGATGCGTTCCACCGGCGAGGTGATGGGCGTGGGCCGGAACTTCGGCGCCGCGTTCGCGCGCGCGCAGGAGGCGGCGAGCATCCAGGCGCCACCGTCGGGCGGCAAGGCCTTCGTGTCGGTGCGCGACCCGGACAAGCAGCGCGTGCTTCCCGTGGCCGAGGACCTGGTGCGCCGCGGTTATTCGATCGTGGCGACCACTGGTACCGCGCAGTGGCTGCGGCAGAACGGCATCGCCTGCGAGCAGGTCAACAAGGTGATCGAGGGCCGCCCGCACGTGGTCGACCTGATCAAGAACGGCGAGATCGCCTACATCGTCAACACCACGGAAGGGCGGCAGGCCATCGCCGACTCGTTCTCGATCCGGCGCGAGGCGCTGCAGCACCGGGTGACCTATTCGACCACCATTGCCGGGGCCAAGGCCCTGCTGCATTCTCTGGAATTCCGTGGCAGCGGCCCCGTGTGGGCGCTGCACGAGCTGCACGAGGAGTTGAAGACGCCATGAGAGCACCCCTCACCCTGCAGGGCGCGCAGCGCCTGCGCGAGGAACTGGAGCAGCTGAAGTCGGTGCAGCGCCCGGCGGTGATCAACGCGATCGCCGAGGCGCGGGCCCATGGCGATCTCAAGGAGAACGCCGAATACCACGCCGCGCGCGAACAGCAGAGCTTCATCGAGGGACGGATCAAGCTGCTGGAGTCGGAGCTGTCGCATGCGCAGGTGATCGACACCTCGACGCTGAATGCGGGATCCAAGGTCGTGTTCGGCGCCAGGGTCGTGCTGGCCGACGCCGACAGCGGCGAGGAACGGCGCTACCAGATCGTCGGCGACCTCGAAGCGGACATCAAGCAGGGCCTGATCGCGATCTCGTCGCCGGTGGCGCGCGCGGTCATCGGCAAGCTCGAGGGCGACAGCGTGACCATCGAGGCACCGGGCGGCACCCGCGAGTACGAGATCGTCGAAGTCGCCTACGACTGAGCCCGACGGTGCCGGTCGCGCGTTTCCTGCTGCCCGCCGCCGGGCGATTCGGCGCACAGCGGCTGTCCGGGCGCACCGCGTCCGCGATCGGCCGCGCCGACCACGCGCCTGGCCTCGACGACGGCCGGCGCGCGCAACTGATGCGGCACCTCGCGCCGGGCGGCGGCGGCTGGCCGATCGCCGCGCTCTCTCGGCAGGCCGACGCCGGCGATGCCGCGGGCGCGGCCTGGCTGCGTGCGGATCCGGCCTACCTGCGCCCCGACCTGAGCGGCGTGCGCCTGATGGCGCACGGCGACACCCTTGCCGTGGGCGCGGACGACGTGGCCGCGCTGCTGCCGGCTCTGAAGCCGGTGTTCGGCGACGCCGGCTTCCTGCTCGATGCGCCGGTGCCTTCGCGCTGGTACCTGCGCCTGCCCGCGGCGACTCCGCTGCCTGCTTTCCCGGATCCGGGCGAGGCGCTAGGCGCGGACCTGGCCGAGCAGCTGGACGACGCCAGCGCCGCCGCGCGTCGCTGGCGGATGCTCGCCAACGAGAGCCAGATCGTGCTGCACAACCACCCGTGGAATGCGCGGCGCGCGGCATCCGGCCGGGTCCCCGTCAATGCCCTCTGGTTCTGGGGCGGCGGCAGCCTGCCGGCGGTGCGCAACCCGGGCACGCGGCCTTCGCCCGCCGTCTACACCGACGACGCCACCGCGCACGCGCTCGCCGCCTTCGCCGGCGTGTCGCATGCCCTGCCGGAGCGGTACGTGCCGGCAACGACGCCGACCATCCACGACCTGGTCGCACTCCGCGACCTGGCGCGCCTGGACCGCGAATGGCTGCAGCCGGCACTCGAGGCCCTGCGGCAAGGCGCCATCGAGGCCCTGGTCCTGGATGCGGAGGACGGCCACGTCGCGACCCTGCGCCGCTGGCACCGGATCCGCCTCTGGCGCCGGCCGCTGCCGGCGCTGCGTCCGTGATTCCCGGGACGCGCATCCGGCGCCGGCTCCCCGGCCCGCCTGGGACGTGGTCGGACGCGATCCCGGCGCTGCTGCGCCGCGTCTACTGCGCACGCGGCGCCCACGACGCCGATGCCGCGCAGCCGCGCCTGGCGAACCTGCTGCCGCCGGACACCCTGTCCGGCATCGATGCGGCGGTGGCACTGCTCGCCGAGGCCATTGCCGGCGACCGCCACGTGCTCGTGGTGGGGGATTTCGACTGCGATGGCGCCACCGCCTGTGCGGTGGCCGTGCGCGGCCTGCGCATGCTTGGCGCGCGCCGGGTCTCGCATGCGGTGCCGAACCGGATGGTGCACGGCTATGGCCTGTCGCCGGCGCTGGTGGCCGAACTCGCGCCTCTCGCGCCCGACCTGCTGTTGACGGTCGACCATGGCATCGCCTGCCATGCCGGCATCGCCGCCGCCCGTGACCTGGGCTGGCGCGTGCTGGTGACCGACCACCACCTGCCGGGCGAGCGCCTGCCCGCCGCCGATGCCGTGGTCAATCCCAACCTGCCCGGCGACGGCTTCCCGAGCAAGGTGCTGGCGGGCGTGGGCGTCGTGTTCTACGTGCTGCTGGCCCTGCGTGCCCATCTGCGAGCGAACGGTCAGCCCGACGCCGGCCGCGACCTGCCGACCCTGCTCGACCTGGTCGCCGTCGGCACCATCGCCGACCTCGTGCCACTCGATGCGAACAACCGCGCGCTGGTCGCGGCCGGCCTGCGGCGCCTGCGTGCGGGGCAGGGCTGCCATGGGCTGCGCGCGCTGGTGGCGGTGTCGGGGCGCGAGCCGGCACGCCTCACCGCGGCGGATGTCGGCTTCGCCGTTGCACCGCGGCTCAATGCGGCCGGCCGCCTCGAGGACATGGCGCTGGGCATCGAATGCCTGCTCTGCGACGACGCACCGCGCGCGGAGGCACTGGCGGCACGCCTCAACGCCATCAACGCCGAGCGGCGCAACGTGCAGCAGCACATGGTCGACGAAGCCGAGCGGCTGGTTGCGCAGCGTCCGCAGGTGCCGGAGGCCGCGGCGCTGCCGGCCGCGGCCTGTCTGTTCGATCCGGCGTGGCACCCGGGCGTGGTCGGCCTGGTGGCATCGAAGCTCAAGGAGCGCCTGCACCGGCCGGTGGTGGCCTTCGCGCCGGCCGAGCCCGGCAGCGACCAATTGCGCGGGTCGGCGCGCTCGATCCCTGGCTTCCACGTGCGCGACGCACTGGCCGCGGTGGATGCCGGGCACCCCGGGCTGATCGAACGCTTTGGCGGCCACGCCATGGCGGCCGGACTCAGCCTGCGCATGGACAACCTTGCCGCATTCGAGGCCGCCTTCGTCGCCCACGCCGCGCGCACGCTCGATCCCGGCGCGCTGCAGGCGGAGCTGGCAAGCGACGGCGAACTGCTGCCGCACGAGTTCGACCACCTCCACGCGGCGGCGCTGCGCGACGGCGGCCCGTGGGGGCAGGGGTTCCCGGAGCCCCTGTTCGACGGCGAGTTCGACGTCGTCGACTGGCGCATCGTCGGCGAGCGGCACCTCAGGCTGTCGCTGCGCCTCGGCGGCCGGCCGGCACCGTTGCCCGCCATCCACTTCGGCGGCTGGCGCGACGACCCGCCAGGCGCGCGCATCCGCATCGCCTACCGCCTTGCCGTCGACGACTATCGTGGCGGCGGTGCTATCCAGCTGATCGTGGAGCATCGGGAAGCGGTGCCGGCGCCGGTCGCCGCCACCGCTTGAGCCCGAACAGCGGCCGCAGCAGCGCGATGCGCCGGATCACCTCGTAGCCGGCAAACGCCAGTGCGAACGTCAGCGCCACCAGCAGGGGGCCTTCGAGCGCCGGATGCAGGTCCAGCGGCCGGAGCGCGCGCGACACCACCACGATGATGGTCTGGTGCAGGATGTAGACCGGAAAGACGGCATCGGTGAGGTAGCGCCGGGCGGGGGAGTCGCCCGGCGCGTACCGGCGCGCGAACCCCAGGATGGCCACGATCATCGCCCACTGGTTGATGCCCCAGGCCACCCGCTGCGCCAGCCGCACCGCATCGCTGGCGGCCACCTCGGCATAGCTGTGGAAGTACCACGCCACGTAGGCATAGCCGCATGCCGCGACCGCCAGGGCCGGCCAGCGCAACGCCTCGATCCGTTCCCACGCCGCCTCGCGGCGCGCCAGCAGGAAGCCCAGCAGGAACAGCGGCAGGTACTGCGCGTGGTTGTACCAGTCGTCGACCAGGGCGTGGGTGGACTCGAAACGGGCCACCAGCAGCATCCTGGCGCCGACGAGGAACACGGCCGGCCACAGCAGCAGCCCCCAGCCCGTGACGGCGCGCGCAAGCAGCCGGTCCGCGGTGGCGCTGGCAGACGGCGTGAACCGGAGCAGCGCCCAGAGCACCAGCGTGTACACCCACAGGTAGGCGACGAACCACAGGTGGTTCCAGGTCGGCAGGTCCAGGCATTCGCCGTCGCGGCAGAATCCGCCGTCGCCTGCCAGGTAGCGGCCCCAGAACGCGAGGTAGCCGTCGTGGAAGCCGCCCGGGAGCTTTTCGACCACCTCGAAGTACGACTGCGGGGGCACGACCACCAGCATCCCGAACACCAGCGGGACCAGAAGACGCCAGGATCGCTCGCGCAGGAAGCGGCGCGTACCCTCCGGGCGTGCAAGCAGGAAGCCGGTCGCCGCGCCGGACACGAGGAACAGCAGTGACAGGCGCCATGGCGACGACAGGAACATCAATGGCTCGATCGCCGTGCCCGCCTGCGGACTTTTGACGTGCCAGTCCCAGGTCACGTAGTACATGCCGACGTGGTAGAGCACGAGCAGGCCGAAGGCGAGGATGCGGACCCAGTCGAGGTCGTGGCGGCGTTCCATGGCGTGTCCGGTCGGGAAGTCGCCCGCATCCTGCAGGCGCGCCGGCGGCCCTGCGGCGGCCGGGTGACGGCCAGCGCCAGCGGAGGGACGAGGCGTGGGGCGGTGGGACGAACCGGGACGTGCCGCGGGCACCGCCGCCTAGAATGCGCCGATGGATGACGCCCGCAGGACTGCCCATGCCCGTTACGCACCATGGCGCCGCGTCGCCGAGGCCGGGTACTGGATCGTCCTGACCGTGGTCAACGCGGTGGCCAACAGCATCACAGCGTTGATCGACATCCGCCGTGCCGGCCTCGCTTTCGCCACCTGGGAGCCGGTGCTGTGGGAATGGTCGAGCGGGCTGGCCTGGCTTGCGCTGATCCCGGCGATCGCCTGGTTCACGCGCCGCCATCCGCTGCACTGGGACGGCTGGCGTGCGCAGCTGCTCCGGCACCTGGCGGCCAGCGTCGTGGTGTCGTTGCTGCACGTGCTGGGCATGGTCGCGATCCGGATCGCGGTGTACGGCATGCACGGGCTGGATTACGACTTCGGCTGGAGCGTCGCGCTGGGCTACGAATACCTGAAGGACGTGCGCTCGTACACCGCGATCGTGGTGACCATCGAGGTGTACCGGCTGGTGCTGCGACGCCTGCAGGGCGAAGTGCGCCTGCTCGACGCCCCGGACGAACCCTCGACGGGCGAGCGCGAGCAGCTGGAGCGGCCGGAACGCTTCCTGGTGCGCAAGCTTGGACGCGAGTTCCTGGTGGCCGCCGACGAGGTCGAATGGCTGCAGGCCTCGGGCAACTACGTCAACCTGCGCGTGCGCGGACACGACTATCCGCTGCGCAGCACCATCGGCGGGATCGGCGTCCGCCTGGATCCGTCACGCTTCGTGCGGATCCACCGCAGCTACATCGTCAACCTGGACCAGGTGCTCTCGATCGAGCCGCTCGAGAGCGGCGATGCGCGGGCACACCTCCGTGACGGCAGCGCGCTCCCGGTGAGCCGGCGCTACCGCGGCGCTCTGCGGCCGGGCGCTTAGGTGGCTCCCGCCTGCACCTGCGGCACCCGTGTCGGCCAGGTGGCGCCCAGCGGATCGGGCAGGGCCGGCCATGCCACCACCAGGCCGTCCGGCGCCACGGTCGCCTCGCCGCGTGCGATTGCCGCGGCCGGATCCTGCAGCAACCGCGCCACGTCACCATCGGGCGCGTTGCCCCAGAGGCCGATCCAGCCGTCGCGTCCGGAGTCCTTGACTGCGTACAGGGCACGGTCGGCGATCGTCACGGCGTCCTGCCAGCCCTGCGGCGACTCCATGCGGCCCGCGCCCGGGAAAAACGGCCAGCAGGCGAAACCGACCGACAGGTTCGGCGGCGCAACCTGGTTGCCGTCGACATCCACGATGCCGTCGGCCACGGACGCCCGCAGCCGCTTCGCGATGGCGATGGCGCCGGCGAGGTCCAGGCAGGGGCAGGCGACCAGGAATTCCTCGCCGCCCCAGCGTGAGACCAGGTCCCCGGGGCGGCAGCCGAGGGTCAGGCGTCGCGCCACTTCCACCAGCACCGTGTCGCCGGCGCCATGGCCCAGGCGGTCGTTGACCGCCTTGAAGTGGTCGATGTCGACGATGAAGAGGGTGGCCCGGCGGTCGCCCTCGCAGGGCGAGCCGTTTGCGGACGGGAATGGCGCCTGCATCAGCCGCACGCTGGCGGCCCGGCGATTCAGCAATCCGGTCAGGGGATCGACGGTGCTGAGGACCTCGAGCCGGCGATGGACCCGGCGCTGGTAGACAGCGAACCCCAGCGTGCCCAGCGCGAGCAGCACCAGCCCGGCCAGCGCACCGTTGCGCAGCAGGCGGGTGCGCTCGAGGGTGACGCCGCGGTCATGGTCGGCTGCCCGCAGCCGCGCCAGTTCGCGTGAACGCGCGCCATCCTCCAGCGTCGCCTGCAACCCGGCGAGCGCCTCGACGCGCTGGTAGCGCAGCAGCGAGGTCTCGAACGCGCGCAACTCGGCGGCGACCGCCAGCGCCTCTCCGGTGCGGCCCAGCGCCTCCAGCGCCGCGAGCCGGGTTTCCAGTGCATCGATGCGTTCACGGCGGTAATGGCCCGCTGCCACGAGGCCGGCAGCGCGGTCGGCATGCGCCAGTGCCGCCTGCGGCTGCCCCTGCGCCAGCGAGAGGCGGGCGAGGACGGTGAAGGTGATCGCCGCACCGCCGACATCGGGCAGCGCAAGCTGCGACCGCGCGATCGATCCGAGCTGCGCCTGCGCATCGGCCGGTGCGCCGGGCAGCGCCAGCCGCTCGGCACGGGCCCGCAGCTCGATGAGGGTGTCGTCGGTGCTTCGGGCCGTCTCGACCGCGGCGTCGAAGAGTTCGGCCGCTTCCGCAGCGCGGCCCATCCGCAGCATGTTCTGGCCACGGCTGTAGGCCAGCGTGGCCTTGTGCTGCCCCTCGCGCTCGGCGATCGCCTGCGCTTCGCTGAAGAAGGCCTCGGCCACCTCGTACGCGCGAAGCTCCTCGCTGTGGATGCTGCCGATGTTGATCAGGGTGACCATCTGCGTCTCGGCCGCGTCTTCGGCCCGTGCGAGCGCGTGCGCGCGCCCGTAGGCCTCCAGCGCGGCGTTCACCCTGCCAACGGCATGCAGGATGGCGCCGGCGTTGGATACTGCCCGAAGCTCGAAGTCCGGCGGCATCGGGTGTGCCTCGAGCAGTGCCTCGATCCGCTGCGCTGATTCCAGCGCGCGCGCGGTGTCGCCGCCGTAGGCGGCCGCACGCCCCAGGCAGCTCCACGCCTTGATCTGGTTGCCCGGGTCCAGCGCAGGCAATGCGAGCAGGCGTTCGGCGAGCACGGTGGCCTCGCCCGGGGCGCTGTGGCGCAGCCCGAAACAGCGGGAGATGTCCGCCTCCACCGCGGCATCCGCCGGCGCGGGCTGCGCATGCGCCGCAGGTCCGAAGGCACACATGACCAGAACCGCCAGCGCCGCTTCTCGCCACGAGAGTGAACTCAAGCTGCCGTCTCCGCCGTTGTGCCGAGGTGCCGTGCTGCGCGGTGCCGTCGTGGCGGCCTGCGCGACCGGGTGCGCAGGCAAGGATCGCACGTCGCCGCGCCCGGCGGCGGCGGCGGGCTCGGGAGGGCGATCGGTTAGAATGTCCGGCCACGCGAAGCCAATCCGACGACATGATCGAGCTCAATCCCGTCCGCCAGCGCATCGCCGACCTCCGTGGCCGGCTGGATTCGCTCAGGGGGTTTCTTTGACTACGATGCCAAGCGCGAGCGCCTGGAGGAAGTAGAGCGGGAGCTGGAAAACCCGGATGTCTGGAACGACCCCGCGCGCGCGCAGACGCTCGGCAGGGAGCGTTCGCTGCTGGACAAGACCGTCAACGGCATCCGCGACCTGCTGGACGGGCTCGTGGGCGCGCTGGAGCTGCTGGAGCTCGCGGAGGCCGAGGACGACGAGGACACCGCGCTGGCCGTGGTGGCCGACCTCGGGCAGTACGCAGGCCGCGTCGAGACGCTGGAGTTCCAGCGCATGTTCTCAGGCGAGATGGATTCGGCGAACGCCTTCGTCGATATCCAGGCGGGCGCCGGCGGCACCGAGGCCCAGGACTGGGCGGAGATGCTGCTGCGCATGTACCTGCGCTGGTGCGAGAACCGCGGCTGGAAGACCGAGCTGATGGAAGTGAGCGGCGGCGACGTCGCCGGTATCAAGTCCGCTACCTTCCGGGTCGAGGGCGATTTCGCCTACGGCTGGCTCAAGACCGAAATCGGCGTGCACCGGCTGGTGCGCAAGTCGCCGTTCGACTCCGACAATCGCCGCCATACCAGCTTCACCTCGGTGTTCGTGTCGCCGGAAGTCGACGACGACATCGACATCCAGATCAATCCCGCCGACCTGCGCACCGACGTCTACCGGTCGTCCGGCGCCGGCGGCCAGCACGTCAACAAGACCGAGTCCGCGGTACGCATCACCCACGTGCCGACCAACACCGTGGTCGCCTGCCAGACCGGGCGCAGCCAGCACGCCAACCGCGACACCGCGATGAAGATGCTGGCCGCGAAGCTGTACGAGCTGGAAGTGCAGAAGCGCAACGTCGAGAAGGATGCGCTCGAAGCCACCAAGTCCGACATCGGCTGGGGCAGCCAGATCCGCAACTACGTGCTCGACCAGAGCCGGATCAAGGACCTGCGCACGGGTATCGAGCGCTCGGACACGCAGAAGGTGCTCGATGGCGACCTCGACGAGTTCATCGAGGCCAGCCTGAAATCCGGGCTCGAGGCCGGCTCCAAGCGCCTCGACGCGGTGTAAGGTTCCACCTCCCGCCCGCGCCGCGCTGTCCGCGGCGCGGCGCATCCACGGCTTCCGTCGCCGGCTGCCTTGCGTGCAGTCCATCGTGTCGGCAGCCGCTCCTCCGTGACACGACCTGGCCCGCCATGACCACGCCCACGCCCGACGACAACAGCCTCATCGCCGAACGCCGCGGCAAGCTCGCCGCGTTGCGCGGGCAGGGCATCGCCTACCCGAACGACTTCCGTCGCGCCGACCTTGCCGGCGCGCTCCAGGCCGAATACGCCGATGCCGATGCCTGGACCGGCGAGGCGCTGGAGGCGAACGGCAGGCGCGTCAGCGTCGCCGGCCGGATGCTGGCCAAGCGGGTGATGGGCAAGGCGGCGTTCGCGCAGATCCAGGACACCAGCGGGCGCATCCAGCTGTTCCTGCAGTCGGCCACGCTGGGCGATGCCTACGATGCGTTCAAGGGCTGGGACGTCGGCGACATCCTCGGCGCCGAGGGCACGCTCATGCGCACCCGCACCGGGGAGCTGTCGGTGAAGGTGGACCGGCTGCGGCTGTTGACCAAGGCGCTGCGCCCGCTGCCGGACAAGTGGCATGGGCTGGCCGATGTCGAGCAGCGCTACCGCCAGCGCTACGTCGACCTGATCGTGAGCCCGGAGGCGCGCGAGGTGTTCGTGACCCGCTCGCGCATCGTCGCCGCGATCCGGCGCTGGCTCGACGAGCGCGACTTCCTCGAGGTCGAGACGCCGATGATGCATTACATCGCCGGCGGCGCCACGGCGCGCCCGTTCACCACACACCACAACGCCCTGGGGCTCGACCTCTACCTGCGCGTGGCGCCCGAGCTCTACCTGAAGCGCCTGGTCGTCGGCGGCTTCGAGCGCGTGTACGAGATCAACCGCAACTTCCGCAACGAAGGCGTCAGCACCCGCCACAACCCCGAATTCACGATGCTCGAGCTGTACGAGGCCTACGCCGGTTACGAGGAGGTGATGGACCTCACCGAATCGTTGATCCGGGACGTCGCGACATCCACGCTCGGCACCACCGCGCTGCAGTGGGAAGGCAAAGCCATCGACCTCGGCCCGCGCTTCCGGCGCTGGAAGCTGGAGGAGGCGGTGCGCGAGACGGATCCGGCGATCACCGCCGCCGACTGCCGCGACCGTGACGCCCTGGCCATGCATTGCGCGCGCCTGGGCATACCGGTGAAGCCGGGGCAGGGCTGGGGCAGGCTGCTGCTGGAGATTTTCGAACGGATCGTCGAGGGCGGGCTGGTGCAGCCGACCTTCATCACCCACTACCCGGTGGAAGTGTCGCCGCTGGCGCGGGAATCGGACACCGAGCCGGGCATCACCGACCGTTTCGAGCTGTTCGTCGGCGGCAAGGAACTGGCCAACGGCTTCTCCGAACTGAACGACCCGGAGGACCAGGCGGCGCGCTTCCAGGCCCAGGTCGCGGCGAAGGCGGGCGGCGACGACGAGGCCATGCATTACGACGCCGACTACATCCGGGCGCTGGAAGTCGGGATGCCGCCGACCGGCGGCCTCGGCGTCGGCATCGACCGGCTGGTGATGCTGTTCACCGATTCGGCCTCCATCCGCGACGTCCTGCTGTTCCCGTACATGCGGCCCGAGGCCGCGCCACAGGGGGCCGGGCGCGCCGGTGGCGGCGCTGGGGACGCACAGGAGTGACTTCCCGTGTCAGGATGTGACCGAACCTGGGTGGATTCCCCGTGGCTTCCGGTCGCCGGTCACACGAGCGCGCATGCCGGCGCGGGCACGGGACTTGCTTGCCCCTGGTAGAGCCTGCCACCCCGCCAGGCGCTGCGGCACGCTCGAGGAGCGCAACCTTGAACATCGTCATCGTCGACGACCAGACCTCGGCACGTACCATGCTGCGGCACATCCTCGAGGACATCGGTCCCGAGCTGGAGGTGCTCGACTTCGGCGACCCCCAGACCGCCCTGCGCTGGTGTGAGGACAACCGCCCCGACCTGCTGCTGCTGGACTACCGCATGCCGGTGATCGACGGGCTGGAATTCGCGCGCCGGTTCCGGCGCCCGCTGCTGCACCGCGATGTCCCCATCGTGCTGGTGACCGTGGTGGGCGACGAGCCGATCCGGCAGGCCGCGCTCGACGTCGGGGTGATCGATTTCCTGGTCAAGCCGGTGCGCCCGCGCGAGTTGCGCGCGCGCTGCCGCAACCTGCTCCAGCTCCGGCAGCAGTCGGAGTCGGTCAAGCAGCGCGCCCTGTCGCTCGAGCAGCGGCTGCTGTCGAGCATGCACGAGGTCGAGGAGCGCGAACGCGAAACCCTCTCGCGCCTGGCACGTGCCATCGAATACCGCGACTCGGGCACCAGCGCCAACCTCGCGCGGCTTGCCGCCGTTGCCGGCCTCATCGCCGAGGACCTGGGCATGTACGAGGACGAGGTGCGGATGATCGAGATGGCCGCGCCGCTGCACGACATCGGCAAGATCGGCATTCCCGACTCGCTGCTCATGAAGCCGGGCCCGCTGGACGACGCCGAGCTCGCGATCATGCGCACGCACCCGCGCATCGGCCACGAACTGCTCAACGACAGCCAGAACCGCTTCATCCAGGTGGGCGCGACCATCGCGCTCAGGCACCAGGAGCGCTACGACGGCAGCGGCTACCCGGACGGGCTCGCAGGCGACGACATCCCGATCGAGGCGCGGGTTGTCGCGGTCGCGGACGTGTTCGACGCGCTGATTTCGCGCCGGCCGTACAAGCATGCCTGGACCGTGCAGGAAGCCCTGGACTACCTGACCGACCAGAGCGGCACGCTCTTCGATCCGCGCTGCGTCGCGGCGCTGCTGCACAACCGCGCGCGCCTGGACGACATCTGCGAGCGTTTCGCGGCGCCGGCACTGCGCCCCACAGGGACGGGCGGCCCGGCATGATCGCCGCCGCCTACGACTGGCTGCACGGGCGGCTGTCGCGCCGCCCCGACAGCGAGCATGGCCAGGCCATGGTCCGGCTCGCGGTGCTGCTGGTGGTGCTGGTGTACATGCTCGCCATGCGTTTCGTGGGGGCCGATGTCGAAGGCAGTTCGGCGGTCCTGGCGATGGTCGCGGCCGGTTTCGTCATCGGCTCGTGCCTGCTCGCCGCCATCGTCCTGGACCCGGGCGTCTCGCACGTCCGCCGTGCCATCGGCATGGCGTCCGACTACGGCCTGATGGGCGCGGCGATGATCCACGTCGGCGAGCCGCTGGCCTGGGTGTACGTGATCCTGATGTGGGTCACCGTGGGCAACGGCCTGCGCTTCGGCACCGGCTACCTGCATGCCGCGGTGGCGGTGGCGGTGGCGACCTTCGCGGCGGTCGTGTTCGCCAACCCCTACTGGGCCGAGAACCGCAGCCTGGGCATCGGGCTGCTGCTGGGCCTGGTCGCGGTGCCGATGTACCTCGCCGGGCTGCTGCGCCAGCTCACGCGTGCCACCGAGGAGGCACGCCGCGCGAACGAGGCCAAGAGCCGGTTCCTGGCCAACATGAGCCACGAGTTCCGCACGCCGCTCAATGGCCTGTCGGGCACCTCGGAACTGCTCGCCACGACGCGGCTGGACAGCGAGCAGCGCGAGTACCTCAACACCATCCAGGCGTCGACCCGCTCGCTGCTGTCGCTGGTCGAGGACGTGCTCGACATCTCCGCCATCGAAGCCGGCAAGCTCAAGCTCTCGGATGAGAACTTCGACCTGCCGGAGCTGGTCAACCACATCGGGATGATCCTGTTGCCGGCCGCGCGCTCCAAGCAGCTGGACTACCAGGTCGACATCGCCGCGGACGTGCCGGCGGCCCTCCGCGGCGATCCCGGTCACCTGCGGCAGGTGCTCCTCAACCTCGTCAGCAACGCCATCAAGTTCACCGACCGCGGCTTCGTCCGCCTGGATGTCAGCACCGTCGCGCACCCCGACCAGGGTCTGGTGCGGCTGCGCTTCACCATCGCGGATTCCGGGATCGGCATCGCGAACAACGCCCGCGCCAAGCTGTTCGAGGCGTTCGAGCAGGCGGACGCCAGCCTCTCCCGTCGCCATGGCGGCACCGGCCTGGGCACCACCATCGCCAAGGGCCTGACCGAGGCCATGGGCGGCAGCATCGGCTTCGAGAGCGTGGAGAACTCGGGCAGCCGGTTCTGGGTGGAACTGCCGTTCGAACTGGCACGGGCCGCGGCGGCGCCGGAGCCGGCGGACGTGGTCCAGCCGGCCGGTGCCGGGCCGGAGCCCGTGCAGCCGGAGAACGTCATCGCGTTCTCCGATCCGTTCCTGCGGCACCGCGTGCGCGTGCGCAACATGCAGATCCTGATCGCGGACGACTACGCGGCGAACCGCATGGTGCTCCAGGGCCTGTTGCAGAAGGCGGGGCATCGCGTGGTCGCGGTGGACGACGGCGAGGCGGTGCTGTCCGCGCTGGAGACCAGCGACTACGACGTGGTGATCGTCGACCTGCACATGCCCGGGATCAGCGGGCTGGACATGCTGCGCGAGCTGCGGGTGATGGAGGCGGGCTCGTCACGGCGCACGCCCGTCATCGTGCTCAGCGCCGATGCCACCACCGAGTCCATCCGCCGCTGCGAGCAGGCGGGCGCGCATGCCTTCATCGCCAAGCCGGTGGTGGCCTCGCGGCTGCTGGATACGCTGGCGGAAGTGGCGACCACCGGGCGGGCGAGCGCGCCGGTACCGGCGGGGCGCACCGAGCTGCCGCTGGGCAACGACGTGCTCGACCCCAGCGTGCTGGCCGAACTGATCGACGACGGCGGCCTCAGCAGGGAGTTCGAGGCCAAGTTCGTGTCGCAGTGCCTGGGCGACGCCCAGACCTGCCTCGCGCTCATCGAGCGCCACGGCCAGGACGAGAACTGGGACCAGTTGCGCGAGCAGGCGCATGCGCTCAAGGGCGTGGCCAGCAACCTGGGCATGCTGCGGGTGGCGGCCGCCAGCGGCGAGATGATGCGGCTGGCCGAATGGCAGGTGGCGCGGGAATGGCGGGTGCGGCTGGTGGGCCTGCGCGACCGCATGGCCCAGGGCACGGCGGCGCTGTCCGCGGCGCGTGGCCCGTCCGGCCACGCCCGCGATGGCGACCAGGACCGCTGAGCGGTCCCGGCGCGGTCCTCAGGCGGCGCCGCTGAGGCGGTTCTGCGCGTTGACGATCCGGCCCATGGTCCGCAGCGACTTCTCGCCGAGCGCGAGCGCCGTGTCGACCCACACCTCGGTGATGCCCATCAGCTCGTTGTAGCCCACCGGCTGCGCGATGCCGCGCACGGCGTTGAGCGCGAGGTAGGCGTGCGGCGAGCGCTGCTGCTTGCGGATGATCTCGTCGACCGCGGCTTCGCCGTGGCCCTTGGGCACCAGCACGTCGACCACGCCCATGCGGTGCATCTCCTCGCTGCTGTAGATGTTGCCGTCGAGGATGATCTTCTCCGCCACCTGCGGGGTCACGCGCTTGCACAGGAACGAGTAGGCGCCCATGCCCGGGAAGAGGCCGAACAGCACCTCCGGCAGGCCCATTCCCACGCCTTCCTCGGCGACGATGGTGTGGCAGGACAGTGCCAGCTCGAGGCCGCCGCCGAGCGCATCGCCCTGCACCAGGGCGATGGTGCGGACGTCGCCGCCGAGGCCATTGTGCAGGTGGTACACGCCGTCGACGCAGCGCCGGGCGTAGTCCAGCAGCAGCTGGCGGTTGCCGTCGCGGATGAGCTGCGAGAAGAGCTGCAGGTCGCCGCCGAGGTTGAAGGCCTCGGCGTCGGATGCCAGCACCACGTGGCGGAGCTTCCCGGGTTCGCGCTGCGAGTCGCGCAGCGTGATCGAAGTGAGGAAGCTCCACATGTCCTCCATCAGCGCGGTGCGGAAGCACGGACGCACGCCCTGGCCGATGTCGGCGTGCATGTACAGCCAGTGGGCGGCGCTGCTGGGCGCCGATTCCACGCGCATGGTGGGGAAAGAGGTGGTGCGGTGCAGTTTCTCGACGTTGTTCATGAAGCTTCCCCTGTGCAGGACGGTGACGGATGTGGAGGCGATCGGACGCCGCGGCGGCTGCCACGGAGGGTCTGGAGGTGCCCGATAAGCGCTTCTATGCGCCAAAAGTCATGCAACCGCAAGGGATTTCGCCGCCACGGGGGCGGAGGGGGCGGGCCCCCGGGCCGGCTCAGGCCGCCGGCAACTCGTCGCGCAGCTCGCGGCGCAGGATCTTGCCGACGTTGGTCTTCGGAAGCTCTTCGCGGAACTCGACGATGCGCGGCTGCTTGTATCCGGTGAGGTTGGCGCGGGCGTGGGCCTTGACCTGCTCGGCGGTCAGCGCCGGGTCCTTGCGCACGATGATCGCCTTGACCACTTCGCCCGCCTTCTCGTCCGGAACGCCGACCGCCGCCACCTCGAGCACGCCCGGCATCATCGCGATGACGTCCTCGATCTCGTTCGGGTACACGTTGAAGCCGGACACCAGGATCATGTCCTTCTTGCGGTCGACAATGTAGAAGAAGCCCTTCTCGTCCATCCGCGCCATGTCGCCGGTGTGCAGCCAGCCGTCGGCATCGATGGCCGCGGCGGTGTCCTCCGGCCGTTGCCAGTAGCCCTTCATCACCTGCGGGCCCTTGATGCACAGCTCGCCCACTTCGCCCGCGGGCAGCATCGCGCCGGACTCGTCCTTGATGCAGGCATCGGTCGACGGGACCGGCAGGCCGATCGCGCCGTTGTACTCGGCGAGGTCCATGGGATTGATGCATGCGGCGGGGGACGTCTCGGTGAGGCCATAGGCCTCCACCAGAGTGGTGCCCGTGGCCTTCTTCCAGCGTTCGGCCACGGAGCGCTGCACGGCCATGCCACCGCCCAGGGTGAGGTGCAGGCGCGAGAAGTCGATCCCGTCGAACCCTGGCGTGTTGAGCAGGCCATTGAACAGCGTGTTGACGCCGGTGATGGCGGTGAAGCGCTCGCGGCGGATCTCCTTGACGAACGCCGGCATGTCGCGCGGGTTCGTGATCAGGATGTTGCGCGCGCCGAACTTGGTGAACACCAGTCCGTTCGCCGTCAGCGCGAAGATGTGGTACAGCGGCAGGGCGGTGACGATGACTTCCTCGCCCATCCGCGCATTGGTGCCGATCCACGCCGACGCCTGCTGCATGTTCGCCACCAGGTTGCGGTGGGTCAGCATCGCGCCCTTGGCCACGCCGGTGGTGCCGCCGGTGTACTGCAGGAAGGCGACGTCGTCGGGCGTGATCGCGACCTCGGGCAGCGTGTGGCGGGCGCCCCGCGCGAGCGCTTCGCGGAAGCGGATGGCGCCGCGGATGTTGGACTCCGGCACCATCTTCTTCACGTGCCGGACGACGAAGTTCACCACCGGGCCCTTCGGGAAGCCGAGCATGTCGCCCAGGCCCGTGGTGATGACCTGCGTGACCCGGGAGTCGGGCAGCACCGCCTCCACCACGTCGGCGAAATTGTCCATCACCAGGATCGCGCTGGTGCCGGAGTCGACCAGCTGGTGCCGCAGCTCGCGCGCGGTGTACATCGGGTTGGTGTTCACCACCGTCAGCCCCGCCCGCAGGATCCCGAACGTCGCGATCGGGTACTGCAGGCAGTTGGGCATCATGATCGCGACGCGGTCGCCGCGCTTGAGCTTGAGCTCGTTGATCAGGTACGACGCGAACTGGTTGCTCAGCGTGTCGAGCTCGGCGTAGGTGATCGTCTTGCCCATGTTGCTGAAGGCAGGGCGGTCGCTGTAGTTGCGGATCGCCTGGTCCAGCACCGCCGGGATCGAAGGGAACTCGTCGGCGTCGATCTGTTCGGGCACGCCAGCGGGATAACTCGCCAGCCACGGGCGCTCGATCGACATGCTGCTCTCTCCCTGTAGATGCGCGGCGTGGCGGGCATTGCGCCATGCGCTTGTCGCCTCGATTGGAGCATAGGGTCCATGGACTGGCAAGGCAGCCGGATGCCTGCATGCGCGGCTAAGCTGGGCGTCACGACCGCACACCGGGAGCGACGCGCATGGCGACATGGACGGCAGGGATGGGCGCGGGCCTGCGGGTCGTGCTGCCGGGCTTAGTGGTGCTCGCGCTGCTCGTGGCGTGCAGCCGGACGCCACCCGAGGAGGCGCTGCGCGCCACGATCGACGAGCTGCAGCACGCGGTGGAGGCGCGCGATCCGGATGGCGTTGCCGAAGTGCTTGCGGAGGACTTCATCGGCCCCGACGGCCTCGACCGCGACGGTGCCCGGCGCCTTGCTGCGCTGTACATGCTGCGGCGCAGCGAAGTGACCGCGATGCCGGGCCCATTGGACGTCGAGGTGCAGGGCGCGCATGCCCGGGTGAAGTTCACCGTGGCGCTAGCCGCCGGTGGGTCGCGCTTCGCGCCCGACTCCGCCAGCCTTTACGCCGTCGACACGGGCTGGCGACTCGACGGCGGCGAGTGGACGATGACCAGCGCCCGCTGGGAGCCGACGCTGCGCTGACCGCGCCACCGCCGGCGCCCGCCCCGCGATGGCCGCGGGGCGGAATTTCCGTCAGGCCGACCTGGCGGCCAGCTGGCGGAGCACGTAGTGCAGCAGGCCGCCGTGGCGGGCGACGCGGCGCGCTTGCGAACCGAAGGTTCGCGCGCCGCGGGAGCGCCCACGCGCCATGCGCGTGGGCCGGGCTTCCGCCCTGACGCGACCGGTCAGGCCGCGGACTTCGCCGCCAGCTGGCGGAGCACGTAGTGCAGCAGGCCGCCGTGGCGGAAGTACTCGACCTCCTTCGGCGTCAGCAGCAGGACGTGGACCTCGAAGCTGGTGGTGCTGCCATCGCTGCGGCGCGCCGTGATGGTCGCGGTCTTCGAGGCGCCGTCGGCAAGGCCGGTGACGTCGAAGGTTTCCGAACCGTCCAGCCCGTGCGTCTGCACGTTCTCCCCGTCCTTGAACTGGCAGGGCAGGACGCCCATGCCGACGAGGTTGGAGCGGTGGATGCGCTCGAAGCTCTCCGCCACCACCGCCTTGACGCCCAGCAGGTTGGTGCCCTTGGCCGCCCAGTCGCGCGACGAACCGGTGCCGTACTCCTTGCCCGCGAACACCACCAGCGGCACGCCGTCGTCCCTGTACTTCATCGCGGCATCGTAGATCGGCATCTTCTGCGGCTCGGCGCCGTCGCCGAAGTACAACGTGTTGCCGCCTTCCTCGCCGCCGAACATGAGGTTCTTGATGCGGATGTTGGCGAACGTGCCGCGCACCATGACGTCGTCGTTGCCGCGGCGCGAGCCGTAGCTGTTGAAGTCCGCCGGCTGCACGCCACGCGCCTGCAGGAACTTGCCCGCGGGCGAGTCCTGCTTGATGTTGCCCGCGGGCGAGATGTGGTCGGTGGTGATGGAGTCGCCGAACAGCCCGAGCACGCGCGCGCCGTGGATGTCGTCGATGCTGCCGACGTCCATCGTCATGCCGTCGAAGTAGGGCGGGTTCTTGATGTAGGTCGATGCCTCGTCCCAGCGATAGAGCTCGCCGTCGGGGGATTCGATCGCAGCCCAGCGGCTGTCGCCCTTGAACACGTCGGCGTAGTTCGCGGCGAACAGCTCCGGGCCCACCGTCGCGGCGATGGTGTCGCCGATCTCCTTGTTCGTCGGCCACAGGTCTCGCAGGTAGACGTCGTTGCCGTCGCGGTCCTGGCCCAGCGGCTCGCGCGTGAGGTCGATGTTGACCGTGCCGGCGAGGGCGTACGCCACCACGAGCGGCGGCGAGGCGAGGTAGTTCGCCTTGACCTCGGCGTGCACGCGGCCCTCGAAGTTGCGGTTGCCCGACAGTACCGAGGCGACGACAAGGTCGTTCTCGGCGATGCCTTCGGAGACTGCCTGCAGCAGCGGCCCGGAGTTGCCGATGCAGGTGGTGCAGCCGTAGCCGACGACGAAGAAGCCGAGCTTCTCCAGGTCGTCGAGCACGCCTGCCTTCTTCAGGTAGTCGGTGACCACCAGCGAGCCCGGCCCGAGCGAGGTCTTCACCCAGGGCTTGGACTTCATCCCGAGGCGGGCGGCATTTCGTGCCAGCAGGCCCGCGCCGAGCATGACCGCGGGGTTCGACGTGTTGGTGCAGGAGGTGATCGCGGCGATGACCACGGAGCCGTCCCCGATCTCGACGTCGTTGTCCTCGATGCGGATCTTCGACACCGGCTTCGCGGCGAGCCGCGCGGCCTGCGGCTGGGCGCCACCTTCCTGCTGGAAGCGCTCGACCTGGCCGTTGGCGGATGCGCGGCTGGCCACCATCGGCGCGAGCGCGGCCTCGAAATTCGCCGGCACGTCTTCCAGCAGGACACGGTCCTGGGGCCGCTTCGGGCCGGCCATCGACGGGCGCACGGACGCCATGTCCAGCTCGAGCGTGGAGGAGTATTCCGCGGCCGGCGTGTCGGCCGAATGCCACAGCCCCTGGGCCTTCGCATAGGCCTCGACCAGCGCGATCTGCTCCTCGCTGCGGCCGGACAGGCGCAGGTAGGTGAGCGACTCGGAGTCCACCGGGAAGATGCCGCAGGTGGCGCCGTATTCGGGCGCCATGTTGGCGATGGTGGCGCGGTCGGCGAGCGGCAGGTGCTGCAGGCCGTCGCCGAAGAACTCGACGAACTTGCCCACCACGCCGTGCTTGCGCAGCATCTCGGTGACGGTGAGCACCAGGTCGGTGGCGGTGGCGCCTTCGGGGAGCCTGCCGCTGAGACGGAAGCCGACCACCTGCGGGATCAGCATCGACGAGGGCTGGCCGAGCATCGCGGCCTCGGCCTCGATGCCGCCGACGCCCCAGCCCAGCACGCCGATGCCGTTGATCATGGTGGTGTGGCTGTCGGTGCCGAACACGGTGTCCGGGAACGCCATCAGTTCGACGTCGCCGCTGTCATTGGGAATGCTGCGCTCCATCACCACCCGCGCGAGGTGCTCCAGGTTCACCTGGTGGACGATGCCGGTGTTGGGCGGCACCACCTTGAAGTTCTCGAATGCCTTCTGGCCCCAGCGCAGGAAGCCGTAGCGTTCCCTGTTGCGCTGGAATTCGATCTTGCCGTTGAGGTCAAGCGCGTCGGCGCGGCCGTACACGTCGACCTGCACCGAGTGGTCGATGACCAGCTCGGACGGAATCAGCGGGTTGATCTGGTCGGCATTGCCGCCGAGGCGTGCGACGGCATCGCGCATCGCGGCCAGGTCGACGACGCAGGGGACGCCGGTGAAGTCCTGCAGCACCACGCGCGCCGGCATGAACGCGATCTCGGTGTCGGGGGCGGCCTTGGGATCCCAGCTCGCGACCGCCTCGATGTGGTTCCGGCCGACGGTGACGCCGCCGTCCTCGTGCCGGAGGAGGTTCTCCAGCAGGATCTTCATCGAGTAGGGGAGCCTGGCGAGGTCGAACGTCTCGCCGAGTTTCGGCAGGCTGCAGTAGGTGTAGGACTTGCCGTTCACGTCCAGGCGGGCGCGGGTGGCGAAGGAGTCGGCCATGCGGAGGCTCCGTGGCTAGGCGAAGGGAAGGCGGGAAAACGGCACCGCCCGAACACTGCAATTATGCCGCAACGCGCCCGTTCACGCAGCGTGCACGGGCGTGACGGACGTGTCGCGCGGGCGCGTCAGCCGAGTTCCGAACTCACCGCGGCGAGCATCTGTCGGCGCGCCAGCAGGAAGTCCCAGGGGCTCCCTCCCATCTGCCGCCACAGCACCGCCGAACGCAGCGCCGCGAGCAGCACGGCGCGGATCTCGGCGACGATGTCCGCCTGCCCCAGGTAGTGCGGGTTGCCCTGCACCAGCACCCGGGGGCGCAACTGGCTGACCGTGTCGGCGTACAGGGTGCCGAGCGCTCCCAGCACCTCCGGATGCGTGCTCCCCAGGCGCTGTGCGTCGGGCAGGGCGGCGAGGATGCCGTCGTGCACCCGCTGCGCCATGGCGTGGTCGCGCACGAAGCGCCGCTCCAGCTGGGTCACGGACAGTGCAAGCCGCGGCAGCAACGGATCCTTGCCCTGGCTGGTGAAGTACTCCTGCAGCAGCACCAGGCCCGGTCGCAGCGCCGTCGCATCGCCGTAGACCGCTTCGGCGGAGTCGGCGTCGATGCGGAACACGCTGTCGAGCGCGGTCTGCAGCACGGTCGCCTCCGCCTGGCCGGTCTCGGCGATGCGGCGCACCTGCTTCAGGGCCTGGGCGAGGCCGGCGAGGGCGAGGACGCGTTCATGCATCATGGCGCGGCGCCCGCGCCGCGCAGGGCCTCGAGCGGCGCGTCGGTCCCGGCAATGACCGCGCCGCCGAGACAGGTCTCGCCGTCGTACAGCACCACCGATTGCCCCGGGGTCACCGCACGCTGCGGTCGCGTGAATCGCACCTCGAGTGTTCCCGCCTCGTCCACCGTCACCAAGCATGCCTCCTCGTGCTGGCGGTAGCGCACCTGCGCACCGCATTCGAATGTCGCGGCGGGCGGCTGGCCCGCGATCCAGTGTGCGGTTTCGGTCCACAGCCGCGTCGACAGGAGGTAGGGGCTGTCGCTGCCCTGGTCGACGACCAGGGTGTTGCTGGCGACGTCCTTGCCGACGACGTACCACGGCGCCGCGCCGAAACCGCGCATGCCGCCAAGCTGCAGTCCCTCGCGCTGGCCGAGGGTGAAGTAGAACACGCCGGGGTGCGCGCCGAGACGATGCCCCTGTGGCGTCACGATGTCGCCGGGGCGCGCCGGCAGGTAGCGCGCGAGGAAGGTGCGGAAGTCGCGTTCGCCGATGAAGCAGATCCCGGTCGAGTCCTTCTTGCCCGCGGTCGGCAGTCCGGCCGCCTGTGCCAGCCCGCGGACCTGCGCCTTGGGCAACGCACCGAGCGGGAACAGCGTCGCCGCCAGCTGCGCCTGGCCGAGCTGGTGCAGGAAATAGCTCTGGTCCTTGCCGCGGTCCAGCCCGCGCAGGAGCCGCCAGCTCCCGGCGTGGCGATCGATGCGCGCGTAGTGGCCGGTGGCGATGCGTCCGGCACCGAGCGCGTGGGCGGCGTCGAGGAAGTGCCGGAACTTGATCTCGCGGTTGCACAGCACGTCGGGGTTCGGAGTCCTGCCGGCGGCATATTCGGCGAGGAAGTGGGCGAAGACGCCGTCCCAGTACTCCGCCGAGAAGTCGCGGAAGTGCAGCGGGATGCCGAGGCGGCCACAGACCGCGACCGCGTCGCGGCGATCGTCGTCGGCGCGGCAGTCGCCGCTGCCGTCGTCGGCCCAGTTCTGCATGAAGAGCCCGGCGATCGGCTCGCCGGCCTTGCGCAGGACCAGGGCGGCAACCGAGGAGTCGACGCCGCCGGACATGCCGACGATGGTGCCCGGCGCGCTCACCCGCCGACGTGCTGCAGGACCGACAGCGGGTGGCGGCGTCCGCCGAGGAAATCCTCCACCGCCGACCAGACCAGCGGGCTGCGCAGGCGGGCACGCTCGGCCTGGAGTTCGGAAGGCGTCAGCCAGAGTGCGCGGACGATGCCATCGTCCAGCGTCCGCCCGGGGTCGTGCGCCAGCGGCAGGGCGGCGAAGGCGAAACGGAGGAAATGCCGCCCGGGCGTGCCGTCCCCGCGCATGGGCGCCTGCCACTGGTAGGCGCCGATGAAGGCGGTCAGGCGCACCGTCCAGCCGGTTTCCTCCAGGGTCTCGCGCATGGCGGCATCGGCGAGGGTTTCATCCGGCTCCAGGTGGCCCGCCGGCTGGTTGAGCACCAGGTTGCCGGCGACGCGTTCCTCCACCAGGAGCATCCGGGCGCCGTCGACCACGACGGTGGCCACGGTGACGTCGGGTTGCCAGAACCTGCCTTCGCGGTAGCTCACGCCGCGTCCCCGGCACGGTCGCGCGCGGTGCCTGGGCATGGGACTCGACGCGGGGGCAGGTGCATGGCGGACGCCGGCAGCGGAATCGCGCATTTTCGTCCGCGCGGTCCGGTGCGTCCACCGCCGCGGGCGCCGGGCTCCGTATAATCGGCGGATGGCACACAGGCACGATCACGAACGCGACCACGGCGTCGCCGTGGAAACCAGCAAGCCGGACCTCGAACGTCCACCCCTGTACTCGGTGCTGCTGCTCAACGACGACTACACGCCGATGGACTTCGTGGTCGAGGTCCTGGTGCGGTTCTTCGCCATGAACCTGGACCGTGCCACGCAGGTCATGCTGCACGTGCATACCCGGGGCCGTGGCGTCTGCGGGGTGTTCAGCCGCGACGTTGCCGAGTCCAAGGTGGCGCAGGTGAACGAGTACGCGAGGCTGAACCAGCACCCCCTGCTGTGCACCATGGAGAAGGCCTGAGTTCCTGCGGGCATGCCGACGGCCGGGGTCATGCACGCACCGCGCGACCGCCGGGTGCAGGACGGGCCGCCGCCGCGACGTGCCTTTCGCACCCCTGGCGGAACGCTGCGGCCCATGCGCGCGGCCCTTGCCAATCGCTCCGGGATGCGCCTAAAACGGTGGCATGGTCTGCCATGGATTTGACCGCTGGCGGCCCCATCTGATCGGTATCGATCTCCGGAGGCAACCGCCCCATGTTCAGCAAAGACCTCGAATACAGCATCGGCCAGTGCTACAAGCGCGCCCGCGAGGCGCGCGACGAGTACATGACGGTCGAGCACCTGCTGCTCGCGCTCCTCGACAACCCCTCGGCCGAGCTGGTGCTGAAGGCCAGCGGCGCTGATTTCCAGCGCCTGCGCTCGGACCTGGAGCAGGCCATCGGCAGTTCCGTGTCGAAGCTTGCCGACGACGACGGTCGCGACACGCAGCCCACGCTCGGCTTCCAGCGCGTCCTGCAGCGCGCGGTCTACCACGTGCAGTCCTCGGGCAAGAAGGAGGTCAGCGGCGCCAACGTGCTGGTGGCGATCTTCGGCGAGAAGGACTCCCACGCGGTGTACTTCCTCAACCAGCAGGACGTCACCCGCCTGGACGTCGTCAACTACCTGTCGCACGGCATCGCCAAGACCGGCGGCGAGGAGGCCTCCGGCGAGGACGCGGCGGCGCGTTCCGGCGAGGCGGGCGAGGGCGAGGGCAAGGGCGATGCCCTGGCCGAGTACGCCACCGACCTCAACGCGCTCGCCATGGAGGGCCGCATCGACCCCCTGGTCGGCCGCGCCGAGGAAGTCGAGCGCACCATCCAGGTGCTGTGCCGCCGGCGCAAGAACAACCCGCTCTACGTGGGCGAGGCCGGCGTCGGCAAGACCGCCATCGCCGAGGGCCTGGCGCGCCGCATCGTGGAAGGCGAAGTGCCGGACGTGCTGCTGGACGCCACCATCTATTCGCTCGACCTGGGCGCGCTCGTCGCCGGCACCAAGTACCGCGGCGACTTCGAGAAGCGCCTGAAGGGCGTGCTGACGGCGATCCGCAAGCACCCGGGCGCGATCCTCTTCATCGACGAGATCCACACCATCATCGGCGCCGGCTCCGCCAGCGGCGGCACCATGGATGCGTCGAACCTGATCAAGCCGGCGCTGGCGTCGGGCGAGCTGCGCTGCATCGGCTCGACCACGTTCCAGGAGTACCGCGGGATCTTCGAGAAGGACCGGGCGCTGGCACGGCGTTTCCAGAAGATCGACATCGTCGAGCCCACGGTCGGCGAGACCTACGAGATCCTCCAGGGCCTGAAGGCGAAGTACGAGGCCCACCACGACGTGACCTACGCCGACGAGGCGCTGCAGGCGGCGGTGGACCTGTCGGTGAAGCACATCGGCGACAGGCTGCTGCCGGACAAGGCGATCGACGTGATCGACGAGGCCGGGGCACGACAGCGCCTGCTGCCGGTCGAGCAGCGCAAGTCGCGCATCGACGTCGAGGAGGTGGAGACGATCGTCGCGAAGATGGCGCGGATCCCGGCCAAGCAGGTCAGCGCCTCGGACAAGGACGTACTCGAACACCTCGAGCGCAACCTGAAGATGGTGATCTTCGGCCAGGACCCGGCCATCGAGACGCTCACCTCCGCGATCAAGCTCGCGCGCTCGGGCCTCGCCAACCCGGACAAGCCGATCGGCAACTTCCTCTTCGCCGGCCCCACCGGCGTCGGCAAGACCGAGGTCACGCGGCAGCTCGCGCTGCAGCTGGGCATCGAGCTGGTCCGTTTCGACATGAGCGAGTACATGGAGTCGCATTCGGTGTCGCGCCTCATCGGCGCGCCGCCGGGCTACGTCGGCTTCGACCAGGGGGGGCTCCTGACCGAGAAGATCGTCAAGACGCCGCATTGCGTGCTGCTGCTCGACGAGGTGGAGAAGGCGCACCCGGACATCTTCAACATCCTGCTGCAGGTCATGGACCGGGGCATCCTCACCGACACCAACGGCCGCGAGGCGAACTTCCGCAACGTGATCCTGGTGATGACCACCAATGCCGGCGCGGCGCAGGCGGCACGGCGCTCGATCGGCTTCACCAGGCAGGACCACAGCACCGATGCCATGGAAGTGATCCGCAAGGGCTTCACGCCGGAGTTCCGCAACCGCCTGGATGCGGTGGTGCAGTTCCAGGCGCTCGGCTTCGACCACATCCTGCGCGTCGTGGACAAGTTCCTGATCGAGCTGGAGGCCCAGCTGCACGACAAGGAGGTCACGCTGTCGACGACACCGGCGGCGCGCGACTGGCTTGCGCAACACGGCTTCGACCCGCTGATGGGCGCGCGGCCGATGGCGCGGGTGATCCAGGACAAGATCAAGCGGCCGCTGGCCGACGAGCTCCTGTTCGGCAAGCTGGTGCATGGCGGGCGCGTCGGCGTCGACGTGGTCGACGGCGAGATCGTGCTCGACGTGCAGGCCGAGCCGGAGAAGCTGTTGCCGGTCACGGTGGAGTAAGCGGGGCCGGCCTGGTGCCGGGCCCGGAACGCGAAAAGGCGGCCGATGGCCGCCTTTTCCGTCTCGCATTCCGCAGCAGGGCTACTTCATGCGGTAGGTGATCCGCCCCTTGGTCAGGTCGTAGGGGGTCATCTCCACCTTGACCTTGTCGCCGGTCAGGATGCGGATGTAGTTCTTGCGCATGCGCCCGGAGATATGGGCGATGATCTCGTGGCCGTTCTCCAGCTTCACCCGGAACATGGTGTTCGGGAGGGTTTCGGAGACCGTGCCTTCGAATTCAATGACGTCGTCTTTCGCCATGCGTCCTGCTGCTGAAGTGGGTGCCGGGCGCTGACGCGGGCCGACGAGCCGCGCATTCTGCCACGCCGCGCCCGGGGACGCAAAATTTCCGTTAAAGGCCCTGCGGCGGCGCCAGGGAAGCGGCCGCCAGTTCGCCGAACGCGCCCGTCCAGGAGCCGGGGAGTCCCTCGGCGGCGGCCAGCGCCTGGACCTGCTGCTCGAACCGGTCGCGGGCCAGCATGCGTGCCCCCAGGGTGGCCAGGTGCGGGTTCCCGACCTGCGCGTCGATCAGCGGCCAGCCCCAGGTGCGCAGGCGGGCGGCCAGGGCGGCCAGCGCCACCTTCGAACCGCCCGAGCGCACGGAGAACATGCTTTCGCCGAAGAACATGCGCCCCACCGCGACCCCGTACAGCCCGCCGACCAGCGAGCCGTCGCCGTCGTGGACCTCGATGCTGTGCGCATGGCCGAGGCGGTGCAGGGCGGCATAGGCGTCGGCCATCGCATCCGTGATCCAGGTGCCGCCCTGGCCGGGCCGGGGGAGGGCGGCGCAGTGCCCGATGACGGCATCGAACGCGGTGTCCGCGCGCACCGTCCATGCCGAGCCGCGCAGGCTGCGCCGGAACCGGGTGGCGAGGTGCACGCCGTCGGTGTCGAACACCGCCCGCGGGTCGGGCGACCACCACAGGATCGGCTGGCCCTCGGAGTACCAGGGGAAGATGCCGCGCCGGTAGGCCTCCAGCAGCCGCACCGGCGACAGGTCGCCGCCGAAGGCGAGCAGCCCGTCCGGCCGGCGGAGTGCCGAGTCCAGCGGCGGGAACCATGTCGGATCCCTGCCAAGCCTTGGCAGGTGCACGCTCATGCCGCCTTGAACGGGCTGTGGGCCGAGAGGGCGGCGGCCTGGCGCCGCACCGCCGCGCTTTCCTCGGCGCACCACGGCGCGAGCGCGGCCGCGAAATCCGCATCCTCGACCCAGTGCCGGCTGTGCACCAGGGTGGGCAGGAAGCCGCGGGCGATCTTGTGCTCGCCCTGCGCACCGGGCTCGAACCGCCGCAGGCCCTCGCGCAGACAGTAGTCGATGCCCTGGTAGTAGCAGGTCTCGAAATGCAGCGCGGGCACCTGCCGGGCGGCGCCCCAGTAGCGGCCGTACAGCGTGTCGCCGCCGCGCAGGCAGAGGGCGCCTGCGATCGCCTCGCCGGCCTGCTCGGCCAGCACCAGCACCAGTGCCCGCGGCATCGTCGCCGCCAGGTGGCGGAGGAAGTCGAGCGTCAGCGCGGGCGGATTGCCGTACTCCGAGAACGTCTGCACGTAGAAGCCGTGTATCGCCTGCAGGTCCTCGTCGCACGCCTCGCCACCCTCGACGATCCGGAATCCGACCCCCGCATCGCGCACCTTGCGACGCTCCTGGCGGATGTTCTTGCGGTGGCGGTGGTCCATCGCGCCGAGGAAGTCGTCGAAGCCCTGCCAGCCGGCGTCATTGGCCCAGTGGTACTGCACGTCGATGCGCGGCAGCCATGCCCCCGCGCCGTCGGCGGCGAACGCCTGGGCATCCGATGCCGGGTGGAAGTTCACGTGCGCCGAGGACAGCCCCGAGGCCTGCACCAGCGCCACCATGGCGCGCGGAAGGTGTGCACGCGCCGCCTCGTCGCGGGCCAGGAGGCGCGGCCCGGTCACCGGCGAGTACGGCACCGCGCACAGCCACTTGGGGTAGTAGTCCTGGCCGTGGCGTGCGTAGGCGTGGGCCCAGGCGTGGTCGAACACGAACTCGCCATGCGAGTTGTCCTTGACGTAGCCCGGCGCCGCCGCGACCAGCCGGTCGCCGTCCCACAGCGCGAGATGCCGCGGTGTCCAGCCCCAGGCGGGGCGCAGGCAGCCGTGGCGCTCCAGGCCTTCGAGGAAGGCGTGGGCCACGAACGGGTTGCGCCCGTCGTGCAGCGCGTCCCACTGCGCGGCGGGGATCTCCGACAGCGCGCCGTGGACGCGCGCCGTCGCCATCAGTGCTCCTTGTCGAGGAACTTCTCGGCGTCGAGCGCGGCCATGCAGCCGAAGCCGGCGGAGGTGATCGCCTGGCGGTAGACCTGGTCGGCGACGTCGCCGGCGGCGAACACGCCGGGCACCGAGGTTTCGGTGGCGCCGCCGCCGAGGCCGGTGCGGATCTCGATGTAGCCGTTGTTCATCGCCAGCTGGCCCTCGAACAGGGAGGTGTTGGGCGTGTGGCCGATGGCGACGAAGAAGCCGTGCACCGGGATCTCGCGGGTGGAACCGTCCTGCACCGACTTCACGCGCAGCCCGGTGACGCCGGCATCGTTGCCCAGCACCTCGTCGACCACGTGGTGCCACACCGGGACGATCTTGCCCGCCTGGATCTTCGCCTGCAGCTTGTCCTGCATGATCTTTTCCGCACGCAGGGTGTCGCGGCGGTGCACCAGGTACACCGTGCGCGCGATGTTCGACAGGTACAGCGCCTCTTCGACCGCCGTGTTGCCCCCGCCGACCACGGCCACGTCCTGTTCCTTGTAGAAGAAGCCGTCGCAGGTGGCACAGGCGGACACACCGCGGCCCTTGTACGCCTCCTCGGAGGGCAGGCCGAGGTACTTGGCGGTGGCGCCGGTGGCGATGACCAGCGCATCGGCGGTGTAGTCGCCGTTGTCGCCCTTCAGGCGGAACGGTCGCTGCGACAGGTCGGCCGAGTGGATGTGGTCGAAGATCGTCTCGGTCTCGAAGCGCTCGGCGTGCGCCTGCATGCGCGACATCAGGTCCGGGCCCATCAGGCCATGGGGATCGCCCGGCCAGTTGTCGACCTCGGTGGTGGTCATCAGCTGGCCGCCCATCTGCAGGCCGGTCACCACGACGGGTTTCAGGTTGGCGCGGGCGGCATAGACGGCCGCCGTCCAGCCGGCGGGGCCGGAGCCCAGGATGAGGAGCTTGCAGTGCTTCGGGGACGTGCTCGGGGAGGGGCTCATGTATACTCGCGGGCCATGAAAATGCAGCGTTTCGTGGCCCATAGCTTGGCGGCGCCGCCTCCGCAACACAAGGCGCGCGACGGCGGTGACGCTGCAACGATGCATCCCCGGTGACATCCCCCGGCGCCGCGCCCGCGGCGCCTTTTTCGTGCAGGAGCGAGCAATGCGTATCGGCGTCCCCAAGGAGACGAAGACCCTCGAAGGCCGCGTGGCGCTGGTGCCGGAGGCGGCAGGCGACCTGGTCAACCGCGGGCATGAGGTGTGGCTGGAGGCCGATGCCGGCACCAAGTCCGGGTTCACCGATGCGCAGTACGAGCGCCTGGGGGTAAAGATCGCGCCGGACGCCGCCGCCCTGTACGAGAAGGGCGAGATGATCGTCAAGGTCAAGGAGCCGATCGAGGGCGACCTCGAACTCCTGCGCCGCGACCACCTCCTGTTCTGCTACCTGCACCTGGCGCCGCTGCCGGCGCTCACCCGCCGCCTGCTCGACATCGGGCTGACCGGCATCGCGTTCGAGACCGTCGAACTCGACAACGGCGACCTGCCGCTGCTGGCGCCGATGTCGATCATTGCTGGCAAGATCGCGGTGCAGGTCGGTACGCACATGCTGCACCAGCCCATGGGCGGCAAGGGCAAGCTGCTGGGCGGCCTGCCCTCGACCCCGCGCGGCAAGGTCGTGGTGTTCGGTGCCGGCCAGGCCGGCGGCGCGTCGGCAGCACTCGCGGCCGCCGGCGGTTCGAACGTGGTGGTGTTCGAGAAGCGCCAGGACCGCATGGACGAGATGATGCGCCTGGGCAACAACGTGACCACGCTGTACCCCTACGACGAGGTGGTGGCGCGCGAAGTGGCCTCCGCCGACCTCGTCGTCGGCGCGGTGCTGGTGACCGGCGCCGTCGCCCCGCACGTGCTCGACCGGGAGATGATCAAGGGGATGGAGGACGGCAGCGTGCTGGTCGACATCTCCATCGACCAGGGCGGCTGCTTCGAGACCTCGCGCCCGACCTCGTGGAAGGAGCCGACCTACGTGGAGGAGGGCGTCACCCACTTCTGCGTCACCAACATGCCCGGCGCCGTGCCGCAGACGTCGTCGCAGGCGATCTGCGCCGCGATCCTGCCGTGGGTGAACAAGATCGCCTCGGGCAACTGGCGCGACAACGCAGCGCTGGCGAAGGGCGTCAACGTCGAGGGCGGCCGCCTGGTCCACCCGGCCCTGCAGGACATGAAGCTCTAGCGAGCGCACCGGGCGCCGCCGCTGCGGCGCCGCGCCGGTCGATCCGTGTAGAATCATCGCATTACGGCAACTTCCTAAGGCCTCGCCGCACGGTGGCAGCACGCCCGCTCTCGGAACGTACCAAGCGCCAGCGCAGCGCCGCGGCCAAGCCGGCGGCGGCGAATCCGCGACGGCAGCGCCTGCTGCGCGATATGGCGCTGATCGCGATCGCGCCGCTGCTGGTCTACCTGCTGGTGTGCCTGGTGACGTTCTCACCGGGCGATCCCGGCTGGTCGCATTCGGGCAGCATCACCGCGCCGCTGGAGAATGCCGGCGGGCGGGTCGGGGCGTGGATCGCCGACGTGCTGCTCTATCTCTTCGGCTACGTGGCCTACCTGCTGCCGGTCGTGCTCGGCGCGATCGCCTGGATCGCGCTGTTCGGCATGGACAGCGATGGCGACGGCGACGCCGATTTCGGCCCGGCGCTGCGGCTGGTGGGCATCGTCGGCTTCCTGGTGGCGGCCACCGGCCTGCTGTACCTGCGCGTAGGCGCCGCCGTGGACTATTCCGCCGGCAGTGGCGGCATCCTCGGGCGCCTGGTCGGCAATTCCCTGTACCGCGGCTTCGGTCCGGTGGGCGGCAACCTCTTCCTGCTGGCATTGCTGCTGGTGTCCGTCACCCTGGCGACCGGGCTGTCGTGGCTCGCGGTGATGGACCGGATCGGTCAGTGGGTGCTGACGCTGCCGACGCTGTTCCGGCGCAGCACGAAGCAGGCTGCCGACTGGAAGCACGCGCGTGACCTCCGCGAGGAACGCACCGAGGTGCGCAAGGTCGACTCCGAACTCCGCGCGAAGCGGGCGCCGGTGCGCATCGAGCCGCCGGCGCCGGCGCAGGTGGAAAAGAGCGATCGTGCCAAGCGCGAGCAGCAGATCCCGCTGTTCCACGTCGGCGACGGCTCCGGCATCCCGCCGCTCGCCCTGCTCGACGACCCCAAGCCGCAGCCCAAGGGCTACGACGAGCAGACCCTCGAGACGCTGTCGCGGCAGATCGAGTTCAAGCTCAAGGATTTCCGCATCGACGCGCAGGTGGTCGGTGCCTATCCCGGCCCGGTCATCACCCGCTTCGAGATCGAACCCGCGCCGGGCATCAAGGTCAGCCAGATCAGCTCGCTGGACAAGGACATCGCGCGCGGACTCAGCGTGAAGTCGGTGCGCGTGGTGGACGTCATCCCGGGCAAGTCGGTCGTGGGCCTGGAGACGCCCAATACCCACCGCGAGATGATCTACCTGAGCGAGCTGCTGCGCTCGAAGGAATACGACAAGTCGACCAGCCCGCTGACCCTGGCCCTGGGCAAGGACATCGCCGGGCGCCCGCTGGTGGCCGACCTCGGCCGCATGCCGCACCTGCTGGTGGCGGGCACCACCGGGTCGGGCAAGTCGGTCGGCGTCAATGCGATGGTGCTGAGCCTGCTGTACAAGGCCGGGCCGCAGGACGTACGGATGCTGATGATCGACCCGAAGATGCTGGAGCTCAGCGTCTACCAGGGCATCCCGCACCTGCTGGCGCCGGTGGTCACCGACATGAAGGAGGCCGCCAACGGCCTGCGCTGGTGCGTGGCGGAGATGGAGCGCCGCTACAAGCTGATGAGCGCCGTGGGCGTGCGCAACCTCGCGGGCTTCAACAAGAAGGTCAAGGACGCGCAGGACGCCGGCCAGCCGCTGATGGACCCGTTGTTCAAGCCGAACCCGGAGCTCGAGGAAGTGCCGCGTCCGCTCGAGCCGCTGCCGTTCGTGGTCATCTTCATCGACGAATTCGCCGACATGATGATGATCGTCGGCAAGAAGGTCGAAGAGCTGATCGCGCGCCTGGCGCAGAAGTCGCGCGCGGCGGGCATGCACCTCATCCTCGCCACGCAGCGTCCGTCGGTGGATGTCATCACCGGCCTGATCAAGGCCAACATCCCGACGCGCATCGCGTTCCAGGTGTCGAGCAAGATCGACTCCCGCACCATCCTCGACCAGTCCGGCGCAGAGACCCTGCTGGGACACGGCGACATGCTGTACCTGCCGCCGGGCACCGCGATGCCGGAGCGCGTGCACGGCGCCTTCGTCAGCGACGAGGAGGTGCACCGCGTGGTGGACCACCTGCGCAAGAGCAGCAAGGGGCCGGACTACATCGACGGCGTGCTCGATGAAGTGCAGTCGATGGGCGACGGCGTCGTCGTCGGTGCCTCCGGCCTTCCGGAGAGCGGCGGCGGGGCAGGGGACGAGAGCGACCCGCTGTACGACGAGGCGGTGCGCATCGTCACCGAAACCCGCCGCGCCTCGATCTCGGGCGTGCAGCGCCGGCTCAAGATCGGCTACAACCGCGCCGCGCGGCTGGTGGAAGCCATGGAAGCGGCCGGCGTGGTGTCGCCGCAGGAGCACAACGGCGACCGCAGCGTGCTGGCGCCGCCGCCGCCGAAGTAGCGTCCGCGCGCGGGTGATGCCGCATTCAGCCGCAGGTTTACACACTTCGCCCAGACCCGTGGGAGCGACACCATGAACCGAATCGTCCGTTGGCTGCCGTTGGCCGCCGCACTCTTCGCCGGCACCGCGTCCGCGGGCGCCCGCGACACCCTCGACACGTTCGCCGCGGGCCTCAAGGGGCTCGACGGCCAGTTCACGCAGCAGGTGTACGACGCGAATGGCCGGCTGAAGGAGACGTCCAGCGGCCGCGTGGCCTTGTCGGCGCCGCGCCTGTTCCGCTGGGAATACGTGAAGCCGTATCCGCAGCTGATCGTCGCCGACGGCAGCAAGGTCTGGGTCTACGATCCCGATCTGGAGCAGGCGACCGTGCGTCCGCAGGGTGCGGAAGAGCAGAACAGCCCGCTGGCGGCGCTGATCGACCCGGCGAAGCTGGATCGCGACTTCACGGTCGAGGACGCCGGCACGCGCGACGGGCTGGAGTGGCTGTCGCTGGCGCCGAAGCAGGCCGACGAAGCGAGCTTCCAGAGTGCGCGGCTCGGCTTCGACGGCAAGTCCCTGGTGCGGATGGAGGTGGTCGACGCGCTCGGCCAGCTCACGCACATCGCATTCAGCGGCTGGAAGAAGAACCCGGCGTTCGAGCGTTCGACCTTCAGGTACGTGCCGGCCAAGGGCGTGGACGTCGTCGGCGAGGGCTGAGGCCCCCGGGGCAGGTGGCCGCGCCCGCCGGGAACCGGCGTTTTCACCTGGTGTACCCACCCCCACGGCCAGACTGCGTCCATGCCTCTACGCCATCCCCTGCTGCAGGTATTCCCCGTCCTGGTCGCGCTCGGCGCGCTGGGCACCGCCGCCGGGGTTCAGGGCACTGGCGCGGGGCCGAAGCATATCGAGACGCGGCCCGCGCAGTCGGCGCTGCCGGCGTCGAGGGCCGAGGGCGACGAGACTTTGCATGCGGCGGTGGCCGCCGTGGTCATCGGCGCGCTCAGCGAGCAGTTCGGGGACCGCACGATCTCGGTGAAGCTCGACAGCGCCGATGTCGAGATCGCCAGCATCCGCGACCGCGTGATCAGCGGCACCGGGCGGATGCAGATCGGCGCCGACGACGGCGAATGGCTCGGCTTCCGCTATCGCACCCTCTACGACACCCAGTACGGCAGCGCCGGCTACCCGGAGCTGACGCTCGGTGGCACCACGGGCGAACGTGAGGTGCCCAACGATTCCGCGCTCGTCGACGAACTCGACGCACGCGTGGCGGCACAACTGGACGAGGAGTTCGGCGGCCAGCCGGTGCGGTTGCAGCTCGACCGCATCGCGACCCTGGAGGCCGGTCAGCGCTTCCTGCGCATCGAGGCGGTGGGCATTGCCGATTTCGGCCGCGAGGGCACGACGCCCGCGCAGGTCGAGGCGCTCTACGACCGCAGGGACGGCAGCTGGCTGCGCGTGAACTACGAACTGGGTCCATCGGCCACCGTGGGCGGCAATGCCGGCGAGGTCGCATCGCTGCCCTGAGCGCGCTGCACGCACTTGCTATCGTAGCCGCGCCCTCCGTCATGGACCGCGCGTGAGCCGAGCCCGAACTCCGAACCTGACCGAGCCCACGGCCGACCTGCTTGGTGCAGAGACAGGCGCCATGCGCCCGCTCGCCGAACGCATGCGCCCGCGTTCGCTGGACGACATGGTCGGCCAGCGCCGGCTGCTGGCACCGGGCTCCGCGCTGCGGCGCTCGGTCGAAAGCGGCCGCGTGCACTCGATGATCCTGTGGGGCCCGCCCGGCTGCGGCAAGACCACGCTCGCCCTGCTGCTGGCAAAGTACGCCGACGCTGACTTCCGCGCGATTTCGGCGGTGCTGTCGGGCTTGCCCGAGGTGCGCCAGGTGCTGGCGGAGGCCGCGCAGCGGTTCGCCGGCGGCCGCCGCACCGTGCTGTTCGTGGACGAGGTGCACCGCTTCAACAAGACCCAGCAGGACGCGTTCCTGCCGCACATCGAGCGCGGCACGATCGTGTTCGTCGGCGCCACCACCGAGAACCCGTCCTTCGAGCTCAATTCGGCGCTGCTGTCGCGGTGCCGCGTGCACGTGATGGAATCGGTGGCGGTGGCGGACATCGTCGAGGCGCTTCGCCAGGCACTGGCCGACGACGAGCGCGGGCTGGGCGAGCGCGGCCTCGAAATCGGCGATGCGCAACTGGAACTCGTGGCCACCGCTGCGGACGGCGACGTGCGCCGCGCGCTCACCCTGCTGGAGATCGCCGCGGAACTGGCGGGGGAGGGCGGCAGCATCACCGATGCCCTGCTCGGCCAGGTGCTCGCCGACCGCACCCGCCGCTTCGACAAGGGCGGCGAGCAGTTCTACGACCAGATCTCGGCGCTGCACAAGTCGGTCCGCAGTTCGAACCCCGACGCCGCGCTCTACTGGTTCGCGCGCATGCTGGACGGCGGCTGCGATCCTGCCTACCTGGCACGCCGGCTGACGCGGATGGCGGTCGAGGACGTTGGCCTCGCCGATCCACGCGCGTTGTCGATGGCCATCGAAGCCTGGGACGCGTACGAGCGGCTTGGCAGCCCCGAGGGCGACCTAGCTCTGGGCCAGCTGGTCATCTACCTGGCGAGCACCGCAAAATCCAACGCCGCCTACCGCGCGTTCGGCGCCGCGCGCAGCGACGTGCGCGAACACGGGACGCAGGAGGTGCCGATGCACCTGCGCAACGCGCCGACGAAGCTGATGAAGCAGCTCGGGTACTCGAAGGGTTACCAGTACGACCACGATGCCGAGGGCGGCATCGCGCTCGGGCAGACGGGATTCCCGGACGCCATGGGAGAGCGCGTGTACTACCAGCCGGTGGATCGCGGGCTGGAGATCAAGCTGCGGGAAAAGCTGGAGCGGATCCGCGCGGCGCGTGCGGGTGGACGGGGCGGACTTTCCGACTGATCATTCGGGCGCCTGCGCGGGCAACCACGGCCAGCTCCAGTACTTCGCATAATGTATATTATGTACAGATGCGAGACGCTACCGATCCCCCGTCAGTCACCGTGCCGTGCGAACTCGCTCGTGCTGCCGTCGGCCTTCACCAGTTCCACCGTGTACGCATCGACCGTACCGTCCGGCACCTCCATGCCCGGCGACCCCGCCGGCATCCCCGGCACCGCCAGCCCGCGCGCGCGTGGCGCCTCGGCCAGCAGGCGCAGGATGTCGGCGGCCGGCACGTGGCCTTCCACGAAGTAGTCGCCGACCTGTGCGGTATGGCACGAGCGCTTGCCCTCGGGCACGCCCATCGCGGTCTTGATGGCGTCCATCGAGGCGTGCTCCTGGACATCGACCTGGAAGCCGGCCTCGCGCAGGTGCGCCACCCATTTCATGCAGCATCCGCAATGCGGGTTGCGATGTACCAGCACTTGGTAGCGGCCGGCGGCAGGCACGACGCCCGCGGTCGTGGATGCCTTCGCAGGCGTCGCGGGCACCGGCGACTGCGCACCCGCGCCCCCGCTGCTGGCCGCACAGGCCATCGCGAACACCATTGCACTGGATCGTAGGTAGCGTGGCTGGATCATCCGGATGTCCCATGTTCGCGTCTTCGTTGCCCGCAAGCTTAGCGCGCGCCACACGTCCATGGCGGCGGCCCTCGATGGAACGCTTGCGCGATCGCGACGCGATGGCTAGAATTTCGCGCTCGGTAAGACGGGGCCATAGCTCAGCTGGGAGAGCGCCTGCATGGCATGCAGGAGGTCGGCGGTTCGATCCCGCCTGGCTCCACCAAGATTCAAGCACCAAGCGCGACGACCAGGCCGTTCGTCCGCGTTCCGGGTTCCACTGCGTCCCCATCGTCTAGAGGCCTAGGACACCACCCTTTCACGGTGGACACCGGGGTTCGAATCCCCGTGGGGACGCCACTTCTGCAAGCGAAAAGCCCGCCAATGGCGGGCTTTTTCGTGTCTGCAGTCGCGTGTCGTGTCCCGGGCCGCGGCGCCGCCCTGCCCCGCGCTCAGTCGCGGTCGGCGACCACCGCCAGCGTTGCCTCGTCCAGGCGCGCCAGCGTGGCCACGCCGTGCCCGCGCTCGGCGAGGTACTGCAGCCACTTGCCGAGGAAGGTGTTCATGCGCGTGCGGTGATCCACGACCTCCGCCGGCGGTGGATACATGCCGATGACGTCCTGCCAGCGCCGACCGACGTAGCAGTGCGTGGCCTCCACCTGGCGCGCGTCGCGATACAGGCGCAGGAACGCCGACGGATCCGGCTCGCCGCTCACAGGATCGCGCAGGTCGCCGTAGGTCAGGCGCAGCTCGGTGGTGTACGGGTGCTGCGCGGTGATGTCCAGGTGCACGTCGAGGCCGTCGCCAATGGTCGACAGGTAGGCCCCGGGTGCCAGGTCGGCCGGCTCGAACAGCCGCGTCAGGCGGAGGAAGTTCTCCGCGTACAGGCCCATCAGCCAGCCGAAGCGGCTGAGGCGCGGGAGCAGGAGGTCGCGGGCGAGGACATCGGCCATGCCCCGATCCTACACGCTGCGCGCGGGTGCGCGCTGCATCGGCCGGCGCCGTCGCGGGAGTCCGCCGTTCAGCGTTCAGCGCCGCCGGCAGGGTCGCCTTGACAGTCGTGGCGGAGCCGCTTCAGAACATGCCGCGGTGGATGCCGAGCGTCGTCATCACCTTGCTCGAGATCTCCTCGATCGAGGTGTGCGTGGTGCTCAGCACCGGGATGCGCTCAGCGCGAAACAGCGCTTCCGCGGCGGAGACTTCGCGCCGGCAGGTCTCGGCGTCGGCGTAGCGGGAGTTCGGGCGGCGTTCCTGGCGGATCTGCTGCAGGCGCACCGGGTCGATGGTGAGCCCGAAGAGCTTGCTCCGGTGTGCCCGCAGCCGCGGCGGCAGGCGGTCGTGCTCGAGGTCCTCCTCGGTCAGCGGATAGTTCGCCGCACGCACGCCGTAGTGCAGCGCCAGGTACACGCAGGTCGGCGTCTTGCCGGCGCGCGACACCGCGACCAGGATCAGGTCGGCCTCGTCGTAGTTGAGCGCCACGCCGTCGTCGTGTGTCAGCGCGTAGTTCATGGCGTTGATGCGGCGGTGGTAGGTCTCGAAATCCGCCATGCCGTGGGCCTGGCCGACGCGCGATTCCCTCCCCTGCCCCAGCTCCGCCTCGAGTCGCTCGATGAAAGGGGCGAACACGTCCAGCATGAGCGCCCCGCTCCCGGCGATGATGTCGCTCATCCGGGTGTCGACGCAGGAATTCACCACGATGGGCCGGGCGTTGTACGAGATGCCGGTGTCGCGGATGCGTTCGGCCACCTCGAGCGCGCGCTCGGGCGAGTCCACGAACGGGATGCGGTCGGTGACGAAGCGGGTGCCGGCGAACTGGGTCAGCAGGCTGTGGCCGATGGTCTCGGCGGTGATGCCGGTGCCGTCGGAGACGTAGAACACGGGACGCGTCGCCGCCATGGGGTGCCACCTACAGCGCCGTGACCGGCGAGGTGGCTAAAATAGCCAACTTCGGCCGGCCCTGCCGCCCGACCCCCACACAGCGAACCGGAGTGTCCGTTTTGACCGCCAACATCCTGTGGCTGCAAGACCTGCGCCTGACCGACCTTGCCCAGGTGGGCGGCAAGAATTCCTCGCTCGGCGAGATGATCGGCAACCTTTCGCGCCTGGGCGTGTCCGTCCCCGGCGGCTTCGCGACCACGGCGGACGCATTCAAGGCGTTCATCGCGCACAACACGCTGGAGCAACGCATCTTCGACCGCCTCGCAGGCCTCGACGTCGAGGACGTGCCCGCGCTGACGCGCGCCGGCGGCGAGATCCGCGGCTGGGTGATCGACGCGCCGCTGCACCCCGAACTCGACCGCGACATCCGCGAGGCCTACGCGCGCCTGTGCGCGGACAACGGCGGTGGCGAGATCGCCGTCGCCGTGCGTTCGTCGGCGACCGCCGAGGACCTGCCCGACGCCAGCTTCGCCGGCCAGCAGGAAACCTTCCTCAACGTCACCGGGGCCGATGACGTGGTGCGCAAGGTCAAGGAGGTCTTCGCCAGCCTCTACAACGACCGCGCCATCGCCTACCGCGTGCACCACGGCTTCAAGCACGAGGACGTGTTCCTGTCCGCCGGCGTGCAGCTGATGGTGCGTTCCGACGTCGGCGCCTCGGGCGTGCTGTTCACGCTCGACACCGAGTCCGGTTTCCGCGGCGTGGTGTTCATCACATCGAGCTTCGGCCTGGGCGAGATGGTGGTCCAGGGCGCGGTCAACCCCGACGAGTTCTACGTCTACAAGGCGACGCTGAAGCAGGGCAAGCCCGCGATCCTGCGCCGCTCCATGGGGTCCAAGCAGATCCGCATGGTCTATTCCGATGCGCCCGGCGAACGCGTGCGCACCGAGGATACGCCGGCGGAGCTGCGCAGCACCTTCTCCATCTCCGACGACGACGTGCACGAACTCGCGCGCCAGGCGCTGACCATCGAGGAGCACTACCAGCGCCCGATGGACATCGAGTGGGCGAAGGACGGCGTCAGCGGCAAGCTGTTCATCGTCCAGGCGCGACCGGAAACCGTGCGCTCGCGCGCCAAGGCGACGCAGATCGAGCGTTTCCACCTGCAGGAACGCGGCCCGGTGCTGGTCGAGGGCCGCGCGATCGGCCAGAAGATCGGCAGTGGCGTCGCCCGCGTGGTGCGCAGGCTGGAGCACATGAACAACGTCCAGCCCGGGGACGTGCTGGTCGCCGACATGACCGACCCGGACTGGGAGCCGGTGATGAAGCGCGCCTCGGCCATCGTCACCAACCGCGGCGGCCGCACCTGCCATGCCGCGATCATCGCGCGCGAGCTCGGCGTGCCGGCGGTGGTCGGCACCGGCAACGCGCTCGACCTGGTCGAGGACGGCACCGAGATCACCGTCAGCTGCGCCGAGGGCGATACCGGCTACATCTACACCGGCGCCCTGCCCTTCGAGCGCATCACCACCGACCTGTCGTCGATGCCGCCGGCGCCGCTCAAGATCATGATGAACGTGGCCAACCCCGAGCGCGCCTTCGACTTCGGCCAGCTGCCCAACGCCGGCATCGGCCTCGCGCGCCTGGAGATGATCATCGCCGCGCACATCGGCGTGCACCCGAAGGCGCTGCTCGAGTACGACCGCCAGGACCCGGAGACGCGCCGGAAGATCGATGCCAAGACCGCGGGCTACGCCGACCCGGTGAGCTTCTACGTCGACCGCCTGGCCGAAGGCATCGCCACGCTGACCGCGTCGGTGGCGCCCAACCCGGTGATCGTGCGGCTGTCGGACTTCAAGTCCAACGAGTACGCCAACCTGATCGGGGGCTCGCGCTACGAGCCCGAGGAAGAGAACCCGATGATCGGGTTCCGCGGTGCGAGCCGCTACATCGATCCGTCGTTCGCGGATGCCTTCGCGCTCGAGTGCCGCGCGGTGCTCAAGGTGCGCAACGAGATGGGCCTGGACAACCTCTGGGTCATGATCCCGTTCGTGCGCACGCTCGACGAGGGCCGCAAGGTGGTCGAAGCCCTGGGGAAGAACGGGCTCACGCAGGGCGAGGCCGGGCTCAAGATCATCATGATGTGCGAGGTGCCATCCAACGCACTGCTGGCCGAGGAGTTCCTCGAGATCTTCGACGGCTTCTCCATCGGCTCCAACGACCTCACCCAGCTCACCCTGGGGCTCGACCGCGACTCGAGCGTCGTCGCCCACCTGTTCGACGAGCGCGACCCGGCGGTCAAGAAGCTGCTGTCGATGGCCATCCGCACGGCAAAGGCGAAGGGCAAGTACGTCGGCATCTGCGGCCAGGGCCCGAGCGACCACCCGGACCTGGCGGAGTGGCTGATGCAGCAGGGCATCGACTCGGTGTCGCTGAATCCCGATACGGTCGTCGACACCTGGCTCAAGCTCGCGAAGTCCAAGGCCGCGTCGGCCTGACCACGCGCCGTGGACACGGCGCCGGCGAACATGCCGGCGCCGCTGCCGCCATTGGCGGCCATCCCCTGATCGCATAGGAGGCCCGCGTGGAGCCCATCTGGACCGGAGTGCGGGACCACCCCTGGGGGGAGATCGCCATCGCCCTCGGCCTGCGGCTGGCAGCGGCCCTGCTGGTGCTGCTGGTCGGCATGCGCATCGTCAAGTGGGTGTCGGGTGTCGCCGAACGCGCCCTCACGCGAGCCCACGTCGAGGCGACGGCGGTGATGTTCCTGCGCAAGGTCGCCTACGTGCTGTTGCTCGTGGTGCTCCTGCTTGCGGTGCTCCAGGTGGTCGGCGTGCCGATGACCTCGATGTTCGCGGTGCTGGGCGCGGCGGGTCTGGCCATCGGCCTGGCGCTGAAGGATTCGCTGTCCAACATCGCGTCGGGCGTCATGCTGGTGACGCTGAAGCCGTTCCGGGTCGGCGACATCGTCACCATCGCCGGCGAGACCGGCAAGGTCGAGGCGGTGAGCATCTTCCAGACCCAGCTGCGCGGCGCGGACAACCAGACGATCGTACTGCCCAACAGCCTGATCACCACCGACTCGATCATCAACCTCACCCCGTCGGAGACGCGGCGCATCGAACTGGTGATCGGCATCGGCTACCAGGACGACGTGGGCACCGCGCGCGCCGCCGCACTCGAGGTGATGCGCTCGGACCCCCGGGTGCTGCCGGAGCCTGCGCCCGACGTGCTGGTCTACAACCTGGGCGACAACAGCGTCAACCTGGGCATCCGCTGCCACGCCAGGAACGCGGACCACTTCGTGACCAAGTGCGAGCTGACCGAGCGGATCAAGGTCGCCTTCGATGCCGCGGGGATCACCATCCCCTTCCCGCAGCGCGAAGTGCACATGTACCACCACGGCATGGTTGCCGCGGAACAGGGTCCCAGCCCGGCGCCACCCGACCGGCAACTGCAGGCCCCCGCGGTCGACGTCGAGGACGCGGGCCACCGCCCGGCGACGGACCCGCAGTAGGTTTCGCGGCCGGCTCAGCCGGCGGCGTCGCCGCCGAGCCGCCCCATCGCCGCCCGGTAGTGGCGCAGCTCGGCGATCGAGTCGCGTACGTCGCTGAGCGCGGTGTGCGCCGACTCCTTGCGTACCCCGGCCGCCACTTCCGGCGCCCAGCGCCGCGCGAGTTCCTTGAGCGTGCTGACGTCGAGGTTGCGGTAGTGGAAGAAGCGCTCCAGGCGCGGCATGCAGCGGTGCAGGAACCGGCGGTCCTGGCAGATGGAGTTGCCGCACATCGGCGACTGGTTGGGCTCGAGCCAGCGGTGCAGGAACTCGAGCGTCCGCGCCTCGGCCTCGGCCATGGGCACCCCCTCCTCCAGCACGCGCCGCCACAGCCCGGACTTGCCGTGCTGGTTGCGGTTCCACTCGTCCATCGATTCCAGCGCCGACAGCGGGTGCGCGATCGCGAGTTCCGGCCCTTCGGCCAGCACGTTCAACCCGGCGTCGGTGACGATGGTCGCGATCTCGAGGACCGAATCGCGCATCGTGTCGAGGCCGGTCATCTCGAGGTCGATCCACACCAGCCTGTCCTGCGTATTCGTCACCCGTCGTGCTCCCCTGTCTGGTCGATGGCCGCGGCGCACCGCGTGCGGGCATGATAGCCGAGCTCCCGCAACCACCTGCCCCATGCCGATGAACCCGGACGTCTCGCATTACGCGATCCTCACCGCCATGCTCACCCCGGCGTTCTTCCTGACCGCGACCGCATCGCTGCTGATCTCCGCGAACTCGCGGCTGGCCCGCGTCATCGATCGCGCACGGGTGCTGTTGCGGGAACTGCCGGACCTCCCCGAGGACGACCGCCTCCAGCACGAGGCGCTGATCGCGCTGCAGCGACGGCGCAGCCTGATCATCCTGCGCGGCAGCCAGTTGCTGTACGTGGCGATCAGTTTCTTCGTCGGCACCAGCCTCGCGGTCGCGGGCGACGCCTTCCTCGGCTACCGCGCGAGCGGCCTGCCGACGGCGCTCGCGGCGCTCGGCGTCACCTCGATGTTCGCCGCCAGCCTGCTGCTCGCGCGCGAGGCGGCGCTGGCGGTGTCCGCGGTGAACGACGAGATGGACCAGGGCCACCGGCTGGCGCGCCGCGGGCGCCGCGACTGACTCAGAGCGGCGGCCGTCCGCGCTTGCGGCGGAAGTAGTTGGTGAGCATCGTCCCCGCTTCGACGGCCAGCACCCCGCCCTCCACCGCCACCCGGTGGTTGTGGCGCGGGTCGGCCAGCAGGTCGAAGACGCTCCCGGCCGCACCGGTCTTGGGGTCCGACGCGCCGAAGACCACCCTGGCGAGTCGCGCGTGCACCATCGCCATCGCGCACATCGCGCATGGCTCGAGCGTCACGTAGAGCGTGCAGCCGGTGAGGCGGTGGTTGCCGAGCTGCCGCCCGGCCGCGCGCATGGCCTCGATCTCGGCGTGCGCGCTTGGATCATGCTCGGCGATGTTGCGGTTCCACCCCTCGCCAATGAGTTCCCCCGGGGCCGACACCAGCACGGCGCCGACGGGGATTTCGTCGTCTTCGCGCTGCGCGCGCATTGCCAGCGCCAGCGCCTGCCGCATCCAGCGCGCGTCGGCCTCCTGGTCGCCCGGCGGACGGTCCGCCGGCGCCTTCGCGTCCAGCTGCTTCCACAGCACGCGGGTCGCGGCCAGGCCACCCAGTGGCTTGTAGGCGTACCCGGGGATATCGCCGGCGGTGTGGTACCCGAGGCGGCGATAGAACGCCGCCGCGCCGTCGACCAGCGAGGCGTCGAGTGTGAGCAGGCGGCGACCGCGATCGAGTGCGGCCCGCTCGAGCGCACCGACCAGGGCCGCGCCGACGCCAGCGCCACGCGCCTGCGTCGTGGTCATCACCTTGGTCAGCTCGGCGCGATGGGGCTGGCTGGGCGCGGACACCAGCAGCAACGAGCCGGTGCCCACCAGCCGTGCGTCGAGCCAGGCGCACAGGACGATGCGTTCGCCACGCGCCGACGACTGCAGTGCACCATCCCAGAACGCGGCGGCGTCGCCCACGTCGAGCGGGTGCATGAAACCGACCGAGCCGTTCGCGGCCACGGTGTCCACCAGCAGGGCGGCCAGCGCATCGACATCGCCCTCGCCCGCCGGGCCGATGCGCAGCGCCGCCGCCTGCCCGTGCATCACCAGCGCTGGTGCACGTGCGGCCGGATGTCCCGGTGGTAGACCCGTGCCACGGCCTCCATGGCGGAGGCAGGCAGGGCCGGGAGATCCGCGGCGGCGATGTTGGCAAGCGCCTGCTGCCGGTTGCGTGCGCCCGGGATCACCACCGACACTGCGTCGTCCATCAGGATCCACCGCAGCGCCAGCTGCGCGAGCGTGGCGCCCTCGGGCACGAGCGGGCGCAGCGCCTCCACGGCGGCCAGGCCGACCTCGTAGGGCACGCCGGAAAAGGTCTCGCCCACGTCGAATGCTTCGCCGCGACGGTTGAACCGGCGGTGGTCGTCGGCTTCGAAGCGGGTATCGACGCGGAACTTGCCGCTGAGCAGGCCACTGGCCAGCGGCACGCGCACGATCACGGCAACGCCGCGCCGCCTGGCCTCGCGGAAGAACAGCTCCGCAGGCCGCAGCCGGAACATGTTGTAGATGATCTGCACGCTGGCGACGCCCGGGTACTCGATCGCCTTGAGCGCCTCTTCGACACGCTCGACGCTGACGCCGTAGCGGGCGATCTTGCCGCGCTCGACCATCCGGTCCATGCGTTCGAAGATCTCCGGACGGTAATAGGCGTCCGTCGGTGGGCAATGCAGCTGGAGCAGGTCGAGGCAGTCGACCTCGAGGTTGCGCAGGCTGCTGTCGATCCAGCTTTCCAGGTTCTCCGCGCTGTAGCCCTCCACGGTCTGCGCCGGCAGGCGCCGCCCCGCCTTGGTCGCCACGAAGGGACGTTCGCCACCGCGCTCCTTCAACACCCGTGCGATCAGGCGCTCGGAATGGCCGTCGCCGTAGACATCGGCGGTATCGATGAAATCGAGCCCCGCGTCGAGGGCCGCATGCAGTGCCGCGATGGACTCGGCGTCATCGACCTTGCCCCAGGCCGCGCCGATGGCCCAGGCGCCGAAGCCGATTTCGCCAACGTTGGGGCCTGTGCGGCCAAAGGGTCTGGATTGCATCGGAGACATGCGAGACGGGCCAGGTGCAAGCATAACGTTCCGCGTGCGCGGGAACCGCCGCGGACCCTGCCGGAGCGGGCTGCCGGGGCGCCTTGCCAGGCGCCCCGCGTCACTCCCACTCGATCGTCGCCGGCGGCTTGCCGCTGATGTCGTAGACCACGCGCGAGACGCCGCGCACCTCGTTGATGATGCGGTTGGAGACGCGGCCGAGGAAGTCGTACGGCAGGTGCGCCCAGTGCGCGGTCATGAAGTCGATGGTCTCCACCGCGCGCAGCGCGATGACCCATTCGTAGGCGCGGGCATCGCCGACCACGCCGACGGACTTCACCGGCAGGAATACCGCAAAGGCCTGGCTGGTCCTGTCGTACAGGCCGGCCAGGCGCAGCTCCTCGATGAAAATGGCGTCGGCCTTGGCCAGCAGGTCCGCGTACTCCGGCCGCACTTCGCCCAGGATGCGCACGCCCAGGCCCGGGCCCGGGAACGGATGCCGGTAGACCATTTCACGCGGCAGGCCGAGCTGCACGCCCAGGCGGCGCACCTCGTCCTTGAACAGCTCGCGCAGCGGCTCCACCAGCCCGAGCTTCATGTGCTCGGGAAGGCCGCCGACGTTGTGGTGGCTCTTGATGACATGCGCCTTGCCGGTCTTGCTGCCGGCGGACTCGATGACATCGGGATAGATCGTGCCCTGCGCCAGCCACCTCGCGTTGGTGAGCTTGTGCGACTCCTCGTCGAAGATCTCGATGAACAGCCCGCCGATGATCTTGCGCTTGGCTTCCGGGTCGCTGACGCCTTCGAGCGCCTTGAAATAGCGCTCGCGGGCGTCGACGCGGATGACGCGGATGCCGAGGCCGTGGCTGTCGGAGGCGTCGGCGAAGGTCGCCATCACCTGGTCGCCCTCCTTCCAGCGCAGCAGCCCGGTGTCGACGAACACGCAGGTCAGCTGGTCGCCGATGGCCTTGTGCAGCAGCGCCGCCACCACCGAGGAGTCCACCCCGCCGGAGAGCCCGAGCACCACCTCGTCGGTACCGACCTGGTCGCGCACGCGCGCGACCTGGTCCTCGATGATGTTGGCCGCGGTCCACAGCGTGCGGCAGCCACAGATGTCCACCAGGAACCGGCGCAGCATGGCCTCGCCGGAACGGGTGTGCGTGACCTCGGGGTGGAACTGCACGCCGTACCAGCGCTTGTCGTCGTTGGCGAACGCGGCGACCGGCACGCGCGGCGTGCTCGCCGTCACCACGAATCCGGGCGGCGCTTCGGCGACGTGGTCGCCGTGGCTCATCCACACGTCGAGCCGCCGCGGCGGACCGGGATGGTCGGCCAGGCCTTCGAACAGGCGGTCGTCGGCGATGAGGCTGACCTCGGCGTGGCCGTACTCGCGGGCGTCGGCGGCCTCGGTGGCGCCACCCAGCTGCACCGCCATGGTCTGCATGCCGTAGCAGATGCCCAGCAGCGGCAGGCCGCTGTCGAACACCTCCTGCGGTGCACGTGGCGCGCCGGGCAAGGTGGTCGACTCGGGGCCGCCCGACAGCACGATGCCGCGCGCGCCGAAGGCGGCGATCTCCGCCGGGTCGTGGTCCCAGGCCCAGATCTCGCAGTACACGCCGATCTCGCGGATGCGGCGCGCGATCAGCTGCGTGTACTGCGCGCCGAAGTCCAGGATCAGGATCTTGTCGCTATGCAGGTCTGTCATCGGGCGGGCCCTGTCGGTGGCGCGGGGACGTCGCCACCGCGGAAGGTGCATTGCGAACGTTCACGGTCCCAGTCGCCGCCGCCGCGGGTACACGAGCTGCGCAGCTGCCAGGCGCGGTATTCGCCGAAGGCGAGCATCGCGAGCGCCAGCGCCGCGATCACCAGCATCCCGGTGCCGAGGCGCCGCCTGCGCGGAGGCTTGCCCGGCGCCATCAGCCGGCCTGGTAGTTCGGCGGTTCCTTGGTGATCTGCACGTCGTGGACGTGGCTCTCGCGCTGGCCGGCGCCGGTGATCTTCACGAACGACGGCTTGCTGCGCATCTCCTCGACGGTCGCGCAGCCGACGTAGCCCATGGTGGCGCGCAGTCCGCCGGCGAGCTGGTGGATCACCCCCGACAGCGGACCCCGGTACGGCACGCGCCCTTCGATGCCTTCGGGCACGAGCTTGTCGGCGTCGCTCGAGTCCTGGAAGTAGCGGTCCTTGGAGCCCTGCTCCATCGCGCCCAGGCTGCCCATGCCGCGGTAGCTCTTGTAGCTGCGGCCCTGGTAGAGCTCGGTCTCGCCGGGCGTTTCCTCGGTGCCGGCGAACAGGCCGCCGATCATCACCGTCGATGCGCCGGCGACCAGCGCCTTGCCGATGTCGCCGGAATAGCGGATGCCGCCGTCGGCGATCAGCGGGATGCGGTCCTGCAGCGCGTCGGCAACCATGTCGACCGCGGTGATCTGCGGCACGCCGACACCGGCGACCACGCGCGTGGTGCAGATCGAGCCGGGGCCCACGCCCACCTTCACCGCGTCGGCGCCGGCGTCTTCCAGCGCCAGCGCGGCGTCGCCGGTGACGATGTTGCCGCCGACCACCTGCAGCTTCGGGAAGTTGCGCTTGGTCCAGCGCACCCGGTCCAGCACGCCCTGGGAATGGCCATGCGCGGTGTCGACGATGACCACGTCGACGCCGGCCTCGGCCAGGCGCGCGATGCGGTCCTCGGTGTCCCCGCCGACGCCGACCGCGGCACCCACCAGCAGGCTCTCGGATTCGTCCTTGGCGGCGTTCGGGTTGTCGCGCGCCTTCTGGATGTCCTTCACCGTGATCAGGCCGCGCAGCGCGAAATCGTCGTTGACCACCAGCACCTTCTCGATCCGGTGCTTGTGCAGCAGCTGCAGCACCTCGTCGTCGCCGGCGCCCTCGCGCACGGTGACCAGGCGGTCCTTCTTGGTCATGACGTTGCGCACCGGGTCTTCCAGGCGCGTCTCGAAGCGCATGTCGCGCCCGGTGACGATGCCCACCAGGTGGCCACCGTCGACCACCGGCACGCCGGAGATGTTGCGGGCGCGGGTGAGGCGCAGGACCTCGCCGATGCTGGTGTCCGGGCCGACGGTGAACGGCTCGCGGATGACGCCGGCCTCGAAGTTCTTGACCCGCGACACCTCGCGCGCCTGGAGCTCGGCGCTCATGTTCTTGTGCAGGATGCCGATGCCGCCGAGCTGGGCCATGGCGATCGCCAGCCGCGACTCGGTGACGGTATCCATGGCGGCGGACAGGATCGGCAGGTTCAGGCGCAGGTCGCGCGTGAGCCGGGTGGCGAGGGAGACGTCCTTGGGCAGGACTTGCGAATGCGCCGGGACGAGGGAGACATCGTCGAAGGTGAGCGCTTCGGCCTGGATGCGCAGCATGGGCGGGCCAGTGGGGATGAAGCGCGCCATTGTAACGGGTCAGCGGCCCCACCGGCGCGTGGCCGCCGGCGGACGCTGCGTTGCGCACTCCGGGCGCTCAGATCGTGGCGCCGAGCGTCTCCGCGGCCTCCAGCGTGTTCTGCATCAGCGTCGCCACGGTCATCGGGCCCACGCCCCCCGGCACCGGGGTGATCCAGCTGGCGCGCTGCGCCGCCTCGGCATAGCCCACGTCGCCGACCAGGCGGCCGTCGTCGCGGCGGTTGATGCCGACATCGATCACCACCGCCCCCGGCTTCACCCACTCCCCCGGCACGATGCCCGGACGGCCCACCGCCACCACCAGGATGTCCGCCTCGCCGACGTGGCGGCGCATGACCTCGCGCGGCGTGAACTTGTGGCAGGAGGTGACCGTGCAGCCCGCGATCAGCAGCTCCAGGGCCATCGGCCGGCCGACGTGGTTGCTGACGCCGACGATGGTCGCGCTCCGCCCCCGCACGGGCCGGTCGGTGTAGGCGAGCAGCGTGGTGATGCCGCGCGGGGTGCACGGGCGCAGGCCGAACTGGCGCAGCGCCAGGTGGCCGACGTTCTCCGGGTGGAAGCCGTCGACATCCTTGCGCGGGTCGATGCGGTGGATGAGCCGGGTGGCGTCGGGGATGCCCGGCAACGGCAGCTGGACCAGGATGCCGTGCACCTCGGGGTCGGCGTTGAGCCTGTCGACCAGGTCGAGCAATTCCTGCTCGCTGGTGCCCGCCGGCAGGTCGAAGTCGATGGCGCGGATGCCGACCTTCTCCGCCGCGCGGCGCTTGTTGCGCACGTACGATTGCGACGCCGGGTCCCGCCCCACCAGCACCACCGCGAGCCCGGGGCGGCTGCCCCCGGCCGCCACCCGGGCGTCCACCTGCGCCTTCAGCGAGTGCAGCAGGTCGTCGGCGATGCGCTTGCCGTCGAGGACGCGGGCGCGCGGGCTGGGTTGGCTCATGCGGTCGGGAACGGCGGCGGGAATCGCGCATTGTCCCCGATTCCCCACCATCGTTGCGACCGCCGGGTCAGGGCTTCGGGCAGCGCGGGATCGCCGGTACCGCGCCGACCACGCAGGCCGTGCAGCAGGCGGGCTGCGCCGTTGCCGCGGTCGGCAGGGTCGGCATCGGCGTGGTGGCAAGCGGCAGGGCCTTGAGCTTCAGCAGCACCGCCCAGTCCTGGCGGTTGAGGTTGCAGGCCTCGGTCGCGTCGGGGCTGCAGCGTCCGGCGGGGCCCGAACGCAGCGGCCAGTTCCAGGGCAACCCGGCACCGTCCAGGGGCAAGGAGCGCAGCGTGACCCCATGCATGACGTTGCCGCCGACCAGCACCAGCTGCGCGCCCGCGCCGACGACGATGTCGCAGTGCATCTCCAGCCCGCCGTCGCCCTGGCCCGAAGCGAAGAAGGCGGCGAGGCCTGCGTGGCCATAGGCGCGGTCGTCACGGCGAACGAAGCACAGCAGGTCGCCGGCGGCCGCGGGCGTTGCGAAGGGGTCGGCTGCGCGGAAGGGTCCGTGGTCCGGCTCGCGGTACGCGGCGCGGACATAGTCGGCGTGCGAGGCGGACAGCGCGAAACCCGGCACGCCTGCGCGCGCCATGACGAACGAGACGAATGCCGCGGACCACGGCCGGTCCAGCACGAACGCGCGGCACGAGGAGGCGCGCATCCAGTCGGTGGCGCCAATCATGCAATCGGTGGCGCCGGGCAGGCCGGACATCGGCGACAGCGCGCGCCCGTGGCGCCAGTAGGCCGCGACCCGTTGCCATGCCGGGGTCACGCCGTCGGCGAGCAACGCCGACTCCGCCTCCATCACCCGCCCGCCGGCAAAGCGGCCAGCGTCGTCGATGAAAGGCCGGTGCCAGAGCGTGGACTCTTGGCAGGCGAGGCCGACGATGCGTTCGGCATGCGCGAAGGATGCGAGCCTGGTCCCGAAGTCGCGGCATGGATCCGCGGCGGCGGACGCCACCTGCGGCATCAACAGCCAGGCCGCCGCCAGCAGCCCGCCCCACATCGCTCGCCTCATCCCTGCCCTCCCCGCCCGCTGGCCGTCCGCTGCAGCCTAGTCGATCGCCGGTTCACAACGTGCACGGGCACCGCGCGCATCAGCCTCCGCCGCAGAAGGCGGCGTAGTCGATGTAGCCGGGGAAGTCGATGCCGGGGGCGCACACCGGGCACTCGGGATCCGGCGGCAGCCGGGTTTCGCGGAAACGCATGCCCATCGCGTCGAACTGCAGCAGGCGGCCGCGGAGGGAATCGCCAAGGTGCAACAGGAGCTTCAGCGCCTCGGTCGCCTGCAACATGCCCACGACACCGGGCAGCACGCCGAGCACGCCGACCTCGGAGCAGTTGGGCGCGGCCCCGGGCGGGGGCGGCTCGGGGAACAGGCAGCGGTAGCACGGCGCCGTGCCGCGGTGGCGCCCGGCGTCGAACACGCTCACCTGCCCCTGGAAGCGGTGCACCGCCCCGTACACCAGTGGCTTGCCCAGCTTCACGCAGGCGTCGTTGAGCAGGTAGCGCACGGCGAAGTTGTCGGCACCGTCGACCACCACGTCGACGTCGTCGAGGAGGCGCTCGACATTGGACGCGGTCACCCGTTCCTGGATCGCTTCCACCCCCGTGCGCGGGTTGAGGGCATTCAGGCGCGTCTCGGCCGAATCCACCTTCGGCATCCCGGTGTCGGCGTCGACGTGCAGGATCTGCCGCTGCAGGTTGCTGCGGTCGACGACATCGTCGTCGGCGATCCTGAGCCGCCCCACGCCGGCCGCCGCGAGATAGAACGCCGACGGCGAGCCGAGGCCGCCCGCGCCGACGATGAGTACCCGTGCCGCCTCGAGCCGGCGCTGGCCGCGGAGGCCGATCTCGGGCAGCAGCAGGTGGCGCGAATAGCGCTGGTGGAAATCGTGGTCGATGCTGGCGTCGGGCCGGGTGGTTGGCAGTCCGTCGCCGATCCAGCGGCTGGTGCCGCCGAGGACCGATGCCACGCGCAGGTAGCCCTGCCGCTGCAGTGCTTCCGCCGCCAGCATCGAACGGCCTCCGGACTGGCAGATCAGCACCACGTCGGCACTGCGGTCGGGCAGGTGCGGCAGCGGCTCGCGCTCCAGGGTCGCGCGGTCGACGCCCCGGGCGCCCTCCGCCATGCCGGTCGCGCGTTCGTGGTCCTCGCGCACGTCGATGAGCACCGCGCCCTGCGCCAGGCGCTGGGTGGCCTCGCGCGGAGTGATCTCGGGGATGGCCATGGCGGGATTATCGCGCCTCGGCGCGATCGGCGGCGTCAGCAGGGCAGCACGTCGACGACGTCGCCCCGGGCGAACTGCTCGACGTCCTCGGGCAGCACCACCAGCGCGTTGGCATGCGCCGCCGCCCGCATGCGGTGCGAGCCGTCGGCCGGGTCCGGCACCACCCACAGGCTGCCGTCTTCGTGTGACTCCAGGCGGCCACGCAGGAACTCCAGGCGGCCGTGTCGCTTGTGCCACGGCCCGGCCAGGCGGGCGCGCCACCGCGGGCGCCCTTCCGTCCTGCCCTGCAGCGCGTCGAGCAGCGGCCGTGCGAGTGCGAGATAGGTCGCCAGCACCGAGACCGGATTGCCCGGCAGGCACAGGAACAGGGCGTCGCCGAGGCGGCCACCGGCCGCGAACAGCACCGGCATGCCCGGGCGCATGCGCACCTTCCAGAAGTGCACCGTCCCCTGCGCCTGCAGCAGGGCCGGGATGTGGTCCTTCTCGCCTACGGACACGGCGCCGCAGGTGACGACCACGTCGAACGCATGCCCGGCGTGGCGCAGCGCGGACTCCACCTGTCCGGGGTCGTCGGGCAGCGTCGGCCAGGCCGTGGGCTCGAGGCCGTCCGCGCGCAGCAGGCCCATCAGCTGCTCGCGGTTGGAGTCGTAGATCTGCCCGGGCCGGAGCGGCAGGCCCGGTTCGACGAGCTCGTCCCCGGTGGTGAACACCGCGACCGTCGGCCGGCGCGCGACCTCGAGCTCCGGCAGGCCCTGCGCCGCCGCCAGCGCCACCCGCGGTGGCGTGAGCACGCAGCCGCGCTCCAGCAGCACGTCGCCCGGCAGCGCGTCCTCGCCGCGGCGGCGGATGTGCTGTCCCGGCTGCGGCGGCACCAGGACGTGCACGAGGTCGCCCTCGACGCGGGTGTTCTCCTTCATCACCACGGCGTCGGCACCATCGGGCAGCGGCGCGCCGGTGGTGATCCGCGTGCACTCGCCGGCACCGATCCCGAGGGATTGCGAGACCCCGGCGAACTGCTCCCCCGCCAGCCGCAGGATTGCCGGGGTGGCACCCAGGTCGGCGTGGCGGAAGGCGAAACCGTCCATCGCGGAGTTGTCGAACGGCGGCTGCGCCAGCACCGCGACCAGGTCCTGGGCGAGCACATGGCCGTGGGTGCGTCCGGTGCCCAGGCGGTGCGGCGGCATGGGACGGGCGCCGGCAACGCGTTCGATGATGGCCAGCGCCTCGCCGTAGGCGATGCGCGTGGGGAATCCGCTCACGGCGACGCGATCCCGGCCGCGGCCAGGTCGGCGCCCGTGTTGAGGTTGCCCAGCCGGATTCCCTCCATGCGCAGCACGCCCATGCCCAGGCGCGCCTGCAGCGACCGCACGGCGAGATCCCCGGACGCGATCGCCGCGGGCAGCGCTTCGCGCAGGCCTGCCACCGGCCATAGCGCAACCAGCGGCTGCGGGCCCTCGTCGTCGTGCGCGCTCGCGCCCTGCGATCCCGGGGACAACAGCAGGCGCTCGACGAGGTCCGGCGGGACCTCGACCACGTCGACCGGCAGCGTCAGGAGCCACGGTGTCCGGCAGGCATCGGCGAGGACGTCGAGGCCGCCCAGGGGGCCGAGCCCCCGGCTGCGGTCGTGGAGCGCGCGCAGGCCGTGCGCCAGGAAGCGCTCGGCGTTGCGGTTCGCGCTGATGACCACCGCTTCGACCTGTGGCGCGAGTGCGTCGACCAGCCGCACCACCTGCGCGATGCCGTCGCGGACCAGCCAGGCCTTGTCCAAGCCGCCCAGGCGGGAGGCCTCGCCGCCGGCGAGGATGCCGAGGGTGACGCCGACCTGCGCCGGGACCAGGCGTGCGGTCACTTGCCGCGCTTGACGTGTCGGATCAGGCGCCGCTTCTTCGCCACCTGGCGCTCGCTGAGCACGTTCTTCTTGTCCTTGAACGGGTTCTCGCCTTCCTTGAACACGAAACGCACCGGCGTGCCGACGAGCTTGAACCGCTTCCGGAAGAAGTTCTCGAGGTAGCGCCGGTAGCTTTCGGACAGCGCGCGCAGGCGGGTGCCGTGGACGATGAAGGTGGGCGGGTTTTCGCCGCCGGGGTGGGCGAACCGCAGCTTCGGCACGTGGCCGCGCACCACCGGTGGCGGGTTCGCCTCGTACGCCGCTTCCATCGCCTGGGTCACCTCGGAGGTGCCGAAACTGCGGGTCGCCGAGGCATGGGCGCGATGGACGGCGCGGAACAGCTCGCGCAGCCCCGACCCGTGCAAGGCGCTGATGCGGACGTTCTCCGCCCAGGGCACGAACGACAGCTTGCGCGACAGCAGCGACTCCACCTGCTCGCGCTGGTAGGTGCTCAGGCCGTCCCACTTGTTGACCGCCACCACGAGCGCGCGCCCGGCGTCGAGCACCGCGCCCAGCACGCTCGCGTCCTGGTCGGTGACACCCTCGCTGGCGTCGAGCATCACCACCGCGACCTGGCACTCCTCGATCGCCTGCAGCGTCTTGATGATCGAGAACGTCTCCACCGCTTCGTCCACGCGCGACTTGCGGCGGATGCCCGCGGTGTCGACCAGGCGGTACTTGCGTCCGTCGCGCTCGAGGTCCACCGCGATGGCGTCGCGGGTGGTGCCGGCGATGTCGGAGGCGATCATGCGCTCCTCGCCGAGGATGCGGTTCACCAGCGTCGACTTTCCGACGTTGGGCCGGCCGATGAAGGCCAGGCGCACGCGCTCCGGATCCTGGTCCAGGGACTCCGCGACGCCGGCGGCGGGCAGCCGTGCGATCACCTGCGCCAGGAGCTCGTCGAGGCCGTGGCGGTGTGCCGACGAAACCGCGAACACATCGTCGAAACCGTAGCGTGAGAAGTCCGCGACCGCCGCGCGCGCGTCCAGGCCGTCGGTCTTGTTCACGACCAGGAAGGTGGGCCGCCCCGCCTTGCGCAGCCAGCGCAGGATGTCGTCGTCGACCGCCGAGGCCCCTTCGCGCCCGTCGACGACGAACAGGACCAGGTCGGCCTCTTCCGCCGCGGCACGCGACTGCCGCGCCGTGGCGCCGGCAAGTCCGCCGGTTTCGAGGTGGATGTTCTCGCCGGCGATGCCGCCGGTGTCGACCAGCGCGAACGGGCGCGCCTCGTCGAGCCTGCAGACGCCGTAGTGGCGGTCGCGCGTGACCCCCGGCTCGTCGTGCACCAGGGCGTCGCGGGTGCGAGTCAACGCATTGAACAGCGTCGACTTGCCGACGTTCGGGCGACCTACGAGTGCAACGAGGGGGAGCATGCGGGCGGGACTTGAAGGAGGAAGGAGGTCGGGCGATGCAGACACGCGCGGCCCCGGGCAGCGAGACTACCCGGGGCCGCGTGGAGGCGCCATGCGGCGCGGGTCAGGGGTCGAGGCGCCAGGCGCTGAGGTCGCCACCGATGTCCTGGACCACGAGGATGCCATCGGCCACGACCGGCGCGCCGCGGATGGCATCGCCACCCGCCCGCGCGCGCGCGGCGAAGGCACCGGTGTCCAGCTGCAGCCAGTGCAGGTAGCCATCGAAGTCGCCGACGACCGCATGGTCGCCGTGGATGGCCGCGGAGCCCGTGCTGCGGCGCGCAAGCGCCGGCTGCGACCAGTAGGCGCTGCCGCTGGCCTTGTCCAGGGCCCAGACCACGCCCCCGCGGTCGGCGACCACCAGGCGGTCCGAAGCCGCTCCCACGCGGCCGGCGCCGCCGTTCTCGCTCGACCAGAGCACGCGCCCGTTCGGCGCATCGATCGCGACCGTCTGGCCCTTGTAGCTGCTGGCGAAGAGCCGGGTATCGTCGAGCACGGGGGCGCCATCGACGTCCGCCATGCGGTCGAGTTCGGTACGGCCGTCCGCCGGGGACACCACCTGGTCCCAGAGCGGTCGCCCGTCGGCCAGCGCCAGCGCGGCGAGCGTGCCATCGTCGTTGCCGATGAACACGTAGCCCGGCCCCAGCACGGGGCTGTCGTTGCCGCGCACGGTCAACGACGGCAGCTCGCGGTTCCAGAACCAGCGCCGGTCGCCGCTGCCGGCATCGAACGCGGTGAGGCGCCCATCGTTGGAACGCACCAGGACCAGCCCCTGCCCGACCACCGGTGCCGCGATGACCTCGTTGGGAACCTTCGCCGTCCAGCGTTCGGCGCCGGTGGCGGCATCCAGGGCCACCACGTCACCTTCCAGGCTGCCCACGACCACCAGGCCTTCGCCGGCGCCGGGGCCACCCGACAGCGGCAGTTCGCTCCCGTGGTGCCACGCCCGCGCCCCGGTGGCCAGGTCATACGCAGTCACGCCGCCGTCCACGGCCGCGGCAAAGACGCGTCCATCGGCCACGACAGGTCCCTGCCGGATCCCGAGCCGCCCCTCGCCCTCGCCCGCGCTCGCGGTCCAGATGCGCGAGACCGATGCCGTGGGCGTGAACTCCGACAGCGCCGTCGGCTCCGTCGGGTCTTCCTCGTCATCGCCGCCGAACCAGCCCCTGACCGTGCTGCAGCCCTGGAGCATCGCCAGGCACAGCAGGGCGCCGGTGGTGCGCGTGATCAGGCGCCGGGCGCGGCCATGCGTGGAATGGGATGTCGTCAAGTGCGGGTCTCCGGCTGGGCCGGCGTGCCGCCGGCATCGGTGAGTTTGATCTCGAGCAGGCGGCGCTGCGGCGCGTCCACGTCAAGCCGCGTCAGCGCGTCGGCGTAGGCGCTGCGTGCGTCGTCGCGACGCCCAAGGGCCACATAGGCATCGCCCCGCGCCTCCAGGGCGACCGGGTCGGCGGCATCCTCCAGCAGGCGCAACGCCTCCTCGCCCTTGCCGGCATCCACCAGCAGGCGCGCGAGCCGCTGCTCCACGACCTGGCCCAGCGCCGGGTCGTCGGTCCCGGCAGCGCGCAGCGTGGCGATCGCGGCGTCACGGTCGCCCGCGGCAAGCTGCGCGCTGGCGAGGTCGAGCCTGGCCAGAAGTGCATAGATGCCGTCATCGAGCCCGTCGGCCGCGGCCCGCGCCTCGTCGAGTTCGCCGGCCTCCACGTGCGCGACCAGGGCTGCATAGGACTCACCCGCCTGCACCTGGCGTTCGACCGCCTCCGACTGCCACCAGCGCCAGCCGTAGATCAGCGCGAGACCGAGGAGGATGCCGCCCAGGATGCCGGCGCCATTCCGGCGCAGCCAGGCCCTGACGCGTTCGCCTTGTTCGTGCTCGTCGAGCAGTTCGTCAATCGCCATCGGAGTATCGCCATGCGGGGCCCGCACCGCTCGCGCGGAGGGACCGGGAAAATGGGAACGGGCCCCGTGGGGGCCTGTCGGGCGCCGCCGCGGCCCCTCGGGGCCGCCACGCCCGCACGCTTATTGCGCGACGGGCTCCAGCGAGCCGTCGGAGGATACCCCAAAGCGCGCCACGTTCGCTTTCAGGTAAGGCGAGAGGTCCTGCCTGCGGCCGTTGCGGAGCAACTCGGCAGCGCCCGCATTGCCGATGACGAACCCCGCGACCTCGCCCGGCAGGTAGCGGCGTTCGTCCCCGGCGCGCAGCAGCGACTCTTCGAGGGTGTGGCCGTCCGCCGCCACCACCTGCACCCAGCTGTCGGCGTTCAGGCGAAGCAGCAGTTCGGGACGCGGGGCCGGCGCGCGGCGCGGCACCGGCGCCATGGAGGCCACGATCGGTCCCGTCTCGGCGACGGTGCCCGCGCCGGGCCCTGGGCGGGCGGCGCCGGGAAGCAGCGGCGCATCGGCGTCGAGGGACGCGGACTGGGCCGGGGTCGCATCGAGGTGGGGCCGCGTCGCGAGCCAGACCGGGACTGCAATGGCCGCCGTGATCACGACATAGACCGCGCGCCGCGCGGCCTGCTCGATGAGCCTCTGCATCGGCGGCACGAACGTGCGCGGGACAAGGTGGGTGGGCTCGACCGGGGCGACGCCCGATGCCACGTGCACCGTCTCGGTGGCGAGGCCGAGCAGGCGGGAGTAACTGCGCAGCTGGCCGCGGACGAAGACAGGCGCGCCGAGGCGGCTCCAGTCTTCCGCCTCGAGAGATTCGACGACCCGCACCGGCATCTTGAGGCGACCGGCGACGTCCTCGACGGACAGTCCGGCGGCCTCGCGGGCAGTCCGGAGACGCTGACCGCAGCCGCGGTCGGCCTCCGTCATCTTCTCTGGCGGCATCATGGTGACGTGCTTTCCCCGGCCTGAGCGGACCGCGCCTGCGGAAACTCCGATCTCAGGCGCTGAACATAACGAGCGGCGGCAGCCTTGTCGCCGAGCTTTTCTTCGATCTGTGACGCAAGTAGTAGCGCACCGGCACTCGGCGGTGCAACGGCCAGCCGGCGCTGCGAGAACGCGCGGGCGGACATGTGGTCCCCGGCGTCGAACGCCCGCTGCGCCATCGCCGCCAGGGCGACCGCCTCCTCGGGGTCGAGTTCGAGCGCGGCGCGCAGGTAACGATCCGCCCGCGCGTGCTCGCCGGCACGCCCCGCGCACTCGCCGGCGTTGGCCAGCGCCGAGGCCGGCGTGCCGTAGCGGCGGTCCGCGAGCGCACGCTCGAACCATGCGAGCGACTCGGCGGCACGGCCGTTTCCGCACAGCCAGGCGCCGTAGTTGTTGAGCATCGCGCCTTCGCCCGGCGCGAGCTCCGCAGCCCGCGCGTAATGCCGCCCGGCGGCCTCCGGCTGGCGCTGCCGGTCCGCGACCACGGCCAGCACCGTGTGCGCCTGGGCCGACCGCGGGTCCGCGTCCAGCGCGGCGTCCGCTGCCTCCCGGGCGAGATCCAGCTTGCCTGCGGCGACGGCATCGTGTGCCTTGCGCAGCTGGAGCCGGGCCGTGGTGCTGTCCGAGTCACTGTCGTCACGGAACTCGTAGCGCGGCGCCACCTGCTCCGACTTGCCGCGGCCGGCATCGGGACGCACGAACGTGAGGCGCGAACAGGCCGCGGTCGCGACCGCGGCGAGCAGGGTCACGACAACCGCGTCACGCAGCCGCATCGACGCCCTCCCCGCCCCGTTCCTGCGCATCGAGGTGCTTGCGGAACTCGGCCTGGCGGCGGGTGCGGTCCACGACCTGGCCCTTGAGCTGGCCACAGGCGGCGTCGATGTCGTCGCCGCGGGTGCGCCGCACCATCGTCAGCACCTGCGCATCGAGCAGGAGCTTCTGGAAGGCGCGGATGTCCGATTCCGCGGAACGCTCGAAGCGCGTCCCCGGGAACGGGTTGAACGGGATCAGGTTGACCTTCGCGGAGTCCTTGGTCTGCAGGGCGCGGTCGAAGCCGCGCATCAACGCCGCCAGTTCGCGGGCGTGCTCCGGCTGGTCGTTGACGCCCTTCATCAGGGTGTATTCGAACGTGATCGACGCCCGCGGCTTGCGGCGCACATAGCGCTCGCAGGCGGCCATGAGTTCGGCGATCGGGTACTTCTTGTTCAGCGGCACGAGTTGCGTGCGCAGGTCGTCATTGGCGGCGTGCAGCGAGACCGCCAGCGACACGTCGCTCTCCTCGGACAGGCGATCGATCATCGGCACCATGCCCGCGGTCGACAGCGTGACCCGCTTGTTGGCCAGCCCATAGCCGAGGTCGTCGCGCATCACGCTCATCGCGCGCACGACGTTGTCGAAATTCATCAGCGGCTCGCCCATGCCCATCATCACCACGTTGGTGAGCTTGCGCTCGCGGTGCGGGACGTTGCCGAGATGGCGCGCCGCGACCCAGACCTGGCCGATGATCTCGGCCGTCGACAGGTTGCGGTTGAAGCCTTGCGTGGCGGTGGAGCAGAACTGGCAGTTGAGCGCGCAGCCCACCTGCGACGACACGCACAGCGTGCCGCGGCCCTTGTCGGGGATGAAGACCGCCTCGATGGCGTTGCGCCCGTCCATGCCCAGCAGCCACTTGTGGGTGCCGTCGGTGGAGGGCTTCTCGAACTGCACCTGCGGGACGCGGACCTCGGCGTGCTCGTGCAGCTTCGCACGCAGCCCCTTGCCCAGGTCGGTCATCTCGTCGAAGTCGGTGACGTGGCGGTGGTGGATCCACTTCATCACCTGGTGGGCACGGTAGCGCTTCTCGCCGAGGGTGTCGGCGAAAAAGCGCTCCAGGCCCTCGCGATCGAGGTCGAGCAGGTTCGGCTTGGCGATCGCGTCGTTCACTTCACTCAGCGGGCGTAGACGTCGGTGGACGGGAAGAAGTAGGCGATCTCGACGGCGGCAGTGTCGGCAGCGTCGGAGCCGTGGACGGCGTTGGCGTCGATCGAGTCGGCGAAATCGGCGCGAATGGTGCCGGCCGCGGCTTCCTTGGGGTTGGTGGCACCCATGAGATCGCGGTGGCGGGCCACGGCGTTCTCGCCCTCGAGCACCTGGACCATCACCGGGCCGCTGATCATGAACTCCACCAGCGCGTTGAAGAACGGGCGCTCGCGGTGGACGGCGTAGAAGCCCTCGGCTTCCTGCCGCGACAGCTGCTTCATCCGCGCCGCGACGACCTTCAGGCCGGCGTTCTCGAAGCGCGAGTAGATCTGGCCGATCACGTTCTTGGCGACCGCGTCGGGCTTGATGATGGAAAGGGTGCGCTCCAGCGCCATTGGAAATCTCCGGAAGGCGGGCCGCGGGTGTCGCAGGCCCAGACATTAACATGGAAAAACCCACGACGGGGCGCGGGTTTAGCCGACAAGGCTGCGGCAATTCTAACGAGTCGCGACACCCCCTGCACAGGGGCACGGCAAACGTCTTCAGGTTTGACGGAGAGGGTCTGTCGGCCCTAGGCTTAAACAAGCGTTTGATTCAGGAACCGCGGATGGCGACCACCCAGTTTTCCACCAAGGACCGCATCCTCGGGGCCGCCGAGGAGCTGTTCGCGCAGAACGGCTTCGCCGGCACGTCGCTGCGACAGGTGACCTCGCGGGCGGACGTCAACATCGCCGCGGTCAACTACCACTTCGGCAGCAAGGAAAACCTGGTCAACGAGGTGTTCCGGCGCCGGATGGACGAGATGAGCGGCCAGCGCCTGGCGCGGCTGGCACAGGCGCGCGTCGACCATCCCGGCGAGCTGGAGGCCGTGCTCGCCGCATTCGTGGAGCCGGCGCTCGCGATCGCGCAGGACCGCCAGGGCGGTGGTGCGTTCATCCGCGTCATCGCCCGCGCCTATGCCGAGAAGAACGACAGCCTGCGCCGGTTCCTGTCCGAGCAGTACGGGCACGTGCTGCGCGAGTTCGCACGCGCGATCGGCCAGTGCGTGCCACACCTGAGCAAGGAGCAGCTGTACTGGCGCCTCGACTACCTGGCCGGCGCGCTGACCTATGCCATGGCCGACTTCGGCCTCATCAAGCGCCCGCACGGCGTGGGCGAGGCGGAGCACCGCGCACGGGCGGCGCGGGAGCTGATCCTGTTCGCCACCGCGGGCCTGAGGGCCTGACCGCGCTGATCGGAACAAAACCCCTTTACGGACAATGGATTACACGGAATGACTGAGAAACTGCTTGTACGTCGCGCTGCCGTCCTGGGCGCCGGCGTGATGGGTGCCCAGATCGCCGCGCACCTGGTCAACGCCGGGGTCGACACGGTGCTGTTCGACCTGCCGGCCAAGGACGGCGACCCGAACGGGGTGGTGACGAAGGCGATCGCCAACCTTGCGAAGCTGAGCCCGTCGCCGCTGGCTTCGAAGTCGCTGGCGTCCGCGATCATCCCGGCCAACTACGACGACGGCCTGGAGCTCCTGCGTGGCTGCGACCTGGTGATCGAGGCCATCGCCGAGCGGATGGACTGGAAGCAGGACCTCTACCAGAAGATCGCGCCGTTCGTGGCCGACCACGCGGTGCTGGCCAGCAACACGTCCGGCCTGGGCATCAACGCGCTCGCCGGGGTGCTGCCGGAACAGCTGCGCCACCGCTTTTGCGGCGTGCACTTCTTCAACCCGCCGCGCTACATGCACCTGGCCGAGCTCATCCCGGCCCGCGGCACCGACCGTGCCGTGCTCGAGGGGCTGGAAACCTTCCTCACCACCACCCTCGGCAAGGGCGTGGTGTATGCACGCGACACCCCCAACTTCATCGGCAACCGGATCGGCGTGTTCTCGATCCTGGCGACGATCCACCACACCGAGTCTCTGGGCCTGGGTTTCGACGAAGTCGATGCCCTCACCGGGCCGCTGGTCGGGCGGCCGAAGTCCGCGACCTACCGCACCTCCGACGTGGTCGGCCTCGACACCATGGCCCATGTCATCCGGACCATGGCCGACACCCTGCCCGACGACCCCTGGCACCGCTATTTCCGCAGCCCGAAGTGGCTCGAGGCCCTCGTGGCAAAGGGCGCGCTCGGGCAGAAGGCCGGCGTCGGCATCTTCCGCAAGGTCGGCAAGGACATCCGTGTCCTCGACCTCGAGGCGCAGGACTACCGGCCGGCCGATCGCGCCGCGGCGCCCGAGGTGGTGGAGATCCTGAAGACGCGCGACCCCGCGGAGAAGTTCGCGAAGCTGCGCGCCAGCGAGCACCCGCAGGCGCGCTTCCTGTGGGCGGTGTTCCGCGACCTGTTCCACTACAGCGCCTACCATCTCGCCGACATCGCCGAGACCGCGCGCGACGTCGACCTCGCCATCCGCTGGGGCTACGGCTGGTCCATGGGCCCGTTCGAAAGCTGGCAGGCGGCCGGCTGGAAGCAGGTGGCGCAGTGGATCGCCGACGACATCGTCGCCGGCGAGGCCATGAGCACCGCCCCGCTGCCCGACTGGGTGTTCGACGGCCGCGAGGGCGTGCACGCCGCCGAAGGCAGCTTCAGCCCCGCAAAGAACGCCAAGCTGCCCCGCTCCGCCCTGCCCGTCTACCGCCGCCAGCGTTTCCCCGACCCGCTGCTTGCCGAGATCGCGACGCCGGGCGAGACCGTGTTCGAGAACGACGGCATCCGCATGTGGACCGACGGCGACGACGTCGCCGTGGCGTCGTTCAAGACCAAGATGCACACGGTGTCCGACCATGTGCTGGACGGCCTGCAGGAAGCGGTTGCGCGCGCCGAACGCGACTTCGCCGGTCTCGTGATCTGGCAGCCGAAGGAACCGTTCTCCGCCGGTGCCGACCTCGCCGGGGCCCTTGGTCTGTTGCAGGCGGGCGACGTACAGGGATTCGAGGGCATGGTCGCCAACTTCCAGGCCACCAGCCAGCGCATCAAGTACTCGCTGGTGCCGGTGGTGGCCGCCGTGCGCGGGCTCGCGCTCGGTGGCGGCTGCGAGTTCCAGATGCACAGCGCACGCACGGTGGCCGGGCTCGAGAGCTACATCGGCCTGGTGGAGGCCGGGGTTGGGCTGCTGCCAGCCGGCGGCGGCCTCAAGGAGATCGCCGTTCGCGCCGCGCAGGCCGCGGGTGCAGGTGGCGACGTGTTCGCCGAGCTCAAGCGCACGTTCGAGACCGTGGCCATGGCCAAGGTGTCGACGTCGGCGGTCGAAGCGAAGGAACTCGGGCTGCTGCGCGCCGGCGACCAGGTGGTCTTCAATGCCCACGAACTGCTGCACGTCGCGCGTCGGCAGGCGCTCGCGCTCGCCGAGGGCGGCTACCGCCCGCCACTGCCGGCGCGCCGGATCGAGGTCGCGGGTGACGTCGGCATCGCCACCTTCCGGATGATGCTGGTCAACATGCTCGAAGGCCGCTTCATCAGCGAGTACGACTACGAGATCGCCACCCGCATCGCCACCGTCCTGTGTGGCGGCGAGGTCGACCGCGGCTCGCTGGTGGACGAGGACTGGCTGCTGCGCCTCGAGCGCCAGCACTTCGTCGAACTGGCGCAGCAGCCCAGGACGCAGGAACGCATCGCCCACATGCTGAAGACCGGCAAGCCGCTCCGGAACTGAGCGACGACACAAGGACATTCGAATGAGCAAGCAGATCCAGGACGCCTATATCGTCGCCGCCACCCGCACGCCCGTCGGCAAGGCGCCGAAGGGCGTGTTCCGCAACACCCGCCCCGACGACATGCTGGCCCACGTGCTGAAGGCGGTGGTCGCGCAGGCGCCGGGCATCGACGTCGGCCGCATCGACGACGCCATCATCGGCTGCGCGATGCCGGAGGCCGAGCAGGGAATGAACGTGGCGCGCATCGGCGTGCTGCTGGCGGGGCTCCCCGACACCATCGCCGCGCAGACCGTCAACCGCTTCTGCTCGTCGGGCCTGCAGGCCGTGGCACTCGCGGCCGACCAGGTACGGCTCGGCAACGCCGACCTGGTGCTCGCGGGCGGCACCGAGTCGATGTCGATGGTGCCGATGATGGGCAACAAGATCGCGCTCGCGCCGAGCGTCTTCGAGAACGACCACGTCGCCATCGCCTACGGCATGGGCATCACCGCCGAGAAGGTCGCCGAGGAATGGAAGATCTCGCGCGAGGACCAGGACGCCTTCGCGCTGGCGTCGCACCGCAAGGCCATGGCGGCGATCGGGGCCGGCGAGTTCGCGGACGAGATCACCCCGTATCTCGTGCGCAGCCGGCAACCGGATCTTTCCGGCAACGTCGTGTGCCTGCGCGAGCGGCTGGTCGAGCAGGACGAGGGGCCCCGCCCCGACAGCTCGGCCGAGGGCCTGGCGAAGCTGCGTCCGGTGTTCCGCAACGGCCAGTTCGGCGGCAGCGTCACTGCGGGCAATGCATCGCAGATGAGCGACGGTGCCGGTGCCGTGCTGGTCGCGTCGGAACAGGCGATCAAGGACTACGGACTGACGCCGCTGGCCCGCTTCGTGTCGTTCTCGGTGGCAGGCGTGCGCCCGGAAGTGATGGGCATCGGGCCGATCGCCGCGATCCCCAAGGCACTGCGACAGGCGGGGCTGAGCCAGGACCAGCTGGACTGGATCGAGCTAAACGAGGCCTTCGCGGCGCAGGCGCTGGCGGTGATCCGCGACGTCGGCCTCGACCCCGACAAGGTCAACCCGCTGGGCGGCGCCATCGCCCTCGGCCATCCGCTCGGCGCCACCGGCGCCGTCCGCACGGCGACGCTGGTCCACGGCCTGCGCCGCCGCAAGCAGAAGTACGGCATGGTCACCATGTGCATCGGCACCGGCATGGGCGCCGCCGGCATCTTCGAAGCGCTCTGAGCGATGGCGCAACGCGTGCAGGCCGTGCGGCCTGCACGCCTCCCGGTCAGTGGGTCAGCGGGCGCGACCGTGGATCTGCACCCGGGTCGAGCCGTCGGGGTTCTGCGAGCGCGACACGATGGAGTTCGGCAGGTTGCCGCCCACGCTCGACATGTAGATGAGGAGCCAGTCCTCGGCTTCGCCGTTGCTGGCGAACTTGCCGTCGACGCGGCACATGCTGCTCTTGCATTCGATGGTGAGGTCCTGCGGCGACACGCCCGCGGTCTCGAATCCTTCTCCGCTGGCGACCGTCCGGAGGTCGGCCTCCTTCTGCGGCGCCCACGCGGGATCGACCGACTCCCGCGCGAAGGTGTCCATGGCGTTCTTCTTCAGTTCCGCCGTGCGCGCGATCTGCTGGTCCCGCATCACGTTGCGCCGTTCGAGCGCCTGCTCCGCCCTCGCCGGCCCCGCCCCGGGCGAAGGGCGCGGCACCGGAGCCGGCGCCACTGCGCCGGGTGCCGCCGGTTCCCGGCCGGCGTCCGATGCGCCTGCACCATCCAATGCCGGTGCCGGTGCCTCGGTCGTGCGCCGCACGAGGATGGTGCCCGTGGCCACGACCCCGATCACGACCGCGGCCACGATGAGGGGAAGCTTGCTCGATTTCGCCATGGTATCGCCGGATCTCCTTGGAAAATCGCCGCCCGCAGGCGGGCGGCGACGGGTCGGGACTCAGTCGTCGCTGACGACGTAGCCGACGTAGGTGTCATTGATGCCGATGCCGGGCGGGATCGCGCAGCTCATCGACACCAGCGGGTAATACCCCTGGCCGCCGTTGTCCGCAGGCTCGAAGAAGATGTTCGACTGCCCGGCGCTGTTGGCGGGCACGGTGACGGTCTGCGCCACGTAGACGTTGTCGCTGTAGCCGTCATAACCGGCGACGCCAGTGCATGTGACCTCCTTCGCCGTCGAGCTCCTGTTGCTCATCCAGGCCCCGAAATAACTCACCTGGCGCTGGTCGTCGACGTCGTACTCGGTGGAAAACGAGCAGGTCACGAAGGAGTTCGTGGTGCCTTCGTTCTGCACCGCCAGCGGACGCTTGCGGATCGAGCCCTCGAAGTTGGGCAGCGCGCCCTGGCAGCTCGCGGTGGCGTTGGCCGAGGTTTCCATCTCTTCCTCGACGGCAGCGGCCGTTCCGGGAAGCAGGACCGCGGCGAGCAGGGTGGCGACAAGGGAGGTGCGTACGCTGTGCATGGCAGGGCCCCGGGAACAATGGTGGTTGTGGAAAAGCGCGTCAATCATGACGGCTCACCGCCGGGCCCACAAGCCGGCCCGCAGCCGCGGATGCGCGGGCGAGGCAAAAAAAAGGCGCCGATTTCTCGGCGCCTGGATACGACCGGGACCTGGCTTCAGATCGCGGTGTCTTCCTCCCACCAGACGTAGGTGTCGTTGATGCCGACGCCCGGGGGCAGCGCGCAGCTGATCGAAACGAGGCCGCTCTCGAGGCCGCCGCCGGCGAAGTCCTCGCCGACCCAGAACAGGTTGCCCTGCTCCGTGCCGCCCGGAGCAAGGGTGGCCTCCATCGCGACGTACTCGTTGTCGCCGGTCTGCCAGCCGGTCACGCCGGTGCAGGCGATGTCGACGGGGGTGCTGTTGTTGTTGGTGAAGTACGTATCCACCAGGGTCGCCGCGTTGTTGACGGCCGCAACCGCATCGAACTCGAACGAGCAGGTGACGAATGCCAGGCCGTCGCCTTCGTTCTGGACGGCGAGCGGGCGCTTGCGGATGCGGGTTTCGAAGGCCGGAAGGGCACCCTGGCAGCGGGCGGTCGGCTGCGACGCGTTGCCGTGATCAACGACCTGGGCGACGGAGGGCGCGCTGTACGCGGAGGCGAGCGCGACGGTGAGGACGGCGATACCTGTTGCGAGCTTCATGGACTGGATCTCTCCCTTGGATGATGTTGACATCGACGTGGACACCGGCGGCGCCCACGGCCGGCCGAATATATACCATGCACACATGAAGAGCAGGCATGGGCCGAGGCCGGCATCGCTGCCGCGCCTCACCCCGCCTAGACGCCCGGTCGGTGCCCCGTGGCTTCGTCCGCGAGCGCCGCCCGCATCAGGCCGCGGGTGGCGTCGCCAAGGCGCGGGTGGTCCAGCGCGAAGCGCAGCGTGGCCTGGATGAGCCCCATGTGGGCGCCGCAGTCGTAACGTTCGCCTTCGAACCTGTAGGCCAGCACCGGCTCTTCCGCGAGCAGCGCCGAGATCGCATCGGTCAGCTGGATCTCGCCGCCGGCGCCGGGCGTCGTCGTCTCCAGCAATCCGAAGATGCGTGGCGACAGCACGTACCGGCCGACGACGCCGAGGGTGCTGGGCGCCACGTCGGGCGCAGGCTTCTCCACGATGGACGAGATGGCGCCACGACGGTCGGCGAAGTCCTCCACCGCGACGATGCCGTAGCTGGAGGTCTTCTCCCTGGGCACGGACTCGGTCGCGATCACGCTCGCGCCGGTTTCCTGCGCGACGTCGGCCATCTGCGCCAGCGCGCCCCGGCCGCGGTTCCAGATGAGGTCGTCGGGGAGGAGCACGGCGAAGGGTTCGTCGCCGATCGCCGGCTTGGCGCACAGCACGGCATGCCCCAGGCCCAGGGCTTCCGCCTGGGTCACGAACACCGCCTGCACGCCCTTCGGCAGCACGCCGCGGACGGTTTCCAGCAGTTCCTGCTTCCCGGCCGCCTCGAGCTTGTGCTCCAGCTCGTAGGCCTTGTCGAAATAGTCGGCGATGGAATGCTTGTAGCGGTTGGTCACGAACACCAGCGTGTCGCAGCCCGCCTCCACCGCCTCGTCGACCGCGTACTGGATCAGCGGGCGGTCGACGATCGGCAGCATCTCCTTGGGGACGCTCTTGGTGGCGGGGAGGAAGCGTGTGCCGAGTCCGGCGACGGGGAAGACCGCCTTGCGTATCCGTGTCTGCATCATGTCCTTCTTGCGTGTCGAGCGGGAAAGGCGACCACCGTGCCGGCGTGGGGCTCCACGGCGGGCGCGGACGGCGCGAATTCGGGCACGGTATCGCGAAGCAGGCGTGCGAGAGCGTCAACGTCGTAGCGTGCCACGGCCTCGCGCATGCGCTGGCTTGCGGCTTCGATCCGCTCGGCAGAGACCGCCCTGGCCTCGGCCTGCAGGATCTTCGGGTGCGTGGTCGGCCGGTAGCGCTCGTCGGCGTGGAACAGCGTCTCGTGCAGCTTCTCGCCGGCGCGGAGGCCGGTGTACACGATCGCGATGTCGCGCTCGGGGTGCTTGCCTGCCAGCCGGATCATCTGCTCGGCCAGCAGCCGGATCGAAACCGGCTCGCCCATGTCGAGGGTATACACGGCCTCGCGCGAACCGATGGCCACCGCCTGCAGGATGAGCTGGCACGCCTCCGGGATGGTCATGAAGTAACGCGTGACCTCGGGGTCGGTCACCGTCACCGGGCCTCCCTGGCGGATCTGGGCGCGGAACAGCGGCACCACGCTGCCCGCGGAGTCGAGCACGTTGCCGAAGCGCACGGTGACGAACCGGGTGCTGCCGGCGTCGGTCATGGACTGGCAGAGCATCTCCGCCAGGCGCTTGGTCGCGCCCAGCACGTTCACCGGGTCGACCGCCTTGTCGGTGGAGATCAGCACGAAGGTGCCGACATTCGCGCGCTGTGCCTCCCGGGCAACGGTTTCGGTGGCGAGGACGTTGTTGCGGATCGCCTCGCGCAGCTGGGTCTCCAGGACCGGGACCTGCTTGTAGGCCGCGGCGTGGAACACCGCCTCCGGGTTCGACAGCGACAGCGCATGCCGCATCACCGCCGGATCGCCACAGTCTCCCAGGATGGGCACGCACTGGATCTGCGGGAAGTCCCGGCGCAGCTCGGCCTCGGTCGTGGCCAGCGCGAGTTCGTCGATCTCGATCAGCGCGATCTGGCGCGCACCGTGGCGCGCGCACTGCCGGCACAGCTCGGATCCGATGGACCCGCCGGCGCCCGTGACCAGCACGCAGCGCCCGCCCAGCCAGCCGCGGATGGCCTTCCAGTCCGGCGTGACCGGCTTGCGCCCCAGCAGGTCCTCGATCGCGACCTCCTTGAGCTCGCCCGGCAGCGATCGCCCCTCGAGCAGGTCGTCCAGGCGCGCGATCGTGCGGAACGGCAGCCCCGTGCGCTCGCACGCCGCGACCACGCCTCGCATCGCCGCGGCATCCAGCGATGGCATCGCGATGACCAGCAGCTGCGCCGCGGTCTCGGGTGCGATCCGGTCGACCTCGTCGATCCGCCCCAGCACCGGCAGGCCCTGCAGCTGGCTGCCACGGAGCTTCGCTGCGTCGTCCAGGAACCCGACCGGCTCGTATGCGCCGGCGCGGCGGAGGTCGCGCACCAGCGCCTCGCCGGCCTGCCCCGCGCCCAGGATCAGCACGCGCAGCGCCGCCTTGTCGGTACGCGCCATGCCGTGGTCCTTCCACGCGCGGTACAGCAGGCGTGGCATGCCCAGCAGGGCCGACAGGACCACCGGGTACAGGATCATCACCGTGCGCGGGACTTCGTACGCCCGGTCGAACATGAAGAACAGCACCGGCAGGATCGCCAGGAAGCCGAACAGGCTCGCCTTCATGATGTTGACCAGGTCGGGGATGCTGGCGAACCGCCAGACCCCCCGGTAGAGCCCCACCTTCCAGAAGATCAGCCCCTGCACCGCGAGGATCAGGGCGATCTCGAACGACCACAACCCGGTCTGCGGTGCGTCGCCCACGATCGAATAGCGGAAGTGGTGCAGCCCGAGCCAGCACAGCCAGACCATCAGGAGGTCGTGCGCGACGATCGCCACGCGCGGCAATCCGAAGCTGACCTGGTCCTTCCAGCTACTCATCCACGGTGTCCCTGCCGATCCGATGCGTGCGGCCCGTTGCCGCCCACCATGCCATCGCACCGGCGCCGCAGCAGCCGATGAATGCGCCTATGGTAAACGGAGCCTCCCCCGGCGGCACCAGCCACGCGACCAGGCACGTACACCCGGTCCACGCCGCATAGGCAAGCGTCACCGGCCAGTGACGTCCCTGCCACGCTGCGAGTTGCTGGTACGCGTGGCTCACGTGGGGCGTCCACCATCGGTGCCCGAGGACCATGCGCCGGACGAGTGTCAACGAGGCGTCAACGAGGAATGCCGTCAACGGCAGGACCAGCACCAGCCAGTACAGCGGGGTCGCTGCGGACCGCTCCATCTGCAGGGCAAGGAGCATCGCCAGCGCGAAACCCAGCGCGCCGCTGCCGACGTCGCCCAGGAAGATCCGCGCCCGCGGCAGGTTCATCGGCAGGAAGCCGCAGCAGCCGGCCACCAGCGCCAGTGCGACCACCGTCACCGGGCCCGCTTCGTCCAGCAATGCCCACGCCAGCGCCGCAAGCGCCGCCTGGCTCGCGGCGATGCCATCGATGCCGTCCATGAAGTTCCAGACGTTGACCAGCACCGCCACCGCCAGGAATGCGGAGGCGGCAACCAGCGGCGTCGCGCCCGCCACCAGCAATGCCGCGCCGACGCCCGCACCCGCGACCAGGTGTGCCAGCAGGCGGATCCATGCCGAGAACGGCCGGTGGTCGTCGATCCAGCCCACGCCGGCCACCAGGCCCATGCCGCCGATCGCCGCGGCAACGATGGCGGGCGGCACCGGCGTGCGCAGCCCCACCCAGGCCCAGGCGAGGAGCCATGACGCAACGATGCCGACGCCGCCGCCGCGGGGCGTCGGCACCGCGTGGCTGCGCCGTTCCCCGGGCTGGTCCAGGAGGTTCAGGCGCAGCGCGTGCCACCTGGCGACGCGCGCGCCTGCAAGCCCCAGCAGGAGCGACGCCAGCAGCAGCGCCGTCGTTTCGGCCGCGCCTGGCACTCAGACCACGGCGTAGTTCAGGAGTGGCTTGATGGTCCCCCACTCCTTGCAGCTCGGGCATTGCCAGTGGTGGCTGCGCGCGCCGAAACCGCATCGGTTGCACCGGTAGCTCGGGTTGCGCACCAGCAACTGGTCGGTGATGTGGCGGAGCTCGTGGAGGGTCGCCTCGGGATCGACGCCGTCGGCCAGCGTCAGGTCGATCAGCGCCGCCTCGCCGCGCACGGACGGCCGGTCCTTGAGCTGTTCGGCGAGATAGGCGCGGGCGGCGGACACGCCGTCGGCCGACTCCACCAGGCGGGTCAGCGCCAGCACGGGGGCGACGCCCCGGTAGTGCTCGCTCATCTCGGTGAGGAACGCGCGCGCGCCGGGCGCGTCGCCGACGCGCTCGTACGCGCCCAGCAGCGATGGCAGCAGTTCGGGGAGGTAGTCTCGATCATGGCGCGCGGCGCGTTCCAGCGCGCGGATGGCGGCCGCATCGTTGCCTGCATCGAGTTCCAGGCGGCCTTCGAGCATGCCGGCACGCACCGAGGTGGAGTCGGCGGCGTAGGCGCGCGCCACGGCCTCGCGCGCGGCACGGGTATCGCCGGCGGCGCGCAGGCGGTCGGCCAGCTCGCACTCGAACTGCGCGATCAGCCTGCCCATGGGCTCGCCGGTGGCCGCTTCGTAGCGGGTCGCGTTCTCGATCGCCTTGGGCCAGTCGCGTTCGGCCTGGTAGATGCCGATCAGGTGCTTGAGCGCCTGCGGGGCGCGCTGGTCGATGCGCGCCAGATCCGAGAAGACGGTTTCCGCGCGATCGAGCAATCCGGAGCGCATGTAGTCCTCGCCCAGGGCCAGCAGGGCCTGGACCTTCTGCGGGTCGGCAAGGTCCGGGCGCTGGGCCAGGCCCTGGTGCAGGCGGATGGCGCGGTCGACCTCGCCGCGGCGGCGGAACAGGTGCCCCAGCGCGAGCTGGGTCTCGAACGTTTCCTTGTCCAGCTCCGCGATGTGCAGGAACAGCTCGATCGCCTTGTCCGGCTGTTCGTTGAGCAGGTAGTTGAGGCCGCGGAAATACGTCGTCGACAGGCGGCTGACCTGGGTGTCGCTGTGGCGCTCGCCGCCGCGCCGGCCGATGACCCAGCCGGTCAATGCCGCGATCGGCAGCAGCAGGAAGAACCAGAACCACTCGCTGACGAAGGCCATGTCAGGGCAGCGCCGCGGGCGGAGGCGCGGCCTGCACGCGCTGCGCGGCGCGCAGGCGCTGTTTCAGCGGCAGGACCGCCGACAGCGTGATCGCCAGGCCGCCCAGCAGGGCACCCAGCAGCAACGTGACCAGCACGACCAGGCCGAGCGAGGAGCGGATGTGGAGGATCCCGAGGTCGAGGACGACGGCCTGCGGGTTGAGCGCACCGACGGCGATGCCGGCGGCGACGAAGAAGAGGGCCACGAAGGCTCGGAGCAGGCGCATCGGGTGAGCTTAGCCGAGGCCGGGTGCCGGGTCAGCCCCGGATCAGTCGTCCATCGGCAACGGCAGCACCGAACTGACGCGCTCGCGCAGCTCCTTGCCGGGCTTGAAGTGCGGAACGTGCTTGCCGGGCAACGCAACCGCGTCGCCGGTCTTGGGATTGCGGCCGGTACGCGGTGGCCGGTAATGCAGGGAAAAACTGCCGAACCCGCGGATCTCGATGCGCTCGCCGTTGGCCAGCGAACCACCCATCATCTCCAGCAGGGACTTGACCGCGAGGTCGACATCGTCCGCTTTCAGGTGACCCTGGCGCTGGGTGAGGAGCTCGATCAGTTCGGATTTCGTCATGGATGCCGCCGTCGCCTGGACCACCGACAGGCGGCCCGGCTGGTGCCGGGCCGCCTTCGGGACGTCACTTACTCGGACTTGTTGCTGTCCAGCTGCTCACGCAGCAGCGCGCCAAGCTTGGTCGTACCGCTGGATGCATCGGCGGACGCGCGGCTGTACTCGGCCAGGGTGTCCGGCGCGTCGGGCTCGTCCTTGGCCTTGATCGAGAGCTGCAGCGTGCGGCCCTTGCGATCCATGCCGGTGAACTTCGCCTCGATGCGGTCGCCGACCTTCAGGTGCTCGGTCGCGTCCTCGACGCGTTCCTCGGCGATGTCGCGCGCGGCCACGTAGCCCTCGACGCCATCGGCCAGTTCGATCGTCGCACCCTTGGCGTCGACGTCCTTGACGATGCCCGAGACCTTCGAGCCCCTGGCGTTGGCCGCCATGAACTGGCCGAACGGATCCTGCTCCAGCTGCTTCACGCCCAGGCTGATGCGCTCGCGCTCCGGGTCCACGGCCAGCACCACGGCTTCCAGCGTGTCGCCCTTCTTCAGGTTGCGCGCCACGTCCTCGCCGGTGGAGTTCCAGCTCATGTCGGAGAGGTGGATCAGGCCGTCGATGCCGCCGTCCAGGCCGATGAAGATGCCGAAGTCGGTGATCGACTTGATCTGGCCGTCGACCTTGTCGCCCTTCTTGTGGATGGCCGCGAAGGTCTCCCACGGGTTGGACGTGACCTGCTTGATGCCCAGCGAGATGCGGCGACGCTCCTCGTCGACGTCCAGCACCATGACCTCGAGCTCGTCGCCGACCTGCACCACCTTGGACGGGTTGACGTTCTTGTTGGTCCAGTCCATCTCGGACACGTGCACCAGGCCCTCGACGCCCGGCTCGATCTCGACGAACGCGCCGTAGTCGGTGACGTTGGAGACCTTGCCGAACACGCGGGTGTTGGACGGGTAGCGGCGGGCGATGTTGTCCCACGGATCCTCGCCCAGCTGCTTCAGGCCAAGGGAGACGCGGTTGCGCTCCTTGTCGTACTTCAGCACGCGGACGTCGAGCTCCTGGCCCACTTCCACGACTTCGGACGGATGGCGCACGCGCTTCCAGGCCATGTCGGTGATGTGCAGCAGGCCGTCGATGCCGCCCAGGTCCACGAACGCGCCGTAATCGGTGAGGTTCTTGACCACGCCCTTCAGCACCGCGCCCTCGACCAGGCGCTCGAGCAGCTGCTCGCGCTCCTCGGAGTGCTCGCTCTCGACCACCGCGCGCCGCGAGACCACGACGTTGTTGCGCTTGCGGTCGAGCTTGATGAGCTTGAACTCGAGCTCCTTGCCTTCCAGGTACACCGGGTCGCGGACCGGGCGCACGTCGACGAGCGAACCCGGCAGGAACGCGCGGACGTCCTTGATGTCGACGGTGAAGCCACCCTTGACCTTGCCGCTGATGCGGCCGGTGATGGTCTCGTTCTTCTCGAGGGCTTCCTCGAGCTCGTCCCACACCATGGCGCGCTTGGCCTTCTCGCGCGACAGCACGGTCTCGCCGAAACCGTTCTCGAGCGAATCCAGCGCCACCTTGACGGTGTCGCCGATCGCGATGTCGATCTCGCCGGCGTCGTTACGGAACTGTTCGATGGGCACGATGCCCTCGGACTTGAGGCCGGCGTTGATCACGACGACGTCGGTGCGGACGTCGACGACCACGCCGGTGACGATCGAGCCGGGCTTGAGCTTGGCCAGGTTGTTCTGGCTGGCTTCGAACAGTTCTGCGAATGATTCGGTCATGTGGAAAAATTCTCGGTTGGAATACAGACCGGCGACGCGGGATGCGCGTGCGTCGATCCACCCGTTGTCGGCCTGCGCGGGATTGCGTGGGGCCGTGGATGTGGTGGTGGACGAAAACCCGGCGGCGATGCCGTCGGGGGCGGTTCCGTTGCGCCGGTCAGGCCCCGTGCCCGGGCAGCAGCGCCAGGACGCGTTGGACGACGGCGTCGATGCCGAGGCCGGTGGTGTCGATGCGGACGGCGTCTTCGGCCGGCCGCAGCGGCGCCACCGCGCGGTTGGCATCGCGGGCGTCGCGGGCGAGGATCTCGCGCAACAGACCGTCCAATGTAACGGAAACCCCCTTGTCCTTCAACTGCTTATAGCGCCTTTCGGCCCGCTCCTCGGCGCTGGCGGTGAGGAACACCTTGTACGGGGCGTCCTGGAAGATCACGGTGCCCATGTCGCGGCCGTCGGCGACCAGGCCTGGCGCCCGGCGGAAGGCCCGCTGGCGCTCCTTCAGCGCGGCGCGGACCGCCGGGATCGCGGCGATCGCGGACGCCGCGGCGCCGGCGGTTTCCGTGCGCAGTTCGTCGGTGGCGTCGTTGCCGTTGACGAGCACCCGGAGCTCGCCGCCGGCGTCCTCGCGGAAGCCGATGTCGGTGTCGAATGTGCAGCGCACCAGGGCGCCGCCGTCGTCCAGGTCCAGGTCCGCCCACCCGGCGGCCACCGCGACCGCCCGGTACAGGGCGCCGGAATCGAGGTAATGCCAGCCCAGGCGCTGCGCCACCAGCCGGCTGATGGTGCCCTTGCCGGAGCCCGAGGGGCCATCGATGGTCAGGACAGGGACGTCGTTGGGCATGGCGGGCTCCGGGGGCAATCCGGCATTCTAGCCGACGGGCTGCAAGCGCTTGAACGGCCACGCTTTTGCCCGGTACAATAGCCGGCTCGTCCGCCCATTCCGTCCCAGAGGTTCCACCATGAAGGTCCTGTCCTCCCTGAAGTCGGCGAAGACCCGCCACCGCGACTGCAAGGTCGTGCGCCGCCGCGGCAAGGTCTTCGTGATCTGCAAGTCGAACCCGCGTTTCAAGGCGCGCCAGCGCTGATCGCGGCTGCACGCCCGGATATGCACGAAGGCCGCAGCGATGCGGCCTTCGTCGTTCTGGCCGCGGCCGCCGGTGCCGATCTGCTACAACGCTGGCCGTCCGACCCCATTTCCCCGACAGGAGCCACCGCCATGCCCCGTCTTCCCATCCTGCTGTCCCTGGCCGCCGCCCTCGCCTTCGCGGGCCCCGCCTCCGCCGATACCCTGCTCGTCGAGCGCGTGCAGCAGGAGCCCGGGGCGCAGCTCCCGGCCCGCGGCATGGGCATGGCGGACGTGGAGGCGCGCTTCGGCGCCCCGACGGAAAAGCTCGAGCCGCGCGGCGGGCAGAAGCGCCAGTGGCCGGCCATCCACCGCTGGGTCTATCCGGCCTTCACGGTGTACTTCGAACGCAGCAAGGTGATCGATGCCGTCGCCAACCGCGCCACCGCCGGCGAGATCGGCCCGAAGCCGGCGATCCGCTGAATGACGGAACAGGCGCTGCGTTTCCCCGCCGAGTGGGAGCCCCAGTCCGCGATCCTGCTGGCGTGGCCCCACGCCGGCACCGACTGGGCCGAGCGCCTGGCCGAGGTGGAAGAGACCTACATCGCGCTGGTCGCGGCCATCACCCGCTTCGGCCGCGCGATCGTCTGCGTGGGCGACGACGACATCGAGGCCTACGCCCGGGCGCGGCTGTCGTCCGCGCGGATCGACATGGAGCGCGTCCGCTTCGTTACCGTTCCCTATGACGACACCTGGCTGCGCGACACCGGGCCGGTGACGCTGCGCGAGGGCCGCGGCTTCCGCCTGCTCGATTTCCGCTTCACCGGCTGGGGCGGCAAGTTCGGCGCCAGCGAGGATGACCGCCTCGTGCAGCGGCTGCACGCCGCGGGCCTGTTCCGGGATGCGGAACGCCAGCAGGTGGATTTTGCGCTCGAGGGCGGCGCGATCGAGACCGACGGCGCGGGCACCCTGTTGACCACGTGGCGCTGCCTGGGCGAGCGGCACCCCGACGTGCCACGCGATGCGCTCGCCACCCGCCTGGCGGGCTGGCTCGCGCAGGACCGCGTGCTCGGGCTGGAGCACGGCTACCTCGAGGGCGACGACACCGATGCCCACGTCGACACCCTCGCCCGCTTCGCCGCGCCCGATGCCATCGTCTTCCAGGCCTGCGACGATCCGGCCGACCCGCACCACGACGAGCTCGCCGCGATGGCAGCCGAGCTGGCCGCGCTGCGCACCCGCGAGGGCGCGCCGTACCGCCTGTTCCCGCTCCCGTGGCCGCAGCCCATCCGCGACGTCGGCGGCCGCCGGCTGGCCGCCAGCTATGCCAACTTCCTGATCGTGGACGGCGCCGTGCTCGCCCCGTCCTACGACGATCCGGCCGACGCGCGCGCGCGCGAGGTCCTTGAAAATGCCTTCCCCGGCCGCGAAATCGTGCAGGTACCCTGCCGTCCGCTCATCTGGCAGAACGGCAGCCTGCACTGCATCACCATGCAATTGCCCGAGGGTCTCGTCTAGATGTCCAAGCAACGCAGCCTGCGCGTCGCGCTGGTCCAGGAATCGAACCACGGCGACGCCGCCGCCAACCTCGACGTCATCGAGCAGCGCGTGGCCGCCGCCGCGGCCGACGGTGCCCGCCTCGTGCTGCTCCAGGAGCTGCACAACGGGGCGTACTTCTGCCAGGACGAATGCGTCGACAGCTTCGACCTCGCCGAGCCGATCCCCGGCCCCAGCACCGATCGCCTGGGGGCGCTGGCGAAGCGGCACGGCGTGGTGCTGGTGAGTTCGCTGTTCGAGCGCCGCGCGGCCGGCCTGTACCACAACACCGCCGTGGTCTTCGAGACCGACGGCAGCATCGCCGGCAAGTACCGCAAGATGCACATCCCGGACGACCCGGGCTTCTACGAGAAGTTCTACTTCACGCCGGGCGACATGGGGTTCGAGCCGATCGACACGTCGGTCGGCCGCCTGGGCGTGCTCGTGTGCTGGGACCAGTGGTATCCGGAGGCCGCGCGCCTGATGGCGCTGGCCGGCGCCGAACTGCTGCTGTACCCCACCGCCATCGGCTGGGACCCGGGCGACGACGAGGCGGAGCAGGCGCGCCAGCGCGAGGCCTGGATCCTGAGCCACCGCGGGCACGCGGTGGCCAACGGCCTGCCGGTGCTGTCGTGCAACCGCGTCGGCCTCGAGCCGTCGCCGCTGGGCACCGCCGGCATCCGCTTCTGGGGCAACAGCCATGTCCTGGGGCCGCAGGGCGAGTTCCTGGCCCAGGCAGGCGGCGAGGCGACCGTCCTGGCCTGCGACGTCGACCTCGGCCGCAGCGAGGACGTGCGCCGGATCTGGCCGTTCCTGCGCGACCGCCGCATCGACGCCTACGGCGACCTGCTGAAGCGGTACCGGGATTGAACGCACCGCCGACCGCGCCCGGGGAGGTCCCGGGCGCGGCCTTCCTGGCCGGCCAGCCGCATGCCGTGGTCGAGCGCGACGGCGTGCGCTACACGCTGCTCGGCACCGCCCACGTCTCGCGCGCGAGCGTGGACGCGGTGCGCGCCGCGGTCTCGAGCGGCCTCTACGACACCATCGCCGTCGAACTGGACCCGCAGCGCCTGGCGGCGATGACCGATCCCGACGCGCTGTCGCGGATGGACCTGGTGAAGGTGCTGCGCGAAGGCAAGGTGCCGCTGTTCGCGGCCAACCTGGCGCTCGCGAGCTACCAGCGTCGGCTGGCCGAGCAGATGGGCGTGGAACCCGGCGCCGAGCTGCGCGCCGCGGCAGAGGACGCCCGTGCCCGCGGGCTCGCGCTGCAGCTCATCGACCGCGACATCGGCCTGACCTTCCGCCGCGCGATGGTGCGCCTGGGCTGGTGGGGCCGGGCGAAGGTGTCGACCAGCCTGCTTCTGAGCCTGGTCTCCAGCGACGCCGTCGCCGACGACGACATCGAGCGCCTGAAGCAGGGTGACGTGCTGGAGGCGAGCTTCGTCGAATTCGCCGGAAGCTCGCCGGAACTCTACGAAGCGATCATCGCCGAGCGCGACCGCTACATGGCCGCGCACCTGCGCGAGCCGCCGGCCGGTGCGCGCAACATCCTGGCCGTGGTCGGCGCCGGGCATCTCAAGGGGCTCGCCGCCCACCTCGCCACCGACACCGACGCGCCTGCCAGGGCGCGGTCCGAGCTCGAGGCGGTGAAGCCGAAGTCGCGCGTGCCGTGGATGGAAATCGTCCTGGCCACCTTCGTGCTGGGCGGCTTCGCGTGGGGGTTCTGGCAGGGCGGCGCCGACCTGGGCGGCGACCTGGTGCTGCAGTGGGCGCTGGTGACCGGCGGCCTCGGTGCGCTCGGCTGTGCGATCGCCGGTGGCCATCCATTGAGCATCCTCGCCGCGTTCGTGGCGTCCCCGTTCACTCCGCTGCACCCCGCGCTCGCGTCGGGTACCGTCAGCGCCGTGGTCGAGGCCGCGCTGCGCAAGCCGACCTATGCCGACTTCATGGCCCTGCGCGACGACGTCGGCACCGCGCGTGGCTGGTGGCGCAACCGCGTGGCCAGGGTGGTCCTGAACTTCTTCCTGACGAGCCTCGGCACGGCCATCGGCGTCTGGACCGGCGGACTGCGCATCCTCGGTCGCCTCGTCGGCTGAGGCGGTCCTGGTGGGAGCGGGCATGCCCGCGAGCCCGTGAGACGAGCTCGCGGCCATGGCCGCTCCCACGGTCAGGCGGGTACCGCCACCGCCGGCAGGCCGCGGGCGCGACGCACCAGCCGCGCGCTGCCGGCGGCCAGGTCGTCCAGGAGCGCGTAGATCGTCGGCAGGAACAGCAGGCTGACGACCGTCGAGAACGCCAGGCCGCCCGCGACCGCGCGCGCCATCGGCGAGTACATGAGGCCGCCGAGCACCACCGTGTCGCTGAGCGAGATCGGCACCATCGCCAGGATCGCGGTGCCCATGGTCATCATGATCGGGCGCAGGCGCTCGCGGCTGCCTTCCACCAGCGCCTCGGTGCGCGCCAGGCCGCGGCGTCGGAGGTTGTTGATGTGCTCCACCATCACGATGCCGTTGTTCACCACCACGCCCATCAGCACCAGGATGCCGATGAAGGCCATGACCGTGAACGAGGTGCCAGTGATCCAGAACAGCCAGAACACGCCGAAGATCGAGAACACCACGCAGCTCATGATGGCCGCCGGGAACAGCAGCGACTCGAACACCGCCGCCATCACCACGTAGATCATCACCAGCGCGATGAGCAGGTTGAACATCATCTGCTTCATCGCCTCGTCGTCCTCCTGGAAGGCACTGCCGTCGAAGCTGTACGCGTATCCCGCCGGGAACGCGATGCCGGCCATGGTGTCCTCCATGACCTTGCGCGCCTCGGGCACCGTGGTTTCGCCGGCGAGGTTGGCCTGGATGGTCAGCGTGGTCTGGCGGTTGGTGCGGCTGATGGCGCTGGCCGCAGGGACCACGGCCACGTCCACCATCGCCAGCAGGGGCACGGTGCGGCCGTCGGGCGCGGTCACCGTGAACGCCGCGATGTCCTCGACGTCGTAGCTCTCGGCGCCGGCGAAGCGCACCCACACCGGCACCTCGGTCTGGCCGCGGCGGAACTCGCGCAGTTGCGCGCCGCGCAGCGCGAGCCCGACGAAGCCCGACACCTCCTCGGCACTGAAGCCGAACGCAGCCGCGCGTTCGCGGTCGACCCGCACCGTGAGTTCGCTGTTGGTGTCCCCGGCATCGACCCGGACGTCACGCAGTTCCGGGTGCCGCGAAAGGATCGGCACCACGTCGGCCGCGAGCTCGGACAGGGTCTCGGTGGAATCGCCGACCAGCTGCACCTGGATGTTCTGCCCCGCCCCGCCCTGGTCGCCCGCGCCGCGCACGCCGACCGTGGCGCGTGCCGACTTCGGCAACTCCTTGCTGATGATGTCGACGGTCGGCTTGGTGTCGCCGACGTCGTCGCCGAAGGTCAGCATGGTCGACGCCTCGCCCTGCTCGCTGTACCAGGAGTAGATCTGCTCGATGCCGAAGCGTTCCCGGTTCGCGTCCAGGTAGTCCTCCACCCGCTTCACCTCGTCGGACATCTGCGCCTTGGTGTAGCTGCCCTTCCACTGGTAGAAGAGGTGGACCTCCTTGCCGTCGCCGCCGCCGAACATGTCGAACTTCGTCTGCGTCGCCGGCACCACGCTCAGCGCCACGATCAGCACGATGCCGAGGATGCTCCAGCCGCGGTGGGCGAGCGTCCAGCGCAGGATGGAGGCGTAGCGGCGCTGCATCCGCGGGATCAGGCCGTTGCGGTCGCCGACGGCCGGCGGCGTCTTCATCCGCGACGCGATCATCGGGATCAGGCTCACCGCCACCAGCCACGACGCCAGCAGCGACACCGAGATGGTGATCGCGATCTGCGCCATGAAGATGCTGATCTGGTTGGTCTCGCCGAGCAGGTTGGGCACGAACACGATGCAGTGGCACAGGGTGCCCGCCGACAGCGCGATCGCGACGTTGCGCGTGCCCAGGATCGAGGCCCGGGCCGGGTCGCCGGGCATGCGCTCGCGTTCCTGGTAGATGCTCTCGACCACGACCACCGCGTTGTCGACCAGCATGCCGACCGCGAGCAGCAGGCCCATCAGCGTCAGCACGTTGAGCGTGACGCCGGCGAAGTACATGAAGCCCAGCGTCATGATGAAGCAGATCGGGATGGCCAGCGTCACCATCAGCGTCGACGGCCAGTGGCGCAGGAAGAAGAACAGCACCACGATCGACAGCAGCAAGCCGATGAGCCCCGCTTCGCCCAGTTCCAGCAGCGAGCTGGTGACCTCCTTGCCCTGGTCCTGGATCACCTTGACGTCGATCCCGCTGAGCGACGGCTGCGCCCGGATCTGGCCGAGCTCGGCCATCACCTGCCGCGACACCTCGACCAGGTTCGCGTTGCGTTCCTTGAAGATGTCGAGGCCGACCGCCACGCGCCCGTCGAGCCGGCGCCCGTAGTCCATGCGCGCGGGCTTCAGGCGCACCTCGGCGATGTCCGACAGGCGCAGGCCTCGCTCGTCCAGCGGAAGCGAGCGCAGGTCCTCGAGGCCGCGCAGTTCGCCCACCGGCTGCACGCGCAGGCGCTGGCCGCCGTCCTCGATGTCGCCGGCCGAGACCGAGAAATTGACCGCGCGCAGCCGCGTCGTCAGCTCGTCGAGGTTGAGGCCGTGCGCAGTGAGGCGCTCGGGATCGATCGCGATCTCGACCTCGTTGGGCGGCGCGCCGCTGACGTCGACGCGCGCGACGCCGGGGATGCGCTCGATGCGCCGCTTCATCTCGCGGTCGATGAGGTCGTAGGCGCCGGTGAGGTCGTTGTCCCCGGCCAGGCGCACGCGCAGCACCGCCTCGTCGGCGGTGGAGAACTTGAACACGAAGTAGCGCTGGAAATCCTCGGGAAGCTCGTCGCGGATCGCATCGACGCGCTCGCGTGCCTCGGCCGCGGCGATGGCGATGTCGCGGTCCCAGCTGCTGAACTCGATGAAGATCTGCGCGCCATCGGCGCGTGCCTCGCCCTGCAGGCGCTTGACGCCGGTCAGCGTGGCCAGCGCCTCCTCCACCGGGCGCAGCACCGTGCGCTCGACTTCCTCCGGCGTCGAACCCGCATAGGGCAGCTGCACGAACAGGAACGGCGCCGACACGTCCGGCAGCGCCTCCAGCGGCAGCCGGAACGAGGCGATGAGCCCGACCACGCACATCGACACGAACAGCATCACCGTCGTGACCGGGCGCCGCAGGCTGAGTTCGGCGACGCTCACGCCGGCTGGCCCTCGGCATCGTCGCCCGGCAGCGCGGCGTGGCCGCGGCTGCGGCTGGCCCGCGTCAGGTAGTGCCCGTCCGGGCGGCGGTCGAGCACGTTGTAGACCACCGGTATCACCACCAGGGTGAGCAGCGTCGACACCAGCAGGCCGCCGATGACGGTGATCGCCATCGGCGAGCGGACTTCCGCGCCCTCGCCCATGGCCAGCGCGAGCGGCAGGAAGCCGAACAGCGTGCACAGCGTGGTCATGATGATCGGCCGCAGGCGCGAGCGCGCGCCTTCCACCAGCGCCTCGTGCTTGGCCACGCCGGCCTCGCGGAGCTGGTTCACCTTATCGATGAGGATGATCGCGTTCTTGGTCACCAGGCCCACCAGCAGGATGAGGCCGATGAACACCACCACCGAGATCGTGTTGCCCGTCAGCAGCAGCGCCAGCACCGCGCCCACCATCGCCAGCGGGATGGTGAACAGGATCACGAACGGGTGCAGCAGCGACTCGAACTGCGACGCCATCACCAGGTACACCAGGAACACCGCCAGCCCGAAGGCGAACAGCAGCGAGCGCACCGATTCGGCGAGTTCCTCGCCCTGGCCGCCGATGTGCATGCCGACCTCGGCCCCCAGCGGCTGCGCGGCGACCATCGCCTCGACCTCGCGCACCGCGGTGCCGAGGTCGATGCCGCGCAGGTTCGCCGACACGATCGCGACCCGCACCTGGTCGGCGCGATGGATCTCGCTCGGTCCCGTCGTGGCGACCACGTCGGCGACCGATTCCAGGCGCACCCCGCGGCCGTTGCCCGGGTCCACGACCAGCCGGCGGATATCGTCCACCGAGGCGCGGTCCGATTCGCGGGCACGCACCAGCACGTCGATCTTGCGGTCGCGGAAGCTGTAGCGCGTCGCCACCTCGCCGCGCACCTTGCGCACCACGGCGTCGGCGATCGAGCGCGTGGTCAGGCCCAGCGCCGCGGCGCGCTCCTGGTCGAAGCGGATCTGGATCTCCGGGAAGCCCTGCTCCACCGTCGACGACACGTCGGCGTAGTGGTCGTTGGCGCGCAGCATCGCCGCCATCTGCCGGCCGGCCTGCTCGATCGTCGCCAGGTCCTCGCCCTGCAGCTCGATCTCGAGCGGCGTGGAGAAACTGAAGAGCTCCGGGCGGCTGAAGTCGACCTGCGCCGCCGGGTGCGCCTGCATCGAAGCGCGGAGCCGCTCGGTGGTCGCCGCCTCCACGTCGGGGCTGCCGCCGTCGGCCATCACCACCGTCAGCTTGCCGATGTTCTCGCCGCTTTCGGTAGGGCTGGCATCCAGCCGCGTGCCGCTGCCGCTGACGCCGTAGAGCGCACGCACGCCGGGCTCGTCCGCATGGGCCTGCTGCAGGTCGCGCACCAGCGCGTCCGTGTCGCGCAGCGGCGTGCCCGGCGGCAGCTTCACCGTCATCTCGAAGCGGTCCTGCGCCAGCTGCGGGATCAGGTCCGCGCCCAGCATCGGCACCACGGCGAGCGTCGCCGCGAACGCGGCCGCCGCCAGCGCCAGCACGAGCCCCGGGCGCGCCAGCGCCCGCGGCAGCAGCCGCAGGTAGCCGCGCTCGGCGCGTCCGTAGGGGGACATGGCGATGTCGCTGGCCTTGCGCATCACCGGCCCGACCACGGCCACCACCAGGCGCGCCGCCCGCACCACGGCCCAGGCGATGCCGAAGAACACGCCGCGCACGGCGCCGCCCAGGCCACGCCCGGTGAACGCCAGCGGCTTCTGCAGGCGCGAGGCAGGTTGCCAGCGCGGGTGCGGCGGCTCGTCCGGGAACGCCGTCTGCGAGCGTCCCTTGAGCGCGCTCAGCATCGGGATCAGCGTCATCGAGACGACGAGCGAGATGAAGATCGCGATCGCGACCGTCAGCGCCTGGTCGCGGAACAGCTGGCCGGCGATCCCTTCGACGAACACCAGCGGCAGGAACACGGCGATGGTGGTCAAGGTCGAGGCGACGACCGCCATGCTCACCTCGCGGGTGCCGGCGATGGCGGCCTGGACGATCCCGAGGCCGCGTTCGCGCGCCTTGGCGATCGATTCCAGCACCACGATGGAGTCGTCGACCACCAGGCCGGTGGCCAGCGCGAGGCCGCCCAGGGACATGACGTTGAGGCTCAGCCCCATCTGGTCCATGAAGAAGAACGTGGTCACGATCGACACCGGCAGCGACAGGCCGATGACGAACGTGCTCCAGCCGTCGCGCAGGAACAGGAAGATCACCAGGATCGCCAGCAGCGCGCCGATCACCGCGTCCTTCTTGACGTCGCTGATGGCATGGCGGATGAACTGCGACTGGTCGTCGATGACGGTCAGTTCGATGTCGCCGGGGATCTGGTCGCGGATCTGCGCCAGCCGGGCCTCGATCGCGTCGGCGGTGGCGACGGTGTTGGCGTCGCCCTCCTTGTAGATCGCGAGCTCGACCGCCTCGCGTCCGCCGAGGCGGATGATGGCCTCGCGCTCCTTGAAACCCTGGCGCACCACGGCCACGTCACGGAGCCGCACCGGCATGCCGTTGGCCATCGCGGCACCACCGGACTGCGCGCTCTGCAGCGAGGCCGCCGCCGCCATCGAACTCGGATCGCCGCTTGCGGCGGCCACGCGCGCCATCTGCTGCGCCGCGCTCTCGGCTTCACCGCCACCGCCGCTGCTGGTGGTGACCAGCATGTCGCCGATCTCGGCCACGCTCGCGAACTGGTTGACCGTGCGCACGAGGTAGCGCTGCGACCCCTCTTCGAGGCGGCCGCCGGAAATGTTGACGTTCTCCTGGCCGAGGCGATCGATCACCGTCCCGATCGGGATGTTGAGCTGCGCCAGGCGCTGCTGGTCGATGTCGACCTGCACCTCGTCCTCGAGCCCACCGCCGACCTTCACCGCCGCGACGCCCGCCACCGGCTCCAGCTTCTTCTTCAGGTCGTCGTCGGCATAGCGGCGCAGCATGGTCAGCTGGCGGACCGCGTCGCCCTCGCCCTTCGACGCCAGCGCCAGGCGCAGGATCGGCTCGGTCGAGGGGTTGAACCGCAGCAGCACCGGCGGCGCGGCTTCCAGCGGCAACTGCAGCGACTCCATCTTGTCGCGCACGTCGAGGCTGGCCTGGTCCATGTCGGTGCCCCACGCGAACTCCAGCACCACGTCGCTCTGGCCGGTGCGCGACACCGACTTCAGCTTGCGCAGGCCCTTGGCGACGCCGACGGCCTCTTCCACCGGCTCGGTCACGAGGGTCTCGATCTCGGTCGGCGCCGCACCCGTGTACTCGGTGCGGACGGTGAGCGTGGGGTAGCTCAGGTCGGGCAGCAGGTTGACCTTGAGGTTCCCGAGCGCCAGCCAGCCGAACAGCAGGAACGAGATGGTGAACATCGCCACCGTCACCCGGCGGCGGGTGGAGAACTCCACCAGGTCGAACGGGATCGACGGGTGTTCGCCGGGTGCGGCGGCGGGCGGGTGCTGCGGAGCGTCGCTCACGGGGCGTCCTCGTCGTTACTGCTTGGCGGCTTTCGCGGCAGCCGGTGCCTTGGCGACGGCCTTGGGTGCGTCGCCGATGACCTGCACCTCGGTGCCCTCGCGCAGCGCCGCCTTGCCGGCCGTCACCACGCGGGCGCCGGGCGCGATGCCGTCGCGCACTTCAACCCACTGTCCCTCGGCATAGCCGAGCTTCACCGGCACGCGTGAGGCCTTGCCGTCGCGCACGACGAACAGGGCCGGCTCGCCCTCGTCCTCGAGCAGCGCCGAGCGCGGCACCACCAGCGCGTCGGCGCGCTGGTCGTGGGAGATGCTGATGCGGCCGAACATGCCGGGCTGCAGGCCGCCACCCTCGCCGTCGCCGCCGTCGCCGCCGTCGAAGGCGCAGATGACGCGGAAGGTGCCGCTCCCGGAATCGACCACGGGGGCGACGCGCGCGACCACGCCGCTGAAGGTCCTGCCCGGCAGCGCATCGGCCTGCAGCTTCACTTCCTGTCCGGGACGCAGCGTGGCCAGTTCGCGCTCCGGCACGTTGAGCACCGCCTCCAGCCGCGAGGTGTCGACGATGCGGATGATCGGGGTGTTGATCTGGACGAAGTTGCCGGTCTTGATCGAACGCGAGGCAACCACGCCCGATATCGGTGCCTTGACGTCGGCGTAGGAGAGCTCGAGGCTGGCCATGTGCGCGACCGCGCGCGCGTTCTCCAGGTCGTATCGGAGCTGGTCGTGGTCGGCCGCGCTCACCAGTTGCTGCCTGGCCAGCTGCTGCGAACGCGCGAAGTTCGCCTCCAACTTGCGCAGCTGCGCGTTCGCCTGCGCGAGCTGCAGCCGCGCGCGGTCGGGATCCAGCCGGACCAGGGTCTGGCCCGCGCGCACGAACTGCCCCTCTTCGGCGAGCACCGCCAGCGCGACGCCGGACGTCTTCGCCACCACCTGCGATTCCGCGAGCGGTTCGAGTGCGGCGGTGCCGGTGTAGCTGGCCGCGATGGCGCGCCGGCTTGCGGCGACGACCTCGACGGGAACCGCCTCCGGTCCCTTCCCGTCGGGCGACTTTGCTTCGGCGTCGACGTTGCCGCCCTTGCAGGCGGACAGGGCGAGGACGCCGGCAAGCAGCAGGACGGCAAGCGCGGGACGGGAGGCGCGGAGCGCCGGATTCGGTTGCATGTTCAAGGGACCCCAACGGTGTTGTAGCAAGGTAGATCACCAGAGCGCGCGGCTGCATCCGCCAGAGGTCATGGTGACTCCCGTCGGGCCTTCGAGTTCCTGGATGCGGCGTGGCCGCGGCGCGTTGCAGTGCCGCCACTGGGCACTCGCCGCGCACGCCCGGCATTGTCGCTGCTGCACGCAGCGCATGCACCGGTTGCGTGCATCGTGATGCGGCCGCCCGGCCCGGCGCGGCCGTCTGCCGCGTGAACGTCGATGCCGCTCTCGCTATACTGCTCCGATTGCACGCAGCGGCGCCGCGCGACTCGCGACGGCGCCACCACCCATCATCTGGATTTGCGGAAGAACCCCATGACGCGACCGTTGCCGATCGCCGCCGGCCTTGCCTTCGCCCTGTTCGCCACGGTGGCGCATGGGCAGGAGGCGACCAGCCAGCCCACCGCCCCCGCTGCCGCCGCCCAGGCGTCGCCGGCTGCCATCGAGGGCAATGCCGACCGCGGCCGCATGCTCACCTACACCTGCCAGGGGTGCCATGGCATCGCCGGCTACAAGAATGCGTACCCGAACTACCACGTGCCGATGATCGGCGGCCAGTCGACGACCTACCTGGTCAATGCACTCAACGGCTATCGCGACGGAACGCGCAAGCATCCGACGATGCGCGCGCAGGCGCAGAGCTTCAGCGACCAGGACATCGCGGACATCGCCACCTTCCTTTCGGGCCTGACGCAGTGAGCCGCCGCATGACCGCTTCCACCCTCCGCACCGCCTTCGCCCTTTCCGCCGTCCTGCTTCTCGGCGCCTGTGGCTCCGGGACCACCCCGGGCGACCCGGCGTCCGGCGCCGATCCCGGCCACACGTCGTCGTCCGCGGGCCTCCCGCCGGGCCGCGTCGATGCCGGCGAGCAGCTGGCCCAGGAGAAGGGCAAGGCCACGGGCCAGTCCTGCGTCGACTGCCACGGGCCCGAGGGCAATGCGCCGATCGATGCCAGCTATCCCAAGCTCGGCGGACAACACCGCGACTACCTCGCCTACGCGCTGCAGATGTACCGAGACGGCGAACGCGAGCAGGTGCTGATGTCGAGCCAGGCGCGTGACCTCAACGACCAGCAGATCGCCGACCTGGCAGCGTATTTCGCCTCGCGCCCGAGCCAGCTCCGCGACCTGCAGGGCGCGCACGACTGAGCGCCGCGGTCCTCGATGCATGAACAAGGCCCGCATCTGCGGGCCTTTTCATTTGCAGGAGGCGGCAACGGTTCCGCTAGGGCGGGTCCGCGCGCCGCAGGCTCTCCCGGTCCTCCTGCAACTCCGGCTTGAACGGGATGTCCGGGGGTGGCCGGGCCTCGGCCTCGATGTCCAGCATGTTGGCGTCGGTGAGACCGCACGCGCCTCCCAGCGCGAGCAGCGCGACCGCGCACTTGATGGACTTTCCGGTACCGGGAATGGGGATCAGCACCTCCTTGATGCTTCGCCGGACCCACTCTTCCAGCAGGTTCTCGTGCGGCACCCAGAAGCGGTCGAACGCGGTGGGCTCGTAGTCGCTCGGGGGGCGCTTGAGCCAGGTGCCCATGCGGTCGATCTTCTCGTAGTCCTCGGTGACGGTGCCGGGCGGCAGTCCGCCGCCGACGCGCCCTGAGCCGGGCAGGCGCGGGCTTCCGTCGGCGTTGAACAGGCCGGGACCGTCCCCGACCTGGCCGCCTGGCCGATTCGCGAGGCCCTCGCCCCAGTCGTCACCCCGGGTCGGGCTGGGCACGGCACCAGGCGGCGAGCCGGGGCGCGTGCCGGCGCCGGCCGTCGTGGCCCCGGGCCGCGAACCACCGGCCCGGAACGGTTCCGGCCGGTTGCCGGGTTCCGTACCCGTCGTCCGGGGCGTGGCTTCCGTTCCCGCCTGCGTCGACGGCGTGGCGGCCGACGCCGCCGGCGTGGCTGGCGCCGGCATCGGGATCTCGCGCGTCGGCGCGCTGGCCACCGGCGCCGACAGGTCCGGCACCTCGACCCCGTCCGATGCAAGCGCGGGTGTCTCGATCCTGGGCGCGGGGGACGGGATCTCGCGGATCGCAAGTTCCGTCGCCGGCTGTTGCAGGTCCGGCGCCGGAACTGCCTGCGGCCGAAGGCGCTGACCCGGGTCGACGCGCGGCACCTCGACCACCGTGATCTCCCGGCTCGGCGCGGCGATGTCGGGAGTGCGGACGGACGGCAGCTCCAGTTCCACGGGTCGCGGTGGCGGCACGACGAACGTGGTATCCGGCACCGCGACCTCGGTGACCTGCAGGGCCTGCACCACCGGCGGCGCCGGGGGCTGCGGACGTGGCGGCTCAATCCGTGCCACGACGGGCTCCGGGACCTCGCGCGACGGTGCCATCGGTACCACCGGTGCGGGCGGCGCCGGCGTCGGGACCGTCGCCGGACGCGGCGGCGCCGCTGCGGCGGGACCTGGCGCATCCTCGGGCTGCGGAGGTCCGGCGCCGGCATCTTCCGGCGTGCCCGCACCCACGTATTCGACCTGGATGACCTCGTCCCCCCGCGCCTCCTCCGCAGGCGCCGGTGCCGCGAACCTGGTGCTGACCAGCCAGACGAGGGCCAGCGCGAAGAACACGTGCAGCACCAGGCTCGCCAGCAGCGCGACCAGGCGCTGGCCGCGCTCGTCCGCGCTCGCCGGATGCCACTCCTGCCGCCACAGGGCGGTGAATGCGCGCCACTGGCCGAGCGCGGCCACTGCCGCAGGCGGCGTGCGCGGCTCTCGCGCCTCCATGACGGCGACGATGGCCGCGGCGGTGGCACCGGTGACGCCGCCGCGTGCCGCGCCCATGGCCTCGAACCACCCCCGCCAGCCCTCGGGATACTCGCCCGCCGGTCGCTCCGGGCGCAGCGAGCGCCGGGTGCGGCGCCGGATGGCGTCGATCAGGTCGGCGGCGGACACCATCCCCCGGGAGCCGGCTGCGGCGTCAGGCCGCGTCGCGCGGCATGTAGGGCGCGTCCCCGGTGTCGTGGTCGGTGGCGTCGCGTACGGCGGTCACCCCCGGCACCTTCTCCAGCAGCGTCTTCTCGATGCCCTGCTTCAGGGTCACGTCGGCCATCCCGCAGCCGTGGCACCCACCGCCGAAGCGCAGCACCACCACGCCGGCGGCCGTGACCTCCTGGACCTCGACATGGCCCCGGTGCTGCGCCAGCTGCGGGTTGATCTCGTGCTCGACCACCCAGCGCACCCGCTCGACCAGCGAGGCCGAATCCGCGGGCGCCTGCCCCTTCACCTTCGGTGCGCGGATCTGGAGCTGCCCACCGGTGGCCTGGCTCGCGTAGTCGATCTCGGCGCCGTCCAGGTAGGGCACGCTCGCGGCGTCGAGCCACAGCGTGAAGCCGTCGCAGTCGATCGCCCACTCGTCGCCCTGCAGGTCCTGCGGCTCGGCGAACTCGAGGCGCACGTCGGCGTTGGAGGTGCCGCCGTGCAGCGCCGCCAGGCGCACGCCCATCCCGGGCACCGCCTCGCGCTCGATGAGGCGGCGGAAGTGCGACTGGGCGGACTCGGAAATATTGATCATGGTGCCTGCGGTCTCCGCGCGTCGGGCGGACCGGGGACGGCCCCGTCCGCATCAACGGCGTATTCTACCGGCCTTCGATCACCGGCACCGCCGCCGCCACCGGCGTGGCGCGCGCCGTTCATGCCGCGGCGCGCTTGCCGCGGCGCCCGCACGAGGACGCCATGAACGACCTGATCCCGCTCTCCCAGGCGCACTGCATCCCGCGCAGCGGCGCCGAACACGCCCTCAGCGAAGCCCGCATCCGCGAACTGCTGCCGCAGGTGCCGGGCTGGGAACTGTCCGAGCAGGGGCGCGCGCTCACCCGCACGTTCCGCTTCCCCGACTACCACCGCACGATGTCGTTCGTGAACGCCCTGGCGCACATGGCCCATCGCGAGGACCACCATCCGGACCTCGGCGTGCATTACGACCGCTGCGTGGTCCGCTACTCCACCCACGACGTCGGCGGCCTGTCCGAGAACGACTTCATCTGCGCCGCGCGCGCGGACGCCCTCGCCGACTGAGCGGCGGGCTCAGCGCAGGCGGTCGAGCACGTCGCCGAGTTCCGGGGCCAGCGGCGCGCTCAGGGTGTAGGGCGTGGCGCCGCCATCGAGGGCGAACTCGAGCGAGGCCGCGTGCAGGAACAGGCGGTTCAGGCCGCACTGCTCGCGCAGGCGGCGGTTGACGTCCGGCTCGCCGTACTTGTCGTCCCCCGCGACCGGGTGGCCGATGTGGCGCGCGTGGACGCGGATCTGGTGGGTGCGGCCGGTGTCGATCCTGACCTCGCAGTAGGACTGGCCGCCGAGCCGTTCGAGCACCCGGAAATGGCTGAGCGACGGCTTCCCCTGGGCATTCACCTGCACATGGCGCTCGCCGCCCTGGCGCAGGCCGACGTGCAGCGCGGCATCCACGCTCATGGTGCCGTCGGGCATGCGGCCCGCCAGCAGCGCGAGGTAGCGCTTGCGGATCCCGCCGCCGGCGCCGCCCTCCTCCCGCATCAGCGCCTGCAGTTCGCTCAGGGCGGCGCGCTTCTTGGCGACCATCAGCAGCCCCGAGGTATCGCGGTCGAGCCGGTGCACCAGTTCCAGCGACTGGGTCGGGCGCAGCGCGCGCAGGGTCTCGATCGCACCGAAGCTGATGCCGCTGCCTCCGTGGCTGGCCACGCCCGACGGCTTGCTGATCACCAGCAGGCGCGCGTCCTCGAACACGATGCTTGCCTCCATCGCCCGCAGCAGGCCCGGCGCCGGGACGCCGCGTTCGCCGGGCTCCGCCAGGCGAACCGGAGGCACCCGCACCTGGTCACCCCCTTCCAGCCGCGTCTCGGCCTTCGCCCGGCCACCGTTCACGCGCACCTGGCCACTGCGCACGATCTTGTAGATCAATGACTTGGGCGCGCCTTTCAACAGGCCAAGAAGGAAGTTGTCGAGGCGCTGGCCGGTGCGGTCGGCATCGACGCGGACCATGCGGACGCCGCCCGGGGCGGAGGGATTGTCGGGAGTGTCTGTCATGTGAAGCTTTTCTGTTACACTCACCGAGCGAGATAAGGTGCTGATTTCGCAGGAAGTTCCCCGGCCAAAAGCCGACCTTCCGCGAGCCCTGCCAGAGCGCGGCCACTGCCCTTGGGGTAGCCATGTTAGCGACTGGACGGCAGTCCCGGACATCGCCCGGCGCCCAGGCGCCGGCGCTGAACATGTCCCGCGCGGCGCGGACGCCCTGCCTGAACGGCAGTGGCGCGAGCCAGCCGCCGGCCTTAAGTCCTGATCCAACGTACAAGCGCTCCCGCGGTCTGCCGTGGTGTGAAGCGCTGGAAGCAACCGGTGTCGCCGTGGCGCTCGCGCTGGCGACAGGCCACATCCAGGCGAAACGCCCCGGCGTTCCGCGTGCGAGAGCGCGCGAGGAACGCACCAATGAAACGCATGCTGATCAATGCGACGCAGGCAGAAGAACTGCGCGTCGCCACCGTCGACGGCCAGACCCTCTACGACATCGACCTCGAACAACCGTCGAAAGAGCAGAAGAAGTCCAACATCTACAAGGGCCGGATCACCCGGCTCGAGCCGTCGCTTGAAGCCGCCTTCGTCGAATACGGCGGCGAGCGCCACGGCTTCCTGCCGCTGAAGGAGATTTCCCGCGACTACTTCGCCGCGGGCGTCGACCACAACAAGGCCGGCATCAAGGAACTCCTGCGCGAAGGCCAGGAAGTGGTGGTCCAGGTCGACAAGGACGAGCGCGGCAACAAGGGCGCCGCCCTGACCACGTTCATCTCGCTGGCCGGCCGCTACATGGTGCTGATGCCGAACTCGCCCACCGCCGGCGGCGTCTCGCGCCGCATCGAGGGCGAGGACCGCGCCGAACTCAAGAAGGCGATGGACGCGCTCGAGATCCCGGACGACATGGGCGTGATCATCCGCACCGCCGGCGTCGGCCGCGACGCCGAAGAGCTGCAGTGGGACCTCGACTACCTGCTGAGCGTCTGGCGCGCGATCGCCGAGGCCGCGCTGACCAGGCCGGCGCCGTTCCTGATCTACCAGGAATCGCGGCTGATCATCCGTGCGCTGCGCGACTACATGCGCGCCGACATCGGCGAGATCCTGGTCGACACGCCGGAGATGTACGAGGAGGCGAAGGAATTCGTCGAGCAGGTGATGCCGCACAACCTGCGCAAGCTCAAGCACTACACCGACGACGTGCCGCTGTTCAACCGCTTCCAGATCGAGTCGCAGATCGAGAACGCCTACGAGCGCACGATCCGCCTGCCCTCGGGCGGCGCGCTGGTGATCGACCAGACCGAGGCCCTGACCGCGATCGACGTCAACTCCGCACGCGCCACCAAGGGCAGCGACATCGAGGAGACGGCGTTCAACACCAACCTCGAGGCGGCCGAGGAAGTCGCCCGCCAGATGCGCCTGCGCGACCTCGGCGGCCTGGTGGTCATCGACTTCATCGACATGTCGTCGTCCAAGCACCAGCGCGACGTCGAGAACCGGCTGCAGAACGCGCTCAAGTACGACCGCGCGCGCGTCCAGCTCGGCCGCATCTCGCGCTTCGGCCTGCTGGAGATGTCGCGCCAGCGCCTGCGCCCGTCGCTGGGCGAGTCCAGCCAGCTGGTGTGCCCGCGCTGCGACGGCCACGGCCGCATGCGCAGCGTCGAGTCGTTGTCGCTGTCGATCATCCGCGTGGCCGAAGAACACGCGATGAAGGACAACACCGGGCAGGTCCTCGTGCAGGCTCCGGTCGAGATCGCCAATTACCTCCTCAACGAGAAGCGCCGCGCTCTGGCCGAGATCGAGAGCCGCCACGAGGCGCCGATCGTGATCGTCGCCGACGAGCAGCTGCAGACGCCGCACTACGAAGTGACGCGCATCCGCGAGAACGAGCTGGACGAGGAAACGAGCAAGCCGAGCTACCGCCGCGGCACGCCGCGCAAGGTCGCGACCATCTCGCTCACCAAAGCCAACCTCAATGTGCCGCCGGCGGCCGCGGTCACCAACGTGCGACCCGCCCAGCCGGCGCCCACGCGCGAGCCGAAGCCCGAGGTGCCCCCTGCCCCGCCGCCGGCGCCGATTGCGGCGGCCCGCCCCGCTCCCGCGCCGGCACCCGCCGGCGGCGGCATCATGGGCTGGTTGAAGTCGGTCCTGGGTGGCGGCGGCGCCGCCGAGCAGCCGGCTGCCCGCAAGCCGCAGCAGGAAGAACGCGGCCGCGGCGAGCGCGGTGAGCGCAGCGAACGTGGCGACCGCGGCGACCGCGGCCAGCAGCGTCGGGACGGCCGTGGCGGCAAGCCGGGCCAGGGCAATGGCGGTGGCCGCGATGGCCGCCGCACCGCCCAGCAGGCGGCGCAGCCGCGCAAGGAGCGTCCAGCGCAGACCCAGAAGCAGGCGCCGAAGCCGCGTCCGCAGCGCGATGCCGACGAGGAGCGTGCGGCAGCCACCGCGCGCCCGCAGGAGCAGGCCGCGGCGAAGCCCGACCGGCAGGAACGGCAGGAGCGGCAGCCTCGCAAACCTTCCGAGGACGCGGCCGCGGTGACGGGCGTCGCCCTCGCCCAGGCTGACGCAGTGGCGGAACAGGCGGCCGCCGAGGCGATGGACGCGGCTGCGCGGCAGCCGGCATCCGCCGCCCCGCAGGCCGGTGCTCCGGCCGACGGCGCCGAGGCGTCGGATGAGGGCGCCGATGGCGGCGCGCGCCGTCGCCGCGGGCGCCGCGGTGGTCGCCGCCGTCGCCGTGGCAACGGCGAGGGTGCGCCGGGCAGTGAGGCCAATGGTCTCGACGAGGCCACTGCAGGCGACGACACCGTCGCCGCGGACCGCTCGCAGCCCGAGTTCGACTTCGACGATGCCGACATGCCGGCGCCGGCGCCTGCCCCGCAACGCGCGCCGCGTCGCCAGCGCGACCGGCCCGCTCCCGAAGTGGCCGATGCAGGTCCCGCCATCGTGACCGACACGGGCGCACCGGCATCGGTGCCGGTGGCGGAACCGGTCGACAGCCCGGCACCTGCGATCCAGGACGCGCCACGGACATCGCCGGCCGCTCCGGTCGCGACCGCGACCGCCGACGCAGTCGACGCTGTCCCGGTCGCTGCTCCGCCGGCCCCCGCAGCGCCTGAAGCCCACGCGTCGCCGCAGATCCTGCGCCGCAACGACGACCTCGTTCCGGAGCAACCGGAGGACGCCGCCGCCGGCGTCGTCGTGCAGGCACCGCAGCAGGTGCAGGCCCAGCTGGACGCGGCGGTGGAACATGCCCGGACGCCGGAACAGTCGGCCTTCGACGAGGCCGTGGGCAATGCGCCGGAACCGGTGCAGGCACCACAGGCGTCGACCGCCGCGGTGGCGGACACCGCGCCGACCTCCGGCGCTTCGTCGAAGCCGGAGGCGGAGCACACCGCGGACGTCACGCAGGCTCCGGCCGCCGCGCCGGGTCCGGTCGCGAACGGGCAGACCCGCAGCCTGTTCGAGCCCGACGCGGCGTCGCAGCCGGCCGCACCGGACACCGACGCGCCCGCGCCGGCGGACGAAGCGGCGGACGCGGTGGCCGACGTGGCGCCGGACGCGGACGGGCAGGCGCGTAGCGACACCCGCGCCTGAGCCATCCGTTCCCGCGCATCTGCTGCTAGAGCATGTGCGCGGGGTCGGCCATCCCGTACTGGCCCGCGAGCCGGGCCAGTGCGATGGAGTCGTGGATCTGCAGCTTCTCGAACAGCCGCGTCTTGTGGGTGTTCACCGTCTTCGCGCTCAGGCACAGCCGCCGGGCGATCTCCTCCTGTCGCAGGCCCTGGATCAGCAGCATCGCGATCTCGATCTCGCGTGGCGAGAGCACGTCGAACGGCGACGCGTCGCCGCCCAGCCCGGACAGCGCCAGGTTCTGCGCCACGCCGCTGGCGAGGAAGCGCTTGCCGATGGCGACATCGCGTACCGCACGCAGCAGTTCGCGCGCATCCCCACCCTTGCCCACGTAGCCGGCCGCGCCGGCGGCGATCAGCCGCTTCGGCATCGGCCCGTCTTCCAGCACCGATACCACGATCACCTTCGGTCCATAGTCGCCCTTGACGATGCGCTCGGTCACCTCCAGCCCGCTGACGCCGGGCAGGTGCAGGTCGCACAGCACGATGTCGGGCTTCAGCCGGCGGATCTGCGGCAGGGCCTCCTCCCCGCTATCGGCTTCTCCCACCACCTCCATGTCGACCTCGGCCGACAGGATCATGCGCATCCCGGCGCGTACCAGCGCGTGGTCGTCGACCACGTACACTCGAATGGTCATCCTTGTCCCCTTCTCGATGTACCGGCGTCCCCCCGAGGCGACGCTAGCGCCGCACCTGCGGAGGGGCAAGCGCCGGGCCGACGGGCGCGGCCCATGGGCGACCGGTGGCATGCGCGACGGCTTCGAGTTCCGCGCGCCGACGCATGCGGTCGATCCCGGCGCGCATTGGCGGAGAGGGTGGGATTCGAACCCACGGAAGGTTTGATCCTTCGGCGGTTTTCAAGACCGCTGCCTTAAACCACTCGGCCACCTCTCCGGCACCGGCCGCGCGAGCGGTCAGGGCATTGTGGCATGCGCGGCCTGCGGGGACGACGCCCTGGCGGCGGCGCGCGCGATGGCCACCGCGTCGCCCGCGCTCGGACAGTTCTGGCAGTCCAGGCGCGAGGATTCGATCAGCGGCGGCAGCTTCTCGGCGAGGAAATCGATGAACACGCGCACCGCCGGCAGCAACCCGCGACGCGACGCGAACACCACGTGCGCGATGCCCTGCGGCAGGCGCCATTGCGGCAGCACCACTTCCAGCTCGCCATTGCGCACGGCCTCGGCACACAGGGTCTCGGGCAGCATGGTGATGCCCAGGCCCTGGCGTGCGAGCGCCATCAGCATCGGGAAATCGAAACCCGCCACGCGCGGCTTGAGGTCGACGCGGCGCACTTCGCCATCGGCGCCCTGCAGGTCCCAGCGCTGGCGCACCTCGTCCTCGCCCATGGTCATGGTGGTGTGCTCGTGCAGTTCGGCCGGATCGGTCGGCCTGCCGGCACGGTCGAGGTAGGCCGGGCTCGCCACCAGCAGTTCCTGGATCTGGCCGAAGCTGCGCATCACCAGACTGCCGTCGTCGTCGAGCTTGTTGCGTACGCGGATGGCGACGTCGAAGCCCTCGTTGATCACGTCGACGCGGCGGTTGCTCACGTGCAACTGCACGCGCACCTGCGGGTAGCGTGCGAGGAACTCCGGCAGCAACTGCGGCATCTGCTGCTGCGCCAGGCCCACGGGAACGCTGGCGCGCACCAGGCCGCGGGGCTCCGCGCTCAGGCGATCGACGACCTCCTTCGCCGCCGTCGCCTCCGCAAGCATCGACTGCGCATGCCGGTGCACGCTCTGGCCGACGTCGGTGACCGCGAAGCGCCGCGTGGAGCGCTGCAGAAGGCGCACCCCGAGTTCCTGCTCGAGCTGGCTGATGCGCCGGCTGAGGCGCGACTTCGGGATGCCCAGCGCACGTTCGGCGGCCGCGAACCCGCCGTGGTCGACGACCATGGCGAAGTAGTAGAGGTCGTTGAGATCCTGCATCGCGGTCGCCTGGAGTGGAACGATGGATGCTATTTCATCACCTGCGTCCCAATTCTGCAACAGACGGGTCTCAGGCGACCCGGTCGGCGCCCCCCATGTACGGGCGCAGCACGGTGGGAACCGCGATCGATCCGTCCGCCTGCTGATAGTTCTCCATCACCGCGATCAGCGCGCGGCCCACGGCGACGCCGGAGCCGTTGAGCGTGTGCACGAGCTCCGGCTTGCCGGTGGCCGGGTTGCGCCAGCGCGCCTGCATCCGCCGGGCCTGGAAATCGCCGCAGTTCGAGCACGAGGAGATCTCGCGCCACGTGTCCTGGGACGGCAGCCACACCTCGAGGTCGTAGGTCCTGCGCGCGGCGAAGCCCATGTCGCCACTGCACAGCAGCATGCGCCGGTACGGCAGCTCCAGCCGCTCGAGCACCACCTCGGCGCAGCGGGTCATGCGCTCGTGCTCGGCGTCGCTGGCGTCGGCGGAGGCGATCGCGACCAGCTCCACCTTCTCGAACTGGTGCTGGCGGATCATGCCGCGGGTGTCGCGGCCATGGCTTCCCGCCTCGGCGCGGAAGCACAGGGAATGCGCGGTCATGCGCAGCGGCAGCCGTTCGGCCTCGACGATGGTGTCGCGGACGATGTTGGTCAGCGGCACCTCGGCGGTCGGCACCAGGTATCGGGTCGCGTCGCCGACCACGGTGGCGAACAGGTCGTCCTCGAACTTCGGCAGCTGCCCCGTCGCCCGCATGCTGTCGGCGTTGACGATGAGCGGGACGTTGGTCTCCTCGTAGCCGTGTTCCCCGGTGTGCAGGTCGAGCATGAACTGCGCGAGCGCGCGGTGCAGGCGCGCGAGCTGGCCGCGCAGCACCGTGAAGCGGGCCCCCGACAGGCGCGCGGCGGTGTCGCCGTCGAGCCAGCCGTGGCGCGCGCCGAGTTCGACGTGGTCGCGCACCTGGAAGTCGAACGTGCGCGGCGTTCCGTGCACGTGCTGCTCGACATTGCCGCTCTCGTCGGCGCCCGGCGGCACCGAGGGATCGGGCAGGTTCGGCAGGCCGAGCGCGATCGCGTCGAGCTGGACGCGGATCTCCTCGAGCGCCGCCTCGGACGCCTTGAGTTCGTCGCCGAAGCCGGCGACCTCCGCCATCAGCGCCGCCACGTCGCCACCGCTCGCCTTCGCCTGGCCGATCGCCTTGCTGCGCGTATTGCGCAGGTTCTGCAGCTCCTGGGTGCGCACCTGGAGCGTCTTGCGCCGTGCCTCGAGCTGTTCGAGCGCGTCGGCATCGAGGTCCACGCCACGCGTGTCGCGCAGGCGGCGGGCGAGTTCGTGGGGCGACTGGCGCAGCAGGTTCGGGTCGAGCATCGTGGTCCACGCAGTTGGATTCGCGATGATTATCGCGTGTCGCGGCACGGGCTGCCCGCACGCCGTGCCAGAATGTCGGCCCGCCCCACGAGGCCCGCCCATGCCCGCGACGCCGTCGCCCGCAGCCCGGATCACAGCGTCCAGGCGCACGTGGCTCATCGCAGCGGCCTTCGCCGCCGGACTCCTGCTGTTCCTCGTGCTGTGGCTGGACCAGCGCGACGACCGCGGCTTCTACCGCGGCACGTCCGAGGCAGCGCCGGCGCCGGGCCAGGTATTCAAGCCCTTGCCGGCACCGACCCCCGACACGACCCGGCCCGGTGCGCGCGCGCCTGGCGACGGTCCCGACTTCAGCCGGGGCGCGCCGTCGGTGCCACCGATGCAGCCGCGTGTGGAGCCGCCACCCGGGCCGCAGCGTCCCGGGCCGCCCCCGGCGCAGGTCGCGCCCGTCACTCCGCCCGTGGCGGTGGAAACGCCAGCGCCCCGCTACCCGCCGAGCGCACTGCGCCGCGGCGTCTCAGGCGAGGTCCTGCTGCGGGTCACGGTCGACACGCAGGGCCGGCCCGCGGACATCGAGCTGATCCAGAGCAGCGGCTCGCGCGATCTCGACCGTGCCGCGACGGCAGCCGCGCGTCGCTGGCGGTTCCGGCCGGCGCTGCGCGACGGCGTGGCAGTGGAGGGGGCGGTCAACGTGCCGATCGTGTTCGACAGCCAGCGCTGAAGAGGTGCCCGCGTCCACGCGGGTTGAACACAACCGGTGCAATCCTCGGTCCGCCCACAGACAGGCAACGCCCATGTCCGACCCGACCCCCCGCTCCCCCGAGGAGCGCACGCGACGCAAGGGGGCCAGCCCGCTGGTCTGGATCCTGGTGCTGATCGCCCTGCTCGCCTTCGGCTGGTACTTCTACAACCAGCGCGGGGCCACGTCGCCGCCGCCGATGCCCGCCGAAGGGGTGCCGCCGGTGGCCATCGGGTCGGAACGGGATGCGGCCGCGCAGCGCGAACGCGATCGCGCCGCAATGCGTGCACCTGCCCCGGCGCCCGCGACAGGTTCCGCGGGAGACGGTCCGGCTCCCGCCGATTCGCCTGCCCCGGCGCGCTGAGCACCAATCCCGTCAGGCGCGCCGCAGGCCCATTCCCGCCTCGCGGGCCCGGGCGTCGAAGCCGGGGAACGAGGTGGCGACATTGCCGACATCGCGGATGCGCACCGGCGCCTGTGCCATCTGTGCCGCGACCGCGAACGCCATCGCCACGCGGTGGTCGCCGAAGCTGTCCACCTGGCCACCGCCGAGGCGGCCACCGTGGATCACCGCACCATCCGCAGTCTCCTCGACGCGGATGCCGAGCGCGTGCAGGCCGAGCGCCATGGCGCGGATGCGGTCGGACTCCTTGACCCGCAGCTCTTCCGCGCCGCGCACCACCGTGGTGCCGGCGGCGCAGGCCGCCGCGACCGCGAGGATCGGGAACTCGTCGATCATGTCCGGCACGTGGCGCTCCGGAACCTCGATCCCGGACAAGGGTGCGTGGCGCACCCGCAGGTCCGCGACCGCCTCCCCGCCCTCGCGACGACGGTCGACCTCCTCGATGTCGGCGCCCATGGCGCGCAGCACGTGCAGCAGGCCGGTGCGCCGCAGGTTCACGCCCACGGACTTCAGCAGCAGGTCCGAGCCCGGCACCAGGGTCGCGGCCACGATCAGGAATGCCGCCGACGAAAAATCGCCGGGGACCGGCACGTCGGTGGCGCGCAGCCGGTGCCCGCCGGGCAGGCGCACCTCCCCCGCGACATGGCGCACGGGCCAGCCGAACTCCGCCAGCATCCGCTCGGTGTAGTCGCGCGTGGGCCGTGGCTCGCGCACGACGGTTTCCCCCTCGGCGTACAGGCCCGCGAGGAGGATCGCCGACTTCACCTGCGCGCTTGCGATCTCCGACGCGAAGTCGATCGCCTGCAACGCCCTGCCCCCGCGCACGCGCAGCGGCGGCGTCTGGTCGTCGTCGGATTCGATCACCGCGCCCATGCGCCGGAGCGGCGTCATCACCCGCCGCATCGGGCGCTGCGACAGCGACGCATCGCCGACGAGCACGCTGTCGAAACGCTGCCCCGACAGCAGCCCGGCGAGCAGGCGCATGGCGGTGCCGGCGTTCCCACAGTCCAGCGGTGCCGCCGGCGCGTCGAGGCCGTCGATGCCGACGCCGTGGATGATGCGCCGCGTCGGCGCCGGCGCCTCGATGCGCACGCCCATCGCGCGGAAGATCGCCTCGGTGGCGCGCGTGTCCTCGCCCTCGAGGAAGCCGTCGACGTGGGAGATGCCGTCGGCGAGGGCCGCGAACATGATCGCCCGGTGCGAGACCGACTTGTCGCCGGGGATGTCGTGCTCGCCCGACAGCGCGCGCCCCGTCGAAGCCACCCAGTCCAGTCCCGTCCCGCTCATCGCACCACCTCGTCGAGCGCCTGCAGCAGGCGCGCAGTCCCTGCCTCGTCGCCGACGCCGATGCGCAGGCAGCGAGGCAATCCGTATCCCGTCATCGGCCGCAGCACGATGCCCCGCGCCAGCAGGCCGTCCTCGATCGCCGCGGCGGCGTCACCGAATTCCACCAGCAGGAAGTTGGCCTGCGACGGCGTCACCGGCCAGCCCCGCGCGCGCAATGCCGTCGCCAGGGCCTCGCGGCGGCGCGCGTTGTGCGTGCGGCAGGCCTCGAGGTGCGTGTCGTCCGCGAGCGCGGCCACGGCCGCGGCGAGCCCGACGCTGCCGACGTTGAAGCTCTCGCGCAGGCGCTCCAGGACCGGCGCCACGGCCGCGCCGGCAAGCGCATAGCCCACCCGCAGGCCGGCCAGCCCGTAGGCCTTGCTGAAGGTGCGCGTCACCACCAGGTTGTCGTGGTGCGCCACCAGCGGAACGGCGCTGCGCCAGTCGGGCGCATCGGCGAGCTCGGCATAGGCCTCGTCGACCACCACCACGACATCCGCAGGCACCGCATCGAGGAAGCCCTGGAAGGCATCTGCCGGATACCAGGTCCCGGTGGGGTTGTTGGGGTTTGCCAGGTAGAGCAGGCGCGTCGCCGGGCCGACCGCGTCGAGCAGAGCATCCAGGTCGTGGCCCCTCGGCATCGCGGTGTCGGCTGCCCATGCCGGCGCCACGCGAAGGCGTGCCCCCGACGCCTGCGCCGCGATCGCGAACACGGCGAATCCGTACTGCGACATCACCACTTCGTCGCCAGGGCCGGCATAGGCCTGCGCAAGCTGCATCAGCAGTTCGTGGGAGCCGTTGCCCAGCACCACCTGCGGCATCGCGATGCCGTGGCGCGCCGCGAGTGCGTGGCGCAGGTCGCCACCACGGGGGTCGGGATAGAGGTGGAGCGTGTCGAGGACACCGAGGATGGCATCGCGCACGCGCGGGCTCGGTCCGTCCGGGTTCTCGTTGGAGCCCAGCTCGAGCAGCGGCGCCGATGCCGTGCGCCGCAGCGCCACCAGGTCGTGGCCCGGGTCGTAGGCGCGCAGGGCAGCCACGGCGGCGACGGGCGTGGGCGCATGCGCCTCGCCCCCGGGCGCGGCACTCAAGGCACCGCCACCGGGTAGGAGCCCAGGACGCGCACCTCGCCGCCGAAGGCGTCCACCTCCGCCAGAGCATCCTCCAGCGGCGACTCGCCGGCGTGGCCGGCGACGTCGATGAAGAACGCGTACTGCCACAGCGCGCCGTGCGCGGGGCGCGACTCGATGCGGTTCATGCTGATGCCGCGCCGCGCCAGCGGCTCGAGGATCCGGTACAGCGCGCCGGGCTGGTCGCGGATGGACACCATGAGCGACGTGCGGTCGTTGCCGGACGGCGGGAACGATGCCCGCCCGATCACGAGGAAACGCGTGGTGTTGTCGCTGCGGTCCTCGATCGGCCCGGCCACCACCTTGAGTCCGTAGACATGCGCCGCGTTCTCCTCGGCGATGGCCGCGGCGTCGTCGGCCTTGCCGGCGCGGCGCGCGGCCTCGGCATTGCTCGGCACTGCCTGTTTTTCGACCACGGGCAGGTTCTGGCGCAGCCAGTTACGGCACTGCGCCAGCGACAGCCCGTGGGAATACACGCGCTCGACATCGTCGATGCGGCCGCTGCGCGAGAGCAGGTACTGGTGCACGCGCAGCTCGACCTCGCCGCAGATCATGAGCGGGGACGTCAGGAACAGGTCGAGCGTCGACTGGATGGTGCCCTGGCCGGAGTTCTCCACCGGCACCACGCCGAAGTCGGCGTTGCCCGCGGCGACCTCGTCGAACACTTCCTCCACGCTCGCCAGCGGCAGGCCGCGCGCCGAATGCCCGAAATGGCGGTGCACCGCCTGCTGCGAAAACGTGCCTTCGGGGCCCAGGTAGCCGACCTTCAGCGGCTCCTGCTGGGCGAGGCAGGCCGACATGATCTCGCGGAACAGCCGCACCAGCACTTCGTCCGACAGAGGACCGTCGTTACGGTCGACCACCCGGCGCAGGACCTGTGCCTCGCGCTCGGGCCGGTAGTAATCGACCGCGGCGGCCAGCTTGCCCTTGGCCTTGCCGACCTGGCGCGCCCACAGCGCGCGCTCGGCGATCAGCGCCTGGATCTCGCGGTCGATGCCGTCGATCTGCGCGCGCACCGCGGCAAGGTCCGCCGTCGCCCGCAGCGAAGGCCCGGCTGCCTCCGCGGCCTTGCGCCTGCTGCCGGTGCCGGCGCGCGCCGGCGGTGCGCGCTCATCCATGGCGGCGCTGGAAATCCCGCATGTACTCGACCAGCCTGTGCACGCCCGCGACCGGCATCGCGTTGTAGAGCGACGCGCGCATGCCGCCGAGCACGCGGTGGCCCTTGAGGCCGATCATCCCGGCCTCGCGCGTGCCGGCGAGGAACGCCGCGTCCAGCGCGGCGTCGGCCAGGAAGAACGGCACGTTCATGCGCGAGCGCACCGACGGGTCGACGTCGTTGCGGTAGAAGCCGCCGGAGCCGTCGATGGCGGCGTACAGCAGCGAGGACTTCTCCGCGCTCAGGCGCGCAAAGGCCTCCACGCCGCCCTCGGCCAGCATCCACTTGAACATCAGCCCGGCCAGGTACCAGTTCCAGCTCGGCGGGGTGTTGAGCATCGAGTCGTTCGCCAGGTGCAGCCGGTAGTCGAAGATGTCCGCCCGCGGCTGCCCGGCGCGCTCGAGCAGGTCGCGGCGCACGATCACCACGCCCACGCCGACCGGTCCCAGGTTCTTCTGCGCCCCCGCATAGACCACGCCGTAGCGGCTGAAGTCGACCGCTTCGGAGGCGATGCTGGAGCTGAAGTCGGCGATCAGCGGCACGTCGCCCGTGTCCGGCGGGACCTCGCCCCATGCCGGACGGAACTCGACGCCGTGGATGGTCTCGTTGGCGGTGACGTGGACGTAGGCGGCGTCGGGCGAGAGCCGCCACGTGTCGCGCGGCGGAATGCTCCGGAAGCCGCCGCCCTCGCTGCTGGCGGCGACGTTGACGTCGAGGTACGCGCCCACCTGGCGCAGCGCGGTGCGGCCCCAGTGCCCGGTGACGACGTAGTCGGCGCGCTGGCCCGGCGCGGCGAAGTTCAGCGCGATCAGCGCCTGCTGCGTGGTGGCGCCACCGGCCAGGAACAGCACCGCGTGGCGGTCGTCCAGCGACAGCAGGCGGCGGAGGTCGGCCTCGGCCTCCGCGGCCACCGCCATGAACTCCGGGCCGCGGTGGCTCATCTCGACGATGGACGCTCCGGCGTCGCCCCACTCCAGCATGTCCTCGCGCGCCTGCCGCAGCACCGCCTCCGGCAATGCCGCCGGCCCTGCACTGAAGTTGAACGCGCGTGCCATGGTGATTCCGTCCTTGATGCGTGGTTGGGTAGTGTGTCGCCAGGCGCGACGCCAGTATGCCGCAGCGCAGCACGCGGGCGCGCCCCAACGGGAGACCACCATGTCCGACACCGCCAGCCGCCTCCGCGATGCCCTGCGGATCCCTGCGCGCGAGATCACCGACGAGGCCGTCTACCGCGACCGGCGGCGCCTGCTGGGCGCGCTGGCGGCCGGCCCCGCGGTGGGCGCCCTGGCGTCGTGCGCGGACGCCCAGCCACCACCGCCGCCCTCTGCCCCGGTGACAGCGGCGCAGGCGCGTTCCGGCTTCCGTACCGACGAGCCGCTGACGCGCTACGAGGACGTCACCACCTACAACAACTTCTACGAGTTCGGCACCGGCAAGGCCGATCCCTCGCGGGCGGCGAAGACGCTGAAGACCTCGCCCTGGTCGGTCGCGGTCGACGGAGAGTGCGCGAAGCCGGGAACGCTGGCGCTGGACGACCTGGTGAGGGGGCTCGCGCCCGAGGAGCGCGTGTACCGCCTGCGCTGCGTGGAAGGCTGGTCGATGGTCATCCCGTGGCTGGGCGTGCCGCTGGGCAGCGTGCTGAAGCGCTTCGAGCCGACCTCGAAGGCGAAGTTCGTCGCCTTCACCACCCTCGCCGACCGCGCGCAGATGCCCGGCATCCGCTACCGGTCGATCGACTGGCCCTACCGCGAGGGCCTGCGCATCGACGAAGCCATGCACCCGCTGGCCCTGCTCGCGACCGGCCTCTACGGAAAGCCGCTGCCGCAGCAGAACGGCGCGCCGCTGCGCCTGGTGGTGCCGTGGAAGTACGGCTTCAAGAGCATCAAGTCGATCGTCGCCATCCGGTTCACCGAGAAGATGCCGGAGACGGCGTGGCACGACCTGCAGCCCTCCGAATACGGGTTCTTCGCCAACGTCAATCCGACGGTCGACCACCCGCGCTGGAGCCAGAAGACCGAGCGCCGCATCGCCGGCACCGGCAGCAAGCTGTTCGCCGACCGGATCCAGACCCGGATGTTCAACGGCTACGGCGACCAGGTGGCATCGATGTATGCGGGCCTCGACCTGCAGAAGTGGTACTGAATGCCGCGCACGCCAGGATGGGTGGTCGCGGCGAAGGCGGCGGTGCACGCCGCGGCGCTGGCGCCGCTCGCCGTCCTGGGCTGGCGCTTCTGGCAGGTCTTCAGCGAAACCGACATCGACGCCCTCGGCCCGGACCCGGTTGCGGAGGTCGAGCATTACCTGGGGCTCTGGGCGCTGCGCATGCTGATGCTCGCGCTCGCCATCACGCCGTTGCGGCAGTGGACCGGGCAACCGCAGCTGCTCCGCTTCCGGCGGATGATCGGGCTCTACGCCTTCGCCTACGCCAGCCTGCATTTCGCGGCGTGGCTGGGCCTCGACCTGCGCGGCTACTGGTCGCTGGTCGCCGGGGAAATCGTGGAGCGGCCCTACATCACCGTCGGCTTCGCGGCGTGGCTCCTGCTGGTGCCACTGGCGGTGACGTCCACCCGCGGCTGGATGCGTCGGCTCGGTCGCAACTGGGGGCGCCTGCACAAGCTCGTCTACGCCGTCGGCGTGCTGGCGGTGCTGCACTTCTGGTGGCTGGTGAAGTCGGACGTGCGCGAGCCGCTGCTGTACGCCGCCATCCTTGCGGTCCTGCTCGGCTCGCGCGCGTGGAAACGCTACCTTCCAGTGCGTCCGCGGACCGGGTCAGCCCGCGCCGAACAGCAATAGCGCGGCCAGGAGTGCCGCCAGCACCAGCGCCGCAAGGAGCAGCCAGGGCCAGCGACCGAGTCCGGCGGGCCGCGGCCCGTCGTCCGCACCGGTCTCGACCTCTTCCTCCAAGTCGACGCCGCCCCGGTCGCGCGCGGCGGGCGCGCGCCCGGGTGCCTCGACCACGAAGCGGTGATGGGCATCAAACACCACCTGGTCGCCCGGCCTCATCAGCGCGTCGCGCACCGGTTCGCCGTTGACCACGCTGCCCTCGGCGGAGCCGAGGTCGCGCAGGAGCACGCGCATGCCCAGCATTTCCACCCGTGCGTGGCGGTCGGCGAACGCGGGCTCGTCGATCCGGATGTCGGCGTCGCTGCTGCTGCCGACCAGGCGCGGGCGCTCGAGGGTGAAACTGCGGCCGTGATAGCGACCCCCGACGCCGCGCAGCACCACCCGCGGGTCCCCCTCCTCGTCGCCGGCGGCATCGCGCTCGCCGGGGGCAGGCACGTCCGGCGGCCGCGCGGCCACCAGCCGCATCTCGTGGCCGTCGACGTAGATCGCGTCGCCCACCCGCAGCATCGCCATCCGCCTGACCTGGCGCCCGTTGACGTGCACGCCTTCGACGCCGTCGGACACCTTGAGCCAGGTGCCGCCGCGATCGACGCAGATGCGCACCGCGGCGCCGTCGTCCATGGGGCCGAGCCCGTCGCCGCCGGGGACGCGGCCAACGCCGTGGACACCCACGGCGAGCGGCAGCTCGGCGATGTCCCGGTTCGCGAAGCGCAGCTTCAGGGTGTCCATGCGGCGTGCAATCTAGCATGCGCCCGTGCTTGGCTCGCCGCGGCCGCGGCCGCAGAATGCACCCTCCGACCCAGCCGGCACCGACATGGCCCATATCGACATCGAGCATTTCCACACGCTGCCGCAGCCACAGGCACGCGAAGCCGTCGAGGAGATGGCGGCGAAGCTTGCCGACCGCTTCGGGCTGGCCTGTGCCTGGGAGGGCGACGCCCTGCACTTCAGCCGCTCTGGCGTCGACGGCCAGATCGCGCTCGCACCGGGCCTGGTGCGCGTGACCGCGAAGCTGGGGTTCCTGCTGTCGGCGATGCAGGGGTCGATCGAGGCCGAGATCCGCCGCGTGCTGGACGAGAAGTTCCGCTGACGCGCGCACGACGCGCCGACGACGCGGGGATTGCGACTATCCTGCACGCCCCCTTGCCGGAGCCTGCGTCTTGAGTTCAGTCACACCCTGGGTCGTTTCGCTCGTCGTCGTGCTCGCGATCGGCGGCGCCGCCACTGCCTGGATCCGCACGGTCCTGCGGCGCCGGGATGAAACCGCGGCGGGCATCGTCGCCCTGTCGGCCATGTCCTGGCGCGAGTTCATCGGGGTGGTGCTGGAGACCCTGGCGCGGCGCGGCTATACCCGGGTGATCGACCGCAGCGACCCGGCGGGCGACGGCGAGTACACCCTGGCGCGGGACGGCCGCCACTGGCTCCTGCTGTGCAAGCACGGCAGCGCCTTCGTGCTCGGCAATGCCACCGTCACCGAGCTCGCCAGCGACATCCGCCTGCACAACGCCGCCGGCGGCCTGCTGGTGACCCAGGGCCGGATCGCGGACGAGGCGCGGGCACCGGCGAAGCTCCAGCACATCGAGCTCCTGGACGGCGCGACGCTGTGGCCCGAGATGCGCGAGCTGCTGCCCGCGGCGCATTCCGAGGCGATCCGTGCCGCCGCCAGCCAGCGCGCACGCCAGCGCGTGCTGCTGTCGTGGCTCGCGGCATTGCTTGCAGGCGTGATCGTGTTCATGGCGCTGCCCGCGCCGCGCGACGATGCGCCCGCGGCCACCCCGGTGACGTCGGTCGACCCCGTGGCGCCCGTGCCCGAACCCGCGCCCGTGGCGGCCGCGCCGATCGATCCGCTTCCGGACGCCGCCACGCTGGAAGTGCAGCGCCGCGACGTGGCGAACGCGGTTTCCACGCTCGCCATGGTGGATCGCGCGGTCTGGTCTACGAACTCCACCCTGGAAGTGATCCTGCTGGATACGGACAGCGACGCGATCGCGGTGATCTGCCCCCTGGTCGAGCGCTACCCCGCATTGGCCTCTTCGCGGATCCAGCTCACGCCGCCACCGGGAAGCGATGCGCAGGTCCGATTCCGGCAGTGCCGTTCGTACTGAGGGTCGCTGCGCGCCCGCGCGCCCGGGCTGTCATCACTGCGTCACGCACGCCAGCTGGAATGACGCTCACCGCCCGCCACGCATGCCGCGGGCGTCCGGCTCCCTCTCCACGTCACCGTTCGGCGGGCCTCGCGCCCGCCTTTTTTTTCAAGCCGATCAGCGGCTTGCAGCCTGGTGGCGGATCCTGCCGTCGTCCTGTCATCCGGGTGTAACAAAAACATCATTTCATGGCGCCATCGCCGGCAGCCCTGCCGGCACGCATGGAGCTACCGATGTCGTCGCCCAAGTCCGGCCTGCTGCTGGCCACCCTTGCCGCCACCCTCGCACTCGCCGCCTGCGGCTCCGGCGAACAGGCCCCGGCCGCCCAGGGTCCGGCGCTTCCTGGCGCCGCCGCACCCGCGGACGGCGAGCGCAACGCCGCCCAGATCACCGGTGCCGGCGCCACCTTCATCTACCCGCTGCTCGCGAAGTGGTCCGACGACTACAACAAGGCCACGGGTGCGCGCATCAATTACCAGTCCATCGGATCCGGCGGCGGCATCGCCCAGATCAAGGCCGGAACGGTTGACTTCGGCTCGTCCGACAAGCCGCTGTCGCCGGAGGAGCTCGCCGACGCCGGGCTCGCGCAGTTCCCCTCGGCGGTCGGTGGCGTGGTGCCCGTGGTCAACCTCGAAGGCGTGGCCGCGGGCGCGATCCGGTTCACCGGGCCACTGCTCGCGGACATCTACCTGGGCAAGGTGAAGCGCTGGAACGACCCGGCGATCGCCAGCGTCAACCCTGGCCTCGCGCTGCCCGACCTCGAGATCAACGTCGTCCACCGCTCGGACGGCTCCGGCACCACCTTCAACTGGGTCAACTACCTGTCCAAGGTCAGCCCGGAGTGGAAGCAGAACGTCGGCGAAGGCACCTCGGTGAGCTGGCCCGTCGGCATCGGCGGCAAGGGCAACGAGGGCGTGGCCGCCTACACGCAGCAGATCAACGGCGCCATCGGCTACGTCGAGCTCTCCTACGCGCTGCAGAACGGAATGACCCACGCCGCGGTGCAGAACCGCGCCGGCAACTTCGTCCAGCCGAATGCCGAGAGCTTCCAGGCCGCGGCCGCGAGTGCCGACTGGGCGAATTCGCAGGACTTCCACCTGATCATGACCGACGCACCCGGCGGCGATGCCTGGCCGATCGCAGCGACCAACTTCATCCTCGTCTACAAGCAGCCCAAGGACCCGCAGCGCACCGCGGACACGCTGGCCTTCTTCAAGTGGGCGCTCGAGAACGGCCAGCCCCAGGCCGACGCGCTGCACTACGTGCCGCTGCCGCCGCAACTGGTCGAACAGATCGAGGCGTACTGGGCGGCGGAGGTGAAGCTCTGAGGCACGCGTGCCCCGCGCCATCGCGCGGGGCCGCTCGCCACCGGGCCGCCTGTCCATGAACACACTCGCCCTCCCCCGCGACGACGCCGACGACGCCGGCGACATCCGCATGGACCGCGGGTTCCGCTGGCTGGTCACGGCCGCCGGCGTCTTCGTCCTGGTGTCGCTGGCGGCGGCCGCGCTGTCGATGCTCTGGGGCGGCCGGGAGGCATTCGAGAAGTTCGGCATCGCCTTCCTCTGGCGCGACGCCTGGAACCCGGTGCAGCAGGACTTCGGCGCGCTGGTCCCGATCTACGGCACCCTGGTCACCGCGTTCATCGCCATGCTGATCGCGGTGCCGGTGAGCTTCGGAATCGCCATGTTCCTGACCGAGATCGCGCCGAAGTGGCTGCGTGGCCCGGTCGGCGCCGCCATCGAACTGCTGGCGGGCATCCCGTCCATCGTCTACGGCATGTGGGGCCTGTTCGTGCTGGTGCCGGTGCTGGCCGAGCACGTGTATCCCTGGGTCGATGCCCACCTCGGGACGCTGCCGCTGGTCGGTGCCCTGTTCGACGGCCCTCCGCTGGGCCTGGGCATGGGCACGGCTGGCCTGGTGCTCGCGATCATGGTCATTCCCTTCATTTCGTCGGTGATGCGCGAGGTGTTCCTGACCGTGCCGGGGCGGCTCAAGGAATCGGCGTACGCGCTGGGCGCCACGCGCACCGAGGTGGTCTGGGACGTGGTGCTGCCCTACACGCGCTCCGCGGTGGTCGGCGGCGTCTTCCTGGGCCTCGGCCGCGCGCTGGGCGAGACGATGGCGGTCACCTTCGTGCTGGGCAACGCCCACCGGCTCACCGCCTCGCTGCTGGAACCCGGCAACTCCATCGCGGCCACCATCGCCAACGAGTTCGCCGAGGCCGATTCGCCCATGTACCTGTCGTCGCTGATCGCGCTCGGCTTCGTGCTGTTCCTGGTGACGTTCGTGGTGCTCACCATCGCGCGGCTGATGCTGCGCCAGTTGCGCAAGCGGGAGGGCACCTGATGGACGCCAGCCTCCACGCGCGGCGCCGCTTCAAGGACCTCCTCGCGCAGTCGCTCGCGGTGCTGGCGGCGGTGTTCGGGCTGTTCTGGCTGGTGTGGATCGTGTGGACCACCTTCAGCAAGGGCATCGACGCGCTCAGCCCGGCACTGTTCACGCAGATGACGCCACCGCCGGGCGACGCCGGCGGCCTGCTCAACGCCTTCGTCGGCAGCGCGCTGATCAGCCTGCTCGGTATCGCCTTCGGGGCGCCGATCGGCGTCCTCGCCGGCACCTACCTGTCCGAGTACTCGCGCAACAGCTGGATCGGCGAGACGGTGCGCTTCGTCAACGACATCCTGCTCTCGGCGCCGTCGATCGTTCTGGGCCTGTTCGTCTACACCCTGGTGGTCGCGCGCATGGGGCACTTCTCGGCCCTGGCCGGTGCGATCGCGCTCGCCTTCATCGTGTTGCCGGTCGTGGTGCGCACCACCGACGAGATGCTGGCCCTGGTCCCGCAGCAGATGCGCGAAGCGGCGCTGTCGCTCGGCGTGCCGCAGTGGAAGGTCACCGTCCAGGTGCTCTACCGCTCGGCCATGCCCGGCATCGCCACGGGCATCCTGCTGGCGCTGGCGCGGATCAGCGGCGAGACCGCGCCGCTGCTGTTCACCGCGCTCAACAACCAGTACTGGAGCACCAACCTGCTGGCGCCGATGGCGAACGTGCCGGTGGTGATCTTCCAGTACGCCATGAGCCCGTACGAGAGCTGGCACTCTCTGGCCTGGGCCGGCGCCTTCATCCTCACCATGTTCGTGCTGCTGGTCGGCGTGGTCGCGCGCGCGATCGTGCTGCGCAACAAGATCAGCCACGAATGACCCCAATGGACATGCCCGTGAACGACACCCGCCTCGCCTTCGCGCATCAGCGCGACCACGCACCCGCCGCCGCCGCGCCGGTGAAGATGTCGGCGCGCGGCCTCGACTTCCACTACGGCGACTTCCGCGCGGTCAGGGGCATCGACCTCGACATCTCGGAGAAGCGCGTCACCGCCCTGATCGGCCCGTCGGGCTGCGGCAAGTCGACGCTGCTGCGCGTGTTCAACCGCATCTACGCCCTCTACCCGAAGCAGGTCGCGTCGGGCCAGGTGCTGCTGGACGGGCAGGACATCCTGGACCCGAAGTACCCGATGAACCGGCTCCGCAGCAAGGTCGGCATGGTGTTCCAGAAGCCGGTGCCGTTCCCGATGACCATCTTCGAGAACGTCGCCTACGCCATCCGCCACCACGTGCGGCTGTCGAAGGCCGACATGGCCGGGAGGGTCGAGGGCGCGCTGCGCCAGGCGGCGCTCTGGGACGAGGTCAAGGACAAGCTGGGCCAGAGCGCGCTCGGCCTGTCGGGCGGCCAGCAGCAGCGCCTGTGCATCGCGCGCGCCGTGGCGCTGAAGCCGGACGTGCTGTTGCTGGACGAGCCGACCTCGGCGCTGGACCCCATCTCCACCAGCCGCATCGAGCAGCTGATCGAGGAGCTGAAGCTCGACTACACGATCGTCATCGTCACCCACAACATGCAGCAGGCGGCGCGCGTGTCCGACTTCACCGCCTTCATGTACCTGGGCGACCTGGTCGAGCACGACACCACCGAGACCATCTTCTCGCGGCCCTCGAAGCAGCAGACCGAGGACTACATCACCGGCCGGTTCGGTTGACCCGCCGCGGCCACGGAGCACGTACATGAGCACCCAGCCCCACGACCACATCGTCCGCAGCCACGACGAGGAACGCCAGCGCGTGATGGCGGACATCCTGCGCATGGGCGCGATGGCGGTGGCGCAGCTGGAGGCCGCGCTGGACGTGGTCGAGCGCCGCGACGACAAGGCCGCCGAGCGCATCATCGGCAACGACGAGGCGATCGACGCGCTGGAGCGCACGGTCAGCCACGACGTGATGCGCCTGGCGCTGCGCGGGCCGATGGCGCGCGACCTGCGCGAGATCCTCGCCGCCCTGCGCATCGTGTCCGACATCGAGCGCATCGGCGACTATGCCGCCAATGTCGCCAAGCGCTCGATGGTGCTCAACCAGGCGCCGCCGGTGCCGCACAGCCGCGGCATCGCGGCCATCGGCGCGCTCGCCGTGCAGCAGGTCCGCGACGTGCTCGCCGCCTACGGCAGCGACGACGCCGAGGCGGCCGAGCGCGTGCGCACCCGGGACGCGGAGCTCGACGCCCGCTACACCGGGCTGTTCCGCGAGCTGCTGACCTACATGATGGAGGACGCGCGCGCGATCACGCCGTGCACGCACCTGCTGTTCATGGCCAAGAACATCGAGCGGATCGGCGACCACGCCACCAACATCGCCGAGAACGTCTGGTTCCTGGTGCACGGCGACGACAACCTGCCGCCGCGCGAGAAGCGCGACGACACCAACAGCGCCAGCTGAGGCGGGCGCCGGGGCGACGCAGGCCGCGATGGCCCGCCCCTGGCACCTGGGATGCCGGACGCCGCCCGCTGCGGCATGATGGCGGGCGCGCGTTCCGCGCAGGCCGCCCGGTCCCATCGGCGGTACCCATCGTCCCAGGAGGCCAGACCATGTCCACGTCCCCCCTCAAGCCCGTCGCCCTCGCCGTCTGTACCGCCATGGGCGGGCTGTCGCTGGCATCGCCGGCGTTCGCGATGCACGAACTCGCCAGCGGTTACATGGCCTCGGCAGCGGCCGCCGTCCAGGACGCCACCGACGGCCAGCACGCGCATCACGGCAAGGATGGCGAAGGTGCCTGCGGCATCGACAAGGTCGACCGCGACGGCGATGGCAGGGTGTCGCGCGCCGAATTCGACGCCATGCATCCCGACAGCGGTGACGCGTTCGCCAGCATGGACACCAGCGGCGACGGCTTCGTCGATGCCGCGGAGCACGACGCCCACCACGCTGCTGCCAAGGGTGGCAAGGCCGCGGAAGGCAAGTGCGGCGAGGGCAAGTGCGGCGAAGGTGCCTGCGGTGGCGGGGCCTGACGCGACGCTGCACACGCAACCGCCGGCACCTGCGCCGACCCTTGCCGCCGACGCGGTGGGCATGGGGCTCCGGCGCGCCCTGATCGCGCCGCTGCGCGCGGCCGCGCCGGGCAGCTTCGACTTCCTGGAGCTCGCGCCCGAGAACTGGATCGGCGTGGGCGGGACGCTCGGCGAGGCGGTCGACGCGCTCTCCGCGCGACACCCCTTCGCCTGCCATGGCCTCTCGCTGTCGCTGGGCGGGGCGGCGCCGCTCGACGAGGCCTTCCTCGTCCAGGTGCGCCGCTTCCTGGAGCGGCACCGGGTGGCGCTGTACAGCGAGCACCTGAGCGCCTGCGGCGACAGCCGCGGCCAGCTCTACGACCTGCTGCCGCTGCCCTTCACCGAGGCGGCCGTGCACCACGTGTCCGCGCGCATCCGCCGCGCCCAGGACATCCTCGGGCGCCGGATCGCGGTGGAGAACATCTCCTACTACGCCGCCCCCTTCCAGGCGATGCCGGAGATCGACTTCATCAACGCGGTGCTCGCGGAGGCCGATTGCGACCTGCTGCTGGACGTGAACAACATCGTGGTCAACGCCACCAACTCCGGCTACGACGCGCGCGGCTTCCTGTACGCGCTGCCGGGGGACCGCATCGCCTGCATCCATGTCGCCGGCCACCACGACGAGGCCGCCGACCTCAAGATCGACACCCACGGCAGCCCGGTCGCCGACCCGGTGTGGTCGCTGCTGGAAGATGCGTACGCCGCATTCGGGCCACGGCCGACGGTGCTCGAGCGCGATTTCGACTTCCCGCCGTTCGATGAACTGCTGGGCGAAGTCGCCGGCATCCGCGCCCGCCTCGCCGGCACTGCGGCACGCGAGCGCCATGCCGCCTGAGTCGACCCTCCCTCCCTTGGACCCGACGCTGCGCGCACAGCTCGATGCGCTGGCAGGGCATATCCGCGACCCTGCCGGCACGGCCCCGCCTCCCGGCATCGAGCCACGCCGGCTCGCGGTGTATCGCGACCTGTTCCGGCGCAACCTCGATCGCCTGCTTGCCTCCGGGTTTCCGGTGATCCGGCGCACGCTCGACGACGCGGCGTGGCAGTCGCTGGTGGCGGGCTTCCTGCGCGACCACGCCAGCCGGACGCCGCTGTTCGCCGAGGTGTCGCGCGAGTTCGTCGCCTACGTGCAGGCGCTCGATGCGCCGCCGCGGCCCTGGCTGGCGGAACTGGCGCACTACGAATGGGCGGAACTCGCATTGCAGCTGAGCGACGCGGCACCCGATCACGTGCTGCCTGCGGCCGAGGACGCCGGACGCCTGCTCGATCGCGCCCCGGTGCTGTCGCCGCTGGCCTGGCCGCTCGCCTACCGTTGGCCGGTGCACGCCGTCGGCCCCGGGCACGACCCGACGGAACCGCCGGCGCAGCCGACCCTGGTCCTGCTCCACCGGGACGCCGGCGGCACGGTGCGCTTCCACCTGGTGTCGCCCCTGGCCTACCGCCTGCTGCAACGGCTGGATGCGGTGCCCACCGACAGCGGCCGAGACCATCTCCGCGCCCTCGCGCGCGAAGCCGGGGCCGGCGACGACGATGCGCTGGTGGACCAGGGGCGCGCCATGCTCCTGCGCTGGCGCCGCAGCGGCATCGTCACCGGCAGCCGCGCAACGGCGCCGCCCCGCGGGTGAGCAAAGTCGCTGCGTGCCGCTCCGCTACACTGCAGCCGTGAACGACGCCCCCTCGCCCGCCCCGTTTCCGCCCATGGCCGCGCGCTTCCGCGGCTACCTGCCGGTGGTGGTGGACGTGGAAACCGGTGGTTTCGACTGGAACCGCCACGCGCTGCTCGAGATCGCGGTGCTCCCGATCGATCTCGACGCGCAGGGGCGCTACATCACCGGCGAAGGCGCGCACGCGCACGTGGTGCCGGCACCGGGCACGCAGATCGATCCGAAGTCGCTCGAGATTACCGGCATCGACATCGACCACCCGTTCCGCTTCGCGAAGGAGGAGCGCGCGGCGCTGGACCACGTGTTCGCGGCGGTGCGCGCGGCGGTGCGCAAGCACGGCTGCCAGCGCGCGATCCTGGTCGGCCACAATGCGCACTTCGACCTGCACTTCGTCAATGCCGCGGTCGCGCGCAGCGGCCACAAGCGCAACCCGTTCCACCCCTTCAGCGTGTTCGACACCGTCACGATGGCCGGCATCGCCTACGGACAGACGGTGCTGGCGCGCGCGGTGCAGGCGGCCGGCCTCACCTGGAATTCGGCCGAGGCGCATTCGGCGGTGTACGACACCGAGCGCACGGCGCAGCTGTTCTGCCGGATCGCGAACGCGTGGCCACGGATGCCGGCGGCTGCCGACGATCCATCGGGGGACGAGCCTCCGGCGGGCGCATTGCCGCCGCCGACGCTTCCGGCGGCGCCCTTCGGCTGACGAGCCCGCGACTCAGGGCGAAGCGAGCTTCAGGCCGACGATGCCCGCGAGGATGAGCGCGAGGCTCGCGATGCGGCCGGCGTTGGCCGGCTCGGCGAACAGCACGATCCCGAGGATCGCCGTGCCCACCGCGCCGACGCCGACCCAGACCGCGTAGGCGGTGCCCACCGGCAGCCATTTCATCGCGATGCCGAGCAGGCCGAGGCTGACCGCCATGGCCGCCACGGTACCGACGCTGGGCCAGAAGCGGGTGAAGCCCTCGGTGTACTTGAGGCCGATCGCCCAGCCGATCTCGAACAGGCCGGCGAGCACGAGGATGAACCAGGGCATGGGTCGCTCCGGGTCAGGCGAGGCGCTGGCGCACGGCCTCGAACAGGGTCACGCCCGCGGCCACCGACACGTTGAGGCTCTCCAGGCCCGCAGCGCCCTGGCCCGGCATCGGGATGGTCACCAGCTGGTCGCAGTGCTCGCGGGTGAGCCGCCGCAGGCCGTCGGCCTCGCCACCCAGCACCAGCGCGACGTTGCCGGTCAGGTCCAGCGCGAACAGCGACGCCTCCGCCTCGCCGGCGAGCCCGTAGATCCACACGCCCTGCTTCTGCAGGTCGCGCAGGCAACGCGCGAGGTTGGTCACGCGCACCACCGGCACGCTGTCGGCGGCGCCGGCGGAGGTCTTGCGCACGGTCGCGTTGACCTGCACCGCCTTGTCCTTGGGGATCACCACCGCGGTGACGCCGGCGGCGGCGGCGCTGCGCAGGCAGGCGCCGAGGTTGTGCGGGTCCTGCACGCCGTCGAGCACCAGAAGCAGCGCCTTGCCTTCCGCGGCCTCGACCATCTCCGGCAGCTCGTCCTCGCTCCAGGTCTTCGCGGCCGCATAGCGCGCCAGCGCGCCCTGGTGGCGCAGGCCACCGGCGACGCCATCGAGCGCCTGCAGCGCGACCCGGCGTACGTCGATGCCGCGGCGGCGCGCGTTCTCCTCGATCTCGGCCAGGCGCGGGTTCTTCGCGCCGGCCTCGATCAGCACCTCGCGCACGTGCTCGGCGTCGTGCTCGACGCTCGCCGCGACGGCATTGATGCCGGCGATCCAGTGGGTATCCTTGGCCATCGCGTCAGTACTTCTTCTTCGTTCGCTTCTTCGGCTGGCCGCGCGGCGGCGGCGGCCGCACGCCACCACCACCCGCGCCCGCGTCCTCGTCGAGGCGGAAGTCGATCTTGCGCTCCTCGAGGCTGGCCTTCAGCACCACGATGCGCGCGCGGTCGCCGAGGCGGAACTCGCGGCCCGCGCGTTCGCCGGTGAGCGTCTTGCGGATCGGATCGAAGCTGTAATAGTCGTTGGGCAGCTGGGTGACGTGGACCAGTCCGTTGACCTTGGACTCGTCGAGCTCGACGAACAGGCCGAAGCTGGTGACGCCACTGATGGTGCCGTCGAACGCGCTGCCGACGTGCTGTTCCATCCACGCGGCGCGGTAGCGGTCGTCGACCTCGCGCTGTGCTTCGTCCGCGCGGCGCGACCGCTCGGAACACTGCAGGGACAGTGCCGACATCTCGTGCGCGGAATAGGTGTAGGTCGCGGCCTTGCCCCCGTTCAACGCGTGCTTGATGGCGCGATGCACCAGCAGGTCCGGGTAGCGCCGGATCGGCGAGGTGAAGTGCGCGTAGGCCTCCAGTGCCAGCCCGAAGTGGCCGATGTTCTCCGGCGCATAGACCGCCAGCGACTGGCTGCGCAGCAGCACCGATTCCAGCAGGGCGGCGTCGGGGCGCTCGCGGATGGTCTCGAGCAGCTTGCGGAAGTCGCGCGGGTGCACCTTCGCCCACGGCGGCATGCGCAGCTTGAATTCCTTGAGGAACTCCAGCAGGTCGGCGTACTTGGCCTCCGGCGGGCGGTCGTGGTCGCGGTACGGGGCGGGGATGCCGGCCTCGAGCAGGAATGTCGCCGCCTGCACGTTCGCCGCGATCATGCACTCCTCGATCAGCTTGTGCGCGTCGTTGCGCTGGAGCATGCCGGCCTGGGTCACTTCACCCTGGGGGCCCAGGATGAAGCGCACTTCCGACGACTCGAACTCGATCGAGCCACGCTGCTGGCGCGCCTTGTCCAGGATCCGGTAGAGCTGGTGCAGGTGCCGGACCTGCTGCAGCTGCGGGCCGATGAAGGCTTCGGCGGCCTCGCGGTCCTCGTCGGGCACGCCGGTACCGACCGCGTTCCAGACCTGGGTATAGGTCAGGCGCGCGTGCGAATGCATCACCGCCTCGTAGAACTTCGAGCCCGTCACCTGGCCCGAGCGGTCCACCTGCATGTCGCAGACGAAGCACAGGCGGTCGACCTTCGGCTTCAGCGAGCAGATCCCGTTGGACAGCGTCTCGGGCAGCATCGGCACCACGAACCCGGGGAAGTACACCGAGGTCGCCCGCTTCGTCGCCTCGACGTCGAGCGGCGAACCCGGCCGCACGTAGTGCGACACGTCCGCGATCGCCACCACCAGGCGGAAGCCGTCGCGGTTGGGCTCGCAGTACACCGCATCGTCGAAATCCTTGGCGTCCTCGCCATCGATCGTGACCAGCGGCAGCCGGCGCAGGTCGACGCGGCGGTTGGCGGTGGGCGCGTCGACCTCGACCGGCACCGCCGCGGCCTCGTCCAGGACCTCGGGCGGGAACTCGTGCGGGATGTCATGGCCATGGATCGCGGCTTCGACCGCGAGCGAAGCCGTCAGCCGGTCGCCGAGCACCGCGAGCACGCGCCCGATCGGCGGGCGGTGCGCGTCCGGCGCATGCACGATCTCGCAGACCACGAGCTGGCCCTGCTTCGCCTCCTTGCGCTCGTCCGCGGGGATCTGGATGTTGCGCTGGATGCGCCTGTCGTCCGGCACGACGTAGCTGATGCCCGACTCCACCTCGAAGCGGCCGATGAGGCGGCTGACGCGGCGCTCCAGCACCTCGACGATCGCGCCCTCGCTGCGGCCACGGCGATCGACGTTGGTGAGGCTGGCGAGCACGCGGTCGCCATGCATGACCTTGCGCATCTCCGACGGCGGCAGGAACAGGTCGTCGCCGGTGCCGGACTCCGGGCGCAGGAAGCCGAACCCTTCCGGATTGGCGATCACCGTGCCCGGGATCAGGTGCAGACGCTTGGCCGGCGCGAACGCGCCCTTGCGGTTCTGCAGCAGCTGGCCATCACGGACCATCGCGCCCAGGCGCTTGGCGAGCGCCTCGGCGCGATCGGGCGCGGTGAGCCCGAGCATCCCGGCGAGCGCGCCAAGGTCGAGCGGACCGTCGGCATCCGACAGAAGCTGCAGGATCGCCTCGCGGCTGGCGATCGGATTTTCGTAGCGTCCGGCCTCGCGCGCGGCCTGCGGGTCGACGAAGCCGCGGGCCGAATCCGCGGGTGCGTCTTCGCGCTTGCCCCTGCGGCGCGCGGACCGCGACTGCTGCGCCTGGGCGTTGGCGGCCTGTTCCCCGGGGACGTTGCGCACCGGCGCGTCGCCGACCGGTTCACGGCCGGCCGGCGTGCGCTCCGGCGGTTGCCCAGAAGCGGCGGCGTCCGTGGGCGGCCCACGCCTGCGCTTCGGTTCCGCGGGGGCATCGTCCTCGCGTGGCCCACGCCTGGCGCCACCCATCGCCTTGACCAGTGCCGGATCGGGCATCCACGGCGGCAGCGCCGGCGCATCGCCCTTCGCGGCCTTGCCGGCGCGCGTGGGATTCTTGGGGGTCTCGCCGGGGGCGGACGTGTCGCGGGAGCCGCGCTTGCTGGGGGTTTTTGCCATCGCGGCATGGTACACGCGGCGGTGTCGGCGCCGCGCGGACGCACGCGCATGAAAAACTCACGCGGCGTCGAAAATCCGTTGACAGCCCGGCACGCCATCGGCAACATACGCGGCCTGCACCCGCCCGGGTGGCGGAATTGGTAGACGCACTAGCTTCAGGTGCTAGCGGGGGCAACTCCGTGGAGGTTCGAGTCCTCTCCCGGGCACCAGGTACAACGAAGCCCTCGCGCAAGCGGGGGTTTTTCGTTTCTGCGGCACCGGTCGCGTGGCCGCGACTGCCGGACCCAGGGCCGCCTGCTTGATCTGGCCCCGCATCCCGTCCAACATCGGGCCTCCAACGTGTCGATCCGCGGGCGGTGCGCAGTGCGCGTCGCCTTCTTCTTTATTGGAGTTCCACATGGCCAGCGCGCAACCCCCCATCACCCTGTCGCGGATCGACTGCGAGCGCCTCGAGGCGCTGCTCGAGAGCGCGCCCGCCGGCATCGACACCTCCGCGCTCGAGGCGGAGCTGGCGCGCGCGGAAGTCGTCGAGCCGGCCGCGCTGCCGAAGGACGTGATCTCGATGAACTCCACCGCGCGCTTCCGCGACGAGGGCGATGGCAGCGAGCGTGAGCTGACCCTGGTGTATCCACCCAATGCGGATTCCGAGAAGGGCCTGGTGTCGGTGCTCGCGCCGATCGGAAGCGCACTGCTCGGCCTCCGCGTGGGCCAGACCATCGACTGGCCGCTGCCCGACAAACGCACGCTCACCCTGCGCGTGCTGTCGATCGCCTACCAGCCCGAAGCCGCCGGCGAGCTGCACCGCTAGGGCTGCGGGACGGCCCTGCCGTCACGCGCCGCGTCCTCGCGCTCGATCCGCGCGCGCGCGCCGCCCTCGACGCCGGTACCGCCTTCGACCGGAACATGCAGCGTGCCGCTCGTGGGCGGTGCCGGCGGTGCGGTTTCGATCTGCCAGTGGTGCGCGATGTCCGCCGCCAGGCGCTCGACCAGGTTCGGCGCGATGCGGTGCGTGGCATACGCGCCCTTCGCCTTCCAGCCCACGGAGATCTCCTCGCGCGGGTGCAGCGAGGCGATGACGATCGCGCGTACCACCTTCCCGGGACCGTCCATCGCCGCCATGCGCGGGGTGCCGCCACTGTAGTTCGCGGCGTGTTCCCAGATCGGCGTGTCGGCAGCCCAGGGAAGCACCGTCGCCACCCGGATCGCGCCGGCATCCTGCAGGCGCAGTTCCTCGTTGAGGGCCCGTCCGAGCGCGAGTATCCCGGCCTTGGTCGCCGAATAGGTCGCGTGGTAGGCGAGCGGCACTTCACTCTCCACCGAACCCAGGTTCACCAGGGTGCCGGCGCCCTGCGCGAGGAACTGGCGCAGGGCCACCTGGCTGCCATGGATGGTGCCGGTGAGGTTGACGTCGACCAGGCGCGCCTGGTCGGCGGGCGGGACGTCCTGGAAACGGCCGATGGCGACCACACCGGCATTGTTGATCCAGGCGTCGATGCGCCCGAAGCGGGCCACGGCTGCGTCCGCGAGCGCCTGCACCGCGAGGGCGTCGGCCACGTCGGTCGGTACCACCAGCGGCACGCCGCCGGCGGCGCGCACCTCCTCGGCCACCGCCTCCAGCACCGGCGCGCGCCGCGCCGCGAGCACCACGTTCGCGCGGTGCCTGCCCAGCTCCAGTGCCACGCCGCGGCCGAAGCCGCTGGACGCACCGGTGACGACATAGGTGCGGCCGGCGATGCGCTCGGCGTCGGCCGGCCGCAACTGGCCTCGACTGGCACAGCCCGCGAGAACGACAACGGCGATGACGGCGGCTGCGACGGCGCGCGCAAGATGGCTGGAGGACATGGCGATGCGGGCGGGCGACGGGATGCGTGCGAGTGCAGCGCCGCTGGCGTCGCGTGGTGGTGAACCGCCGCGGGGCAGCCGCGCATGGCGTTCACCCCCCGCGCGCAGCCGCCGCGGGAGCCGCGCCCGTTCTCGCCCGTTTCACGGCACCGGCCGCACTGTTTCCGGGATCTTCCCGCTTCCGGAGCCGCATGTGAGCACCGCACGCACGCTGCCGGTCTGGCGCGCGCTGGACGCGTACGCCGGGCATTTCCAGCCGCCTTCGCCGCAGCGGGTCGACATCCTGGTGGTCGGCGCCGGGATCGCCGGCCTCGTCACCGCGCTGTCGCTGCTGCGCGAGGGCCGACGGGTCGTGGTCGTGGACCGCCAGGGCCCGGGCGCGGGCGAGACGCTGCGCACCACGGCGCACCTGGCGTCGGCGCTCGACGACCGTTTCCATCACCTGGCGCGCTTGCACGGGCGCGACGGCGCGCGGCTTGCCGCGGCCAGCCACGCCGCGGCCATCGACTGGATCGAGGCGTTCCTCGGTGCCGATGCGCATGCGAGCGGCTTCCGGCGCATCCCCGGCTACCTGTTCGCGCACGACGGCGACCCCGCGGAGCTCCGGCGCGAACTCGAGGCAGCCACCGGGGCGGGGCTGGACGTGCGCTACCTGGAGCAGGGCCTGCCCGCGCTGCAGACGCTGGGGCCGGTGCTCGAATTCGACCACCAGGCACGCGTCGACATCGACGCGCTGCTGGCGCGGCTCATGGACGCCGCGCTCGGCCTCGGCGGCCGCTTCGCTCTCGGCGAGGTGGCGGCGGTGGAAGGCGGCGCGGCGCCGGTGGCAACGCTGCGCGGCGGCGAGGCCATCCACGCCTCAGCGATCGTGCTGGCCAGCAACGTGCCGTTCCACGAGCGGGTGCCGATCCATACCAAGCAGGCGCCGTACCGCACCTATGTCGTCGCCGGCGAGGTCGGCAGCGCCGCCATCCCCGACGCGCTGATCTGGGACAACCTCGAGGACTACCACTACGTGCGCCTGGTCGAGGACCGCGAGCGCCCGGGCACGCAACTGGTGATGGTTGGCGGCGAGGACCACAAGACCGGCCAGGACCAGGACCCGACCGCGTTCGTGCGCCTGCAGGCCTGGACGCGCGCGCGCTTCCCCGGCGTCGGCGAGTTCCGCTACGGCTGGTCGGGCCAGGTACTCGAACCTTCCGATGGCCTCGCCTTCATCGGCCCCGACCCGGGCGGTGAGGACAACGTCTACGTGATCACCGGCGATTCCGGCAACGGCATCACCCACGGCACGCTCGGCGGATTGCTGGTGACCGACCTCGTGCAGGGCCGCGGCAACCCCTGGGCGGCGCTCTACGATCCCCGGCGCAGGGCCCGCGACGCCGGCGAGTGGCTGCACGAGAACGCGAACGTCGGCGCGCAGTACGGCGACTGGCTGCGCGGCGGCGAGGTCGCCGACGCCTCGGAGCTCGCGCCCGGCCAGGGTGCCATCCTGCGGCGTGGCATCCACCGCATCGCGGTCTACCGCAATGGCAACGGCGACCTGCGCGCGTTCTCCGCCCGGTGCACCCACATGGGCTGCGCGGTGCGCTGGAGCCCCCAGGAGAAGTCCTGGGACTGCCCCTGCCACGGCTCGCGGTTCGACGTGCAGACCGGGGCCGTGCTCAACGGTCCCGCGCACGAGCCGCTGGCGCCGGTCGCGCTCGACGAGGTGCCCGGGGCAGACGCTGGCGCGGAGCGACAGGTGTCTGTCCCGGCACCGCGCGCGTAGCGCCTGCTCCGGCACGGGAGGCGCGCCGGGTCCGACGGGTAGAATGGCGGGTTCGACCGACCCGCCGCCGCGACCCACGATGACCGACACCGTCCGCCCCGTCTTCCACGGCTTCGAGCAGATCCCGCTGCGCGAGTACGCCGAGCGCGCCTACCTCGACTACTCCATGTACGTGGTGCTCGACCGCGCCCTGCCCTACCTCGGCGACGGGCTGAAGCCGGTGCAGCGGCGGATCATCTACGCGATGAGCGAGCTCGGACTGAACGCGGGGGCGAAGCCGAAGAAGTCGGCACGCACCGTGGGTGATGTGATCGGCAAGTTCCACCCGCATGGCGACAGCGCCTGCTACGAGGCACTGGTGCTGATGGCGCAGCCGTTCTCGTACCGGTACCCGCTGATCGAGGGCCAGGGCAACTTCGGCTCGCCGGACGACCCGAAGTCGTTCGCGGCCATGCGCTACACGGAATCCAAGCTGACCCCGATCGCGGAGGTGCTGCTGGGTGAACTCGCCCACGGGACCGTCGACTGGACCCCCAACTTCGACGGCACGCTGGAAGAACCCACCTGGCTGCCGGCCCGCCTGCCGCACCTGCTCCTCAACGGCACCACCGGCATCGCCGTGGGCATGGCCACCGACGTGCCGCCGCACAACCTCAACGAGATCGTCAGCGCCTGCGTGCGCCTGCTGGACGATCCCGAAGCGACGGTGCGCGACCTGTGCGAGCACGTACGCGGCCCGGATTATCCGACCAAAGCCGAGATCATCACCCCCGCCGCCGACCTGCTGGCCCTCTACGAGACCGGCCATGGCAGCGTGCGTGCCCGCGCGACGTGGGTCCGCGAGCAGCAGAACATCGTCATCGACGCCCTGCCCTACCAGGTGAGCCCGAGCAAGGTGATCGAACAGATCGCGGCGCAGATGCGCGCGAAGAAGCTGCCGTGGCTGGAGGACATCCGCGACGAGTCCGACCACGCCAACCCGGTGCGCATCGTGCTGATCCCGCGCTCGAACCGGATCGACGCCGAGCAGCTGATGGGGCACCTGTTCGCCATCACCGACCTCGAGAAGAGCTACCGGGTCAATCTCAATGTCATCGGCCTGGACGGCCGGCCGCAGGTGAAGAACCTCAAGGCGGTGCTGTCGGAATGGCTGCAGTTCCGCGCCGACACCGTGGTGCGGCGCCTGAAGCACCGCCTGGACAAGGTCGAGCGCCGCCTGCACCTGCTCGAAGGCCTGCTGGTCGCGTTCCTCAACCTGGACGAAGTGATCCGCATCATCCGCAGCGAGGACGAGCCACGCCCGGTGCTCATCGCGCGCTTCGACCTCAGCGACGACCAGGCCGACTACATCCTCGACACGAAGCTGCGCCAACTGGCCCGGTTGGAGGAAATGAAGATCCGTGGCGAGCAGGACGAGCTGGGCCGCGAGCGCGACCGCCTGGTATCGGTGCTCGACTCCAAAGCGAAGCTGCGGAAACTGATCAAGGACGAGCTGCTGGCCGACGCGAAGAAGTTCGGCGACGCGCGGCGCTCGCCCCTGGTCGAACGCGGCGCCGCGCAGGCGCTGGCCGAGACCGACCTGGTGGCCAGCGAACCTGTCACGGTGGTGGTCAGCGAAAAGGGCTGGGTGCGCTCGGCCAAGGGCCACGACATCGACGCCGCGGGACTCTCCTACCGCGAGGGCGACGCGCTGCTGGCGGCGGTGCGCGGCCGCAGCAACCAGAATGTCGCCTTCCTCGACACCACCGGGCGCAGCTATTCGGCACCGGCGCATTCGCTGCCGTCGGCGCGCGGCAACGGCGAGCCGCTGACAGGCCGCTTTTCGCCTGCCGCGGGCGCCTCGTTCCAGGCCATCGCCACCGGCGACGGCGACACCCGGCTGGTGCTCGCCTCCTCGCACGGCTACGGCTTCGTGACCCGTTTCGAGAACCTCTGCAGCCGGCAGAAGGCCGGCAAGGCCATGCTGTCGCTGTCGCCGGGCGCGCGCGTGGTGCAGCCAGCGGTCGTGTCCGACCACGACACCGGCCGCGTGGTCGCGGTGACCAGTGCCGGCCACCTGCTCGCGTTCCCGGTCGCGGACCTGCCGGAGCTCGACCGCGGCAAGGGCAACAAGATCATCGAGATCCCCAAGGCCAAGCGCGGCACCGAGCGCGTGGTGGCGGTCGCGGTGGTGGCACCCGGCGCGACGCTCTCGGTGAAGTCCGGCGCCCGCAGCATGTCGCTCTCGTTCAAGGATCTCGACGCCTACCTCGGCACCCGCGGCAGCCGCGGCGGCCTGCTCCCCCGCGGCTGGCAGAAGGTGGACGCGCTCGCGGTGGAATAGCCGCCCGCAGCCTCACGCCAGGGCGACATCGAAGCGACGCGGTCCGCTGACCGCGAGCGTTCGGACGCGGGGGTGCCTGCGCAGCGCGCATGGATGCGCGCGGTAGGCGAGTCGGACATGGATGTCCGACCGAGCCGGCGCGGGCACCCCTGCGTCCGGACGCACCCTCCCGAAGCCGACCCCGCCAAGCCCGCACTAGAGGGCGCGTGCTCACGCGCCCGCGTCGCGCCTGCCGCGACCGCCTCCGTCACCAGCCATACAATCGCCACATCCAACAGGGGGGATCGCCATGCTTCGCTGGCTGAAGCGCATCGCGCTGTCCGTCGTGCTGCTCGCCGTCGCCGCGATCGCCTGCGCCTGGCTGCTGATGCGTGGCAGCCTGCCCGTGCTCGACGGCACCGTCGACCTGCCCGGGCTGTCGGCGCCGGTGTCGGTCACCCGCGACGCGCTCGGCATCGTCACCATCGAGGCCGCCAGCGAAACCGATGCCGTGCGTGCCCTGGGCTACGTGCACGGCCAGGAACGGTTCTTCGAAATGGACCTGATGCGGCGGATGGCGGCAGGCGAACTGGCCGCACTGTTCGGCCCGCGGGCACTCGATACCGACCGCGCGCAGCGCAACCACCGCATGCGCGCGCGGGTGGAAGCGCGGCTCGACGCGATCGCCGGGCCGCGCATGGCGCAGCTGGAGGCCTATGCCGAGGGCGTCAATGCCGGCCGCTCCAGCCTGCGCGTTCGGCCGTGGCCCTACCTGCTCCTGCGGCAGCAGCCCCAAGCATGGACAGCGGCGGATTCGGCTCTGGCGGGCTACGCCATGTACTTCGACCTGCAGGACGCCACCAACGCGCGTGAACTCGCGCTGTGGCGCGTGCGCCCGCACCTGCCTCCCGCGCTGTTCGACCTGCTGGTCCGCGACGGCACGCGCTGGGACGCGCCGCTGCTGGGAGACGCGCGCGGCGACGCAGCGCTGCCCGATGCGGCCATCCTCGATCTGCGCACGCTGCCGATGACCGGGGCAGACGACACCACCGCCAGCGCCGCCGCCGGCGACCTTCGACCGGGAAGCAACAACTTCGCCGTCGCCGGCGACCTCACCGCCGACGGCCGCGCCATCGTCGCCGACGACATGCACCTGGGCCTGCGCGCGCCCAACATCTGGTTCCGCGCACGGCTCCGCTATCCCGACACGCAGGCGCCCGGCGGCCGCGTCGACATCACCGGGTTCACCCTGCCGGGCCTGCCCGCGGTGATCGTCGGCAGCAACGGCCACGTCGCCTGGGGCTTCACCAACAGCTACGGCGACTACCTCGACTGGCAGCACCTGCGGCCCTGCGCCGGCGACGCCCCAGCCGACGGCTGCGAGGCGCTCACCCGGCACGAAGAGGCGATCGCCGTCGCCGGCGGGGATCCGGTGATGCATGTCGTCGAGGAGACGCCGTGGGGGCCGGTCCTCCACCGCGAGCCAGACGGCAGCGCGCTCGCCCTGCGCTGGACCGCGCACCTTCCGGGCTCGCTCGACTTCGGCCTCGCCGACTTCGCGCGCGCCAGCAGCCTCGACGCCGCCCTGCGGGTCGCCGACCGCACCGCGATGCCGACCCAGAACCTGGTCATCGGCGACCGCCACGGCCGCATCGCGTGGCGGCTGCTCGGGCCGCTCGCGGTGCGCGACGCGGGTTGCCCGACCCTGTTCCCGCAGGCGGACGCGACCTGCCCGCCCTGGCCGATCGCGACGTCGGCCAGCCCGTCGCTCGCCTCGCCGACGGTCTCGCGCCTGTGGACCGCGAACGCGCGCGTGGTCGATGGCGAGGCGCTGGCGCGCGTGGGCGATGGCGGCTATGCCTTCGGCGCGCGCGCGCGGCAGATCCGCGACGGCCTCCAGGCCCGCACGCGCTTCGACGAGCAGGACCTGCTCGCGATCCAGCTGGACGATCGCGCGTTGTTCATGGCCGGGTGGTGGTCGCTGCTGCGCGGGGTCGCCGCGGAGCCCGGCGCGGCACCGCCGCTGCGCGACCTCGCGGCTGCGGCCGCGGACTGGGACGGCCGCGCCAGCGTCGACTCCGCCGGCTACCGGATCGTGCGTGCGTGGCGGCTCGCGGTGCACGCGCGGATCGCGGACGGGCTGCTGGCCCCGGCGCGTGCGGCGCTGGGGGACGATGCCGCGATGCCCGACCTGCCGCAGCTGGAGGGCGTCGCCTGGCCCATGGTGACGTCGCGTCCGTCGCACCTGCTTCCACGCCGTTTCACGTGTGCCGCCGCGGGCGCGACCGTGCCGGACGACTGCGACGACGCCGGCGGCTGGCAGCGCCTGTTCGCCGACGCCGCGGTCGAGGTGCACGACGCGCTGGCGGCGTCGGGCCCGCTGCCGGCGCGCACGTGGGGCGAGCGCAACACCAGCGCCATCTGCCATCCGCTGGCCGCGGCCGTCCCGATGCTGGGCAGGCGCCTGCTGTGCATGCCGGCCACGTCGTTGCCGGGCGACGGCTCGATGCCGCGCGTGCAGGGTCCTGCCTTCGGTGCCTCGCAGCGCATGGTGGTCGCGCCCGGGCACGAGGCGGACGGCATCGCGCACATGCCCGGTGGCCAGAGCGGGCATCCGCTGTCGCCGTTCTGGGGCGCGGGTCACGCGGCCTGGGAACGTGGCGAGGCGACGCCGTTCCTCCCCGGGGCGGCGCGCCACGCGTTGATGCTGCAGCCCGACTGAGGCTGCAGCCCTCGCACGCCGCCGGCGGCTCAGGTCGCGGCGAGGTGCACGCCCGCGACGGCGCGCCCGGATGGATCCGCCGCCGCCGCGAACGCCGCGTCCCAGGCGATCGCCGCCACCGACGAGCACGCGATCGACTTGCCGCCGGGCACGGTGGCCGCCGCCGCGGGACCCGGGAAGCTGCGCTCGAACAGGCTGCGGTAGACGTAGGCTTCCTTCGACTGCGGCGGGTTCACCGGGAACCGCCGCGCCGCCGCGGCGAGTTCGCGGTCGGTCACCGCCGCTTCCGCATGTGCCTTGAGCCCGTCGATCCAGCCGTAGCCGACGCCGTCGCTGAACTGCTCCTTCTGCCGCCACAGGATCTCGTCGGGCAGCTCGCCCGCGAAGGCCTCGCGCAGCACCGCCTTCTCGATGCGCCGATGCCCCTCGCCGCGTGCGCCCACCATCTTGTGGCGGGCGTCGAAGCCCATCGCCACCTCGAGGAACTCGCGGTCCAGGAACGGCACCCGCGGCTCCACGCCCCAGGCCATCATCGACTTGTTGGCGCGCAGGCAATCGTAGGCGTGCAGCGCATCGAGCTTTCGCACCAGCTCGGCATGGAATTCGGGCGCGTCGGGCGCCTTGTGGAAGTACAGGTAGCCGCCGAAGATCTCGTCGCTGCCCTCGCCCGACAGCACCATCTTCACCCCCATCGCCTTGATCCGGCGCGCCAGGAGGTACATCGGCGTGGACGCGCGGATGGTGGTGACATCGTAGGTCTCGACGTGGCGAACCACCTCGGGCAGCGCGTCGAGTCCTTCGGCGAAGGTGTACTCGAACCCGTGGTGGACGGTGCCGATCGCCGCCGCCGCGACCTCGGCCGCGGCGAGGTCGGGCGAGCCCGGGAGGCCGATCGCGAACGAATGCAGGCGCGGCCACCACGCTTCGCTGCGGTCGCCGTCCTCGATCCGGTGGCGGGCGTAGCGCGCGGCCACCGCCGCCACCAGCGACGAATCCAGGCCTCCGGAGAGCAGTACGCCGTACGGCACGTCGGTCATCAGCTGCCGGTGCACCGCACGCTCGAACGCCTCGCGCAGGGCCGCGAGGTCGATGTCGCGGCCTGCCACGTGCGCATGCTCGCGCCAGGGGCGGTCGTAGTAGCGGTGGAGGCCGCCGGTCGCGGTGTCGTACCAGTGGCCCGGCGGGAACTGGGCGACGTCGGCGCAACTGTCCACCAGCGCCTTCATCTCCGACGCCACGCGCAGCCGGCCCTGGCGGTCGTGGCCCCAGTACAGCGGGCAGACGCCCATCGGATCGCGGGCGATGATCGCGCGGCCGCGGGCGCTGTCCCACAACGCGAAGGCGAAGATGCCGTTGAGGCGGTCGAGGAACTCCCCCGGCTCGACGCCCTGCGCATACAGCGCATTGATCACCTCGCAATCGGAGCCGGTGCGGAAGCCGTAGGGCTGCGCCAGGCGCGCGCGCAGCTCCGCATGGTTGTAGATCTCGCCGTTGACCGCGAGCGCGAGGCGTCCATCCTCCGACAACAGCGGCTGCGCCCCGCCCGCCGGGTCCACGATCGCCAGCCGCTCGTGGACGAGCACGGCGCCATCGTCGAGGTGCACGCCGCTCCAGTCCGGCCCGCGGTGGCGCTGGCGCTGCGAGCAGTCCAGCGCCTCGCGCCGGAGGGCGCCGGGGTCGTCGCCGGCCTGCAGGCCGAAGATTCCGAAGATCGAACACATGGCGCGGATCCGCAGTGCGGCCGTCGCGGCAGCCGGGGGTTCCGTTCTACAGCAGCAGGCGCTCCATGAGGGCCAGGTACAGCGCGGGAAGCGCCTCCAGGTCCGCGACGGCGACGTGTTCATCCACCTGGTGGATGCTGGCGTTGACCGGACCCACCTCGATGCATTGCGCGCCCAGGGGCGCGATGAAGCGCGCGTCCGAGGTGCCGCCCCCGGTGCTCTCCTCGGGCGGCGCACCAGCGAACACGCCCAGGACCTCGCGCGCGGCAGCACGCAGCGCGCCTTCCGGGGTGTGGAACGGCTCGCCACTGCGGTGCCAGTCGATGCGGTAGTCGAGGCCGTGCGCGTCCAGCACCGCCTCGCACGCCGCCTCCAGGCGCGGCGCGTCCCAGTGCGGGTTGAAGCGCAGGTTGAACAACACCTTCAACTCGCCGGGGATCACGTTGTTGGCCCCGGTGCCGGCCTGCACGTTGCTGACCTGCAGGCTGGTCGGCGGGAACGTGTCGTAGCCATCGTCCCAGCGCCGCGCGGCCAGTTCCGCCAGCGCCGGGAGCGCCTGGTGCACCGGGTTGCGCGCCTTCTCCGGATACGCGACGTGGCCCTGGACGCCCGCCACGACCAGGGTCGCCGACAGGCTGCCGCGGCGGCCGACGCGCAGCAGGTCGCCCAGGCGTGCCTGCGACGACGGCTCCCCGGTGATGCACCAGTCGATGCGCTGGCCACGCTCGCGCAACACCCCGGCCACACGGCGGACGCCGTCGATGGCATCGCCCTCCTCGTCGGACGTGAGCAGCAGCGCCACGGTACCCGCGTGCGCGGGATGCGCCGCCACGAACCTCTCGAGCGCCACCACGAAGGCCGCGACGCTGCCCTTCATGTCGGCCGCGCCGCGCGCGTACAGCACGCCGTCGCGGATCTCCGGCACGAACGGGTCGCTCGCCCAGGCGTCGCGCGGCCCCGGCGGCACCACGTCGGTGTGCCCGAGCAGCACCAGCACCGGGCCACCGCTCCCGTGCACGGCCCAGAGGTTGTCGACCGCACCCATGCGCAGGTGCTCGCAGCCGAATCCCGCTGCCGCCAGCCGCCCGGCGATCAGTGCCTGGCAACCGGCGTCGTCGGGGGTCACCGAAGGGCGCGCCAGCAGGTCGACCGCCAGATCGAGCACCGCGCTCACGGCTGCAGCCGGGCCTGCATCGCGAGCCCGGGTTCCGCGCGGCTCATTTCGCGATCCCGAAGCGCTGCTTGAAGCCGCTGTCGCTGAAGCCCTGGCTGACCACGCCGTCGTCGGTGACCACGACCGGGCGCCGGACCAGCTGCGGATACTCCTTCAGCAACAGGCGCCACTCGGCATCGGATCCCGGCGTCTTCCGGTTCGGCGGCAGCGTGCGCCAGGTGGTCGACGACCTGTTGACCAGGGCGTCCCAGCCCCCGGCCTGCCGCGCCCATTCCGCCAGCGTCTCCGGCGGCTGGCGCTGGTCGCGGTAGTCGACGAAGTCGTGCGCGATGCCGAAGCGGTCCAGCCACTTCCGCGCCTTGCGGCAGGTGTCGCAGTTGGCGAGCCCGTAGACCGTGGTCACGACGCGTGCCCCCGCAGGAGTTCATTGACCGAGGTCTTGGCGCGCGTCTTCGCGTCCACCTGCTTCACGATCACGGCGCAGTAGAGCGAATGCGTCCCGTCCGCCGCCGGCAGCGACCCCGAGACCACGACGCTTCCCGGCGGCACCACGCCGTAGCCCACCTCGCCGGTGGCGCGGTTGTAGATGCGCGTGGACTGGCCCAGGAACACGCCCATGCCGATGACGCTGTGGTGGCCGACGATGACGCCCTCCACCACTTCCGAACGCGCGCCGATGAAGCAGTGGTCCTCGATGATGGTGGGCGCCGCCTGCAGCGGCTCGAGCACGCCGCCGATGCCGGCGCCGCCGGAAATGTGGCAGTGCTTGCCAACCTGTGCGCACGAACCGACGGTGGCCCAGGTGTCGACCATGGTGCCGGCGCCGATGTGGGCGCCGATGTTGACGAAGCTCGGCATCAGCACGACGTCGCGGCCGATATGGGTGCCCCGGCGCACCACCGTGCCCGGCAGCACGCGCACGCCCAGCTTGCGGAACGCGGCTTCGTCGAAGTCCTCGAAGCGCATCGGGATCTTGTCCCAGAACGGCGCCGGCCAGGATTCGATCAGCTCCATCTCGCGGGTGCGGAAGTAGAGCAGCACCGCCTTCTTCAGCCACTCGTGCACGGTCCAGCCGCCGTGGCCATCGGGCTCGGCGACGCGGAACTCGCCGGCCTCGAGGCCGTCGATGACCCGCTCGATGATCGGCGCCGTGGAGCCCTCGATCTCGTCGGGGGTCAGCATCGTGCGCCGCTCCCAGGCGCTCTCGACCATGAACTTCAGCTCGTCGCGGGGCGAACCCTTGCGCCCTGCGGCCGCGGCCTTCTTCTTCGCGGGTTCGGCGGCGGGTCCGGCCGGTTGCGCCTGGCTGGGGCCGGGCGTCGCCTCCGCGGCTGTCTTCGTGGTCCTGCGCGCCGCCTTCTTCGCCGGCTTCTTCGTCCTCGGTGGGGTCATGCCTTGTCGTCTCCGTCCATCTTCTGCAGCAGCGCGTCGCGCAGGGCGGCACGCCTGGTGTCGTCGGGGGCGCGGCCCGCGCTGTCGGCGAGCCGGAACACGTCCTCGGCACGTGCGCCGAAGGTGGCGATGCGCGCGTCGTGCACGCGCAGCGCCTGTTCGCGCAGCACGTGCGCGATGTCCGCGAGCAGCCCGGGCCGGTCGGTGCAGACCAGGCTGAGCACGGTGGCGCCGCCATCGGCGGTGTCCTCGAACACCAGCTCCGGCGCGATGCGGAAATGGCGCAGGTGCCGAGGTTGCGTGCGCCTGGCCGGGCGCACGCGGTCCAGCGGCCCGGCCAGCACCGCGCCCAGCTTGCGCGCGATCGCCTCGGGCTCCGGCGGCTGCCGGGTATCGGTGGGCAGCACTTCGAAGCTGTCGAAGATGCTGCCGCCGGGACCATCGAGCGCACGCGCCTGCTGGATGGCGAGGCCCAGGCGGTCGAGGGTGATGACGATCGCCGCGAACAGACCGTCGCGGTCGGGCGCGTGCACGAAGACCTCCATCGCCGGGCTGCCCGCGGCAAGATGGCGCACGCGGGCGACGACGTCGCCGGTCGCCGCACGCAGCGCCTCGGCCTGCCAGGCGACCTGGTCCGGTCGCGCACGCAGGAAGCTGTAATCCGGGAAGCGCTGGAACAGGGCGTCGGCCGCCGCGTCGTCGATGCCGCGCGCGCGCAGCAGGCGCCGCGCCTGCTCGCGCGTCTCGGCGATCCGCTCCGGGGCGCCGATCCGGTTCTCGAGCCCGCGCCGCAACGCCAGCCGGGTGGCGGTGCGCAGGTCCGCCAGCAGCCGGTCCTTCCACGCGTTCCACAGCTTGGGCGAGGTGCCGGCGATGTCGGCGCAGGTGAGCAGGTACAGGTAGTCGAGCCGCTCGCGGTCGCCGACCTCGGTGGCGAACCGGTGGATCACCGCCGGATCGGAGATGTCCTGCTTCTGCGACGTGACCGACATCAGCAGGTGCCGGCGCACCAGCCATTCGACCAGACCGGCGTCGGTGTCGCCGAGGCCGTGGGCGAGGCAGAAGGCGCGCGCATCGACCGCCCCCAGCTCGGAATGGTCGCCACCGCGCCCTTTGGCGATGTCATGGAACAGCCCGGCCAGCAGCAGGAGTTCCGGCTTGCGCAGGTTGGGCCACACCTCGTGCGCCATGGCGAAGCGCGCGTCGGGCTCGCCGGAGCCGAACGACGCCAGGTTCCGCAGCACCGCCATGGTGTGCTGGTCCACGGTGTAGACGTGGAACAGGTCGAACTGCATCCGGCCCGACACCTGCGCGAACGCCGGCAGCCAACGCGACAGCACCCCCAGGCGCGCCATGCGCTCGAGCGTGCGCACCGGCTCCGGGCCGCGCAGGAGATCCATGAAGGCCGCGCGCAGCGCGGGCACCGCGCGGTCGTAGGCCGGCACCAGCGGCAGGGCTTCGGCCAGCGCGCGTGCTGTCTGCGAGTGCAGGCCCCGGACCTGGCGATGCTCCGCCCAGGCCGCGAACAGCGCGAATACCTCGGCAGGATCCTCGCCCGGCCAGTCGGCGGCGCGCGCGGCGAGGTAGCCCCGGTGCAGCTGGAAGCGGTCGTCGAGCGGCACCGGCACCGCGCTGCCGTCGAAGTGCTCCTCGAAGCGCTGCTGCAGGCGCTCGTTGATTCGCAGGACCACCGCGGCGGCGCGGTAGAAGCCCTGCATCATGGTCTCGACGCCGAGCGCGCCGGGGACGTCCTCGAACCCGAGGCGTTCGGCGAGCGCCTTCTGGTAGTCGAACCGCAACCGGTCCTCGGCACGCCCCGCGACCAGGTGCAGGCCGAAGCGCAGCCGCGCCAGCGCCGTGCGCTCGCGCTCCAGCGCGGCGGCCTCGTCGGCGCCCAGGTGGCCGAGGCTGACCAGCGGCTCCATCTCGCGCACGCCGAAGCTGCGCAGCGCGAGCCAGCCGAGCATGTGCAGGTCGCGCAGGCCGCCCGGGCCTTCCTTCAGGTTCGGCTCGAGGTTGTCGGAGGTGTCGCCGTAGCGCGCATGGCGCTGCCGGCGCTCTTCCACCTTCGCCATGAAGTACGCACGCGGCGGCCAGGTGCGCGACGGCGCGATGGCGTCGGCAAGCGCGCCGCAGGCGGCGGCATCCGCGCACAGCGGGCGGTGCTCCAGCAGCGCGGTCAGCACCGACTGGTCGGCGGCGGCATCGGTGCACTGGGCCGGCGAGCGCACCGCATGGCTCGCGGGCAGGCCCGCATCCCAGAGCAGCGCGAAGAAGCAGGCGAGCGCGTCGCGGCATCCTGCCTGCACCCGCTCGTCGGCCAGCACCAGCAGGTCGATGTCGGAGTGCGGGAAGAGCTCGCCGCGGCCATAGCCGCCGACCGCAAACAACGCGCCACCGCAGGCGTCGCCGAGGCAGCGCCGCCAGGCGGCCGAGATCAGCGCGTCGGCGGCGTGCGTGCGCAGCGCCACCAGCCGCCCGACGTCGTCACCGGCATCGAACCGCTGGGCAAGGCCGGCGTCGGTCGCGGCCAGCGATGCCCGCGCCTGCTGTGCCCAGGCCGCGGCATCGCAGGGCGCCGCATCCGGCGTGGCGGCGGTGGCCATGGCTAGAGGTCGTTGTCGTCGCCGGGCAGCCGGGTGAGGATGTCGACGCCATCGGCGGTCACCGCGACCATGTGTTCCCACTGCGCCGAGAGCTTGCGGTCCTTGGTCACCACGGTCCATCCGTCCGGCAGCACCCGCGTGTGCCGCGAGCCTTCGTTGATCATCGGCTCGATGGTGAAGGTCATGCCTTCCTGCAGCACCAGGCCCTCGCCCGGGCGTCCGTAGTGCAGCACCTGCGGCTCCTCGTGGTAGACCCGGCCGATGCCGTGGCCGCAGTACTCGCGCACCACGCTGAAGCGCTGCGACTCCGCGTACTGCTGGATGGCATGGCCGACGTCGCCGAGGGTGGCGCCGGGACGCACGGCGCGGATGCCGCGGAACATCGCCTCGCGGGTGACGTCGACGAGCCGCCGCGCCATCACCGACGGCGTGCCGACGAAGTACATCCGGCTGGTGTCGCCGTGCCAGCCGTCCTTGATCACGGTGACGTCGATGTTGACGATGTCGCCGTCCTTCAGCACCTTGCCCTCGTTGGGGATGCCGTGGCAGATGACGTTGTTGACCGAGGTGCAGACCGTCTTGGTGAAGCCCTTGTAGCCGACGTTGGCCGGCGTGGCCTGCTGCACGTTCACGACATGCTCGTGGCAGATACGGTCCAGGTCCTCGGTGGTGGCGCCGGCGACGACGTGCGGCGCGACGACCTGGAGCACCTCGGCGGCCAGCCGGCCGGCGACGCGCATCTTCTCGATCTCTTCGGGGGTCTTGATGGTGATGGCCATGGGGGCATTATCGCCGATACGCGCCGCGCCGGCCCGCGCCTTGCCCGCAGCCCCCTGTCCGCGATAGACTTCCGCGGCTTCCCGCCGGGGTGATTCCGGTGGGGCCGCCCACGACGGGCGTCACCGTCGAATTCACACCCGCTGCCACCCACCGTGCCGGGGTGTCGCATACGGCCCGTCCGGATGCGATCTGGCCACGGAGCAGCGGGGAGGCCCAACCCCGGAACCATCGTCCCGCCGCCTCCGGCAGCCGGGCGACCGCCCCCACCTTTCCGGGCGGCCGGTTCCACACCAGGAGTCACAAGCAATGTCCCAGGTCACCATGCGCCAGATGCTGGAAGCCGGCGTGCACTTCGGCCACCAGACCCGCTACTGGAACCCGAAGATGGCGCCGTACATCTTCGGCGCCCGCGGCAAGATCCACATCATCAACCTCGAGAAGACCGTCCCGCTGTTCACCGACGCGATGAACTTCATCTCGGGCATCGCCCAGCGCCGCGGCATGATCCTGTTCGTCGGCACCAAGCGCAGCGCCCGCGATCCGATCAAGGAAGAAGCCGAGCGTTGCAACATGCCGTACATGACCCAGCGCTGGCTGGGCGGCACGCTCACCAACTTCCGCACCGTCAAGCAATCGGTGTCGCGCCTGAAGACGCTGGAAGCCGGCGAGACCGACGGCAGCTTCGAGAAGCTGGTCAAGCACGAAGTCCTCGGCCTGCGCCGCGAGCGCGAGAAGCTGCTGGCCTCGCTGGGTGGCATCAAGGAAATGAACCGCCTGCCCGACGCGCTGTTCGTGATCGACATCGGCCACGAGGACATCGCGATCAAGGAAGCCAAGAAGCTCGGCATCCCGGTCATCGCCGTGGTCGACACCAACTACGACCCCGCCCTGGTCGACTACCCGATCCCGGGCAACGACGACGCCATCCGCGCCGTGCAGCTGTACGCCCGTGCCGCCGCCGACGCCGTGCTTGAAGGCAAGGCCGCCGCGCCGAGCGCCGCCAGCGTGCGCGAGGAGGAGTTCACCGAGGGTGCCGACGCCGACAAGCGTGGCCCGCGCCGCGACGCCGCCCGCAAGGGCCCGGCCAAGCGCGCATCCGCCAAGGACGACGGCGTCGCCGAGGCACCCGCCGCTGCCGAGGCACCTGCCGCCGCGGCCGACGAGACGCCCGCCGCCGGGTAACCCGCGCGTCACGCGCCTGCGGGAGCATGCGGGGCCCCAGGCCCCGCGAACCGCGGCGCATCCGGCCAACCGATTCGCGGTGGCCGGCCTGCCGGGCCACGGCCTTCGGCCGTCGCACGCCCGGCAAGGCATCCAACCGGCGGCCATCCGGCCGCCGCCAGCATCCCAAGAACACCGAGGACTCCCATGGAAATCACCGCAAGCCTGGTCAAGGAACTGCGCGAGCGCACCGGCGCCGGCATGATGGAATGCAAGAAGGCGCTGTCCGAGACCGGCGGCAACATCGACGCCGCCGCCGAGTCGCTGCGCAAGTCCGGCCTGGCCAAGGCCGACAAGAAGGCCGGCCGCGTCGCCGCCGAGGGCCGCATCGCGATGGCGCAGGACGGCCACCGCGCCGTGCTGGTCGAGATCAACTCCGAGACCGACTTCGTCGCCAAGGATGCCAACTTCATCGGCTTCACCGAGGCCGTGGCCACCGCCGCGCTTGCCGTCGACGACGTCGAGGCCCTGAAGTCGCAGAAGATCGACGGCGGCAACAGCGTCGAGGAAGCCCGCGCCGAACTCATCGCCAAGGTCGGCGAGAACGTGCAGGTCCGCCGCATGGTCCGCGTGGAGAGCGGCAACAACGTCGCCGCCTACGTGCACGGCGGCCGCATCGGCGTGCTGGTCGAGCTCAACGGCGGCGACGCCGATCTCGCCCGTGGCCTCGCGATGCACGTCGCGGCGATGAACCCGCCGTACAACAAGGCGGCCGACGTGCCGGCCGACTTCGTCGCCAAGGAGAAGGAGATCGAGCTGGCGAAGATGTCCGACAAGGACCGCGCCAAGCCGGCGGAGATCCTGGAGAAGATCATCGGCGGCAAGATCGCCAAGATCGTCAACGAGGTCACCCTGTACGGCCAGCCCTACGTGCTCGACACCAACCAGAACGTCGAGGCCGTGCTCAAGGCCGCGGGCGCCGACGTGGTCGGTTTCCAGCGCCTGGCTGTCGGCGAAGGCATCGAGAAGGTGGTGGAGGACTACGCCGCCGAAGTGATGAAGCAGGCCGGCCTGGCCTGATCCGCGCCGGCACTGGCGTCGAATGGAAGCCGCGGCATTGCCGCGGCTTCTTTCGTTGTGGCACCCGCGCGCGCGCCGCGTCGCGGCCGGGGGATCGGATAAACTTCCCCGGTCGATTCCCGACGATGGAGCCCGTGCATGTCTTCCCCCCTCGCCTACCGCCGCGTCCTGCTGAAGCTCTCGGGCGAGGCCCTGATGGGCGAGGAGGACTATGGCATCGATCCCAAGGTCATCGGCCGGCTGGCGCGCGAGGTCATCGAGGCGCAGAAAGCGGGTGCCGAGATCGGCGTGGTGGTCGGCGGCGGCAACATCTTCCGGGGCGCCGGCCTGGCTGCGGGCGGCATGGACCGGGTGACCGGCGACCAGATGGGCATGCTCGCCACCGTCATCAACGCCCTCGCCCTCCAGGACGCCCTGGAGAAGCTCGGCGCCCGCGCACGCGTCATGAGCGCGATCAAGATCAACGACGTCTGCGAGGACTACATCCGCCGCCGCGCCATCCGCCACCTCGAGAAGGGCCGGATCGCGATCTTCGCCGCCGGCACCGGCAACCCCTTCTTCACCACCGACTCCGGCGCCGCGCTGCGCGCCATCGAGATCGGCGCCGACCTCCTGCTCAAGGCCACCAAGGTCGACGGCGTCTACGATGCGGACCCGAAGAAGTTCCCCGGCGCCACCCGCTTCGACCACCTCACCTACGACGAAGTGCTCGGCCGCAACCTCGAAGTGATGGACACCGCCGCCTTCGCCCTCTGCCGCGACAGCGACATGCCGCTGCGCATCTTCGACATGGCCCAGCCCGGCCAGCTCCTGCGCATCCTCAAGGGCGAACCCATCGGCACCCTCGTCTCCGGCCGCAGCTGACCCGGAACGCCCGCCAGCAGGCGCGGATCTTCGCGCAGTCGGCGAGAACCGGAGCGGGCCGGGCAATCCGCGACCACCAAGCGAGGCCCGCGACTGGGCGCGGATTGCCCGGCCCGCGCCCGCGTCGCACCAAGTGCAGGCTTTTTTGTCCTGCCGATAGCCGCGCCGGCGCGCAGCGGGCCATGGGTGCCACGTCAACCAAGCGAGTATCGGGGAGCGACTTGGCGTGGTACCCATGGCCCGCCTCCGGTGACGTGCCCTTGCCAGTCGCACCCGGCGCCACGCCAACCCAGCGAGTATCGGGAAGCGTCGGGGCGCGGTGCGCATGGGCTGGCCTCTGGCTCTGTCAGCCCCGCTCCGGCAGCCCGCGCCACTGAAATAGTGTCCGCCGATTCCCGATGGCACGCTCCGCCACATGCACGCACACACCCACTCCCACCACGGCCACGGCCACGCGCCCACCTCCACCCGCGCCTTCGCCGCCGTCACCCTGATCAACCTCGCCTACACCGCCCTCGAAGCCGGCTACGGCTTCGCCACCAACTCCCTCGCCCTCCTCTCCGACGCCCTCCACAACCTCGGCGACGTCCTCGGCCTCGCCCTCGCCTGGGGCGCCGCCGCCATCGCCCAGTGGCCCCCGACCGACCGCCACACCTACGGCTGGCGCCGAGCCACCCTCCTGTCCCCCCTGGTCAACGCCACCCTCCTCGTGGGGCTGTCGGGCGCCCTCGCCTGGGAAGCCGTCCGCCGTCTCGGCGCCCCGCCCGAGGTCCCCGGCATGACCGTGATCGTGGTGGCCGCGATCGGGATCGCCGTGAACCTGGGCGCCGCCTGGTTCATGCGCGACACCGGCGGCCACGGCCATGACCTCAACCGCCGCGGCGCCTACCTCCACCTGCTCGCCGACGCCGCCATCTCGCTGGCGACCGTGATCGCGGGAGCCGGCATGCTCCTGCTGGGCTGGGCCTGGCTCGACCCGGTGATCGCGCTGGCGGTGGGCGTGGTGGTCGCCGTCGGCGCCTACGGCCTGCTGCGCGACAGCTTCGACGCGGTCATGGATGCCGTACCGCGCGGCGTCGACCAGGCGGCCGTGCGCGACTTCCTCGCGGGCCGGCCCGGAGTGGCTGCCGTCCACCACGTGCACATCTGGCCCCTTGGCGCCGGCGAGATCGCCATGACCGCGCACCTGGTCCGCCCCGACGGCGGCGACCACGACGCCTTCATGACCGAGGTCGCGCACGAACTGGACCATCGCTTCGGCATCAACCACGCCACCCTGCAGGTGGAGCATGGCGAAGGCTGCGCGCACGATCGCCACGGCGCCCAGGGGCACGCCCACTGAGCGGCCGGGGGCCGCGCCGCATCGCCTATAATCCGCGGATTGTGGAATACAGGCGGAGCCAGCCATGCTCGACGAGATCAAGAAGGACACCCAGGCCCGGATGCAGAAGAGCGTCGAGGCGCTGCGCCACGACCTCACCAAGGTCCGGACGGGCCGCGCATCGCCCGCGCTCGTGGAGCACCTGAAGGTCAACTATTACGGCTCCGACATGCCGCTGTCGCAGGTCGCGACGGTCAACGTCACCGACGCCCGCACGCTCACGATCACGCCGTGGGAGAAGCAGATGGTGTCCCCGGTCGAGAAGGCAATCCTGGCCTCCGACCTCGGCCTGAACCCGAACACCGCCGGCACCGTGATCCGCATCAACCTCCCGGTGCTCACCGAAGAGCGTCGCCGCGAGCTGTCCAAGCACGTGCACGGCGAGGGCGAGAACGCCAAGGTGGCGATCCGCAACATCCGCCGCGACGCCAACCAGCAGGTCAAGGAGCTGCTGAAGGACAAGCAGATCACCGAGGACGAAGAGCGGCGCAGCGAGGACGACATCCAGAAGCTGACCGACAAGGCGATCAAGGACGTCGACGAGGTGGTCAAGGCCAAGGAGCAGGAATTGATGGCGGTCTGAGGATGTCCTCGCCGTCTTCCGATCCAGTCCCCGCCCGCATCCCGCGCCACCTGGCCGTCATCATGGATGGCAACGGGCGCTGGGCCGCCCGCCGCCGCCGCCCGCGCGTCATCGGCCACCGTGCCGGTGCGCGCGCGGTCAACCTCTGCATCGACGTCTGCATGGCCCGGGGGGTCCAGGTGCTGACGCTGTTCGCCTTCTCCAGCGAGAACTGGGGCCGGCCGGAGGACGAGGTCGGCGCGCTGATGAAGCTGTTCGTGAACGCGCTCGAGCGCGAGGTGGAGGAACTGCACCGCCGTGGCGTGCGCGTGCGCTTCATCGGCGACCGCACCCGCTTCGCCGACGGCATCCGCCAGCGCATGGCGGCCGCGGAGACCACCACCGCGGGCAACGACCGCCTGACGCTGGTCGTCGCCGCCAGTTACGGCGGCCGTCAGGACATCGCCCAGGCCGCGCGCGCACTGGCCGAGGACGTCGCCGCGGGCCGCCTGCGGCCGGACCAGGTCGACGAGGCCGCGGTGGGCGCACGCATGGCGCTGGCCGACCTGCCCGCGCCCGACCTGTTCATCCGTACCGGAGGCGACCTGCGGATCAGCAATTTCCTGCTCTGGCAGCTCGCGTACACCGAGCTCTGGTTCACCGAGCGGCTGTGGCCCGAGCTCGACGAAGCGACCCTCCAGTCCGCCTTCGACGACTTCGCCGCACGTGAACGGCGCTTCGGCCTGACCGGCGCCCAGGTGGGCGCGGGGTCCGCCGCGACGGATATGATGCCCGGATGACACGCACGCGCCTGATCGCGGCCTTCATCATGGGCCCCCTCACCATCGCGGCGGTGCTGTTGCTGCCGACCCCCTGGATGGTCGCCGTGGGCGCGGTGCTGTTCCTCGCCGGCATGTGGGAGTGGTTCGCGCTCGCCGAGATCGACGACACCCTGTCGCGCACCGTCCTCCTGGTGGTCAACCTGCTGCTCATGGTCGCCCTCGTCTGGGGGTCGTCGGGCGAGGCGGGGGGCTCGCTGGTCCTGTTCAAGCTGGCGGTGGTGGGCGGCGTGGTGTGGTGGTTGCTGTCGATGCTGTGGCTCATGCACTACGACTTCGCCTCCGACCACGACACCCACGCGCGCGTGTTCAAGCTCGCCGCCGCCACCCTGGCGGTCGTGCCCGCCTGGTGCGCGCTGGCGCTGCTCCACCGCGACGCGCCGGGCTGGCTGCTGCTGGCGCTGGCGATGGTCTGGGCAACGGATACCGGCGCCTACTTCGCCGGACGCCGCTTCGGCCGCCGCAAGCTGGCGCCCCGCATCAGCCCGAACAAGACCGTCGAGGGCCTGGTGGGCGGCCTGGTGCTCGGCCTGGTGGTCGCGGTCGGCGGCGCGGCGTTGCTGGGTACCCCGGTCACCCTGCTCCCGCTGGTGGCGCTGGTGGCGGTCCTGGCGGTGCTGTTCTCGGTGGTGGGAGACCTGTTCGAGAGCCTGCTCAAGCGCCACGTCGGCGCCAAGGACTCGGGCACCCTGATCCCGGGCCATGGCGGCATCCTCGACCGCATCGACAGCCAGCTGGCGGCACTGCCGGTGTTCGCCCTCGGCAAGATCTGGCTGGGCTTCTGACGTGCGCCGCGTCGCCGTCCTCGGTGCCACCGGTTCGATCGGCAGCTCCGCGCTCGACGTGATCGCGCGCCAGCCCGATACGCTGCGCGCGACGGTGCTCGCCGCGGGCAGCAACGTCGAGGCGCTGGTCGCGCTGTGCCGCCGGCACCGCCCCGACCATGCCGTCGTCGCCGAGCCGGGGCAGCTGGGCGCGCTGCAATCCGGCCTGCGCGCCGCCGGGCTCGCGACCCGCGCCCACGCCGGCAGCGATGCGGTCGAGGCGCTGGCCGCAGGCGGCGACTGCGACACCGTGGTGTCCGCCATCGTCGGCGCCGCGGGCCTGGATTCGACGCTCGCCGCGGCGCGCGCGGGCAAGCGCATCCTGCTCGCCAACAAGGAGTCGCTGGTCCTGGCCGGGCAACTGCTCATGTCGGCCGCGGCGGACGGGGGCGCCGAAGTCGTCCCCGTCGATAGCGAACACAACGCCATCTTCCAGTGCCTGCCGGCGAACGACCCCGTGGCCTGCGGCCAGGGCGCGCCCGCCGGCGTGCGGCGCATCGTGCTGACGGCGTCGGGCGGTCCCTTCCTGGGGCGTTCCCGTGGCGAGCTCGTCGCGGTGACGCCGGCGCAGGCGATCGCGCATCCGAAATGGTCGATGGGCCCGAAGATCTCCGTGGACTCCGCCACCCTGATGAACAAGGGCCTCGAAGTCATCGAGGCCCACCACCTGTTCCGGATGCCACCCGGCCGCATCGACGTGCTGGTGCATCCGCAAAGCCTGGTCCATTCCCTGGTCGAGTTCGTCGACGGCTCCACCCTTGCGCAGCTCGGCCTCCCCGACATGCGCACCGCGCTCGCGGTCGGTTTCGCCTGGCCGCAGCGCATGGTGTCGGGGGTCGCGGGGCTCGACCTGGCGGCACACGGCCGGCTGGACTTCGCCGCCCCCGACCTGGATGCCTTCCCGTGCCTGCGCCTCGCCTTCGACGCGCTGCGCGCAGGCGGCACCGCGCCGGCGCTCCTCAACGCCGCGAACGAGGTCGCCGTGGCCGCCTTCCTGGCCGGCCGCATCGGCTTCCTCGCGATCCCGAGCCTGGTCGAGGAGACCCTGTCGGCGCTGGCGACGGAGCCCGCGGTGTCCCTGGACGCGCTGCGCGACGCCGACGATCGCGCCCGCCGGTTCGCCGATGCCTCCCTCCACCGCCACGCGGCCTGAGATCCGGCTTCGTCGCCGCACGAGCATCCCATGAGCACGTTCTTCGGTTCCATCTGGTGGATGATCGTCAGCCTCGGGCTGCTGGTGACCTTCCACGAGTTCGGCCACTACTGGGTCGCCCGCCGCAACGGGGTCAAGGTCCTGCGGTTCTCGGTCGGCTTCGGCCGCGCGCTGTGGTCGCGCCACGGACGCGACGGCACCGAGTACGTGATCGCGGCGATCCCGCTCGGCGGCTACGTGAAGATGCTCGACGAGCGCGAGGGCGACGTCGCGGCCGCCGACGTGGGGCAGGCGTTCAACCGCAAGGGCGTCTGGCGTCGCATCGCGATCGTGGCCGCGGGCCCGGTCGCGAACCTGCTGTTGTGCGTGGCGCTGCTCTGGGCGATGTTCGTGATCGGGCGTCCCGACTTCCAGCCGGTCGTGGGCGTCGCCGAGGGCATCGCGGCCGAGGCGGGCCTGCGGCGCGGCGATACCATCCTGGAAGTGGGCGAGCGCCACACGCCGACCTGGAGCGAGGCCGCCATGGCGCTCACCGCGGCGGCCATGGATCGCCGCGACGTCCCCGTGCGCGTGCGCACCGCGGCGGACGCCGAGGCCATGCGCACCCTGCGACTGTCGACGCTGCCTGCGGACATCGACGAACTGCGCGCGGTACAGGCGATCGGGCTGACCCCCCGCAGCCGCGTCCTTCCCGCGGTGGTGGGCCGGGTACTGCCCGGAAGCGCGGGCTGGGGCGTGCTGGCCGAGGGCGACCGCGTGACCGCGGTCGATGGCGCGCCGGTCGAGGCCTTCGCCGACATCGGGCCGCTGGTGCAGGCGCTGGGCGCGCGCGGCGAGGGCGGCATGGTCGAAGTCGAGCGCGACGGCGACCGCCTTGCGCTCGAGATCGTGCCGCGGATGCAGCACGACGAGGGGCGCGAACCCTACTGGGCGCTCGGGATCGCGCCCGCGGCGGGCGAGGTTCCGGCCTACGACGCGACCCTGCGCCACGGTCCGCTGGCCGCGATTCCGGCCGCCGTCGCCGAAACCGGACGGCTGGCGGGCGATTCGCTCGCGATGATCAAGCGACTGCTCACGGGGCGCGCGTCGGTCGAGAACGTCTCCGGGCCGATCACGATCGCGCGCTACGCCAACGCCTCCGCGGGCCTCGGCGCCGCGTGGTTCCTGAACTTCCTCGCCCTGCTCTCGCTCAGCCTGGCGATCATCAACCTGCTCCCGATCCCGATCTTGGACGGGGGACACCTGTTGTATTACCTTATCGAGTTGGTCAAGGGCAGCCCGTTAAGCGAGCGTGCGATGGTCGCGGGCCAGTATGTCGGCCTCGCCATCCTCGCAGGCCTCATGGGCCTGGCGTTCTACAACGACATCCTCCTGCTGATGCGCTGATGCCCCGCCCCCTCGTTCCACCGTCCCGAGGCCGCTCCCGCGGAGCCTGCCGCGGGGCGGCCCGACTCCAGAACCGGACGTACTAGATGACGCGACTCCCGCCCCGCCGCCTGCTCGTCCTTGCCCTGACCACGGCGATCGCCGCGCCTGCCTGGGCCCAGCAGCCGGTCGACCCGCAGGCGGCCTTCGCGGTGCCCACGGCACCCGCCCAGGCCACCGCGCAGCCGCAGCCGGAGACCGACCCCCGGGCCGCAGCGTTCACCGTCAGCGACATCCGCGTCGATGGCCTGCAGCGCATCGGTGCAGGCACGGTGTTCACGTACCTGCCGATCGAACGCGGCGACGCGATCGACCAGTCGCGCATCGGCGAGGCGATCCGCGCGCTCTACGGCACCGGCTTCTTCGAGGATGTGCAGATCGGCCGGCAGGGCGACATCCTGGTGGTGACGGTCACCGAGCGGCCGGCGATCAACAGGCTCACGCTGACCGGCAACAAGGACATCAAGACCGAGGACCTCACCAAGGGCCTGGCCGACATCGGCCTTGCCGAGGGCGAGACGTTCGACCGCCTCGCGCTCGACCGCGTCACCCAGGAACTCACGCGCCAGTACAACAACCGCGGCAAGTACAACGTCGAGGTGACGCCCACCGTCTCGCGCCTGGACCGCAACCGCGTCGACATCACGATCGCGGTCAAGGAAGGCAAGGCGGCCAAGATCCGCCACATCAACCTGATCGGCAACGAGCAGTTCGACGACGAGACGCTGACCGACAGCTGGGAATCCGGCGAGAGCAACTGGCTCAGCTGGTACCGGCGCGACGACCAGTACTCGCGCGAGAAGCTGGAGGGCGACCGCGAGAAGCTGCGCAACTTCTACCTCGACCGCGGCTACATCGACTTCACCGAGGAGAGCATCCAGGTCGCGATCAGCCCCGACCGCCGCGACATGTACATCACCGCCGGGCTCGAGGAAGGCGAGGTGTACACGGTGTCCTCGGTCGAGGTGACGGGCGACACCGTGCTGCCGAAGGAGGAGATCGAGCGCCTGGTGCTGATGAAGCCGGAGCAGACCTTCTCGCGCGCGATGCTCGAATTCTCTTCCGACGCGATCACCGCCACGCTGGGCAACATCGGCTACGCGTTCGCACAGGTCAACACCATCCCCGAAGTCGACCGCGAGGCGCGCCGCGTCGCGATCAAGCTGCAGGTGGTGCCCGGCCCGCGCGTGAACGTGCGCCGGATCGTGTTCAAGGGCAATACGCGCACGTCCGATGAAGTGATGCGGCGCGAGATGCGCCAGTTCGAGGGTAGCTGGTATTCGCAGGCCGCCGTCGACAGGTCCAAGGTGCGGCTCCAGCGCCTCGGGTTCTTCGAATCGGGCAGCGTCAACGTCGAGAGCCGCCCGGTGCCCGGCACGACCGACCAGGTGGATGTCGAATTCAGCGTCACCGAGACGACGTCCGGCAGCTTCGTGTTCGGGCTGGGCTACTCGCAGCTTTCCGGCCTCACCACCTCGGTGCAGCTGTCCCAGAACAACTTCCTCGGCAGTGGCAACCGCATCTCGGTCGAGGCACAGCGAAACCGTTATCTGCAGCGGTATTCGTTCTCGTTCCTCAACCCGTACTTCACCGACGAAGGCCTCTCGCTCGGCTACAACGCGTGGTGGCGCGAATTCGACAACTCCGAGTTCAACACCGCGCAGTACTCCTCCACCAGCCGCGCCGGCCAGGTCGTGCTCGGGCTTCCGATCACCGAATCGGACACCGTCTCCGCCAGCTTCGGCATCGACAGCAACCAGATCTTCGCGTTCCGGGGATCGTCCCCGCAATCGATCGTCGACTACATCGAGCTGATCGGGCAACGCACCTTCCACGCCTGGCGTGGCGAGGTCGCCTGGGCGCGCGACACGCGCAACGACTTCCTGCAGCCGACGCGCGGCATGCTGCAGCGGGTGTCGTTCGAAGCCACCCTCCCCGGCTCCACCGCCGAGTACTACAAGCTCAACTACGAGTTCTCGAAGTACTGGCCGATCTCGCGCGCCCTGGTGCTGAACACCCGCGCCGAACTCGGCTACGGCGAAAGCTACGGTGACGCGATCACCGGCATCATCACCGATCCGGACAGCCCGTTCGATTCCGACAACCTGCCGGAACTCCGCGAGGCCACGGCCGACGGCCTGCCGTTCTTCGAGAACTTCTATGCCGGCGGCTCGCGCTCGGTGCGTGGTTTCCGCGACAACACACTGGGTCCGCGCGAGGCCGCCTTCAACAGCAGCTTCCTGCAGCCCATCGGCGGTGCGCTCAAGACCGTGGGCTCGCTCGAGATGTACTTCCCGACCCTGCTCGACACCCCTGCGGCGCGCATCTCCGCATTCGTCGACTTCGGCAACGTGTTCCGCGACGTGGACGCATTCGACGCGGGCGAACTGCGTGCCGCGGCGGGCATCTCGCTCATGTGGCGGGCACCGGTCGGCCCGATCTCGATCAGCTACGCGCTCCCGGTGCGCAAGGAAGACAACGACGAGATCGAGCGCCTGCAGTTCAGCTTCGGCGGCGCGTTCTAGCCGCGGCGCCCGCGTCCATGCCCGCTCCAGGCCATACGGCCGCCGCGCTCGCCTCGCGCTTCGGCCTCGCCCTGCGCGGGGATCCCGGGCGCGAGGTCGACGGCGTCGCCACGCTGGCGCACGCAGGTCCGCGCCAGCTCTCGTTCCTGTCGAATCCGCGCTACCGAGCGCAGCTCGCGGATACGGCGGCAGGGATCGTGGTCGCGCGCGAGTCCGATGCGGACGGCCATGCCGGCACGGTGCTGGTCGCGCAGGACCCCTACGTCGCGTTCGCCCGCATCGCCGCGCTGTTCGACCCGCCGCCGGTGCCGCGGCCGGGCGTGCACGCCAGCGCCGACGTCGATCCCTCCGCGACCGTCGCCCCGGGGGCGGAGATCGCGGCGTTCGTCTCGATCGGCGCGCGCTCGCGGATCGAGGACGGCGCCGTCGTGGGTCCCGGATGCGTGATCGGCGAGGATTGCGTCGTGGGGGCCGGCAGCCGCCTGGTGGCACGGGCGACGCTGGTGCGCCGGGTGCGCCTGGGCCAGCGCGTGCTCGTGCACCCGGGCGCGGTGCTGGGTGCGGACGGCTTCGGGCTCGCGATGGATGGCGGCCGCTGGATCAAGGTGCCGCAACAGGGCGGGGTCGTGATCGGCGACGACTGCGAAATAGGCGCCAACACCACCATCGACCGCGGCGCGATCGAGGACACCGTGCTCGAGGAGGACGTCCGCCTCGACAACCAGATCCAGATCGGCCACAACGTGCGCATCGGCGCGCACACCGCGATGGCCGGGTGCGCCGCAGTGGCCGGCAGCGCGGTCATCGGCCGCTACTGCCTGGTGGGCGGTGGCGCCGGCATCCTCGGCCACCTGACCGTGTGCGACCGCGTGGTCGTCAACGCCATGAGCCTGGTGACCGCTTCGATCGACGAGCCCGGGGAGTATTCTTCCGGCACCCCGCTGATGGACAGTCGCAGCTGGCGCAGGAGCGCCGCGCGCTTCCGCCAGCTCGATGCGATGGCGCGACGCCTGAACGCGCTCGACAAGGAGATTCCGTGACCCCCGACGTCAAGCTTCCACTCGGCGTGGCCGACATCCACCGGATGCTGCCGCACCGGTACCCGTTCCTCCTGGTCGACCGCGTGGTCGAGTTCGAGGCGCACAGGCGCGTGCTCGCCTACAAGAACGTGAGCGCGAACGAGGCCTTCTTCCAGGGGCATTTCCCCGGCCGGCCGGTGATGCCCGGGGTGCTCGTGATCGAGGCGATGGCACAGGCAGGCGGGCTGCTGGCGCAGATGTCGCACGGCGGCGACGCCCTCGGGCGGCCCTCCTACCTGGTCAAGGTCGACAATGCGAAGTTCTCGCGGATGGTGGTGCCGGGCGACCGCCTCGACCTCGACGTGACGCTCAAGCGCGAGATCCGCAACATGACCCTGTTCTGCGGCGTCGCCCGCGTCGATGGCCAGCAGGTCGCCTGCGCCGACATCCTCTGCGCGGTGGTCGCGGACTGACGTGGGCGCCACGGGCATCCACGCCACCGCGGTGATCGATCCGTCGGCGCGGATCGGTGCCAACGTCGAGATCGGCGCCTACACCGTGGTCGGCGCCGAGGTCGAGATCGGCGACGGCACCTGCATCGGTGGCCACTGCACCATCCTGGGCCCGACCCGGATCGGGCGCGACAACCGGATCGCGGGACACGCCGCCATCGGGGGCGAGCCGCAGGACAAGAAGTTCCGCGGCGAGCGCGTCGAACTGGTGATCGGCGACCGCAACAGCATCCGCGAGTTCACCACCATCAACCGCGGCACCGGCGATGGTGGCGGCTGCACCCGCATCGGCGACGACAACTGGCTGCTCGCCTACACCCACGTCGCGCACGACTGCCAGGTCGGCAACCACTGCGTGTTCTCGAACAACGCCACCCTGGCCGGCCACGTGGAGGTCGGCGACCACGTGATCCTGTCGGGCTTCGTCGGCGTGCACCAGTTCTGCCGCATCGGCGACCACGCGTTCATCGGCATGGGCGCCTTCGTCAACGGCGACGTGCCGCCCTTCGTGATGGTGGCGCAGGAAGGCTACGGGCGCCCCCGGGGCGTCAACCTCGAGGGGCTCAAGCGCCGCGGCTTCGACCGCGACCGCGTGGCCGCGATCCGGCGCGCCTACCGCACGCTCTATGTCTCGGGCGGGACGATGGCCGAGTCGCGCGAGCGCCTGTCGGAGCTTGCCCGCGAGAGCGAGGACGTGCGTTGCTTCCTCGATTTCATCGAACGCGGCGAGCGGCCGCTGCTGCGGTGAGCCAGCGACCGCCACGCATCGCGCTGGTCGCGGGCGAGGCGTCGGGCGACCAGCTCGGGGCGGGCCTGCTCGAACGCCTGCGGTCCCTGCATCCCGACGCCGAGTTCGCCGGCGTCGGCGGCGACGCGATGCGCGCCGCCGGCTTCGATGCCTGGCACGACGCAGGCGAACTCGCGGTCATGGGCCTCGGCGAGGTGCTGTCGCACCTGCCCCGGTTGCTGGCGCTGCGCCGCGGCCTGCGCAGGCGCCTGCTCGCATGGCGCCCGGACGTATTTGTCGGCATCGACGCCCCGGACTTCAACCTCGGCCTTGCACGCAGCCTGAAGCAGGCCGGGATCGCCACCGTCCACTACGTCAGCCCCTCGGTCTGGGCCTGGCGCGAGGGACGCGCCGCGAAGATCGGCCGCAGCGCCGACCGCGTCCTGTGCCTGTTTCCGATGGAACCGCCGATCTATGCCCGCCACGGCGTCGACGCGCGCTTCGTCGGCCATCCGATGGCCGATGCGATGCCGCTGCAACCAGACCGCGCCGCCGCGCGCGCACGCCTGGGGCTGGACGGGGGCGCGCCGGTGCTGGCGGTGCTTCCGGGATCGCGGCTGGGCGAGATCGGGCGCCTCGGCGCGATCTTCCTCGACGCCGCGGCGCGCGTGCGCGAGGCGGTGCCGCACCTCCAGGTGGTGGTCCCGGCCGCGAATGCCGCCTGCCGCGCCGCCATCGAGGCCCTGCCCGCATCGGGCATGCCCGCAGGCGCGCTGCACGTGGTCGACGGGCAGGCGCGCGATGCCCTGGTGGCGGCCGACGTGGTGCTCCTCGCCTCCGGTACCGCGACCCTGGAGGCGATGCTCGCGAAACGGCCGATGGTCGTCGGCTACCGCATCGCCGCGTCCACGCACGCCATCGTGCGCGGCCTGGGCATGCTGAAGGTCGACCGCTACGCCCTGCCCAACGTCCTCGCCGGCGAAACCCTGGTCCCGGAGCTGATGCAGGACGCGTGCACGCCGGAGCGGCTGGCCGCAGCGGTGCTGGCATGGTTGCGCGACCCTGGCGCCGTCGCCGCGCTGGTGCCGCGCTTTGAGGCGATCCACCAGGCGCTGCGCCGGGACGCCTCCGCCCAGGCCGCAGGCGCGGTCGACGAACTGCTAACCTCGGCGCATGCCTGAGGCCATGCACCCACCGCCCGTGGACGGCGCGCCGCTGCGGGTCGCGGGGGTCGACGAGGCCGGCCGCGGCCCGCTCGCGGGCCCCGTGGTGGTCGCCGCGGTGGTGTTCGACCCGGCGCGGCCCCGCATCAACGGCCTGGCCGATTCCAAGCAGCTCTGCGCCGCCCGCCGCGAGGCCCTGCATGCGCGCATCGTCGAGCGTGCGCTCGCCTGGCACGTGGTGGTGGTCGATGTCGACGAGATCGACCGCATCAACATCTACCAGGCGACGATGCTCGGCATGCGCCTTGCCGTCGAGGGCGTCCGCCATGTCGCCGGCTGCGCCCGCATCGACGGCAATGCGCTGCCGCGCGGGCTGCCATGCCCGGCGGAGGCCTGGATCGGCGGCGACGCGCGCGACCGCAGCATCATGGCCGCATCCATCCTGGCCAAGGTCACCCGCGACCGGCTGATGGTGGAGCGTCACGCGGAGTACCCGCAGTACGGCTTCGACAGCCACAAGGGCTACTCCACGCCGGCGCACCTGGCGGCGCTGCGCCAGCACGGGCCATGCGCGCTCCACCGGCGCAGCTTCGCACCCGTGCGCGCCGCGGAGGCGCGCGACCTGTTCGATCCCGTGGACGCGATGCCGGCACTGGCGATGGCCTGAGCCGCCCCCCGGCACGCCGGGATCCCCCGGGCGCCCCGGCGCAGCGCTGTCAAGCCTTGCCCGGCCGCCACCCCCGCCCTACCCTGCCGGTTGCCAGCACGGCCGTCCGATGTCCTCCCGCTTCGTCCACCTCAGCCTGCACAGCGAGTACTCGCTCGCCGACTCGACGATCCGCATCCCGGAGCTCGTCGCGCGGTGCGTTGCGCTCGGCCAGCCGTCGGTGGCGATCACCGACCGCAACAACCTGTTCGCACTGGTCAAGTTCTACCGCGCGGCGGAAGCCGCCGGCCTGAAGCCGATCGCCGGCGCCGACCTCCGCGTCGCCGAAGGCGACGAGCCGCCGTGGACCCTGACCCTGCTCTGCCGCGACCGCGATGGCTACCTCGCGCTGTCGCGACTGCTTACGCGGGCCTGGATGGAGGGCCAGCGCCATGACGGGGTGGTGGTGCGCCCGGACTGGCTGCGCGACGGCAACGCCGGCCTGTTCGCGATTGCCGGCCGCCACAGCCTCGCCGGCCAGCTCGCGGCCGCCGGGCGCCACGACGCCGCGGAAGACTGGCTGCGCGCGTGGCGCGGCCACTTCCGCGACGGCCTGCACCTGTCGCTGACGCGATGCGGCCACGACGCCGAGGCGCAGTTCAACCAGTTCGCACTCCATGCCAGCGCCGGCTGCGGCGTGCCCGTGGTGGCCGGCAACGACGTGCGCTTCCTCGACGCCGACGGGTTCGACGCCCACGAGGCGCGGGTGTGCATCGCCTCGGGACGCGTGCTGGAGGATCCGAAGCGTCCGCACGACTACACCGCCGAGCAATACCTCAAATCCTCGGAGGACATGTGCGCGCTGTTCGCGGACGTTCCCGATGCGATCGACAACGCGGTCGCGCTGGCCCGGCGCTGCAACTTCGAGATGCAACTCGGCCGCACCTTCCTGCCCGCGTTCCCGGTGCCGGACGACCACACCCTCGAGACCTGGATCCGCAGCGAGGCGCGTGACGGCCTCGCGCGCCGGCTGGCGAAGCATCCGCCTGCGCCCGAACGCGGCCTGGCCGCCTACGAGGAACGCCTGGAGACCGAGCTCGACGTCATCATCGCGATGGGCTTCCCGGGCTACTTCCTGATCGTGGCCGACTTCATCAACTGGGCCAAGGACCACGGCATCCCGGTCGGCCCGGGCCGCGGTTCGGGCGCGGGCTCGCTGGTCGCCTGGGCGATGGGCATCACCGACCTCGACCCGCTGCCGTACGACCTGCTGTTCGAGCGCTTCCTCAATCCGGAACGCGTGTCGCTGCCCGACTTCGACATCGACTTCTGCATGGACCGGCGCGACGAGGTCATCGACTACGTCGCCGCCAAGTACGGGCGCGACCGCGTCAGCCAGATCATCACCTACGGCACCATGGCCGCGAAGGCTGTGGTCCGCGACGTCGGCCGCGTGCTCGGCTACCCCTACGGCTTCGTCGACGGCATCGCGAAACTCGTGCCGATGACGCTCGGCGTCTGCCTCGACGACGCGCTCGGGCGCTCGGACAAGGCCCGCGCGAATCCCGAGCTGTCGAGCGCCGACCTGATCCAGCGCTACCACGACGAGGACGACGTCCGCGACCTGCTCGACCTCGCGCTGCAGCTGGAGGACATCACCCGCAATGCCGGCAAGCACGCCGGCGGCGTGGTGATCGCGCCGTCGCCGCTCTCGGACTTCTGCCCGCTGTACGCCGAACACGACGGCCAGGGCCTCGGCCGCAACCCGGTCACGCAGTTCGACAAGGACGACGTCGAGGCCGTCGGCCTGGTGAAGTTCGACTTCCTCGGCCTGCGCACGCTGACGATCATCGACTGGGCGGTGAAGGCCATCAACCTGCGCCGCAAGGCCGCGGGCGAGGACCTGCTCGACATCACCGCGCTGCCGCTGGACGACCCGGCGACCTACGCGCTGTTCGCGCGCGGCGCGTCGGTAGCGGTGTTCCAGTTCGAATCACGCGGCATGCGCGAGCTGCTCAAGCGCGCGAAGCCCGACACCTTCGAGGACATCATCGCGCTGGCGGCGCTGTTCCGGCCCGGCCCGCTGGGCTCCGGCATGGACCGCGACTGGGTCGACCGCAAGCACGGCAACGCCGAGGTGAGCTACCCGCACCCGGCGCTGGAAACGGTGCTGAAGCCGACCTACGGCGTCATCGTGTACCAGGAACAGGTGATGCAGATCGCGCAGGAGCTGTCGGGCTATTCGCTCGGCGGCGCCGACCTGCTGCGCCGCGCGATGGGCAAGAAGAAGCCCGAGGAGATGGCGAAGGAACGCGCCAAGTTCGAGGCCGGTGCCAGCGAGCGCGGCGTCGATCCGCGCGTGGCGACGCAGATCTTCGACCTGATGGAGAAGTTCGCCGAGTACGGCTTCAACAAGTCGCACTCGGCGGCCTACGCGCTGGTCGCCTACCAGACCGCCTGGCTCAAGGTGCACTACCCGGCGGAGTTCATGGCCGCGGTGCTGTCGTCGGACATGGACAACACCGACAAGGTGGTCGGCTTCCTCGACGAGGCGCGTGCGCTCGGCCTCACCGTGCTGCCGCCCGACGTCAACGCCTCGCGCTACATGTTCGAGGCAATCGACGCGCGCACCATCCGCTACGGGCTCGGTGCGGTGAAAGGCGTGGGCCAGGGCGCATGCGAAGCGATCGCCGGCGAGCGCGAAGCCGCCGGCGAATTCTCCGACCTGCTCGACTTCAGCCGCCGCATCGGCTTGGCGAAACTCAACCGGCGCACCCTGGAGGCGCTGGTGCACGCCGGCGCGCTGGACGCGCTCGGGCGCAACCGCGCGTCGCTGATGCTGCAGTTGCCGGAGGTGGTCAAGGCGACCGAGCAGCTCGCGCGCGAGCGCGATGCCGGCCAGGTGTCCCTGTTCGGCGGCTTCGCCGAGCCCGTGGCCGATGCCCGCATCACCCTGCCCGAGACCGACGAGTGGCCGCTCGCGCGGCGGCTGTCGGGCGAGCGCGAAACGCTCGGCCACTACCTCTCCGGCCACCCGCTGGACCCGTATCGCGACGAGATCGCGGCGCTGGTCGGCAGCGACCTGGGCCAGCTCGACAGCCTCTGGGAACAGGGCATGCAGGGCCAGCAGGGGGCGCAGGGCCGCGGCAACTGGCGCCAGGAAGCCACCGTGGTCATCGCGGGCCAGGTGATGGGCCTGCGCAAGCGCGGCGACTCGCAGGCGTTCGTGCAACTCGAAGACGGGCGCGGTCGGCTCGAATGCGCGTTCTTCGCCGAGGCCTGGTTCGAACACGCGGCGCTGCTCACGCGCGATCGCATCCTCATCGTGGAAGGTGGGCTGCGCGAGGACGAGTTCAGCGGCGGCTTTTCGCTGCGCGCCAAGCGCTGCTGGGATTTCCACGCGGTGTGCCAGCAGAGTGCGCGCAGGTTGTCGCTGCGCCTGGACCTGCGGGTGCCGGGCCTGCTCGGCCGCGTGGAGACACTCCTCGACGGCCACCGCCCCGGACCCACCCCGCTCCGCTACGACCTGCTCCTGCCCTCGGGGAGCGCCGGTTGCCTGGACGTCAACGGCAGTCGTTCGGTCCAGGTGGACGCCGACCTCGTCGGCCTGCTGCGCGCGCAGCCGGGAGTGCGGATGGTGAAGGTGGCAATGGGCCACAAGCCCTGGACCCACTGATCCGATCCGCAGCCCCCGTACGGCTGCGCATGGCCGTTCCGGCTAGACTGGCTCCTTTCCTGCCGCAAGCGCGTCGATGAATCCGAACTACCTCGATTTCGAACAGCCCATCGCCGACCTCGAGGCGAAGATTCAGGACCTGCGCCAGGCCAGCAGCGGCCACGCGGTCAACATCGACGCCGAGCTGCACACGCTGCAGGACAAGCTGCGCCTGCGCACCGCGCAGATCTTCCGCGACCTCTCGCCGTGGCAGGTCTCGCAGCTCGCGCGCCATCCGGCGCGGCCCTACACCAACGACTACATCCGCGTGGTCTGCGACGAGTTCCAGGAGCTCGCCGGCGACCGCGCCTATTCCGACGACGCCGCCATCGTCGGCGGCCTGGGCCGCATCGACGGCCGCAGCGTGATGATCATCGGCCACCAGAAGGGCCGCGACACCAAGGCCAAGGTCCGGCGCAATTTCGGCATGCCGCGCCCCGAGGGCTATCGCAAGGCGCTGCGGCTGATGAAGATGGCCGAGCGATTCCGCATCCCGCTGCTGACCTTCATCGACACCCCGGGCGCGTATCCCGGCATCGGTGCCGAGGAGCGCGGGCAGTCGGAGGCGATCGCGCGCAACCTGCTGGAGATGGCGGAGCTGAAGATTCCGATCATCTGCACCGTGATTGGCGAAGGCGGTTCCGGTGGCGCCCTTGCGATCGGCGTCGGCGACCGCACGCTGATGCTCGAATACAGCACCTACTCCGTGATCTCGCCGGAAGGCTGCGCGTCCATCCTGTGGAAGTCGGCCGACAAGGCGCGCGACGCCGCCGAGCAGCTCGGGCTCACCGCCAAGCGCCTGCTGTCGCTGGGCCTGGTCGACAAGCTGGTGCGCGAACCCATCGGCGGCGCGCACCGCAACCCGAAGCAGATGGCGACCCGGCTCAAGGCCGTGCTGCTGAACGAACTCGACGCGCTCGAGCAGCTCCCGCACGACCAGCTGGTGCAGCGCCGCTACGAGCGGCTGCGCGGCTACGGCGCGTACGAAGCCGCCTGACGTTGCGCCTGCAACCCGGGCGCGCCTGCCGCGCCCCGGTCGCGATGGCTGGGGGGATCACCAGGCCCGCAGGTACTGTTCCGGTGCCGGTGGCGCGTCGCCGAGTTCGTGCGCCGCCCGGCGCGGGAAGTACGGGTCGCGCAGGAATTCCCGCGCCAGCAGCACCACGTCGGCGTCGCCCGCCGCCAGGATCGCTTCCGCCTGCGCGGGTTCGGTGACCATGCCGACCGCGCCGGTGGCGATGCCGGCCTCGCGCCGGATGCGCGCCGCAAAGGGCACCTGGTAGCCCGGCCCCACCTCGATCCGCTGTTGCGGCGCCAGCCCGCCGCTGGAGACGTCGACCAGGTCGACGCCCAGCGCAGCCAGTTGCGAGCACAGGGCCACGCTCTGTTCCAGGTCCCAGCCGCCGTCGACCCAGTCGGTGGCGGAGATCCGCAGCCACAATGGCCGGTCCCCAGGCCAGGCCTCGCGCACGGCGCCCAGCACCTCGCGCACGATCCGCGTGCGGTTGTCGAAACTGCCGCCATAGCCGTCCGTGCGGCGGTTGGACAGCGGCGACAGGAACTGGTGCAGGAGGTAGCCGTGCGCGGCGTGCACTTCCACCAGTCCAAAGCCCGCCGAGGCCGCGCGCGCGGCCGCGTCCCGGAACGCTGCGACCACCGCGGCGATGCCGGCCTCGTCCAGCGCCTGCGGCAGCGGGTAGTCGTAGGCGTAACGCACGGCCGACGGTGCCATCGTCTGCCAGCCGCCAGCCTCGCGCGGCACCTCCCCGTGTCCGCGCCAGGGCGCGAACGTGCTTGCCTTGCGGCCGGCATGGGCGAGCTGCACGGCAGGCACGGCGCCCTGCGCGGCGATGAAGGCAGCGATACGCGCCCAGGCCCCGGCCTGCGCCTCGTTCCACAGTCCGGCGTCTTCCGGCGAAATGCGCCCCTCGGGCAGGACCGCCAGCGCCTCGGTCATCACCACGGCCGCACCGCCTACCGCCCGGCTGCCGAGATGCACCAGGTGCCAGTCATCCGGCATGCCGTCGACGGACGAGTACTGGCACATCGGCGACAGCACGATGCGGTTGCGCAACGCGAGGCCGCGCTGGCGGAAAGTCTGGAACAGGTGGCTCATCGTCGTCCGGAGGAATGTGCGGGCCCGCACTGTAGCGACCGCGCGGTGGTGGCGGCGCATCGGCACGGCACCATCCGCGGCTCGCTGCGTTGCACCCCGTGGCACCATCCCCGGATGACCGCGACCGAACCCCTTCGCCTGCCTCCGCTGCCCGCGGCCGCGGGCGACGGCGCTGTCGTCGCGGCCTTCAGCGGTGGCGTCGACTCCACCGTGCTGCTGCACCTGCTGGCCGGGGACGCGACCGTGCGCAGCCGTGGCCTGCGCGCGCTGCACGTCCACCACGGCCTGCAGGCCGACGCCGACGACTGGGCCGAGCACTGCACGCGCGCCTGCGCGGCGCTGGACGTGCCGTTGCAGGTGGTTCGCGTGCAGGTCGATGCCGGAAGCGGCCTTGGCCCGGAAGGCGCCGCACGTGCAGCGCGGCATGCGGCGTTCGCGGCGCAACTGGCGCCGGGCGAGGTGCTGGCGCTCGCGCACCACCAGGACGACCAGGCCGAGACCTTCCTGCTGCGGGCACTGCGCGCCTCGGGTGTCGACGGCCTGGGCGCGATGCGGCCGTTGCGCAGCTTCGGCAGCGGCCTCCTGTGGCGCCCCCTGCTCGACGTCCCGCGCGCGCGCCTGCTGCAGTTCGCGCGCGATGCCGGGCTGGCGTGGCGGGAGGACCCGAGCAACGCCTGCAGCGATGCCGATCGCAACCACCTGCGCCTGCACGTGCTGCCGGCGCTGCGGGACCGCTGGCCGCATGCCGCCGCGGCATTCGCCCGCAGTGCCGCGCTGTCGGCGGAGGCGGCCGGCCTCCTCGAGGCGGAGGATGCGGCCGCGCTCGCTGCCGCCACCGGACCCTGCGCCGCCACGCTGGCCGTCGACGTCCTGCATGCGCTGCCGCGCGCACGGCGCGCGCGCGTGCTGCGGCGCTGGCTGCACGCGGCGGGCTTGCCGCCGCTGCCCGCCCGCGGCATCGAAGCCATCGAAGACGATCTTCTCGCGGCCGCAGGCGCCGGCGATGGACAGGCTGCCTTCGCCTGGCATGGCGCACGCGTCCAGCGCTGGCGCGGTCTGTTGCACGCAGGGCCGGAGGGGCTACCGCTCGCCCCCGACTTCAGCACCATCTGGTCCGGCCAGGGCCAGTGCCTGCTGCCAACCGGCGATGCGCTGGCGCTCGTGCGCCGCGCCGGCGGCCCGGCAGGCAGCGCCGACGCCAGCGATCCCGCCACCGGACCGGGCGCCCCGCCGTGGACGGTGCGCGCGCGTCTCGGCGGCGAACGCATCGTCCTGCCCGGCCGCCGGCACTCGCATGCGCTGAAGCACGTACTGCAGGACCTCGGGGTCCCGCCCTGGGACCGCATCCGCCTGCCGTTGCTGGTCGGCACCGACGACGCCGTGCTCGCCGCAGGCGACGTCGCGGTGTCCGTGGCGCTCGCGGACTGGCTCGACCAGGCCGGGATGCAGCTCGCGTGGCAACGTGGCCCCCGCCCCGCCGCTCGCGCCGGCGGCGACCACGGCGCGCATGCGGGCTTGCCGTAGACTTGCCGCATGGCCAGGAAGAACACCCCCGCCGATCCCGCGGATCCGGCATCCACCTCCCCCGTCGCCGACTTCGAAGGCTCGCTCGACGCCCTGGAACAGCTGGTCGGGCGGATGGAGCACGGCGACATGAGCCTGGAGGAATCGCTGGCGGCGTACGAGCGCGGCGTCGGCCTCTACCGCCGCTGCCAGCAGGCGCTGGAACAGGCGGAACTCCGCGTCAGGCTGCTCTCCGATCCCGACCAGCCAACGACCGCGCAGCCATTCCCGGCGGGCCCCGGCGACGATGCCTGACGCCGCCGTGGCGGCGACCCAGGGGCAGCGCATCCAGGGCTGGAGGCAGCGGGTCGACACCGTGCTCCTCGCCGCGCTCGACGCCCATGCCGCCGCCGAACCGCGCCTGGACCAGGCCATGCGCCACGCGGTGCTGCTCGGCGGCAAGCGGATGCGTCCGCTCCTGACCTATGCCACCGGTACGGCCTTCGGCGCCGACGAGGCCATGCTCGACGCGCCCGCCGCCGCGGTCGAACTGCTGCACGCGTACTCGCTGGTCCACGACGACCTCCCGGCAATGGACGACGATGCGCTGCGTCGCGGCCAGCCGACGGTGCACGTCGCCTACGGCGAGGCGACCGCCGTCCTCGCCGGCGACGCCCTGCAGTCGCTCGCATTCACGCTGCTGGCCGACGGCCAGGGCGAGCCGGGCGTCCGCCTGCACATGGTGCGCGAGCTGGCCGGCGCCGCTGGCGGCCGCGGGATGTGCGGCGGCCAGGCGCTGGACCTGGCCGCCACCGGCGATCGAAGCGCGCCGCTGCCGCTCCCGGCACTGGAGCGCCTGCATGCGCTCAAGACCGGCGCGTTGCTGCGGGCGTCGGTGCGCCTGGGGGCGCTGGCTGCGGGTGTCGACGGCGAGACCGGCGCCCGCCTCGACCGGTTCGCGACCTCGCTGGGTCTCGCATTCCAGGTCCGGGACGACCTGCTCGACGTCGAAAGCGACAGCGCGACGCTGGGCAAGACCGCGGGCAAGGACGCGGAGCAGGCCAAGGCCACGTTCCCGGCACTCGTCGGCGTGGACGCGTCGCGCCAGCGCCTGCGGGTGCTGGCCGTCGAGATGGAAGACGCGCTCGCGCCGTTCGGGTCGCGGGCCGCGGTCCTGGCCACGCTCGGACGCGACGCAGTGGACCGGAGCCACTAGGCGCGGCCGCTCCGCGCCGCCGATCGCGTTCAATCCCTGAAGGTCCTCATGCGCCACGCGCGTGATGGTGGGGTGCGCGACGGACGGGGGCAGGGATGGCGGCCAGGCTGTGGCGCGCGATGCTGGCGCGGGTGGACGGGGCGATGGCCACCGCCGGCATCGTCTTCATGGATGCATGGGGGCGGCTGGAGCGCGGCTACCGGCGGCCGCTGGCCCGCGTCGCATTGCGGCTGACGTTCCGGTTCTACCCGCTGCTGGCGTGCGCGGCGCTGGGCTGGCTCGCCTGGGACTGGACGCATGCGCGATCGCTCGACGCCGCGGAGGATGCGATCTTCGACCAGGTCGTGCGCTGGCGCCCGGTCGAGCCCCGGCTGTCGGGACGGACGCTCATCGTCGAGGTCGACGACTGCTCCATCGCGCATTTCCGTGCGGCGGGCGACGGCGGCTGGCCCTGGAGCCGGCAGCGGCACGCCGACCTCCTCGACCAGCTGGACCGTGCCGGCGTAAGCGCCGTGGGCTACGACGTCATGTTCGTGCACCCGTCGCCGTACGACCCCGCCGGCGACGCGGTACTCGACGCCATGGCGGGCGGCGGCGCCGGCCGCTTCGTCTTCGCCTCCGCGCGCCTGCATCCCGGGTTCGACGCCACTGCGCGCCTGCATGCCGCGGACGCGCCCGGCGCCTTCGCCCGGGTCCCCGGTGCACGGGCACCCGGGCCGCGCATCGCGCTGATGCTGCCGTACGGCGAGGCGATGGCGCGCCATTCCGGCCTCGCGAACGTCAGCCGCAACGCCGACGGAGTGTTGCGCGACGTCGCGCTGCGCGAGCCGGCAGGCGACTGGGCGGTGCCGTCGCTGCCCGCGCGGGTGGCCAGCCGCGCGCTCGGGGTTCCCGAGGCGTCCTTCCCGGCATCGTTGCGAATCAACTGGCGCACCCGTACCCGCATCTCCTATGCCAGCGCGGCCGACGTCATCGAGGGCGAGGCCATCTGCCGGCCGCCAGGGGATCCCCCACCGCGGCTACGCGACGCCGTGGTCCTGGTCGGCCATACCGCCGCCGGCATCGCCGACGTCAAGCCCACGCCCGTGGATCCCGCCATGCCCGGTGTCGAGGTGCTGGCCGAGGCCACCGAGGCCCTGCTCGCAGGCAGCGCGATCCGCATGCCGCCGGCAGCGCTGAAGTACCTGCTCGCGGCGGCGCTGGTGGCGCTGACGGGGTTCGCGTTCTGGCGCGGCGAGCCGCACGAGGACGTCGATTCTGTGTTCGTGGCGACCAACCTCGTGCTGCTGGTGACCGCCGCCGCCGGCCTCACGTTCTTCGGCACCTTCATCGACATCTTCGCCGCGGTCGGCTTCATCGGCCTGTTCTTCGGCCTGTGCCGGACCTATGCCGCGGTACAGCGCGGGCGTGCGATCGGCAACAACGACTTCCTCGCCGAGTACGACCCCGGCCGGCATCCCTGGCTGGTGATGGCGCGCCTGCGCTACGTCCCCGACCGCAGCCTCGACGCCGCCGCGGCGACCCGCCGCCGGCGGGAGTACCGGCGCAGGCTTCGGCGCTTCCTGTATGCCGGGAGCGACGCGGTGATGATCGAGGGCATCGTCGAGCGCAAGAGCTGGCTGCACGCGATCCTCGACGACCTGATGGTGCTGGTGTGGAAGGGCGGCGACCGTGCGGAGGCGCTGGCGCTGGCCCGCCGCGACCTCGACGACCTCCACGCACACCTCAACCCGCACGACGAGCCGCTCGACGTCGACGGGATGGTGCGCGCCTGCGTGGTCGCGGCCGCGATCGGCGACGGCGACGACGAGGACCTGCGCGGCGAGTGCGTCCGCCTGCGCGAACTCCTCGGGCAGGACCTCAACCTGCGTGACGAGTGGCCCCTCTCGCCCGCGAACACGTTTTCCCGTCTCGAAGACCCCGCCAACGGAGCGCTGCCATGCCCCACCCCACCCGCCTGAAGCGGATGCCCGCCGCCCTCGCAACGGCCGCCCTGCTCGCCGCCTGCTGCCTGGCCCAGGCGGCGGGCACCGCGGCCCGCATCCACAGGGCCAGCGTCGACGTCCACGGTGCTCCCGACCTCGAATCGCCCCGGGTCGCGACGCTGAAGCGCGACACGCCGGTGCAGGTCGCGGCGCAGCAGGGGCTGTGGTACCAGCTGGCGCTCGACGGCGGTGCCAGCGGCTACGTGCGCGTCAACGACGTGCGGCTCGCCCACGCCGCGACCGAGGGCGGCGACGCGGACGTGCGTGCCCTGTTTCATGGCGGCGCGGGCAAGGGTCGCGTGACCGAAACGGCCAGCGTGCGTGGCATCGACGAAAGCGATCTCCGCGCGGCCAGCTACGACGCCGCGGGCATGGCGGCTCTCGCGGCGCACCGCGCGCAGCCGGCCGACGCGGCCGCCCTCGCCGCCGCGAACGGGTGGCAGCCGCGCGACGTGCCGTTCCCGAGCGAGCTACAGGCCGCGCGAGCCGGCGGCACCGCGACGCAGTCGGAGAAGCGCGGCGACCTGGCGGCGGCGCGCGGCCTGCTGTCGCGGGTGGGCGGCAGCGCCCTCGGCGACTCCGTTCTTCGGGTTGCCGACAGGGCTGCGGGAAAGTCGGAGCAGGAGCTCGCTGCGGAAGAACGCGCGCTCGGCCCCGAGATCGCGGGCCGCGTGCTCGGCGCGGCCCCGCTGTGGGCCAACCCGGACGCGCAGCGCCGGGTCAACCGCATCGGGCAGTGGGTGGCCGCGCGGACCGCGCGTCCGGACCTGCCGTGGACCTTCGGCATCCTCGACGACGGCGAGGTCAACGCCTTCGCCGCGCCCGGCGGCTACGTGCTCCTCACCCGCGGCCTGTACGAGCTGCTGGCCGACGACGCCGAGGTCGCCGCGGTGATCGCCCACGAGCTCGGCCACGTCGTCCAGCGCGACCACTACGAGGTCATCCGCCGGCAGCAGGTGGCCGAAACCGGCAAGGACATCGCGATGGCCGAGGTGCGCACGGGCGGCAACCTCGCCGCCAGCTACGCGCGCGACTACCTGGATCGCCACGGCGCCATGGTGATGCTGACCGGCCTCGACCGCGAAGCCGAATACCGCGCCGACCAGTCCGCCACCGTCTATCTCCGACGCGCCGGCATCGATCCGCTGGCCCTGTACTCGGTGCTGCAGAAGATGACCGTCCTCGGCACCCGCTCCGCCCGGCTCGCCCAGCTCTACCGCACCCACCCACCCCTCGACCAGCGCCTCTCGCGCCTGGACCGGCTGTAGCACCAGGGCACGCTGTCCCTATCGGAGCGGAAGACCGGGGGACCGGCGGCGCCCGATCCCACTCCCGCTGTGCACCCCAAGGCACGCGCGATCGGAGGCGGACCTGCAGGGTGACTCCGCCGACTGGTCCCTTCGGGCCCTTTATGTCGGCTGCGCACCCCGCAGCCCCGCCTCCTCGACGAGACAGCGCGGCTATTGCCTTTCCAACAGCCCGGACCTGTCGGCGGGCGGGTGGTGTGTTCCGCAGCGGACATAAAGGCCCCGCAGGGGCCAGTCCGCGGAGGAATTCACCACCCGCCAGCCCGCGCCGCGTCCACTCCTCCGTCAGCCAACGAGGCGCAGGGTCAGCGGGTAGCGGTAGGGCTCCCCGTTCCACGCCTTGATGGTGGCCAGGATGCTGCACACCAGCCACAGCACCGCGATCGCGGCGATGGCGACCAGCAGCAGGATGCCGGCGGGCGCGGTGAGGATCAGCCCGAAGCCGAGCGTCAGCACCGTGGCGCCGACCAGCGCGATGCCCGCGGCGACCGCGAAACAGGCGTAGAGCAGCATGCTCAGGTTGAAGTTGACCGCCTCGCGCGCATGTTCGGCGATGAACGGCGAATCGTCGCGCTTCAGGAGGTACACGATGCCCGCACCGACGACGCCGGCGATGCCGACCAGCCAGCTCGTCATCAGCGCCAGCACCAGCGCACCCAGGTGCGCGGCGGCGGCCCAGTGCCGCTCGTTGAGGCTCGGGGACGCGTAGAGGCTCTGTTCCATCGTCGGGCTCCCGCCGGAAACCGTCCGGCTGCCTCCAGATGATGGGTCCTGCGACGGCGCGCACAACCCAACCGATGGCCTACCCGGGCTGGCGTCCCCCACGCCGGGCGCGGGGGACGCGGCCGGTCACTTGATCAGGCGCAGCGCGAACGGGTAGCGGTAGGCCACGCCCTCGTTGGCCTTCACCGACGCCAGGATGGTCAGCACCAGCCAGGCGATGCCGACCACGAAGAAGCCCGGGATGCTGATCAGCGCTCCGAGGCCCAGCGTGATGACCGTGAGCACGAACAGCGCGAAGAACACGATCGCGACCGTGATGTTGAAGTTCAGCGCTTCCCTGGCCTGGTCGTCCACGAACGGCATCGTGTCCTTCTTCACCAGCCAGATCACCAGCGGCCCGATGAAGCAGCCGATGCTCCCCGCCCAGCCGGCGGTGACGATGCCGCCGAGCAGCGCCGACAGGTGCGCGAACATGGCCCACTGCCGCTGGTCGGCGGCGATGCCGCTGGTGCCGACCGCCGCGGGCGCGAGGCCTTCGTTCTCTTCGCTCATGGAACTCCCCTTCCGTGTCCGAATGGATGCCGGGCCCACCTCCCGGCCCGGGCAGCATACGTCAGCTGCCGGCGACGGTCATGCTGCCCACCAGCAACGAACCCGTGCGGACGTGCGAGCGCGTATCGATGTCGCTGCCCACCGCCTCGATCGCCGCGAACATCTGCCGGAGGTTGCCGGCGATGGTGATGCCGTCGACCGGATGCACGATCCGGCCGTCCTCGACCCAGAACCCGCCCGCGCCGCGCGAGTAGTCGCCGGTGACGGTGTTGACGCCCTGCCCCATGAGCTCCGTCACCAGCAGGCCACGTCCCATCCCCGGCAGCAGCGCCTCGAGCCCGCCGTCCACGTTGGCCGCGACCTCGAGGTTGTGCACGCCGCCGGCGTTGCCGGTGCTCTCGAGGCCGAGCTTGCGGGCGGCATAGCTGCCGAGGATGTAGCGCTGGAGCACGCCGTCCTCGACCAGCGCCGAGTCCCGGGTGGCGACACCCTCGGCATCGAAGGCGGCGGAGCGCAGCCCCCGCGGCAGGAAGGGGCGTTCGCGGATGGCGAACCACTCCGGGAACAGCTGCTGCCCGGCGCTGTCGACGAGGAAGCTGGCCCGGCGGTAGAGCGCGCCGCCGGAGACCGCGCCGAGCAGGTGCCCGACGAGCGAACGCGCCATCTCCGCACTGAAGAGCACCGGGTAGCTGCCGGTCGGCACCGGGCGCGGCGCGAGCCGCGCCACCGTGCGTTCGGCCGCGCGCCGACCCACGACGGCGGCCGCTTCGAGGTCGTCGCGTGCAAGCGCGACCGTGTACCAGCCATCGCGCTGCATCTCCCCGCCCTGCCCCGCGATCAGTGCGCAACCAATGCTGTGCTGGGTGCCGCGTTCGGCGCCGACAAAGCCGTGGCTGTTGGCGTAGACGCTCAGCGACTGGCCGGTGCCGACGGATGCGCCGTCGGAATTGGTGATGCGTTCTTCGGCATCGCGGCCGGCCTGCTCGCAGGCGAGCGCGATGTCCACGGCACGGTCGGCATCCAGCGCCCAGGGATGCCAGCTGTCGAAGTCGGGCCAGCGTCCGTCGGCCCCTGGCCGCGCCATCAGGGCCGCATCCGCGAGCCCGGCCGCCGGATCGTCTTCGGTGTGGCGCGCGATGGCGCAGGCCTGGTCGACCGTCGCCGCCAAGCTCTCCTCGCGCAGGTCCGCGGTGCTGGCGCTGCCCTTGCGCTGGCCGAAGTAGACGGTGACGGCGATGCCGCGGTCGTGGGTCGACTCCACGGTTTCCACCGCGCCCATGCGCACGTTGACGTTGAGGCCGCGCTCCTCCGAACACGACACCTCGGCCTGGCTGGCACCGTTGGCGCGGCAGCGCTCGAGCAGCCGCTGCGACAGCCCGGCGAGGTGGTCCATCCGGGCGACGGGATCGTCGGCGGCGGGAATGCGGGAGATGGTCGTGTTCAATCGCTTATCCTAGGGTCTGGTATCGGAACGGGTGCGCGGGCGATGCGCGGAAAGGACGAGGAGAGCGGCGAGTTCCTCTCGCCCAGCAGGAGCCAGCAGCGACGCGAGGCGCTGGACGTGCTTGCGCTTGCCCAGCAGCTGGCCACGCTGGACGAGGGCCGCTTCCGCAAGCTGCCCATCCCCGAGCACCTGCACCCCCATTTCGACGACACCCGCCGCGTCACGTCGCACATCGCGCGCAAGCGGCAGATGGCGTTCCTCGCCAAGCAGCTGCGCCGCGAGGACGACGAGGTCCTGGACGCGATCCGCGACGCGCTGGATGCCGGCGGCGAGGCGGCGCGACAGGACACCGCGCTGTTGCACCGCGCCGAGGCCTGGCGCGAGCGCCTGCTTGACGAGGGCGATGCCGCGCTGTCGGCGTTCCTCGATGCCTGCCCGGGCGTCGACCGCCAGCACCTGCGCCAGCTCGCGCGCAACGCGGCCGAAGAACGCAGGCGGGCCAAGCCGCCGCACAGCCAGCGCGAACTGTTCCGCGAGATCCGCGACGCGCTGCAGGCCACGGAAGGCGACACCGCCGCCGACTGACCGTGGGAGCCGCCATGGCGGCAGGCTCCGGGCGAACGGCGCGGCATCACCGCGAAGCACGCGGCCGCTCCCTCACGCCTGGGTTCCGCCCACCGTGATGCCGTCGACCAGGAGCGATGGCTGGCCCACGCCCACGGGCACGCTCTGGCCGTCCTTGCCGCAGACGCCGACGCCGTCGTCGAGCGCCATGTCGTGGCCGACCATGCGCACGCGCTGCATTGTCTCCGGGCCGTCTCCGATGAGGGTCGCGCCCTTCACGGGCGCGGTCACGCGACCGTCCTCGATCAGGTAGGCCTCCGTCGCCGAGAACACGTACTTGCCCGAGGTGATGTCGACCTGGCCGCCGCCGAAGTTGACCGCGTACAGGCCCCGCTTCACCGAGCGGATCATGTCCGCGGGATCGTCCTGCCCGGCGAGCATGTAGGTATTGGTCATGCGTGGCATCACCAGGTGCGCGAACGACTCGCGGCGGCCGTTGCCGGTGGGCGCGCTGCCGCTCAGGCGTGCATTGAGCGTGTCCTGCATGTAGCCGGTGAGCACGCCGTCCTCGATCAGCGTCGTGCACTGGGTCGGCGTGCCCTCGTCGTCGACGTTGAGCGATCCGCGGCGGCCCGGAAGCGTGCCGTCGTCGACGATCGTCACCCCCGGCGCGGCCACCCGCTGGCCCATGCGCCCGGCGTAGGTGCTGGTCCCCTTGCGGTTGAAGTCGCCTTCGAGGCCATGGCCGACCGCCTCGTGCAGCAGCACGCCGGGCCAGCCGGCGCCCAGGACCACCGGCATCACGCCCGCCGGTGCCGCGATCGCCTCGAGGTTGACCAGGGCCTGGCGCAGCGCCTCGCGCGCGAAGGTCTCCGGCTTGCCGTCGCCAAGCAGCTCGGCGTACGAGTAGCGGCCACCGAAGCCGGCGTATCCGGACTCGCGACGACCGTCCTGCTCGACGATGACCTGGACGTTGAGGCGTACCAGTGGCCGCACGTCGCCGGCGACGACACCGTCGCTGCGCGCGACCAGGATCGTGTCCACGCCGCCGGACAGGCTGACCATCACCTGCTGCACGCGCGGGTCCGCCGCGCGCAGCAGGCGGTCGACCTGGCGCAGCGCCTCGACCTTGCTGGCGTTGTCCAGCCCGTCCACCGGATCGTCCGCCGGGTACAGCGACCTCGGCAGGCCCGCGCCCGCGCCCACGGGCACCCGCGCCACCTGCCGGCCGCCGTCGCGGGCGATGGCGCGCGCCGAGCGCGCGGCGGTCAGCAGCGCCTGGCCGTTGATGTCGTCGGAGTACGCGAAACCGGTCTTCTCGCCGCTGATGGCGCGCACGCCCACGCCCTGCTCGATCGAGTGCGCGCCGTCCTTGACGATGCCGTCCTCGACGGTCCAGCTCTCGCGCCGCGAATGCTGGAAATACAGGTCCCCGAAGTCCACGCCGGGCCCCAGCAGCGCGGAGAACGTGCCGTCGAGTCGTTCGTGGTCCAGGCCCGCGGGGAGCAGCAGGCGGGATTCGGCGAGGGCGAGCGCTTGGGTCATGGGGGTTTCCGTATCGGTGCAGGCATGAAATGCGGGCGTATGGCAGCGGATCAACCGGGGTCGCGGGCAGGCGCAGGCGCCGCCGGGGGCGCGGGCGCGCGTTCTGCCACCTCCACTTTCGGTTGTTTCCAGGGGCCGGTGACGCGGTACACCTTCGCGCCCATTTCGCCGATCGGCTTGCGCAGCACGGCATTGGCCATGGCGCCCACCGCCGCGCCCACCGGCCCGGCGGTGATCGCGCCCACGGCCGCGAGCAGGTTGCCCGTCTTCGGGAACACTTCGATCGTCTGGTCGTAGGTCTGCGCACGGAGATCGGCGGTGCCGCGGATGCGGATCTCCGCGGCCGGCCCGTCGATGACGAGGTCGTCGCTGTTCGCCTGGCCCTCGCCGAAGTGCACTTCGCCGTGGATGCGGTTGAACGCGAAGCCCTTCTCGAAGAAGTCGCGGAAGTCGAGGGTGAGGCGCCGCGGGAGCTCGGCGATGCTGAGCAGGCCGAGCACGCGCCCGGCGCCGGGTTCGACCTCCACCAGCCTCCCGTCCTTGACCGTGAGTGCCAGCCGCCCCTGCAGCACGCCCAGGCGGAAGCCCGCGGGGCTGCCGGGCCAGGCCGCGTCGAAGACCGCCTCGCCGTCCCCGCCTTCCAGCCGGCCGCCGGCGCCCAGGGCCGAGGCGAGGCTGCCGAAGTCCTCGCTGCGGACATCCACGCGCATGCGCGTGCGGGCGTCGTCGCCGCGCCCGGTCCAGGTGCCGGTCACGTCCACCCGCTGGCCTTCGGCGACGGTGCGCAGCTGGTCGATGCGCAGGCCCGATGCGACGGGTCGCGTCGCGAGCGTGGCGCGGCCGAGGTGCAGGTCACGGAACCGCAGGTCCTCGACCCGGATGTCAAGCGCGGGGAGTGCGGCGGGGTCGGTGTCGTTCGCGGGCGGCGGCGGCTGGGCGGCATCGTCCCGGCGCACGACGGCGTCTCGGCCACCGGCGGCCGGCGCGCTGTTCCAGTACAGGCGCTCCAGTCGACCCGAGAGCGTGGCCTGGTCTTGCGCCGGCAGCAGCAGCGAGCCAGCCAGCGCCGGCCCGTCGACCTGCACCCGGGTACCGCCGGCGGACGGCGTGGCGCGCACGCGGCTGCGCGGGAACGAGCCGCCCAACAGCCGCAGTCGCGCGGCGGCGATGTCGATCCGGCGCAGGGGCAACCCCGCGTCCGCAGGATCGCCGGGATCGGCATCCGGGCGGGCGATGGCCGCCCATTCGATGGCGTCGAACTCCGGTGTGCTGCCGGTGGCCACGAGCCCGTGGACCGGCGGCGGCTCCGGGACCTCGCTGCTGCCGAGCACGACGCGCACCCCGGTGCGCCCGCCGACGCTGCGGGCGCGCAGTGCGATGCGCTCGCCGAGCGCCACGCTGACTTCGCCCTGCTCCAGAGGCAGTCGCGTCTCGATCCGCGCCGGCAGCGTTTCGGCCGCGGGCTTGGCCAGCGGCGCCGGCAACGCCAGGCGCGTGCCGACCAGGCTGGAGCGCAATTCGAGCCGCCCTGCGGTGTCGGTGCCGCGCCCCGCCGCCCGTGGCACCGCCACCGACACCGTCCATGGCGAGCGCCCCTGCATGTACGGCCCGAGCCACGCAAGCTGCGGGGCCCGCTGCACGAGGTCGCGCGACGACAGCGCCATGGCCAGGCCGCCTTCGAGGGCGTTGTCGCGGTCGCGCACGTGGCCCGCGCCGGCGCGCAGGTCCAGGCGGCCCGGCTGGCCGTCCCGCACCACCTGCAGGCCGTCCGCCGTGAAGCCTTCACCGCCGTAGCGTGCGGAGCCACGCACGTCGCCAAAGGCGAGGTCCCAGCGCGTGTCCGCGAGCGTGGCGCCGCGCAGGCGCACGTCCCCCGACAGCGACGCGGGCTCGCCCGCGCGCATCCGCATCGCCAGCGCGAACGTGGCCGACACCGGCCCCCTGGCGCGCAACGCGTCGAGCGTCTCGCCATGCTCGCGATGCAGCGGGCTGCGCCGCAGCAATGCCAGCAGCCGGGCGGCATCGGTGTCCGCCGCAGCGTCGACGGACAGGGTTCCACCCCCGTAGTGATCGATCGACGCGCGCACCCGCGGCACGGCGATGCCTGCGAGTTCCGTCGCCGCGATCACTTCGAAGCCGTCGGCTAGGAACACCGCGGTGCCGTCCACGCGCTCGGCCGGCGGCCATCCGGGCTGGAACCTGACCACGGCCTGGTCGAGCCGGGCCTCGGCCCGGAACACGCCCGCCGCCGCGCCACCGCCGCTGCCGCGGAACGGCCAGTCGTCGAGGTCGCCCGAAAGCAGCGCGCGACCGCCCTCCACGTGCCCGCCCACGAGCGCGGCGTCCAGCCATTCGATCGCCTTGGGGGACATGGCATTGCGCACCCAGAAGCGCCGGGCCACCGGCACCGCGACGCGATCGAGCTGCAACGCCAGGTCGATCGCCGGCCGCGATCCGTCGCCCTGGAACGCGAGCGTGCCGCGGGCGTCGGCCCCGTAGTCCGTGCCGTCGATGCGCAGGCCGCCGGTTCCGACGTGCCACCCGGTGCCTTCGCGCCAGCCGGCCACCGTGCCCCGCAGCCGCAACAGATGCGGTGCACCGAATCCGGTGGGCCAGTCGAACGCGACCTCCGCATCGGGCTCGAGGGTGAACGCGAAACCGGTGGCATCTCCTTCGAGTCGACCGGAGAGCCCGGACATGCCCGGTGCGTCGCCAACGGCGGCGATGCGCAGGTCCTCGACGGTCGCGCTGGCGCGCAGGGGCCCGCCACGCAGCCCCGCCAGCTCGAGCCTGCGCAGCACCGCATCCGGCTCGGCGCGGCGGACCCAGTCGCGCAGGCCGGCGGGCATCCGTGCGTCGAGCGCCGCGAGTGCGAGCAGCCCGCCGGCATCGACCTGGTCAGCCAGGACCGCGATGCGCTCCCCGCCAGCGACAACCAGCCCGTCCAGGACCTGCGCTTCCGCGCCGGCCCCGAAACGAAGCCGCGGGGCATCGAAGCGCCAGCCTGCGTCCAGCGCGGTCCAGCGCGCACGGGCGTCGATGCGGCCGAACGCGTGCGGCTCGCCGCCAACCGCGGCCGTGGCGACGCGCACCGCCTCCAGCGTGGCTTCGGTGGTCACCGCGGTGACGCGGTGCCCTTCCAGCGTGGCCCAGGCCGACAGGGACCCGGTGCCCGATACCGGCGCCACGCCTGCCACCCGCAATGCCGACCATGCCGCGAGGTCGCCCTCGCGCAGCGTGGCCCATGCGCGCCCGTTGCCGCGGCTGCGGTCGAAATCCAGCACCGCGCGGACCGGAGACTCGCCCTCGCGCATCCACGCCCGGGTGGCGACGCGGACGCGGGCGTCGTCGACGCGCAGGCGCAGGTCGATGCGCGGCAGCGTCGCCTCCATGTCCAGCGACGGGGCAAGGATCGTGAGCCGTCCGTCGACCACCTGCAGTTCGCCCAACCCCTCCAGTGCCTCCAGCGGATCGCCGCCGGCCTGCTGCCCGGGCAGGCCCCGCACCTGCCAGCGCCCGTCATCGTGCCGCTCCAGGGTCAGTTGCAGGCCCCTCAGGCGCAGCTCCGTGAACGAACGGCCGGGCAGCCAGCCCACGTACTGCGACACCTGGATCTCCGCCGCGCCGATCGGCACCGCGTCGGCGCCCGGGCCGATGCGCAGGCCGTCCATGCGCAGCAGCGGCCCCCGTCGGGTCCAGTGCGTCTGCACGCGGTCGAATGCCACCGGGCGCCCCGCCCGTTCGCTGAGCCAGGCGGCGATGCGCTCGGGGTGACGTTCGGCGAGCGGCAGCAACTGGCTGGCGATGCCCACCACCAGCGCCAGCAGCACCAGCAGCAGCGCGAGCGCATACCACGCGCCGCGGCGCGCCAGGCGCAGGCGGCGGCGCACCGGCGTCGGCATCAGCCCCGGGGCCCGCGTCTGCCCGCGGCCTCCATGTCAGAGCAGCACGACATCGAACTGCTCCTGCAGGTACTGCGCATCCGCCTGGAAGCGGATGGTCTTGCCGAGGAACTCCTCCAGTTCCGCCACCGCCGCCGATTCCTCGTCGGTGATCCGCGACACCACCTTGGGCGACGCGATCACCAGCAGGCGCGCGGCCTCGAACTGGCGCACGGCGCGGACGATCTCGCGGAAGATCTCGTAGGTCACGGTCTCGGCGGTCTTCAGCATGCCGCGCCCGCCACACTCGTGGCAGGGTTCGCTCAGCTGGCGCTGCAGGCTGTCGACCGTGCGCTTGCGGGTCATCTCCACCAGGCCCAGCGGCGAGAAGTCGTACACGGTGGTCTTGGCGTGGTCGCGGGCGAGCGACTTCTCCAGCGTGCGCAGCACCTGCCGCCGGTGCTCGGCGTCGACCATGTCGATGAAGTCGATGATGATGATCCCGCCGAGGTTGCGCAGCCGCAGCTGGCGCGCCACCGACTGCGCGGCCTCCAGGTTCGTGCGGTACACCGTCTCCTCGAGATTGCGCTGGCCAAGGAAGGAGCCGGTGTTGACGTCGACGGTGGTCATCGCCTCGGTCTGGTCGATCACCAGGTACCCGCCGGACTTCAGCGGCACCTGCTTGTCCAGCGCACGCTGGATCTCGTCCTCGACGCCGTAGAGGTCGAACACCGGGCGCGCACCGACGTAATGTTCGATCTTCTCGTCGAGCCCGGGCATGTACTGTGCCGCGAACGCGCGCAGGCGGTCGCAGGTCTCGCGCGAGTCGACCTTCACCTTCTCGACGTCGCGGCGCATCAGGTCGCGCACCGCGCGCATCGGCAGGGTCAGGTCCTCGTAGACGCAGGCGCCCACCTTCGACGCCTGCACGCGGCTTTCCACCAGCGCCCAGGCGCGGCTCAGGTAGGCGATGTCTTCCGCCAGCGCCTCGGCGGGCTGGCCTTCGGCATTGGTGCGCACGATGTAGCCGTGGTGGTCGGCGGCCAGCGCCATCTCCGACACCAGTCCCTTCAGCCGCGCACGCTCGGCCTCGTCCTCGATCCGCGCCGACACCCCGATCACGCGCGACTGCGGCAGCAGCACCAGGTAGCGCGACGGGATGCTGATCAGCGTCGTCAGGCGCGCGCCCTTGCTGCCGATCGGGTCCTTCACCACCTGCACCACGATGTCCTGGCCCTCGCGCAGCAGCTCGCCGATCGGCGGCGTCGGCAACGGCTGGGGCGGCTCGTCGCCGGCGAGCTCCGGCGTGCGCGGCGGGCGCTGGACGTCGTTGGCATGCAGGAAGGCGGCGCGGTCGAGGCCGATCTCGACGAACGCCGCCTGCATTCCCGGCATCACCCGCTGCACCTTGCCCTTGTAGATGTTGCCGACCACGCCGCGGCTCCAGCCGCGCTCGATGTGCAGCTCCTGCAGCATGCCGTTCTCGACCACCGCCACGCGGGTCTCGCGCGGGGTGACGTTGACCAGGATCTCCTCGCTCATGCCGCTGCCGATACGCCGGCGGCAGGCTGCGCGCCGGCGCCGCTGCCGGGTACGCGCACGCCGGCCTCGCGCAGCAGCAGCGCGGTCTGGTGCAGCGGCAGGCCCATGACCGCCGACCAGCTGCCGGCGATGTGCGCGACGAAGCGCTCCGCCTGGCCCTGGATGCCGTACGCGCCCGCCTTGCCCATGGCCTCGCCGCTGTCGAGGTAATGCGCGATGTCGTCGTCCGCCAGCTCGCCGAACCGCACCTCGGTCCGGACCACGACCACGCGCTCGGCCCCCGGCGACGCGACGACCACCGCGCTCAGCACCTCGTGGGCACGCCCGGACAGGCGCCGGAGCATCGCGGCGGCATCGTCGCGGTCGCGTGGCTTGCCGAACACCTCGCCGTCGAGCACCACCTCGGTATCGGCGCCGATCACCACCGCGACCTGGTCCCGAGGCACGCGCTCGAGCCCCGCGCGCGCCTTGTCGCCGGCCACGCGGCGGACGTACGCCTCCGGCGTCTCGCCCGGCGCGCGCTGCTCGGGGAGGTCGAGATCGATGACGGAGAACTGCAGCCCGAGGCGGGCCAGCAGTTCGCGGCGGCGCGGGGACTGCGAAGCGAGATAGAGCATGGCGCAAGAATACCCTCCAGGCCGTCGACGCACGGCGCGCGGGTCCGGGTCGACCCCGTTCAGGCTCACGGGACGTTCACCCGTCGGACCCAACCCTTCCTGCCTCATCCGGAGAGCCCGATGCCCAACTGCCTGTCCCGCCCGTTGCTGCTCGCCAGCGCCCTCGCCCTCTCGACCGCCTTCGCCCCGAATGCCGCCACCGCCCAGATGAACACTCCAACCGCCGCGCCCGCCGCCCAGGGCACCCTGCTTTCGGTGTCGGCGAGCGCCGAAGCCAGCCGCGTGCCCGACGTGGCCTCGCTGTCGGCCGGCGTGGTGACGCAGGCCGCGGACGCAAACGCCGCGCTGCGCGCCAACGCCGCGCAGATGGACAAGGTGATGGCCGCCCTCCGCGCCGCGGGCGTGGCCGAGCGCGACGTGCAGACCACGGGCCTCAACGTCAACCCCGAATACCACTACACGGAGAACCAGCCGCCGAGGATCACCGGCTACCAGGCCAGCAACACCGTCCGTGCCAAGGTGCGCGACGTCGGCGCGCTGGGTGCCGTGCTGGATGCGCTCGTGGCGAGCGGCGCCAACCAGGTGCACGGTCCCAGCTTCGAGATCGACGAGCCCGAGGCGGTCTACGACGAGGCGCGCCGTGCTGCGCTGGAGAAGGCACGGGCGCGCGCCACCATGTACGCCGGCTCGCTCGGACTGCGGGTGCACCGCATCGTCAGCATCAGCGAGGGCGGCGGGTTTCAGCCGCCGCAGCCGATGATGATGGCCAAGGGGGTCGCGATGGACCGGATGGAATCCTCGCCGGTCGCGCCCGGCGAGACCACGCTGTCGGCCAGCCTCGACGTGGTGTTCGAGCTGCGTTGATGCCGGCCCTTTCCACGCGAGGACATTCCCGATGACCGCAGACGACAAGAAGTCGCCCCCCGCCTCCGACCCGAAGCCCGGCCACAATGCCGGCTATGCGGAGCCGCAGCCGCGCGATCGCGGGGAGGCACGCGATCCCAAGCCCGAACACCTCCGCAACCCCGACGACGGCGGCCTCGACCGCGAGCCTGCCGACGGCGACGATCCCGGCACGGGCTGAGCCGCCCGTCCTCCACCACCCCCCGCGCGTCCGCCGCCGCTTGCCGGTTGCGGGCACGCGGGCGCAGCGTCGGGTTGCCTGAACGCCACGCGCTCGCGTCCCGCGCGGTTGCGGTCCAACCCCGTCTCGCGCCCAGGCGCGTTGGCATCAGGGCATGGCAACCCGACCCAGGAGGTGGATGATGGTCCTGCAGCAGGCAGTCCCGAACCACGCACACCGGCAGCAGCGCGCAGCCGGCCCGTCACGTCCCGACGGCGTTCGCATCGCCGGAATCAGCGGCACGATCCTGCTCAATACCCTGGTCTTCCTGGTCTTGCTCGTGCCGTTGCGCCAGCCTGGACCCCAGGCGCCGGAGCCGCCGCGGCCGATGATCGACTGGATCGTCCCGCAACCGTTGCCGCCCCTGCCGCCGCCGGACGTGGCACGCGTGGTGCCCCCGCAGGCCCCGGCGCCCACGACGCCTCCGGCGCGGCCGCTGCCGCCCTTGGTGGCGGACTTGGCCCCTGCGTCGACGACGGCCCCGTCGCTGCCGGAATTCACCGACCCGGGTCCGGAGCTGGCGATCTCGGCCCCCGCGGCAGACCCGGCGCAGCCGCCCGGCGAGGCCGCGGTGCTGCTCCAGTACGAACGTGCGCCGGCGCCCGCGTATCCGCGGGCCGCCTTGCTCGACGGTGCCACCGGAACGGTTCTGCTGCGCGTGGTGGTCGGCACCGACGGCAAGCCGAGCGCGGTGACCATCCACCGCAGCAGTGGCGACCGCCGCCTCGACGAGGCCGCGCGGAGGCAGGTCCTGCGCGGGTGGCGCTTCCGTCCCGCCATGCGAGACGGGCGCCCGGTGGAGGCGATCGGGATCGTCCCCATCGACTTCGTCCTCGAGCGCGGCTGAGTGCGCCGGGCGGCCGCCGCGGCAGCGCCGCGGCGGCCGGGTCAGGCGCGGTGGTACGGGTGGTTGGCGAGCAGCGCGGCGGCACGGTAGAGCTGCTCGGCCACCACCAGCCGCACCAGCATGTGCGGCAGCGTCAGCGGGCCCAGCGACCATTGCTCGGCCGCGCGCGCGACCACATCGGGCGCATGCCCCTCCGGCCCGCCCACCAGGAACGCCAGGTCGCTCCCCAGGCTTCGCCAGCGCTCGAGACGGCGTGCCAGCTGCTCTGAGGAGTGCATCTCGCCGCCCGCGTCCAGGACCACGACGTGCGCCTGCTTCGGCAACGCCGCCAGCACGCGCCCGCCTTCCTCCTGCGTCGCACGCGCGATGTCGCGCTGCCGCCCGCGCAATCCGGGCGCCACCTCCACCAGCTGCAGCGGCAGCCAGTGCGACAGGCGCTTCTGGTACTCGGAGAATCCGTCCGCCACCCATGGCGGCGGGCGTTCGCCCACCGCGACCAGCCGCGCCTTCACGACCGGCTCCGGACGACCGCCTCAGCGATCGTCGACGTCCCCGCCCTCGCCGGGCCCGGGCGGCTCGTCGCCGACCGTCCACAGGCGCTCGAGCGCATAGAACTCGCGCACCCGCGGCAGCATGACGTGGACCACCACGTCGCCCAGGTCCACCAGGACCCATTCGGCCTCCTGCTCGCCCTCGACGCCCAGTGGCTGGCAGTCGAGCCGCTTGGCGAACCGCACGACCTCGTCCGCGATCGACTTCACGTGGCGCGTCGACGTGCCGGAGGCGATCACCATGTAGTCGCAGACGCTGGTCTTGCCGCGGACGTCGATCTCGACCACGTCCACCGCCTTGAGCTCCGCGACCGCGGCGTTCACCGTTTCCAGCAGCACCTCCGGCGACGGCGGGGGCTCGGGCAGGCGGGTCTTGATGACTTGTGCGGTGGTGGTCAAGGGCGTGGGCGTTCTGCGGAGTGGCGCCGATTATAACGGAGCGGGCGCGGGCGCCCCGCGGCGGTACAGGCCTGCCGAGGCGATGTAGGCGGCGACCGCCGGCGGGACCAGCGGGCGCCAGGCGCCGCCGGAGGCGACGAAGGCGCGCACCCGGGTGGACGATTCGGCGCGCAGCGAGGGCAGGTGCAGGACGGCGAACCCGCCTGCCGACGTCCGCTGCAGGGCCCCGGCTTCGCGATGGCGTGCGGCGATCTCGGCATGCACGCCCGGCGCCTGTGCCTGCAGGCTGGCCATGTCGACCGGCGCGCCCGGCCGCGCCACCGCCAGCACGTGCGCCAGCTCGAAGAGCGTGCGCCATCTGTACCAGCTCTCAAGCGCATGCAGCGAGTCGCCTCCCAGCAGCCACGCGATGGGCTGCTTCGGCCCCCACGTCGCGCGCAGGCCGGCCAGCGTATCGACGGTGTAGGACGGGCCGGGGCGATCGAGCTCGCGGGTGTCGACGGACAGGCCGGGCTCCGCTGCCACGGCAAGCTCGAGCATGGCGACGCGGTCGGCCGCCGGGGCGTGCGTCCGCGCCTTGTGGGGCGGGTCGGCCGCGGGCAGCAGGGCGACGCGGGCGCCGAGTGCATCGCGCACCGCGCGCGCGATGGCGAGGTGTCCCAGGTGCACGGGATCGAAGCTGCCGCCGTAGCAGACCTGCAGGCTCACGACGCCAGCAGGCCCACCGCGTTGCGGTCGGCGATGGCCAGCAGCAGGCGCTCGAGCGCGCGCCAGGGATCGCCGGGGGCGCGACCCTTGGCGATGCGGTCGACGCGCCCGGCCTCCACCAGGAAACGCTCCCAGCGCGCCGGCGGATGCCGCGGCAGCGCGCGGCGGTAGATCGCCTGCTTCGCGTCCCAGACCCGCTGCGCCTTGAATTCGGCCGCCAGGTTGCCGCCACGCGCCGACACCCGCGACAGCGCGGCCGCGCGTTGCAGCTCGACCACCACCATGCCCATCAGCGCGGGCACCACCGCCCCTTCGGCACGGAGGCCCGCCAGCATGCGCGCGGCCAGCCCGCCGTGGCCGTCGAGGGCGGCATCGACCAGCCGGAACACGTCGAAACGTGCGGCATCGGCGACGAGAGACTCCATCCTTGCACTGTCGATCACGTTGCCGTCGTCGAGGAGGACCAGCTTGTCGACCTCCTGCGCCGCCGCGAGCAGGTTCCCGTCGACGCGTTCGGCCAGCCGCTGCACCGCGCCGCGGTCGGCGCGCACGCCGCGGCTGCGCAGCCGCGCCTCGATCCATCCGGACAGCTCGTGCGGCTTGACCTGCCAGGCCACGACCAGGTGCCCGACCCGCGACACGGCCTCGCTCCACTTGCCGCCGTGCTGCCGGCTCCACTCGCCCCCGGTGATGAGCAGGACGGTGTCGCCCGGCGGGTCCGCGCAGTAGTCGGTGATCACCGCCGCACCGTCCTTGCCCGGCTTGGTGGTGGGCAGGCGCAGTTCGATGAGGCGCCGGGCGCTGAACAGGCTGGGCGCACGGAAACTGGCGTCGAGCGCGTTCCAGTCGAAATCGCGCCCGTCGACGTCGAACACCTCCCGCTCCCCGAAGCCTTCGCCGCGCGCCTGCGCGCGAACCGCGTCGGCGGCTTCCAGGACCCGCAGCGGTTCCGGGCCCGCGATGAGGTATGCCGGCCGCAGCGGCTCGGCCGCCAGCTGCGTCGCCAGGCGGTCGGGCGTCAGTTCCATGGTGTTGCGCGCAGCGCCGCGGTCATCGGCGGCCGTCGCCGCCCTCCGGCACCAGCGGCAGCGAGACATCGGCCTCGCCCTCGCCCTCGCCGCCATCGGTGAGGCGGCTTGCGGCGTCGATGCGGCGCAGGATCGACGCGGTCATCTCGCGCTGCATCTCGCGTGCGAGAAGCTCGCGCTCGCTTTCGGTGCCGGTGGAATTGCCGGGCAACGACACGTAGTCCCGCGACAACTCGACGGCCTGCCGCGGAACCAGCACCGTGCCGTCGGCGCGCTCGAGGACGAAGACGGCGGCATAGCGGAGGCTGAATTCCTGCGCCCTGCCGCGCTCGTCCACCGCGATCGGCTCCGAGTCCCAGAGTTCGGACACGATGCGCAGGGTGGAGACGCCAGCGTCGCGCGCGGTCGTCGGCACCACGGTCGCGCCCGCGCGCTCCAGGGATGTCTCGAGCGATTGCCGCAGCGCGCTGTAGGGATCCCGCGCCGCGACCTGCACCGGCCCGAGGTCGGGCGGCAGCGTCAGTGCGTCGCGCAGCTGGAAGCCGCACGCGGCGAGGGAGAGCATGAGGAGGAAGACCAGGGGCGATCGTGTCATGCGCGGAGTCTGGACGAGGGGGATGCGGCCGGCAAGCGCGCTCAGCCGGCGACGATGTTGACGATCTTGCCGGGGACGACGATGACCTTGCGGATCGCGTGCCCCTCGAGGAACCGCGCCACCTGCGGCTCCGCCAGTGCCTGCGCCTCGATGCCCTCGCGGGGCGCGTCGACCGCGACCTCGATGGTGCCGCGGAGCTTGCCGTTGACCTGGACCGCGAGCGTGACCGCGTCGCGCACCAGCGCGGCCGGGTCCGGGCGCGGGAACGCAACGTCCTCGAGCAGCGTCGGCGGATGGCCCAGCGCCTGCCACAGCGCATGGGCGAAGTGCGGGGTCACCGGATTCAGCAGCAGCACCATCGCTTCCAGGGCCTCGTGGCGCACGGCCCGCCCCTGGTCGCTGCCATCGTCGAAGCGCGAGAGGTGGTTCAGCAGCTCCATCAGGGCTGCGATCGCGGTATTGAAGCTGTGGCGACGGCCATAGTCGTCGGCCACCTTCTGGATCGTCTCGTGCAGCTGGCGGCGCATGGCCTTCTGGCGCGCATCGAGTGCCGCGGAGTCGACCGCGGGATGGTCGGGCTGGGCGACGTGCTGCTGCACCTCGCGCCAGAACCTGCGCAGGAAGCGCGACATGCCTTCGACGCCCGCCTCGTTCCACTCCAGCGACAGCTCCGGCGGTGAGGCGAACATCGAGAACAGGCGCACGGTGTCGGCGCCGAAGCGTTCCACCATCGCCCGCGGGTCGACGCCGTTGTTCTTCGACTTCGACATCTTCTCGGTGCCGCCGATCCGGACCGGCTGGCCGTCGGCCCGGGCGCGCGCGCCGGTGATGCGGCCGCGGTCGTCGCGCTCGACGTCCACGTCCGCCGGGTTGATCCAGTCGCGCGCGCCCCGGTCGTCCTCGCGGTAGTACGTGTCCGCGACCACCATCCCCTGGGTCAGCAGGTTGAGCGCGGGCTCGTCGCTGCGCACCAGGCCGGCGTCGCGCATGAGCCGGTGGTAAAAGCGGAAGTACAACAGGTGCAGGATCGCGTGCTCGACGCCGCCGATGTACTGGTCGACCGGAAGCCAGTGGTCGGCGCGCGCATCGACCATGTCGGCCGCTCCTGGCGACGTATAGCGCGCGGAATACCAGCTCGACTCCATGAACGTGTCGAAGGTGTCGGTCTCGCGCTCGGCGGCCGCACCGCACTCCGGGCAGGTCGTGCGCCGCCACGCGGGGTCGGACTTGATCGGCGACTGCACCACGCCGGAGGCGAAGGCGTCGGCGACGTCCTCGGGAAGCACCACCGGCAACTGGTCCTCGGGCACGGGCACCGCGCCGCAGGCGTCGCAGTAGATCACCGGGATCGGGCAGCCCCAGTAGCGCTGGCGGCTGACGCCCCAGTCGCGGAGACGGAAGTTGACCCGGCGGCTGCCACGGCCGTCGGCCTCCAGGCGCGCGGCGATGGCGTCGAACGCGTCCTGCGAGTCCAGTCCGTCGAACGGCCCGGAATTCACCAGCCAGCCGCGCTCGGTCCACGCGCCGTCCTCGGCGATCGCGCGCTCGAAGTCCTCCACCACCTGCACCGCGGACGAAGTCGCATACACGTCGACGCGGCCGCCATGCAGCGCCGCGTCCATCGCATCCGACGGTTTCGCCATGTCGGCGCCGATCTCGGCAAGCGCGTCCCGGACCGCGTCCGGCACCACCACCATCCGGATCGGCAACTGGTAGGCGCGGGCGAACTCCCAGTCGCGCTGGTCGTGGCCGGGCACCGCCATCACCGCGCCGGTGCCGTAGCCCATGAGCACGAAGTTGGCGACGAAGACCGGAAGCGGCTCGCCGGTCACCGGATGCAGGGCGCGCAGCCCGGTATCCATGCCGCGCTTGGCCTGGGTCTCCAGTTCCGCCTCGGACACGCCGCCCTTGCGCAGTTCGTCGACGAACGCCGCGAGTGCCGGGTCGCCGGCCGCCGCGCGCGCCGCCAGCGGATGCTCGGCGGCGATCGAAACGAAGGTCACGCCCATCAGCGTGTCGGGCCGCGTGGTGTACACGCGCACCTGCTCGTCCGTGCCTTCGACGTCGAACGCGAACTCCAGGCCTTCACTGCGGCCGATCCAGTTGCGCTGCATCGTCTTGACCGGCTCCGGCCAGCCTGGCAGCGCATCCAGCCCGTCCAGGAGCTCCTGCGCGTAGTCGGTGATGCGCAGGAACCACTGCGGGATCTCACGCTTCTCCACCACCGCGCCCGAGCGCCAGCCACGGCCGTCGATCACCTGTTCGTTGGCGAGCACCGTCTGGTCGACCGGATCCCAGTTCACCACCGAATTGCGGCGGTAGGCGATGCCCTTCTTCATCAGGCGCACGAACATGCGCTGCTCGTGCACGTAGTAGTCCGGCGAGCACGTCGCGAACTCGCGCGACCAGTCGATCGCGTAGCCCAGCGACTTCATCTGCCCGCGCATGTGCTCGATGTTGGCGTAGGTCCACTGCGCCGGCGCCGTGCGGTGCTTGATCGCGGCGTTCTCCGCCGGCAGGCCGAACGCGTCCCAGCCCATGGGCTGCAGCACGTTGCGGCCGTTCATGCGCTGGTAGCGGCTGATGACGTCGGCGATGGTGTAGTTGCGCACGTGGCCCATGTGCAGCGCGCCCGATGGGTACGGCAGCATCGCCAGGCAGTAGAACTTCTCCTTCCCCGGGTCCTCCGTCACCTCGTAGGCGCGGGTGTCGTCCCAGAAGCGCTGCGCGTCGGCCTCCACGCGTGCGGGCTGGTAGGCGGTGGGATCGGGGCTTGCGATCGGTTCGGACACGTCGGGCTGCACGCTGGAGCGGGCCCGGAAGCCTACCGCAGTGCACAACGCGCCGCCACGCGAGCGGCGGGAGCTCCGCGGACCGCCGGAAGCCCGTGCCGAAGCCGCACGCCCGGTGCCATCCGCAAGTCGCCCGCGCGCTGAGGCGACCTACTCGCGGGGCGTTGGCAACGGCCCCGCCAGCGCCAGGACCAGCCATCCCGCGAACCACGCCGCCATCGCGACACGCTGGGCGACCGGTGCAAGGCCGTCCGCGCCTGCCGCCAGCACCAGGAACAGCAGCAAGGCACCGGCTGCAAGATGCGCGGCCGCCACCCCGCGCGCGCGGACAAGCGCGGCGTTGCAGGCGAGGCTCGCGGCTGCGGCCACCGCGGCGATCCACCACAGCATCCACGCGGCCGCGTGCAGCCGCGACGCCGGGGCGTGGAGGTCGCGCGGGTCCAGCGGCAGGAGCCCCTGCGCCGAGAATGCCAGCGCCGCCAGCACCAGCAGTTGCAGGCCAAGCCGCCCCGGAAGGCGCGACGCCTGCGCCGCGCCCGCATTCCGCCACGACCAGCCCAGCGCGGCCAGCAGCCCGCCTGGCGCGACATAGGCTGTGAGGTTGAACGCAGTCGCCATCGGCACCCCATCGGCACCAAGCAGTGCCACCGGATGCACGGCGTGCGAGAAGCCCGTGAGCCCGCTGCCGAAGCCGATGATCGCGAACGCGGCGAGCAGCGCCGCGAGCACCGCGACCACCCGATGCCAGGTCTTCATTCCGGCCCATCCCAGTGGAACACCGCCTCGAGTCCGGTGCCGAAGGCGCGGGAAATCCGGAACGCGAGTTCCAGCGACGGCGCGTAGCGACCCGCCTCCAGGGCGATGATTGTCTGCCGGGTGACGCCGCAGGCCTGCGCGAGCGCCTGCTGGGTCATGCCTGCGTGCTCGCGCATGCGCCTGATCTCGTTGCTGACCGGTGTCGGGGGCATCAGGCGCGAGCCGGTCCAGGCCGCCGGGTCACCGCCGCTCCCGCCAGTATTGCAGGGCCGTTGCGCTGCATTCCGCCCAGGTTCCCACCACCACGGCGAGAACCAGCAGGTTGGCGATCATGAAGTGGGTTGCCCACTGCAGACGGTCGGCCGGCGAGAACGCGATGGTCACCGCGAGCACCAGCACGGCCGCCGTCGTCGCCGTGCGCCCCCAGGATGCCGCGCGGCCGGCAATGGCGCGGTCGCGCTCGTCCTCGTCGACCCCGTCGCCCGAACGCGCTGCCAGGAGGTTGCCGAGGACCGTCCATGCCACCAGCAGCAGGACCAGGTTGCGCGCCACACGGCGCGCCCCGGGATCGGTCCAGGTCGCCCCGGCGGCGAAGACATCGAGGTGCGCCACGAAGTAGGCGACGGCGACGGCGCTGAACACGGCGCCGGTCCAGGCGCGCCATTCCGCCGGCGACGTGGCCTCGTCCAGCGGCCCCTGTGGCATGCGCTGGATCGCGAACAGCGAGCCCCAGGCGGTGGCCATCAGCAGCACCATGCCGGCATGCTCGGGGTCGACGCCCAGGATGTCGTCAACACCCGCCAGCAGCAGCCACAGCGAGAGGACGGCGGTCGCGGCCAACGCAGGAAAGATCCAGCGCTTCGGTCCCATCTGTGTGCTCCAGGCGGGGATGTAATATAAACCTTACATCGACCCCGCTCCATGTCAAGTATTCTTGACATCCATTGCATTCGCTCCCGGCTGGCACAATCTCCGGCTGTTCGTCGCCACGGAACCCGCCATGCCATCCGCCGATATCCAGTCCGCGCACGTCTTCGATGCCACCACTGCCGCCTTCGAGGCCGACGTGCTGCAGAGATCGCTCCAGGTGCCGGTGCTGATCGACTTCTGGGCCGAATGGTGTGGCCCGTGCAAGGCGCTGGGGCCGATCCTGGAAAAGCTCGCGTCCGACTACAACGGCGCCTTCGTACTGGCCAAGGTCGATGTCGACCGTGAGCAGCAGCTGGCGGCGGCGTTCCAGATCCGCTCGATCCCGACCGTGATCCTGGTGAAGGACGGGCAGCCGGTGGACGGGTTCCCCGGTGCCCTGCCCGAGGCGCAACTCCGCGAATTCCTCGCCTCGCACGGCATCGAGCCGGCGCCCGCCGAGGCGCCTGTCGACGCGGCGGCCGCGCCACTGGATCCGCACGCGGAGGTCGCGCGCCTGCGCCAGGCGGTCGCCGCCGAGCCCGATCGCGCGGAGCTTGGCCTGGACCTGGCGCTGGCGCTGCTGCAGACCGGGGCCACCGGCGAGGCCGAGGCCATCCTCGACGGCCTGCCTGCCAACCTGTCGACCGACGACCGCGCCGTGCGCGCCCGCGCCCGCCTCGGCTTCGCCGCGCTGCTCGCCGACGCACCCGCGCCCGCGGCACTGGAAGCCGCAGTGGCCGCCGACGGCGACGACCTGCGCGCCCGTCACCTGCTGGGCGTCCACCACATCGTGGCGGGCAACGCCGAAGCGGGGCTGGAACAGTTCCTGGAGATGCTCCGGCGGAACCGCGGCTTCGAGGACGGGCTGCCCAAGCGCGCGCTGATCGACGCCTTCCGCGTGGTCGAGGACGAGGATCTCGTCGGCCGCTACCGCAGGCGGATGTCGTCCCTGCTGCTGGTCTGAGACGCTCGCGTTCACCCCGGGGCAACCCGGTGCGGATATCCTCCCCCGAAGGCATGGGGGGCCGGATGTTGCAACACGACGACAGCAGCGGGCAGCCGCCGTTGCCGGAGATCGCCGGCTACAGATTGCGGCGCGTCTTGGGCATGGGTGGCATGTCGACCATCTACCTCGGCGAGCAGCTCTCGCTGCGCCGCGAGGTGGCGGTCAAGGTCATGCTGCCCGAGGCACTGACCGACGAGGTCGGCCGCCGCCGGTTCGAGAACGAAGCCCGCACCATCGCGCGCCTCGAGCACCCGCACATCGTCGGCATCCACGACGTCGGCCGTACGCGCGAAGGCCTGCCTTACTACTCGATGCCGTATCTCGCGCGCGGCCACCTCGGCCAGCGCGAACTGGCCGGCGAGCAGGCGCGCGTGCGCGACATCCTGCGCGCGCTGCTCTCCGCGCTGGCCTATGCGCACGCGCGCGGCGTCATCCACCGCGACGTCAAGGCCGAGAACGTCCTCTTCGACGAGGCCGAGCGGCCGCTGCTCGCGGACTTCGGCATCGCGCTCCGCCGCGGATTCGGCACGCGCGTCACGACCGCCGGTCTCGCCGTCGGCAGCACCGCATACATGGCGCCGGAACAGGCGCGCGGCGAGGAAGTCGACCCGCGCGCCGACCTGTACAGCGTGGGCGTGCTCACCTGGGAGATGCTGACCGGGCAACTGCCGTACAACGCCGGCGACGCGCTCTCGATGGCGGTCATGCACGCCCAGGATCCCATCCCGCGGCTCCCCGCTCCCCTGCGCCACTGGCAGGGATTCATCGACAAGGCCCTGGCGAAGTCGCCGGGCAAGCGGTTCCGCGACGCGCAACAGATGCTGGCGGCCATGGAGGCGGTACCGGTCAGGGACGGGCGCGCGGGTCCTCCGGTTGCCGAACGCGCACGTTCCCTCGTGGGCCGCCTCCGCCGCGTCCCGGTGCAGGCGTGGATCGCGGTGGTCCTGGTGGTGGCCGCGGGCCTGGGCCTGGCCACGCGCGACGACAGCCAGGGGCCGGGTTTCTTCCGCGCCACGTCCGCCACCGGCGCGGCGACCGGCGCCCGTGGCCTTCCGGTGCCAGGCGCGCAGCAGGGCCAGCCGGTGGTCGCCAACCCCGACGCGGCGATGCTGCGCGCGGCGCCGGAATCGACGGCGGAACGGCTTATCACCGAGGCGGAGGCGCAGATCGCCGCCGGGCGCCTCACCGCACCCCAGGGCGACAACGCCTACGAGAGCCTGCTGGCGGCGTGGCGCGCGAACCGCGAGCACCTGCGCCTCGACCCGACCCTGGACCGCCTCATCGGCGCCATGGGGGACGAGGCCGCGCGTCGCATCGCCCGCGGTGACGCGACGGCGGCCCGCGACATCGGCACCCGCGCCGGCGAACTCGCCGCCGCCACGGCACGCAGCGATGGACAGGCCATTGCCGGTGCCCGCGACGCGATGGCCAAGGCATTCGGGCGGCGGCTGGACGAGGCGGCAAAGGTCTTCGACCGCGACGGCGCCGTCGCGATCGCGAAGGCCGCCACCGCGTCGGGAATCGATGCCGCGCGCGCTGCCGATCTGCAGGCGCGCGCGCGCGCGGTGCCGCAGGCGGGGGAGCGGATCCGGGACCAGGGCCTGGCGCTGGTGCTGGTGCGCAACGGCGACGGCATGTTCGCGGCCGCGACGAGACCGGTCAGCCGCGCAGAGTATGCGGCGTTCGCGAACGCCACGCGGCGCGAGGAAACCCTTTGCCGCGAGCGGGCATCCCTCCTGCGCATCGTCGCCCGCCGCAGCTGGCAGACGCCCGGCTTCGACCAGTCGCCCGGGGATGCGGTGGTGTGCGTGTCGTGGCAGGACGCCAACGCCTACGCCAACTGGCTCGGGCGGCGCAGCGGCCGCAGCTACCGCCTGCCGACGGCGCAGGAAGCGAGGCTGCTGCCAGCGGCCGGGGGCAGCCGCCAGGTATCGGAATGGAGCGTGGACTGCAGCGGCAGTTGCGACACCCGCATCGCCAGCGGCCGCAGCTGGCGTGGCGAGGATGGTGCACGGCCGCTGGATGCCGACCGCGGCCACGATGACGTGGGTTTCCGGCTGGTGCGGAACCTCTAGATCCGGCCAGGCGGATCCGGGCGGCCGTCGCCCCGCGCCACCGGCCAGCGCGGCGCGGGCCTTCCCTGCACGCGCGTACGCGGGGCCCGGGCGTTGCTCCGCTATACTTCGCGCCCGCGCCGGAGTGGCGGAATCGGTAGACGCAGCGGACTCAAAATCCGCCGGCCTTAAAACCGTGTGGGTTCGAGTCCCACCTTCGGCACCAACGTGGCAGCGCGCAGTGCACGCCCGGAGGGTACGGGCGGCGGGTAGGGGAATTCCTACACCGTTTTGCGACCTTTGCCGATGTCCGGCGTGTCGGCCGGGGGCCATGCTTGTCCTGTACCGGCAGCACAGCACTCCAACGGACGGGGATGCCGCCAAACCAGGGATGATCGGCCACGGCCAGGACAGGGGCGTGGTGCTGGGCCGGGCCATTCTGGCTCCGTCTCCCGAGGTTGATCCGTGGAACGCACCCTGCTCAGCGTCGAGCCCGCCCACCAGGGTTGGCGGGTCCGGCTCCGGGGCCTCGTCCTCGACGAGAAGCCGACCCAGTTCGCTGCCATCGACTCCGCCAGCGAGCATGCCTTCAACCGCTACGTCGTCACGGGCCGGCCCACGGGCGTCAGCCTCGTGCTGGGCAGCGGCGAATCGGTCCTGGTGTCGCTCAACGGCTGATCGCGACGTGCTCCCGGGGCTGCAGACCCCGCTGACACTTGCAGTCGGGGCCCCGGACCATGGCAGGTCATTGCGGGCACTCCGGGCCGATGCGCCAGCCTGCCGCGCCTCCCGTCGTACACATGCCCCGCGGTCGATCCGCGTGCCAGCGCTTCGTCGCAATGGAAGCAGTCCGCGCACGGAAAGGCGATGCCGCAGCCCCGCCTCCATCCACCCTGGGCCCGATGCAGCCGCGACAAGCCGCGCGCGGGCGCCTTCCGCAACCGTCGGCGATCGCACGCGCGGCTGGTGCCCTTGCAGGCAGCACCGCCGGATGTTGAGATCGGCGCGCATGACGGCTTCCCTCACGCACACCATCGACGCCGTATGGCGCACGGAATCCGCGCGCGTGATCGCCACGGTGACCCGCATCGTCCGCGACGTGGGCGTCGCCGAGGACCTGGCGCAGGACGCGCTGGTGGCAGCACTCGAGCATTGGCCGCGCACGGGGCTGCCCGACAATCCGGGCGCGTGGCTGGTGGCGGCGGCGAAGCACCGCGCCATCGACCGGCTGCGCCGCAACCAGCTGGTGCAGCGCAAGCACGAGGAACTGCACCGCGAGCTCGAGGGGGCGTGGAAGGACATGTCCGGCCCTGACGATGCCGACGCGCTCGACGACGACATCGGCGACGACCTGCTGCGCCTGGTGTTCGTGGCCTGTCATCCGGTCCTGCCGACGCCGTCGCGCGTGGCGCTGACGCTGCGCCTGCTGTGCGGCCTGACCACCCCCGAGATCGCGCGCGCGTTCCTGGCGCCCGAGGCCACCGTGGCGCAGCGCATCGTCCGCGCGAAGCGCACGCTCGCAGGCGGCCAGGTGTCCTACGAGGTGCCGCGCGGAACGGAACTCACGGAGCGCTTGTCGTCGGTGCTGGAGGTGGTCTACCTGGTGTTCAACGAGGGCTACGCCGCCACCGCCGGCGACGACCTCCTGCGCCCGGCGCTGTGCACGGAGGCGCTGCGTCTGGGCCGCGTGCTCGAGACCGTGGCGCCACGCGAACCCGAGGTCCACGGCCTGCTGGCGCTGATGGAATTCCAGGCCTCGCGGTTGCCGGCGCGCACAGCAGCCTCGGGCGAGCCGGTCCTGCTGCCCGAGCAGGACCGCCGGCTGTGGGACCGCGCCGCCATCGAGCGCGGGATCGCTGCGCTGGCCCGTGCCGAAGCGTTGGGCGGCGGTGCGCGGCCGTACACGCTGCAGGCGGCCATCGCGGCCTGCCATGCCGGCGCCGCCGCGCCGGGCGAGACCGACTGGGCCCGCATCGCCATGTTGTACGCGCGGCTCGCAGAGGCCGCGCCGTCGCCCGTGGTCGAGCTCAATCGCGCGGTCGCGGTGTCGATGATTGAAGGACCGGAGGCCGCCCTGGCCATCGTCGATGGCCTGGCCAACGACACGTCCATGCAGCGCTACCACCTGCTGCCGACCGTACGCGGTGACCTCCTGCAGCGGCTCGGGCGGCACGACGAGGCGTGCCACGAATTCCGGCGCGCCGCCGGCATGGCGGGCAACGCGCGGGAACGCGCACTGCTGCAGGGCCGCGCCGCGGACGCCGCACGCACGGTGGGCCGCGCGGCGTCGACCTGATCGCAGGGCGCTCCGCCGGCGCGTGCGCTCAGGGCGACGCGGCGATGCAGCGCACCGGCGCGTCGTTCTCGAGCCCCTGCTCCCACCCGTTGGGCCGCCGTGCGACGACGGTGCCGTTGATGCAGGCTCGGGCGTCGCCATCGCGCAGCGCGCTGCTCGGCCCGGGCAGCGACGGCAGTTCTCCCGCCAGCGGCGGCCCCACCTCCACCGTCGACGCCCCGTCCTCGGCGATTTCGGTGGTGGCCGCGACAGGCGGCGCCGCCGACGCCGGCGGCGCAACGACCGTCGCGGCCTCGCGGTCGAAGATCGCGCCCAGGGCCAGCTTCACGAACTCCGCGGCCAGCATGCCGACCAGCACCGCGAGCGTCACCGGGAGGAAGAGCGACCACGGCAGGGGGTCACGACGCAGGCGGCGCTGTTGCATGTGCGGGGTCCTCGCGGAGGCGCCGAGCGTATCGCGTCGCCCCGCCGCTAGCACCCTGGGGTAAACGCCAGCGGGCACAGTCGCGGCCCACTGCCGTCACGTTGCCTGCCGGGGCGGCGGCAGCGTCGGGGTCGGCCACGGCCACCAGCCATGGCCCAGCCGCGCATAGCGGTCCGCAGCGCGCTCGAACCGGTTGCGGACGCTGATGCCGCCGCACAGGAAGTACAGCGGCAGGAACAGCGGGCCCAGGGCCATGTACTGCAGGACGTGGGCGCGCTCGTGCGCGGCCAGCAGCACTGGCGGCTCGTCGCAGAGCCCCGCACGGTGGACATAGGTGCGCGAGGGCGCCTCGAGGCTCTCGCCGGTGTTGAGGATCACGTTGCCCAGGGTGAGCGCGCCGCCGGGCCCCCACGGCACGCGGTCGAACACCAGCGCCAGGTCGCGCCGGCTCAGGTGGACGTGGGCACCGAACCCAAGGCTCGCGATGCCGACCAGCAGCCCCAGCAGCGAGTTGGGCGACGCCCAGCCCACGCCGAGCAGGCACAGGAGCGGGCCTGGCCGGGGCGTCCGCCCGCCGGATCCGCCGCTCAGTCGCCCTCCGGCAGGAGCAGCCACAGCACCAGGTAGACGAGGATGCCGGGAAATGCCGCCGAGGCGACCGAGAGCACGACGAAGATCACCCGCAGCAACGTCGAGTTCCAGCCGAAGCGCCGCGCGATGCCGCCGATGACCCCGGCCAGGACGCGGTCGTTCATGGAGCGGGACAGGCGCGTTGTCTGGTTCATGGCAATCGGTTCCGGGGGACGATGCGTCGAGTCTAGGCTCCGGCGTGCGGAGGCCGCGTGGTGACCGGTTCCGCTACGGCGCCCGCTGCGCGAGCCACTCGTGGATCGCACCCGGGACTTCCTTCTGCGCCCGGCCGGAGACGTAGAGGCCGATGTGGCCGCCGCGGAACGAGAGTTCGGAATAGTCGGACGTGCCGGCGAGGTCGCGCAACGGCCGCGACGCCGACGGCGGCACCAGGTGGTCCTGCTCGGCGAAGATGTTGAGCACCGGCATCTCCACCAGGCCGAGGTGCACCTCGCGCCCGCCGATGACGATGCCGCCGTTGACGAAGCCGTTGCCCTGGTAGAACTGCTTGATGAACTGCCGGAAGGCCTCGCCCGCCTGGTCGGGCGAATCGAAGATCCACTTCTCCATCCGCAGGAAGTCCTCGACCGCGCCCTTGTCGTCGAGGATGTCGACCAGGCCCACGTACTTCTGCACGAACAGCCGCCACGGCTTGAGCATCAGGTAGCAGACGTTCATGGTGTCGGCCGGCACGTTGCCGAGCGAGTCGACGAACAGGTCGGCGTCGATCTCCTGCACCCAGTTCGAAAGCATGTTGTCCCCGGTGTGGAAGTCCACCGGGGTGACCATGGTGATCAGGTTGCGCACCTTCTCCGGGTGCAGCGCCGCGTAGCAGAGCGAGAACGCGCCGCCCTGGCAGATGCCCAGGAGGTTGACCGCGTCGAGGTCGTGCGCCTCGCACAGATGCTCGACCGCACCGCCCAGGAAGCGCTCGATGTAATCCTCGAGGGTGAGGTAGCGGTCGGAACGGTCGGGATAACCCCAGTCGATGATGTACACGTCCTCGCCGCGGGCCAGCAGGTTGCGCACGATCGACTTGTCGCTCTGCAGGTCGACCATGTACGGCCGGTTGACCAGTGCGTAGCACACCAGCAGCGGCACCCGCGCCGTCGGCTCGCCGGCGCCGCGGAAGCGGTACAGCACGGTCTTGCCGTCGCGCCAGACTTCCTCCTTCTCGGTGGCGCCATAGTCCACGTCGTCCAGGTCGCGCAGGGTGCGCAGGCCGGCGATGAGCTTCTGCTGGACGCGCGTCGCGTCCGCGGCGAGCGTTGCGGGGCTGATGTCGATCGGGCCGGCCATGTCAGCGCGTCCTCTTCACGGGTGCGGTGGCGGTGTCCGCGAGCGGGCGTGGCGCCACGGGGACCGCGGCATCGAATGGACCGGTGCGCGCGCGCCGCGTGGCCGGCGCGGCGGAGGCGCTGCGTGCCGGCCGGCGCCCGGGAGCCGCGGGCCGCTTCGCCTTCGGCTTCGGCTGCTGACGCGATGCAGCGGCCTTCTTCGCGGGTTTCGCGGCCCGTCCGGGGCGGCCGGCGAGGTCGGTGGCGGCCGACGTGGTCGTCGCGGCGCGACGATTGCCCGACGCACCCGAAGCGGAAGCCTTGCGCACGGGCGTCTTGGCCGCCGCCTTGCGCCGCGAGGCAGCGCGTGGCGCAGCCTGCTCCTCCGACGCCGCGCGGGTGCCGCGCGCCGCGCGTGGCGGCGTGCCCAGCCCGGAGGCCTCGTTGCCCGTGACGCGACGGCCTGCCGCACGCGTGCTGCCCGGCGAGGGCGACCCGGCGGCCTGTCGGCCGCCGATCACGTCGCGCATGCGCCGGAGCGCACGCTCGAGTTCCGTGATCTTGCGGTGGGCGGCATCGACTTCAGTACGGGTCGGCATGCCCAGCTCCGCGGCCGCCAGCTCCACTTCGCGCTGGATACCCGCGCGCAGGCGCATCTGCGCGTTGACCATGCGCCCGAACGCCTCGCGGAACTCGCGCGACAGCGCGATCGCGGCGTAGGCCTCCTCGGCGGCGTCGATCCAGAGGTCGAACAGTGCGCGAGGCGACGTCAGCTGCCGGCCGGGCTCCGCGCACGCCGCCAGCTTGTCCTCGAAGATCGCGATGGCGTCCTCGCCGGCCTTCAGCATCAGTGCGTTGTACGCGTCCGATTGCGCCCGGTAGTCGGACTGGGCCGCGGCGAGCTTCTGCAACCGCTCCTGGCGCTCGCGGCCGACGCCGAAGGCCGGCATGCCGAGCCACGAGTGCCCCTCCTGCTGCAGGGCCGCAAGCCACGGCTTCGCCGCCTCGAGCCACTGGTCGGCACCGCCGCGGCCGTGCCCGCGCAGCACATGGAACATCTCCGGGAACGGATTTCGCCCCGCCGCGCCGAGTGCCTTGCGCCAGGCGTCGGCGACCTCGCCGGCACCCGCGTCCCGGCCTGCGAACTGGGCCGCGACCTGCTGCATGCGCGACAGCCAGTCGCCCGCCTGGGCGTTGAACCGCGAGACCACGTCGTCGGCCGCGGGCGGCCCGCCGAGCGCCGACTTCGCCCACCAGTCGATCGCGTCGCGCCACGCACGCGCGGCCGGGGCGTCCTCGCCCGCACCGGTACCGGCGCCGGGCATCCCCGGGATCCCGCCAGCGCCCATCCCGGGGAAGCCACCCATGCCCGGCATCCAGCCGCCGCCGAACGCGCCCATGCCCGGGAATCCGGATGCGGGCGCCCCGCCGCCTGCCGCGCCGGTGCCGCCCGCCGTCGCCTCGCGCACGGCGTCCGCCCATGCCGACCAGTAGCGACGCGCCAGCGCCTCGAATTCCTCGTGTCCCGTGCCTGCCATCGCCGTCTCCGCTCGCCCTGGCCCCGATCATAGCGGCCTTGCGTGTCGCGTCGCGTCAGGGCTTCGGGATGCGCAGCGTCTTGCTGATCATCAGCGATCCCGACAGCGCGAACACCAGCACCAGCGGATGCAGCTGCCAGGGACCCAGTTGCCACTGCCCGAACCACACCGCCTCGCCCACGCGGCCCTGCCACGCCATCACCCCGAGCAGGAGCACGATCGCCAGGCTGCTCGGGATCGGCGTGCCTTCGAAGAAGCGCACCTTGTCGCCGCCGTCGGCGAGCGTTTCCGCGGTGACGTTGTAGCGCGCCAGCCGGCTGACGCCGCAACAGACGAAGTAGCTGAGGATGATCCAGTCCCATCCCCCCTGCAGGCCACAGGCGTAGGCAAGGGCGGCGGGCGCCACGCCGAACGAGATCACGTCGGCCAGCGAGTCGAGCTCGCGCCCGAGCGTCGAGGACACCTTGCGCCAGCGGGCGATGCGGCCGTCGAGCGCGTCGAACACGAACGCCAGCGGGATCAGCGCCATCCCCAGCAGCAGGTGGCGGATCACGCCGTCCTGCAGGAACCGCATCGCCGCGAACACCGCGCCGGTCCCGCAGAACGCGTTCGCGAGCGTGAACCAGTCGGCGAGGTGGAAATCGCGGAGCATGGAGAAGTGGCGTTGGCGCGGCATGGGCTGCTTCCGTCGGGGCGTCGGCACAGGGTGCCAGCTGCGGCGTGAAGCGGCCATGCCACCTGGCCGCCGCGCGGCCGGGCCGTCAGCGCGGGATCGCGAGATGCGCGTCGGTCAGTGCCGCGCCAGCGCCGCGCGGCCGCGCGTCCAGCACCGCGTCGTCCGGCAGCGGCGCGCCCCCGTCAAGATGGTCGGAGACGCGATCGAGCGCGGCATGCACGTAGGGCAGCAGCGGCACGTACCGCGCACCGTAGTCCGGCAGTGCGAGGAAGGCGTCGAAGTGCTGGGCGTTGCGCACCTGCCAGTAGCGGACGGTGCGTCCGCCCTCGCGTGCCGCGGCCACGTAGGGCGCACTGCTGAAGGCCATCGGCACCAGGCCATCGTCGACGCCGTGCAGCACCACCACCGGAAGGCCCGGCCGCGGCAGCGAGGCACGCGTGGCGGCGACACCCGCGCGCACCCGCGTCGCGGCGTCCCCCTCGCCATCCCACAGCGCGCGCAGGCAGCGCAGTCCGGCAAGGGTCGGGTCCGGCATCGCCGGCGCGGGGTCGGACAGGGCCACGCCCGCCCCCGGCGGGATGCCGCTGGCATCGGACCACCAGGCCGCACGCTCGACGGCAGTCGCCGCGCGTGCCGCGGCACCGTCCTGCGCGGCGAAGGTCATCCCGCACGGGTGCGCGCCTGCCGGGAATCGGCCGTAGGCGGCGGCATAGGTGGCGGCGACGGCGCGCCACAAGTCGAAACCCGTCGACAGCGCCCCGGCGCGCAGGGCTTCCCCGGTCCAGCCGCCGGCGCGCATGCGTTCGCGTGCATCCCGCGCCTGTGCCGCGGTGTCGCCGCCGTCCACCATGCCCAGTGCCTTCAGCGACGCGCAGCGCTGCGCCCAGGGCCCGGCCACCTGTGCGGTGAGCGGCGGTTGTGGCAGGCCATCGACCGCGAGCAGCGCGCACGGCATCAGCAGTGCCGCTTCCGTGGTGTAGTCGTAGAGCGCGCGGCTGCCGTGCCCGTCGACGTGAATGTTCGGTTCGGCGGCGACCACCGCGTCCAGCCACTCGCCCTCGAGCTCGGCGGCACGCAGCACCGCGCCGCCGCCGTTGGAGATGCCGACGGCGATGATGCGGGTGTTGTCGAAGGTGAACGGTGCGGCCGCGGGATAGGCATCATCGAGCGTGGACAGGGCGAACTCCGCGGCCTGCTTCACGTGGCGGCCCCAGTCGGCCTCCGGGTTGTCCTGCGAATGCGCGTGCTTGAAGGCGATGCCTTTGGCGGCAGCAGCGGCGCCCGGGACGAATGCGAGGTCGGTTGCCCCGCTGGGTCCCGGCGTGCCGTCGGCGCGCACGCCGATGCCGGCGTCGAGGTCGAAATAGTCCGTGCCGGCGCCCTTGTCGGTCGACGCGACGGCGCAGCCGCGCGGCAGGCCCCAGGCACCGGCGACCGCGATCGCGCCGTAGATCCCGCGCGAGCCGGAGCTGGCGGTTACCAGCACGCAGCGCTTGCCGGCATCGAACGCATCGGGCAGCTGCAGCATCACCCGGTGCGGGTGGCGCGCGCCTGGCACGGTGGCGTACGCCGAAAACTCCCGGCCTGGCACGGCACCGGCGTCGCCGAAGACGTCTCCGAAGCCGCCACCCGGCGACAGGTCGGCAATGCCGCGCCAGTTGCTCCAGATCGCCCGGCGGCGGGCCTCGGCCGCCGTGGGGCGCTCCGCATCCGCGAACGCGGGCGGCGCCATCGCGCGCAGCCCCTCGAGCCCCAGGCCCGCGGTCAGCAGGTCGTCATCGCCCTGGTGCGTGGTCTGGCGCAGGTGTTCGAACATCGTGGCCTCCGCGGTCTCCCGCCCGGTGCTGGCGCAGGCCGTGCAGAGTACGGCCAGCAGGAGCAGCGCGCCGCGACGCGCGGCCTCCCCGCGCGGCGGGTGGAAACGGCAGGGAGACGGGGCAAGGCGGAAGGCGATGGTGTCCATGGCCCCACCCTAGCAACGGCGCCACGGCGGCGCATCGTACTTTCGTACGCCTGCGCCGCGGGACATCTTTGCTACCGTTGCCCGTCGACGATCCGCACCGGGCCCCACGCCATGACAGACACCTTCCTCGCCGGCCGCACCGCGCTGGTCACCGGCAGCACGTCCGGGATCGGGCTCGCCATCGCCACCGCGCTCGCGGCCACGGGTGCCCGGGTCGCCGTCAATGGCCTTGGCACCGACGCCCAGGTCGCGGCGGCGCTGGAGGCCGTCCGCAGCGCCGGCAACGGCGACGTCCGCCACTTCGATGCCGACCTGCGCGATCCCTCCGCGATCGAGGCGATGATGTCGGCAATCGACGCCTGGGCCGCCGGAGACGGTGGCGGGCTCGACGTCCTGGTCAACAACGCCGGCATCCAGCATGCCGTGCCCATCGTCGACATGCCCGTCTGCAAGTGGGACGACATCATCGCGATCAACCTCAGCGCGGCCTTCCACACGATGCGGCTGGCATTGCCCGGCATGGCGGCACGCGGATACGGCCGTGTCGTCAACGTGGCGTCGGTGCATGGCTTGGTGGCGTCGGCCAACAAGGCGCCCTACGTCGCCAGCAAGTTCGGCGTGATCGGCCTGGGCAAGGCGGCCGCGCTGGAGTACGCCGCCGCCGGCAGCCGCGACAGCGGCGGCGTCACCGTCAACGCCATCTGTCCGGGGTGGGTCGAGACGCCGCTGATCGAGCCGCAGATCCAGGCCCGCCGTGGCGGCGGCGCACGCGAGGATGGCGTCCGCGCGCTGCTCGGCGAGAAGCAGCCATCGTTGCGCCTGTCCCTGCCCGAGGACATCGCGGCAATGGCGGTGTGGCTGTGCCGCCGTGAGGCGCACAACATCACCGGTGCCTCGCTTCCCATCGACGGCGGCTGGACCGCGCAGTGACGGGCACCCCGGCGAACGCGGCGCCGCGATGCCCACGCTGCTGATCGCCGACGACCACCCGCTGTTCCGCGCCGCCCTGCGCGGCGCCGCGCGCGAAGCCGACGACGACGTCGAGACCTGCGAAGCGGGGTCTCTCGACGAAGTGCTCGCCCGCCTCGAGGCCCGGCCCGATGTCGACCTCGTGCTGCTGGACCTGCACATGCCCGGCAACCACGGCCTCGCCGGGCTGGCCGCGATTCGCGCCCAGTTCCCGGCGGTCGCGGTGGTCCTGGTGTCGGCCAACGAGGACCCGCAGATCGTGCGCCGCGCCATCGACCACGGTGCCGCGGGTTACATCCCCAAGAGCGCGGGGCTGGACGAGATGCGCGACGCCATCCGCAGCGTGCTCGCCTGCGAACAATGGCTGCCGCTCGCGCTGCGCGGCGCCGTCGGCCGTTCCCCGTCCGCCCCCGGCGATGCGGAACTCGCCGCGCGCCTGGCGAGCCTGACGCCGCAACAGTTCCGGGTGCTGGCGCTGGTCGCGCAGGGCCTGCTCAACAAGCAGATCGCGGACCGGCTGGACGTGCAGGAGCGCACGGTGAAGGCGCACCTGTCGGCGATCTTCGAGAAGCTCGGTGCCCGCAACCGCACCCAGGCCAGCGTGATCCTGCGCGAACTGGAAATCAACGACCCGGCACGACGCGTCGACGGCGGCTGAACTCAGGGCCTCGAGTACGACCACGACACCAGGCGCCCGTCCCGATACGGCATCACGCCATGGAACGGGCGTGGATCGCCGTCGAACAGCAGCGGCAGGAAGTGGCGGTCGCCTTCCCAGAGCGGCAACTCGCCGATCCGGTCGATGTCCACCCACGCCAGCTCTCCCTCGACGTTGCGGCGGAACGCATCGCCGCGATGGCGCGTGACCAGGAACAGGAAGCCGAACCAGTCCTCGCCCTGCTTGCCGAACCCCGGCCAGCTGATCGTGCCGCGGAGCTCCATGGCATCGCACTCGATCCCGGCTTCCTCGCGGATCTCGCGCCGCATCCCCGCTGCCACGTCCTCGTCGGCCTCGAGCTTGCCACCGAGCCCGTTGTACTTGCCCAGGTGCTGGTCGTCGGCGCGGGCATTGCGGTGCACGAGCAGCACCTTTCTGCGGTCTTCGGACACCACGTAGCCGAGAGTGGCGAGGATCGGTGTGTAGGGCATGCAGGATCGCGCGGGGGCCGGGGCGCGCATTGTGCGCGATCGGGGCGTTCCCGGGTCCCGCCTGTCAGGCGGGTCGCATCGCCAGCAAGCGGTCCAGGACCGACTTCAACGCCAGCGGTCGCAGCGGCTTCTGCAGCAGTCCCAGGCCGTGCTCGGCGACCTCGCGGCGCACCGCGTCGGTGGCGTCGGCGCTGAGGACCAGCGTGGGTCTTGCACCGAAATCGGCCGCGAGCCGGCGGTGCAGCGCGACCCCGGTGTCGCCATGATCGAGGTGGTAGTCGAACAGCCACAGCGCGGCCTCGCGCTTCGCCAGCGCCTCCGCCGCCCCGGCGCTGTCGCCGGCGGCATCGACGCTGCAGCCCCATCCCTCGAGCACTCGCCGGAGGCCGTCCAGTGCCGCGGGTTCATTGTCCACCACCAGCACGTGCGCGCCGGCGACGCCGCCGCGGACGCCCGTGCCCACCACCGCCTGCGACACGGGAGCCGCGATGCACGGCACCGCGAGTCCGAAGGCGGTGCCATGGCCGAGGCGGCTGCGCAGCCGCAGGCGGGCGTCGAGCAGACGGGCGATCCGGTCCGCGATCGCGAGGCCCAGCCCCAGCCCCTGCCCCGCCACGCCATCACCCCGGCGGAACTCCTCGAAGATCGAAGCCTGCTGGTCGGCAGCGATGCCCGGGCCCGTGTCGTGCACCTCGATGCGCAGCTGGCCGTCGCTGCGGCGCACGCCGAGCAGCACGCGCCCGCGGCCATAGCGCACGGCGTTGGCCAGGAAGTTCTGCAGCGCCCGCCGCAGCAGCTGCGGGTCGCTGCGCGTCCATGCGGAGCTGGGGACGTAGGCGAACGCGAGCCCGTGCTCGGCGGCCAGCGCGTGGAACTCGGACGCCAGCGGGTCGAGCACGTCGGACAACGGGAAATCGCGCGGCTGCGGCACCAGCCCGCCGGCCTCGAGGCGCGCCATGTCGAACAGGCCAGTGAGGAGATCCGTGGTCGAATCCAGGGCGCCCCGGATCTGCACGAGCGACGCCCGCCGCGGCCCGTCGAGCTGCACCGCGAGCGCATCGGTGAACAGCTGTGCCGCGTGCAGCGGCTGCAGCAGGTCGTGCCCGACCGCGGTCAGGAAGCGGGACTTGGCGTCGTTGGCGCGTTCGGCGTCCTGGCGTGCCTGGTCCAGGCTCGCGGTGCGTTCGACGACCCTTTGCTCGAGCGTCTCGTTGCTGCGCTTGAGTTCGGCTTCGGCGCGACGGAATTCGGTGACGTCGCTGAAGGTCGCCACGAACCCGCCACCGGGCATCGGGTTGCCACGGATCTCGACGATGCTGCCGTCCGGGAACACCCGCTCGCTGACATAGGGCGTGCCGGCCTGCATGTGGCGCAGCCGCTTGTCGGCCTCCGCCGCAAGCGGACCCGGCGACGCGCCGACCAGGCCGATGCGCAGGTTGTGCGCGACCAGGTCGGCCACCGGCACCCCCACCCGGAGCAGGCCCTCCGGGTAACCGAAGAGCTCCGCATAGCGCCGGTTCCACGCCACCAGGCGCAGTTCCCGGTCGACGACGCTGATGCCCTGGCTCATGTTCTCCATGGCGGCCTCGAGCAGGCGCTGGTTGAAGCGCAGGTCCTGCGATGCCTCGCCGACGATGGCGGCGACGGTATCGAGGTCCGGCCCCGCCTCGCGGCGCGCGGCGTCGAGCAGCAGGCGCGCCGATGCGCTGCCGAGCACGGCCGCGAGCTCGCGTTCCAGGCGCGCCTCGATCGCCGCCGGCACCGGCCCGCTCGCAGGGGCGCCGTGCAGCAGTGCGTCGACCGTGCGCGCCGACAGGAACCGGCGGCCGGCGTTGCGCAACGTGCGCAGGTCCGAGCCGCGGGCGACGTCGCGGCTGGGTGTCCCCGGCCGGGTCGAGAGCACGAGGGTTGCGATGGTGCCCGCGAACAGGCTGACCCCGACCGCGCGCCCCAGCCGGCTCCAGCTGCTCAGGCCGAACATGGCGTCCGGGGCCAGCCATTCGAGGCCGAAGGGCCCCTCGACCAGCCACGCGCCGCCACTGCCGGACACCACCACCAGCATCGGCGACACCATCACCCAGGCCCACGCCGCGAACCCGGTCGCGATGCCCCAGGCCGCGGCCTGGGGCGGCGTGCGCGTGCGCCACACGGCGCAGGCGAGCGCGGGCGCCAGCGTCGCCAGCGCCGAGAACGACACCGCGCCGACGTCGGCCAGCGCCTCGCTGCCGCCGATCAGGCGGCTGTACGCCCACGCCAGCAGCATGATCGCGAGGATGCCGCCACGGCGCAGGGCCAGGAGCGCGCCACGGTGGTCGTCGCCGCGGGCCGCGGACCAGGCACCGCGCAGCAGCCCCGGCGCGAACCAGTGGTTGCCGATCATCAGGCTCAGCGCGAGCGTGCTCACCACCACCATGCCGGTGGCCGCGCTCAGCCCGCCCAGGAACGCGAACAGCGCGATGCCGTGCTGGCCCTGCGACGCCGGCAGCGCGAGTGCGTACATGTCCGAGGGCACGGCGTCGCCCAGCAGCGCGGCACCGGCGCGCGCGAGCGGAAGCGCCGGCAGCGCGATCAGCAACAGGTACAGCGGGAACTGCCAGCGCGCCGTGCGCACGTGGCGCTCGTCCCGGCACTCGACCACGCCCACGTGGAACTGGTGCGGCAGGATGAACATCGCCAACGCCCCCAGCAGCACCAGCGGCGCGAACCCGCCGACGGGCCCGGGCGGCGGTGGCGGCGCGTCGGGCAGCGCGTCGAGGCCGAACCATACGAACGCGCCCAGGGCCAGCATCGCCGCCAGCTTGAACACGGACTCGAAGGCCATCGCCAGCACCAGGCCGCGGTTGTGCTCGGCCGCACTCGCCCGCCGCGTGCCGAACGCGATCGCGAACACCGCCATCGCCAGCGCCACGTAGAGGGCACCATCGCGCCAGGGCGGCATGTCGGCCTCCACGAGGCCGCCGGCGGTCACCGCGGCGAAGCTCATCGTCACCGCCTTCAGCTGCAGTGCGATGTACGGGACCAGGCCGAGGACGGCCACCAGCGTGACCGTCGCCGCCAGCCACGCATCCTTGCCCAGGCGGGTGGCGATCAGGTCGGCGATCGACGTGGCGTTGCTCTCGCGCGCCAGCCGCACCAGCCGCAGCATGAAGCCCACGGCAAGCGCATAGAACAGGATCGCCCCGAGGAAGGTCGGCGGCAGTGGCCAGCCGTAGCGCGCCGCCTGGGTGACCGTGCCGTAGAAGGTCCACGACGTGCAGTGCACGGCCAGCGACAGCGCGTAGACGTGGTGCCAGTGGCGCGCGAGCACGCCGGGCCGGCGCTCGGCGTAGACGGCGGTGCCGAACAGCACCGCGAGCCACAGCACCGCCGCGGCCACGACGATGCCGACGCTCAGCATTCCCCCGGTTCCGGCACGCGTCCCGCCTCCTCACATCGCGGGCGAGCATAGCGCAGCCGCGGGTCGCGCCCGCCGCGAGCGCCAGCACGACCCGGCGCGCGGATCAGAAGTTGTAGCGCACCGACAGATGCCAGTTGCGCGGCAGGCCGTAGTAGGCCGTCTGGATGTTGCCGACGCTCGCGAACTCCTGGCCCTCGGTCTTGTAGACCTCGTCGGTGAGGTTGCGCACGCCGCCCCGCACCTGCCACGTGTAACGCGGCGAATCCCAGACCCCGAACAGGCCGAACAGGGTGTAGGCGCCCTGGCTCAGCACGTCGCGGTTGTCCACCGACAGCCAGGTCCGGCCGCGATAGGAGGCATCCACGCCGACGGCGAGGTTGCCCGCGTCGCCGAGCGCAAAGCCCTGCTGCAGCGCGACGCGCGCGGTGAGGTCGGGCGAGAACGGCACGTGGTCGTGGTTCACGGTCGGGTCGAAGCCGGGGTACGACGGATCGAGGCGGAAGTCCTCGAAGCGGTCGTACTCGGCATCGAGCCAGCCGAGCTGGGTGCTGAGCACGGTGGCCTCGCCAAAGCGGGCGCTGCCCTCGAACTCGACGCCGACGATGTCGAGTTCGGCTGCGTTGAGCACCGGGAAGGTGCCGACATCCTGGGACACGCGGGCCTGGAAGTCGCTGTAGTCGCTCTTGAACGCAGCCAGCCTGCCCTGCAGGCGCCCGTCCTCCGAGGAGGCCTTCAGCCCCAGCTCGTAGGTCCAGACGTACTCGGGGTCGAACTTCGCGTTCTGGGTGTCGAACACCGTGTTGGCACGGCCATTGAAGCCGCCGGACTTGAAGCCGCGGTTGGCCGAGGCATAGGCCATCACCCGGTTGCTGAAGGCCTTCTGCAGGCTGACCGACGGCGTCACCGCGGTCCAGTCGGCCTCCGCCCGGAACGCGACGGTCTCGTCGAGCGCCTGGAACGGCGCGCCCCAGAAGGTGCTCGTGCTGCGCGCGTACTCCTTGTTGTCGCGCGTCCACCGCACACCCGCGGCCAGCGTCCAGGTCGGCGAGAACTCCCAGTTGGCGTGCGCGAAGGCGGCCACGCTGGTCGTGGTCAAATCGTCGTCGATGGTGCGCAGGAAGTCGATTGGCATGCCGGCCAGTGCGAACAGGTCGTCGGCGTAGGCCTCCTGGTAGGACGGCACGTTCTCCTGCATGTAGTACGCGCCGAAGGTCGCCTGCAGGTCGCTGCCGTTGTCGTACTGGAGCTGGAACTCCTGGCTGGTCTGGTCCTGGTCGAGCGCGACCAGGACGTCGCCCAGCTCGTATTCGCTGGCGTCGATGTCGATGAACGCCTCGGTCTCGAGCTGGCGATGCGAGGTGATGCTCTTGAACAGCCAGCGCGCGCCGATGTCCCACTCCAGCGCAAGCGCGACGCCCGAATGCTCCATCACCTGGCCGTGGCCCGGCGGCGGCAGCGAGGTCTGCGCGCGGTGGTCCCATTCGCCGGTCTCGCCGGGCTGCAGGACGACCACGCCGAGCGCCAGGTCGGTCTGCCGCAGCGGCGCCATCGGCCGGCCGAGGGTCGGCGCGACGTCCTGCTCGGTGTGGTCGAACGAGAGCGTGGCGCGGAAGGCATCGCCCGGCCGGAAGCCGAACTTCGCGCGGATCGCCCGCGTATCGTCGTTGTTGTAGTGCCGTCCGGTGACCGCATCGCGCACGTAGCCGTCATTGCGGATGGAGGCCACGGCGACGCTGGCGGCGACGGTGTCGCCCAGCTGGCCGCTGGCGTACCCGCGCGCTTCCTGGCGCCCGTAGTCGCCCACCGTCAGCTCGGCCGCGCCGCCGCTGTGGTCGAAGGGGTCGCGGGTGGTGATCTTGATCGCGCCGCCGGTGGAGTTCTTGCCGTACAGCGTGCCCTGCGGGCCGCGGAGCACCTCGACCTGCTGGACGTCGAACAGCGAGAACATGGAGCCGTTGATGCGCGAGTAGTACACGTCGTCGACGTACATGCCCACGCCGGGGTCGAAGCTCTGCAGCGCGTCGGGCTGGCCGATGCCACGGATGAAGACGTTGACGCTGTTCGCCGAGCCGCGGCCCTGGACGATGTTGAGGTTGGGCACCGCGCCCTGCAGGCCGCTGACGTCGCTGGCCTGCAGGTCCTTGAGCTGCTCCTCGCCGAAGGCGCTGACCGCGACCGGGACGTCGTCGATGGATTCGGCGCGGCGACGCGCGGTCACGGTGACGGTGTCCAGTTCCCTCGCCTCCGCGGACTCGGCCGCAGGCGCGGGTGGCGCCTGCTCCTGCGCGCGCGCCGGGCCGGCGAGCGCCACCAGGATCGCGAGACTGAGGGTGGTGTAACGACTGTCGGCGCGCTTCATCGGGCTCCCCTTTTCGCGGTGCGTGCGGCGGTTGCCGCCGAGGGAAGCCTAGGGAGTCGTGCCGCGCGCAGGCATCGTACCTTCGGACAATGGGCCCGGCCCCGCCGGGGTGCCGACACTGTCTCCCCGGCCCGCGCCATGCACGCGCCGCCAAGGACCTGCCATGTCGTTGCTGATCGTCCTCGCCGCGCTGTCGTTCCTGATGTTCGTCGCCTATCGCGGGCACAGCGTCATCCTGTTCGCGCCGATCGCCGCCATGGGCGCGGTGCTGCTGACCGACCCGACCCTGGTGGCGCCGATGTTCACGGGGCTGTTCATGGACAAGATGGTCGGCTTCCTGAAGCTCTACTTCCCGGTGTTCCTGCTGGGCGCGGTCTTCGGCAAGCTGATCGAGATCTCCGGCTTCTCGAAATCGATCGTCGCGGCGACCATCCGCGTGGTCGGCGCCGGCCGGGCGATGCTTTCCATCGTCGTGGTGTGCGCGCTCCTGACCTACGGCGGCGTGTCGCTGTTCGTGGTCGTGTTCGCGGTCTACCCGTTCGCGGCCGAGCTCTTCCGCCAGGGCGACATCCCCAAGCGGCTGATTCCCGGCACGATCGCGCTCGGTGCCTTCACCTTCACCATGGATGCGCTTCCGGGCACGCCGCAGATCCAGAACATCATCCCGACCGCCTTCTTCGGCACCGACGCCTGGGCGGCGCCGGTGCTCGGCACCCTGGGCGGCGTCTTCATCCTTGCGGTCGGCATGGCCTACCTGGAATGGCGGCGGCGGGGCGCCGCGCGCGCGGGCGAGGGCTACGGCGGCATCGGCGCGCTGCGCAACGAACCGGCGCCGTTCGAGGGCAGCCGCCTCGCCAACCCGATGGTCGCGATCCTGCCGCTGGTGCTGGTGGGCGCCAGCAACCTGCTGTTCACGACGTGGATCCCGCGGCTGTACGGCGCCACCCACAGCTTCGTGCCCGCGGTGGTCGGCAATGCGGCGCCCGTGGTGCAGGAGGTATCGAAGGTGGCGGCGATCTGGGCGGTCCAGGGTGCGCTGCTGGTGGGCATCGCCACGGTGCTCCTGTTCGCCTGGCGGACCGTGGTGTCCGGCTTCGCCGAGGGCACGCGCGCGGCGATCGGCGGCGCGCTGCTCGCGGCGATGAACACTGCCTCCGAGTACGGGTTCGGCGCGGTGATCGCGGCGCTGCCGGGCTTCCTGCTGGTGGCGAACGCCCTCGCGGCGATCCCCGACCCGCTGGTCAACGAGGCCGTCACGGTGACCGCCCTCGCCGGCATCACCGGCTCGGCCTCCGGCGGCATGAGCATCGCGCTGGCCGCGATGGCCGAGACCTTCATCGCCAATGCCGCCGCTGCCGGGATCCCGATGGAGGTCCTGCACCGGGTGGCGTCGATGGCGTCCGGAGGCATGGACACGCTGCCGCACAACGGCGCGGTGATCACCCTGCTGGCGGTCACCGGGCTGACCCACCGCCAGGCCTACAAGGACATCTTCGCGATCACCGTCATCAAGACGCTGGCGGTGTTCGCGGTGATCGTCCTGTTCTACGCCACGGGCTGGGTCTGACCCCCCGCCGGGGGGCGACAACCGGAAATCGGGTGTGCGTCACGGTTGCCACGCCCGGAACCCGGAATAGTCCGCGGCGGGGACCATCCGAAGCAGGGGAACACAATGGCCGGAACCAGGGTGGCAGCGGGCGACGCTGCGATCGACCGCGCGTGGCGCGAGCGCTATGGCTATCCCGTCCGGGGCGCCGCGCCACCCCCCCGGTTCACGCCACCGCCGACGACGACCCCGCCACCCCGGCGGTCTCCCGACATCGACCCGCCGGCGAGCAAGATCCCCACCTTCCGCGACCTGCCCCGCGCGCCCGCGTGGGTGCGCGCCCACCAGCGGCTTACCTTCGGCATCACCCCGACGTCGCAGCAGGAGTTCAACGCGCTCGGCAGCAATGATGTCGCGCGCTACGACGCGATGGTGGACCAGCAGCTGGCCTGGGAGTCCATCGACGACAGCGCGATGGAGGCGCGCCTCGAAGCCGCCGGCTACACCACGCTTGCGAAGACGCTGCAGCAACTGTGGGCCGAGCACGTCGCCAGCACCTCCGGCGGGGACCGCATGCTGCCCTCGCAGGAGGTGCAGCGCGCCACCCTCGCCCGCGCGGTGTTCTCGAAGCGGCAGCTGCGCGAGCGCCTGGCGACGTTCTGGAACGACCACTTCAACGTCACCGTCTCCGACTGGGACGCCGGGCCGCTCTACCCGCACTACAACCGCAACGTCATCCGCGGGCATGCCTTCGGCAACTTCCGCGCCATGCTGGAAGCCATGGCGCGCAGCACGTCGATGATGTACTACCTCGACAACCGCACCAACAAGCGCTCCGGCCCGAACGAGAACTTCGCCCGCGAGCTGCTCGAGCTGCACACGATGGGCGCCGAGCACTACCTCGGCTTCATCAGCCCCGACCAGGTGCCGCCGGCCCCGGAAGACCCGACCTATCCGGCCGGCTACACCGACATCGACGTCTACGAGACCGCCGCAGCCTTCACCGGCTGGAGCGTCAACACCGGCAGCGAAGGCGACGGGACCTTCATCTACCGCGCCAATGACCACGACGGCGGCCCCAAGTACGTCCTCGGCATGTACATCCCGCCGGCCCAGGCCGACCTCGAGGACGGACGCGACGTACTCAGCCGCCTGGCGAGCCATCCGAAGGTCGCCAAGTTCATCTGCAAGAAGCTGATCCGGCACTTCGTCACCGACGCTCCACCCCAGTCGCTGGTCGACAGCGCCGCAGCGGTGTTCCGGCAGAACTGGCAGCACGACGAACAGATCCGGCTCACCCTGTCGCACATCCTGCACGCGCCGCTGGCGCGCGAGGCATCGGGCGACAAGCGCCGGCGGCCCGCCGAGCTCGTGGTGGCGGCGCTGCGCGGCGTCGGCGGCGAGTGGACGCCACGCCCGGGCGACGCCCGGAGCAACGACCTCATGTGGCAGCTCGGCTTCACCGGACACGTGCCGCACGACTGGTCGGCGCCCAACGGTTACCCCGACGTCGCCGGCGCGTGGTCGGGCTCCAACAGCTTCGCCATGACCTGGCGGCTGCTCGCGTGGTTCACCGACGCCAGCGAACCCGACCAGGGACCACGTCTGATGCCGATCGTGGAGGTGTCGCGCGCGCAGGTGCCGCAGTGGACGGCGCGAAACCTGGTGGACTTCTGGTGCCGGCGCATCCTCGGTTACCCGCCCACGCCGGCGCGAACGCGGATCCTGCTCGACTTCATGGCCCAGAACGGCAATGCCGACAGCTTCGTCATCGCGGACACCAACGAGTGGAAGGGCAGCGACCTGAAGGCGCACTACAACCACGACAGGCTGCGCAACATGGTGTCGATGATCCTGATGTCCCCCGAACTGTTCCAGCGCTGAGGACCCGGCCATGACCGATATCACGCTCTCGCGCCGGACCTTCCTGAAAGGCGCCTGCGCCAGCGCCGCGCTCGGCGTCGCCGCGCCGTCGATGTTCTACTCCCGCCCCGCCGACGCCGCCAACGGCTACGACACCATCGTGCACGTGTTCCTGCGCGGCGGCATCGACGGCCTGAACCTGGTGGTGCCGGTGGATGGCGAGGACCGCAACCACTACGAGGCGGCCCGCCAGTCGTTGAGGATCGCCACGACGGGCGACTACGCGGCGCTCCCGCTCACCCTCGGCAGTGGTGCCGCCACCGGCTTCGGCCTCCACCCCTCGGCAGTGGGCCTGCACGAGCTCTGGGACCAGTCGAAGCTCGCGATCGTGCACAGTTGCGGCCTGCTGACCACGGTCACCCGCAGCCATTTCGACGCCCAGCTGTACTACGACCTCGGCACGCCGGGGCAACAGGGCAGTGGAAGCGGCTGGCTGACGCGGGCCTGGGAGACGCAGCCCGGCGCGACCGGCCACGAAGGCATGCCGGCGCTGGCGGTGAACAGCCGCCTCCCGGCGAGCCTGATGGGTTCGACCGCCGCGCTCGGCATGAGCAACCCCAGCGACTTCGCGCTCAACCGCGGCCCCTGGCAATGGCGCAGGTCGGGCGAAGGCCGCCCGGCAGGCGTGCTCGGCGTCAACGACCTGCTCGGCCAATACGTCAACGGACGCGCCGGCATGGAACGCGACGCGATGCGCGGCGAGCGGTCGCTGCGGATGATCGCCACGCAGGGCTACACCTCCACCCTCCCCGCCGGGTGGCCCACCAGCAACTTCGCCCGCCAGCTGTGGACCGTGGCGCAATCGATCCGTTTCGACCTCGGGCTGCGCTATGCGGCCCTCGACCTCGGCGGCTGGGACACGCACGAGGGCCAGGGCACCGCGGGCTCCGGCTACAACTACTACCAGAACAAGATCGCGGAGCTTTCGCAGGCGCTGTCGGCGTTCTACGCCGAGCTTGCCGGCGGCGGCGAAGCGCCCCGGGTCACGGTCGTCGTGCAGTCGGAATTCGGCCGCCGCGTCAGCCAGAACGGCAGCGGAGGCACCGACCACGGCTACGGCAACCCGCTCCTGGTGCTCGGAGGCCCCGTCAACGGGCGCCGGTTCTACGGCAACTGGCTGGGGCTTGCGCCGCAGACGCTGTCGCCGTACTTCGGCGACATCCCGGTCACGACGGACTACCGCCGCGTGATGTCGGAACTGCTGATCAGGCGGATGGGCAACAACCACCTCGGGCAGGTGTTCCCGGCGTACACCGGCTACAGCCCGCTGGGCATCGTCCAGGGGCAGGACCTGCCGCCGCAGTACGGCACGACGCCGGCGCCCGACCCTGTGCGCCTGCCGTACCCGAGGCAGCCCGCATTCGGCGAGTCCCTGCGCCCGCCGCAGGCGGCGACGGAGACGCGGCGGCGCGCCCCGGGCCAGCTCGTCCGCGGCCTGCGCAGCCTCAACCGGCGTGCGGTACAGGCCCGCCTGAAGCTCTACCGGGTCCTGTCCGGCGGCGGCTGAGGCCGGCGCCGGATCGCGGACACGAAAAAGGCGGGCCGAGGCCCGCCTTTCTCATGTCCGGATGTCGCTGCCGTCACTCGGCGGCGACGCCCTCACCTTCCTCGACGGCCTTCATCGACAGGCGGATGCGGCCCTGCTTGTCGACTTCCAGCACCTTGACCTTGACCATGTCGCCTTCCTTCAGCACGTCGCCGACCTTCTCGACGCGCTCGTTGGAAATCTGCGACACGTGCACCAGGCCGTCCTTCCCTGGGGAGATGGTCACGAACGCGCCGAAGTCCATCAGCTTGACCACCTTGCCCTCGTAGATCCGGCCCGGCTCGACGTCGGACGTGATCTGTTCGATGCGGTCCTTGGCGGCCTTGCCCGCGGCGGCATCGACCGACGCGATGGTGATCGTGCCGTCGTCCTGGATGTCGATCTGGGTGCCGGTTTCCTTGGTGATCGCCTGGATCACCGAGCCGCCCTTGCCGATCACTTCGCGGATCTTGTCGGGGTGGATCTTGATCGTGATCAGGCGCGGCGCGAACTCGGAGAGCTCCGCGCGGGGCGCGGTGAGCGCGGCTTCCATTTCCTTGAGGATGTGCAGGCGGCCCTGCTTCGCCTGGGCCAGCGCGACCTTCATGATCTCTTCGGTGATGCCCTGGATCTTGATGTCCATCTGCAGCGCCGAGATGCCGTTGGCGGTGCCGGCGACCTTGAAGTCCATGTCGCCCAGGTGGTCCTCGTCACCGAGGATGTCGGACAGCACGACGAAGTCGTCGCCTTCCTTCACCAGGCCCATCGCGATGCCCGCCACCGGTGCCTTGATCGGCACGCCCGCGTCCATCAGCGCCAGCGACGAGCCGCAGACCGAGGCCATCGACGACGAACCGTTGGATTCGGTGATCTCGGACACGACGCGGATGGTGTACGGGAACGCCTCCATCGTCGGCATCACCGCGAGCACGCCGCGTTTGGCGAGGCGGCCGTGGCCGATTTCGCGACGCTTCGGGCCCATCATGCGGCCGGCTTCGCCCACCGAGTACGGGGGGAAGTTGTAGTGGAACAGGAAGTGTTCCTTGTATTCGCCGGACACGGCGTCGATCACCTGGCCGTCGCGGGCGGTACCGAGGGTCACCGCCACGATCGCCTGGGTCTCGCCGCGGGTGAACAGCGACGAGCCGTGCACGCGAGGCAGGATGCCGACCTTGGAGCTGATCGGGCGCACCTGGTCGGGCGCGCGGCCGTCGATGCGGACTTTGGTCTTCAGGACCGAGTCGCGCATCGTCTGGTATTCCTGCTCGCCGAACTCCTTCGACATCTCGCCCGGATGCCAGGCATTCGCCTCGGCGTCCGGCGCCAGCGCGCCGAGGATCGCCTTGCGGATGCTGGAGATGGCGTCGCGGCGCTCGAGCTTGTCGCGCACCTGGAACGCGGCGGACAGCTGCTCGCCGACGGCCGTGCGGATGGCGTTGACCAGGCCTTCGTTGGCGGCCGGGGCCGACCACTCCCACTTCGGCTTGCCGGCCTCGGCGACGAGTTCGTTGATCGTGGCGATCGCGACCTGCATCTGCTGGTGGCCGAACATCACCGCGCCGAGCATCACGTCTTCCGACAGCTCCTTCGCTTCCGACTCCACCATAAGCACCGCGTTGGCGGTACCGGCGACGACGAGTTCGAGCTCGGAGTCCTTGAGCTCGGACACGGTCGGGTTGAGCAGGTACTGGCCACCCTTGTAGCCCACCTTGGCGGCGCCGATCGGGCCGTCGAACGGCGCGCCCGAGAGCGACAGCGCGGCGGAGGCGCCGATCAGCGCCAGGACGTCGCCGTCGACTTCCGGGTTCATCGACATCACGGTGGCGATGATCTGGACCTCGTTGCGGAAACCGTCGGGGAACAGCGGGCGGATCGGGCGGTCGATCAGGCGCGAGATCAGCGTTTCCTTCTCGGTCTGCCGGCCTTCACGCTTGAAGAAGCCGCCCGGGATACGGCCACCGGCGTAGAACTTCTCCTGGTAGTCGACCGTCAGCGGGAAGAAATCTTGCCCTTCGCGGGCGGTCCTGTTGGCGACGGCGCTGACCAGCAGCACGGTGCCTTCGCAGGACACCATGACCGCACCGCCGGCCTGGCGCGCGATCTCGCCGGTCTCGAGGGTGACCTGGCGGCTGCCGTACTGGAAGCTCTTGGTAACTTTTGCCACGTTGTGAATTCCTTGGTTGACTCTTTCGATGAACCGTGCGGGACCCATGCCCCGGGCGGGTGACGCGTACGCATGCGCGCCAGAAAAAACCGCGGCGCATCTCTGCGCCGCGGTGGGAACGGGTCTAGCGACGCAGGCCGAGCTTCTCGATCAGGGCCCTGTAGCGGCCGGCATCCTTGCGGTGCAGGTAATCGAGCAGGCTGCGGCGGCGGTTGACCATCATCAGCAGGCCGCGCCGGCTGTGGTGGTCCTGCTTGTGGGTCTTGAAGTGCTCGGTCAGGTGGACGATCCGGGCGGTGAGCAGGGCGACCTGGACTTCCGGGGAGCCGGTGTCGTTGTCGCCGCGCTTGTTGTCTTCGATGATCTTGCTGGTGTCGATGGACATCTGGACTGCCTTTGGGTGATGCGTGGTCCGCAGGAACCCCGGGGCATCGTGCCCGGGTACCGCGTGGCCCGCCGCTTGCGGTTGGGTCGGCGCCGTGGGCGCCGCTGATTGGAACGAAAAAGCCGCGGAATTGTAGCTCCCGAAGGGGGCTCCGGACAAGGCGCGTCGCCGCCTACGGCTGCCCCGGCTGCGCGCAGGCCCAGGCGAACATGCGCTGCGGGCGCAGCACGCCGCCCGCATCGACGTGGCCCAGGCCGAGCGCCCGGCCCGCGCCATCGACGATGGCCACCTCCGCCGCCGGCGTGAAGCCCGCCGCGATCGCCTGCCCGAAGGCCAGGCGCGCCGCCTGCGCCGCGTTCACTTCCAGTTTCGGCCAAGCGTCCATCCCCGCTTCGAGCGGCAGCAGGCAGGCATCCAGGCCGCGTTCGCCGCGTGCGGCCAGCGCCTGCAGGTCGTCCAGGCTCCACAGCCGGGGATCGCGGAACGGGTCCACCCAGAGCCGCCGCAGCTCCTGCACGTGCGCGCCGCAGCCCAGGGCCTCGCCCAGGTCGCGCACCAGGCTGCGGACATAGGTGCCCGAACCGCATTCGACATGCAGGCGCAGGACCGGCGCCGGTCCTTCGAGGGCGTCGATCAGGTCCCCGGCCGACTGCAGCTCGAAGGCATGCACCTCGACCTCGCGCGCCTCCACCTCGACCGCCTCGCCGCGCCGGGCCTTGGCGTAGAGGGGCTCGCCGCCGCGCTTGAGCGCGGAATAGATGGGCGGTCGCTGCAGGATGCGGCCGGTCAGTGCGCGCAGCGCAGCGTCCAGCGTGGGGATGTCGAGCGCGGGGACCGGGCGCTCGCGGAGCGGCTGGCCTTCGGCATCGTCGGTGTCGGTGACGATGCCCAGGCGTGCCACCGTGTCGTAGGCCTTGCGTGCGCCGAGCAGGCCGCCGGCGATCTTCGTGGCTTCGCCGAAACACACCGGCAGGAGGCCGGTGGCGAGCGGGTCGAGGCTGCCGGTGTGCCCGGCCTTGGCGGCACGGAACAGGTGGCGGACCCGCTGCAGGGCCTGGTTGGAGCTCAGCCCGCGGGGCTTGTCCAGCAGCAGGATGCCGTCGAGCGGGCGGAAGACCGTCCGCGGCGCACGCGACGCCGGCTTGCGCCGACGCGCGCCCTCAGGCCGGCCACCCGCGGCCGGCCCGGAACCTGGATCAATGGTCGACATGGCGCCCGGCCGTGCGCGGGGGTGCGCAGCCGCTCAGGGCGTGCCGTCCCCGCCACCCCCGGTACCGGGGTCATCCCCGTGCACCGGCAGGTCGCGGAGCAGGTTGTCGATGCGCTCGCCGCGGTCGACGGAGTCGTCGTAGTGGAAGTGCAGTTCCGGCACGTGGCGCATCTTCACCGCGCGCGCGAGCCGGTAGCGGACTTCCGGCGCCACTGCTTTCAGACCCTTCACCGCCTCGGCGGAGCGCTCGGGCTGCAGCGCGGTCACGAAAACCTTGGCGTGGGCCATGTCGCGGGTCACCTCGACGTCCGACACGCTCACCGAAGGCAGCCCGTGCTCCTGCACGGCCTCGCGCACCAGGGTCCCCAGCTCGCGGCGGAGCTGGGCGGAGACGCGGTCGGTGCGGTGGAAGGACTTCTGCGGCATCAGAGCGTGCGCTGCACTTCGACGCGCTCGAAGCACTCGATCTGGTCGCCCGGCTGGATGTCGTTGTAGGCCTTCACGCCGATGCCGCATTCGGTGTTGACGCGCACCTCGTCGACGTTCTCCTTGAAGCGGCGCAGCGACTCGAGCTCGCCCTCGAAGATGACCGTGTTGTCGCGCAGCACGCGGATCGGCTTGTTGCGGCGGACCACGCCCTCGACGACCATGCAGCCCGCGACGGCGCCGAACTTGGAGCTGCGGAACACGTCGCGCACCTCGGCGGTGCCGATGATGTCCTCGCGGATCTCGACGCCGAGGATGCCGGACGCGACCTGCTTCACCTGGTCGATGACGTCGTAGATGATCGAGAAGTAGCGCAGGTCGACGCCGCTGGACTCGATCACGCGCCGCGCCGACGCATCCGCGCGGACGTTGAAGCCGATGATCGTGGCCTTGGAGGTCGCCGCCGAGTTGGCGTCGGACTCGGTGATGCCGCCGACGCCCGAGCCGATGACGTTGATGCGGATGGCATCGGTCGACAGCGCCGTCAGCGCCTCGCGCAGCGCCTGCACCGAACCCTGCACGTCGGCCTTGATGATCAGCGGCAGGCTGAGCTGGCCTTCGGCCTGGCCCATCTGCGCCATGATGTCTTCCATGCGGTTGCCAGGCGCGGCCACCAGCCGCGACTCGCGGCGCTTGTGCTCACGCTGCTGCGCGACTTCCTTGGCCAGGCGCTCGTCGGCGACGACCACGAAGTCGTCACCGGCATCCGGCACGCCCGACAGGCCGAGCACCTGCACCGGGATCGACGGGCCCGCGCTCGGCACCTGCTGGCCGGTTTCGTCGAACAGCGCGCGCACGCGGCCGTATTGCACGCCGCACACCAGGTAGTCGCCCTTGGCCAGCGCGCCCTGCTGCACGAGCACCGTCGCCACCGGGCCACGGCCCTTGTCGAGCGAGGACTCGATGACCGTGCCGATGGCGCGGCCTTCGGCCGGCGCCTTGAGCTCCAGGACTTCCGCCTGGATCGAAATCGCGTCCAGCAGGTTGTCGACGCCCTGCCCGGTCTTCGCCGACAGCTCGACCATCTGCGTGTCGCCGCCGAACTCCTCGGCGACCACGTCGTGGGCGAGCAGTTCGTTCTTGATGCGGTTCGGGTCGGAATCCGACTTGTCGACCTTGTTGATCGCCACGATCAGCGGCACGTTGGCCGCGCGCGCCTGCTGGATCGATTCGATCGTCTGCGGCATCACGCCGTCGTCGCCCGCGACCACCAGCACCACGATGTCCGTGAGCTTGGCACCACGCGCGCGCATCGACGAGAACGCCGCGTGCCCGGGCGTGTCGAGGAAGCTGATGACGCCGTTCGCGGTTTCGACGTGGTACGCGCCGATGTGCTGGGTGATGCCGCCGGCTTCGCCGGAGGCCACCTTGGTGCGGCGGATGTAGTCCAGCAGCGAGGTCTTGCCGTGGTCGACGTGGCCCATGATGGTGACCACCGGCGGACGCGCGACCTCGTTGCCCTGCGCCTGTTCGACGTGCGCCAGCAGCTCGGTCTCGGCATCGTCGGCGTCGGCGCGCACGGCACGGTGCCCGAGCTCCTCGACCACGAGCACAGCGGTGTCGTGGTCGATGGTCTGGGTGATGGTCGCCATGACGCCCATCTTGAACATCGCCTTGACCACGTCGCCGCCCTTCATCGCGAGCTTCTGCGCCAGGTCGGCCACGGTGATGGCGTCACCGACCGCGACCTCGCGCACCATGCGCTCGGTCGGGCGGGTGAAGCCGTGCTCGCCGGAGCCGCTGCGCGACTGGTCGAGGTTGCGGCGCGCCTTGGGCTTCGCGCGCACGGTGCTGCGGCGCGCGCGCTCGCTGGCGCTCAGGTGCAGCTGGCCGGCGAAGCGCGCGGCGGCGCCGTCGTCGTCCTCGACGCCCGCCACCATGACGTGCGAGCCGCGGTTGCCCTTGGCCTTGTGGCCCGGGCGGTCGTCCGTGCGCGCCGGCGCGGGCTTCGGATGGCCGTGGCCGTGTCCGTGGCCCGGCTTGGCGCGCGCGCCAGCCTCGTCCTCCGGCGGCGCGGCGGCGGCCAGCGCGGCCTCCGCGACCAGGCGCTGGGCCTCGGCCTCCTCGCGGCGCTTGCGCTCGGCAGCCTCCTCGGCACGCTGGCGATCCTGCTCGGCCAGCTGCTGCTGCTCGCTCAGGTTGCGCTGCCGCGACTCCTCGAGCTTGCGCAGGATGTCGGCGCGCTCCTCGTCCTCGGTCATCGGGACCGAGCCGCGGGGCGCCTCCTGGCCCTCCGCCGGCTTCACCAGCGTGACCTTCTTGCGCACGACCACGTCCACCGTCTGGCGGTTCTTGCCGCCACCGACGGTGAGCTCCTGCTTGCGGCTGCGGTTGAGGGTGATCTTCTTCGGCGCCACCGGATCCGCGGCGGCCGGTTCGGCCTTGCCGTGGGTGCGACGCAGGAAGCCCAGCAGCTTCACCTTCTCGGTGCTGGTCACGACCTGGTCGGGATCGCTGAACGGCATGCCCGCCTCGGACAGCTGCTCGAGCAGTTTCTCGACCGGCGTGTTCACCAGTGCGGCCAGCTTGCGGATCGTGGTTTGCTGCGACATTCCGTTTTGTGTCCTGTTGCACCGGCCGGGGCCGGCGCCTGAAAGAGCGATTCTACCCGTGACGCGCCGTGTCAGCCCTCGCGCTCGAGGCGCGCGATTTCCTCGGCGCGCGCGGCGAGGATGAGGGCCGCGGCACGGCCGGCATCCAGGCCCTCGATGCCGAAGTCGACGACCTCGTCGGCGCCGAGGTCGGAAAGGTCCTCGCTGGTGCGCACGCCATTGGCAGCGAGCGCGAACGCGGTTTCCTCGTCCATGCCCTCGAGTGCCAGCAGGTCCTCGGTCGGCGCGTTCTCGTCCAGCTCCTCCTCGACCGCCAGGGCGTCGTTGAGCAGCGAGTCGCGCGCACGCGCGCGCAGTTCCTCGACGATGTCCTCGTCGAAGCCTTCCACCGCGAGCAGCTCGCCCACCGGGACGTACGCGATTTCCTCGACCGTGCTGAAGCCTTCGGAGACCAGGATGCCGGCGATCTCCTCGTCGACCTCGAGCTTGTCCACGAACAGCTGCCGCGCCGCGGCCTGCTCGGCTTCGGACTTCTCGGCGACCTGGTCCTGGGTCATGACGTTGAGCTGCCAGCCCGACAGGCGGCTGGCGAGGCGCACGTTCTGCCCGCCCTTGCCGATCGCCTGGGCAAGCCGGTCCTCGGCCACCGCCAGGTCCATGGAGTGCTTGTCCTCGTCGACCACGATCGACTGCACCTCGGCCGGTGCCATCGCGTTGATCACGAACTGCGCCGGGTTGTCGGACCACAGCACGATGTCGACGCGCTCGCCATTGAGCTCGTTGGACACCGCCTGCACGCGCGAACCGCGCATGCCGATGCAGGCGCCGATGGGATCGGTGCGGGTGTCGTAGGCCACCACGGCGATCTTGGCGCGGTCGCCGGGATCGCGCGCGCAGGCCTTGATCTCGACCAGGCCCTGGCCGACCTCGGGCACCTCGAGCTTGAACAGCTCCATCATGAATTCGGGCGCGGCGCGGCTGATGAACAGCTGCGGGCCGCGCGGCTCGCTGCGCACGTCGTACAGGTAGCCGCGGATGCGGTCGCCGGCGCGGACCACGTCGCGCGGGATCGCCTTGTCCTTGGGGATGAAGGCCTCGGCATTGCCGCCGAGGTCGACGTAGACGTTGCCGCGCTCGACGCGCTTGACCAGGCCCGTCACCAGCTCGCCGACGCGGCCCTTCCAGGCGTCGACCACCTGCGCGCGCTCGGCCTCGCGGACGCGCTGCACGATGACCTGCTTCGCGGCCTGGGCGGCGATGCGGCCGAAGTCGACGTTGTCGATCTGCTCCTCGATGTAGTCGCCGACGTCCACGCCCTCGGCCTCGTCCACGGCATCCATCAGCCGGATCTGGCGGTCGGGGGACTCCATCACGGCATCGTCGGCCACCACTTCCCAGCGGCGGAAGGTCTCGTACTCGCCGCTCTCGGGGTCGATGGTGACGCGCGTGAGGACATCTTCCTCGGCGTAGCGCTTCTTGGCCGCGGTGGCCAGCGCCGCCTCGAGCGCCTCCAGGATCACCGACTCCGGGACGCCCTTCTCGTTGGCGACGGCGTCCACGACCAGCAACAGTTCCTTGCTCATCTCTCTATTCACTCCGCTCGGGCGGCGTCGGCGCCACCGGCTTGTTGGTCTGTCGGTCCGACTGCTCGGACTGCGTCTTGTCCCGCTTCCCGCCGCGCCGCGGCGCATTGCCCTTGCCGGGCCGCGCGTCGCGTCCGGAGGCGTCCTTCGCCGGCCCGTAGCCCAGCGCGGCCCAGTCGGGCATCAGCCGCGCCTTGTCGATGTTGCCCGCGGCCACCGCGAATGGCTGGCCGTCGACGTCGAAGGTGACGGTGTCGCCCTCGACCGACAGGATCGCGCCCTGGAGGCGGCGACGCCCGTCCTGCGGCAGCTTCAGGCCGACCTTGGCGCGCTCGCCGACGAACCGGGCGAACTGTGCTGCGGTGAACAGCAGGCGATCCACGCCCGGCGACGACACCTCGAGGGTGTAGTTGCCGCTAATGGGGTCCTCGACGTCGAGCTGGGCCGAGACCTCGCGGCTCACCGCTTCGCAGTCCTCGATGGTCACGCCCTGCGATTCGGCCGCCGGGTCCGCGCCGGGGCGGTCGATGTACAGGCGCAGCACGGCGCTGCCCGGTGCCGGCAGGTATTCCGCGCCCAGCAGTTCGAGGCCCAGGGCCTGGACCGTGGGTGCGAGCAATGCCGAGATTTCCGTTGCCTTGTCGGTCACGTTGCGTCGATGCGTCCTGGAGGCCGGCCGCGGCCGGGAATGTGTGGATCCGGAAAACGAAAAGGGGCCCGATGGGCCCCTTGTCCGATGCCGCTGGATCCGGTGCCGGAGCGCCACAGTGCGCACCGGAGAAGCCCGGCCCTCCACAATCGAAAAAAGCCTCCGTGGAGGCTTTTCGTCGACCGCGAAAAGCTGGTAGCGGGGGCAGGATTTGAACCTGCGACCTTCGGGTTATGAGCCCGACGAGCTGCCAGACTGCTCCACCCCGCAGCAGAAGCGGAATTATGGTCAGGTCAGCCTCACATTGCAACCCCTGACCATCGAAAATCTTCAGAATCTCTCGCTGCCGCGCGCCTCCCTTCGCACGCGCAACTTGCCCCCGCTTGCTGACGCTTCCGTCTCGCGCCGAAGCAGCGCGTCGCCAATCGCGACGTGCGGGACAGTACGTGGGGGAGCGTGAGAGCGCACATGGATGTGCGCGCCGGCGAGTCAGCCATGGATGGCTGACCGAGCCGGTCACGCTGCCCCATGTACTGGCCCGCGCGCTCCCGAAGCCGAGGAGCGAAAGAGCTCGCGGCCGTGGCCGCTCCCACAAGCGCCAACCCCGGCCCAATCCATCCGAAGCCGGAAAACCACGCTCGCGGCCATGGGCCGCTCCTACAGGGTGGGGCTCAGGCTGCGAACGCGTGCTGGCACCACGCCATGATCGGGCTCCAGAACAGGCCCAGGACCAGCAGCGACAGCGCGTTCACCGCGAACAGGGCGCGCAGCGGACGCTGCGGCCGCGGATCCAGCGGCGTGCCGTCCGGCTCGTCGAAGTACATCACCTTGATCACGCGCAGGTAGTAGAACGCGCCCACCACCGCGGCCACGATGCCGACGATCGCAAGCCACATCAGCCCGCCTTCCAGCGCCGCGCGCAGCACCGCGAGCTTGGCCCAGAACCCCAGGAACGGCGGTACACCCGCCAGCGAGGCCATGATGCACAGCACCAGGGCCGCCATCCACGGGCTGCGGGCGTTGAGGCCCTTGTAGTCGTCGATGCGGTCCGCCTCGAAGCCCTGCCGCGACATCAGCACGATGATCGCCCAGGAACCGAGCGCCATGATCACGTAGCTGATCGCATAGAACATGCCGGCGGCGTAGCCGGATTCGCCGCCGCCCGCGAGCCCCATGAACAGGAAGCCGACGTGGGACACGGTGGAATACGCCAGCATGCGCTTGAGGTTGGTCTGCGCCACCGCGAACAGGTTGCCGACCACCAGCGACGCCGCCGCGAGGCCGGCCATCAGCATCTGCCACTGCTCGAACAGGGGGCCCACGCCCGACTCCAGCAAGCGGTAGGCCATGCCGAACGTCGCCAGCACCGGCGCCGAGCCGATGAACACCGTGATCGCGGCCGGGGCGCCGTGGTAGGCGTCGGGCACCCACATGTGGAACGGCGCCGCACCGAACTTGAAGGCGATGCCGACCACGAGGAACACCGTGCCGGTGAGCAGCAGCGTGCGCTCGTCGCCCTGGAGGCTGCCGGCCGCGGCGCTGATGCCGCCGAGGTCTAGGGTGCCGGTAGCGCCGTACACCAGCGACATGCCGAACAGCAGCATGCCCGAGGCGAGCGAACCGAGCACGAAGTACTTCATGCCCGCCTCGGACGCCAGCGGGCTGTCACGGTCGATCGCGACCAGCGCGTACTGGCACAGCGCAAGGAGTTCGAGCCCGACGTAGACCATCGTCAGGTTGCCCGCGGAGACCAGCAGCATCATGCCGGCCACGGCGAACAGCACCAGCACCGGCACCTCGCCCTTGTACAGCCTGCGCTCGCGCAGGAAGGTCCAGCAGAAGCCGAGCGCGACCGCGCTCGCAACCAGCAGGCTCAGCTTGAGCACGTCGGCCACGGTGTCGCGCACGAACATCCCGGCCAGCGCCGTACCGTGGCCGCCGATGCCGAAGCCGACCATGAGCGCCGCCGCCACCATGATCCCGATCGCCAGCACGTGCACCACGATGCGCCGGCGCGGGTCGATGAACAGGTCGAGCATCAGCAGCGCGAACGCGCCGAGCACCACCACCAGCTCCGGCGCCAGCGGGGCGATGTCGGCGAGTGTTCGGACGGGCGGGGTCATGGCACCGGGCATCATCGCAGCGTGCATTCCATGTTGGGCGAGCCTCAGAGCTTCGTGTTGGCGATCAGGGTCGCCAGTTGCGCGATGGACGGCTCCATCAGGTCGATCAGGGGCTTCGGCCAGACGCCGATCAGCAGCACGCCGGCGGCGAACACGCCCAGCACCAGCTTCTCGCGGCCGTTGATGTCCTCGAGCGCCGCGACATGCGCGTTGCCGACCTCGCCGAACATCACCCGCTTGACCAGCCACAGCGTGTAGGCGGCGCCGATGACGAGCGTGAGCGCGGCCACGAAGGCCACCATCGGGTGGGTCTGGAACGCGGCCATGATCACCATGAACTCGCCGACGAAGCCCGAGGTGCCGGGCAGGCCCGAGTTCGCCATCGCGAACAGCACCATGAAGAACGCGAACCACGGCATCACGTTGGCGACGCCGCCGTAGTCGCGGATCATGCGGCTGTGCATGCGGTCGTAGAGCACGCCCACGCAGGAGAACATCGCGCCGGAGATGAAGCCGTGCGAGATCATCTGCACCATCGCGCCCTGCAGGCCCAGGCGCGCGGCGTCGTCGGCGCCGGCATCGCGCACCAGCGCGAAGGCGATGAAGGTGCCCAGGGTCACGAAGCCCATGTGCGAGACGGAGGAATAGGCGATCAGCTTCTTCATGTCCTCCTGCACCAGCGCCACCAGGCCCACGTACACCACCGCGATCAGCGACAGCACGATGACCAGCCACGCCCACTCGTAGCCGGCGTCGGGCGTGATCGGCAGGCTGAAGCGGATGAAGCCATAGCCGCCGATCTTCAGCATGATCGCCGCCAGGATCACCGAGCCGCCGGTGGGCGCCTCGACGTGCGCGTCCGGCAGCCATGTGTGCACCGGGAACATCGGCACCTTCACCGCGAACGCGACCAGGAAGGCGAAGAACAGCCACGTCTGCTCCGTCGCGGTGAGCGGGAGCGCGTAGAGGTCGGGCAACTGCCAGCTGCCCGACTTCAGGTACAGGTAGATCAGGCCGACCAGCATGAACACCGACCCGAGGAAGGTGTACAGGAAGAACTTCAGCGACGCGTACACGCGCCGCGGGCCTCCCCAGACGCCGATGATGATGAACATCGGGATCAGCATGCCTTCGAAGAACGCATAGAACAGCAGTGCGTCCACGGCCGAGAACACGCCGATCATCAGGCCTTCCAGGATGAGGAAGGCGGCGTAGTACTGGTTGACGCGGCGGTCGATCGCGGTCCAGGCGCCGATGAGCACCAGCGCCGTGGTCAGCGTGGTGAGGACGATGAGCGCCACCGAGATGCCGTCGACGCCGACGTGGTACTGCACGTCGTAGGCCGGGATCCAGTGCCTGGCCTCGACGAACTGCATCGCGGTCGCGGCGTAGTCGAAGCCGGTGAACAGCGGCAGGCTGAGCACGAACACGACCAGCGCGATCGCGAGCGACACCCAGCGCGCCGCACCCGGGCGGCTGTTGCCGAGCGCGAGCACGAGCGCGCCACCGAGGATCGGAAGCCAGATCAGGAGGCTGAGGAGGGGCCAGTTCGACACGTATCGTCTTCCGTCAGGTCCAGTAGTGGATCAGTACGGCCAGCAACACGATCAGGCCGAGGATCATCGCGAACGCATAGTCGTGCAGGCGGCCGGTCTGCAGCCGGCGCGCCACCCCGGACACCAGCCCCACCAGGCGTGCGCTGCCGTTGACGAACAGCCCGTCGATCAGCCGGCTGTCGACGAGCCGCGAGGCCTCGCCCACCGCCACGCCGCCACCGGCGAACCCGCCGATCCAGAGGTCGTCGGCCCAGTACTTCTTCTCCAGCACCCGGATCGGCCAGGCGAACAGGCGCCGTGCCTTCGCCGGCAGCGTGTCGGGCTTCCACCAGTACATGGCCGTGGCGACCAGGAAGCCGGCGAACGCGAGCCAGAACGTGGGCGCCTGGAAGCCGTGGATCGCGAACGGCGCCGGGCCGTGCCACAGCTCGGCACCGACCGCGGCCACCGTGTCGCGCGCGGCGACCAGGTCGATCGCGCCGAGGAAGAACGGCAGCTGCGTGTGGTGCCCGCTCCAGTCGGTGCCGAACAGCATCGGCCCGGCGGTGAAGAAGCCGACCAGCACCGAAGGAATCGCCAGCAGCACCAGGGGCAGGGTCACCACCCAGGGCGATTCACGCGGCTCGTGCGCGTGGCCATGCCCATGTCCATGCCCGTGGTCGTCGTGGCCGTGGCCGTCGTCGTGCAAGGGCTCGTGCCGCGTCTCCACCCCGTGCGCGTCGCGCGAATGGTCCGCGTCCACGTGCGAGTCGTGCGCATCGCGGAAGCGCTCGGCGCCGTGGAAGGTCAGGTACAGCAGGCGGAAGCTGTAGAAGGCGGTGACGAACGCGCCCAGCAGCACCGCCCAGTAGCCATAGGTGGCGATCCAGTTGCCGGCCTCGTGGGCGTTGTGGCCCGCCGCCTCGATGATGGTGTCCTTGGAGTAGAACCCGGAGAAGAACGGCGTGCCGACCAGTGCCAGCGTGCCGATCCACATCGTCGCGAAGGTGATGGGCATGTAGCGGCGCAGGCCGCCCATCTTGCGCATGTCCTGCTCGTGGTGCATCGCGATGATCACCGAGCCCGCGCCCAGGAACAGCAGCGCCTTGAAGAAGGCATGGGTCATCAGGTGGAACACCGCCGCGGAGTACGCCGAGACGCCCAGGGCGACCGTCATGTAGCCCAGCTGCGACAGCGTCGAATACGCCACCACGCGCTTGATGTCGTTCTGCACCATGCCGATCAGGCCGGTGAACAGCGCCGTGGTGGCGCCGATGAACAGCACGAACTGCAGCGCCGTCTCAGACAGTTCGAACAGCGGCGACATCCGGGCCACCATGAAGATGCCGGCGGTGACCATGGTCGCGGCGTGGATCAGCGCCGAGATCGGCGTCGGGCCTTCCATCGAGTCCGGCAGCCACACGTGCAGCGGCACCTGCGCCGACTTGCCCATGGCGCCGACGAACAGGCAGATGCACACCAGGGTCGCGACCGACCACTCGTAGCCCGCGATCACCGACACCGTCTCGCCACCACCGATGCGGTCCGAGGCGTTGGCGAACACGGTTGCGTAGTCGAGCGTGCCGAACCAGTACAGGACGCCGGCGATGCCGAGCAGGAAGCCGAAATCGCCGACGCGGTTGACCAGGAACGCCTTCATGTTGGCGAAGATCGCCGTCGGGCGCTTGAACCAGAAGCCGATGAGCAGGTACGACACCAGGCCCACCGCTTCCCAGCCGAAGAACAGCTGCAGGAAGTTGTTGGACATCACCAGCATCAGCATCGAGAACGTGAACAGGCTGATGTAGCTGAAGAAGCGCTGGTAGCCGGGGTCCTCGGCCATGTAGCCGATCGTGTACACGTGCACCAGCAGCGACACGAACGTCACCACCACCATCATCATCGCCGTCAGCCGGTCGATCATGAAGCCGACGTGGGCGCTGTAGTTGCCGACCTCGAAGAACGTGTACACGTTCTCGTTGAACGGGGCCGCGCCCTGCCCCACCAGTTGCCAGAGCACCATCGCCGACATCGCGCAGCTCGCGCCGACGCCGAGGATGGTGACCAGGTGCGCGCCGGTGCGGCCCACCTGGCGCCCGAACAGCCCGGCGATGATCGCGCCCAGCAGCGGCGCGAGCACGATCGCGAGCAGCACGGCCTTGGAGATCGCGGTTTCCATGCCCGGCATCAGTTCAGCCCTTCAGCGAATCGAGTTCGGCGACGTTGATCGTGCGCCGGTTGCGGAACAGCGTGACCAGGATCGCGAGGCCGATCGCGGCCTCGGCCGCGGCCACGGTGAGGATGAAGAACACGAAGATCTGGCCGGCGGCGTCGCCGAACTCGCGCGAGAACGCGACGAAGTTGATGTTGACCGACAGCAGCATCAGCTCGATCGACATCAGCAGGATGATGACGTTCTTGCGGTTGAGGAAGATGCCGGCGACGCTGATGCAGAACAGCATGGCGCCCAGCGTCAGGTAGTGGCCCAGCGAGAGCCCGCCCTGGAGCATGTCCATCAGTTGCCCTCCCCGTCGGGCGCCGGCGCGGCGGCCGGAGGCGTCGGCCGGGTGGCGTCCATCTTCACCAGGCGCACGCGGTCGACGGACCGGACCCGCGACTGCTCGCCCGGGTTCTGGTGCTTGGTGCCGGGCCGCTTGCGAAGGGTGAGCGTGACCGCCGCGACGACCGCGACCGTCAGGATCAGCGCCGCGACCTCGAAGGGCAGCAGGAAGTCGGTGAACAGGCGCCGCGCCAGCCACGCCGTGTTGGACACGCCCTCGGCCGCGGCGGCGTCGACGCCGAACGGCTCGACCATGCGCGCGCGTACCCCGATCAGGGTCAGGATCTCGACCAGCATCACCACGGCCACCACCAGGCCCACCGGCAGGTAGCGCACGTAGCCCTCGCGCAGGGGCGCCACGTCGATGTCGAGCATCATCACCACGAACAGGAACAGCACCATCACCGCGCCTACGTAGACCAGGATCAGCGCCACGCCGAGGAACTCGGCGCCGGCGATGATCCAGGTGCAGGCCACGGTGAAGAACGTCAGTACCAGGAACAGCGCCGCGTGGACCGGGTTGCGCACGCTGATCACGGCCACGGCGGAGGCGACCGTGAGCGCGGCGAAGGCGTAGAACGCTATGAGCACGAAATCCATGGCTTACCTGTAGGCGGCGTCGGCGGCGCGGCGTTCGGCGATCTCGGTCTCGAGGCGGTCGCCCAGCGCGAGCAGCTGCTGCTTGTTGGCGATGTGCTCGCCGCGGTTCTCGAAGTGGTACTCGTGGATGTGCGTCATGACGATCGAGTCGACCGGGCAGGATTCCTCGCAGAACCCGCAGTAGATGCACTTGAACAGGTCGATGTCGTAGCGCGTCGTGCGGCGGCTGCCGTCCTCGCGCTGGGCGGAGTCGATGGTGATCGCCAGCGCCGGGCATACCGCCTCGCACAGCTTGCAGGCGATGCAGCGTTCCTCGCCGTTGGGGTAGCGGCGCAGCGCGTGCAGGCCGCGGAAGCGCGGCGACTGCGGCGTCTTCTCCATCGGGTACATCAGCGTGTACTTGGGCTTGAACAGGTACCTGAGGGTGAGCCCCATGCCCTTGAACAGTTCCAGCAGCAGCAGGCTGCGGAAGAAGGAACCGACCTTGCCCATCACTGCCCCGCCTCGAAAATGCCGAAATACGCCATCAGCGCCGTCACCACGATCCAGGCGATGCTGAGCGGGATGAACACCTTCCAGCCCAGGCGCATGATCTGGTCGTAGCGGTAGCGCGGGAACGAGGCCCGGAACCAGACGAAGGTGCTGGCGAAGAACAGGACCTTCGCGAACAGCCACCACCAGCCGTCGACGGCGAGCCACGACAGCACCGGGATGCCCTCGAACCAGCCGTGGAACGGCGACAGCCAGCCACCCAGGAAGAAGATCGGGGCGAGGAAGCTCACCAGGATCATGTTGGCGTATTCGGCCAGGAAGAAGATCGCGAACGCGGACCCGGAGTACTCGACCATGTGCCCGGCGACGATCTCCGACTCGCCCTCCACCACGTCGAACGGCGCGCGGTTGGTCTCCGCCACGCCGGACACGAAGTAGATGACGAACAGCGGCAGCATCGGCAGCCAGAACCACTCCAGGAACCCCGCGTCGCCGCTCTGGGCCATCACGATCGCGCTGAGGTTGAGGCTGCCGGCGCCGACCATGACGCCGACCAGGGCGAAGCCCATCGCGATCTCGTAGCTGACCACCTGCGCCGCCGAGCGCATGGCGCCCAGGAACGCGTACTTCGAGTTCGACGCCCAGCCCGCGAGGATGATCCCGTACACGCCGAGCGAGGTCATCGCCAGCAGGTACAGCAGGCCTGCGTTCGCGTTCGACAGCACCAGCTGGGCGTCGAACGGCACCACTGCCCACGCCGCGAAGGCCGGCGCCATGGTGATCAGGGGCGCCAGCACGTACAGCGCCTTGTGCGCCTTGGTCGGCTGGATGACTTCCTTGAACAGCAGCTTGAAGACGTCGGCGAAGGTCTGCAGCACGCCGAAGCCGACGTACATCGGGCCGTGGCGGGAGTGCATCCAGCCGATGAGCTTGCGTTCCCACAGCACGTAGAAGGCGACGCCGAGGATGACCGGCACCGCGATCGCCAGGATCTTGAGCACGATCCAGATGATCACGCCGATCGCGCCCAGCGACAGGAGCGCCTCGTACACCGGCGCGGTGACCTGGCTCAGGAGGTCGTGGGTGTTCATGCCGCCGAGACCTCCACCCTGCCGCCGCCGAGCGCCGCGGTGGCGCCGTGGCCGGATTCGACCCAGGCCACGCCGCGCGCGACGCGGTCGGTGGTGGCCACCTGGAGCGTCGCGGTGCCCGCGCCCGTGCCGACCTTGGCCATCGCGGCATCGGCCAGGCCTGCCGCAGCGGCGTCGTCGGGATGCAACACCAGCCGCGGACCATCGTTGAGCGGATGCGCCTGCAGCGCCCCGGCGCGACGGGTGACCGCGTCGACGCGGTAGATCGCCTGCGACACCGCGACCTCGAACCCGTCGCCGTTGCCGATGGCGGGCCGTCCGCCGCGCGCAACGTCGACCGCCCGCGGCGCGAGCGAGGCGCGCAGGCCCGCGAGGTCGGTGAACTCGAATCCGCCGAGCTCCAGCAGCCCGCCGAGCGCGCGCAGCGCCCGCCAGCCCGGCTGGATCTCGCCCCGCAGGCCGCCGCCGTCGACGGCGCGCTGGTCGCGGCCGTCGAGGTTGGTCAACGTGGCCTGTGTTTCGGGCAGCGCGGCGATCGGCAGGATGACGTCGGCCACGGCCCGGGTCGACTGGCAGGCGAAGTGGCTGAAAGCCACCACCTGCGCAGGCGACAGCGCCTTCAGCGCGGCGCCCTGGTCGGCGAAATCCAGCCCGGGCTCGATGCCGTAGATCACGTAGCCCGAGCGCGGCTCCGCCAGCATCGCGTTGGCGTCGCGCGACGCCGGCAGCACGCCGGTGCGCGCGAGGCCCAGGGCATTGGCACCCTGCGGGATGCGGCACAGGCCGGCGCCATGGCGGGCAGCGAACGCGGCCGCCGCCTCGCGGATTTCCGCCGCGTGCAGGCCGTTCTCCGCGAGCGCGCCGACGATGACCACCGCACGGCTGGTGCCGGCGAGCGCATCGGCGAGCGCCTGCGACCCCAGCGCCGCGGCAAGCCGCGACGGCGGCACGATCTGCTTCGACGCGATGTCGAACGTGGACTCGAAGTCCACGGGGTTGACCAGGTGCACCTTCGCGCCCCGGCTCCAGGCCTTGCGCACGCGGTGGTGCAGCAGGGGCACCTCGTGGCGCAGGTGGCTGCCGACGATCACGATCGCGTCGGCATGCTCGATGTCGGCGACGGGCATCGCGAATTGCTCCGCGACGGCGCCGTCGGACAGGTCGCGCTGGCCGATGCGGTGGTCGAGGTTGCCGGTGCCCAGCGCCTCGGCCATGCGCGCCAGCAGCGCGCCCTCCTCGTTCGAGGTGGACGGATGCACCAGGATGCCGAGGTCGTCGGCGGCGTTGTCGCGCAGGATCTGCGCGGCGCGCGCCAGCGCCTCCTCCCACGTCGCCTGGCGCCAGTCGCCGTCGTCGCCGTTGCTCGCCACGCGCAGCATCGGGAACAGCGCGCGGTCCTCCGCGTACAGGCCCTGGTGCGAATACCGGTCGCGGTCGGACAGCCAGACCTCGTTGACCGGCTCGTTGGCGCGCGGCACCGTGCGCAGCACTTCGCCGCGGCGCACGTGCAGGAACAGGTTGCTGCCGAGCGCATCGTGGTAGCCCAGCGACTCCTTCGCGATCAGCTCCCAGGGCCGGGCGCGGAAGCGGTAGACCTTGTTGGTCAGCGCGCCGACCGGGCACACGTCGATGACGTTGCCCGACAGCTCCGTGGTCAGCGGCTTGCCGTCATAGGTGCCGATCTGCAGGTTCTCGCCGCGCATCATGCCGCCGAGCTCGTAGGTGCCGGCGATCTCCGCGGTGAAGCGGATGCAGCGCGTGCACTGGATGCAGCGCGTCATGTCGGTGGCGACCAGCGGCCCGAGGTCCTCGTCGGCGACCACGCGCTTGCGCTCGCTGAAGCGACTGACCGAGCGGCCGTAGCCCAGCGAGATGTCCTGCAGTTCGCACTCGCCGCCCTGGTCGCAGATCGGGCAGTCGAGCGGATGGTTGATGAGCAGGAACTCCATCACGTTGCGCTGCGACTTGAGCGCCTTGTCGCTGCGCGTGGCGACTTTCATGCCGTCCATCACCGGCGTCGCGCACGCGGGCGCCGGCTTCGGCATCTTCTCCACTTCGACCAGGCACATGCGGCAGTTGGCCGCGATGCCGAGCTTGTCGTGGTAGCAGAAGCGCGGGATCGGGATGCCGGCCTTGTCGGCGGCATGGATGATCATCGAGCCCTTGGGCGCGGCCAGCTCGACGCCGTCGATGAAGACGGTGACGTGGTCGGGCGGCAGGTCCGGGTTCACCGGCTGTGCGCTCATGCGGCAACCCTCCCCGCGGCGACGGTGCCGTCGCGCTGGTCGTCGACCAGGAAGCGGCCGTTGACGATCGCGTATTCGAACTCATCCCAGAAGTGGCGCAGGAAGCCCTGCACCGGCCAGGCGGCAGCCTCGCCGAAGGCGCAGATGGTATGGCCTTCGATCTGGCCGGCGGCGGCGCGCAGCATCTGCAGGTCGTCGAGCGTCGCCTGCCCTTCCACCACGCGGGTGATCATGCGGTACATCCAGCCGGTGCCCTCGCGGCACGGCGTGCACTGCCCGCAGCTCTCTGCATAGTAGAAGCGCGCGATGCGCTGGCAGGCGCGGACCATGCAGGTGGTGTCGTCCATGACGATGACCGCGCCCGAGCCGAGGCCGGAGCCGGCCTTCTGCAGCGCGTCGTAGTCCATGGTGATGTCCATCATCGTCGCTGCCGGCAGCACCGGCATCGACGAGCCGCCCGGGATCACGCCCTTGAGCGTGCGCCCCGGGCGCAGGCCGCCGGCCATCTCCAGCAGCTCCGCGAACGGCGTGCCGAGGCGGACCTCGTAGTTGCCGGGCGCCCGCACGTGGCCGGAGACGGAGAAGATCTTGCAGCCGCCGTTGTTGGGCTTGCCGAGGTTCGCGAACCACTCCGGGCCGTTGCGGATGATCGCCGGCACCGAGGCGTAGGTCTCGGTGTTGTTGATGGTGGTGGGCTTGCCGAACAGGCCGAAGTTCGCCGGGAACGGCGGCTTGAAGCGCGGCTGGCCCTTCTTGCCCTCCAGCGACTCCATCAGCGCGGTCTCTTCGCCGCAGATGTACGCACCCGCGCCCAGCGCGTTGTGGATCTCGATGTCGATGCCGGTGCCGAGCACGTTGCTGCCCAGCCAGCCGTTGGCGTACGCCTCGCGCGTGGCCTCTTCCAGGTGCTCGAAGGGCTCGTGGTGGAACTCGCCGCGCAGGTAGTTGTAGGCGACCGTCGCGCCGGTGGCGTAGCAGGCGATCGCCATGCCCTCGATCACCGCATGCGGGTTGTAGCGCAGGATGTCGCGGTCCTTGGCGGTGCCCGGCTCCGATTCGTCGGAGTTGCAGAGGATGTATTTCTGCATCCCCGAATCCTTGGGCATGAAGCTCCACTTGAGCCCGGTCGGGAATCCCGCGCCGCCGCGGCCGCGCAGCCCCGAGCGCTTGACCATGTCGATGACGTCGGCCGGCGCGATGCGCTCTTCCAGGATCCGGCGCAGGGCGCTGTAGCCACCGGTCTTGAGGTAGTTCTCGTACGACCACGGCTTGTCGAAGTGCAGCGTCGTGTAGACCGCCTGGTGCTCCTTCGGTGCCGGGCCGACCGGGCCGTAGCCCGCGGATGCGTGGGATGCGTGGTGTGCCATGTCGTGGTCCGGCCTCACGTCAGGCCGTCGAGCAGCGCATCGACGCGGTCGGCGTCGAGCTTCTCGTGGTAGTGGCCGTTGATCACGACGACGGGCGCGCCGCAACACGCGGCGACGCACTCTTCCTCGCGCTTGAGGTAGACGCGGCCGTCGGCGGTGGACTCGCCCAGGCGGCAGCCGAGCTTCTTCTCGGCGTGCGCGACGAGTTCCTCGGCGCCGTTGAGCCAGCAGCTGATGTTGGTGCAGAAGGCGACGTTGTTGCGGCCGACCGGCTTGGTTTCGAACATCGAGTAGAAGGTGGCCACCTCGTACGCCCACACCGTCGGCAGGTCCAGGTACTTGGCCACCGCGGCGATGAGTTCGTCGCTGAGCCAGCCATCGTTCTGTGCCTGCGCCGCGTGCAGCCCGGCGAGCACCGCCGAGCGCTTGCGGTCCGCCGGGAACTTGGTCAGCCAGTGGTCGATCTGCGCACGCGTGTCGTCGGCCAGCACCACCAGGGGGTCGACGTTGCGCGCGTTCTCGAAGTTGCCTGTCGCTCTCATCTCATCCCTACCTGTCGATCTCGCCGAACACGATGTCGTAGGTCCCGATCATCGCCACCACGTCGGCCAGCATGTGGCCGCGCACCACCGCGTCCATCGACGACAGGTGGGCGAACCCGGGCGCGCGCACGTGCATGCGGAAGGGCTTGTTCGCGCCGTCGGACACCATGTACACGCCGAACTCGCCCTTGGGGCCCTCGATCGCGCTGTAGGTCTCGCCGGCGGGCACGCAGTAGCCCTCGGTGAACAGCTTGAAGTGGTGGATCAGCGCTTCCATGTCGTCCTTCATCTCCTCGCGGGAGGGAGGCGCGACCTTGTAGTTGTCGACCATCACCGGGCCGGGGTTGGCCTTGAGCCAGGCCACGCACTGCTCGATGATCCGCGTCGACTCGCGCATCTCGGCGATGCGCACGAGATAGCGGTCGTAGCAGTCGCCCTGCACGCCCACCGGGATGTCGAAATCGACCTCGGCGTACTTGGCGTAGGGGCGCGTCTTGCGCAGGTCCCAGGCGACGCCCGAGCCGCGCAGCATCGGCCCGCTCATGCCCCAGGCCAGCGCCATCTCCGGCGGGATCACGCCGATGCCGACGGTGCGCTGCTTCCAGATGCGGTTGTCGGTGAGCAGGGTCTCGTACTCGTCGACGCGGTTCGGGAACTCCTTCGCGAACGCCTCGAGGTAGTCGAGCATCGTGCCTTCGCGCATCGCGTTCGAACGCCTGAGCGCCTTGCCCTTCTTCCACGGCGATTCGCGGTACTTCGGCATGTGGTCCGGCAGGTCGCGGTAGACGCCGCCGGGCCGGTAGTACGCGGCATGCATGCGCGCGCCGCTGACCGCCTCGTACACGTCCATGAGCTCCTCGCGCTCGCGGAACGAGTACAGGAACACCGCCATCGCGCCCAGGTCGAGCCCGTTGGACCCCACCCACATGAGGTGGTTGAGGATGCGCGTGACTTCGTCGAACAGCGTGCGGATCCACTGCGCGCGCTCCGGCACCTCGATCCCCATCAGGGTCTCGACCGCGCGCACGTAGGCGTGCTCGTTGCACATCATCGACACGTAGTCCAGGCGGTCCATGTACGGGACCGACTGGTTGAACGGCTTCGACTCCGCGAGCTTCTCGGTGCCGCGGTGGAGCAGGCCCACGTGCGGATCGGCGCGCTGCACGACCTCGCCGTCCATCTCCAGGATCAGCCGCAGCACGCCGTGCGCGGACGGATGCTGGGGGCCGAAGTTCATCGTGTAGTTGCGGATCTCCTGGCGGCCACCGGCGGCGTCGGCCACGGCCTCGTTGCCGCCGGACAGGGGTGTCGCGCTCATTTCGCCGCCCTCGCGTCGGCCGGACCCAGTGCACTCGCGACGCGCAGGTCGCGCGACTCGCCGTCGGACGTCGCGTAGCGGGCGTCGTCGCGGATCACGCGCGGCACCAGCACGCGCGGCTCCACCGAGGTCACGGGTTCGTAGATCACGCGCTTGAGCTCGGCGTCGTAGCGGACCTCGACGTTGCCGATCAGCGGGAAGTCCTTGCGGAACGGATGGCCGACGAAGCCGTAGTCGGTGAGGATGCGGCGCAGGTCCGGGTGGTTGCGGAAGATGATGCCGAACAGGTCGAACGCCTCGCGCTCGAACCAGTTGGCGCCAGGCCAGAGGTCGGTGACCGAGTCCAGCACCGGCATGGCGTCGTCCTCGACGAAGCAGGTGGCGCGCACCCGGCGGTTGTGCTGGACCGACAGCAGTTGCACGACGGTGGCGAAGCGGGCCGGAGGCGCGGGCGGCACGGCGTGGCCATCGTCGTCACCCGAACGGTGCTCCGGCCCCTGGCCATAGGCGAAGCGGCCGGGACCGCGGCCTTCCACGCCGCGGCTGAAGCCTTCCGACGACACGCCGGTGTCCCACTCGTCGCTGCCGTGGCCGAGGTAGTCGACCCCGCAGAGGTCCATCAGCGCCTCGAAGCCGAACTCGTCGCGAAGCAGGCGGCAGCCCTCGTGCCAGTCCGCGGTGGCGAACACGATGCCGACCTCGCCGCGCGGCAGCGCGACCGTCACGTCCGCGCCCGGGAAGCGCGCGCGCAGCTGCCCGGCGAACTCCGTCGCCGACTCCGGTCCGTGGGGATCAACCATCGCGCTGGCCCGTCTTGACGTCGCCGAAATTGGTGCCGCGGCGGATCTTCTTCTGCAGCTGCAGGATGCCGAAGATCAGCGCCTCCGCCGTCGGCGGGCAACCCGGCACGTAGATGTCCACAGGCACGATGCGGTCGCAGCCGCGCACCACCGAGTACGAATAGTGGTAGTAGCCGCCGGCGTTGGCGCAGCTGCCCATCGAGATGACCCACTTCGGGTCCGGCATCTGGTCGTACACCTTGCGCAGCGCCGGCGCCATCTTGTTCACCAGCGTGCCGGCCACGATCATCACGTCCGACTGCCGCGGGCTCGGCCGGAACACCACGCCATAGCGGTCGAGGTCCAGGCGCGCGGCGCCGGCGTGCATCATCTCGACCGCGCAGCAGGCGAGGCCGAAGGTCATCGGCCACATGGAACCGGTGCGCGCCCAGTTGAGCAGCACGTCGGAACTGGTGGTGACGAAGCCGCGCTCGAGCAGCGGGTTCTCGCCCTCGGGGCGCAGGATGTCGTCGACGCGGCTGACCGGGATCGGATTGCTCGCGGCATCCGACAGACGCTGGATGGCGTTGCTCACTCCCATTCCAGTGCTCCCTTCTTCCACACGTACACGAAGCCGAGCAGCAGCATGCCGGCGAAGATGCCCATCTCGACCAGGCCGAGCACGCCGAGTTCGCGGAACACGGTGGCCCAGGGCACGATGAAGATGATTTCCAGGTCGAAGATGATGAACTGGATGGCGATCAGGTAGTAGCGCACGTCGAACTGCATGTGCGCGTCGTCGAACTCGGCGAAGCCGCATTCGTACGGCGACAGCTTTTCCATCGTCGGCCGCTGCGGCCCGATGAGGTTGCCGATCACCAGCAGGGCGACGCCGATGCCGGTGGCGACGAGCAGGAACAGCAGGGTGGGCAGGTATTCGGCCAGCACTCTCGTTTTCTCGGCTACTTGCCGCGATGCGGCCGTGGCTTGCGGTTCGACCGCCCGGCGCGGATGCGATGCATCCGCGCCGCCGGGTATTGTGCCCAAAGGGGGTCTCGAACCCCCCCGGCCGAAATCGCGACCACCGCCAGGTAGTGCGTCGACCAATTCCGCCATCTGGGCAAAGACTTCTGCGCAACCACGGGGGGTGCGCGACCGCGATATTGTAATCGCTATCAGCCGCCCTGCGGAGGGGGCGGCGTGGATTCCTGCTGCTCTGTCGCGGGCGGCGCGGCATCGTCCGCCGGCGCGGCCGGCACCGTCGGCGCAGGCGCGGGCGCCGTCGGCACCGCGGCCGGCGCGGCGGGCACGCCGGCCGCGCCCGGGGTCGGCGCGGCAGGCGCCACCGGCACCTGCGACATCACGCCGAGGTCCTGCGCGGCAGGGCCCGGGCGCGCGGTGTTGGTCGCGTGCCAGGCCATGAACAGGGTGATCGCGAAGAACGTGATCGCGAGCCACTTGGTGGACTTGGACAGGAAGTTCGAGGCGCCGCGTGCGCCGAACACCGTCGCCGAGGCGCCGCCGCCGAAGCCCGAGCCCGCCTGGGCGCCGGCACCGCGCTGCATGAGGATGAGCGCGATCAGGGCGATCGCGACCAGCACGAAGACGACATTGAGGATGAGCAACAGCATTGGGCGACTCTGCTTGGATTCAGGGGGCCGGCGAAGGAACGGCGGCCGCGGCGATCGCGAGGAAATCCTCCGCGACCAGCGACGCGCCGCCGATGAGTCCACCGTCGACGTCGGGCTCGGCGAACAGGGCCGCGGCGTTGTCGGGCTTGCAGCTGCCGCCATACAGGATCGGCAGCCGACCCGCGATTCTAGCATCGCGCCGCGCCGCTTCGCCACGGATGAAGGCGTGCACCGCCTGCGCCTGCTCGCAGCTGGCGGTGCGACCGGTGCCGATGGCCCACACCGGCTCGTAGGCGACCACCGCATCCTCCAGCGCCTGCGCCCCCAGGCGCTCGAACACCGCCGCCAGCTGCGCGGCGACCACCTCCTCGGTCTTCCCGGCCTCGCGCTCCTCCAGCCGCTCGCCCACGCAGAGGATCGGCACCAGGCCCGCCTCGCGCGCGGCCTGGAACTTGCGCGCCACCAGCGCGTCTTCCTCGTGGTGGTACTGGCGGCGCTCGGAATGCCCCACCAGGGTGTAGCGCGCGCCGGTGCCGGCGACCATGGCCGCGGCGACCTCGCCGGTGTACGCGCCTTTCGCGTGCTCGCTCACGTCCTGCGCACCGAAGGCGATGCCACTGCCGCCGAAACGCGCGGCCAGTCCCGCCAGGTACGGCATCGGCGGCAGCACGACCAGCTCGACGCCGTCCGGCGCGCCCGCGGAGACCGCGGACACAAGTGCCTCGGCGAAGGCGTGGTCGCCGTGCAGCTTCCAGTTCCCGGCAACGATCCTGCGGCGCATGGGCGCGGTCCTCGGTGTGCAATGGACCGCGAAGGATAGCCGATCGTGCCGCGGACCTACTTCAGCTTGATCTCGCGCAGCCGCTCTTCGAGGTAGCCCTGCGCGGTGATCGGCTCCGGATACCGGCTCGGGTTGTCCCCGGTCACCGTCGACGGCAACACGTCGATCACGAAGTCGGGGTTCGGGTGCAGGAAGAACGGCACCGAATAGCGTGGCTTGCGGGCATCGGCACCCGGCGGGTTGACCACGCGGTGCGTGGTCGAAGGATAGACATGGTTGGTCAGGCGCTGGAGCATGTCGCCGATGTTGACCACGATGGTGTCGGCGTCGGCGGTGAACGGCACCCACTCGCCCCTGCGCGACCGCACCTCGAGCCCGGCGGCGCTCGCTCCCACCAGCAGGGTGATCAGGTTGATGTCCTCGTGCGCGCCCGCACGCTCGTTGGGGACGTCGTCGGCCTCGATCGGCGGGTAGTGGATCGGGCGCAGGATCGAGTTGCCGGAGTCGGTCTTGTCCGCGAACCAATTACCCGGCAGCCCGATGTGCAGCGCCAGCGCCGAGAGCACCTGCGAGCCGAGCTGGTCGAGCGCCTGGTAGAGCGCGTAGCCGCGCTCGCGGAAGCCCTCGACCTCATTGGGCCACAGGTTGCGCGGCATCACCGGGCGGTACCTGGAGTCATCCGGGATCTCGCGGCCGATGTGCCAGAACTCCTTGAGGTCGTGGTGCTGCGCGCCCTTCGCGGTCTCGACGCCAAACGGGGTGTAGCCGCGGGCGCCGCCGCCGCCGGGCACGTGGTACTGGCGCTTCACGTCCTCGGGAAGCGCGAAGAAGCGCTGGAACACCTCATACGCGCCGTCCACCAGCGACTGCGGGATGCCATGGTTGCGGATCCCGGCGAAGCCCCACTCCCGGTACGCCGCGCCGAGTTCGGCGACGAAGGCGTCGCGGTCGCCGTCGCTGGCGGGATCGACGAAGCGGCCGATGTCGAGGGTGGGGATGCGAGGGGTCATTGCCGGGACGTCTCCGATGGGCCGCGATGCGCGGACGGGGAAGCATGGTGCGGCGCGCCGGGGACGCGCACAAGCGACGACGCGACGGGCGATCGCCCTGGACCGCGTGCGCCGCGCCGCGTCCGCTCAGGCGGCCGCGCGCACCGCGGCGGCCAGCCGCTCGAGCGTGGACTCGACCAGGGTGTCGTCGTCGGCCTCCACGGTCACCCGGACCACGGGCTCCGTGCCCGAGGGCCGCAGGAAGGCGCGGCCCCTGCCCTCGACCGCCCGGAGGGCCTCGGCGAGCGCCGCCTTGACGCTGTCGGCTTCGGCAGGACGGGCGCCCTCGCCCAGCCGCACGTTCACGGTCTTCTGCGGCACCTTGTCCAGGCCACGGGTCGCCTCCGCCAGGCCAACGCCCTGCCGGGTGAGCACTTCCAGCACCTGGAGGGCGCTGACGATGCCGTCGCCCGTGGTGGCCCGGTCAAGGCACAGCAGGTGGCCGGACGCTTCGCCGCCCAGGATGCCGCCGTGCTCGAGCAGGGCCTGGTGCACGTAGCGGTCGCCGACCTTCGAACGCAGGAAGGTGATGCCGCGGCCGCCCATGGCGCGCTCGAAGCCGTAGTTGGTCATCAGCGTGCCGACCACCGGGCCGTGCAGGCGACCCGTGGCCTGCCAGTCGCAGGCGAGCACGTAGAGCAGGTCGTCACCGTCGCGCACCACGCCGTCGGCGTCGACGAACAGCACGCGGTCGCCGTCGCCGTCGAAGGCGATGCCCAGGTCGGCGCCGGTCGCGCGCACGCGCTCCACCAGCGACTCCGGATGCGTGGAGCCGACCCCGTCGTTGATGTTGGTGCCGTTGGGGTCGACGCCGATGGCGTCCACCCGCGCGCCCAGCTCACGCAGCACCATCGGCCCGATCTGGTAGGTCGCGCCATGCCCGCAGTCGAGCACGATGCGCATGCCGGCGAGGTCGAAGCGCCGCGGCACCGAGCTCTTGCAGGCCTCGACGTAGCGGCCGACGGCATCGCGCGTGCGCACCGCCTTGCCCAGCCCGTGGGACTCGACGGTCGCGAAGGGGTGGTCGAGCGCCGCCTCGATGGCGAGTTCGGTGGCGTCGTCGAGCTTCTCGCCCTCGGCCGAGAAGAACTTGATGCCGTTGTCGTAGTGCGGGTTGTGCGATGCCGAGATCACGATGCCGCCATCGGCGCGCATCGAGCGCGTGAGGTGGGCGACGGCGGGCGTCGGCATCGGCCCCATCAGCTGCACGTCCACGCCCGCGGCTACCAGCCCGGCCTCCAGCGCCGCCTCGAACATGTAGTTCGAGATGCGCGTGTCCTTGCCGATGATGACCTGCGGCTTGCGCCACTCGCCCCCCCGCGAGGCGCGCAGCGCGTGGCCGTAGGCATTGCCCAGGCGCAGCACGAAATCCGCCGAGATCGCGCCCTCGCCCACCCGGCCGCGGATGCCGTCGGTGCCGAAATACCTGCGGCTCATGCCTCCACTTCCACGTCGTCGTCCGGTTGCGGCTGTTTCATCAGCAACGCGAGCAGGTGCGCGATCCGGTCGCGCAGCTCGCGGCGGTCGCAGATCTGGTCGATGGCGCCGTGCTCGAGCAGGAACTCCGAGCGCTGGAAGCCTTCGGGCAGGGTCTCGCGCACGGTCTGCTCGATGACCCGCGGCCCGGCGAAGCCGATCAGCGCCTCCGGCTCGGCGATGTTGATGTCGCCCAGCATCGCGAACGAGGCCGACACGCCACCGGTGGTGGGGTGGGTCATCACCGAGATGTAGGGCAGCCCTGCCGCGCGCAGGCGGCCGAGCGCGGCCGAGGTCTTGGCCATCTGCAGCAGGGAGAACAGGCTCTCCTGCATCCGCGCGCCGCCGCTGGCGGAGAAGTTGACGAACGGCGAGCCGATGTCCAGCGCGCGCTCGGCGCCGCGCGCGAAGCGCTCGCCCACCACCGAGCCCATCGAGCCGCCCATGAACGCGAAATCGAAGGCGGCGGCCACGATCGGCCGGCCGCGCAGCCGGCCCTCCATCGCCACCAGCGCGTCGCGTTCGCCGGTCGCCTTCTGCGCGGCCTTGATGCGGTCGCCGTAGCGCTTCTGGTCCTTGAACCGGAGCACGTCGACCGGACCCAGCGCAGCGCCGATCTCGCTGCCGCTGTCGCGGTCGAGGAAGGCGGCCAGGCGCGCCCGCGCGCGGATGGCCATGTGGTGGTTGCACTTGGGGCAGACCTCGAGGTTTTCCTCGAGTTCGGGGCGGTAGAGCACGGCGCCGCAGCGGTCGCATTTCTCCCACAGGCCCTCCGGCACGCTGCGCTTGCGCACGGGGCCCGAGTCGGTGCGGATGCGGGCGGGCATCACTTTCTTCAGCCAGGACATGCGTGGGTCTTGTCTCGTGGCGGCGGGGCCGCGGCAGGTCGCGCAGTTTAACGCAGCCGCCCGGTCAGCCCGCCGCGTCCAGCGCCGCCCGCAGCGGGGCCAGGAACGCGGCCGCGCGCGCGGCGGCGGCGTCAGGACCGGACGCACCCGCCATCGCCGACACCAGGGCACTGCCGACCACGACGCCGTCGGCATCGGCCGCCATCGCCGCGGCGCTCGCCGCGTCGCTGATGCCGAAGCCGGCGACCACCGGCACCCGGCTGGCCTCGCGCACCGTGCGCAGCCGCGCCGATGCGGTGCCGGTATCCAGGCGATCGGAGGCTCCGGTCACCCCGGCCAGGCTCACGTAGTACAGGTAGCCCTGGGCGTCGCCGCACAGGGCCGCCAGACGGGCGGGCGTGGTCGTGGGCGCCGCCAGCAGGATCAGCGCGAGGCCATGTGCGGCGAAGGCGACCCGGAACTCGGCGGCTTCCTCCGGCGGCAGGTCCACCAGCAGCACGCCGTCCACGCCGGCTGCCGCCGCGTCCGCGGCAAACCGCCCCACCCCGCGCACCTCCACCGGGTTCAGGTAGCCCATCAGCACCACCGGCGTCCCGTCGTCGACGCCGCGGAACGCGCGCACGCAGTCGAGCACGAACGCCATCCCGGCACCCCGCGCCAGCGCGCGCTCCGAGCTGCGCTGGATCGTCGGGCCGTCGGCCATCGGGTCCGAGAACGGCACGCCGAGCTCGAGCACGTCGGCACCGGCGGCCACCAGCGCGTGCATCACCGGCACCGTCGCCTCGAGCGACGGGTCGCCCACGGTGATGAAGGGCACCAGCGCCTTGCGGCCGGACGCGGCCAGCGACCGGAACCGGACATCGATGCGCCCCGGCCCCTGCCCTGTCGCAGGGCCCGCGTGCATCGCCTCGGGCGTCACAGGTCCAGCCCCTGCCGCGCCGCGATCGTGTGCACGTCCTTGTCGCCGCGGCCGGACAGGTTGCACAGCACGATCGCGTCCGCCGGCAGCTCGCGGGCCAGCTTCAAGGCCTGGGCAATGGCGTGGCTGGACTCCAGCGCGGCGAGGATGCCCTCGGTCCGCGCCAGCAGGTGGAACGCCGCCAGCGCCTCGTCGTCGGTCACGCCCACGTACTCCGCGCGGCCGCTGTCGGCGAGGAAGGCGTGCTCGGGGCCGACGCCGGGGTAATCCAGCCCGGCCGAAACCGAATGCGTCTCCGCGATCTGGCCATCGTCGTCGCAGATGACGTAGGTGCGGTTGCCGTGCAGGACGCCGGGGCGCCCGGCGGCGATCGAGGCCGCGTGGCGGCCACTGGCGATGCCGTCGCCCGCCGCCTCGGCGCCGACGATGCGCACCGCCGGGTCGTTGAGGAAGGCGTGGAACATGCCGATGGCGTTGCTGCCGCCGCCGACGCAGGCGGTGACCGCGTCGGGCAGGCGGCCATGCTCGGCCAGCATCTGCGCCCGCGCCTCGCGGCCCACCACCGCGTTGAAGTCGCGCACCATGCGCGGGTACGGGTCGGGACCCGCGACCGTGCCGATGATGTAGAAGGTGTCGGCGACGCTGCCGACCCAGTCGCGCATGGCCTCGTTGAGCGCGTCCTTGAGCGTGGCCGAGCCACTGGTCACCGGCACCACGCGCGCGCCCAGCAGCTGCATGCGGTAGACGTTGATCTTCTGCCGCTCGATGTCGGTAGCGCCCATGTACACCACGCACTCGAGCCCCAGGCGCGCGGCCACCGTGGCCGAGGCCACGCCGTGCTGTCCGGCCCCGGTCTCGGCGATGATCCGGGTCTTGCCCATGCGGCTGGCGAGCAGCGCCTGGCCGATGGTGTTGTTGATCTTGTGCGCGCCGGTGTGGTTCAGGTCCTCGCGCTTGAGCAGGATGCGCGCGCCGCCGTTCTCGCGGCTCAGGCGCTCGGCGTGGTAGATCGGGCTGGGGCGACCGACGTAGTGCGCGAGGTCGTCCTCGAATGCGGCGATGAACGCCGGATCCACCCGCGCGGCGTCGTACGCCGCGGCCAGCTCCTGCAGCGGCCCCATCAGCGTCTCGGCGACGAAGCGGCCGCCATAGCGCCCGAAGTGGCCGGAGGCGTCCGGATAGGCGTGATAGTCCACCGGCGCGTCAGCCACGGGCGGCCCTGCCGGCGGCGGCATCGCAGCTGGCACCGGTGCCGCCGATGTCCGGCTCCACCTCGCAGTCGGCGCGGCGGACCTCGGCGACGAAGGCGCGCATGCAGTCGCCGTCCTTGATGCCGGGTTCCAGCTCGATTCCGGTGACCACGTCCACGCCCCAGGGCAAGGTGGTGGTGATCGCCTCGAACACGTTCTCGGGCGTCAGCCCGCCCGCCAGCAGCGTCGGCTTGGTCATCCCCTGCGGCATGCGCGACCAGTCGAAGCGCCGGCCGCTGCCGCCGCTGGCGCCGTCGCCGTGGCTGTCGAACAGGAAGGCCACGGCGCTGGGGTAGCGCGCCTGCAGCGCCAGTCCGTTGGCCACCAGCGGGTCGTTCATGGCCACCGCCTTCACGTAGGGCACGCCGAAGCCGCGGCAGAACGACTCGTCCTCGTCGCCGTGGAACTGCAGGAGGCTGGGTCGCACCTGCTTGACCACCTCGCGGACCTCCTCGGTGGGGTTGTCGCGGAACACGGCCACCGCGTCCACCAGCGGCGCCAGCGCGATGCGCATCGCGCGCGCCTCCTCGGGGTGCACGCGGCGCGGGCTGCCCTCGGCGAACACGAAGCCGATGGCGTCGGCGCCGAGCTCGCTCGCCAGGCGCACGTCGCCGGCGCGGGTCATGCCGCAGAACTTGATGCGGGTGCGGAACAGGGTACGACTCATGGCAGGGCCTGCAGGGTGACTTCGGCGGGGAGCCCGCACTCGGCGGGGTACAGCGGACCGACGAAGACCAGCCCCGTGGGCGGCGCCGTCGGTCCGGCGAGCGTGCGGTCGCGCCCGGCGAGGAGTTCGGCGATCCAGCCGCCCGGACGCTCGCCGGCGCCGACCTCCAGCAGCGAGCCGACGATGTTGCGCACCATATGATGCAGGAAAGCGTTCGCCTGCACGTCGACGCACACCTCGTCGCCTTCACGCACGACCGAGATCGCCTGCAGGTCGCGGCGTGCGTGCGGGGCCTGGCAGTGGACGGTACGGAACGCCGAGAAGTCGTGCTCGCCGACCAGCGCCTGCGCCGCGGCATGCATGGCGCCGGCATCCAGCGGGCGCCGCTCCCACGACAGGTACTGCCGACCGAGCGCGGGGCGCACGGCCCGGTTGAGGATGCGGTACCGGTAGCGCCGCGCCCGCGCCGAAAAGCGGGCGTGGAAGGCCTGGTCGACGGCCATGCACCAGCGCACCGACACCGCATCCGGCAGCTGCGAGGTGGTGCCGAGGACCCAGCCACGCGGCGTCCGGCGGGCTTCGCTGTCGAAATGGACCACCTGGCAGCGCGCGTGGACCCCGGCATCCGTGCGCCCGGCGCAGACCGTCTCGACCGTGGCGTCGGCCACCCGCGTCAGCGCCGCCTCCAGCGCTGACTGGACCGTCACCGGGCCGTCGCTGCCGCCGGCGGACAGCCGCTGCCAGCCGTTGAAGCCGCTGCCGTCGTACTCGACGCCGATGGCGAAACGCATGCCGTTGACCGGCGCGCCTCAGGCCAGTTCGCGCAGCAGGCGCGAGGCCTCGTCGCGCAACGCGCGGTCGCCGCCGCCGGCCACCTCCTCGAGCAGCCCGCGGGCGGTCTCGATGTCGCCCAGGTCGACGTAGGCCCGGGCGAGTTCGATGCGCTCGCGGCCGGAGTCGGCCACCGCCGCGCGACCGTCATCGCGTTGGGCATCGACCGCCGCCACGGCAGGTCCGGACGCCACGGGAGTCACCGGGGGCGCCGCTGGCGCGTCGACCGGCGGCACGGGGGGTGCGGACGCCGCGGCGGGCACCGGGGCCGCCACCGGCGCCTCGTCGTCCGCGTGCCAGGGCGGAGCGGCCACGACCGCACCCGCCGCAGGGACGTTCCACGATGGCGCCGCCGCCGGCGCAGGCGGCACCAGAGGCGTCGGCGCCGGGCCGGGCGCCGCGGGCGGCACGGTCGGTGACGCCGGCATCCCGGCCGCAAGCGCGGCGGTGTCGAAGACGCGGGGCGCCGGCCGCGCGGCGCGTCGGCGCAGCAGCCACCAGGCAAGCATCGCGGCCAGCACCAGCGCCAGCCCCACCCATGCCAGGACCGACCCGGTGTCGCCGGACGGGGACGCCGTCGCCGTATTGCCCGGCGCGGCATCGGCCACCGTGGCAGCCGGGCGGGCGTTGCTGTCCGCCAGGCGCTGCTGGGCGGCGGCCAGCTCGCTGTCCTTGAGGCTGATCAGCTGCTGTTGCTGGGCCTGCAGCTTTTCCAGGTCCGCGACCCGCGCCTTGAGCTCCTCGACCTCGGCCGCCCGCGCCGCCAGTGCCTCGTCCTTCTGTTGCAGTTCCTGTCGCAGCATGTCGCCCTCGCCGCCGGCGTCGATGCCGGATCGTGTTCCTGCCTGTTGGCCCCCGCCCTCGCCGGGGGGGACGATCTCGAGCCGCGCGCCGGCCACCCGGGGTGCCTGGGCGGCGCCGGGGTCCGCGGCGCCGGCGTCGGCAGGTGCGGCGGCCACGGCCTCGGGCTGCGGCGCCGGACGGCGCATCTCGCGCCACTGGCCGATCTGCTCGCGCACCACCGCGGTCGCCTCGGCGGCGCTGTATTGCGTGCGCTCGGGCCCCTGCGGCATGCGCAGCACCACGCCCTGGCGCATCAGGTTGAGGTTGCCGGCGATGAACGCCTCGGGGTTGGCCCGGAACAGCGCCACCATCGCCTGGTCGAGGGTTTCGCCTTCGGCGCGCATGCCCGCGGCGATCCCGCCGAGCGTATCGCCCGCCTGCACCGGTCCGTACTCGTCGGCGGCGGGCGGGGCCGCGGCGGTCGGCGACGGCGACGGCGCCACGCGGGCGTCGGGAGGTGCGGGCTCGGGCTCCGGAGCGGGTGCCGCGGTGGCTGCGACCGCGTCGGCCTCGGGCGTCGCTTCCGCGGACGGCTCGGGCGCAGGCGCCGCCGGCGTTTCCGCCTGCCGCACGATGGTGTTGCCGGGTGCGGCCACCGGCGCCTGGATCGGCGGCTGTGCGGGGGCCGATACCGTCTGCGGCGCATCCAGCAGCGCCGAGTATTCGCGCACCAGCCTGCCCTGGCCCCAGTCGACCTCGACCAGGAAGGTCAGCAGCGACTGCTGCACCGGCGCATCGCTGGTGACCCGGATGACCGGGCGGCCGCGGGCGTCCAGCGCCACCGTGAACTGCAGGTTCGAGACGATCCCCTGCGGGGGCTCGAGGCCGATCCGGGCGAAGGTGTCGGGCGACGCCAGGCGCGCCTGCAGCTGGTCCAGCTCCGCGGCATCGCTGGAAATGATCTCGATCTCGGCCAGCAGCGGCTCGTCGCGCTGCGACTTCACCTCGATGCGGCCGAGCCCCAGCGCGAAGGCCGGGCCGGCGAACAGCACCAGCACCAGCGTCCATGCCAGCGCGCAGGCGATCGCGCGCGTGTTTCGCAGTGTCGTGATCACGCCACCCCCCCGGGAGTCCGCGCCGACTCTAGCGGTGATGTCCCGGCATTGGCAATGGCGCGGCCTGCCGCCGCCGGTGCGGGCGGCGCCGCGCATGCGCGTCGCGCGCAAGCCGCTCACGCCTCCGCGGCCACGAGCTCGGCGAGCTGCACCGCATTGAGGGCCGCGCCCTTGCGGATGTTGTCCGACACGATCCAGAGGTCGAGCCCACGCGGATGCGAGAGGTCCTCGCGGATGCGGCCGACGAACACCGCGTCGTGGCCGGAGGCGTGGGTGACGGGCGTGGGATAGCCGGCTGCGCGGCGCTCGTCGACCACCACCACCCCTGGCGACGACGCCAGCAGCGCACGCGCCTCGTCGGCGGTCACCTTGTCCCGGGTTTCCAGGTGCACGGCTTCGGAATGGCCGAAGAACACAGGCACCCGAACCGCCGTCGGGTTCACCTGGATGGTGTCGTCGCCCAGGATCTTGCGTGTCTCCCAGACCAGCTTCATCTCCTCGCGGGTGAAGCCGTTGTCCATGAAGTCGTCGATGTGCGGGATCAGGTTGAACGCGATCTGCACCGGGAAGCGCTGCGGGTCGGCATCCTGGAAGTTCAACAGGCGCCCGGTCTGGCGCCCGAGCTCCTCGAGCGCGCTGCGCCCTGCCCCGGACACCGACTGGTAGGTGGCGACGTTGATGCGCTCGATGCCGTAGCGGCGGTGGATCGGCGCCAGCGCCACCAGCATCTGCATCGTCGAGCAGTTGGGGTTGGCGATGATGCCGCGCGGACGCACCCGCGCCGCCTCCGGGTTGACCTCGGCGATCACCAGCGGCACGTCGTCGTCGTAGCGGAACGCCGAGCTGTTGTCGATCACCACCGCGCCCGCCGCCGCGAACCGCGGCGCGTGTTCCCTGGAGACGTCGCCCCCGGCGGAGAAAAGCGCGATGTCGATGCCCGACGGGTCGAAGTCCGCCAGCGCGTGCACCGCGATGTCCTCGTCGCCGGAGCTCACGGTGCCGCCGGCGGACCGCTCGCTGGCGAGCGCCACGATGTCCGATGCCGGGAAGGCGCGCGAGGCGAGGATCGCCAGCATGGTTTCGCCGACGGCGCCGGTGGCGCCGACGACGGCGACCCTGAATTGCCTGCTCATGGTGCGGGTGTCCCCTGGTGGGATCGCTGGATCGTGGTGGTCATGTCGATGGCGCGGACGCCGGCACCCGTGGCGCCACGGCACCCACGTCGCCGCACTGGGCGCGGTGGCGAAGCGCCTGGTCGATCAGCACCAGGGCGAGCATCGCCTCGCAGATGGGGGTGGCGCGGATGCCGACGCAGGGATCGTGGCGGCCGGTGGTGACCACGTCGACGACGCTGCCATCGACATCCAGGCCCGGCGCGGGCAGGCGCAGGCTTGAGGTCGGCTTGAACGCCACCGAGACCTCGACCGCCTGGCCTGTGCTGATGCCACCCAGCACGCCGCCGGCATGGTTGGAAAGGAACCCGGCGGGCGTCATCAGGTCGCGATGCGCGCTTCCGCGCTGGGCGACGCTCGCGAAGCCGGCGCCGACCTCGACGCCCTTGACCGCGTTGATCGACATCATCGCCGCCGCCAGCTCGGCATCGAGCTTGCCGTACACCGGTTCGCCCCACCCCGGCGGCACGCCCTCGGCCACCACCCTGACGCGGGCACCGACCGAATCGCCGGACTTGCGCAGGGCGTCCATGTAAGCCTCGAGTTCGGGCACCTGGCCGGCATCGGGCCAGAAGAACGGGTTGCCCTCGACCGCGTCCCAGTCGTGCGCCAGCGGCACCACCTCGCCGATCTGCGCGAGGTGGCCGCGCACCACGACGCCGTGGTGCGCCGCCAGCCACTTCTTCGCCACCACCGCCGCCGCGACCCGCATCGTGGTCTCGCGCGCGGACGCGCGGCCACCGCCGCGGGGATCGCGGATGCCGTACCTGTGCCAGTAGCTGTAGTCGGCGTGGCCGGGGCGGAACTGCTGCGCGATGGCGCTGTAGTCCCGGCTGCGCGCGTCGGTGTTGCGCACCAGCAGCGCGATCGGGGTGCCGGTGGTGCGGCCTTCGTACACGCCGCTCAGGATCTCGACCGCATCCGCCTCGTGGCGCTGCGAGGTGTGCCGCGTGCGACCGGTGGCGCGACGGCCGAGGTCGGCGGCGAAGTCGTCCTCCACGAGCGGCACCCCGGGCGGGCAGCCGTCGATCACGCAGCCGATCGCGGGGCCGTGGCTCTCGCCGAAGGTGGTGACGCGGAACAGCTGGCCGAAGGTGTTCATGACGCGCACGCGCCGCGTCGCGGCGGCGGCGGGCATGCATGCGCCCCCGGCACGATGGCGCACCGGCGGCCGCGGGGCACGGCGCCGCTCAGAACAGCCCGTCCGCAGGCTGCACCGGCGCGGGCGCGGCGATGCCCTCGCGCGCGTCGGCGATCGCGCGGATGCGCGCGTTGTGGGTCACCAGGTCGTGGCGCTCGACGACGAACACGCCCATCTGCCCGACCTTGAACTCCACCCACAGCAGCGGCAATTCCGGCAGGAGCCGGACCAGGGCCTGCTCGGCTTCGCCCACCTCGCACACCAGCAGGCCGTCGTCGGTGAGGTGCAGCGGCGCATCGCGCAGGATGCGCAGCACCAGGTCGAGGCCGTCGTCGCCGGCGCGCAGGCCGAGCTCGGGCTCGTAACCGTATTCGCGCGGCAGCGCGTCGGTCTCGGCATTGGTGACGTACGGCGGGTTGCTCACGATCAGGTCGTAGTGCTCGCCCTGCAGCGCATCGAACAGGTCGGACTTCAGGAAGCGTGTGTTGCCGACCATCAGCCGGCGCTCGTTCTCCGCCGCCAGCGCCAGCGCCTCGTCGCTGAGGTCGACGCCGTCGACGTGCCACTCCGGGTTGTAATGCGCCATCGCGATCGCGATGCAGCCCGAGCCGGTGCACAGGTCGAGGGCGCGGCGGATCTCGCGCCCGCCGAGCCAGGGCTCGAACCCCGACTCGATCAGTTCGGCGATCGGCGAACGCGGCACCAGCGCGCGCCGGTCGCTCCGGAAGCTCAGGCCCGCGAACCAGGCCTCGCCGGTGAGGTAGGCCGCAGGCACCCGCTCCTCGATGCGGCGGATGAAGAGCGCGAGCACGTCCTCCTTTTCCGCCTCGGTCAGGCGCGCCTGGCCGTACACCGGGCTCAGATCGTGGGGCAGGTGCAACGCGTGGAGCGTCAGCTGCGTGGCTTCGTCGAGGGCGTTGTCGTAGCTGTGGCCGAACGTCAACCCGGCCGCGTTGAAGCGGCTGGCGCCGTAGCGGATCAGGTCGATGATGGTCTGCAACTCGTGGGTGATCATGGCGTGCGCAACGCGACGGCGGCCGCCGGGCCACGAATTATAGCGGTGGCGCGGCTATCATGGCCCTCCGCACCGCGTCCCGAAGCCCGCCACGATGTTCAACCGCACCACCCTGGTCATCCTCGCCGTCGCCCTGGCCGGCGGGCTCGGCCTGCTGGCCTCGCAGCTCTGGTTCCGTGGCGCGCCCGCCCTGGCGGGCCCGGAGTTGCAGGCGGTGCGGCTGTTCCCGGAACCGCGCGAACTGCCCGGGTTCGCCCTGCAGCAGTCCGACGGCACGCAGCTGGTCCCGGGCGAACTCAACGGCCACTGGACGCTGGTGTTCCTGGGCTTCACCCACTGCCCCGACATCTGCCCGACCACGCTCGCCGAGCTCGCCCAGGCGCAGAAGCGCTGGCAGTCGCTGCCGGACACGGTGCGGCCGCGAGTGCTGTTCGTCTCGGTCGACCCGGAGCGCGACTCGCCGGACCGGATCGGCGAGTACGCCCATGCCTTCCATCGCGACACCCTCGCCGCCACTGCCGACATCCCGACCCTCGAAGCGTTCGCGCGTTCGCTCTCGCTGGTGTTCATGAAGGCCCCGGCAGCGGACGGTGCTCCCGCCGACCAGTACAGCGTCGATCATTCCGCGGCCATCGCCGTGCTCGACGACCAGGGGCGCATGGCCGGCGTGGTGCAGCCGCCGTTCGACCCCGCGGCCATCGCCGCCGACCTCGCGGCATTGACCACCGGCAACGAGTGAGCCCGCCATGGATGCCATGACCGCGCTCACCCACGTCCTGCCGCACCGCGTGCTGTCGTCGCTGGCGCGGCGCCTCGCGTACTCGGACCACCCGGGCCTCAGCCGCTGGCTCATCGACACCGTGGTCGATCGCTTTCAGGTCGACCTGTCGGAAGCCGCGGTCAGCGACTCGCGTGCGTACCCCACCTTCAATGCCTTCTTCACCCGCGCCCTGCGTCCCGGCGCGCGCGCGCCCGATCCGGACCCGCGCGCCCTGCTGATGCCTGCCGACGGCCGCATCAGCCAGTGCGGCGCGATCACCGCCGCGGACGACGGCGGCGGCCGCATCTTCCAGGCCAAGGGGCGTTCGTTCACCACCGCCGAACTCCTGGGCAGCGAAGCGGCCGCGGCCGCGTTCGCGGGCGGCCTCTACGCCACCGTCTACCTGTCCCCGCGCGACTACCACCGCGTGCACATGCCCTGGAGCGGGCGCCTGGTGGAAACGGTCCATGTCCCGGGCCGCCTGTTCAGCGTCGGCCCCGCCGCGGTGGCGGGCGTCGGCCGCCTGTTCGCGCGCAACGAGCGCCTGGTCTGCCACTTCGACACCGCGTTCGGGCCGATGGCAGTGGTCATGGTGGGGGCGCTGCTGGTGTCGGGCGTGGAAACGGTGTGGAGCGGCGAGGAGATCCCCGCCTATGGCCGCGCGATCCGGACCAGCGACTACCGTGGCCAGGACATCCGCCTGGAGCGCTTCGACGAGATGGCGCGCTTCAACTACGGCTCCACCGTGGTGGTCCTGCTGCCAGCGGGGGTGGCGACGCTGGAGCCTTCGCTGCAGGCGGAAACACCGGTGCGCCTCGGCCAGCGGCTGGCGATGCTCGCACCCTGAACCGACGGCTGCGCCGGGGCTCCGGCGCGGCCTTCTCCTACTTCCTGCAGCCCGCCAGTTTCAGCCGCTGCCCCTGGCGCAGCGCGTAGCGCGGCCCCTCCAGGCCATTCGCCCGCGCCAGGACATCGCGGTCGCAGTCGTAACGCGCGGCGATGGCGATCAGCGTCTCGCCCCTAGACACCCGGTGCTCGCGCACGTCCCCGGCCGCTGCCGGCACGCCGGTGGCCACGGTGACCGGCACCGCGCCGACGCCGGGCACGAAGGTGGAGACGGGCGGCGCCACCGGCTCCGCCGGACCGGCACGCACGAGTGCCGACGCCGGATCGCTCGTCACCAGCTCGCGCGCCAGTTCCGCCCGGCGTCCCTGGGTGCACCAGCGCTTGTACAGCCCCGCGATGCGCACCGTGCCATTGAGCGTGGCACCGGCGGGAATCCAGTCGTCGGCCTCGTAGCGCGGATTGAGGTTGCGCAGCGCGCGCATGTAGCCGTCGCGGGTACCGCCATTGCCGAGGCAGATGGTGAGCTCGTAGATGGACGCCGGGCGCGCGAGCTGGAACGTCGCCGGCCGGGTGTCGACCTTCGGGAACACCAGGCCGTACTCCTTCGGGTGCAGGTACAGCCAGGCCGCGGCCACCACCATCGGTACGTAGTCGCGCGTCTCCGCCGGGAACTGGTTGTAGACCCCGGCGTCCCAGAAGTCGCGGCCGCCGCTTTCGCGGTGGATGCGCGACGCCCGGCCCTCGCCGCCGTTGTAGGCCGCCAGCCACATCTCGATCTCGTCACCGTATTCGGCGAAACGCTCGTTGAGGTAGCGGGCGGCGGCGTCGGCGGACGCGCGCGGGTCGTAGCGGGTGTCGAAGCCGGTGCCGTCTGGGCCGAGGCCGAAGCGGCGGCCCGTCGCCGGCATGAACTGCATCGGTCCCACCGCGCCGGCGCGCGAGCCGACGTGCACCTTGCCGTTGGACTCCTTGGCCATGATCCCGAACAGCAGCGCCTCCGGCAGCCCGCTGCGCTTGAAGGCCGGCGACATGAGGTGCTGCATGTACTGGTAGTTCTCGTGGCTGGTGACGAGCGACACGCGCATGTCGGTCAGCCAGCGGCGGATGGCCGCCTGCACCGCGGGGTTGAACTGCACCATGCGAACGAAGCGCTGGCCGTCCTCGCCCAGCAGCGCCGCCGCCCTCGCGGCGTCCGGCACGCCCTGCAATGCGTCCTCGTCGACGAGGGTGGCGTCGCCTTCCTCTTCGTCGCCGGCCGCGGAGTCGGTCTGCGCCTTCAGCAGGCGCTTGTAGGCAGGCAGCAGCTGCGAAACGGCACAGCCACGCTGCTTGGTGCACGCGGTGAGCACGTCCTCCATGTCCTCGAGCGCCGCATTGCTGGCGGCGACCGCGTCGGGATCGTCGTTCGCGGCCTTCACCAATGCCTCGCGATAGAGGTTCTCCGCCGCGTCCATGCGTTCGACGAGCGCGGCGACGGCGGCGCGGTCGCGCTTGGACTGGGCATGTGCGGGAGGCGGAACGGCGGCGATGACGAGGACGGAGGCGAGCGCGCAGGTCACGGCGGCGCGCCGGGCAAGGCTGGGAAGCAGGGGCATGGACCACGACGGTGAAGCGGGTGGACCGGGAGGGTAGCCGTCCCCGTACCGGTGCGGCAAGGCGGGTCGGCCCGGTGGGCGCGGGCGTTGGCCTAGAATCGTGGCACCGCAGCCGCTGGACCCCGCATGCACCCCATCCTCGTCGGCAAGGCCGTGACCACGCCCGATGCCCTGGCCGCGACCGGTGGCCGCGTCTTCCTGCTGCCGCAGTTCGGCAACCGCCACGGCCTGGTCGCCGGAGCCACCGGCACCGGCAAGACGGTGACCCTGATGACGCTGGCGGAAGGCTTCTCCCGCATCGGCGTGCCGGTGTTCCTGGCCGACGTGAAGGGGGACGTCGCCGGGCTGGCCGTGGCCGGAGACGGTCCGGCGAAGTTCCAGCAGCGGCTCGACGAGATCGGCATCGACGACCACGTCGCCGAGGCCAACCCGGTGATCTTCTGGGACCTGTTCGGCAAGGACGGGCATCCGGTGCGGGCGACGGTGACCGAGGTCGGACCGACCCTCCTGTCGCGCATGCTCGAGCTCAACGACACCCAGTCGGGGGTGCTCGACATCGCGTTCAAGCTCGCCGACGACCGCGGCCTGCTGCTTCTCGACCTCGCCGACCTGCGCGCACTGCTCGGCGTGGTGGCCGCCGAACGCAAGGCGATCTCGACCGGGTACGGGCTGGTGTCGACTCCGTCCATCGGCGCGATCCAGCGCGCGCTCCTGCGCCTGGAGCAGGACGGCGGCGACCGTCTGTTCGGCGAGCCGGCGCTGGGCCTCGCCGACGTGATGCGCACCACCCCCGACGGCCGCGGCGTCATCGGCATCCTCGCCGCCGACCGCCTGGTGCTGAAGCCGCGGCTGTATTCGAGCTTCCTGCTCTGGCTGTTGTCGGAGCTGTTCGAGACGCTGCCCGAAGTCGGCGACCTCGACAAGCCGAAGCTCGTGTTCGTGTTCGACGAGGCCCACCTGCTGTTCGACGACGCCCCGCCGGCGCTGCGCCAGCGCGTGGAGCAGGTGGTCCGGATCATCCGGTCCAAGGGCGTGGGCGTGTATTTCTGCTCCCAGTTCCCGGACGACGTGCCCGACGACATCCTCGGCCAGCTCGGCAACCGCGTGCAGCACGCCTTGCGCGCCTACACCCCGCGCGACCAGAAAGCCGTGCGCACGGCGGCGGAGACGTTCGTCGCCAACCCCGGGCTCGACGTGGCCGACGCCATTGCCGAGCTCGGCACCGGCGAGGCGCTGGTCTCGACGCTGCAGGCCAAGGGCATCCCGATGCCGGTGGAACGCACGCTCATCGCGCCGCCGCGCTGCCGGATGGGTGCCATCACCGAAGCAGAGCGCGCACGCGTGCGCGCGGGCAGCCCGGTGGGGGCGACGTACGACACCACGGTGGACCGCGAATCGGCATTCGAGATGCTGGCGAAGAAGGCGACCGGGGCCGCGGTGCAGGCCGACGCACCCGAGGCGCTCCCGCAGGCGCGGGACGACGCCGAAGGCGGTCTGGGGCAGTCGATCCGCAACGCCGTGTTCGGCACGAAACGGCGCCAGGGCATGGTCGAGACCATGGCCAAGCAGACCGCACGCACCGTCGGCAACCAGATCGGCCGCCAGATCCTGCGCGGCATCTTCGGCGGCCTCGGCGGCCGCAGGTGACAGGAGACCAGGTCATGAGCCGCACCCTGCCCGCGACAACGCTGCTGCTTGCGGCCCTGCTGATCGCCGCCTGCCGACCGGCGCCCGAGGCCGCGCCGGCCGCCGACGCACCCGCGGCAGCGACCCGCGCCGCCAGCCCGGGCACCACGCCGCCGACTGCTGCGCCCGGCACGGACGCGCAGCTGGTGAGCGACGAAACCTCGCCCGCCGGGGATCCGGACTTCGACGTGCGTGCGTTCGCCGGACGTTTCGAAGGCACGCTCCCCTGTCCCGACTGCGCCGGCACGGGAACCACGCTGGACCTCCACCCCGATGGCCGCTATCTCAAGCGTGACAGCGACGGCAATGCGGACGTCGACACGGGTGGGACGTGGACGGTCGACGCCGAAGGGCGCCGCCTGCACCTGGACCCGGACGACAAGGGTCGCGAGGACCGCGTCTACGCCATCGTCTCCACCGACGCACTGCAGGCGATCGGGTCCGACGGCCGCCCCGCCATCCCCGCCGCCCTTCTGCGACGCCGAAGCGGGACCTGATGGGGCGCTGGCGGCCGCCTCCGGAGAAGAGCACGGCGCTGGTGACCGCCTCCGGGCACGCGCGGCTGAAGGCGGAACTGGACGAGTTGTGGCGGGTGCGCAGGCCGGACGTGGTGAAAGCGCTGGCCGCCGCGGCCGCCGAAGGCGACCGCTCGGAGAACGCCGAGTACACGTATCGCAAGAAGCAGCTGGGCGAGATCGACCGCCGCGTCCGCTACCTCGGCAAGCGGCTCGAGACACTGCGCGTCGTCGATGCGCCGCCATCGGACCCGCGTGCGGTGTATTTCGGCGCCGAGGTGGAGGTCGAGGACGCCGCGACGGGCGCGACCGCGCGCTATCGCATCGTCGGCCCCGACGAGACCGATGCCCGCCGCGGCTGGATCAGCATCGACTCCCCGCTGGCCCGCGCGATGCTCAGGAAGCAGGTCGACGACGACTTCGAGGCGCAGCTGCCGGCGGGGCCCGCGCGCTTCGTCATCGTCGACGTGCGCTACGCGGCGCCGACGTCACCCGCTCCGCACGCCGCCACGCCGGGCTGAGCGCCCGCGGTCCGACGCGCCGGGACTACGGGGCCGCCGGGGCAGCCGGGCCATCGCCCACCGCGTTTTCGGCGCGGCGGCGGGCGCGGCCGATGGCGAGGAACGGCCGTTCGATCACCAGGTAGCTCACCGCCGAGATCAGCAGCAGCACCGCGAGCAGCACCAGCGCACGCGCGTAGTGGCCCTCGGCGAACGGCAGCCAATCCAGGTTGGCCAGCAGCAGGCCGTGCCAGAGATATCCGCTGAAGCTGACCACGCCGAACACCCGCAGCGGCCACCACGCGAACATCGCCTGCAGCGACGCAGGTGCCTGCAGCAGGCAGAACAGCGTGGCGCCCCACAACAGCGCGAACAACGTGAACGAGCGGTGCCAGTGGTTCAGGGGCACCGCGGCATCGACCACCAGCGACCAGACGCTCGGCGTCATCGCCATCAGCAGCACGAACAGGACGCAGGCCGCGCCGGCCGACACGTGGCGCAGGCGGTGGCGCAAGCGGGGGTGGCGCGCGGCGTGGTGGTGCGCCACCGCCACCCACGAGCCGACCATGAAGATGACGATGTAGGTCCACAGCGCGTACGCGTGGTACGGCGGCGCGAGCCCGTCGTGCAGCACGATGACCGCCGCCGCCATCGCCGTGGCGGGGAGGAACCGGCGCCGCGCCACGTGCAGGTATGCCAGCACGAGCAGCGGCAGCACCAAGTAGTACTTGAGCTCGACCGCGATCGACCAGGTAAGCCAGAACCCGCGCCGCACCAGCAGGTGGTCGACCACCTCGCGCGCCGACATCGGCGGCATGTAGTGGTCCAGCGGCGACAGCCAGCACACCAGGAGGAACACGATGTACAGCGGATAGATGCGCAGGACGCGACGCCAGGCGTACCGCCACCACTCGCGTGCGTCGAGGCGCCCCGTGGCGTCGAGCTGCAGGAACTGGTGCATCAGCAGGAATGAACTCAGGACGAAGAACAGCCAGACGCCGGTCTTGCCGGTCCCCGACATGTCGATGCCCGGCACCATGTGGATGCCGATCAGGCTCGCATGCGAGAACACCACCAGCAGCAGCGCGATCCCGCGCAGTCCGTCGAGCGCGGCGAGGTGGCCGCCGACGCTCGGGAAGGTCCGCGACAGCAGGGCGAGCACGCGCGGGCGCGCGTCGACCTGGCCTGCGGGCGCCTGTCCCTCAGTCATCGTCCCCGGCCGCACCCGCCTCGCCATAGAGATCGTGCTCGTCGCTGCCGAGGATGCGCACGTCGACGAAGTCGCCGGGCTCCAGCCCGGCCTCGCGGCCGTCCTGGACCTGCACCAGGCCGTCGATCTCCGGGGCATCGGCCATGGAGCGCGCGATCGCGAGCTCGCCATCGACCGCGTCCACCAGGCAGCGCTGCACGGTGCCGACCTTGGCCGCGAGGCGATCGGCGGAGATGCCGGCCTGCCGCGCCATGAAGCGCGCCAGCCGCTCCTGCGCGACCTCCGGCGCCACCGGGTCCGGGAGCGCGTTCGCAGCCGCGCCTTCGACCGGCGAGTAGGCGAAGGCGCCGACGCGGTCGAGCTGCGCCTCGTCGAGGAAGTCCAGCAGGGCCTCGAACTCGGCGTCGGTCTCGCCCGGGAAGCCGACGATGAACGTGGAACGCACGGTCAGCTCCGGACACGCCGCGCGCCAGCGCTGGATCCGCTCGAGGGTGCGTTCGACCGCGCCGGGACGCTTCATCAGCTTCAGGATGCGCGGGCTGGCGTGCTGGAAGGGAATGTCGAGGTAGGGCAGCAGCCGCGGCTGGCCGTCTGGCCTGCACTGCGTCATCAGCTCGATGACGTCGTCGACGTGCGGATACGGGTAGACGTAGTGCAGCCGCGTCCAGGCGTCGAGCTCCGACAGTCCCTCGCAGAGCGCCTTCATCCGCGTCTGGTAGGCCTTGCCGCGCCATTCGCGCTCGGCGTAGCGCACGTCGACGCCATAGGCGGAGGTGTCCTGCGACACCACCAGCAGCTCGCGGACGCCGCCGCGCACCAGGCGCTCGGCTTCGCGAAGCACCTCGTCCACGGGCCTCGACACCAGGTCGCCGCGCATCGACGGGATGATGCAGAAGCTGCAGCGGTGGTTGCAGCCTTCGGAAATCTTCAGGTATGCGTAGTGCTTCGGCGTCAGCTTGATGCCGACGTCGTCCTCGGCCTGCCGCCGCGGCATCAGGTCGATGAAGGGGTCGTGCCGCGGCGGCGCCGCCTGGTGCACCGCGGCCATGACGCTGCCGTAGTCCTGCGGCCCGCTGATCGAGAGCACGCCGGGATGCGCCTCGCGGATGACCTCCGCGCGCTTGCCGAGGCAGCCGGTGACGATCACCCGGCCGTTCTCGGCCATCGCCTCGCCGATCGCGTCCAGCGACTCCTCCACCGCGGAATCGATGAAGCCGCAGGTGTTGACCACGACCACGTCGGCGGCGTCGTAGCTCTGCACGATGTCGTAGCCCTCGACCCGCAGCTGGGTCAGGATGCGCTCGGAGTCGACCAGGGCTTTCGGGCAGCCGAGGCTGACGAAGCCGACCCGTGGGTTGGCGGGGGATGGCGAAGGGACGGACATGCGCGGGGAAGGCCTGCGTCGGGGAGGCCGCCTGGACAGGCGGAGGGGCGGGTTCGCAGGGACGATTATAGCGGCGCGCTAGACTCGGTCCCGGTCCCGGACGGCCCGGGCTGGAGCTGTGGAATGGGCCAGCGTGCGCGCATCGAGGTTCAGGGCATCGGCGAGGTCGGCGGCTGGCAGGCCGGACCCGAGGGCCCCTCCCGTGGCGGCCTGGTGGTGATCCAGGAGATCTTCGGGGTCAACGCGCACATGCGCGCGGTCTGCGAGCGCTACGCCGCAGCCGGCTACCGGGCCCTCGCGCCGGCGCTGTTCGACCCTGTCGAACGCGACGTCCGGCTCGGCTACGACGAGGCCGGCTTCGAATCCGGCCGCGCGCTGGCCGCCTCGCTCGGTTTCGACCGCGCGGTCGCCATCGTCGCGGCGGCGGCGCAGGCGCTGGCGGAACGCGATGTCGCCAGCGGCGTCGGCGTCGTCGGCTTCTGCTGGGGCGGCAGCGTCGCCTTCCTCGCCAATACCCGCCTGGGCCTCCCCGCGGTGAGCTACTACGGCGCGCGCACCATGCCCTTCCTCGAGGAACCTCTGCGCGCGCCAATGCTGTTCCATTTCGGCGCCCGCGACCACGCGATCCCGGCCGCCGACATCGCGGCACACCGCGAGCGGCTGCCGGACGCGGAGGTCCACGTCTACGACGCCGGCCACGGCTTCAATCGCGACGTCGATCCGCGCCACCACGATGCCGCCAGTGCGGCGCTGGCGCACGCGCGCACCCTCGCCTTCTTCGCCAGCGCGCTTCGCGCCGCCACCCCGCCCCACCCGCCCTGATCCGGAGGCTCCCATGCCCAGGCGCACGCAGCAGCCAGCCGCGTACTCGCTCCACCCGCAGCTCGCGGCGGACACCCACCCCGTGGCCGCACTCGGCCTGTGCGAACTGCGGCTGATGGACGACAGCAACTACCCCTGGCTGGTGCTGGTGCCGCGCGTGGCCGACGTGCGCGAACTGGTGGAACTCGACGCCGAGCAGCGCCGCCAGGTGTCCGACGACATCGACCGCGCCTCGCGCCTGCTGCTGGACGCGGTGCGCCCGTACAAGCTCAACGTGGCCGCGCTGGGCAACCTGGTGCCGCAGTTGCACGTGCACGTGATCGGCCGTTTCGAGGACGACCCGGCATGGCCGGCGCCGGTGTGGGGCCGCGTGGCGGCGCATCCGTATCCACCCGACGCCCTGGTCGAGCGCATCCGCCTCCTGCGCGACACGCTGCGCGCGTGACCCCCGGCCCGGTGCCCGAACGCCTGGGCGAGGACGCGCTGCTGCTCCGGGTCGACGCCGCCGGCGGCGCCATGGCGGCGAACGCCGCGGTGTACCGGCTCGCGGCCCTCGCCGCCGCCGGCAGGCCGCCATGGCTGCGCGACATCGTGCCCGCGCACGCGAGCCTGGCGCTGTTCCTCGATCTCGATGCCATGGATCGCGAGGGCGACCCCTTCGCGCGGGCGTCGGCCTGGGTGGCGGGCCTGCTGCGCGACGCCGGTACAGCGATGGCGCCGGCATCGCGGCTGGTGGAGGTCCCGGTGCGCTATGGCGGCGACGACGGCCCCGACCTCGCAGCGGTCGCGGCCCACGCGGGGTTGTCGCCGGCCGCGACCGTGGCACTGCACGCGGGAGGCGACTACCGGGTGGCGATGCTGGGGTTCGCACCCGGCTTCCCGTACCTCGCGGGCCTGGATCCGCGGCTGGCGATGCCACGCCGGGCGACGCCGCGGCTCCGGGTCGCGGCCGGCAGCGTGGGCATCGGCGGCGACCAGACCGGCATCTACCCGCGTCCAGGCCCCGGTGGCTGGCAACTGCTGGGCCGCACGGCGCTGCCACTGTTCGATCCCGCGCGCCAGCCGCCATCGCTGCTGGCGCCGGGCGACCGCGTCCGCTTCGTGCCGGTGACGGGCCCCGGCGCGTGAGCATCGACGTCCTGCGCCCCGGCCTGCTGACGACGGTGCAGGACCTCGGCCGCCATGGCTGGCGCCATCTCGGTGTCGGTTGCGCGGGCGCGCTCGATGCGTTCTCGCACCGCGTCGCCAACCGGCTGGTGGGCAATCCCGAGGCTGCGGCGACGCTGGAGTGCACCCTCGCCGGGCCGCGGCTCCGGTTCCGGCACCCGGCCAGGGTCGCGGTGTGCGGCGCCCTGTTCGCCCTCGACGTCGACGGCGTTGCAGTCGACGGCTGGAGGCCGCTGTGGCTCCCGGCAGGCGCGACGCTCACGATCGGCGCCGCTCGCCGCGGTGCCCGCGGCTACCTGGCCGTCGCCGGGGGCCTCGCGGTCGATCCCGTGCTCGGCAGCGCCAGCACCGACCTGCGCGGCGGCTTCGGTGGCATCGAAGGCCGTGCGCTGCGCGCGGGCGACGCGCTGCGTGTGTTCCGCGCGACGTCCGGCACCGCGCCGGAAGAACTGCGCGTTGCGCCGTGGTGGATCGAACCGGCACCGGAGCTGGACTTCGAACATCCCGCGACCATCCGCATGCTCGCGGGCCACGACAACGCCCTTGCGGGCGCGACCCTGTGCGCGCGCGGGTGGCGGGTCGCGGCGGCCAGCGACCGCCAGGGGCTGCGGCTGGACGGCGAGGCGATCGCGGGCGAGACCGCTGCGGCGGGCCGCTCGGAGCCGGTCGCCCCGGGGACCGTGCAGCTGCCACCGGACGGCCACCCGATCGTGCTGCTGGCCGATGCGCAGACGCACGGCGGCTACGCCCGCGTCGGCCATGTGATCCAGGCAGACATGCCGAGGCTTGCGCAACTGCGCCCGGGCGACCGGTTGCGCCTGGTGCCCTGCACCCCGGACGAGGCGCGCGGGATCGCTTGCGCGCAGCGGCAGCGGCTGGCCAGAATCGGCCACGCGATCGCCGATCGCCTGGAGAGGGACGATGCCGGCTGCCGCTGAAGGTGCGCGCGTGGACTTCAACTGCGACCTCGGCGAAGGCTGCGGCAACGATGCATCGATCGTGCCCTGGATCAGTTCCGCCAGCATCGCCTGCGGCGGACACGCCGGCGACGCCGGCAGCATCCGGCAGGCGGTGGCGTTGTGCGCGCGCAACGGCGTCGCGGTCGGGGCGCATCCCTCGTACGCCGATCGCGCGGGCTTCGGCCGCCGCGAGGTGGAGATGGAGGCCGGTGCGATCGAGGCGCTCGTGGCGCAGCAGGTCGAGGCAGTCGCCGCGGAATGCCACCGCCAGGGCGTGCCCCTGTGCCACGTCAAGCCGCACGGGGCCCTGTACAACCGCGCTGCACGCGACGCGGCCACCGCCGAGGCCGTCGTCGCCGCCATCCACGCGCACGATCCTGCACTTTGGCTGTATGCCCTCGCCGGCTCCGAACTCGCCCGCGAGGGCGAAGCGCGTGGCCTGCGCGTGGCCCGGGAGGCGTTCGCCGAGCGTCGCTACGAGGCGGATGGATCGCTCACCCCGCGCAGCCACCCGGGCGCCAGCATCGAGGACCTCGACGGTGCGCTGGAACAGGTGCGGCGCCTGGTCGTGGAGGGGGCGGTGATCGCGCGTACGGGCGAGCGCGTGCGCATGCGCGCCGACACCCTGTGCCTGCATGGCGACCGTCCCGATGCACCTGCATTCGCGCATGCACTGCGCGACGCATTGCATGCGGCCGGCGTGCAGGTGCGCGCGCCCGGGGCGGTGCCCTGATGGGCTACTGGCCGCTCCTGGGCGTGCTGGTCGTGGTCGCCGGGTTCGCGCTGCGGCTGAACCCGGCGCTGGTGGTGGTGGCGGCAGGGATCGTGACCGGCCTGGTCGCGGGCTTCGACGTCGCCGAGGTGCTGGCGCTGCTCGGCACCGCTTTCATCAAGCAGCGCTACCTGGCGGTCTTCCTGCTGACGCTGCCGGTGATCGGCCTGCTCGAACGCCATGGCCTGCGCAAACGCGCGCAGGCGTGGATCGCCACCCTGCGCGGCGCCACCGCGGGCAGGCTGCTCATCGCCTACCTCGCCGCCCGGCAGCTCACCGCGACTCTCGGCCTGACCAGCCTCGGCGGCCACCCGCAGACGGTGCGCCCGCTGCTCGCGCCCATGGCCGAGGGCGCCGCCGAGCTGCGCCACGGCCCCCTCCCCGCCCCGGAACGGGAACGACTGAAGGCGCTGTGCGCGGCGACCGACAACGTCGGCCTGTTCTTCGGCGAGGACATCTTCATCGCCTTCGGCGCGGTGCTGCTGATGCAGGCCTTCTATGCCGAGCACGGCATCGTGCTCGAGCCGCTGCACATCGCGCTGTGGGGCATCCCGACCGCGATCTGCGCCTTCGCCATCCACGGCAGCCGGCTTGCGCGGCTCGACGCACGCCTGGCGCGCGCCGCCGCCGACGCGCCGCTCCCGACGCCGCCGAAAAGCCCGGTGGACACGCCAGTCCCAAGGCCGATGGACCGCGGGACATGATCACGCTGCAGTGGGTGTACTGGCTGGCCGGTGCCTGGTTCCTCGCGGTCTCGCTCTCGGGGCTCCGCGACCGCGGCAATCCCAGGCGGTTCACCACCGCGCTCTTCTGGGGGCTGCTGGCGGCGATGTTCCTTTTCGGCGAACGCATCCCGCCGGCCGTCGCGGGGCTCGTGGTGGTGGCGCTGGCGCTGCTGGCCGGGCTCGGCGGCCTGGGCCGCGGCAGTTACGAGGACAGCACCGCGGAGCAGAAGCGCGACGAGGCGGCGCGCCTGGGCAACCGGCTGTTCTGGCCCGCATTGCTGGTGCCGGCGGTGACCCTGCTGTTCGCGGTGCTGCTGAAGGATGCGGCGCCCGGCGGCATCCGCCTGCTCGGCACCGAGCAGACCACGCTGGTCGCGCTCGGCATCGCGTGCGTGGTCGCGACCATCGCGGCCTGCGTGCTCACGCGGCGCACGCCGTGGTCGGCGGTGGAACAGTCGCGTCGCCTGCTCGACGCCATCGGCTGGGCGGCGTTGCTGCCGCTGCTCCTGGCGACCCTCGGCAGCGTGTTCGCCGCCACCGGCGTCGGCGAGGCGGTGGCGGACGTGGTGCGCGCGGTGGTACCGGTCGACAACAGGTTGGCCGTGGTCCTGGCCTACGCGCTGGGCATGGCACTGTTCACGATGATCATGGGCAACGCCTTCGCCGCCTTCCCGGTGATGACCGCCGGCATCGGCCTGCCGCTGCTGGTCGAGGCGCATGGCGCCGATGCCGCCTCGCTTGCCGCCATCGGCATGCTGTCCGGCTACTGCGGCACGCTGCTGACGCCGATGGCGGCGAACTTCAACCTCGTCCCCGCGGCGCTGCTCGAGCTCGACGATCCCAATGGCGTCATCCGCCAGCAGGTGGCCACGGCGCTGCCGCTGCTGGCCTGCAACATCGTGCTGATGTACTTCATCGTGTTCCGCTGACGCCATGGCGCCGTCCCGACCACCTGCACGCCCCACCATCCTGCTCGTGGCATTCGAGCCTTTCGGCGGCGAAGCGCTGAACCCGGCGTGGGAGGCGGTGGCCATGCTGCACGGCCGGCGCGTCGCCGGCCACCGCATCGTCGCGCGCTGCCTGCCGGTGGCGTTCGGGACGTCGCTGCGGGTGTTGCGCGCCGCGCTGCGTGACACCCGCCCGCGGCTGGTGCTGGCCGTCGGACAGGCGGGCGGGCGCGCGGCGATCTCGCTCGAGCGCGTGGCGATCAACGTCGACGATGCCCGCATCCCCGACAACGCGGGCCTGCAGCCCATCGACGAGCCGGTGGTCCCGGGCGGCCCGGCGGCCTACTTCACGACCCTGCCGGTGAAGGCGATGCTGGTCGCGCTGCGCCAGGCAGGGATCCCGGCCGAGGTCTCGCAGACCGCCGGAACCTACGTCTGCAACCACGTCTTCTACGGGCTGATGCACGCCTTGCGGCGCAGGCCCGGCGTCGCCGCCGGCTTCATCCATGTGCCATGGTCGCCGGCACAGGCCGCGGCGCACGCGCCCGCGCCGGGGCTCCCGACGGAGACGGTGGTGGACGGATTGCGGATCGCGCTGCGGGTGGCGGCCACGTGCGGCGCCGATGCCCGCGTCGCCGCGGGCGCCGAATACTGAGCGGCGCGGCAGGCGCCTCGCGCGGCGTCAGGTGCGCGGCAGCGTGACCCCTGTCTGGCCCTGGTACTTGCCGCCGCGGTCCCTGTACGAGGTCTCGCAGACATCGTCGGCCGCGGCCTGGAAGAACAGCATCTGCGCCACGCCCTCGTTGGCGTAGATGCGCGCCGGCAGCGGCGTGGTGTTGCTGAACTCCAGCGTCACGTGTCCTTCCCACTCGGGCTCCAGCGGGGTCACGTTGACGATGATCCCGCAGCGCGCGTAGGTGCTCTTGCCCAGGCACACGACCAGCGTGTCGCGCGGGATGCGGAAGTACTCGACCGTCCGCGCCAGTGCGAACGAATTCGGCGGGATGATGCAGACGTCGCTGTCGATGTCGACGAAGCTGCCGGGATCGAAGTGCTTCGGGTCGACGATGGTCGAGTTGATGTTGGTGAAGATCTTGAACTCGCGCGAGCAGCGCACGTCGTAGCCGTAGCTCGAGGTGCCGTAGCTCACGATGCGCTCGCCGTTGGCCTGCTTGACCTGCCCGGCCTCGAACGGCTCGATCATCCCCTGCTCGGCCGCCATGCGCCGGATCCAGCGGTCACTCTTGATGCTCATGAAACTCCTTGCCGCGATGGGACGCGATGGGACGCGCGATTGTAATGCTGCGACCCGCGGCTGCAGGTTCTGGAGGGCGAGGCGGTGACCGGGGTGGCGTGCTTTTCCCTCGGTCAGGGCCTCCTGCCCTGACTCGGGCGCCGGCCATCCATGGCCGGCTTGTCGCACGCCACCCCGGCCCCCACCTCGCCTCGCGGCATGGTCGCTGCCGCATGGACAGCAAAGGCCCGGAGCTCGAACGTCTACCTCAGACCAGCGACGCCGAAATGGACATCGGCGCGCGAGGCCGCTTCTCCAGCTCCGCGACGAGGTTCCGCGCCGCCTGGCGATAGGCGTCGGCAGCCGCGGAGTCTGGAGCGGCTGCCACGATCGGCACACCCGCGTCACCCTGCTCGCGGATGCCGATCTCCAGCGGCAGCGAACCGAGGAGCGGAACTCCGTACTGCGACGCCATGCGCTCGCCGCCGCCCTGGCCGAACAGGTGCTCGACGTGGCCGCAGTTCGAGCACACGTGCTGGGCCATGTTCTCGACCAGCCCCAGCACCGCGACCTCGACCTTCTCGAACATCTTCAGCGCCTTGCGCGCGTCCAGCGTGGCCACGTCCTGCGGGGTGGTTACGATCACCGCGCCGGCCACCGGGATCTTCTGCGCCAGCGTCAGCTGGATGTCCCCGGTGCCCGGCGGCAGGTCGACCACGAGGTAGTCGAGGCCCTCGTCGCCGCCCCAGAGCGTGTCGCCAAGCAGCTGGGTGAGGGCCGAGGTCGCCATCGGGCCGCGCCAGATCATCGGCGTGTCCTGCTCCACGAGCAGGCCGATGGACATGGCCTCGAGGCCGTGCGCGCGCATCGGCAGGATCGACTTGCCGTCGGGGCTGTCCGGGCGTCCGGAAATGCCCAGCATCATCGGCACGCTCGGCCCGTAGACGTCGGCGTCGAGCACGCCCACGCGCGCACCTTCGGCGGCCAGCGCCAGGGCGAGGTTGACCGCCGTCGTGGACTTGCCGACGCCGCCCTTGCCGGAGCCGATCGCGATGATGTTGCGGACGCGCGGCAGCGGCGACAGCTTCGCCTGCACGGCGCGCGCGGCGGGACGGGGAGTGCGGGTCGGGGTCTGCATGGCGCCATTCTACGCGGTCGCCCCCGGGCGCCCCTGGCCTGCAGTCCGTGCGGCGCCGTACGCCGCTGCGGTATAAAGGCCCCGGCGCGGCCGCCACCGGCGATGCCGCGAATCCCTTTTCCCACGGAGCCACCCATGCGCCACAGACTCCTCGTCCTCCTCGTCGCCCTGCTGCCGGCGGCCGCCTTCGCACAGCAGTCGCCCGCAGGGCGCTGGCAGACCATCGACGACGACACCGGCAAGGTGAAGTCCATCGTCGAGATCACCGAATCCGGCGGCACGCTGTCCGGCCGGGTGGTCGAGGTGCTGCATTCCACGCGCGGCCCCAACCCCAAGTGCGACGACTGCAAGGGCGCCAACAAGGGCAAGCCGATCGAGGGCATGACCATCCTGTGGGACCTGAAGCCCGGCGGCGACGGCTGGGCCGGCGGCACCATCCTCGACCCGGCCAATGGCAAGACCTACAAGTCGAAGGCCAAGCTCATCGACGGCGGCGCGAAGCTCGGCGTCTCCGGCTGCGTCGCCTTCATCTGCCGCGAGCAGGTCTGGGTCCGCGAGTAAGCGTTCTCCGGCAACACGCGCCGCGCCGCTATACCGGCGCGGCGCCCTGCGGGGCCATGCGATAATCGCCGACCGCCCCGTCCAGCGTCGTCCATGGCCCGAGCCCTCGTCACCAGCGCCCTGCCCTACGCCAACGGGCCGCTCCATATCGGCCACCTCGTCGGCTACATCCAGGCCGACATCTGGGTGCGGGCGCGGCGGATGTCCGGCGCCACCTCGCACTTCGTCTGCGCCGACGACACCCACGGCACGCCGATCATGCTCGCGGCCGAAAAAGCCGGGACCACGCCGGAACGCTTCATCGCCGATATCCAGGCCGGGCACGAGCGGGATTTCGCCGCGTTCGGCGTGGCCTTCGACCATTACGATTCCACGCATTCCGAACGCAACCGCGCGCTGACCGAAGGGTTCTACGCGCGCCTGGAAGCCGGCGGGCACATCGCCCGGCGCTCGGTGGCGCAGCTGTACGACCCGGTGCGCGGCATGTTCCTGCCCGACCGCTACGTCAAGGGCACCTGCCCCAACTGCGGCACGGCGGACCAGTACGGCGACAACTGCGAGCACTGCGGCGCGACGTACTCGCCGACCGAGCTCAAGGACCCGTATTCCGTCGTGAGCGGGGCGACGCCGGAACTGCGCGAGTCGGAGCACTTCTTCTTCGAGGTCGGCCGCTTCGAGGCGTTCCTGCGCGAGTGGCTCGCGGGCGACGTCGCCCCGGCCGGGGTGCGTGCCAAGCTCATGGAATGGCTCGACGGCGAAGGCGGCCTCCGTGCCTGGGACATCTCACGCGACGCCCCGTATTTCGGCTTCGAGATTCCCGGCCATCCGGGCAAGTTCCTCTACGTGTGGCTGGACGCGCCCATCGGCTACCTGAGCAGCTTCCAGGCCCTGTGCGCGCGCGAAGGGTTGTCGTTCGACGACTACCTCGGCGCCGGCAGCACGGCGGAGATGCACCACTTCATCGGCAAGGACATCGTCAACTTCCACGGCCTGTTCTGGCCCGCCGTGCTGCACGGCGTGGGCTGCCGCGCACCGACCCGGCTGCACGTCAACGGCTACCTGATGGTCGACGGCGCGAAGATGTCGAAGTCGCGCGGCACCTTCGTGATGGCGCGCACCTACCTCGACGCCGGCCTCGCGCCCGAAGCGCTGCGCTACTACTTCGCGGCCAAATCGGCGGGGGGCGTCGACGACATCGACCTCAACCTCGCCGATTTCGTGGCGCGGGTGAATTCCGACCTGGTCGGCAAGTTCGTCAACCTCGCCAGCCGCTGCGCCGGCTTCATCGACAAGCGCTCCGACGGCCGGCTGGCGCCGGCACTGCCGGAACCCGCCCTGTACCTGCGGTTCCTGCAGGCCCTGCCAGCGATCCGCGACGCCTACGAGCGCAACGAGCCCGCGGTGGTGCTGCGCCTGGCGATGGCGCTCGCCGACGAGGCCAACCGCTACGTCGACGAGCGCAAGCCCTGGGTGATCGCGAAGCAGGAAGGGGCCGACGCCGAGCTGCAGGCGGTGTGCACCCAGGGGCTCAACCTGTTCCGCGTGCTCGCCGGCGCCCTCGGCCCGGTTCTGCCGGCGTTGACGGCAGCTGTCGAGGACTTCCTCGACGCGCCGCTCGCGCGCTGGGAGGATCTGGACGCGCCGCTGCTCGACCACCGCATCCGCCCCTATGCACCCCTCTTCACCCGCATCGACCCCAAGCAGATCCAGACCATGATCGACGCCAGCAAGGAAGACCTGAAGCCCGCCACGGCCGACGCCACGGCGCAGCCCGCGGCTGCCGGCAAGGCCGCGCCCGCGGCCGCGCAGCCAGCGGCCACGGCACCGGCGGCCGCGGATACCGCGTCGACCGTGTCCATCGACGACTTCGCGCGCCTCGACCTGCGCATCGGCCGCGTCACCGCCTGCGAGGCCGTCGAAGGCTCCGACAAGCTGCTGCGCTTCCAGCTCGATGCCGGGGCGCTCGGCACCCGCCAGATCTTCTCCGGTATCCGTGCGAGCTATGCCGATCCGGCGGCACTGGTCGGGCGCGACGTGGTGTTCATCGCCAACCTCGCCCCTCGCAAGATGCGCTTCGGCATCAGCGAAGGCATGATCCTGTCCGCCGGCCACGACGCCGGAGCGCTCGCCCTGCTCGGCGCCGATCCGGGAGCCGAGCCCGGCATGCCCGTCCGCTGACCGGCTCGACCAGGCCTACGGCAATGCCGGCGACCCCGTCACCGGAGATGCAGGCGACCGACCTCGCCGCGCGCCTGGACCGCATCCTGCCGCAGACCCAGTGCCGCCAGTGCGGCTACGACGGCTGCCGGCCGTACGCCGAGGCGATGGCGCGCGGCGACGCCGCCACCGACCACTGCCCCCCCGGGGGCGACGACGGTGCCAGGGCCTTGGCGCACGTGCTCGGGCTGCCGCCGCGCCCGTACGACCGCGGCCGCGGCCTGCACAAGCCGGCACCGGTCGCGCTGATCGTCGAAGCCGACTGCATCGGCTGCACCAGGTGCATCCAGGCCTGCCCCGTGGACGCCATCATTGGTGGGGCCAAGCACATGCACACCGTGATCGAGCCGCTCTGCACGGGCTGCGAACTGTGCGTGCCGGCATGCCCGGTGGATTGCATCGAGCTGGTGCCTGCGGCTCCGCCGCGCGCCGACGTGGCGGCGCGGCCGCCGGGCCGGAATCAGCGCGCCGGCGACGTGGCGCCCGCCTCGCAGGCCGAGCAGACCCGCTCCACCTCGTAGCCGCGCGCGCGCAGTTTCTCCACGACGCCGTCGCCGCCGAGCAGGTGCAGCGCGCCAACGACCACGAGGGTATCGTCGGTGCCGGTGCGGCGCAGCCGCTGCTCGATCTCCGGGACCCAGCGATCGTTGCGCTCGACGTTGATGCGGCGATACAGGTCCGGGTAGCGCTCGCGCATGTCCAGCACCATCCCGTTCCACATCGCATCGACGTCGCCGCGGCGCCAGGCGGCATGCAGTTCGCGCATTTCCGCGGCGCCCTCGCCGGTCTGCTCCAGTGCTTCCTGCAGGAACTGCACCTGCTCCTCGCGGCCCATGCCGTCGAGGAAGGCGATCTGCTCGGCTCCGGTTTCCAGGCCCGACGTCGGCTTCTGCGCCCGCGCGGCCAGGCTCGCCATGTGTGCGTCGAGGCCCAGCTCCGGGTTGAAGCCCATGCGCGTCAGCTCATGGATGGTGACCATGAGCGCGACGAACCAGGGCTCGAAGGTCTGCAGCATGGAGGCGTTCATGCCGCTGCTGGCGGCCCAGGCGGCGAGCCGCGCGGCGGTGTCGGCGGGAAGCTCGTCGTCGAGCGTGGTGCCATCGCCGCGCAGCGCCGCCTGCCCCATCTGCACGCCGAGCTGGGGCGACGCCATCTCCTCCGGGGGCAACTCGAACACCAGCGATTCGGCATCGGCGAATGCCGCGTCGACGTCGCGCGACAGCGGGTAGTCGGTGGGCTCCAGTAGGTGGAACGAGCCCAGCAGGTAAACGCTGTTGTCCGCGTCGGAGACCCGCCACAGCAGGGGGACCGGCGGCGCCTTCGCCTCCGCGGATGGTGACGCCTGCGCGGCGTCGCGGGCGACGGCAGCGCCGGCCAGGGCGACGGCGATCGCCGTGCACAGCAGGGGCTTGAACAGCGGGCGGACGGACAGGCGCATCGGGACTCCAGTCGAAGGTCAGTACACGGGGTTTGAATAGGCCTTCTCGCCCGCGGTGACCGCGAGGTCGATCCGGTTGCCCGGCGGCGGCAGCGGGCAGGTCGCGAACGGAGTGAACGCGCAGGGCGGGTTGTAGGCGCGGTTGAAGTCGACCACCACCGTCCCGCCCACTGCCGGCCCGGTGTCGACGTAGCGCCCCGCGCCGTAGCTGCCGTGGCCGCTGGTGCGGTCGGCGAACACCAGGAACAGGCCACCGTCGCTGCCGGCCAGTGCCTCGAGCACGAAGGGGCGCCCGTCGCGCTCGAACTCGAGGCGGCCCGGGTTGGGCGTGGGCAGGACGTTGCCGGTGATGTCGGCGATCCCGATGCTGCGGCCGGGCGGGTGCGGCACGAAACGCGCGGCGACGCGCCAGGCGGGATCGGCGGCCCAGTACTCGATCGCACCGAACGCCGTCCGCGCCGGCGCGTCGGCGTGCCACACCCGCAGCGCGCGCCGGCTGCCGCGCTCGATCAGCGCGAGCCTGCCACGGCCGTCGTCGAAGGTCACCACGTCGGGGGCTGCGTCGCGATCGCTGCGGATGCGCGTGCGGCCGGTCACCGGCGCCTCCCCGATCGCGAGCGATACCCCCGCCTCCGGCGTCAGGTAGACGCCATCGGGCGCCTGCTGGAGGAGCGCCAGCCGCGGCGGGCCCTTCGCGATGCGGATGCCGCTGCCCGGGCTGCTGCCCACGTAGTGCGCGGGAAGCTCCAGCCAGTGCAGGCCCACGAGGCTGGTGCAGCCATCCGGCCGCAGCAGGTCCTCGCGCCGCTGGCGGCGCCATGCGTCCTCGGCGGCCAGGTAGGCCTGGTCCACCACGGGCGCCGCCGGCCCGTCGTCGACGCGGTCGCCGCACGCGACGAGCGCGACCAGCGCCAGCAGCAGTCCGAGTGTGCGCGCGGCCTCCATCAGCGCCCCCGCAGGAACCAGCGGTCGATCTCCTGCAACGGGAAGGCGGCCCAGGTCGGCCTGCCGTGGTTGCACTGGCCGGAGCGCTCGGTCGCTTCCATCTGCCGCAGCAGGCCGTTCATCTCGGGGATGGTCAGGCGGCGGTTGGCACGCACCGCGCCGTGGCAGGCCATCGTCGACAGCAGCGCGTCGCGGGCAGTGCGGATGCGCAGGCTCTCGCCGTGCTCGCGCAGGTCGCCGAGCACGTCGCGCAGGAGCGCCTGGGTGTCGCCATGTGCGAGCAGCGCAGGCACGCTGCGCAGCAGTAGCGACTGCGGCCCCGCCCGGGACACTTCGAAGCCAAGGTCGGCAAGCGTCGCCGACTCGCGTTCGGCGACCTCGGCCTCGCGCTCGCTCACCGCCACCACCTGCGGCACCAGCAGCGGTTGCGTGCGCAGGCCGTCGCCGTCGTGCGCGGTCTTGAGCTTCTCGTAGCCGATGCGCTCGTGGGCGGCGTGCATGTCCACCACCACCAGGCCGTCGGCGGTCTCGCTCAGGATGAAGATGCCGTGCAATTGCGCCAGCGCGTACCCCAGTGGCGGTACCTCGCCGTCGTTGGCTTCGGGCAGGGTGGCGAAGGACGACGTCGACTGGGCGCCGGGGGCCGGCTCGCCGTACAGCGCCGCATAGCCCTGGCGGGCTTCGTCGATGCGCAGCGACAGGTTGGACTGCGGGGTCCCGGGCATGGCGAAGCTGCGCGCGACCGCCGCCTGGGTCGACACCGCCGCCACCAGCGGCGCATTGCCGGCGCGGGTTTCCGCCAGCGCGTCGTGCAGCGTGCGCTGCACGAAGTCGTGGACCAGGCGGGCGTCGCGGAAGCGCACCTCGTGCTTGGCCGGATGGACGTTGACGTCGACGCGCACCGGATCGACCTCGAGGAACAGCACGTACGCCGGCTGGCGTCCATGGAACAGCACGTCCGCATACGCCTGCCGCACCGCGTGCGCGACGCTGCGGTCGCGGATCGCACGGCCGTTGACGTACAGGTACTGCTGGTCGGCGCTGGCCCGCGAGTACGCGGGCTCGGCGATCCAGCCGTGCAGGCGCAGCCCCGCGCGGCCATCGTCGCCGCCCCGCGCGACCGCCTGGTCGATGCGCAGCGCATGGCGCGCGAACTCCTCGCCCAGCGTCTCCACCAGGCGTTCGCCGGAGAACAGGTCGACGCCGCCACGGTAGCGCCGCGACGGCTTGCCGTTGTGGCTGACGCGCAGCTCGACGTCCGGCCGCGCCAGCGCGAGCGAGCGCAGCCATTCCTCGACGTGCCCGAGTTCGGTGCGCTCGGCACGCAGGAACTTGCGCCTGGCGGGCACGTTGAAGAACAGGTCGCGTACCTCGATGGTGGTGCCGCGCGGGTGCGCCTTCGGCGCCACGTCGCCGACCCGGCCGCCATCGACATGCAGCGCCGCGCCGTGCGCATCGTCCTCGCAGCGCGAGCTGATCGCGAACCGGCTGACCGACGCGATCGACGGCAGCGCCTCGCCGCGGAATCCAAGCGTCGCCACCGCCTCGAGGTCGTCGAGCGAGGCGATCTTGCTGGTGGCGTGCCGCGACACCGCCAGCGGCAGCTCCCCGGCGGGAATGCCGCAGCCGTCGTCGCGGATGCGCACCAGGCGCATGCCGCCCTCCTCCAGGTCGATATCGACGCGGCCGGCGCCCGCGTCCAGCGCGTTCTCGACCAGTTCCTTGACCACCGACGCCGGGCGCTCGACCACCTCGCCCGCGGCGATCTGGTTGACGAGGGTCTCGGGAAGCTGGCGGATGCTCACGGCGGTCGGGACCGGCCGCGCGCGCGGCCGCGGAAGCGGATCAGCCGTGATGATAAGCGCTCAGGGGCTGCCGCCGCCGGCCGCGCCGGAGCCGCTTGCCGCGCGCGCGGCGTAAAACGTGCCCGGCGGCGGCTGGCTGGTGAAATAGGTGTTGACGCCGTCCAGCACCGCGCGCGCCACGGTACGCTGGAAACCCGGGTCGATCAGCCGCTTTTCCTCTTCCGGATTGGAGAGGAACGCGGTTTCGACCAGCATCGCCGGCATGTCGGAGGTGCGCAGCACCGCGAAGTTCGCGCGTTCGATGTGCGGCTTGTGGTTGTTGCCGATCCGCTTGAGGCCCGAGAGGATGTGGTTGCCCGCGTCCTCGGACGCCTTCATGTGCCCGCTCTGGGTCAGGTCGAGCAGCACGTTGGTGAGCATGTTGTCGGTTTCCTGCAGGCGCACGCCACCGACCAGGTCCGACGCGTTCTCCTTGTCGGCCAGCCAGCGCGCGCGCTGCGAGGACGCGCCCTTCAGCGACAGCACGTAGACCGAAGAGCCCTTCGCCGCGCGGTTGACCGCGGCATCGGCGTGGATCGAGATGAACATGTCGGCCTTGGCGGTGCGCGCCAGTTGCGCGCGCCGGTTCAGGGGGATGAAGACATCGGTGTCGCGCGTGAGGTAGGCCTTGAGGCCGGGCGTGGCGTTGACCTGGCGTGCGAGTTCGCGCGCGATGGCCAGGGTGATGTCCTTCTCGCGCTTGCCGGTGGGGCCGACGGCACCCGGATCCTGGCCGCCGTGGCCGGCGTCGATCGCGATCACCAGCGGGCGCGTGCCCGGACGCAGCGCGCGCACCGCGGGCGGTGGCGCCTGGCGTGCTACGGGTTCGGGCGCCACGGCCACGGCGGGCGCCGGCGTCGGCACGGCCGGCACCACGGCCGCCGGCTTGCCGGTGGCGACGCGGGTGGGAACGCCGGTGGCGGTTGTCGTGCCGGTGGCGGTTGTCGTGGCCACCGGACGCGGCGCTTCCTGCACCGGCTGCGGTGGCTTCGGCGCGGGCGCCTGCGCCGCCTCGGCCGACCTGCGCAACTCGGCGATCAGCCGCGAGGTGGCGTCCGCCGAGGACACCGCGGGATCGGGCACGGGCGCAACCACGGGCACGGGTGCGGGCGCCGCCTGGCGTGCCGGGACATCCGTGGCGGACATGCGGGCGTCGCCGCCGTGGTCGCCCGGCCATTCCAGGACCAGCCGTGGCCCATCGGCGCCCGGCTCGAAGCGCGGCTTCAGCACCACGACTGGCGACGCCAGGTCGAACACGATGCGCGTGGTTCCCGGCACCGGGCTGCCGGTGCGCACGGCCTTGACCAGTCCCGCGGCGGCGGGAAGCTGAAGCCCCTTGGCGAGCCCGGCACCCGGGAGATCGACCACCAGCCGGTCCGGGTTTGCCAGCGAGATGACCTCGAAGCGGGCCTCCTCGTCCAGCTTCAACTCGGCACGGGTGCCAGTGGCACCGGCGTCGAGCAGTAAGCCCTTGATTTCCGAGGCGTTCGCGATGTTCCAGAGCAACCCCGCGAGCAGCGCAAGGCCGAGCAGGAGTTGCTGGAACGGAAGTCTGCGGGCGCGCATGGCCGCTAGCTAATCACCATCGGGAACCCATTGCAAGCGCGATTTCCCTTTGGAATCCGGGGCCTGCCCGATCTTCCTGCGGCCTGGGTTCAGCAATCCTCCGCAAACAGCGCCTGAATGGCCGGCGATGCCAGCCAGGCGCCACCCGCGACGCTCGCCGCCTCCAGTCGACACCTTCGCCCATCGCCCTCCACCGCCAGCGCCAGGTGGAGGTCCGGCGCGGGAAGCGCGCCAGCGCCCCGCTCCGGCCATTCGACCAGCCACAGGCGCGCATCGCTGTCATCGAGACCGAGGTACTCCAGTTCCCCGGGTGCCGCGATCCGGTACAGGTCGAGGTGCAGCGCCTCGCCGCCGGCGGCCAGCGGGTAGCGCTCGACCAGGGTGTAGGTCGGGCTGCGCACGGCTCCGGTGACGCCCAGTGCGCGCAGCCATGCCCGTGCCAGGGTCGACTTGCCGGCGCCAAGGTCGCCCTGCAGGTGCACCACCGCATGCGCCGGCTGCGAGGCGGCCAGCGCGCGCGCCAGGCGCGCGGTCGCAGCCTCGTCGCCAAGCAGCAATTCGAGCGAAGCCGTCACGGGTTGGCACGGCGCCGCAGCGCCGGCAGCAGGTCGGAGGGCAGCAGCCCGCGCTGGCCACCGGCGGTGGCCGCATCATCGCCTGCCGCGCCGTGGAGCAGCGCACCCGCCGCGGCCGCGTCGAACGCCGCCAGGCCCTGCGCGCGCAGCGCCGCGATGGTGCCAGTGAGCAGGTCGCCCATGCCGCCCACGGCCATGCCGGGATTGCCCGCGCAGATCACCCGCACCGGCGCGCCGGGCGCCGCGACCAGCGTGCCCGCACCCTTCAGCACGACCACGCAGCCGTAGCGTTCGCAGAGTGCGCGCACCGCGCCGTAGCGGTCCGCCTGCACGGCGCCGCTGGAGCTGCCGAGAAGGCGGCCGGCTTCGCCGGGGTGCGGCGTCAGGATGCAGTCCGTCGGCAGCGTCACCGGCGCTTCCGCCAGCAGGTTCAGTGCGTCTGCGTCGAGCACCAGGGGCCGCCCGGCGTCGAGCGCGCGTGTGAGAAGCGCGCGCCCCCATGCTTCGCGGCCGAGGCCGGGGCCGACGGCGAGCACGCTGGCGCTGTCGAGCAGTCCGTGCGAAAGGCCCGCGTCCTCGACTGCATGCGCCATCACCTCCGGGCGGCGCGCGAGCACCGCCGCCACGTGTGCCGAGCGGGTCGCCACGCTCACGAGGCCGGTGCCGGCATGCAGCGCCGCGTCCGCGGCCAGCATCGCCGCGCCGCCGCGGCCGTGGTCGCCGCCGATGCACAGCACGTGGCCGGACTCGCCCTTGTGCGCGTCGCGTCGCCGCGGCGCCAGCCAATGGCGCAGCACGCCGGGGCGCCACAGCGCCGCGCTCGCCGTGACCCCGTGGTACGCCTCGGCATCGACGTCCAGCGCCGCCATCTCCAGCACCCCGACGTGCTCCAGCGCGGTGCCGGTGCGGAGCCCGGCATGGTCGGCGAGGAACTGCAGCGTCCGCGTCGCGTGCACCGCGGCGCCGGGCGCGGCCGCGTAGCGCGCATCGAGCCCGGACGGCACGTCGAGCGAGAGCACGTCGGCAGCGGCGGCATCGATCGCCTCCAGCAGCGCGGTCGTCGCCTGGTCCGGGTCGCGCGCGAAGCCGATCCCGAACACCGCATCCACCACCAGATCGCAGTCGCCGATCGCACCCTCGAACGGTTCGATCAGGCCGCCCGCCGCGGTGAATGCCCCGCACGCCGTGCGCGCGGCGTCCGTCCGCGGCGCGTGCGCGTCGAGGCGCACGACACGCACCTCGCGACCGGCCTGGAGCGCGTGGCGCGCCAGCACGTAGCCATCGCCGCCGTTGTTGCCCGGGCCGCATGCCACCGCGATGCGTCCGGCGCCGGCCCAGTGCGCGAGCACGCAGCGCCACGCGGCCAGTCCGGCGCGCGCCATCAGCGCCTCCGCACCGCCCTCGACGCCTGCAATCGCGTGCGCCTCGATCGCCCGGACGCCGTCCACGTCATGCAAGGGGGTGCCGGCGGCTCCGGGATCGGTCATGCGCCGGATTCTATACTTGCGCTGCCGTGATCCCCGCCGTCCTCCCGCCTGCCGCGCTCCACGCGCCCGACGCCGCCGCACTCGCCCGCCGCGTGCGCGAACTCGCGCGCGCGGCCGGCTTCCAGCACGTCGGCATCAGTGGCGTCGAGCTCGGCGAAGACGAGATTCACCTGCGCCGCTGGCTCGCCGAAGGCCGGCACGGTTCGATGGACTGGATGGCCCGCCACGGCGACCTGCGGAGCCGGCCGGCGGAACTGGTGCCGGGCACCTTGCGCGTGCTGTCGGTGGGCCTCGACTACGGCCGCAACGACGACGACGAGGCCTGGCGCACGCTCGGCGATGGCGAACGCGCCTACGTCGCCCGCTACGCGCTCGGCCGCGACTACCACAAGCTCATGCGGCAACGGCTGCAGAAGCTCGCCGACCGCATCGCCGGCGAGATCGGCCCCTTCGGCCACCGCGTCTTCGTCGACTCGGCACCGGTGCTCGAACGCGCACTCGCACGCAATGCCGGGCTCGGCTGGATCGGCAAGCACACCTGCCTGATCGACCGCGACGGCGGCTCCTGGTTCTTCCTCGGCGAGATCTACCTGGACCTCGCGCTGCCGGTCGACCCGCCCGCGACCGCCCACTGCGGCACCTGCACCCGCTGCATCGACGTCTGCCCCACCGGCGCCATCACCGCCCCGCACCAGCTGGACGCCCGCCGCTGCATCAGCTACCTGACGATCGAGCACGAAGGCAGCATCGACGAATCCCTGCGCCCACTGATCGGCAACCGCATCTTCGGCTGCGACGACTGCCAGCTCGCCTGCCCCTGGAACAAGTTCGCCAGGACCACCGACGAACCCGGTTTCCGCGCCCGCAACGACCTCGACCGCGCCAGCCTGGCGGACCTCTTCGCGTGGGAGGAGGACGAATTCCTGCGCCGCACCGAAGGCTCCGCCATCCGCCGCAGCGGCCACCGCCGCTGGCTGCGCAACATCGCCGTGGCCCTCGGCAACGCCCCGACCACCCCGGAGGTCCTTGCCGCCCTGGAAACCCGCCGCGAGCACGCGGATCCCGTCGTTCGCGAGCACGTGATCTGGGCCCTGGAACGGCACGGCGCGGTCTGAATCGCGCGGCGCGACGATTGTCGCGGTCACGGCCAGCGGCCGCTCCTACAGGTGTTGGCCCAGGGTGCACCGCGTCGCACGGAGCGGCGACATGCAGTGCTCTCTCGCAGCCGAAGCGACGTCATCAGGATTCGAGGCGCGCCGCGCCATGGGGATCGTGCGCAGCGCACATGGATGTGCGCGGTAGGCGAGTCGGACAGGATGTCCGACCGAGCCGGCGCGCGACCCCATGGCGGGGCGCGCTCCGTCCGGAGCTGCGGAACTGCGAGCTGCACTGCAAGAGCTCGCGGCCATGGCCGCTCCCACAGCAAAAGCTTCTCAGCGCCGGCGGCGGATCTCCGCGAGGATCTCGCGCGTCACCGGGTCCGACGGTTCCTCGCCACCTTCGCCCTGCAGCGCCGGCAGCAGCCCGTTCGCGATCTTCTTGCCAAGCTCGACGCCCCACTGGTCGAAGGCGTTGATGCCCCACAGCACCGACTGCGCGTACACGCTGTGCTCGTACATCGCGATCAGCATGCCCAGCGAATGCGGCGTCAGCTCGTCGAGCAGCAGCAACGTCGACGGCCTGTTGCCCGGATACGCCTTCTGCGCATCCTCCGCCTCGAACCCGTTCGCCAGCGCCTCCGTCTGCGCCAGCAGGTTGGCCAGCAGCGCCGCGTGGTTCTCCGCGTACGGATGCGCCGGGCGCACCACGCCGATGAAATCCGCGGGCACCGACTGCGTCCCCTGGTGCAGCGCCTGGAAGAAGCTGTGCTGCGAGTTGGTTCCCGCGCCGCCCCAGACCACCGGCACGGTGTCGATGCCGGTGGCGCCACCGTCGGGCCGCACGGATTTGCCCAGGCTCTCCATCACCAGCTGCTGCAGGTAGGCCGGCAACAGCGCCAGGCGCTCGTCGTAGGGCAGCACCGCCTGCGTCGGAAGGCCGAGCACGTTGCGGTTCCACACGGCCGCCAGCGCGTGCAGCACCGGCAGGTTGCGTTCGGATGGAGCCTCCAGCGCGTGCGCGTCCATCTCCGCCGCACCGTCCAGCAGCGCCTCGAAGCGATCCATGCCCACCGCCAGCGCGATCGCGAAACCCACCGCCGACCACAGCGAGAACCGCCCGCCGACCCAGTCCCACATGGGCAGCACGCGCGCGCCATCGACGCCGAAGGCCTCGGCCTTCGCCACGTTCGCACTCACCGCGTACAGGCGCTCCGCCCCGCCGAGCCAGTCGCGCAGCACGCGGCCGTTGAGCAGCGTCTCCTGGGTGCCGAAGCTCTTCGACACCAGGATGCCGGCGGTGCGCGCGGGATCCAGCCCGCGCAGCGTGTGCTGCGCGTCGCTGCCATCGACATTGGTCAGGAAATGGACGCGGAAGCGCCCGCCGTGGAAATCCTTGAGCGCGTCGGCCACCAGGCGCGGGCCGAGGTCGGAGCCGCCGATGCCGACATTGACCACGTCGGTGACGTCCGAGGCCTCGAGCGCTGCCACCAGCTCCGCCATGCGCGCCCGGGCCGCACGGGCCTCGGCGTGCGCCGCGGCGGCGACCTCGCCCTGGCCGATGTCCGAACGGAGCGCCGTGTGCAGCGCCGGCCGCTGTTCCGACACGTTGACCATGGCGCCGTCGACCAGGGCGCGGAACGCCCGCGGCAGTTGCGCGTGCGCGGCCACCGCCTGCAGCGACACCAGCGCGTCCCGATCCAGGCACTGGCGCGCGAAGTTCGCGTACAGCGGGCCCACGCGGAGCGAAAGGTCGCGGCTGCGATCCGCGTCCCCGTCGACGAGCCCGGCGATGCGCGCCTGTGCCAGCCGCTCGCCGTGCCCCAGGAGGTCGCGGACAAGCTCGGCGCCGGCCACCCTCAGGCCGCCTGCGCCGGGATCGAATCGTTGGTGTGGGTCAACCGGTTCTGGCGGTCGACGTACACCAGCGTCGGCTTGAACTTCGCCGCCTCGGCCTCGTCGCAGGCGCCATAGGCGCAGATGATGACCAGGTCACCGGGCTGCGCCTTGTGCGCGGCGGCGCCGTTGACCGAGATCATGCCGCTGCCGTCCTCGCCACGGATGGCGTAGGTGGCGAAGCGCTCGCCGTTGTTGATGTTGTAGATCTCCACGCGCTCGTACTCGCGGATCCCGGCGATGTCGAGCAGGCGGCCGTCGATGGCGCACGAGCCCTCGTAGTGCAGCTCGGCGTGGGTGACGGTGGCGCGGTGGATCTTCGCTTTGAGCAGGGTCAGTTGCATGGGCGGGCCGTGGGGAGGCAGCAAGGGGCGGAGTCTACAAGATGGGGTCGCTTCGACGCTGCGAAACCCCTGCCGCGGCGCCGGCTCAGGCCGGCAGCGCGAACTCGATGTTGTCGATGAGCCTGGTGGCGCCCAGCCGCGCCGCGACCAGGGCCACGCGCGGCCCGCCGGCCGCGCCGGGCACCGCGAGTGCGGGGGTGCGCAGTACCGCGTAGTCGACCCTGAACCCGGCCTCGCGGAGCCGGGCGACGGCGGCCGCCTCCACCGCTTCGCGATCCTCGCCCGCCAGCGACGCCTCGCGCATCGCCAGCAGGGTGCGGTGGATTTCCGGCGCGCGCGCGCGCTCCTCCGGCGACAGGTACTGGTTGCGCGAGCTCATCGCCAGGCCGTCGTCCTCGCGCAGGGTCCCGGCGGCGACCAGGTCGATGTCGAAGGCGAGGTCGGCGACCATGTGGCGGATGACCGCGAGCTGCTGGTAGTCCTTGCGCCCGAAGGCGGCGGCGTCGGGCCGTACCTGGTTGAACAGCCGGGCGACCACGGTGCACACGCCGTCGAAGTGGCCGGGACGGTGCGCGCCATCGAGCACCTCGGTGATGCCGGGCACGCGCACCTGCACCGCGGCCGCGGTGCCCAGCGGGTACATCGCCTCCAGCGACGGCATCCACAGCAGGTCGCAGCCGGCGGCGGCGAGCCCGTCGGCATCGGCCTGGGGCGTGCGCGGATAGCGCGCGAAATCCTCGCTAGGACCGAACTGGGTCGGATTGACGAACACGCTGGCCACCACCCGGTCTGCGTGCCCGCGCATCAGCCGCACCAGCGAGTAGTGCCCGGCATGCAGGTTGCCCATCGTCGGCACCAGGCCCACGCGCAGCCCTTCGCGCTTCCACTCCGCCACCCGCGCGCGCAGCGCCGCGACCGTCTCCACCGCCTGCATCGACATCGTGCTCATGCGCCGTAGCTGTGCGCCGCGTCCGGGAACTCGCCGGACCGCACCGCGGCCACGTAGGCCTGCACCGCACCGGCGACCGACCCGCCGTCGGCGAGGAAGTCGCGCACGAACTTCGGCCGCCGCTGTCCGCTGTCGAGGCCCAGGAAATCGTGCAGTACCAGCACCTGGCCATCGCAGTGTGGGCCGGCGCCGATGCCGATGGTCGGGACCGGGCTGGACGCGGTGATCGCCTGCGCAAGCGGCGTCGGCACGCCTTCGAGCACCAGCAACTGCGCGCCGGCGTCGGCCACGGCGATGGCTTCCATGCGCAGGCGCGACGCGGCCGCCTCGTCGCGGCCCTGGACCTTGAAGCCGCCGAAGCGCAGCACCGACTGCGGCGTGAGCCCCAGGTGCGCCGACACCGGCACCTCGCGCTCCACCAGGTAGCGGATGACCTCGAGCTTGTGCCCCGCCCCCTCCAGCTTGACCATCTGCGCGCCCGCCTGCAGCAGCCGCGTCGCGGCATCGAGCGCACGTTCCGGCGTGGCATCGGCCTGGAACGGCATGTCCGCGACCAGCAGCGCGTGGCGCAGGACGCGGGCGACGCAGGCGGTGTGGTAGGCGATGTCGTCGACCGTCACCGGCAGCGTCGACGCCCGGCCCTGCACCACCATGCCCAGCGAATCGCCGACCAGGATGAGGTCGACGCCGTTGTCGTCGAGGACGCGCGCGAAACCGGCGTCGTACGCGGTGAGCATGGCCAGGCGCCGCCCCGCGTGCTTCGCCTCGGCGAGGCCCGGGATGGTGAGCGGCTTGCGGTCGTCGGCGGCAGGCATGGTCGGGTCCGGCAGCGGCACGGTGGGCCGGGAAGCGTCAGGGTAACGCTTCGATCCCGTCCGTCGCGACTGCGGCCAGCGCGGTGGCGGGCGTGCCACCGCCCGGCAGCGCGAGGTCCGGCGCGATCTCCGCCAGCGGGACCAGCACGAACGCACGCTCGCGCAGGCGGGGATGCGGCAGGCGCAGGCCTTTCACCTCGACCGAGCCGGCACCGTGGAGCAGCAGGTCCAGGTCGAGGGCGCGTGGCCCCCAGCGGGGCGTGGCCGGGTCGCGCGTGCGGCCGTGGACGCGCTCGATCCGCAGCATCGCCGCCAGCAGGTCCGGCGCAGGCAGCGTGGTCGACAGTTCGGCGACCGCGTTCACGAACGGGGGCTGGTCCAGTCGCCCCCAGGGCGGCGTGCGGTACAGGCGCGATGCTTGCACCACCCGGGTGCCGGGCAGCGCGTCCAGCGCATCGAGCGCGCGCCGCAGCGTCGTCGCGACATCGCCGACGTTGCCGCCGAGACCGACATATGCGGCGACTGCCGCGGCGGGCGTCACTGCGGGGCGGCGGTCGTGCGGCGACGGCGACGCCGCCGTCGCGGGGCGTCACCCTCCTCCCCCGTCGCGCCGGCTTCGTCGTCGGCATCGGCGAGCGGGTCGACATCGGCGGCGATGGCATTGTCGGGGTCGTGCTGCGCGGCGCGCCAGAACGCGATGTCCTCGGCATGCTCCGGCGAAGCGTGCTCGCGCAGCAGCAGGAAATCGAACGCGGCGCGGAAGCGCGGGTGCGCGATCGTGCGCACCACCCGCTTGCGCTGGCGCAGGCCGAACCGCGACTGCAGCAGCCAGATCTCCTGCATCGGCAGCGAGAACCGTCGCGGCAGCGCGATCGTCGACAGCTGGTGCAGCGTCACCCGGTCGGCCGCCCGGCGCTGGGCTTCGGCGGCCTGCATGCCCTGCGCCTGCAGGCCGATCAGCGCCCGGCAGTACGCCGGCCACAGCAGCAGCGCGAACAGGAACGCCGGCGACACCGGCTCCTCGGCCGCGACCCGCTCGTCGGTGCCGCGCAGTCCCTCGATCACGATCCGGCGCAGCGCGCCGCTGCGGTTGGACGCCATCGCCCTGGCGCTTTCCGGGAACAGCGCCCCGAGCAGGCCGTGCGCTTCCAGGCGTTCGAAACTCGCGACAGCGTGCCCGGACAGGAACATCTTCAGGCATTCCTCGAACAGCCGCGCCGGCGCCGCCTCGGCGAGCAGTGGCGCCAGCACCGGCAACGGCGCCGCGGTGCCGGGGTCGATGCTGAAGTCGAGCTTCGCCGCCAGCCGCACCGCGCGCAGCATGCGCACCGGGTCCTCGCGGTAGCGCGTTTCCGGGTCGCCGATCAGCTTGAGCACGTGGTTCTGCACGTCCTCGAAGCCACCGACGTAGTCGCGCACCGAGAAGTCGTCGACGGTGTAGTACAGGGCGTTGGCGGTGAAGTCGCGGCGGACGGCGTCGTCCTCGATGGTGCCGTAGACGTTGTCGCGCAGCAGGCGCCCGCCCTCGTGCAATTCGCGGTCGCCGCTGCCATCGTCGACATTGGCGCGGAACGTGGCCACCTCGATGATCTCGCGCCCGAACACGACGTGCGCGAGCCGGAACCGGCGGCCGATCAGCCGGCAGTTGCGGAACAGGTGCTTGACCTCCTCCGGCGTGGCGCTGGTGGCGACGTCAAAATCCTTCGGGTGCCCCCCGACCAGCAGGTCGCGGACGGCGCCGCCGACGAGGTAGCCCTCGTGGCCGCCCTCGCGCAGGCGGTAGAGCACCCTCAGCGCGTTGGGGCTGATGCCCTTGCGCGAGATCGGGTGCTGGTCACGGGGGATGATCCGGAGGGAGGTCGGGACGTCGTCGGGGCTGTTGGGCATCGGCTGGAATTTTTTCGTGTCGGCCTGCCCACTCGGCATCCGCTTCGTTGTTATACTAGCAAGCCACGCAGCCGCCACCGCTGCCGCGTGGCCGGCCGTCCAGCCGGCGTCGCCCCCGGGCGGCACACCTGCTCCCTTCGTCTAGAGGCCTAGGACGTGGCCCTCTCAAGGCTAAAACACGAGTTCGAATCTCGTAGGGAGCGCCATACACCCCGCGACCCGTTCGCGATCCGCCCGCACCGCTGACGTGCGGGACGACGAGGAAGCCCGGCCCCGGCCGGGCTTCCTCGTTTCAGGAGCGCCGCCGTCGCACGCGGAGCCCGCGCAGCCGGCGCGTGCGTCCGCTGCCTTACACTGGGCGCCTGCCGGAGGAACCCGCGTCATGCCATTCGTGGTCACCGAGAACTGCATCAAGTGCAAGTACACCGACTGTGTCGAAGTCTGTCCGGTCGATTGCTTCCACGAAGGCCCCAATTTCCTCGTGATCGACCCCGACGAGTGCATCGACTGCACGCTGTGCGAGCCCGAGTGCCCGATCAACGCCATCTATCCGGAGGACGACGTCCCCGCCGGGCAGGAAGGCTTCATCGCGCTCAATGCCGAGCTGTCCAAGGAGTGGCCGGTGATCACGGTGCGCAAGGACGCCCCCGCGGACGCCCGCGAGTGGGAAGGCAAGCCTGGCAAGCTGCCCCTGCTGGAGCGCTGAAACGGAAACGGGCGCCGCAAGGCGCCCGCTCCATGACACCGGCCGGCCGCGTCAGGCGCCGAGCGCGTTACGCAGCGCCAGCATCAGCTTGCGCGGCGCCTCGCCGGCCGCCGGCAGTCCGCGTGGATCCACCGCGGAGACATAGACGCCCGCGTCGACCCGGGTGACCCGGACCAGGAACTTGGCGCCCTCGTAATCGACGTCGTAGGTGCCGAGGATCTGGGCCTTGCTGACCACGGTCGCGCCGGCGGTGGACGCGAGCACCTCGCCCACCCGCTCGAACACCGCGTCGCGGTCGCCTGCGACGTTGAAGCCGGTCTCCCCGGCGGCGGCCGTCGCGGCCGCCGTCGCGCCGGCCGCAGCCGGCGCGGTCATCCCCGATCGCGTGACCGAGCCCGTCTCCGGCATCTTCATCGCGCCCGAGGTGTCCGGACGGTCGAGATCCGGCGGCACTTCCAGCGGCCGGTTTTCCGGCGCCTGGGCGTAGAGCTCGTTGCCCTTGCGGAACCAGCCACAGCCGGAGGCGCCGAGGACGGCGACGGCGAGCGCCGACGCGAGCAGTGCGCGGGCGATCGTGGGACGGGGCATGGCACGTGACGACATGGGTATCTCCTGCGGGTGTACGGGTCAGGCCGCGGAAGTCGCGCGGCAGGCATGTTCGATGTCGTCGATCTCCACGGCCAGGCGATCGGCCGTGGCGGCGTGCGCCGGCGCCAGCGGCGTCAGCGGCAGGCGCAGTCCGTGCCCGATCCCCAGGCGCGACAGCAGCGCCTTCACCGGGATCGGGTTCGGCTCGACGTTGCAGAATGCGTGCAGCCCGCCCAGGCGCGCGTCGAGGGCGGCAGCGGCCGCGGCGTCGCCGGCACGCGAGAGGTCGCAGAGCCTGCGGAAGGCGGCCGGGACCACGTTGGAGACCACCGAGATGATGCCGTCGGCGCCGGCGAGCATGGCCCGCGCCGCCGTGGGATCGTCGCCGCCAAGCACCGCGAACGCCGGCGAGCGAAACGCGAGCAGGGCCTGCATCCGCTCCGGCTCATTGCGCGCTTCCTTGATGCCGACGATGCGCGGATGCGTGCACAGCTCCGCGACCGTCTCCGGCAGCAGGTCGCAGCCGGTGCGCCCGGGGACGTTGTAGAGCACCAGCGGAAGCGCGCCATCGTCGGCGATGGCGCGATAGTGCGCGGCGAGGCCGGCCTGCGTGGGGCGCACGTACGGCGGCGTGACCACGAGCGCGGCGTCGGCGCCGAGTGCCGCCGCGCGCCGCGTCTGCTCGATGGTCTTGGCGGTGTTCGACAGGCCGGTGCCGGCGAGCACCGGGATGCGGCCGGCAACGGCACCGACGGCCGTGCGCAGCAGGGCATCGAATTCCACCTCGAGCAGGGCCGCGGCCTCGCCCGTCGATCCCGCGACCACGATGCCCTGGGTGCCGCCATCGAGCTGGAGCTGCAGCAAGCGCCGCCACGCGTCGAGATCGAGCTCGCCCGTCGTGGAGAACGGGCTCGCGAGCGCAGTGATGCTGCCGGAAAGATGCAACAGGCGGGTTCCTGGGCGGGTGCCGGAGCCCTGCGCGCGCACTGCGCGGCATCCGGCGGGGAGGGAAAGCGGGCGTCGATCTTACTTGCGGCCTCGAAGCACGGGCAAGTATGCTGGCTGCAGCCCCGGGACCAGGTCCGGAGGCCATTCAGATACATCCTCCTGGCACCCTGCTGGAACACCTTCTCGCCGCGGACGCTGCCTTGACCGAAACCGACACCGCCGCCCGGCCTGCGCCGAACGAGAACCACCTGCTGATCAACGCCTATACGACGCATCCGGAATCGCCCCTGCTGGCGGTGTCCCGTCGCATCGCCGACAGCGGCTGCAACCTTGTCGACACCCGCCTGTCCACGGTCGGCCGGGACGTCTCGGTGACGGCGCTCGCGACCGGGTCCTGGGATTCGGTGGCCAAGCTCGAAGCCATGCTCACGCGCCTGGAGCGCGAGGAGGGCCTGAAGCTGGTGTGGTACCGCACGGGGCCCAAGCCGATCCAGTCCAGCCTGCTGCCCTACGTGGTCGAGGTGGTGGCCGCGGACAAGCCGGGCATCCTGTTCCAGCTCGCCGACTTCTTCGACCGCCAGGGCATCACCATCGAGAGCCTGCACTGCTCGCGCTACCGCGCGATGCAGACCGGCGCCGACATGTTCTCCGCGCAGGTGACCATAGGCGTGCCCTCGAGCATGCACATCGCCGCGCTGCGCGACGACTTCCTCGAGTTCTGCGACCACCTGAACCTCGACGCGATCATGGATCCGATGAAGTTCTGACCATGGTCGAACCCGGCACGGCGCTCCCCCCGTCCACGCTCGCGCTGCCGCTCGCGCTGTCCGGCGGGTCCACCGCCACGCTCGCCGATTTCCGTGGCCGCTGGCTGGTGCTGTACTTCTACCCGAAGGACTCGACCCCCGGCTGCACCACCGAAGGCCTCGACTTCAACGCGCTGCTGCCGGAATTCGCCGCCCTGGGCGCCGACGTCCTGGGCGTGTCGCGGGATTCGGTGCGTTCGCACGACACCTTCCGCGCGAAGCAGGGGCTCGCATTTCCCCTGGCGAGCGACGGCGACGAGGCCCTGTGCCGGGCGTTCGACGTGATCCACGAGAAGAACATGTACGGGCGCAAGGTGATGGGCATCGAGCGCAGCACCTTCCTGGTGGACCCGGAAGGGCACGTCGCCGCCGCGTGGCGCAAGGTGCGGGTCCCCGGCCACGCCACCGCCGTCCTCGACACGCTGCGGACGCTGCAGTCCGCGTGAGGCCCCTGCGCCGCGAAGCACGACGATGCCCCGCCCCGCGCGGCGCAGCGTGCCGCGGCGGCGTCCGCGATACCCCGTTCCCGACCTGCCCCCGGCCCGCCGCATCGGCGCCGGGCGACTCCCTCCTGCCCGATCCGCACAGGACTCCGCGATGACCAAAGGCAAGCGCCTCTACGTGCTCGACACCAACGTGCTGATGCACGACCCGACGGCGCTGTTCAAGTTCGAGGAGCACGACGTGTTCCTGCCGATGCAGGTGATCGAGGAGCTCGACAACGGCAAGAAGGGCATGTCGGAAGCGAGCCGCAACGCGCGCCAGGTCAGCCGCTTCATCAACGAGCTGATCGAGGAGCAGGGCCCGGACAAGCTCGCGTCGGGCCTGCGCCTGCAGCGCCCGAGCGGCCTGCAGCTGCGCACCGCCGACAGCATCGGCCTGCTGCGCTTCCAGACCGGGGCACTGGAGCTGCGCAAGCGCGCCGACGACAAGCCCGACAACGACATCATCGCCTCCATCCTGGCACTGGAGCAGGCGCATCCGCCGATGCCGGTGGTGTTCGTGTCCAAGGACATCAACCTGCGCATCAAGGCGGCGATCGCCGGCATCACTTCCGAGGATTACGAGAACGACCGCGCGCTCGACGACTTCAGCCTGCTCTACACCGGCGCCACGGCGCTGCGCGAGGATTTCTGGCAGCGCCACGGCAAGGACCTGAAGTCCTGGACCGAGAAGGGACGCACCTACTACCAGGTGGCCTGCGCCGAGGACGAGGCCTGGCACCCCAACCAGTACGTCTACCTGCCGGGCGACGAGGACGCCGAGATGCGGGTGGTGCGCGTGGAGGACGGGCGCGCCACGCTGCAGATCGTCGACGACTACCGCAGCAGCCAGCACGCCGTGTGGGGCATCACCGCGCGCAACCGCGAGCAGAACTTCGCGCTCAACGCGCTGATGGACCCGGAAATCGACTTCGTCACCCTGCTCGGCACCGCCGGCACCGGCAAGACGCTGCTCGCGCTGGCGGCCGGGCTTGCGCAGACGCTCGACCAGCAGCGCTACCGCGAGATCATCATGACCCGCGCGACCATCAGCGTCGGCGAGGACATCGGCTTCCTGCCCGGCACCGAGGAGGAGAAGATGACGCCGTGGATGGGCGCACTCACCGACAACCTCGAGGTGCTGATGCCGCACAACAAGGAAGGCGGCAGCTGGGGCCGGGCGGCGACCAACGACCTGCTGGCCTCGCGGATCAAGATCCGTTCGATGAACTTCATGCGCGGCCGCACCCTGCTCGACCGCTGGCTGATCCTGGACGAGGCCCAGAACCTCACGCCGAAGCAGATGAAGACGCTGGTGACGCGTGCCGGCCCCGGCACCAAGATCGTCTGCCTGGGTAACGTCGAGCAGATCGATACGCCCTACCTCACCGAGACCACGTCCGGCCTCACCTATGCCGTCGACCGGTTCAAGGCCTGGGCGCACAGCGCGCACATCACGCTTCGCCGCGGCGAGCGCTCGCGGCTGGCGGATTACGCCTCCGAAGTGCTGTAGCGCGGCACCGGGCAGCGTGCGCGCGCATGGCGGGGCTGCGCGCGCTCCCGCAGGGAAGGCCCTCGCCGGGCCTCAGCCGGGCGTGGGATCCGCGTCCCCTGCGCGCCCACCCGCGACGTGGCGCAGGGCGGTCGCGACATCCCTGAAGTATCCGGAATCGTCGCGGCGGACGATGTCGGCCCGCACCAGCTTGCGCAGCACGCCGAGGTTGGCGCCGGTGAGCAGCACCTGCACGCCGCGCTTGCGCAGGCCGGCGATGGTCGACTCCAGGCGCTTGAGTCCCGTCGCATCCATGAACGGAACCCGCTCCAGGCGCAGCACGACGTGGCGGGGCTGGTCGCGCGTCCACGACAGCGCCCGCTCCAGGGAATCCACCGAGCCGAAGAAGAACGGCCCTTCGATCGCGTAGACGACCATGCCATCCGGCAGGCCGTCCAGCCCCGCCTCGTCCAGTTCCTCGCGCAGGCTGGCGTGGCCGTGTTCCACCACTTCCACCGAGGCGCTCATCCGGCGCATGAACTGGAACATCGCCAGGATCACGCCGATGTTCACCGCCACCACCAGGTCGGTGAGGATGGTCAGCGCGAAGGTGATGAGCAGGATCGCGACATCGGCGCGCGGCGCCTGCCGCGCCATGCGCAGGAAGCGCCGGCCCTCGGCCATGTTCCAGGCCACCACGAACAGGATCGCGGCCAGGGCACTGAGCGGCACGCGGCCGGCGTAGGGCGCCACGACGAGCAGGACCAGCAGCAGCGTCACCGCGTGGACCACGCCTGCCAGCGGCGAATTGCCGCCGTTGCGGATGTTGGTGGCGGTGCGCGCGATGGCGCCGGTGGCCGCGATGCCGCCGAACAGCGGCGTCAGGATGTTGGCGATGCCCTGGCCGATCAGTTCCTGGTTCGAGTCGTGGCGGGTGTCGGCCATGCCATCGGCGACCACCGCCGAGAGCAGCGACTCGATCGCGCCCAGCATGGCGATGGTGAACGCCGAGGGCAGCAGCAACAGCATGCGGTCGAAGCCCAGCTCCGGCATCTGCAGGCCCGGCAGCGCGCGCGGGATGGCCCCGAAGGTCGACTCGATGGTGGCGACGCCCGGCAGGTCGAGCACCACCACCGCCACCGTCGCCGCCACCATCGCCAGCAACGGCCCCGGCACGCGCGCCAGGCCCGGGACGCGCGGGCCCCAGAGCGCGAGCGAGAGGCTCGCCAGCGCCAGCAGCGTGGTCGCCGGGTCCAGGCGCGGCAGCGAACGCAGGAGCTGCCAGGCCTCGACGTAGAACGGACCGCCCGCGGGCTCCGGCAGGCCGAAGAAGTAGCGCCACTGTCCGACCCAGATGATCACGGCGATGCCCGCGGTGAACCCGACGATGACCGGGTCCGGGATAAATCGGATGACCGCGCCCAGGCGCACCAGCCCCATCACCACCAGGATCACGCCCGCCATCAGCGTGGCCAGCAGCAGTCCTTCGATGCCGAACTGCGCCACCACGCCCGCAAGGATGACGATGAAGGCGCCTGTCGGCCCCGCGATCTGCACCCGGGAGCCGCCGAACAGCGACACCGCGATGCCGGCGATGATGGCGGTGTACAGGCCCTGTTCCGGCTTGACGCCGGAGGCGATGGCGAAAGCCATGGCCAGTGGCAGCGCCACCACGCCCACCACCATGCCGGCGACGATGTTGGGTAACCAGTTGTCGCGCCGGAACAGGCCGGCGCGCGCGGCTTCGCGCAGCGCGATCACGGTGCGCTGCCCGTCTTCAGGCGCACGCCGCGCCCGCCGCCGGTGCTGGCCGCGTTGTCGCCGATGAGTTCGACCCCCGCGTCCTCGATGGCCGCCACCACCTTGGTGAGCGAGTCGACGATCCCGCGCACGTTGCCGCCACTGCTCGCCTCCATCCTCTGGATGGTCGGCAGCGATACCCCGGACAATCGCGCCAGGGTGCGCTGGTCGATCCCGAGCAGGGCCCGTGCGGCCCGCATCTGTGCGGCGGTGATCATCGTCCGCTCCGTCCCGGGCCATGCCGGGATCATGTTTGAGACATCAATTTACCAATATCATACGCCTGTCTCTCCGCCCGGGCGGCCGCGTGCCGCACCGCGGCATGCGCCACCGTATGCTTCGTCACAACGACCGGAACCCAGCCCCCACATGACCAGGCCGCTCTGCGCATTGACCATCGCCGGCTCCGATTCCGGCGGCGGTGCCGGCATCCAGGCCGACCTCAAGACCTTCGCCGCCCATCGCGTCCACGGGCTGTCGGCGATCACCGCGCTCACGGCGCAGCACACCCGCGGCGTGACCGCGGTGCACGTGCCGCCGGTGGCGTTCCTGCGCGCGCAGATCGATGCCTGTTTCGACGACTTCCGGGTTGGCGCGGTCAAGCTCGGGATGCTGGCCACGGCGGAGGTGATCGCCACCGTCGCCGACGCCATCGAGGCGCACCGGCCGGCATATGTCGTGGTCGACCCGGTGATGGTGGCCACCTCCGGCGCACGGCTGCTGGCCGACGACGCACTGGATGCCCTGCGCACGCGGCTGCTGCCGCTGGCCACGGTGCTCACCCCGAACACGCCGGAAGCCGAGCTGCTGCTCGGCACGCGGATCACCGACGGCGCGGCCGCCGATGCCGCGCTCGCCGCCCTGCGTGCGATGGGACCGCGCGCGGTGCTGCTGAAAGGCGGCCACCTCGACGAGGGCGATGCCGTCGTCGACCGCTTCGCCGACGCCTCGGGCCGCACGCACACCCGACAGCCGCGCCTCGACCTCGACGGCCACGGCACCGGCTGCACGCTGGCGTCTGCAATCGCCGCCAATCTCTGCCTCGGGCTCGACCCCGGCGCGGCCTGCGCCGCGGGCATCGCCTACGTACGGCGCGCCCTGGCCGGCGGCCATCGCCCCGGGCGCAGCCAGGTCGTCGTGCTCGACCATTTCGGCGCCGGCGTCGCGCCATGAGCGCGGATGACGCCCGCGCTGCCGGACAGGTGCCGCACGAGCACGTCGCGCATGAGGTCCTGCACGTGGAGGCGACCGACGGCCACCGGTTCGAGCTGCCCGCGCGCATCCCGGCGCGGCCGCGGCGTGCGCTGCTGTGGTTGCCGGCACTCGGGGTCGCCGCGCGCCATTACCTGCCGCTGGCGGACGCGTTCGCCGCCACGGGCACGGCGGTGTTCGTGCACGAGTGGCGGGGCAATGGCAGCAGCAGCCTGCGCGCCGGCGGAGGCGTCGACTGGGGCTATCGCGCGCTGCTGCTCGACGACATCCCGGCCAGCGAGGCCGCGGTGTCGGCCGCCCTGCCCGCCCTGCCACGCGTGCTGGGTGGCCACAGCCTGGGCGGCCAGCTCGCATGCTGCCGGCTCGCGCTGTCGCCGGGGACCGCGGAGGGCGCCTGGATTGTCGGCAGCGGCTCACCCTACTGGCGCGCGTTCCCGTGGCCATACCGGCCCCTGCTGCCGCTGGCGTACCGCTTCATCGCCTGGCTCGCCGCCCACAACGGTGTCCTTCCCGGCAGGCGCATCGGCTTCGGCGGCAACGAGGCCGCAGGCCTCATCCGGGACTGGGCGCGCACGGCCACCAGCGGCCGCTACGCCGCTGCCGGCATCGAGGCCGACATCGAACAGGGGCTCGCGCATGTCCGCGGTCGCGTCCGCGCGGTCGCCCTCGCGCAGGACTGGATGGCGCCCCCGTCATCCCTGCGCTTCCTGCTGTCGAAGATGCCGGCGGCCGATACGGCCACGGTGGTGCTGGATGCGGCGAGCCTCGGGGTCCCCGCCGACCACTTCGCATGGATGAAGGCGCCCGCGGCGGTCGCCGCGTGGCTCAGCCGCTGACCGGGCCGCCGTAGCCTTCGGGATTCATCGACTGCCAGCGCCAGGCGTCGCGGCACATCGCGTCGACGTCGTGCTCCGCGTGCCAGCCGAGCAGCTCCCCCGCAAGCGTCGGATCGGCATAGACCTCCGCCACGTCGCCCGGACGCCGCGCCACGACCTCCAGCGGCACCTCGCGGCCCGATGCGCGTTCGAAGGCACGCACCAGTTCCAGCACCGAAATCCCCCGCCCGGTGCCGAGATTGACGGTGATGCTGCGGTCGGCGGACACCAGGTAGTCGAGCGCATCGGCATGGGCGCGTGCCAGGTCCACGACGTGGATGTAGTCGCGCACGCCGGTGCCGTCGGGTGTCGGCCAGTCGCCGCCGAAGACGCTGAGTCGAGGGCGCCGGCCCACCGCGACCTGGCAGATGTAGGGCATCAGGTTGTTGGGGATGCCACCGGGGTCTTCGCCGAGGGTGCCGGAGACGTGCGCGCCGACCGGGTTGAAATAGCGCAGGTTCGCCGCGCGGAACCCGGCGTCGTACCGGCACAGGTCGGCGATCAGCTCCTCCATGACCAGCTTGGTGCGGCCGTAGGGATTGGTGACCCGCAGCGGCGCGTCCTCGCGCACCGGCACGCTGTCGGGATCGCCGTACACGGTGGCCGACGAACTGAACACCAGCCGCGCGACGCCGTGCGCGCGCATCGCCTGCAGCAGGTGGATCGTCCCCGAGATGTTGTTCTCGAAATAGTCGAGCGGCCGGTCGCAGGACTCGCCGACCGCCTTCAGGGCCGCGAAGTGGACCACGGCGTCGAAGCGGTCCGACGCCAACAGGGCGAAGGTCGCGTCGCGATCGCGGAGGTCGACCTCGCGCACGTCGAGGGGCGCCCCAATGATCGCCTGGACGCGCGCGGGCACCCGGCGCGAGCTGTTGACGAAACTGTCGGCCACCACCAGCGAATGCCCGCGCGCGGCGAGCGCGACGCAGGCATGGCTGCCGATGTAGCCGGCGCCGCCGCAGACGAGAACGTGCATTCGGGATTTCCAGCGGGTCGACAGGACTGCATTACGCCGCCTCGCCGCCGATCCGGCAAGCGCCGTGCGCCATGGCGCGTGCGTGGCCTCGGATCGCGCCGCTTGCCGTTCCTATGGGGGAACACGGGGAACCATGCCATGCGTCCAGTCCATCTCGCCTTCGCCCTCCTGCTGACCACCCTGCTCGCCGCCTGCGCCAGTGGCGGTGGATCCACTGCCGCGCCGCCCGCGGCGCCGGCCCAGACCGGGGTCGCCGACTACCTGATCGGTGTCGACGACATCGTCCAGGTCACGGTGTGGCGCAACCCGGAACTCGGCATCACGGTGCCGGTGCGCCCGGACGGCAAGATCTCGGTGCCGCTGGTCGGTGACGTCATGGCAGCCGGCAAGGCACCGTCGGACGTGGGCCTGGACATCCAGTCGAAGCTGGCGACCTACGTCCGCGACCCGCAGGTCGCGGTGATCCTGACCGACCTGCGCAGCCACGAGTACCTGTCGCGCGTCCGCGTCACCGGCGCGGTGCGGCAACCGGTGTCGATCCCCTTCCGCCAGGGCATGACGGTGCTCGACGCGGTCCTCGCTGCCGGCGGGCTGACGGAGTTCGCGGCCCCGGACCGTTCCGACCTGCATCGCCGCTCGGACGCCGGCACGCGCAGCCACGCCGTGCGCCTGGATCGCATCCTCGACCGCGGCGACCTGTCCACCAACTACACCGTGGCGCCCGGCGACGTCATCACGGTGCCGGAGCGCACGCTGTGAACCAGCCGGCTGGCGAGTGGCGCGCGCCGGAGGGTGGCGCCTCGGATGCGGCGCTGGCGCTGGTGCCGGTGGTGCGCCAGGAACTGTCGCGCCATGCACTCGGCTATGCGGGGCTGTTCGCGGCCATCGCCCTGGCCGCCCTTGTCGTCGGCGTGATGCTGCCGAAGAAATACGCCTCGTCGACGAGCATCCTGGTCGAACAGAGCAACATCATCACCCCGCTGATGGAGGGCCGCGCCGTCCCCACCGGCGTCGCCCACCGCGCCACCATCGCCAAGGAGGTCGCGTTCAGCCAGAAGGTGATGGCGGAGGTGCTGCGCGCCGGCGGCTGGCTGGACGAGCCGATGAGCCCGATCGAGCAGGACCGCCTGATCGAGCAGGTCGCCGGCCGCACCCAGATCACCAACCCGCGCGAGAACCTCATCCAGGTGCGCTACGTCGACAGCGACCCGCAGCGCGCGTTCCGCGTCACCGAGCGCTTCGCCGAGATGGTGATCAGCGAGAGCCTGTCGACCAAGGAGCAGGAAAGCCGCGAGGCCTACGGGTTCATCAACTCGCAGGTGGAGCAGTACCACGCCAAGCTGACCGAGGCGGAGGCCAACCTCGAGGCCTACCGCAACGCCAACCCGGACGCACGACCGGGGATCGAGGCCGACGTCAACGCGCGCATCGGCGAACTGCGCCGGCAGATCGAGTCGGCCAGGCTGGACCTCATCGACTCGCGTGCGCAGGAAACCGCGCTCCAGGCCCAGCTCAACGGCGAGAGCGCGGTCACCGTCGCACAGACGCGCGAGTCGCAGGTGCGCACGCGGATCATCGAACTCCAGGCCGAGCGCGACCGGCTGTTGCTGAGCTACACCGAGCAGCACCCGGACGTGGTGCGCATCCAGCACCAGATGCGCGACCTCGAGGCGGAAATCGAGCGCGAGCAGCAGCGCCAGCTTGCCGGCACCGCCGGCGACGATGCCGGTGGCGCGGCCACCTCGAACCCGCTGTATGCCGAGCTCCGCAGCCGCCTCTCCGCCGCGCGCAGCCGCAGCGCCGCGGTGGCGTCGCGGATCACCACCGGCGAATCGCTGCTGGCCAGCGAGTTCGACCGCAGCCGGCGCATCGCGGCGTCGGAAAGCAACCTGGCGGAACTGACCCGGGACTACGAGGTCAACCGCGACCTCTACCAGGACCTGCTCAGGCGGCGCGAGAACGCACGCGTCTCGATGAACCTCGACGCCGAGCAGCGCGGCCTCAGCTTCCGCATCCAGGAGCCGGCGAGCGTGCCGCTGCGCGCGACCGGACTGCGCCTGATGCACGCCGCCGGGGCTGGCCTGGGCGCCGCCTTCGCCACTCCCCTGCTGCTGCTGTTCGCCGTGGTCAAGCTCGATCCCCGCGTGCGCGCGCCGCTGCAGATCGAACGCAACGCGGGCCTGCCGGTGATCGGCAACATCCCGCCCTACGCGACCCCCGCCCGGCGCCGCAAGTGGCTGCGGCGCACCGCCGGCGCCGTGTTGCTGGTCCTGTCGGTACCCACCGTGTACGGGCTCGCATTCACCCTCAAGACCCTGCAGGTGTCATGAACAACATGTCGATCCAGCCACCGCTCCCCGACGGCCTCGGGCAGCGCAGCAGCGCCAGCCGCTCGATCGCGCGCATGTCCGGCGACCACGCGCTGACGCCTGCGCAGCTGCAGGACCGCGCCATCATCCACCGCACCGATGTCGCGCGGCCGGAGGTCGATGCCTTCCGCGAGCTGCGGACGCGGCTGCTGGCGATGGCCGACGACAACTTCGTGACCCTGGTGGCCCCGGTGAGCGCCGGCTGCGGCGGCAGCTTCGTCGCCCGCAACCTCGCCGCCGCCCTCGCCTTCGACGACTCCCGCAGCGCGCTGCTGGTGGACTGCGATTTCAGGCATCCCACGCAGCATGGGATCATGCGCATCGACACCAGCGCCGCCGGCGGCCTGATCGACTACCTGGAGAGCGCCGACGCCGACGTCGGCGACGTGCTCTACGACACGGGCGTGCCCCGCCTGCGGCTGCTGCCCGCCGGCACCTCGCGCGAGACCGGCGCCGAGTACTTCTCCTCGTTCCGCATGCGGCTGCTGCTCGACTCCCTGCGCAGCCGCTACACCGACCGCTACGTGGTGCTGGATGGCCCGCCGGTGCTCGGATCCCCCGACGCGCGCATCCTCGCCGACCTCGCCGACGTCGTGGTGCTGGTCGCCGGCTATGGCCGCGACACCCCCGCCGCCATCGCCAATGCCGCGTCCAGTTTCGACCCCGCGAAGTTCGCCGGTGTCGTGTTCAACCAGGGCGTGTGACCGTGCCCGACCCGCGCAGCCCCGTCCCCGCCGCCCGGCCCGAGGCACGCGGGGCCACGATCGCGAGGAAAAGCGCCCTCGCCCTCGCCACCGCCGCCGTCGTCGTCGCATCCGCGCTGCCCGGCAGCGCGTCGGCGGTCCGGCTGGACTACGACCTCGGCCTGTCGGTGCTGCGCAGCGACAACATCGGCCTCTCGGACGCGGCACCGGTCGAGGAGACCGTGGTCTCGCCGGGCCTTCGCTTCTCGGCGTCCCAGGCCGGCTCGACGTTCCGGCTCGACGCGCGTGGCAACCTCCAGTACCTGCACTACGTCGACGGCAGCTTCGACGACGGCTTCCGCGGCGCACTCTCGGCGCAGGCCGGCTGGACGCTCATCCAGGAGCGCCTCGAGTTCGTGGTCGAGGACTACCTCAGCCGGCAGCCCATCGACACGCTTGCCGCCTTCAGCCCCGGCAACGAGCAGCAGGCGAACATGTTCATCGCCGGGCCCACGCTGTTCGCGCGCCTGGGCGATGCCACGCGGGCGCAGGTGGACCTGCGCTACGGCAACAGCCGTGCCGAGGAGAACGACGCGTTCGACAGCGACCGCTACACCGTCGCCCTCCGCGGCCTGCGCGAGCTCAGCCGCACCCGCCGCATCGGCATCAATGCCGAGGCCACCCGGGTGGACTACGACATCCCGCTGCCGGGCACCGACTACACGCGCTACGACGGCTACGTGAGCTACGGCGCCGAGCTCCGGCAGTTCGACGTCTCCATCGAAGCGGGGTACTCCCGCCTCGAGCTCGAGGGCCGCCCCGACAACCACACCGACCCGCTCTTCCGCGGGCGCCTCACCTGGAGGCTGTCGCCGCGAAGCACCCTCGATGCCGGCGTCGGCTACCAGTTCATCGATGCCGCGCAGGACCTCGTGGTCCTCGACGCCGGTGCCGGCAACCCGCAGGTCCCGATCGGCCCCGACGTGTACAGGCAACGACGCGCCGACGCCGGCTACCGCTATGACGGCGAGCGCTTCGACCTTCGGGTGGGCGGCTACTTCCAGCGCGTCAACTACGTCGATGCCGTCGCTGCCGACTCCGACCAGGACAGCCACGGCGGCGGCTTCGAGGTCGGCTACCGGGTGCTGCCGCGCACGCGGCTGTCGCTCCTGGGCGCCATCGACAGCCGCGACTACGGGGACCTGGCGCGGGAGGACGAGGAGTCGACGCTGGGGGTGGCCTTGGCGCACGAGTTCACCCGGAACTGGAGCGCACGCATCGACCTGCTGAGGCGCCAGCGCGACAGCTCCGAAGCCGGACAGGATTATGACGAGAATGCCGCCGCCATCAGCTTCACGTATCGCCGCTGAGGCGCTGCCGGCGTTCGGCGCCGCGCCGGGCGGCGCGCCCACGCCCGGCGCCGCCGTGGGCCGGGGCGCCGCGCCGCGGCCGGTGCGGTTGCTGCTGCTCACCGACACGTCGATCTCCGTTGCCGGCGGGAGCGAGCGGTTCCTGCGCAACCTCGTGGCAGGCCTGCCGCGCGAGCGGTACCGGATCACCGTCGTGCAGTTCATCCAGGGCGACTACAGCGGCAAGCGCATGGTGTTGGACGCCGACCACCTGGAACTGGTCGACATGCCGGTCGGCGCCGTCTACGGCCGCGCCGGCCGCCGCGCCTTCATGACGCTTCGCGACAGGGTTCGCTCGGGGCACTACGACATCGTGCAGTCCCAGCACGAGAAGTCGGACCTGTTCAACGCGCTCCTGCCGCGCGCCCCGGGCACGCTCCACCTGTCGTGCCGGCGCGACATGGGCTTCAACAAGAGCCCGCGGCTCAAGTGGCTCTTCCGCTTCCTCAACCACCGATTCGACGCGGTCATCGCCCCGTCGCAGCCGATCCTCGCCGGCCTCGCCCGCACCGAGGCGCTCGACCCGCGCGGCATGCTGTGGATCCCCAATGGCGTCGACGCCGCGCGCTTCCGGCCGTTCGACGATGCGCACAGGCAGGCGGTGAGGAAGAGCCTGGGACTCGACGACGACAGCGTCGCGTTCTGCTGCCTCGCCCGCCTGTCCTGGGCCAAGTGCCACGGCGACCTCCTCGATGCATTCGCGCAGGTCCGCCAGCGCCTGCCGCGGGCACGGCTGTTCCTCGTCGGCGACGGGCCGGCACAGGCGGACGTGGAAGCGCGGATGCAGGCGCCGGATGTGGCGGGCGCGGTCACCCTCCTCGGCCTGCGCCTGGACGTGGAGACGCTCCTGCCGGCATTCGATGCCGGCGTGCTGGCGTCCTCGACCGAAGGCATGTCCAACGCGGTGCTGGAGATGATGGCCTGCGGGCTGCCCGTGGTCGCGACCGCCGTCGGCGGCAATCCGGCGCTGGTCGAGCACGGCATCAGCGGGAGCCTGGTGCCTGCGCGGCAGCCGGACGCGCTCGCCGCCGCCCTGGTCGCCGTCGCCGCGGACGCCGAAGGTCGCCGTCGCATGGGCAACGCCGCGCGCGCGCGCATCGAACGCATGTTCTCGGTGTCGGCGATGGTGGACGCCTACGACCATGCCTACCAGCGGCTGCTGGCGGACGCATGAGCCTCCCGGCGAACCCGTTGCCCGCCACGTCCACTGCTCCGGCGGTGCTGCAGCTGCGCTCGAGTGCCGGGCTCTACGGCGCGGACCGCATGATCCTGGCGCTCGACCGCGGCCTGGTGCGTCGCGGCACCCGCAGCGCGGTGCTCTCGATCCGGAACTACCTGCTGCAGGCACAGCCGCTGCACGATGCGGCGGTGGCCGGTGGCCACGACGCCAGCCTGCTGCCCTGCCGCGGCCGCATCGACATGCGAACGGTGGCGGCACTGCAGGCCGAGCTCGATGTGCGTGGCGCGGCCATCCTCCACGTGCACGACTACAAGAGCGCGTTCTATGGCTGGCTCGCCACGCGCCGCCGGCCGGTGCGCCTGGTGGCGACCCTGCACGGCTGGGTGGAGGCCACGTCGACGCTGCGGCTGTACAACTCGCTGGAACTGGCCCTGCTGCGGCGCTTCGATGCGCTCGTCGCGGTGTCCGACGTGCAGCGCCGCCGCCTGCTCGGGGCCGGCGTCGACGCCACCCGGGTCCACCGCATCGACAACGGCATCGAGATCGCCGCGGCCGCCCCGGAGGCGCCGCACCCGGGACTCCGCGCGGAACTGGGGCTGCCCGTGGCGGGCAAGGTGTTCGCCGCGGTGGGCCGGCTCTCGCGGGAAAAGAACATCGGCCAGTTGCTGGAAGCCTTCCAGGCCGTGGCCGCGGCCGATCCCCGTGCCTGCCTGCTGGTCGTGGGCGATGGCCCCGAACGCCCCGCGCTGGAGGCGATCGCCGCCGCGCCGCCACTCGCGGGCCGGGTGGCGTTCGCAGGCGTCAGGCACGACGTCGACGCACTGTGGCCGTTGGTCGACGTCCTGGTCCTGCCGTCGCTGAGCGAAGGCATGCCCCTGGTCGTGCTGGAGGCGCTCGCGAACGGCGTACCGGTGGTCGCGAGTGCTGTCGGCGACGTGCCCAGGCTGCTGGCAGGGACCGTGCATGGCCACGTGCTGCCTCCCGGCGACCTCGCGGCACTGCGCGTCGCGCTCCTCGGAGCGCTGTCGCGACCATTCAGGCGCGATGCCGCGGGCGCTGCCTACGTGCGCGCCCGGCACTCCAGCGACACCATGGCGCTGGGCTACCTGGACCTCTACCACGCCATGCAGGAGCAGCACCATGCGCGCCGGTCGGCCTGACCCCCGTGGTGGTCCGGGCGTGGACCCGCGGCGCCGCTTCCCGCTCGCGGCCCGCGCCTTCCGCCTGGGCGCGGGCGGTGCTGCCGTCGCGGGCGCGGACGCCACGGGCGCGGCCGCACCGGGCGCGGCGGCGGCCGGCCGGACGCGCACGCCCAACAACTGGGCGCTCTACGCCTTCCTCTTCCTGCTGCCGCTGCAGAACGTCCACACCGCCTATCTCCCCAACCTCGGCGGCGGCCTGAACTTCCTCAACATCGGCTTCGGGTTGTCGCTGCTCGGGGCCTGGATGCAGCGCGGGCGGCTGGCGGCCAACGAACCGGTGAACCGGTGGGTGGTCGCCTACGCGCTGTATGCCGTGGTCTCGCTGCTGGTGAGCTACCAGTACGTGAGCAACACCGAATCCCACTTCAACGCGCTCAAGGACCACCTCATCGGGCTGTCGGTGCTCTACCTGGTGCAGATGAGCGTCAGCGACTGGACCGGTGTCCGGCGCGTGGTGCTGGCGATGCTGATGCCGTTGCCCTACATCGCCAAGGTGACGTGGGTGCAGCACGTGAGCGTGGCGAGCTGGAACTACTCCGACGACCTGCGCATCAAGGGCACCTTCGCGCTCCTTGGCGCGAACGAGTTCGCGGCCTTCTGCGTCACCGTGATGGCGATGCTGTTCGGCCTGCTGGTCGCGACGCGGCTGTCGCTCCGTTGGCGGATCATGCTCGGCGGCGGCATCGCGTGCATGGTGCTCGGGGTCATGTACGCCTACTCGCGCACCGCCTACGTCGCCGTGCTGCTGGCGCTGGTCACCATCGTGCTGGCGTGGCGCGGGCGCTGGAAGCTGATGCTGCCGCTGATGCTCGTGGCGGCGTTCGCCCCCGCACTGCTGCCGAGTTCGGTGGTGCAGCGCTTCGACTCCACCACGGTCGACGAAGGCGAGCGCGACGAGAGCACGGAGCTGCGGTTCGAGTTCTGGTCGATCGCCTGGAACAACTTCCTCTCGCACCCGGTGGTCGGCACCGGGTTCCAGTCCTTCCGCCACCCCGAGATCAACCCGCACCGGATGGATACCCACAACGTCTACCTGCGCACGCTGTCGGAGGGCGGCGCGATCGGCTTCGTGATCCTGCTCGGCCTGCTGTTTTCGGTCCTGGGCACCGCCCGCCGCGAGGTTGGCCGCGCCGCGAGCGGCACCTGGCGCTACGGCCTCGCGCTCGGGCTCGTCGGCGCCTGGATGGGCCTCGTGTGCGGCAACCTGTTCGGCGACCGCTTCACCTACTACCCGGTCATCGCCTATTTCTGGGCCCTGGTGGCACTGGTGCTGAAGGCCCGGCACCTGCCGCCGGAAGGAGCCGCGCGATGATGGACCGCGTGCGGCAGCGCCTGGCCGCGCATGCGCGCCATACGGTCGCCATCGCCGCCCATTACTCCGGGCTCGATGCGCTGTACCGGCGCCTGAGCGGGCCCGGGCTTGTGGTGCTGATGCTGCACCGGCTGCGCGACGATCCGGATCCGTGGCCGCTGAGCATGGCGCCGGCGAGCTTCGCCAGGATGCTGGGCTGGCTGCGCAGCCGGGCGGCACTGGTCGGCCTCGAGGAGGGCCTGCACGCGCTGGCGTCGGCAACCGACCGGGGCACGCGGTACGCCATCACCTTCGACGATGGCTACCGCGACAACCTGCAGCTGGCGGAAGGCGCAATGGCGGGCATTCCGGCGGTGGTCTACGTAACCACCGGCCACGTCGGCGGCGAGCCCATCTGGCTCTACCGCATCCACCACGCCGTCGAACGCCGCACCCGCGACCATCTCGACCTCGGCGGGCTCGGGCTCGGGCAGTACGACCTGTCCAGCGTCCTCGACCGCCAACGGCTGTATCGCCAGCTTCCGCCGCGGCTGAAGCAACTCGATGCGCCCGCGATGCTGCGCTGGGTGGAGTCGGTCATCGACCAGGCGATGCCGCGACTGACGCAGGACGACCGCACCCAGATGCTCGACTGGCAGGAGATCCGCCACCTCGAGGCCAGCGGCGTGGACATCGGTGCGCACACCCGCCACCACGTCCTGCTGGCCCGCGCCGACAGCGCCACCGCCCATGCGGAGATCGCCTCGTCGCACGACGACCTGGCGCAGCGGCTGCCGGCGCCGCCAGCGCACTTCGCCTACCCCAACGGCGACGCCGGCGACTTCGGCGAACGCGAGGTGGCGCTGGTGCGCGCGGCAGGCTTCCGCACCGCGGCCACGTCCATCGAGGGCGTGAACCGCCGCGGCGTCGACCCCTACCGCATCCTGCGCTACAACGTGCACGAACAGCGCTACCGCACGCCCTTCGGCCGGCTGTCGCCGGCCCTGTTCTTCAGCGAAACCAGTGGCCTGCTCGGCTGGTTCCGCGCGCGGCGGGCGGCATGAGCCGCGCGCAGGGGCTGCCGGTCCTCATGTACCACGGCGTCCATGCCGACGCCGCGGCCCGGGGTCGCTACGATCCGGTGTACAGCGTCCATCCCGTTGCGTTCGCCCGCCAGCTCGACTGGCTGCTGGAAGGCGGTTTCCACACCGTATTGCCGGGGCAGCCCCCCGGCGACCGCCAGGTGCTCGTCACCTTCGACGACGGCGACGCCTCCAACATCGAGGTCGCGCTTCCGCTGCTGCTCGAGCGCGGGATGGTCGCCGAGTTCTTCATCACCTCCGGCTTCATCGGCCAGCCCGGCATGTTGACGGCTGCCGAGGTGCGCGCACTCGCCGATGCCGGGATGGGCATCGGCGGCCACGGTCGGAGCCACGCGATGCTGGACGACCTCGACATCGCGTCGCTGGATGCCGAGTTGAGCGGAAGCGCGGCACTGCTGGCGGAGGTCGCAGGCCGGCCGATCCGGTCGCTGGCGTTGCCCGGCGGCCGCGGTGCCGCCCGCGAGTACCGCGCCGCACTCGCCCAGGGGTATCGCTTCCTTTACGGCTCGGTCCCGGGATGCAACCGCGCCGTCGGCGACGACTGGCAGCAGCGCCTGGCGGTCCGGCGCGGCACCAGCCTGGCGGAGTTCCGTGCCCTGGTGCTGTGGCAGGGATGGCGACCGCGCTTCGCACGGGCACGCCATTACGCACTCCGCCTGCCCAAGCAGGTGCTGGGCAACGCAGGCTACGAGCGCCTGCGGGCGCGCCTGCTGTGACCTGGGCACTGCTCTTCTGGGGCTGCGTCGCTGTGGTGTTCTGGGCGTACGCCGGCTACCCGCTGCTCGCCGCGGTGCTCGCGTCGAAGCTTGGCCAGTCGCCCCGCTCCGGCGAAGGCTGCCCACCGCTCACCGTTGTCATCGCCGCCCGTGACGAGGAGGCGCGCATCGGCGCGCGGATCGCCGACGTGCTGGCCCAGGACTACCCGGCCGGCGCGCTGCACGTGCTGGTGGTGAGCGACGGCAGCCGCGACGGCACCGCGCGCGCCGCCGCCGACGCCGACTCCCGGGTATCCGTGCTGGTGCTCGCCGACAACGTCGGCAAGGCGGCGGCGTTGAACGCGGCGATGGCCATGGTGGCCACGGACCTCGTCGCCTTCACCGACGTCCGCCAGCGCTACGCGCCAGGCGCGCTCCGCGCCCTGGTCGCGCCCTTCGCCGACGCGCGGGTCGGGGCGGTCAGCGGCGAGCTGGTCATCGACGAGCCGGACGGCTCCGCACCCCGCGCCGTCGGGCTGTACTGGCGGATGGAGAAGCGGCTGCGCGCCGACGAGGCAAGGCTGCGCTGGCTGCACGGTGTCACCGGTGCGGTCCACGCCCTGCGTCGCGCGCTGTACCGGCCGATGCCGGCAGGCACGATCCTCGACGACATGTGGCTGCCCTTGCATGCCGCGTTCGCCGGGCACTGGGTCTGGATGGCGCGCGATGCCGTCGCCCACGACATCGCGAGCACCGATGCCCGCGAGGAGTTCGCGCGCAAGCTGCGCACCCTCGCCGGAAACTGGCAGTTGCTGGCGCGCCTGCCGGTGCTGCTCGTGCCCGGCGCGAACCCCCTGTTCTTCGCCTGGTGGTCGCACAAGTTCCTGCGCCTCCTGGTGCCGTGGGCGCTCCTGCTGGCGCTGGCCGCCTCGGCGCAGGCCCCGGGTCCGCTGTACCGCGTGGCGCTGGTCGCGCAGGTCGCCGGCTACGGGCTGGCCGCGCTCGGCTTGTGGCTGCCCAGGCTTGCGGCGCGGGTTCCGCTGCTGCCCGCCGGCTGCACCTTCCTCATGCTCAACGCTGCCGCCCTGCTGTCGCTGCCGGCGTCACTGGCGGTCGCGCCGGATCGCCTGTGGAGGCGGCACTGATGGCGCGGGTGCTCGCCCTCACCAGCCGGCTGCCCTTCCCGCCGCGCGAAGGGCACCAGTTGCGGTCCTGGAACCTGCTGCGCGCGCTGGCCACGCGGCACGAGGTCACGCTGCTGAGTTTCGCGCGCGACGACGACGACCTCGACGCGGTCCCCGCGATGCGATCCGCGTTCGCCGGCGTCGAGGTCTTCGCGCTCCCCGGAGGCAGGGCCACCACCGGCCTGCTCGCCGCCCGCAGCCTGGGTGCACGCCGCCCGTTCGTCGCCGCCCGCTACGCCAGTCCGACGCTGCGCGCACGCATCGCCGCGCTGGCGCCGCAAGCCGACGTCGTGCACGTCGACATGCTGCCGCTGATGCGCCATGCGGACCTCGTGCCGGCGTCGACGCCGGTGGTCTACAACGCGCACAACGTCGAGCATGCATTGCTGGCGGCACGCGCCGCCACCCTGGCCCCGCGACGCCTGCGCAGCACCCTGGAACGCATGTTCATCGCCCACCAGGTGCCCCGGCTGCGCGCCTTCGAGCAGGCCGCATGCCGGCGGGCAGACCTGGTGCTCGCCTGTTCCGACGCCGACGCCGGCACGCTGCGCGCGCTGGCGCCCGCAGGCCAGGTGGTCGTGGTTCCGAACGGCGTGGACCTCGACGGCAACCGGCCCGCACCGACGTCGGCGGCCGGCACGGCACCTGCGCTCGTCTTCGTCGGACAGATGGGCTGGTTCCCGAACCGCGATGGCGTCCACTGGTTCCTGCGCGAGGTGCTGCCACGGATCCTGGCGGCGCGGCCCGACGTGCGCTTCACCGTCGTCGGCAAGGCCGACGGGCTGGAGGTCCCCGAGGCGGTGGCCGCCAGCGTCACGGTCACCGGTTTCGTGCCCGACCTCCGGCCACTCGTGCACGACGCGGCGGTCTACGTCGTGCCCCTGCGTGCCGGCAGCGGTACGCGGCTGAAGGTGCTCGAGGCGATGGCGCTGGGCAAGGCCATCGTCACCACCACGGTGGGCAGCGAGGGCATCGACCTCGCGGCCGGCGACGCCGCCCTCTACGCCGACGACGCCGCCGGCTTCGCAGGCTCGGTGCTGGCGCTGCTGGAGGATGGCGCGCTGCGCGCCCGCCTGGGGACTGCGGCGCGCCAGGCGGCCGAGCAGCGCTACGGCTGGGACGCGATCGGCCGCGACCTGCTGGGCCACTACGAGCGGTTGCTGGCGGCGCGGGTCGCCGCCGGCGCCTCCACGGCTTCCGGCATGCGCAGTTCGCGCAGCCTGTACCAGGCGAGCCCCACCAGTTCGTAGATCGCGAGTTCGGCCTTCTCCAGCGACGACACCTGCGGCCACAACGACAGCAGCCCGTGGAACCGCGCGCGATCGGAGCCGATGTCCACCAGGCAGGCGTCGAAGCCGGCGGCGCGGAACGCGAGCAGCGACCGCGGCTGGTGCGCCGGCGAGGTCACCAGGCGGACCCGCTGCGGCAGCACCCCGCGCAGCACGAACGCACTCTCCCACGTCGTGCCGGACTCGGTGTCGACGCGCAGCGAGGACGCCGGCACGCGCCAGTCGCGCGCCAGCCTCGCCTGCACCGCGCTCTCCTTGACCCGGTAGGGGCCGCCACCCGCGATCCACAGGTCGCCGCCTCCGCTCCGGTGCCAGGTGTCCACGGCCGCGCGCACGCGGCGCCAGGTCTCGAAGCGGAAGGCGACGTAGTCGTCGACGTCCACCGCCTCGCGCTCGAAGCCCCCCGACAGCAGCACGATCGGCGCGCCGTCGTCGCCGGCACAATAGCCGGATCGCGCCGCCATCGATTCCAGCGTCCATTGCAGGGTGTTGGCCCCGAGCGGCGCCGCCAGCAGCCAGAACACCGCGCCCAGCGCCACGCCCGCGATCCGCCAGCCCCGTGACAGCCGCCTCCAGGCGACCGCCAGCACCACCGCGAGCACGATGGCCCAGCTCAGTGGCGACAGGACGTAATAGGGCATGGTGCAGATCAGCCGGTGGTGCCGCGCGCGCGCGCGCCCGGCGACAGCAGCGACACCAGCATCCCGCGGAGGCGGCGGTCGATGAGCAAGGCCGCGGCCATGTACGCCACCGCCATGGCGCTGCCGCCCGCGAGCAGGCGCGTCCAGCCCGCCGGCAGCGCGAGCAGCCCGGCCGCCCACGCGCCGGCGACGCAGGCGCTGGCGACCGCCAGTGCGATGGCCAGCACCCGCGGGTCGGGCAGCTGCAGCATGTCGCGCGGCAACCACAGGCAATGCCCGACGGCGTAGGCCAGCGAACCGGCCGAGGTCGCGTACACCGCGCCCATGACGCCGAAGCGCGGGATCAGCACGTAGCCGAGCACGAGGTTCAGGACCAGGGTCATCGCCATCAGCCACATCACCTTGTGCGAGCGGCGCTCCAGCAGCAGCCCGTAGCCGGCCACGAGCAGCACGCACTGCAGCGCGTAGACCGCGCCCAGCAGCGCGAACACCGGGCCGGAGCCGGCCTTGGCGCTGCCGCTCAGGGCGATGATGACGTCGCTGCCGAAGCATCCCAGGAGCGTGGCGATCGCCACCGCGGCATGCGTCATCGGCAGCAGGAAGCGCGCCTTCAGCTGGCGCAGCGCCGCGGCGCCTTCGGTCTGGTGGACCCGGTTGGCCATCGGCATCAGCGTCTCGAACACCGAAATGTTGAGCAGCACGTTGACCTGCACCGCGAGCGACGCGCCGATGCTGTAGACGCCCACGGCCGAGAAATCCGTCAGCAGGTGCTTGATCATCAGCCGGTCCAGCGCCAGCCGCGCCACCGACAGGATCTCGTTGCCGACCAGCGGCATCCCGTAGACGAAACCCTCGCGCGTCTGCCGCAGGTTGACGAGCGCGGGCGCGAAGCGCAGGTGCCGGCGCATCCACAGCACGTAGAACGCGAGCACGCCCAGCGCCGCAGCCAGCTTCCCGCCGTAGGCCGCCACGGCGGAGTGCTGCACCAGCAGCACCGCGCCCACGATCAGGCCGACCTCGAGCCAGCGCCAGGCCACGCGCAGCCGCATCACCGCGCCGGAGTGTTCGGCGGCCCGCATCGCGGTCTCGATGAAGCTGCTGAAGATGAGCACCGGCGTCATCGCCAGCGCCACCCAGAGCATCCCGGAATGGCGGGCACCACTTGCGGCATCCCACAGCAGCAGCCCGGCGACGCCCAGCAGCCAGAGCGCCATCGACAGCGCGAACGGCACGTAGAACAGGTTGGTCGCGTACGCCGCCATGCTGCGCGGGTCGCCGTCGTGCGGGTGGAACCTCAGGATCGCGTGCTGGCTGCCGAGCTTGCCGACGGCGACGGCCATCAGCACCAGGGTGTCGTAGTAGCTCAGGATGCCGTACTGGGTGTTGTCGAGCAGGCGGGTGAGGATCGGGAACGACACCAGCCCCGCCAGCAGCGTCGACACGTTGCCGGCCGAGTAGCGCAGGTAGTGGCCCGCGATCCCGGGGCGCGATTTCGCCGCCGCGGGTGCGGGCACCCCGGCGGCGGCCGCGTGGCCGTTGGCGGGAATCGACATCGCGGTCAGGCGGCCGCGACGAGCCGACGCGCCGCGGCCGGCGCCGGCGCACCGGCCGCGGCATCGACGGACAGGCGCACGGCTTCGGCGAGCTCGAACCCGAGCTCGGGTGCCTCCACCAGCCCCGCATGGCTGCCGGGGATCGGCGTCACGTCCACTGCCGCCGCATGCGCCGACCAGCCCAGCGTGGGCTCGTCGCCATGGCAGGCCGGCTGCACCTCGGCGCGGAACAGGGTCACCCGCCCCGGGTAGGGCTTGATGACGTACTGCCGGTAGGCGGCCATGTGCGCGCTCTCGATCATGGCGTAGCGCACGTCGTGCGGAAGTTCCGCCCCGACGCGCCTGGCCAGCGAAGCACGCAGAGCGTTCCAGAGCCGGCGCGAGCGCGCAACCACGATCTCCCCCGCCAGGCGTGCACTGTCGGCGATGCCCAGGCCCACGAACCGCCCGCGCAGCCTGTCCAGCAGCGGCACCTCGCCGCGTGCCAGCTGGCGATGCACCTGGCGGAACATCGCCGAGGTGTCGATCAGGCCCAGCAGCGCGACCTCGTCGCCCGCGGAAGCGAGCTGGCGCGCCATCTCGTAGGCGATCATGCCGCCCATCGAGCCCCCCGCGAGCATGTAGGGTCCGCGTGGCTGCACGCTGCGCACCTCGTCGACGTACCGGGCGGCCATGTCCTCGATCCGGGACAGCGGCTCCGTGCCGCCGTCGAGTCCCACCGCCTGCAGCCCGTACACGGGCACGCCGTCGGGCATGCACGCGGCCAGGGGCCGGTAGTTGAGGACGTTGCCGCCCACCGCATGGACCAGGAACAGCGCCGGCATCGCCTGCCCCGCGCGGATCGGCACCAGTGGCGCCCAGGGGTCGACCGGCTTCGCGGCTGTCGCACCACCGTCGCCGTCGCGGGCGCCCGCGCCTCGATACGCAACGGCGAGCGCTTGCACGCTGGGCGCGGAGAACAGCACCGCCAGCGGCAGGTTGACCCCGGTCTCGCGCCGCAGGCGATGGAACAGCTGCACCGCGAGCAGCGAATGGCCACCGATGTCGAAGAAGTCCTCGTCGGCGCCCACCGCAGCCACCCCGAGCACCTGCGCCATGTGGCCCGCGATCAGCGCCTCGAGCGTGCCCTGCGGCGCGACACGCGGCGCCTGCGCCTCGGTGTCGACCATCGGGTCCGGCAGCGCCTTGCGGTCGATCTTGCCGTTCGGCAGCAATGGCACCTGTTCCAGCGCGACGAAATGCTGCGGCACCATGTAGTCGGGGAGCGTCCTACGGACATGCGCCAGCAGGCGCGGCGTGTCCGCGCGTCGACCCGGCTTCGGCACCACGTACGCCACGATCCGGGCATCCCCCGGCCGGTCCTCGCGCACGATCACGACGCTGCGGGCGACGTCGCGGTGGGCAGCGAGCACGCTCTCGATCTCGCCCAGCTCGATCCGGTGGCCTCGCACCTTCACCTGGTGGTCCAGACGTCCCAGGCACTCCAGCTGGCCGTCGATCCGCCAGCGGCCACGGTCGCCGGTGCGGTAGAGCCGCTGCGGCACCGCAGCGCCCGGCAGCATCGCCTCGACGAAGCGCTCGGCCGTCAGCTCCGCACGGTGCAGGTAGCCCAGCGCCAGCCCGGTGCCACCGATGCACAGCTCGCCGGTCACCCCCG
>JAYRUX010000002.1:0-351377 GCA_041918855.1 Luteimonas sp.
TGGCCGCGACCGGGGTGGCGCAGGAAGGCGGTCGCGGCCAGCGGCCGCTCCTACAGGGGGAGACCGAAGCTGCGCATTCACCAAGGCGGCAACGCGGCGGGTCATGCGGCGTCACCTGCCACCAGGGCAAGCACCCGCAGTGCCAGCTGCTTCGGCGTGTCGGTGGCTTTCGCTTCGTCGATGGCCAACACCGGGCCGACGCAGCCCGGGCAGCCGGCGCTGCAGTCGCAGGCCTCGACGAGCTCGCGCGCGCGCTGCACCAGCTCGGCCTGGCGTTGCCACAGCGGCTCGCTCAGGCCCACGCCGCCGGGGAAGTTGTCGTACAGGAACACCGTCGGCACGAACTGCTGCACCTCGATCATGCCGTCCACGACCACGGCATTGCCCTCGCCGTCCTGGGCGCGGCCGCGGCCCTGGCCGTCCTGGGTCGCGAACCAGGCGCCGTCGCCGTTGCCGATGGATTTCTGCAGGTCACGCGCGTCGGCCATCACCGCCACCGTCGCCACCACGTGCAGCGCGTGTCCGGCACCGAGGAAGCCGTCGAGTGCGTCCTGCTTCGACGCGAACGCGCGCAGCAGCACGGCCTGCGGCACCTGCCACCACACCGCGGTGGTGTGCAGCTCCTGGTCGGGCAGGTTCACCGGGCCGTAGCCGATGTTCTCGTGGGTGTAGTAGCGGATCTTCTTGTAGCCCGCGACGCGGCGCACCACGTGCACCTCGCCGTGGTGGGCGTCGCCGTCGCCGGCGGCGCAGCCGTCGAAGCGCTCCAGCACCTTCAACTTCGTGAAGTCGATCGAGTCGGTGTAGTAGTCGACGAAGGTGCGGGTGACGTAGGCCTTGCGGCCTTCCCAGTCCAGCCGCTCCACCTGGTAGGGCGTGGACTGCACCATGTGGATCGCGCCCTCGTAGAGGGTGAGCGCGGCGGCGGAGTAGTCGACCTCGCACAGGATCAACTGGCGCCCGTCGGTGCGGTCGACGACGACGAAGTTTCCGTCGGCGACCGAGCGCAGGCTCACCGCCTGTGCCGGATAGCTGTCGGCGATCCACTCCCAGCGGTCGCCCTCGCGGTGCAGCACCTCGGTCTCGACCAGCGCCTCCAGGTACGGCTCCGGATCCACCGGGCCGAAGGCTTCGGCGCGGCCGTCGGCGCGTGCGGAGAAGGGCAGTTCGAACCCGGCGCAGCGGATGTGGTCGAACAGGATCAGCGGCTGGTCGGGCGCGATGCGCGCGTGCTCGGGGCTGGCGTCGGCGAAGAAGTCCGGATGCCGCACCACGTACTGGTCCAGCGGCTGCGAGTTGGCCACCAGCACGCCGAGCGACGGCTGCTGGCGGCGCCCGGCGCGCCCGAAGCGTTGCCAGGTCGCGGCGACGGTGCCGGGATAGCCGTTGAGCACCACCACGTCCAGACTGCCGATGTCGACGCCCAGTTCCAGCGCCGAGGTGCTGATGATGCCGTCGATGTTGCCGGCGCGCATGTCGCGCTCGGCGGCACGGCGCTCGGTGGGCAGGTAGCCGCCGCGGTAGGCGCGGATGCGGGGCGGCTTGCGCGGGTCGTGGTCGAAGACGTCCTTGAGGTACTTGGTGAGGACTTCCACCATCAGCCGCGTCTGCGCGAACACGAGCGTCTTCAGACCGGACTTGATCGCGATGCGCGCGATGCGGTTGGACTGCGAGCGCGCGGACGCCCGCAGGCCGAGCTCGCGGTTGACCACTGGCGGGTTCCACAGCAGCACGTGGCGGTCGCCGGTGGGCGCGCCGGATTCGGTGATCGCGCGCACCGGCGCCTCGATCAGCGCCTGGGCATGCGCCTGCGGGTTGCCGATGGTGGCCGAGCAGAGGATGAACTGCGGCTCGACCCCGTAGAACGCGCAGATGCGCTTCAGCCTGCGCAGCACGTTGGTGACGTGGCTACCGAACACGCCGCGGTAGGTGTGGATCTCGTCGATCACCACGTAGCGCAGGTTCTCGAAGAACTGCGCCCACTTGGTGTGGTGCGGCAGGATCGCCTGGTGGAGCATGTCGGGATTGGACACCACGATGTCGCCGTGCAGGCGGATCGCCTGCCGCGCGTCGCCCGGGGTGTCGCCGTCGAAGGTGAAGGCCTTGACCCCGAGGTCGCCGGCGGCGTTGAACTCGAGCAGTTCCGCCACCTGGTCCTGGGCCAGGGCCTTGGTCGGGAACAGGTACAGGGCCTTGGCCCGCGGCGCGGTGCCGTGCGCGCCGCCCATGGCCGCGGCCACCACCGGCAGCGTGTAGCACAGCGACTTGCCCGACGCGGTGGGGGTGACGATGGCCACGTGCTCGCCGCGTTGGGCGGCGTGCCAGGCGTCGGCCTGGTGGCGGTAGAGGCGGTCGATGCCGCGCGCCTGCAGCGCGCGGCGCAGCGCCTCCGGAACGTCGTCCGGGATCGGGGCGTAGTCGCCCTCGCGGCCGGGGATGGTGAAGCTGCCGGTGATGCGGTCGCCGTAGCGGCGCGACAGCGCCTGCGTGAGCGTGGCGCCGTCGCCGCGCAGCCGCCCGTCGGGCGCCAGTGCCAGCGCGCGTTCCTCGTCCTCGACCCGTTTCGCCAGTGCCTGTGCCATCGCCGTCCCCGTGAACCGGCCCGCAGTGGGCCCGAACGGCGTCGCAGCGGATGAGACCGACGCTGTATAATGGCGGTGCCCGACACCCCCCCCCGGCACCCCCGCCTGTGCGCCGCGGTGGCGGGGGCCGCCGCCCCCGGCGGGCGGCGCCCCGGGCCGGGCTAGTGGCTCGCCTGCACGTCGTCCAGGTAGACGTTGACGTCGTAGGCGGTCTGCGCCCGGTACAGCCAGACGGCATCGAGGTGGACCGTGCCGGCGGTGATGGCGCCGTTGCCGCCGGCCCAGGCGTTCCAGTGCGCGGCGTCGGCGAGCGACCAGGAGACCCAGGTCCAGGCGTTGGCCGCGAGCGGCCTGCTGGTGGAGCGCTCGGTGCCGTCGCTGTCGTCGATGCCGACGCCCACGCTCATGCCGCTGCCGCCGGCGTACACCCAGAACCCGACCGAGCCATTGGCGCGGGTGAGCGCCACGTTGCTGCCGGGCGCACCGGCACCCGACAGCAAACGCACCGACCATGCCGCCGACGTCGCCGGGTCGTCCTTCAGCAGCACGCGCAGCGAGCAACTGCCGTTCCGACGGGTCGCGCAGTCGCGCGTCGCGCTCGAGGACGCGGCGATGCCGGCGGTGCTGCCGGAGTAGGCCGGCGTGGTATTGAAGTGCCCGACGCTGCTCTCGAAGCTGTCGAGGATGCGCGTGGTGCCGCCGCCACCGGGATTGAGGCGGGTGTAGTACCCGGACCAGTTCCAGTTGATCCCGGGATCGGTGTGGGTCTGGCCGCTGAAGTGCTGGTGGCCCTTGATGTCGACGCTGGCCGGAAGCACGTTGATGCCGCTGCCGGGGGCGCCGCGGTACGCGGTGCTGCAGTCGATCGCGGCGTAGCCGGCGCAGAAGCTGCGGACCAGCGCCGCCGACGCGGCGTACATCGACGTGGTGTACCAGGAGCTGTTGTCGACGTAGCCCTCGTGCTCGATGCCGAGCGTGTAGCCGTTCTGGTTGCGCACGTGCCACGCCGTGTGCGCGTGGCGCACCATCTGCGTCACCTGGCCGTCGGAGCTGCGGATCACGTAGTGCGCGCTGACGTTCGCGGACGGATTCCTGAACCACGAAATGGTGCCGGCGTAGCTGCCCTGTGCCGTATGCAGGGTCACGGCACTGACCGCGGCGCTGCGCGAGGCGGTGTAGTTCGACGACGAGGCCGGGTTCCAGAGCGCCGGGCCGTAGTCGGTGCTCTGGGCGCCGGCGCCGTCCCTGCGGCGCAGGGTTTCGCTGCGGGGATCCAGCTCGAACGTGTCGGTTTCGATGCGGTCGCCGGCGACGTCCAGGCGCACGAAGGGCGCGCGCAGCCTGACCAGCTGGTCGATGTCGAAGGCCTGCTCCCAGGCGATGGCGCGCGCCTGGACGACGATGCCGCGGTCGTCGACGCCGCGGTCCATCGCCAGCAGCACGTCGTAGGCGAAGCTGGCGCGCGCATGGTCACCGATGGCGGAGTCACGGGCGGCATCGGCGGGCGACGGCGAGAACCCGGCATAGCGCATCAGCGCCGGGCGGATCGCCTCCGGCGTCCTGCCGGCGCCGAGCTGGCGGATGTCGCGCTCGAGCAGCGCCGCGGCGGCCATCACGTTGCTGCGCGCGTCGCCGCGCACCCGCGAGGCATCGATGCCGAGCAGGCGCGCGCCGTCTCCGACCTGGTCGGCGAAGCCGTCGCCCGCATACAGGCCCATGACGCCGTGCGCGCCCGGCATGTGGTGGTGCGCCTGGCCCTGGCCATGGTCGGGCCGCAGGTGCAGCCAGCGGCTCTGCACGTACGCGATGGCTTCCAGCGTGCCGGCGGGAATCGCCGGATAGCGTGCGTAGGCCTCGCGGAAATACTGCCGGAACGCCCGCCGTTGCGGCCGCAGCGCGGCCTCCTCCGCATCCAGTGTCGCGGCCAGTGCCGCACCTGCGTCGCCCCCGGTGGCGCCTGCCACCGGCGTCGCCATCGCGGCCACCAGGCCGCCGATCACCGCGGCCAGTACCGCGTTCGTAGTCCTTTCCATCGTCCGTGAACCCCTTGCTGTCATGTCCCCTGCGCAACCGTTCTAACCCGCGCATGCGCTTCGGCTGCCGCGGATGCACCGATCTGTGACCGGGCGCGTGAGGACGTGCGGCGGTGCGACCAGGGGAACGACCTGCGTCGCCCGCGCACTGCCAACGTGGTCACAGCGTGGCGCCCGGCGCACCGGCAACGCGCCGCTCAGGGCGTGATCGCCACCTTCAGCACGCCGTCGCGCTGGTGGGCGAAGAGCTCGTACGCCGCCTCGATGTCGTCGAGCCGGAAACGATGCGTGACCATGGCACCCAGGTCGACCCGGCCCGACGCGATCACCGACATCAGCCGGCGCATGCGCTCCTTGCCGCCCGGGCACAGCGCGGTGACGATGCTGTGGTCGCCGAGCCCGGCGGCGAGGGCGTCGAGCGGGATCGTCAGGTCGGTGGCGTAGACGCCGAGGCTGGACAGCGTGCCGCCCGGCCGCAGCACGCGCAGGCAGGCTTCGAACGTCGCCTGCGTGCCCAGCGCCTCGATGGCGACGTCGACGCCACGGCCCTGCGTCAGCTGCATGATCTGCTCGACGGGATCGCCGTTGGCGGGATCGACCACGTGGTCGGCGCCCATCCGGCGCGACATCGCCAGGCGGTCGGGCAGCATGTCGACGCCGATGATGGTGCTGGCGCCGCTGAGCTTCGCGCCCGCCACCGCGCACAGGCCGATGGGGCCCTGCGCAAAGACCGCCACGGTGTCGCCGATGCGCACCTTGCCGTTCTCGGCGCCGCTGAAGCCCGTGGACATGATGTCCGGGCACATCAGCACCTGCTCGTCGCCGAGGCCGTCGGGGACCGGCGCCAGGTTCGCCATCGCGTCGGGCACCAGCACGTATTCGGCCTGGCAGCCGTCGATGGTGTTGCCGAACTTCCAGCCACCGATGGCCTTGAAGCCGTGCGCGCTGCCGGCGCCGTCCTGCGAATGCTGGCCGCACAGGCAGGCGTTGCTCCAGCCGCTGGGGGTGATGGCGCCGGCGATGACGCGCTGGCCCTCGCGGTAGCCGCGGACCGCGGCACCGAGCTTCTCGATCACGCCGACCGGCTCGTGGCCGACGGTGAGCCCGCGCGCGACCGGGTATTCGCCCTTGAGGATGTGGACATCGGTGCCGCAGATGGTGGTGGTGGTGACACGCAGCAGTGCATCGAGCGGGCCGACGTCCGGGATCGGCTTGTCGTCGAGCACGATGCGGCCGGGCTCGACGAAGATTGCCGCTTTCATCATCGCCATGGCAGTGCTCCGGGTGCGGGCGGCCCAGCATGCGCGCGCCTGTGTAAGGACCCATTGCACGCCGGCGCGGCACGGTGCGCCCGCGGGACCACGCGCACGTGACGCTCCGCCGGCACCGCCTAGAATCGCGGCACGTCCCCCACCTGGTGCCACATGTCGGACCGCATCATGAACACGCACTTCCGCAGCCTCCTCGCATCCCCGGCCGAGGCCGCGGCGATGATCTCGCCCGGCGACACCGTCGCCATGAGCGGGTTCACGGGGGCGGGCTACCCCAAGGCCGTGCCGCAGGCGCTGGCGCTGCGGATGGAGCAGGCGCACGCGGCCGGGGACGCGTTCAAGGTGCGCCTGCTGACCGGCGCCTCGACCGCGCCCGAGCTCGATGGCGCGCTGGCGCGCGTCGGTGGCATGGAACTGCGGCTGCCCTACCAGTCGGATCCGGCGACGCGCGCGCGCATCAATGCCGGCGAGATGGACTACATCGACCTGCACCTGAGCCACGTCGCGCAGTTCGCATGGTTCGGCTATTTCGGCGACATCGACATCGCGGTGGTCGAGGTCACCGCGATCCACGAGGACGGCCGGCTGGTGCCGTCGTCGTCGGTGGGCAACAACAAGACCTGGCTCGACCAGGCACCGAAGGTGATCCTGGAGGTCAACCGCCGCCAGCCGATGGGGCTCGATGGCATGCACGACGTCTACTACGGCACCGCGCTGCCGCCGGGGCGCGTGCCGATCCCGCTGCTGAAGCCGGACGACCGCATCGGCGAGCCCTGCCTGCGCGTGGATCCGGCGCGCGTCATCGCCGTGGTCGAAACCGATGCCCCCGACCGCAACACGCCATTCGCACCGCCCGACGCCACCTCGCAGGCGATCGCCGGCCACCTGCTCGAGTTCCTGGCGCACGAGGTGAAGCGCGGGCGGCTGACGCCGCAATTGCTGCCCCTGCAGTCGGGCGTGGGCAACATCGCCAATGCGGTGCTGGCCGCGCTGGCCGACGGTGGCTACCGCGACCTCACCGCGTTCACCGAGGTGATCCAGGACGGGATGCTGGGCCTCATCCGCGACGGCGTGCTGCGGATGGCGTCGGCGACCTCGTTCTCGCTCGGCCCGGCAGGGCTCGCGGAGTTCGAAGCCAACGTCGACTTCTACCGCGAACGCATCGTGCTGCGGCCGCAGGAGATCTCCAACCATCCGGAACTGATCCGCCGCCTGGGCTGCATCGCGCTCAACGGCATGATCGAGGCCGACATCTACGGCAACGTCAATTCCACCCACATCGCCGGCAGCCGGATCATGAACGGCATCGGCGGCAGCGGCGACTTCGCGCGCAATGCGTATCTCTCGGTGTTCATGGCGCCGAGCACCGCCAAGGGCGGAGCGGTGTCGTCGATCGTGCCGATGGCCAGCCACGTCGACCACACCGAGCACGACACCATGGTGGTGGTGACCGACCAGGGCCTGGCCGACCTGCGCGGGCTGTCGCCGAAGCAGCGCGCGCACGTCGTCATCGAACGCTGCGCGCATCCGGACTTCCGGCCGATGCTGCAGGACTATTTCGACCGCGCCTGCCGCGACGGCTACGGCCGGCACACGCCGCACCTGCCGGCAGAGGCGCTGTCCTGGCACCAGCGCTTCATCGACACCGGGAGCATGCGCCCGGGGTGACGGCGCTAGAATGGCCGACCGCCGGGACGCCGCCATGCTCCGAATCACCGACATCAAGCTCCCGCTCGAGCACGACGAGGCCGCACTGCGCTCGGCGATCGTCTCGCGGCTGGGGATCCACGCCGACGAACTCGCGTCCTTCAGCGTCGCCCGGCGCAGCCACGACGCGCGCCGCCGCGGCGCGATCGCGCTGATCTACTCGGTCGACGTCGAGACGCCGCGCGAGGCAGACATCCTGGCGCGGCTGGCGCTGGACCCCGAGGCGCTGGGCTACGGCTACGAAGGGGGCGGCAAGGTCACGCCCACGCCCGACACCCGCTACCGTCCGGTGGCGCGTGCGCCGGACGTGCCTGCATCGCGCCCGCTGGTCATCGGCCTCGGCCCCTGCGGGCTGTTCGCCGCCCTGGTGCTCGCACAGATGGGGTTCCGCCCGATCGTGCTCGAGCGCGGCAAGGCGGTGCGCGAGCGCACGGTGGACACGTTCGGCCTGTGGCGGAAGAAGATCCTCGACCCGGAGTCCAACGTGCAGTTCGGCGAGGGCGGCGCCGGTACCTTCTCCGACGGCAAGCTGTACAGCCAGATCAGCGACAGGCGCCACCACGGGCGCAAGGTGCTCACCGAGTTCGTGGCCGCCGGCGCGCCGGAGGAGATCCTCTACGTCGCCAAGCCGCATATCGGCACCTTCCGCCTGGTGTCGATGGTCGAGCGCATGCGCGCGACGATCATCGCGCTGGGCGGCGAGATCCGCTTCTCGCATCGGGTCGAGGACCTGCTGCTGGAGGACATGGGCAGCGACGGACGCCGCCTCCGCGGCGTGGTGCTGGCCGACGGCAGCGAACTGCACAGCGACCACGTGGTGCTCGCACCCGGGCACAGCGCCCGCGACACCTTCGCCATGCTGCATGCGCGCGGCGTGTTCCTTGAGGCGAAGCCGTTCTCGATCGGCTTCCGCATCGAGCACCCGCAGGCGGTGATCGACCAGGCCCGCTTCGGCCCGCAGGCCGGGCACCCGCTGCTGGGCGCGGCCGACTACAAGCTGGTGCACCACTGCCGCAACGGACGCTCGGTCTACAGCTTCTGCATGTGCCCGGGCGGCACGGTGGTGGCGGCCGCCAGCGAAGAGGGGCGGGTGGTGACCAACGGCATGAGCCAGTACTCGCGCAACGAACGCAACGCGAACTCGGCGCTGGTGGTCGGCATCGCGCCGGAGGATTACCTGCCGTACGCGCCGGAGGGTGGCCCGCTGGCGGGCATCGCGTTGCAGCGGCACTGGGAAGCACAGGCGTTCGCGCTCGGCGGCGGCGACTACGTCGCACCGGGCCAGCGCGTGGGCGACTTCCTCGCGGGCCGCGCGTCGACGGCCTTCGGCGCGGTGCAGCCTTCGTACACGCCGGGCGTGCGGCCGGGCGACCTGTCGCAGGCGCTGCCCGGGTACGCGGTCGCGGCGCTGCGCGAGGCGCTGCCCAGGTTCGGCCGCCAGATCCGCGGATTCGACATGGACGATGCGCTGCTCACGGGCGTGGAGACGCGCACCTCGTCGCCCTTGCGCATCACCCGCGGCGCCGACGGCCACAGCCTCGGCACCCGTGGCCTGTTTCCCGCAGGCGAGGGCGCCGGCTATGCCGGCGGCATCCTGTCGGCGGCGGTGGATGGCATCCGCGCGGCGGAGGCGGTGGCGATGGATTGCGTGGCCGCGGGGCAGGCGGTCGCGGCGTGAGCCGGATGATCCGCGCCAGGCGCTCGCGGCCATGGTCGCTCCCACGGGGGCTTCGGCCGGCGGCTGGCAGCCGGGAGCAGCGCCCGTGACCTGCGACAGACCGTTCTCGGAGGCGAGCGCACGCAACCGCGGTCCGATCCTCGAGGTGCTGCGCGCGCAGTTCGCGGGCCGCCGCGAGGTGCTCGAGGTCGGCAGCGGCACCGGCCAGCATGCCGTCCACTTTGCCGCGGCGATGCCGTGGCTGCGATGGCAGTGCGCGGACCAGGCGGCCTACCTGCCCGGCATCCGCGCCTGGCTGGCCGACAGCGGGCTGCCCGGCATGCCGGCGCCGGTCGAGCTGCGCATCGACGCGAAGCGGGGGTGGTCGCACCTGCCGCGCACCGCGGACGGCGGCGGCTTCGATGCCGTCTTCAGCGCGAACACCCTGCACATCATGGCGTGGCCGGAGGTCGAGGCGTTCTTCGCCGGGCTCGACGCGGTGCTCGCCGACGACGCGGTGGTGGTGGTCTATGGACCCTTCAACGACGCCGGGCGCTTCAGCAGCGACAGCAACCGCGCTTTCGACGCCAGCCTGCGCGCGCGCGACCCGGCGATGGGCCTGCGTGATGTCGAGGCGGTCGACGCGCTGGCGCGGGGCATCGGCCTGGCGCGCACGGCCATGGTCGCGATGCCGGCGAACAACCGCTGCCTGGTCTGGCGCCGCGGCACCTCCTAGCGCGAACCCAGTCCCGCGAGGACGTCGGCGACCCGCGCCATGCCGGTGGGCGCGACGTGGAGGTGCGGCGCGACGCGGATCACGCCATGGCGCGTGGTGCACACGATCCCCGCCTGGCGAAGTGCGCGCGACGCCACGTCCAGCCGGTCGGCCGGGGGGCACAGGCCGGCGAAATGGGCGCACGCCTGCCGCAGGCGCCACGGGGACAGGCCGGCAACGTCGAGTGATTCGTGCAGTTCCGCGACCCGCGTGCGCAGCGTGCGTTCGACATGCACGGTTCCCCATGCCTCCAGCTGCGCCAGCCCCGCCGCCGCCATCGCGATCACCGGGCCGGTGGCGATGCCGCCGGCATCGAAGCGCCTCGCGCCGGGCCGGTAAGGTGTCGGCACGTCCGTTGCGAAGCGCCAGCCTGGACCCGGGTCGCGCGCCTGCCAGTGCTGCTCGATCGCGGTGCCGGCGTCGCGCCAGCCGGATGCGGCCCAGAGCCAGGCAAGGCCGTGCGGCCCCAGCAGCCACTTGTAGCCGACGGCCACCACGAACTGCGGCTGCCAGCGCGCAAGGTCCACCGGCAGCACGCCAGCGGACTGGCTCAGGTCGAGCACCAGCGCGGCGCCAGCGGCACGCGCCGCGTCGGCGATGCGGTCGACGTCGAGCAGGGCGCCATCCACCCAGTGCGCCTGCGACGCCACCACCACGCGTGTGCGCCCGCCGTGGCGCTCCAGTGCCCGCAGCAGCGCCTCGCTGCGGTCGCCGCCGGCGGCGTCGGCCACCACCAGCCGCGCGCCGGTCGCGGCGCAGCGCGCCTGCCAGGTGAGCAGCGACGACGGGAACGGCGTGTCCTCCAGCAACACCACGTCGCGCGCGCGCAGGGGCAGGTTCGCAGCCGCCGTGGCCAGCCCGTGTGCCGCCGAGGGCACCATCGCGAGGCCGTCGACGTCGCCGGCGAAGACGTGCGCCGCCATCCGCGCGCGTAGCGCCTCCAGGCGCGCCTCCCAGTCCCCGTCCGCCACGCGCCAGGGCGCGGCCATCGCCTCGAGTGCGGCATGTCCGGCATCGAGGGCCGCGCGCAGGCGCGGCGACTGCGCCGCGCAGTCGAGGTAGAGCACGTCGTCGGGCAGCACGAAGGCGGCGGCAGGCGTGGGACCGGTCATGGCGCCATCGTACGGCGCCGGATCGTCACCCCGGCTTAGCGCCGCGCTCCTATCCTTGCCCGGATGCCCGCGAACTCCGTCCCAACGCCCGCCATCGCCCCCGCCCACGCCGCCCCCGACGCCCTGCGCCGGCGCTTCCTCGCGGTGCGCGACCGCAGCGTCGCCCTCGCCGCGCCGTTGTCGCCGGAAGACGCGATGGTGCAGAGCATGGACGACGCCAGCCCGGCGAAGTGGCACCTGGCGCACACGACCTGGTTCTTCGAGCGCTTCGTGCTCGGCGCGCGCGCGGGCTACACGCCGGTGGACGCGCGCTGGGACTTCCTCTTCAACAGTTACTACAACAGTGCCGGGCCGATGCACGCCCGCGCGCGGCGCGGCCTGGTCACGCGCCCGGCGCTGGCCGAGGTGCTCGTCTACCGGCACGAGGTGGACAGCCGCATCCTGCGCAGCTTCGACGCCGGCGACATCGACGCCTCGCTCGCCCGCGTGCTGCTGCTGGGCACCCACCACGAGCAGCAACACCAGGAGTTGCTGCTCACCGACATCAAGCACGCGTTCTGGTGCAACCCGCTGGCGCCGGCGTATCGCAGCGACCTCCCGGCCCCGGTGCCGGTTCCGGAGGCCACGCCGCTGCGCTGGATCGCGCGCGGCGAGGCGATCGTGGAGATCGGCGCGGCACCGTGGCCGGCGGCGGACGCCTTTGCCTACGACAACGAGTCCCCGCGGCACCGCGTGCTGGTGCCGGCGCATGCGCTGGCCAGCCGGCCCGTCAGCAACGCCGAGTTCCAGGCCTTCGTCGACGACGGTGGCTACGCCAGCCACGCCCTCTGGCTGGACGAGGCCTGGGCCCGGCTGCGTGCCGAAGGGTGGGCGCGGCCGATGTACTGGCATGACGACGGCGTGCGCGAGTTCACGCTCGGGGGCTGGCGCGAACGCGATCCGCACGCTCCGGCCTGCCACCTCAGCTACTACGAAGCGGACGCCTATGCACGCTGGGCGGGCGCGCGGCTGCCCACCGAGGCGGAGTGGGAGCAGGCGGCTGCCGGCCTCGACCCGGCCCGCGGCAACCTGGCCGACGACGGCGTCCTGCACCCGAGGCGCACCGGAGCGGATGGCACCGGCCTGCAGCAGATGTTCGGCGACGTCTGGGAGTGGACGTCCAGCGCGTACACCGCCTACCCCGGCTTCCGGCCTCTCGGGGGGACGCTCGGCGAATACAACGGCAAGTTCATGTGCGGTCCCTGGGTGCTGCGCGGCGGAAGCTGCGCCACGCCGCGTGGCCACGTCCGCGCCAGCTACCGCAACTTCTTCGCGGCGTCCTCCCGCTGGCAGTTCTCGGGCCTGCGCCTGGCGAGGGACGCGGCTTGAACGCCGCCAGCGCCCGCGCGCATGCGGCGCTTACCGACCTGCGCCCGCAGCCGGACGACGTTCTCGGCGATACCCTGGCCGGCCTCGCGCGCGCGCCGAAGCGCCTGCCGTCGAAGTACTTCTACGACGCCGAAGGCTCGCGCCTGTTCGAAGCGATCACGCGCCAGCCGGAGTACTACCTCACCCGGGTCGAGCAGGCGTTGCTCGACGACACGATGCCCGGCATCGCCGACGCGGCCGGCCCCGACGTGCACGTGGTCGAATACGGCAGCGGCAGCGGCCGGAAGACGCGGCAGCTTCTCGGCGGCCTGCACGGCGTGGTGGCCTATACGCCGATCGAGATCTCGGCCGCCGCCCTGCTGGCGAGCACGGCGCGGCTCGCGGAGGAGTTCCCGGCCGTGCAGATGCTCCCGGTCTGCGCCGACTTCACCACGGTGGTGCCGCTGCCGGAACCGGCGCGCCACCCGCGGCGCACGCTGGTGTTCTTCCCCGGCTCCACGCTGGGCAATTTCGAGGACGCGGACGCGGTGGCGATCCTCGGCGCCATGCGCGACACCATGGGCCGGGACGGGCTGGCGCTGGTGGGCATCGACCTGGTCAAGGACCCGGCGGTGATCGAAGCCGCCTACAACGATGCCGCAGGCGTCACCGCGGCATTCACCCTCAACCTGCTCGTGCGGCTCAACCGGGAACTCGGCAGCGACTTCGACCTCGAGGGCTTCCGCCACCACGCCACCTGGTCCGACGCCCGCGCGCGCATCGAGACATTCCTGGTGAGCCGGCGCGCGCAGCAGGTGCGGGTCGGTGGCGAGACGTTCGCGTTCGCGGATGGCGAGGCGATGCTGGTCGAGTACAGCCACAAGTACGACGACGCGTCCTTCGCCGCACTCGCGGGCACGGCGGGGCTCGAGGTGGCGCAGGGCTGGAACGACGCGCAGGACTGGTTCGGCCTGCGCCTGTTGCGCGCGGCCTGAGGCTACCGGCGCTCCGTCTCCTTTCCAGGATCGATGCGCGCCTCGAGTCGCCGGAACACCGCCAGCACCACCACGCACAGCAGCGACGTCCCCAACGCCAGCACGTATTTCCCCAGGCCCGCGGCAATGCCGATGGCGGCCGCCATCAGCAGCGAGCTGGCGGTGGTCAGGCCCTGCACCCGGTCGCCGCTGCGGTCGCGCAGGATGGCGCCCGCGCCGACGAACCCGACCGCCGCGACCACGGCCTCGATCAGGCGGATGGGGTCCATCTGCAGCAGCGCGCTGTATTGCTCGCCCGCGAAGCGGTGCGAGACGACATCGCCCAGCGACACGATCAGGGCAGCGGCGCCACTGACCAGCATGTGCGTGCGGAGGCCGGCCGGATGGCGGCCGATCTCGCGCTCGATGCCGAGCAGCCCGCCCAGCAGCATGGCCGCGGCGATGCGAACGAGGATCCACAGGTCCTGTTGCGGGAGTGCGTCCACGGTGTGCGGTGTAGCGCAGCGCAAGTGCCGCTGTCGTGAAACGCCCCGGGCGCCGCGCATGCGAGCCGTGCGTACAGGCGGCCGCCGATAGAATCGTCGCAACGCCCCGACGGATCCCGCCATGCGCCTCCCATCCGCCCGCACCGCCCCGCTGCTCGCGCTCGTGCTCGCCGCCTGTGCCGAGCCCGCCGTCCAGGCGGCGCCCGCGCCGGTCGTCACCGCGCAAGAGGCACCGGCGGCCGCCGCTGTGCCGCCGTCCACGCCCGTGCAGGCCCCGGTCGCCGACGGGCCGAGCGACGCCGAACGCGCCACGTTCCGCAACTGCATGCAGGGGCTGCGCGGAAAAGCGACGGCGCAGGGGGTTTCCGCGTCCACCTTCGACGCGCACGCGGCGACGCTGGTGCCCGACATGACCGTCCTGCCGCTGCTCGATGCCCAGCCCGAGTTCACCACGCCGATCTGGGACTACCTCGCGGCCCTGGTCGACCAGCAGCGCATCGACGACGGCCGCGCCATGCTGCAGGCGCATGCACCGGTGCTGGCACGCGCGGAAGCGACCTACGGCGTCGACCCCGCCACCGTGGTCGCGGTGTGGGGCGTGGAAAGCGACTACGGCAAGACCTTCGGCAAGCGCCCGCTGCTGGTGTCGCTGGGCACGCTGTCGTGCTTCGGCCGCCGGCAGTCGTTCTTCCAGGGCGAGTTCCTGGCGACGCTGAAGCTGCTGCAGGCGGGCGACCTGCGCGACGCCGGCATTACCGGTTCGTGGGCGGGCGCCTTCGGCCACACCCAGTTCATGCCCAGCACCTACCAGCGCATCGCGGTCGATTTCGACGGCGACGGCCGCCGCGACCTCGTCGGCAGCATCCCGGACGCACTGGGCTCGACCGCGAACTACCTGAAGAAGTCCGGCTGGCGCAGCGGCCAGCCGTGGGGCTACGAGGTGACGGTGCCCGCCGGCTTCGACACGGCCGGCGCCGGGCGCACCCACCGCAAGCCGCTGTCGCACTGGCTTGCGCAGGGCATCGCGCGTAACGGCGGCGGGCGCATCGATCTTCCCGGCGACACCGCCGCGGCGCTGTTGCTGCCGGCCGGCGCCAGTGGTCCGGCCTTCCTCGTGTTCAAGAACTTCGATGCGATCTATTCGTACAACGCCGCCGAGAGTTACGCGCTGGCGATCGCGCACCTGGCCGACCGACTGCGCGGCGGCGGTGCGTTCGCGACGCCGTGGCCCACCGACGATCCCGGCATCGGCCGCGCCGAGCGCCGCGAGCTGCAGACCCTGCTGCTCGCACGTGGCCACGCCATCGGCGAGGCCGACGGCATGATCGGCACGCTCACCCGGCGCGCGATCGTGGCCGAGCAGGCGCGCCTCGGCATCACGCCCGCGGACGGGCGGGCGGGGCGCAGGATCCTGGCGGCGCTGCGCGCGGAGGCCGCCGCACCGCCGCGGCCCTGATCCGCCGCGCCACCCGCGCGACGCAGGTCATGTGCCCGGCGCCGTGCGCAGCAGGCGCGCCGGATTCCCCGCGACGGTTGCCCCGGGCGGCACGTCGCGCGTCACCACGCTGCCGGCGCCGATGAGGGCATCGTCGCCGACGGTGACGCCGGGCAGGATGATCGCGCCGCCGCCGATCCAGACGTTGCGGCCGATATGCACCGGGCGGCCGAACTCCAGCCCCCCGGCGCGCGCCGCCGCGTCGCGCGGGTGGTCGGCAGCCAGGATCTGTACGCCGGGGCCGATCTGGGTGCCGTCGCCGATGCGCACCTCGACCACGTCCAGCACGACGCAGTTGAAATTGAGGAACACGCCTTCGCCCAGGTGCAGGTTGAAGCCGTAGTCGCAGTGGAAGGGCGGTCGCACCACCGCGCCGTCGCCGACGCTGCCCAGGCGTTCCAGCAGCAGCGCGTGCCGCGCCCTGGCGCCCAGCACCAGCGACGCGTTGTAGCGCGCCAGCCAGCGCTGGGTGGCGCCGGCGTCGGCCTGCAGCTCCGCGTCGCTGGCGTCGTACAGCTCGCCCGCGAGCATCTTCTCCTTCTCCGTCGCCACGGTGATGTCCTCTTCCTGCCCCGGGACGACTTCAGGCAGCCTGCACGATCCGCAGCGGGTTGTCCCACTCGCGCAGCAGTTCGGCCTCGCGCGCCTTCGCCTTTTCCAGGTGCGCGTCCTTGACGTGACCGTAGCCGCGGATGTGTTCCGGGATCGCCGCGATCTCCGCCGCCAGGTCGACGTTGCCGCCGTCCAGGCGCTCGAGCAGGCCGTCCACCGTGCGTTCGTAGTCGTCGACGAGCGCGCGCTCCATGCGCCGCTCCGCGGTGTAGCCGAACACGTCGAGCGGCGTGCCGCGCAGGCGGCGCAGCTTCGCCAGCACCTTGAACGCGGTGAAAACCCACGGCCCGTAGGCCTTCTTGCGCAGGCGGCCCTCGGCATCCTTCTTCGCCAGCAGCGGCGGCGCGAGGTGGAACTGCACCGTGTAGTCGCCCTCGAACTGCTGCTGCAGCTGGCGCCGGAACTCGCCGCTGGTGTACAGCCGCGCCACCTCGTACTCGTCCTTGTACGCCATCAGTTTGAAGAAGTAGCGGGCGACCGCTTCGGCGAGGTCGGTCGAGCCAGGCGCCTTCGCCTGCTCGGCGGCGCGCACGCGGGCAACGAAGTCCGCATAGCGGCGGCCGTAGCGCGCGTCCTGGTAGTCGGTGAGGAAGGCGGTGCGACGGGCGACCAGCTCGTCGAGCGAACGCGACAGGCGCGCATCGTCCAGGGGCAGGAAGGCGACGTTGCCGCCGTCACCCGACGGCACGTGGCGCAGTTCGTCCTCGGTGCGCAGGTCCCGCGGTGCGGCGGTGGCGCCGGACTCGGTGCTCTCCCATTCGCCCGGCGGCAAGGGCGCGAGCAGGTGCGGCGTGGCTTCGGCTGCGGTGCGCGGGTTGCGCACGAGGCCGGCGGCGGCGTCCACGGTCACGGGCTCGAGCGCGGCGAGCCGGCCCCACGCGAACGCGGTCCTGTTCATCTCGACCGCGGCGCCGTTGAGCTCCACCGCGCGCATGATCGACTCGAGCGACAGCGGCACCAGCCCCTTCTGCCAGGCATAGCCCAGCATCATCAGGTTGGAGGCGATGGCGTTGCCCATCAGCTTGTTGGCGAGGTCGGTCGCCGCCAGCAGCATCGGCGCGTCGCCGCCCAGCGCCTGCGCCACGGCATGCACGATGTCGGTCGACGGGAACTCCATGTCAGGCCGCGTGGTGAACGTGCCCGGCATCGCCTCGTAGGTGTTGAGCACGACGTTCGTGCGCCCGGCGCGGATCTTCGACAGCGCCCAGTAGTCGTTGACCACCACCATGTCGCACCCGAGCACCAGGTCGGCCTCGCCCGCGGCGATGCGCACCGCATGGATGTCGGACGGCGCGCCGGCGATGCGTACGTGCGTGGTCACCGCGCCGCCCTTCTGCGCGAGCCCGGTCTGGTCGAGGACCGACGAGGCGCGGCCCTCGAGGTGCCCGGCCATGCCCAGCAGCGCGCCGATGGTGACCACGCCGGTGCCGCCGACGCCGGTGATCAGGATGTTCCAGGGCCGCGACAGGTCGGTGGCGAACACCGGCATCGGCAGGTTCGCCAGCCGGTCGGCCGCCGACACCTTCGATGCCTTGCGCGGCGTGCCGCCGTGCACGGTGACGAAGCTCGGACAGAAGCCCTCGACGCAGCTGAAGTCCTTGTTGCAGTTGCTCTGGTCGATCTCGCGCTTGCGGCCGAACTCGGTCTCCTTCGGCAGCACGGAGACGCAGAAGCTCTTGACGCCGCAGTCGCCGCAGCCTTCGCAGACCAGCGAATTGACGAACACGCGCTTGGCCGGGTCGGCCATCTTGCCGCGCTTGCGGCGCCGGCGCTTCTCCGTGGCGCAGGTCTGGTCGTAGATCAGCACGCTCGTGCCCTTGACCTCGCGCAGGCGCTTCTGGGTCGCGTCGAGCTCGCGGCGGTCGAGGAACTCGACGCCGGACGGGAAGATGGACGGGTCCGACCACTTTTCGATCTCGTCGGACAGCACGACGATCACGTCGACGCCTTCGCTGCGCACCTGGTGCGCGATCTGCGGCACCGACAGCGTGCCGTCGACCGGCTGGCCGCCGGTCATCGCGACCGCGTCGTTGTAGAGGATCTTGTAGGTGATGTTGACGCCGGTGGCCACCGACTGCCGGATCGCGAGCGAGCCGGAGTGGAAGTAGGTGCCGTCGCCGAGGTTCTGGAACACGTGCGGGGTGTCGGTGAAGGCCGCCTGTCCGGACCAGGTGACGCCCTCGCCGCCCATGTGGGTGAAGGTGTCGGTGTCGCGGTCCATCCACGTGACCATGTAGTGGCAGCCGATGCCGGCGAGCGCGCGCGAACCCTCGGGAACCTTGGTCGACGTGTTGTGCGGGCAGCCCGAGCAGTAGTGCGGCACGCGCGGGAACTGCGCGCGCGGCAGCGCCAGCGCGCTTTCCTTGTCCTCCATCCAGCGCAGCACCTCGCGCATGTGCTCACTGTCATGGAACCGCTGGATGCGGCGCGCGATCACCGCCGCGATCGTCGCCGGCGTGAGCTCGTTGGTGCTGGGCAGGATCCACGCGCCGGACTCGTCGTACTTGCCGACGATCGAGGGGCGGTTGCCCTCGAAGTTGTAGAACAGCTCCTTCATCTGGCTCTCGATGAAGGCATGCTTCTCCTCCACCACGAGGATGTCCTCGAGCCCGCGCGCGAAGGCGCGGATGCCCAGGGGCTCCAGTGGCCAGGTCATGCCGACCTTGTAGACGCGGATGCCGAGTTCGGCGCAGGCGCGGGTGTCGAGGCCCAGGTATTCCAGCGCCTGCAGCACGTCGAGGTAGCTCTTGCCGGTGGTGACGATGCCCAGCCGCGCGTCCGGCGAGTCGACGACGACGCGGTCGATGCCGTTGGCGCGCGCGAACGCCTGCGCCGCCCTGACCGCGTAGCGGTGCAGCCGCATCTCCTGGTCCATCGGCGGGTCCGGCCAGCGGATGTTGAGGCCCCCCGCCGGCATCTCGAAGTCGTCCGGGGTCACGATCCGCAGCGCGAACGGGTCGACGTCGACGGACGCCGACGACTCCACCGTTTCCGCGATCGTCTTGAAGCCGATCCAGCGCCCGGTGTAGCGCGACATCGCCCAGCCGAGCAGGCCCATGTCCAGGATGTCCTGGACGCCGGCGGGGTTGAGGATCGGCATCATCGCCGAGGTGAACTCGCCCTCGGAGCCGTGCGGCAGCGTCGAGCTGCGGCAGGCATGGTCGTCGGCCGCCAGCGCCAGCACGCCGCCGTGGCGCGAGGTGCCCGCGGCGTTGCCGTGCTTGAACACGTCGCCGGAGCGGTCGACGCCCGGGCCCTTGCCGTACCACATGCCGAACACGCCATCGACCTTCGCGCCCGGGAACAGGTTCACCTGCTGCGTGCCCCAGACCATGGTCGCGCCGAGGTCCTCGTTGAGGCCGGGCTGGAACTTCACGTTGGCCGCGTCGAGGTGCTTTCGCGCCCGCCACAGCTCGAGGTCGAAGCCGCCCAGCGGCGAGCCGCGGTAGCCGGACACGAAGCCGCCGGTGTCGAGGCCCGCGGCCTGGTCGCGCAGGCGCTGCATCAGCGGAAGGCGCACCAGGGCCTGCACGCCGGACAGGTAGATCCGGCCCCGGACGCGGCTGAAGCGGTCGTCGAGCGTGTAGTCGGTGTCCACCACGCCGTTGGTGAGGGTGCGGTCGGCGGAGGCGGGCGAGGACAGTTCTGCGGTGCTGGTCATGGGACCTTCGGGGGCTGGCCTGCGGCGCGCGGGGCGGCGGCGGGAGGATGGGAAAGGGCGCGGGAGTCTAGCAGCGGCGCCTTCCGGCCCCCTGCCCAGCACGGGTCGCGCCACTTGCGGGCCGCCATGGCCGTCCCGCCGGCGGGCCGCGCGTTGGCCTGCGGCACGGCGGACGCTAGACTGTGCGCGGGGAAGGGGTTGCCCCGCCATCGAAAACTTCACCTATGACGAACAAGATCCTGCGCCTGCTGGGCGCATGCCTGTGCCTGCTTCCGTTCGCGCTGCAGGCGCAATCGCTTCCGAAGCCGAAGGAGTTCTACTTCGACGAGGATGCCTCCACCGCGCGGCCGATCGTGCTTTTCGAGGGCGGCGACGACACCACGATCCAGCGGCTGATGCGGGCGCGCGAGCGCAGCGGGCGTGGCAGCGCGGAGGCGACCGCGCAACTGGCGCGCATTGCCTACGACACCGGCCGCACCGACACCGCCGAGGCCCTCTACCAGTCCGCATACCGCGAGGTCGGCTCGCAGGGCAGGCTGCACGCGTCGCTGCTCTGGAACCACGGCTGGGACCTGTACCGGAGCGGGGACGCGGGCGGTGCGCTCGCGCGCTGGCGCGAGGCCGGCATCGACCGCTTCGGGAACCCCGCCTGGGTCCCGCCGACCATCGCCCTCGCCCTCTGGACCCTGGACCGGCGGCAGGAGGCGGTGGACTGGTACGCGGCGGCGGTGCGCACGGAGCCGGCGCAATGGCGCGACCCTGCGAACCTCCCGGCGCTGCTGCCCGGCTGGCGGCCGGAAGAACTGGCGGCCCTGAAGGACGTGGCTGCGGCCTGGGCGGCGGATCCGCCTGCCTGGCCCTGATCCGGGGCCGCGAGCCCGCCCACCCGGGCGCAGCGGTCAGTCGGCGCCGGCCTCGAGCGGAACGTCGCGCTCGCGCAGCCAGGCCACGACCGCCTCGCGTTCGGCGCGCGCCGCGGCGCTCAGCTTCGACGCGGGCAGCTTGAAGTAGTAGCGCTGGAAGGTCTGGTCCTGCGCATTCTTCGCGAGCGGGCTCGCGCCCGCCTCGAGCAGCGCCAGCACGTGCGCGCCGGCGTTGATCATGGCCGCCTTGTGCAGCGGCGTGTTGCCGGTGCGGTCGGCGGCGTCGGGGTCGGCGCCCGCGTCCAGCAGCATCCGGAACTGGGCGTCGGTGCGCGGTCCCGCCGCGCCCGCCAGCGGCGTGGCCGCGGTCTCGCCATGGCGCGCATCCGGATCGCCGCCGGCAGCGAGGACGATCTCCAGGTACTCCGGATCGTCGGCGATGGCGGCGCTGTGCACCGCCGTCGCGCCGCCCAGGCCGGGTGCGTTGGGATCCGCACCCGCGGCGAGCAGCGCGCGCAGTCCGGCCTTGTTCTGGGCCGCCATCGCGAACTGCAGCGGGTTGATGCCGCGCTCTCCCGTCGCATCGGGATCGGCGCCGCCGCGGACGGCGTCGCGCACGGCATCGTCGTCGCCACGTGCGGCGGCGGCGGCCAGCGCGGCCACGGCCGGGTCGGGGAAGGGTGTCGGGGCGTCCATGGCGTCTCCGCGGCAGGCGGCGCCCGCCAACGCCAGCGACAGCAGGATTGCGTGCATCAGTGGCAGGCGCATGCGGAGATTGTGTCACGCCATCCGCGGGAGGCGGGGGTCGTTGACGGAGCCGCTACGGCGCGGCGCGCCGCGTTGCTCAGTCGGCCCAGGGCTGCTGCTGCCGCAGGGCGTCGAGCACGCCCTGCTGGCCGTGCAGCTCACCCGCGCGTTCCAGCTTCGCCTGACCGTATTCGGCAACGCGCCTGCCGTACTCGATCGGGTTCCAGGTCCATTCCGCGCCCTCGATCGCCGGGTACGGATCGTCCAGGTTGATCTCGTGGCCCGGCGCATCCGCCATGATCGACTTCAGGCCGAAGGTGTCTTCCTGTGCCCCGGTCAGCGGGTCGCCGCTGATGTTGTAGCGGCGGATCTGCCCGGCCTCGGCATCCGCGCGGGCGGTGGCGGGATCCAGGCCCAGGCGTTCGATGGTGTTGTCGTGGACGCCGGAGGCGTTGAAGGTCACCGCGGCGTTGCCGGTGGCGAGCGAGGCGGTGCCGGCGAGGCCGCCGCCGAGCGAATGGCCGGTGATCACGAGGTCGTCGCCGAAGACGACGTCGGCCTGCTGGGCCAGTTCGACGGCCTGGTCGTACTGCTCGTTCTGCCAGCCAACGCCCTGCTCGAAGTTGGCACCGGTCCAGTCCTGTCGCTCGTTGGAGCCGGCGAAGGCGAGCACGTGGTTGCCCTCGCCATCGGTGTAGATCCCGGCGCGGAAGCCGGTTTCCGGGTTCTCGAGCGTGGCGGGGTCGATGCCGGCCTCGAGCAGCTGGGCGTCGCTCAGCCGGGTCCAGTTGCCCACCGTCTGCACGCCGGGGTCGTAGACGGCTTCCGAAACCTCCATGAGCTCCAGGTCGATGGACCGGGCGTCGGTGCCCCGCACCTGGGCGTCGAACGAGACATCGGCGGTGCCGCCGCTGGCCGGGCCCCGCGCCAGGAACGGCAGCAGGCTGGCGTTGTACCCCGGCTCCGGCACGTAGGGACCGGACTGGAACGGCGAAGCCGCGCCGGCGTCGACCAGCCCGCGCGCGCGCGGATCGGACAGGGTGTCGAGCGGGCGATACGCGCTGGCGTTCGCGGTGGAGCCGATTCCGTCAAGCGCCATGGCGGCGACCTCTCCAGGTGGATGCCTCGACCCTACGACGCCGTCCCCCGTGCCGCCACCTAGGACGGACCCGAGGCCGCGCGGTCAGCCGTCGGCCGAGGCGCCCGCTTCCACCGGCACCCCGTTCGCCTTGAGCCAGGCGACGACGCGGCGCCGCTCGTCCAGGGCGCGGTCGTTGAGGATCCCGCGGCGATACGAGAAGTAGTACGACTGGAACGTGGCGCCGCCGGTGTTCTTCGCCAGGGGTGCCGCCCCCGCCTCGAGCAGCGCCAGGATCGCGCCGCCGTTGTTGGTGCGCGCAGCCACGTGCAGCGGCGTGTCCTCGTTGTGGTCGCCAAGATCGGGATCGGCGCCTGCGTCCAGCAGCACCTGGAACTGGGCTGCGTCGGGCGACAGCAGCGCCTGCACCAGCGGGGTGGCGCCGGTGTGGGGGTTGCGCGCGTCGGCATCGCCGCCACCGGCCAGCACCGCCCGCAGCAGCGCCGCGTCGCCGGAAAACGCCGCCACGTGCACGGCGGTGTCGCCACGGGCGTTGGCGCGGTTGGGGTCGGCACCGCCAGCAAGCAGCGCCTGCACGCTCGCCGGCTGGCGGCGCCGGATCGCCTCGATGAGCAGGGTGGTGCCGTCACCGCCGGCGGTGTCGGCATCGACGCGCTCGAGCAGGCGCGCGATCTCGCCGGCATCGCCACGGCGGACGGCGTCGGCGAGCGGGGCGACCGCCGGGTTGGAGAACGGATCGTCGTTGCTCATGGACGAGCGCGCGCACCCGGAAGCGCAGCCGAGGAGGACGACCCACAGTAGCGCGTGGAGACGGGGCATGGCGACCATTTCACTGCCGATGGCGGGTGCCGGCAAGCGCCGGCTGCCGGCGTCAGCGGCCGAACAGGCCACCGATGAAGTTGGTGGCGCCCTGGGCGATGCGGCCTGCGCCGTCGCCGATCCATTCCCCGACCTGGCCGGCGGCGTCGGAGACACCCTCGACCACGTCGCCCGCGGTGTCGACCGCGCCCGACAGCACGTCGCCGGCCCAGCCGTCGACGCGTTCGTCGATCGAGCCGGCAAGGGCGTCGGCGTAGCGGTCGGCGGTATCGCCGGCGGAGTTGAACACCCCTTCGACCACGTCGCCGGCGATGCGGAAGCCGCCCTCGACATGGTCGCCGGCGGCGAACTCGGTGGCGACGACGGCGTCGATGTCCGTCGCCAGGTCATGGGTGTTGCGCGCGAAGTCGTCCTTCAGCGGGTCGGGCAGCAGGTCCTGCAGGTCCCGCCCCAGCGACGACGGGTTCTGGTACCCGGCCTGCCAGGGCTCGTGGTCGATCATGGCCGCGGTGAGCGCGTTGGGGCTGTGGCTGATGGCCGAATAGGCGAGGTGGCCGGCGCCGGTCACCAGCAGCGGGCCGGCCACCAGGCCGATCGGTCCGCCCAGCAGGAACCCGGCCGGCGCGCCGACCAGCGTGCCGGTCAGCGGGTCGCGCGCCACCTCGACCCCGGCGTTGAGCAGGGCGAGCTGCTCGGGGGTCATGCCCTCGAGCTCGATCGGCCCGTAGGTGGTGAACATGGCGTTCTCGTCGGCGCGCGCGGGCTCGACGACGATGCGGGTGCCGAGCGCGTCGGGTGCGACCAGGCCGGTGACCCAGCTGTCCTGGGCCTGGGTGAGCGCGTCGCTGGAGAGCGAGTACGCGCGGATCTGGCCACCCTCGGCGACGTCGCGCGCGCGCTGCGGGTCGATGCCCATGCGGTCCCAGGTGTTGGGGTGGATGCCCGATGCGTCGAAGGTGACGGCGGGGATGCCGCTGGCGAGCGAGCCCACCGTGGCCAGGCCGCCGCCCTGCGAATGCCCGGTGATGGCGAGGTTGTCGGCGGCGTCGTTGCCGAACACGCGCGCGAACTCGACCCCGCTGTTGGCCGCGGTCACGCCGAACTTGTCGCCGTCGCCGGTCTCGTAGCCCAGGCCCTGCCGGAAGTTGTTCTCCCAATCGGCGGCGCCCTCGGCGGTGCCGCGGTAGGAGAGGACGAAACTGCCGTCGCCGTCGGTGTAGACCTCGGCGCGGAACTCCTGCGGGTTGCTGTCGACGCTGTCGTTGGCGCCCAGGTACTGCAGGCGCCAGGCCTGCACCTGCTGGTCGGTGGCCGGCTGCCCCGGGGTGCCGAGGCGGGCGGCGAGATCCGCGTCGGAGACCGCGCTCCAGCCCGGCGGCGGCTCGCCGCGCGTGCCGTAGACGGCGGTGGCGAGCTGCGAGAGGGTGACGTCGAAGGGCTGCGCCTGCGTCCCGCTGGCGGCCTGGCCGAGGGTGCTGCCGTCGGGGATGCCGTAGGTGTCACCGGCGGCCGGTGCGCGTGGCGCGCCCGGCCCCGGGCCCGGCGACTGTACCTGCGGGTGGTACTGGGGCTCGGGGCGGTAGCTGCCGAAGCCCGGAAGCGCTGCGCGCGCCTGGACCGGCCCCGGCAGGCCGGGCAGCGGATCCCGCTGCGGGGGCAGCCAGGGCGTGCCGCGGTCGGAGATGGTCAGGGCCATGGCCTGTTCCCGTGCAGTGTGTCCTGCCTCCTTATCCTGCGCCGGGCCGAAGTGCGCAATCGGGACGCACCCTAGGTATGGTGCGGATTCGCGCGGCGGCTGCGCGGGAGGGTCGCGGCGTGAACAGGGATCGTGTGCAGCGCACGGCGCTGCTGCTCGTGGCGGCAGGGCTCCTGTCCGGGGTGCTGCTGTGGTCGTGGCGGGACGGGGCGGATGCCGTGCAGGCAGCCGGTGATCCCGCGCGCGTTCCGGTGGTGGGCCAACGGCTTCCGCACGCGTCCCGATCGACCTCGCCCTTGCCGGAAGGCCGCTTCGACGAGGTGCGGCGAGAGCTGGAGGGGCGGGCAGCCGCAGGTGACGCCGAGGCCGCCTACCGACTGGCCAGTGTGATGGCCGTCTGCAGGGGGTACCGCCCCGTGGGCAACGCCATGCTGGCGGACATGCTGGTGTCGACCGCGGACCTGCTGCGCCGGTCGTTGCGTATCGGCGGCCGTGTCGTGGAGGAGCAGGCCGCGCTCGAACTGGTGGTGCATGGCAAAGCGTTGCTGGACCGGACCTGTGCCGGCGCCACGGGGCTCGCCGAATCGACCACGCCGGCCGACGACCACCGCTGGATGCACCGGGCGGCCGCGCTCGGCCACTCGAGGGCCAAGGCGGAGTACGCGTCCGTCGCGTTCGTTGAATACAACACAGACGCCGCGCTGCTGGACGACGCGGCGGAAGTGGCGCGCCGCCGCGCGCGCGCGCGCCGGCTGCTGGACGAGGCGCTCGCGGCCGGCGAGCCGGCAGCGCTCGCCGCCGCAGCGCGCTGGCATGGCAGGGATGGGCCAGGGTCGCGGGATCCTGTCCGGGCGCTCGCGTACTGGCTTGCGTGGCTCAGCACGGATGACGGCCGGGAGATGCCGGAGGCCGCGTCGCGGATGGCGACGGACGTCCACGCCCGCGGGCTGTCCCCGACCGAACTGCGCCGTGCCGAGCGCATGGCAGGCGAACTCGTCGCCCGCGGCCACCCGGAGGGGCCGCCGTGAAGCCGATCGCTCGCATCACTGGCGTCGCCGTCGCTTTGTGCGTCGCCGGCGTGTTGGCATTCGCCGCACGCCCGGGACCGGAACCGGCACCGCGTCCGGAGGAGCCGGCCGCTCCAGCGGATCCGGCGGAAGCCGACCGCGGGGCGCGGCGGGCGCCAACAATGGCGATGCTGGCGGCACGGGAGGCGCAACGGCTGGCCGTATCGCAGTCGCCGGACATGGTGGATCCGGTGTGGTGGGATCTGCCGCTCGCGGACGTGCAACCGACGCTGGCGGCCGCGGCCGAAGCCGGCGACGTGGACGCCGCCTACGTGCTGGGTGTCCGCCTGGCGCGGTGCGCCAGGACATTGCGGGGCCCCTCTCCCGAAGAACACCGAGCGGCCTTCCGCGAGGAGGTGGAGCGGGACGAGGCGGACGTCACGCTGGACCCGCGCAAGCGGAGTTTCCGGCCACCAACCTCGAGCGCCAGCTGGCCTACAGGCTGCGCGCCCACGTCGAATGCTCGCGCCTCGACGCCGCCGCCAACGAGGGGCTCGTGTGGCTGGAGCGTGCCGCCGCCGCAGGGTCGACGGATGCCCAGCTCGCATTCGCGGAGAATGCGCTGGCGGAATTCGGCGGCGATCGCGGAGCTCTCATCGCCGGGATCGAGGAAGCCGCCAGACGCCGGGAGCGTGCCGCCACCTGGCTGCGGCGGCTCATCCACGCAGGAAACGAGAGGGCTCTCGTCCTGGCGGTGCAGGACCCGCACCTCGCAGGGCACCAGCCGGACTCCGTGGAACACGAAGCGCATCGCCATGCCTGGGACCTCGTCCGCGGCAGCCGGTCGGGCGACTTCGCAGGGGTGTGGTCGGACGGGCCCGAGCGCTACGACCTTCTGGCGCCGGCACAGTGGGACGAGGTCGCACGGCGCGGCCGGCAGATCTATTCGGACCATTTCGGGGCCCGCTGACCGGAGTTCCACGGGCGCCGCGGCGCATTCTCGACCTTCGTACCGTACATTCGAGGGCGACGACCAGCGCATCGGAGGGGAAAAGGCATGACCAGTGCGAAACTCGCGGCCGCGGTACTCGCGGTGGCCTGCATGTCGGCGCCGGGCGTGGCGCCAGCGGGAGAGCCGGGGCAGGCGCCCGCCACCGGGTCCGCCCCGGATCGCGCGGAGGAGGCTGCCGCCGTCGCCCATCACGGCCAGCTGCGCCAGGCGGCTTACGCCCTGGCTGGCGAAGACGGCACCGCGCGCGACTTCGCACTTGCTGCGCTCCTGCTCGCGGTTGCGCAGGAGACCGGCGCCGATGCATCCGGCCCTCCCGTCCATGCCGCCGATCCCGACGCCGGACGCTGGATCACGCGGGCCGCGGCGGAGGCGAAGCACGACGTGCTGGCGAACCTCCTCCTGCTCGGCGTGACGGAGGGTACCGACGCGACCGCAACGGCAATCGTCCGGCGGGAAGCCGCCGCGCGCTGGCGTGCCGCCGAGCCGGACAACCTGGCGCCGCTGCTGTTCATGGAGCTCGAACCCTCGGCGCTCCTGGCTGCCGCCGGCGGAACGACACGGTTCCACCTGCACTACGTGGAGGCGACCGGCTGGGCAGCGCAGGCCTTGGTGGCGCAGGAGGCTGCACTCGAAGGCGCGTCTGATGGTCGCGGCGACGGCATCGTGGACGGGGCCGCAGCAGGCGCCGAGGAGCGTGCGACCACGCTCGCAGCGGGCGTGGTCGCTGCGTTCGCGCTCCCCAGCCTGCAACCGCTGTCGGAGGCGTGCAGCGTGGAAGCGGCGGCTGCGGACGTCGCCCGCGAGGCGGCCTGCCGGCACGTCGCCACGACAATGCGGTCGGCCTCCGACACCCGGATCGGCGCCATGTTCGGTCGCGCAATCGCCCGCCGGCTGTCGACGGCGGAAGACGCCGCCTTCCTCGATGCGGAAGAGCGCGACAGCGATTGGCGCGTGCGCCAGTTCCTGGTCGCCACCACCGGCGGGAACGCCGCCGGGCTGCACCGCTATTACACCGACGCCACGCTCGCGACCGAGCGAAGCCTGGAGGAACGCGTCATCCGCGACGCCGGCCTGTCGCTGGTTCCGCCCGAGGGCTGGGAGCCGCGGCAGGCGTTCTGACGCTGGCCCCGCGCGGGGTTGCGCCGCTTCAGTCCGCCGGCACCGTCCGCGTCCGCGCCCAGTCGCGCAGGGCATCGACCTGCTCGGCCATCAGCACCGACAACGGCCGCGCCTGCTTGAGTTCCGCGCGCAGGGTGAAGTCCGACAGCGGTGCCCCGGCGGCGTGCGCGGCGTACAGGCCGGCGACGATCGCCTGCTCGATCTCGGCGCCCGAGAAGCCATCGCTGGCTTGCGCCAGCGCGTCGAGGTCGAAGGCCTCGGGGTCCAGCGCGCGCCGGCGCAGGTGCAGGGCGACGATGTCCCGGCGGGTGGCGGCATCGGGCAGGTCGACGAAGAAGATCTCGTCGAACCGGCCCTTGCGCAGCAGTTCCGGCGGCAGTTCGTGCACCTGGTTGGCGGTGGCGACCAGGAACACGCGCGACTTCCGCTCCGCCATCCAGGTCAGCAGGTAGCCCAGCACGCGCCGCGACACGCCGCCGTCGCTGTCGGATGCGCTGGAGGCCAGGCCCTTCTCGATCTCGTCGATCCACAGCACCGCGGGCGCCAGCTGTTCGGTCGAGGCCAGCGCCGCGCGCAGGTTCTTCTCGGTCTCGCCGTGGTACTTGTCGTAGAGGGTGCCGAAATCCAGCCGCACCAGCGGCACGCCGAAGCCGCCGGCGATCGACTTCGCCAGCAGCGACTTGCCGCAGCCCTGCACGCCGAGCAGCAGCACGCCCTTCGGCGGGTCGAGGCCCGGCGGCGCGTCGCCGTCGACGAACACGCGGCGGCGCTGCTCGATCCAGCGCTTGAGGCGGTTGGCGCCGGCGACGTCGGCGAAGTGCGCGGTGTCGTATTCGTAGTGCAGGTGGCCGCTGCGGTTCAACAGCTCGAACTTGAGCTTCGCCAGTTGCGGCAGGTCGGCGCTGCCGAGGGCGCCGTCGTCGAAGATCAGGTGGCGCGCGATCCGGCGTGCATCGGTCAGGCTGAGGCCCTGCAGGTTGCGCACGATCAGCCGCACCGCGTCCTGGTCCACCTCCACGCGACGGCCGCCGTGCTCGGTGGCATAGGCCGCGGCCTCCTCGCGCACCAGCTTGAGCAGCGCGGCGGCGTCGGGCAGGCGCGGGGTGAAGCGCACGGCGGCCGCCTCGAGGTCGGCGGGCAGTTCGATGGCGTGGCCGACGAGCACCAGCACGTGCGCCTGGCAGCCGCGGCGCTGGACGATGTCGCGCAGCTGGCGCTGGGTGCCGGCATACCCCAGGTACGGGTGGAAATCGAGCAGCAGGTAGACGCCGCGCTGGTCTGCATCGCGGATCGCGGCAAGCGTCGTGCTGGCGTCGGGCGCCACCTCGGGCGGGTCCTCGCGATCGAGGTCGATGCGGCGCAGGCCCTCGGTGATCGTCCAGCGGTACAGCGCCCGCCACACGTGCAGGAGCGACTGCCGGAACAGGTCGACGATCCGCGGCTCGTCCGGGGTCTCGATGACGATGAGGGCGGTATCGGCGCGGATCAGCGCCGCCAGGTCCTGCAGTTCGCTCATCCGCTGGGGTTCCGTCCGGGGCGGCGACGATAGCAGAGCCGGACCGCGCCGGTCCGCCGACGCCTCGCCCGCCCGCGTGCGCGCGGTGTACCCTCGCGGCTCGATCAGCGAGACCGGAGCGGGCGATGAAGACGGTGCTGGTGGCGTGTTCCAAGGGCGGCGTGGGCAAGACGACGGTCGCGACCCACCTCGCCGCGCACGCGGCGCTGTCGGGGAAGCGCACGGTGCTGGTGGACGCCGATCCGCAGGGATCCTCCACCCGCTGGTGCGAGCGCCGCGCCGGCATGGACAGCGCGGTGCTCCCCGTGGCCGGTGCCAGCCGCCACCGCACCGCCTGGAAGTCGATCCCCGACGACACCGACCAGGTGGTCATCGACGCGCCCGCCGGTGCGATGGGCGAGCACCTCGAGGCCTACCTGCTGCACGCCGACGTGGTGGTGGTCCCGGTGCTGCCGTCGGCGCTGGACATCGACGCCACCGTGCCGTTCCTCAATTCGCTCGCCGAACACCCGCGGGTGCGCCGCGGCGAGCTGCGGGTGGGCCTGGTGGGCAACCGCCTGCGGCCGTGGACCAACGCCTCGCAGCAGGCGATGGACCTGCTGGCGCAGTGGCCGTACCCGGTGGTGGCGCAACTGCGCGACACACAGGCCTACGTGGTCCTCGTCGGCCTCGGCAAGAGCCTCTTCGACTACAGCTCGGCCCAGGTGCGCGATCACCAGGCCGACTGGCAACCTTTGCTCAAATGGATCAGGAAGGCCTGATGGCCACCCACGCCACCGGAGGAACCAGGCCATGAGGGAACTCGTCCTGCTGCGCCACGCCCACGCCGAGCCCGCGGCACCCGGGCAGACCGACATCGACCGGCCGCTGTCCAGCGAAGGCCTCGCCGAAGCCGAGGCCGCCGGGCGCTGGCTGCGCGACAAGGGCCTGGTGCCCGACCGGGTGCTGTGTTCGCCCGCGCGCCGCACCCGCGAGACCCTCGAGGCGGTGCTCGCCGCCATCGGCTATGTCGACCAGCGGCTGGAGGACGGCATCTACGAAGGCGCGCCGGGCACACTCGCCGCGCTCGCCGACCAGCACCGCGATGTCGAGCGCCTGCTGGTGGTCGGCCACAATCCCGGGCTGGAACGCCTGGTGGCGCTGATGCACAGCGGCCAGTCCGGCGACTACCGCGGCATGCCGCCGGGCGGGATCGCCGTGCTGCGGCTGCCGGCCGAGGCCGAGATCGAACCGGGCGTGGCCACCCTCTCCGAATTCTGGTGGCCGTGACGCGTGCCGGGCCCTCGCTCCTGTCATGCCTGCTGGTGCTCGCCCTCGCCGGGCCGGCACTGGCCGCCGCCATCGATGCCGCGCAGTCGCAGGTCGGCTTCGTCCTGAAGACCCGCTGGGGGCAGTCCCTCGAGGGCCGGTTCCCGACGCTGCACGGCGAGGTGCGCTCGCTCGCCGACGGCCGCCGCCAGGTGCAGATGGTGCTGTCGACGCGCGACGTCGAGATCGTCGGCCACCGCAGCTACACGCGCCTGACCCGTGGCAAGGGCTTCTTCGACGCCGACCAGTACCCCGAGGTGACGTTCGTATCCGAGCCCTATGGCGAGGAGCTGACGCGCAACGGCGGCGAACTGCGCGGGGTCCTCAGCATCCGTGGCGTCCAGCGTCGCGAGGCCTTCACCCTGGCCCCCGCCACCTGCGAGCGCCCCGGCCTCGACTGCGACGTCGTCGCCCATGGGACGGTCCAGCGCGGCGACTACGGCGTCGACCGCTGGAGCTTCGCGTTGTCCGAAGTGGTGCGCTTCTCGCTGCGGATCCGCACCCGCGACGGCGGCGCGTGATGCGGGCCTGGCGTCTCCTTGCGGCGCTGCCGGTGCTGCTCGCCAGCGCCTGCGCGACCCTGTCGCCGCAGCAGCGCGACGCGGCGGCCGCCGTGGCGGCGGCGGCGCGCTCGACCACGGTCGACTGCGCGCGGCCGGACGCCTGCGCGCAGCCGTCGTCGCTGCGCGAACTGGGGACCGATGCCTGGTCGAGGAGCGGGCCCGGGGACGGCCCGCGGCACCACGCGCTGCTGCTCGACTACGGCCAGGACGCGCTGCTCGCGCGCCTCAACCTGATCCGCTCGGCCAGCCACGCCGTCGACATCCAGACCTACATCTTCGACGAGGACGACGCCGGCCACCTGTTCCTGGACGAGCTGCTGCTGGCGGCCCGGCGCGGCGTGCGCGTGCGCGTGCTGGTCGACCAGCTCTCGGCGCTGAAGCATGTCGACACCCTGGCCGCGCTGGCCGGCGCGCACGCCAACTTCGAGATGCGCGTCTACAACCCGGTGCTGGGCCGGGCGCGGATCAGCTACCCGCAGTACGTGTGGGCGGCGGCCTGCTGCTGGCGGCGGCTCAACCAGCGGATGCACAACAAGCTGCTTCTGGTCGACGGCCTGGTCGGGGTCACCGGCGGACGCAACTACCAGAACAGCTACTACGACTGGGACCCGGAGTACAACTTCCGTGACCGCGACCTGCTGGTGGCGGGGCCGGTCGTCGCGGAGATGGCGGCGAGCTTCGAGCAGTACTGGAACGCGCCGTTGGCGCGGCCGGTCGAGCGCCTGACCGACGTCGGCCGCCGCCTGCTCGAGGAGGGCGTGCCCGAGCTGCCGCATCCTGCCTATGCCCTGCCGGAGCGCGTGGAGCGCATGTCGCGCGATGCCGACGACGCCGCGCTCGTCGATGCGCGCCTGACCGCGCGTGCGTTGCCCGTGGGCGCGGTGGAGTTCCTGGTCGACCCGCCGGGCAAGCACCGGCGCGGTTACGAAGAGGTGGCGCCGTCGACGCGCGGCCTGCGCGAACTGGTGGCCTCGGCCGAGGAACGCGTGATGATGCAGACGCCGTACCTGGTGCTGTCGCCCGCGGCGCAGGAGATGTTCCGCGAGCTGCGCGCGCGCGATGCGCCGCCCCGGGTGATCGTGTCCACCAACAGCCTCGCGGCCACGGACGCGTTCATCACCTACGCCCTGTCCTACAAGTACAAGCGCCGGTACCTGCGCGACTTCGGCTTCGACATCTACGAGTTCAAGCCGTTCCCGCAGGACGCGCCGATCGACGTCGACGCCACCGGCGCGGTGGCGGGCTTCGAGACCGCCGGGGGCGATGCGGTGCCACGACTGGCCGACGTGCCGGCAGGCGGCGCCGGCACGCGACCGCCGGCGGCAGGCCGCGACGGATCCGTGCAGCCGCTGGGCCGGGAGTACTCGGCGCTGCGCTGGTCCGGCTTCGCCGCCAACGAGCCCGTGCCGCTGGAACGCGGCGGCGTGCGCTTCGGCATGCACGCCAAGTCGCTGGTCATCGACGACCGCATCGGGGTCGTCGGGACGCACAACTTCGACCCGCGCGGCGACTCCTACAACACCGAGAGTGCGGTGGTGATCGAGGATCCGGTGTTCGCGCGCGCGCTGGCCGCGAGCATCCACCGCGACACGCTGCCGGCCAACGCATGGACCATTGCGCGCCGCGACAAGCCGCCGGTGTTCTCCGGGCTCGAGTATTCGCTCACCAAGGTGTCCGAGCACCTGCCGGTGTTCGACCTGTGGCCGGTGCGTTATGCGACCAGCTACGAGTTCCGCCCGGGCCCGGGTTGCCCGGAGCCGCCGCCGCCGCGCGACCCGCGCTTCCGCGACTGCCACGAGCCGGTGGGCGACTTCCCCGAGGTGCAGCTCAGCCTGAAGGCGCTGCTGACCCGCATATTCACCGCCTTTGGCGGCGGCCTGGCGCCGATCCTCTAGCGCCGTCGCCGATGGCCATGGCCCGCGGCGCGACCCGCAGGCCCCTGCCCCCGGTTGGGTGACTTCCGGCCCATGCGGTGCGGCTATGGTGTTGTAGTCTACCAACACACCAAGCCACACTCCCCCGCACGCAGGACCCATGCCATGAACGCCCAGACCCACGAACTCCGCTCCCTCGCCGTCGCCGCCGCTGCCGCCCAGGCGCGCCCGGGGACCGATCGCGCGCCCGCGCGCCGCGAGGATCGCGTGCGCGACTTCGGCGTCGGCTACGGCAACAGCAGCGGCTACGCCAGCATCCGCCGCTACGCGAGCAGCCGCAGCCAGCCGCTGTTCCGCTGCGCCTGAGCACCCCGCATCGCGCGGCGCATGGCCCGCGCGATGCCGATTGACGCTGCCGCGCCCGCGCGCCTAGTCTTCCCGTTTCCCCTGTTCACCGGACCGGCTCCGCCATGGCGATCTCCCTCACCATCGATCTCAGCGATCGCGACCTCGAACATTTCACCAAGGCGATGGAGGCGGCCAAGGCGGCAGCTGCGCACAAGAGCGCCGAGGACGTCGTCGCCGCCGCCGGCGCGCTGCTCGCCGACGCGCAGAAGGTGCACGTGCCGGACTTCATCCGCGAGCGCCTGGTGCGCCTGGACGACATGATCGCCATGGTCCGCGACGAAGGCTGGAGCATGGAGGACGACGACCGCCAGCGGGTGATGTCGGTGCTGGTGTACTTCGCCGACCCGAAGGACGTCATCCCGGACCACGTCGAGGTGCTCGGCTTCCTCGACGACGCGATCATGATCGAGCTGAGCGTGCGCGAGCTGCAGCACGAGCTCGACGCGTATGACGATTTCTGCGACTTCCGCGAGCGCGAGGCGGGCAAGCGCGGGGTGGCCCCGGCCGAGGTCGGCCACGCCGACTGGCTCGACAGCCGCCGCGAGGAACTGTTCGAACGCATGCATGCACGCCGCGAGCGCGACTACGGTGTCGGCTACGGCAGCAGCAGCGGGTACCGCTCGAAGTCCAACTACGTCCGCGCCTGGCGCCCGAGCCTGTTCAAGTTCGGATGAGTGCCGCCGCCGCGTCGGTGTTCCGGCGCGAGGCCAGCCTCGACGCGCTCAACGCGATGTCGCAGGGCAACGCGATCGCCGCGCTGGGCATCGAGTTCACCGAACTCGGCGCCGATTTCATCCGCGCCACGATGCCGGTCGACGGCCGCACCCGGCAGCCCTACGGGCTGCTCCATGGCGGTGCGTCGGTGCTGCTTGCCGAAACCCTCGGCAGCAGCGCGGGCAACCTCTGCGTCGGGGAGGGCGAGGTCTGCGTCGGCCTCGAGATCAACGCCAACCACCTGCGCGCGGTGCGCGACGGCGCGGTGACCGGCACCGCGCGGCCGCTGCACATCGGCCGCAGCACCCAGGTCTGGGAGATCCGCATCGAGGATGGCCGCGGGCGCCTGGCCTGCGTGTCGCGCATCACGCTGGCGGTGGTGCCCCGGCGCGAGGACGCGCCGAAGCACTAGAATGCCGGCTCCACGCCGCCGCGCGTGCGTGCCGCTGCCTGCCCGGAACTCCATGACTCGTCCGTCCGACTCCAGCGATGTCGCGTCGCCGCCGTCCGCCGGCGCGCCCGCGCGCGCCTGGCGGTATGCCTACCGCACGCCGATGCTGCTCTGGCACGTGCTGGTGCACCTGCCGCTGACCATGCTCGCCCTGGCGCCGCCGCTGGCGGCCATCGACCTCGGGGGGGAGCGCGTCGACCACCGTGCCATCCGCGCCTGGTCGGCGGGGATGATGCGGGTCTTCGGCTTCCGCCTGCGCCGGGTCGGCGAGCCGCTGCCGGGTGCGACCCTGTTCGTGGCCAACCACGTGAGCTGGATCGACATCGTGGCGCTGCACAGCCAGCGGATGATGGGCTTCGTCGCCAAGCGCGAGATCGCCGGATGGCCGGTTGTCGGCTGGCTGGCCGCGCGTGGGCAGACCATCTTCCACCAGCGCGGCAGCCAGGAATCGCTGGGGGGCGTGCTGCACGAGATGCTGGCGCGGTTGCGCGCCGGCCGCTCGGTCGGCGTCTTCCCCGAAGGGCGCACCGGCGACGGCAGCACCATCGGGCCGTTCCACGCGCGCATCTTCCTGGCCGCGGTCGAAGCCGGGGTGCCGGTGCAGCCGGTGGCGCTCCGCTACGGCATGCGGGCCTCGGCGCAGGCGGTGGTGGCGTTCGCACCGCGCGAGAACTTCATGCAGAACTTCCTGCGCCTGCTCGGCGAACCCGCGCGCGACGCGGAAGTGGCCTTCCTCGAGCCGATCCCGCCGGGTGGCGAGGGTGGCCGGCGCCGCATCGCCGAGGTCGCGCGCGAGCGCATCCAGGCGGCCATGGCGCCACGGTGACGGCAGCCGCCAGCCCCTACGCGCCGCCGGCGTGGCTGCGCAACCCGCACGTGCAGTCGGTGCTGGGCAGCAGCGCCCTGCGCCGGCGGCGTGGCGCGCGTGCCCTGGCCGCCACCGGTGCCGTCACCCGCAGCCACGAGATCGATGGCGGCAACGGCGTGCGCCTGCAGGGCCTGCACAGCGCGGTGCCGGGCGTGGCACCGCAAGGGCTGGCGGTGCTCCTGCACGGCTGGGAAGGCAGTGCCGAGTCGAGCTACATGCGGCTGGCGGCGGCGTCGCTGCTGCAGCGCGGGTTCGAGGTGTTCCGCCTCAACTTCCGCGACCACGGCGATACCCACCACCTCAATCCCGACCTGTTCCACTCCAACCTGATCGACGAGGTGGTGCACGCCGCCGGCGACGTGGCGCTGCGGTTCCCGTGCCGGCCGCTGGTTGCCGCCGGCTACTCGCTGGGGGGCAACTTCGCCCTGCGCCTCGCGCTGCGGGCACCTGGCGCGGGCGTGCCGCTGGCACGCGTGGCGGCGGTATGCCCGGTGCTGGACCCGGCGGTGACGATGCGGCAGATGGAAGCGGGGCTGCCGCTGTACCTGCGCCATTTCGAGAGCAAGTGGCGCGGCTCGCTGCGCCGCAAGCGGGCGCTGTTCCCGGACCGGCACGACTTCGACGACGCCACGCTCAAACTGCGCATGCGCGAGCTGACCCAGTGGATGGTCCTGCGGCACACCGACTTCGGCAGCCTGGACGCGTACTTCGACGGCTATTCGATCGCCGGAAGCCGCCTCGCGGGGCTCGAAGTGCCGGCCGACATCCTGACCAGCCGCGACGACCCGGTGATCCCGGTGGCGGAGTTCGACGCCCTGCACCTGCCGCCGCAGGCACGCCTCGAGATCGCGCGCTGGGGCGGGCACTGCGGCTTCCTGGAGACGCCGGCGCTCGACGGCTACTCGGAGCGCTGGGTGGCGGAGCGGCTGGCGGCAGCCGCCTAGCCAGCCGCTACAATCGGCGGTCCGGCGGATCCCGCCACCAGGACAGCGCCCAGCCGATGCACCAGATCCTCGACGCCCTGCGCAACGGCGCGCATGCCGATGCCCTGTCGCTGGCGACTGCCGCGGTCGAGGCGCAGCCCGACGACCCGAAGGCACTGGGACTCCTGGCGTTGGCGCAGCGGGCCTCCGGCGACGGCACCGCCGCGCGCGCCAGCCTGGAACGTGCTGTCGCGCTGTCGCCCGACGACGCCGGCCTGCACCTCCAGCTGGCGGGGCTCATGCTCGGCGGCGGGGACACCGCCGCCGCCGAGGCCGCGCTGTCGAGCACGGTCGCGCTGGATCCCAACCAGTTCGCCGCGTATTTCCTGCAGGCGCAGCTGGCATTCGCGCGCAACGACCTGGCGGAGGCGGAGCGGATCTGCCGGCTCTCGGCGCGCGTCGCGCCGGAGCATCCATGGCAGCGCGTCCTCGAAGGAATGCTCGCGCTGCGCCGGGGCGAGCCGGATACCGCGCTGGCGTTGCTGAGCCGGGCGGCGGAGCAGGCGCCGGAAGACGTGCAGGTGCGCTATGCGCTGGGCTTCGCCTATCTCGCGAAGGGCCACCTCGCCTTCGCCGAGCAGACCTTCCGCGCCGTGCTCGCGCAGGCGCCGGCGATGACCACGCTGTGCGGCCTGATCGCGAGCCTCCTGGTCCGCCAGGGGCGTCCGGGCGAGGCCGCCGAGGCGCTCGCTCCGCTGCTGGCGGCTCCACGGACCGCGACGCCCGCGGTGCAGGCCTTCGCCGGGGAGCTCGAGCTCGCCGCGGGCCGGCTGGACCGCGCCGGTGCCCACCTGCGCGCGTCGCTGGCTGCGCTGCCGGGCAATCGCCGCGCGCTCGCGGCCATGGTCCGGCTCTGGCGGCGGCAGGGCGACGCCGAGTCCGCCCGCACCGCGCTGGATGCGGACCTCGCCGCGGCCCCCGGCAACGAGGATCTCTGGCGCGCCCGCCTCTCGTTCGAAGTCCCCGGAGGCGAGGGCGCCGACGTCGTGGTGCAGCGCTGGCTGGCGGCGGCGCCGGACTCGGTGGCGGCACTCGAGGCCCACATGGCGCATCGCGAGGCGGCGGGTGACGCGGCCGGGGCGGACGGGGTGGCGCAGCGCCTGGTCGCCCTGCGCCCCGGGCACGGCGCCGCGCAGGCGGTCATCTTCGGCGGCCTGGTCGAGCGCGACCCCGTCGCCGCCATCGCACATGTCGAAGCCCTCCTCCCGGGTGCGGGGATGCCCGAATCGGCGCGCCTGCTGCGTGCGTGGCTGGCGCTGGCACAGGACCGCGCCGGCCGCACGGCGGATGCGGTGGCCACGTGGACGGCGAACCACGCGGGACTCGCGGACCAGCGGCTCCCGCTCCCGCCGCCAGCGCCCGAGCCGAAGGCATGGCCGGAGCGTGCGCCGACGCCGGACGGCCACCCGCAGGCGGTGTTCCTTGCAGGTGCGCCCGGTTCGCTGGTCGAGCGGGTGGCAACGGTCCTGGAGGCCGCCAGCGACGGCTTCCGTGCCGACCGTTTCGGCACCAGCCCGCCACGGGATGCGCTCCAGAACGGGCGCACCGCGCACCGCCTCGCGCAGGGCGACCTCGTCCCGGCATCGGTGGTGGAAGGCTGGCGCAGCCAGTTGCCGGCGCGCGGCATCCAGGGCGAGATCGTCGACTGGCTGCTGTGGTGGGACAACGCGCTGGCGATCGCGCTGCGTCCCTGCCTGCCGGAGGCCATGGTGCTGGTGGTCGTCCGCGATCCGCGCGACATGCTGCTGGACTGGCTCGCGTTCGGCTCGCAGACGCCGTTCGCGCTGGAGTCGGTCGACCGCGCCGCCGCCTGGCTTGCAGGCCAGCTGGAACAGGTGGCCCGGCTGCACGAAGACGACCTGTGCCGGCACCGGCTGGTGCGGCTCGACGGCATCCAGGACGATCCCCGCGCGCTCGCGGCGGCGCTGGGCGAGGCGCTGGCGACGACGGTCCCGGTGCTGCCCGCGGCGGCCTTCGGCGCGCCGCGCCTGCCGCCCGGCCACTGGCGGCGCTACACCGACGTGCTGGGCCCGGCGCTGGCGCTGCTCGAGCCGGTGGCGCGGCGCCTGGGCTACGACACCTGAAGCAGGAGGAGACGATGCAGATCCGCAGCGACAGCTTCCGCAACGGCGACCCGGTCCCCGCCGCCCACGCGCTCGGCGTGCCCGACGGCTTCGGCGACAACCGCAACCCGCACCTGGCCTGGGACGGCGCGCCCGACGGCACGCGTTCGTTCGTGCTGCTGTGCATCGACACCGACGCCCCCACCGACGCCTCGGACGCCGGCAAGGCCGGGACCACGCTCCCGGCCGACATGCCGCGCACCGGTTTCGTGCACTGGGCGATGGTCGACATCCCGCCCGACATCCGCGAGATCGCGGCGGGCAGCTGCAGCGACGGCTTCGACAAGGGCGGCAAGACCGCGCCCGCCGGCCCGCGCGGTGCGCGGCAGGGGCGAAACGACTACACGGGCTGGTTCGCGGGCGATGCCGACCTGGCCGGCACCTACCTCGGCTACGACGGTCCGTACCCGCCGCCGAACGACCTGCGCACGCACCGCTACTTCTTCCGCGTGTTCGCGCTCGACGTCGACCGGCTGCCGGTGGCCGACGGCTTCACGGCCGCGGACGCGCTGCGCGCGATGCAGGGCCACGTGCTGGCGGAAGCCGCCATCCACGGCACCTACTCGCTGCACGCCGGCGCCTGACGGCGCGCCCGCCCGGCGCCCCTACTGGCCGGCGGGCAGCCAGGCCAGCAGCACGGCGCCGAGCGCGATGCGGTAGACCGCGAAGCCGGTGAAGCGGTGCCGCTTCACCCAGGCCAGCAGCCAGCGCACGACCAGGAACCCGGTAGCGGCCGCGGCCGCGAACGCCACCGCCACGTCCAGCCAGGCCTCGCCGCCCAGGGCGCCGTCGGCGACCAGTTCCAGGAAGGCGTAACCGCTGGCCGCGAACATGGTCGGGATCCCGACCAGGAACACGAACTCGGCCGCCGAGGCGCGCCGGCTCAGGCCGGCCAGCATGGCCATGAAGATCGCCGCGGCCGAGCGCGACGTGCCCGGGAACACGCCGGCCACCACCTGCGCCAGGCCGACCAGCACCGCCACCTGCCAGGTCACCAGGTCGCGGTCCGGGCGCCGCTCGGCCACGCGCTCGGCCACCAGCATCCAGATGCCGCCGATGACCAGCGCCCAGGCGATCGGCGCCACCGTCTCCGGCAGTTCCCAGCCCAGCAGCCGGACCGGCAGCCCGACCACGGCCGTCACTGCGAACGCGAGTGCGAGCTTGGCGACGTAGTCGCGGTTCTCGGCACGGTCAAGGCCCGTGGCCAGCGTCCACAGGCGCTGCCGCAGGGCGAGCACCACCGCAAGGATGGCGCCGGCCTGGATGACGATGTTGAAGAAGTCCGACCGCGCGCCCAGCCAGTGCTGCGCGATCAGCAGGTGCCCGGTGCTGGACACGGGCAGGAACTCGGTCAGGCCCTCGAGGATGCCGAGCAGCAGCGCGGCGAACAGGTCGGACATGGCATCGGTGGTCGGTGACGGTGCACAAGGATAGGGCATGGCCATCCTGCACCAGCACGGTGCGGGGACGCCCTGGCCTGCTGCAGCGTGGTGCAACGGGTGGGGTCTTCCGCACGCGTTGGCACCGCAGGGCGCCGCCTCCCGGGCAATCGCACCTTGGCACGCTCGTTGCGTAACAGGCGCATCCCACTGCCAGAGGCCACACCATGTCCAGCGAACACGTCGACAAGCTCATGAAGGATCACAAGGTCGAGTTCGTCGACCTGCGCTTCACCGACATGCGCGGCGTCCAGCACCACGTCACCTATCCGAAATCGATCATCGAACCGGCGCTCTTCGAGGACGGCAAGATGTTCGACGGTTCCTCGATCACCGGCTGGCGCGGCATCAACGAGTCCGACATGGTGCTGCTGCCCGACCCGGGTACCGCCTTCCTCGATCCCTTCACCGCCGACCCGACGCTGGTGCTCACCTGCGACGTGCTCGACCCGAAGACCATGCAGAACTACGCACGCGACCCGCGCGGCGTCGCCCACCGCGCCGAGGCGTACCTCAAGTCCAGCGGCATCGCCGAGCAGGGCTTCTTCGGCCCCGAGCCCGAGTTCTTCATCTTCGATTCGGTGCGCTACGCCAACGAGATGGGCCACACCTTCTTCCACATCGATTCCGAGGAAGCGCACTGGAACTCCGCCAAGGAGTACGAGGGCGGCAACAGCGGCTACCGGCCGGGCATCAAGGGCGGCTACTTCCCCGTGGCGCCGCTGGACTCGCTGCACGACATCCGCGCCGAGATGTGCAAGACGCTCGAAGACGTCGGCATCGAGGTCGAGGTGCACCACCACGAGGTGGCGAACGCGGGCCAGTGCGAGATCGGCACCAAGTTCAACTCGCTGGTGAAGAAGGCCGACGAGCTGCTGACGATGAAGTACATCATCAAGAACGTCGCCTTCCGCAACGGCAAGACCGCCACCTTCATGCCCAAGCCGATCGTCGGCGACAACGGCAGCGGCATGCACGTGCACATGTCGCTGGCCAAGGGCGGCGTCAACCTGTTCACCGGCGACGGCTACGGCGGCCTGTCGCAGATGGCGCTCTGGTACATCGGCGGCATCTTCAAGCACGCGCGCGCCATCAATGCCTTCACCAACTCCACCACCAATTCCTACAAGCGCCTGGTGCCGGGCTTCGAGGCGCCGGTGATGCTCGCGTACTCGGCGTCGAACCGCTCGGCCTCGTGCCGCATCCCCTACGTGTCCAACCCGAAGGCGCGGCGCATCGAGATGCGCTTCCCGGACCCGATGAACTCCGGCTACCTGATCTTCTCGGCGCTGATGATGGCCGGCCTCGATGGCATCAAGAACCAGATCGACCCGGGCGAGCCCAGCGACAAGGACCTGTACGACCTGCCGCCCGAAGAGGCGCGCGGCATCCCCACCGTCTGCCACTCGCTCGACCAGGCGCTGGAAGCGCTCGATGCCGACCGCGAGTTCCTGAAGGCCGGCGGCGTGATGACCGACGACTTCATCGACGGCTACATCGCGATGAAGATGAAGGAAGTGACTGCGTTCCGCGCCGCCACCCACCCGCTCGAGTACCAGATGTACTACGCGATCTAGTGCCACCCGCGGCCGGGGCCCGCGCCCCGGCCGCGCCAGCGTCCGCCACGCAGCAAGGGGAGCAGCGCGACGCCCGCGCATGCCTGCACAGACGGAGCGACACCATGATGCGAACGCGTTGCCGAGGGTCGCTCGTACCCGCGCCGGGAATGGCGCGCCGGGTCATGGCGTTGGCGTTCGCGCTGCCGTTCGCGGCAGCGGCGCAGGACGCGCCGGCGGCTGCGTACGACCACGGCGATGTCGCCTGGATGATGACGTCGACGCTGCTGGTGCTGTTGATGACGGTGCCGGGCCTGGCCATGTTCTACGGCGGCCTGGTGCGCGCGAAGAACGTGCTGTCGGTGCTGGTGCAGGTCGTGGTGGTGTTTTCGCTGGTGCTGGTGCTCTGGGTGGCCTACGGCTACAGCGCGGTGTTCACCGGCGGCAACCCGCTGTTCGGGTCGTTCACCGAACGCGCCTTCCTCGCGGGCTTCGGGCCCGGCACGGTGGGCAACACACCGGTGCCGGGGCTGCCGGATTTCCTGTTCGTCGCGTTCCAGTCGACGTTCGCCGGCATCACCACGGCGCTGGTCGTCGGTGCGTTCGCGGAGCGCATGCGGTTCGGCGCGGTGGTGCTGTTCTCCGCGATCTGGTTCACGCTCGCCTACGTGCCGATGGCCCACATCGTCTGGGGCGGCGGCTGGCTGGCGCAGCTGGGGGCGATCGACTTCGCCGGCGGCACCGTCGTCCACGTCAACGCCGGCGTCGCCGGCCTGCTCGGCGCCTGGATCCTCGGCCCGCGCCTGGGCTACGGCCGGGAGGCGATCAAGCCGCACAACGTGCCCATGACCTGGGCCGGCGCCATGCTGCTCTGGGTGGGCTGGTTCGGCTTCAACGCCGGCTCCGCGGCGGCGGCCGATGCCGTGGCGGCGCTGGCCTTCATCAACACGCTGCTCGCGGCCGCGGCCGGGGTGCTGGGCTGGACCCTCGTCGAGGGCCTCGCCAAGGGCCGGCCGTCGGCGCTCGGCGCGGCCTCGGGCGCGGTGGCCGGGCTGGTCGGCATCACCCCGGCGTGCGGCAGCGTGGGGCCGCTGGGTGCGATCGCGATCGGATTCGCGGCCGGCGCCGCCTGCGTCTGGGGCGTCGGCGGCCTCAAGCGGCTGCTGAAGGCCGACGACACCGCCGACGTCTTCGGCGTCCACGGCATCGGCGGCATCGTCGGCGCGCTGTTGACGGGCGTGTTCAGCGCGGAGGCGCTCGGCGGTACCCGGGCGGGGCTCGATATCGGCACGCAGGTGGGGATCCAGGCGATCAGCATCGGCTTTACCGTGGCGTGGTGCGCAGCGGCGACGCTGCTGGCGATGCTGGTCACGCGGCGCGTGTGCGGCCTGCGGGTCAGCGAGGACCAGGAGCGAGAGGGCCTCGACATCGCCGGCCATGGCGAGTCGGCGTACGAGTCCTGACGGCACGCCACGGCCTGCGCCATGCCGGTGCGCGCGACCCTCAGCGACCCGCCACCGCCCCCGTTGGCGCAGGGTCGTCGCACCGCCGGCGCGCCGCCTCGATGTCGCGGGCGACGGCGCCGCCTTCCGGCCGCACCAGGCGCATCGTCGCCTGCAGCGTGTCGAACTCCGCCAGCGCGGCGTCGCGCCCGTCGCCCGCGCACCGTGCTTCCGCCGCCACCGCGCGCGCGCGCCAGGCGACCTTCTGCAACTCGTAGTCGTCCTGGCGCAGGCGGGTGAGCCGGTCCACGCGCGACAGCGCGCCGGCGCTGCCGGAGCGCGTCTCGAACTGCGCCAGCGACAGTTCCGCGCGGCGGGCATGCGAGTGTCCGCCGCCATAGTGGGCCGAGGTGAGGGTGGCGCCTCGCACCAGGGCACTGCGCGCGGCGGCTGCGTTGCCGAGGCCCGCTTCCACCTCCCCGAGCAGCCGCCAGGTGTCGCCGACCAGTCCGTGGCCGGCCCCGAACTCCTCTGTCCGCAGGCGCAGCGATTCCAGCAGGAGCGGCCGCGCCTCGGCGTGGCGGCTGCTTCCATGCAACACCAGGGCCTGGTTGAACAGGCCGCCGGCAAGCAGTTGCCGACGGCCGAGCTCGCGCCAGATCGCGACCGCGCGGCGGAGCTCGCGCAGTGCCTCGCCGTCGTCGCCGCGCTCCCACGCCACGATGCCGAGGCTGTTGTGGTTTCGGGCCACCTCGGCGTGTGTCGGCCCGAGCCGTTCGACCAGCCAGGCATGGGTGTCGCGGAATTCGTGGCCGGCTTCGCCGAGGCGCCCCTGGTCGACCAGCAGCGCCGCCAGCTGGCGGCGCGCATCGATGGTGGCGCGGTGCTGCGCGCCGTGGATGTCGAGCGCCAGCGCGAGCGCGGCGCGGCAGTCGCGCTCGGCGCCGACGGCATCGCCTTCGACACGCTGCAGCGCGCACAGGTCGCGCAGGATCTCCACCGCCAGCGGGTGCCGCGCGCCCACCTCGCGACGCAGCACCGACAGCGCCGCGCGCTGGCCTTCCAGGGCGCGCCGGTTGTCGCCGGCATCGGCGTGCAGCAGCGCGAGGTCCGAGAGGTTCTCGACGATGCCGGCATCGTTCTGCAACGACCCACGCCGGATCGAGAGCGCGCGCTGGAAGTTGAGCCGCGCGGCATCGCGGTCCGCGAGGCCGCGGTGGCAGCGCCCGAGCTGGGTGAAGAAATCCGCGGCCTGCACCGGCTGGCGCGTTTCCTCGCGGCTGGCCAATGACTGCCATGGCCGCATCGCGGCGACGCAGCCGTCGTGGCGACCGAGCTGCCGCGTGGTGCGACCGAGGTCGGTGGCCAGCTGCAGGCGCAGGCTCGCCGGGACGTCGTCGAGGCCGTCGACGATCTCCGCCTGGCGCTCGAGCAGCGCGAGCGCGGGTTCGTAGTCGCCGAGGCTCGCGCGCAGGCGCGCGATCACCCCGAACACTTCCGCGCGCGCCACCGGCTGCTGCGCCAGCTCGAGGTCGCCGCGCTCGACGCCGGTGTCGAGCAGCTTGCGGATGTCCAGCGGCGCTCCCTCCGGGGTGGTGCCGGCGCTTTCGAACAGCCCGAGCACGAAGCTGCGCATGGCCTGCGCGCGTGCGGACTCGTTGTAGGCCTGCTGCGCCTGCCAGGCGACGATCAGCAGCGCCGAGATCAGCACCGTGGCGATCAACGCCGAGGTCGCCAGCACCCAGCGGTGGCGGTTGGCGAACTTGCGCGTGCGGTAGGCCAGGCTCTGTGGCCGTGCCTGCACCGGCTTGCCGTCGAGGGCGCGGCGCAGGTCGAGCGCCAGCGCCTCCACCGAGGGGTAGCGTTGCTCCGGCCGCTTGGCGAGGGTCTTCAGCACGATGTTGTCGAGGTCGCCGGCGATCTCGCGCGCGCGCCTGCGCAGGGCCTGCGCGTCGGCGCCGCTCTCGTCGGCGCGGCGCTGCAGCGCCAGCGACGGCCGCATCGGATCGGCGGCGAGGATCGCCTCCTCCCATTCCGCGTCGCTCTGGCGCTTGAGGCGGTACGGCTTGGCGCCCACCAGCACCTCGTACAGGACCACGCCGAGCGAATAGACGTCGGTCATTGTGGTGACCGGTTCGCCACGGATCTGTTCCGGCGCGGCGTAGTGCAGGGTGAAGGCGCGCAGGCCGGTGCGGGTGTTGTCGGGCGCATGCTCGGCGGTGTCGAGCAGCTTGGCGATGCCGAAGTCGAGCAGCCGCACCTCGTCCAGCGGCGTGACCAGGATGTTCGAGGGCTTCAGGTCGCGGTGGACGATGAGGTTGGCGTGTGCGTGGCTCACCGCCTCGCACACCTGCAGGAACAGCCGGATGCGCAGCTCGACCGTGGGCGTGTGCGTGTCGCACCAGTCGGTGATCGGCTCGCCCTCGACGTATTCCAGCGCGAGGTAGGGCTGGCTGTCGCTGCTGATGCCGGCATCGAGCAGCCGCGCGATGTGGGCATGCTCCAGGCGGGCGAGGATCTGCCGTTCGCGGGTGAAGCGCAGGCGCAGGTTGGGGTCGGCGAGGCCGGGCCGGAGCAGCTTCAGCGCCACCCGCTTCTGGTAGAGGCCGTCGGCGCGGCTGGCGAGCCAGACCTGGCCCATGCCGCCTTCGCCGAGCATGCGTTCCAGGCGGTACGGCCCCACCATCGCGTCCTGGCGTGCGCCCGGCAGCTGCGACACCAGTGATTCGGACAGGAAATCCTCCTGGCCCTCCTCGAGTGCGAGCAGGTCCTCGAGGTCGCCCGCCAGCTGTGGATCGTCGGTGCGCAGCGACTCCAGGCTGCGCGCGCGCGCGTCCGGTTCCAGCTCGAGCAGCGCGTCGAGGAGCGGCGAGAGGCGTTGCCAGCGGTCGGCATCCATCCCGCCGCGCCCGCTAGTCCGCCTTCAGCGACGCCAGCAGGAACAGCTTCGCCTTCTGCCAGTCGCGGCGGATGCTGCGCTCGGAGCGCTTCAGCAGTTCGGCGATCTCGACCTCGGACAGCCCGGCGAAATAGCGCAGCTCGACGACGTGGGCGAGCCGCTCGTCGACCGCGGCAAGGCGGTTCAGCGCCGTATCGAGGCCGAGCATGTCCTCGTCGAGCCGCAGCCCGCCCTCGACGTCCTCCGGCAGGTCCGTGACCCGGTGCAGGTCGCCGCCGCGCTTCTGCGCCATGCGCTGGCGCGCGTAGTCGACCACCACGCTGCGCATGGCCGAGGCGGCATAGGCGAAGAAATGGGCGCGGTCGTCGAACTGCGCCTCGCGGCGGCCGATCAGCTTGAGGTAGGCCTCGTGGACCAGGGCGGTGGCGTCCAGCGTCTGCCCGTGCTGGCCGGCCAGCTGGCGCCGGGCCATCGAATGCAGTTCCTGGTAGAGCGTCGCGAGCACGCGGTCGAGCGCGCCGCGGTCGCCGCCGCGGGCGGCGTCGAGCCACAAGGTGATGTCGGCAGTGTCGGCCATTCCGTTCCCCGAAGGCGCCGGCGGACTATACACCCGGGGCAGGTCAGCGCTGGCAGTGGCCGCACCAGACCGTTGCCCGCTGCGCCAGCAGCGCCTGTCGCAGGGGCCGGCCGCAGCGGGGGCAGGGCTGGCCGCCGCGGCCGTACGCCGAAAGCTCCTGTTCGAAATAGCCCGGGGCGCCATCGGGGCTGATGAAGTCGCGCAGCGTGGTGCCGCCGCGCTCGATGGCGTACGCCAGCACCTCCCGGATGCGCGCGGCGATGCGCACGTAACGCTCCCGCGACACCCGGCCCGCGGGCCGCATCGGCGAGACCCCGGCCGCGAACAGGGCCTCGGCCACGTAGATGTTGCCGACCCCGACCACCACCCGCTGGTCCATCAGGAAGGCCTTGACCGGCGCACGGCGGCCGCGGCTGCGTTCGAACAGGTAGTCGCCGTCGAAGGCCGGCGGGTCGTCCGGGCCCGAACTCCCGCCCCCGGACGCCGGCCCCAGCGGTTCCGGGCCGAGGCCATGCAGCAGGGGGTGGACCTCGCCCGGTCGCTGCCACAGCAGGCAGCCGAACCGCCGAGGGTCGTTGAAGCGCAGCACCTGGGGCAGGGTGGCATCGCGCGCCTCGAGCAAGAGGTCGACGTGGTCGTGCACGCCCGCGGGCTGCGCGGCCGGCAGCACCCGCAGGCTCCCGGACATGCCGAGGTGGAGCAGGGCGCTGCCCGCGTCGGTGTCGACCAGCAGGTACTTGGCACGCCGGCGCACGGCGTCGATGCGCTGCCCGCGAAGGCGGTCGACCTCCGGCGGGATCGGCCAGCGCAGGTCGGGCCGGCGCAGCACGACGGCCTCGATGCGGCGGCCGACCAGGTGCGGCGCGAGGCCGCGGCGGGTGGTCTCGACCTCGGGCAATTCGGGCATGGCGGCAGCGTGGGGGCAGGGCGCATCGCGTGCAAGCGCTTGATCACCAACGTGAACCACGTTGGCGAAGGCACCTGCCGGGGATGGCAATCACCCCATGCACCCTCCATCATGGCCGGGTCCCTTTTTACGACGTGCCGTTCCGATGCCCGCTTCCCTGCTCGACTTCCTCGCCGGTGGTCTGCTCCAGTTCGATTTCTGGACGCTGGCGCTCTACCTCCTGTGCGCGACCCAGCTCACGATCTTCTCGGTGACGCTGTACCTGCACCGCAGCCAGGCGCATCGCGGCGTCGACTTCCATCCGGCGATCGCCCACGTGTTCCGGTTCTGGACGTGGCTCACCACCTCGATGATCACCCGCGAATGGGTGGCGATCCACCGCAAGCACCACGCGAAGTGCGAGACCGAGGACGACCCGCACAGCCCGATGTTCAAGGGCATCGGCACCGTGTTCTGGCGCGGCGTGGAGCTGTACCGCGAGGCGCGTGCGCAGCGCAACGACATCGAGCAGTACGGCAAGGGCGCGCCGAGCGACTGGATCGAGCGCAACCTCTACACCCCCCACGCGACCATGGGGCCGGTGGTGCTGCTGTTCGCGAGCTTCGCGCTGTTCGGCTTCGCCGGCGTCGCGATGTGGGCGATCCAGATGGCGTGGATCCCGTTCTGGGCTGCGGGCGTGGTGAACGGCCTCGGCCACTGGTGGGGCTATCGCAACTTCCAGACCACCGACACGGCCACCAACCTCACGCCATGGGGCGTGTGGATCGGCGGCGAGGAACTGCACAACAACCACCACGCGTTCCCGAGCTCGGCCAAGTTCGCGCTGCGCCGCTGGGAGTTCGACATCGGCTGGGCCGCGATCAGGGGCCTGGAGGCGGTCGGACTGGCGAAGGTGCTCCGCGTGGCGCCGTCGCTGGACGTGCGCCCGAACATCCACGTGCCCGACGCCGACACCATGCGTGCGCTGCTCGCGCACCGGTTCCAGGCGATGACCGACTACCAGCGCAACGTGCTGATGCCGGCGCTGCGCGAGGAGGCCAACGCCGCCGGGGCACGCCTGCGCGCGATGATGCCGCGCCAGCTGCGCAAGGGCATCGCCGACGACGGCCGCTGGCTGGACCCCGACGCCCGCGCCCAGCTGCAGGCCTGGATCGACCAGCGCCCGCGCATCCGCACCCTGGTCCAGTACCGCGCCAGCCTCGCCGCGGTGCTGGAGGCGCGCGCGCAGAATGCGTCCGAATCTCTGCAGAACCTCCAGGCCTGGTGCCGCGAGGCGGAAGCCAGCGGCATCCGCGCGCTGCAGGAGTATTCCCAGCGACTGAAGGGGTACTCGCTGCAGACCGCGCATGCCTGAGTCCCGTGGGGACGGGGCAGACGCGCGCCGAGACGGCGCCTGACGTGCCCGCGGGCGCGCCTGCACCCGCGTTCCAGCGCAAGCCCGGCCGTCGGCGGCCGGGCTTTTTCGTGTCCGCCTGCTTCCTGGCTGCCGGCGCAGCGCCGGCATCGGCGCAGGTCATGGCCACCGGGGAATACCTGGAGCGGATGGACGGAGATGGCGACGGCCGTGTCTCGCTGGTCGAATACCAGGACTGGATGAGCTACGCCTTCGACGCGATGGACCACGACGGCGATGGCGTGCTGACGGCATCGGAGTTGCCGGGTGGCCGCGGCAGGCCCGTGCACCGGACCGAGCATCGCGCCCGCCTGGCGCGGACCTTCAACAGGCAGGACCTCGACCGCAACGGCAGCCTCGACGCGCGCGAACTGGCGGCACCGCCGCAGTAGCGGCGCGCAATGCCGCGCGTCGGCCTCGGCAACGCGGTGCGCGCGCCCGGCGTGGCGGTCTCACCGCGGCTTGCCGCCCTGCATCGCCAGCCAGCACAGAGCGACCGTGGTGGCGTCGCCGAGCGCGCTGTGCCGCGCCAGCACAGGAACATCCAGCACCCGGGCGATGTGGCCGAACTCGAGGTTGGGCGGGACGTCCGGGCGCGCCCGCCGCGCGCGCGCGGCGAACGCGTCGGCGAGGTCGACGCGCGGATTGGGCAGGGCGAAGCCGGCGAGCGCCTTCACGTGCGGGGCGAGCATCGCGAGGTCGAACGCAAGGTGGTAGCCCAGCAGCCTGCGCGGGCCCAGCCAGAGCAGGAACTCGCGGACCGCCGGCGTCACCGGCATGCCGCCCGCGGCCTCGTCCGGCGTGATCCGGTGGTGGCGGATGGATGCGATGTCGAATCCGCGGTCGGGGCGGATCCAGCGCTCGAACCGCTCCGACAGCAGGACCCGCCCGCCGCGGACCGGCACCGCGGCCAGGCTCAGGATGTGGTCGCGCCGCGGATCCAGGCCGGTGGTCTCGACGTCCACGCTCACCCATTCGCCCGGAGGCGCGGGTTGCAGCAGTGCCGCCCATTCGCCTTGGCCGTGCCGGCGGCGCAACCACCATCGGCGCGCGGCGTGCATCAGTCGGCGAGGTGGAATGCGCGGCGCATGTGCTCGCGGAACTCCTTGACCACGTGCAGCGCGTCGCGCAGCAGTTCCCGGTCCAGCCGCCGCAGTGCCTGCGGATCGACGTGGTTGCCGGGTGCGTCGCCGGCTTCGAGCGTCGCCATCTGCGCGTCCAGGCGCATGCGCTGGAACACGCTGAGCGCCTGTGGCAGGTCGCGGCCGAGTTCGCGCGGCAGCACGCCCAGGGTGGCCAGTGCGTCGCAGCGCTCGACGCTTCCGGTGGCGGCGATGCCGTGGCGCAGCGCGAGGCAGCGCAGGCCGTGCACGACCGGGAAGATCGCGCCCTTCTTCAGGTCGGTACCACGCGCGTCGCCGCGGACCCGTCCGAAGAACGTGAGCGGCGTGTCGAAGATGAGGGTGGCCGCCCCCAGGTGGTGCATCAGGATCTCGTCCTGCCCCAGCGCCATCAGCCCTGCCTTCACCGGGGCGAACAGCGCCGGGTTCCCGGCGATGGGGCGCGCGTCCAGCGCGATCGACAGGTCCAGCGCCGCCTCGCCGCCGTGGTGCGACTGCCAGTGGCCGATGCGCGCCTGCCATCCGGAGGCCGTCATCCGCCAGTGCGGGTTGTCGACCATCACCCGTCCGGGGCAGGGCGGATAGCCGACCTGCTGCAGCGCGCGGCTGAACTCCGCCATCGCCCCAGGCAGCCCGGGCCAGTCGAGGTCGTCGGCCACGACCAGCGCGTTGTCCTGGTCGGTCTTGAGCAACTGCTCGCGGCGCCCTTCGCTGCCCATCACCAGCAGGCAGAGCTGGCCGCGGTGCGCGGGTGGCACCACCAGGTCGAAGATCTGCGCCATGACCCGGCCGTTGAGGGCGCTGACCAGCCCCATCAGGTAGGTCATGCGCGCGCCGTGGGCGGCCAGGCTGCGGATCAGCTCGGTCATGCCCGCGGCGGCGCTGGCGATCTCCTCCACCGTGCGCGCACGCGCCAGCCGCAGGCTGATGAGGTGGGAGTGGCTGGCGAAGTGCGCCAGCACCTCGGCGATGCCGAGGGTGCCGGCGATCTTGCCCTGGTCGCGGACGACGACGCGCTCCACCCCGTGCTCGGTCATGTCGATCAGCGCCTGGAACAGGACATCGCCGGAACCGACGCAGACCAGCGGCCGGCTGGCCAGCGTCGCCACGGGCGCGTCCAGCGGCAGCCGCTGCAGCGCGACGGCATCGAGCAGGTCGGTCCGGGTGACGATGCCGGGCTCGACGTGGCGTGGATCCTCCACCAGCAGGCAGTCCACGCGTCGCTCGCGCAGGCGCGCGGTGGCATCGGCGATCGATGTCGCGGCGCCGACGCGCTCGGCCGGCGCCAGCTGCGCCTCGCCGACGCGGATCACCATGAGCTCCGCCGACTCCCGGCGGTCCGCCCCGGACACCGACAGTTGCCCCTTGGTCGCCAGGCCCTCGTTGAAGTAGGCGGCGAAGCGCGGGTTGTCCTGGATCAGCCGCTGGAACACCTCGGCCGGGATCAGGAACGTGAGGCACTCGCCGCTGGCGCGATAGCTCAGGCGGGCCCGTCCCGCCATCACGGCCCACGCGCCGAAGACATCGCCGGGGCCGTAGTCGGCGAAGCGCTGCTCGCCGCCCGCGCCGTCGGACTGGAAGGCGTGGACGAGTCCCTTCAGGATCACGTGCACGTGCGGCGAGGCCTTCCCCGCCTCGATCAGGGTGGTGCCGGCGGGGTGGAAGCCGACATCCACGCCCGCCTCGAGCCGCGCGCGTCCTGCGTCGTCCAGGAGATCGAACGGCGGCTGGGCCAGGTCGAGGCCGGGGACGGAGGCCATGGCGTCAGCCGGACGTGCCGCTCACCGGGCGCACGCCGCGCGCAGCAGGCTGTCGTCGTCCGGAAGATCGATCCAGCGCGCGTTGCGCGGCGCACCGTCCGGCTCGAACACGACCTCGTCGACCAGGTCCGCACGGCGCCCGCCGGCGCAGTCGAAGACCGCGCCGAACTGGCGCGTCGGCTCCCAGCGCGCGACCAGGAGGACCTGCGTCAGCACCTGGTCGGGCATCGACGCGTTGCGCCGGTCGAACCGGTGGTCGATCGCGATCAGCCGGCTGGCCTGCGGCACGACGTAGGTCCACGGGCGGTACCAGACCCGCAGTTCGTTGGTGGACGCGACTTCGACCTCGTCGGGGAAGGTCGATGTCACGCGCGCCAGCCACGAATACTCCAGCCACACCGCCATCAGCAGCATGCCGGCGCCGGCAGCCGCGGGCATCGCCCAGCCCGGCAGGCGCCTGCGGACGAGGACATTGAGCGCGAGCACGACGCCGGCCATGCCGAAGCCCGCGGCGACGATTGCGACCAGCTCCCACAGCATCCCCGCTCCTTTGTCGGTGCGCGTTCGCGCGCACCCGATCGTGTTGATGGATCCCCACCGCACTGTACCGCGGTCGCGGCCTGTGTCCTTGCGGGCCAGACCGCACGCATGAAAAGGCCCGCCCCCGTGGTGCGGGGGCGGGCCCGGTCAGTCACGCACTCAGTGGGCGATGTGGGTCGCTGCGCCTGCGCCGCGCGGGACGCGGATGCTCTCCACCAGGTCCTGGATCCGCTCGGGTGCCGGCTTGGTCACCGCCAGCACGAGGTAGGCGGCGATGAAGTTGAGCACCGCGCCGATGGCGCCGAAGGACAGCGGCGAGATGCCGAACAGCCAGTTCTCCGCCGTGTTCTCGAGCATGTTGGTGTCCGGGATGAAGAACCAGCCGAGGTAGGTGAAGATGTAGAGGCAGGTCGCCACCAGGCCGACCAGCATGCCGACGATGGCGCCGGTGGCGTTCATCTTCTTCGAAAAGATGCCCATCATGATCGCCGGGAACAGCGACGACGCCGCCAGTCCGAACGCCAGGGCCACCGTCTGTGCCGCGAACCCGGGTGGATTGAGCCCCAGCCAGGTGGCCAGCACGATCGCCGCCGCCATCGACACGCGCGCTGCGTTCAACTCCCCCTTCTCGCTGATGTCGGGCTTGAACGTCGACTTGATCAGGTCGTGGCTCACCGCCGAGGAAATGGCGAGGAGCAGTCCCGCCGCCGTCGACAGCGCGGCTGCAAGCCCGCCCGCGGCAATGAGCGCGAGCACCCATCCCGGCAATTGCGCGATCTCGGGATTCGCCAGCACCAGGATGTCCTGGTTGAAGGTGACCATCTCGTTGCCGGTCCAGCCACGCTCGGTGGCGGTGGTGGCGAACTCCTCGTTGGTGGCGTTGTAGTACTGGATCCGGCCGTCACCGTTGAGGTCCTCGAACGCCAGCAGCCCCGTCTGTTCCCAGTTGCGCATCCAGTCCGGGCGCGCCTCGTAGGTGATCGGCTCGGCGGCCGTCCCCGCGGGATAGATGGTGTTGATGATGTTGAGCCGCGCCATCGAACCCACCGCCGGCGCCACCGTGTAGAGCAGGGCGATGAACACCAGTGCCCAGCCCGCCGACTTCCGCGCGTCCGACACCTTGGGAACGGTGAAGAAGCGGATGATCACGTGCGGCAGGCCCGCGGTGCCGACCATCAGCGACAGCGTGAACAGCACCATGTTGAGCGTGGAGCCATTGTTGCCGGTGTAGTCCTGGAAGCCGAGCTCGAGCAGCACCTGGTCGAGCTTCGCCAGCAGCGGCAGGCCCGACTCGGTGTGGGTGGAGAACAAGCCGAGCTGCGGCACCGGGTTGCCGGTGAGCTGGATGGAGATGAACACCGCCGGGATCGTGTAGGCGATGATCAGCACCACGTACTGCGCCACCTGCGTGTAGGTGATGCCCTTCATGCCGCCGAGCACCGCGTAGACGAACACCACTGCCGATGCGATGAGCAGGCCCGTGGTGGCGTCCACTTCCAGGAAGCGCGAGAACGCGACGCCGGCACCGGTCATCTGCCCGATCACGTAGGTGATCGAGATGATGAGCAGCGCCGCCACCGCGACCAGGCGCGCGCTGCGGCTGTAGAAGCGCTCGCCGATGAAGTCGGGCACGGTGAAGCGCCCGAACTTGCGCAGGTACGGGGCCAGCAGCAGCGCCAGCAGCACGTAGCCGCCGGTCCAGCCCATCAGGTAGGTGGAGTTGCCGTAGCCGACGAAGGCGATCAGGCCCGCCATCGAGATGAACGAGGCCGCCGACATCCAGTCGGCCGCGGTGGCCATGCCGTTGAGCACGGGGTTGACGCCGCGGTTGGCGGCGTAGAACTCGGCGGTGGTGCCGGCGCGGGCCCAGATGGCGATGCCGATGTAGAGCAGGAACGAGCCGACGACGAAGATGAGGTTGATCGTGAATTGATCCATGGGCGCGGCCTTATTGTTCGTCCACGTCGTACTCGCGATCGAGCCGGTTCATGTACCAGGTGTAGTAGAAGATCAGGGCGATGAAGACGAGGATCGAACCCTGCTGCGCGAACCAGAACCCGAGGTCGGTGCCGCCGAAGCGGATGCCGGAGATCAGCGGGCGCAGGAGGATGCCGAAACCCACCGACACCAGCGCCCAGATGGTCATGCAGATCCAGATGATGCGCAGGTTGGCCTTCCAGTACCTGGCTGCGGTCTTGTCGAGCGTCATGTGGCGTCCCCCTTCGGTGCGTTGGCTGTCGTTCTCATGGCGGTCCCCTTAGAAGCTGTACTTGACGTGGGTGTGCAGGCGGGTCAGGTCGCCCTCGCGGTCGTCTTCCAGGAACCGCTGGCCGTGGATCAGTTCGGCGCCGACGTCGAGCTTCGGGAACGGCGAATAGATCAGGTTGGCGTGGAAGGAGTGCGCGCGCTCGGTGACGCCGAAGCCGGTGTAGTCGACGTCGTTGTCGAAGTGCGCCGCGGAGTACATGAGGTTGCCGCGCAGCTTCGGCGTGAACACGTGGCGCCAGGCGACGAAGCCGCCGTAGCCGTCGAGGGCGTGGATGTCGCCGTCGGCATCCTGCACCACGTCGCTGCCCAGCCCGAAGGCGAGGTAGCGACCGATGCCGGAGCCCGCGTTCACCGCATAGCGGATGTCGTCGCTGGCGCCGAGGTTGAACTTGCCGGAGACGCTGACCGCGCCGCCGGTCTCGGTCTCGTCCACCGCCTTGAACTGGCGCAGGAGGCCGGCGACGGTGAAGTGGCCCCAGTCGCCCTTGGTGATCCAGCGCGCGGTGATGTCGGGGAGCACGTTGTCGCCGCTGTTGAAGCGCGGCGCGCCGTTCTGGAACGTGGTGACCGTGGTCTGCGGGTTTTCCGCCGACACAGACCACGCACCGCTGGTGTAACGCAGCTGGGCCTGGCGCACGAACACGGTGCCGTCGGTCGGGCCGACGAAGTCGACCGCGTCCGGCAATGCGCCGACGTCCATGAAGTTCGACCATGTCTGGCCGGCCAGCCAGTTGTTCCAGCTGACGTAGGCGTGGCGCAGCGAGACGCCGTAGGTGTTGGTGGAGGTCTCGTTGCCGAGCAGCGCGTTGCTGCCGCCGCCGAACATGTCGGCCTCGATGTAGGCCTTGATCTTGTCGCCGCCGTCGGTGACGTGGTCGGCGCTGAGCCAGAAGCGCGAGAACTGCGCGTGCACGTCGGTGTAGGCGTCGCCGCCGTCCGCACCGTCGGGCCCCACGGGGATCGTGCTCGGCACGTAGAACAGCCGCCCCGCCGACCCGTCGGCGATGCGTCCGTCGCTGGTGTCGGTGACCATGGTGTCGAACTTGATCATGCCGCCGTAGGAGAACGTGGTCCCCGGGTTGGCCGCGGTCATGATCGGCGAGGCCTGGATGCGCGGCTTGCCGTCGGCCGGTGCGGCCGCGGTGGACGCCTGGGCGGTCCGCACCTCGCTGACCTGGGCCTGCGTGTCGGCGACCGTTGCCTGGGTCTGCTGCTGTTGCGACACCAGCTGCTGGACCATCTGTTCGAGCTGCGCGACGCGGGCCTCGAGCTCCCGTTCCTTCGCGGTCTGCGCAAACGCGGCTCCCGGCGCGACGAGCGCCACGAGGACGGACGCCGCGAGCACGCGGCGCTGGAATCGTGCGAGCGGCCGGTGGCCGTCGCGTGTGGGACGTGCGGTCATGTTCCCTCCCGGAAGTGACGCTCGTGAAGCCGCCGTGACGGCGTGCCGCGCCAGCCTGCACGCGGTGGGCGGGGGCGCCTATGCGTAATTGGTCGTAGTTCCCACTTAGACGAAGGTCTAGCGTTGGCGCCGTTGCGATGCGGCACACTGGCAAGGACGTGCCATTGGACAACGCCATGACCGACCCACAGACCGTGTATCCCGTACCCGCCGCGTTCGCCGGCCAGGCGCTGCTGCGCCGCGAGGACTACGAACGCCTGTACGCGGCGTCGGTCGCGGATCCCGAGGCGTTCTGGCGCGACGCCGCCGGCCGCCTCGACTGGATGCGCACGCCGACCCGCATCAAGGACACCAGCTTCGCGCTCGACGACTTCCGCATCCGCTGGTTCGAGGACGGCGAGCTCAACGTGAGCGTCAACTGCCTCGACCGCCACCTCGACGCCAACGGCGACAAGACCGCGATCATCTTCGAGGCCGACGACCCGGCGCAGCCGGCGCAGCGCATCAGCTACCGGGAGCTGCACGCGCGGGTCTGCCGCCTCGGCAACGCCCTGCGCAACCTGGGCGTCGGCAAGGGTGACCGCGTCACCATCTACCTGCCGATGATCCCGGACGCGGTGGTGGCGATGCTCGCCTGCGCGCGCATCGGTGCCATCCACATGGTGGTGTTCGGCGGCTTCTCCCCGAACTCGATCGCCGACCGGGTCGCCGACAGCCGCTCCAGGCTGGTGATCACGGCCGACGAGGGCCGGCGCGGCGGCAAGCCGGTCGCGCTCAAGGCCAACGTCGACGCCGCGCTGAAGCTGCCCGGCACCGACAGCGTCGAGACCGTGCTCGTCGTTCGCCATACCGGCGCCGCGGTGGACATGCAGATGCCGCGCGACCGCTGGTTCGATGCCGTGGTCGAAGGCCAGCCGGAGACCTGCGAGCCCGAGCGCATGAACGCCGAGGACCCGCTGTTCATCCTCTACACCTCCGGTTCCACCGGCAAGCCGAAGGGCGTCCTGCACACCACCGGCGGCTACCTGCTGTGGGCCAGCTACACCCACGAGGCGGTGTTCGACCTCAAGCCCGACGACGTCTACTGGTGCACCGCCGACATCGGCTGGGTCACCGGCCACAGCTACATCGTCTACGGCCCGCTCGCCAATGCCGCGACCGCGGTGGTGTTCGAAGGCGTGCCGAGCTGGCCGGACGCGTCGCGCTTCTGGCAGGTGGTCGACAGGCACAAGGTCACGATCTTCTACACCGCGCCGACCGCCATCCGCGCGCTGATGCGCGAGGGCGAGGACCCGGTCAAGGCGACGTCGCGGGCGTCGCTGCGCCTGCTGGGCACGGTCGGCGAACCGATCAACCCGGAAGCCTGGCGGTGGTACCACGAGGTGGTGGGCGAAGCCCGCTGCCCCATCGTCGACACCTGGTGGCAGACCGAGACCGGCGGCATCCTGATCAGCCCGCTGCCGGGCGCGATCGACGCCAAGCCGGGGTCGGCGACGAAGCCGTTCTTCGGCGTGCGCCCGGCGCTGGTGGATGCCAACGGCACCGTGCTCAAGGGCGAGGCCGAGGGCAACCTGGTGATCACGGACTCCTGGCCGGGGCAGATGCGCACGGTCTACAACGACCACCAGCGCTTCATCGACACCTATTTCCGGACGTACCCGGGGATGTACTTCACCGGCGACGGCTGCCGTCGCGATGCCGATGGCGACTACTGGATCACCGGCCGCGTCGACGACGTCATCAACGTCAGCGGCCACCGTATCGGCACCGCGGAGGTCGAGAGCGCGCTGGTGTCGCACCCGAAGGTGGCCGAGGCCGCGGTGGTCGGCTTCCCGCACGACATCAAGGGCCAGGGCATCTATGCCTACGTCACGCTGGTGGCCGGGGAGCAGGAGAGCGACGCCCTGCTCAAGGAACTGGTGGCGCACGTGCGCCGCGAGATCGGTCCGATCGCCTCGCCGGACTTCCTGCAGTGGGCGCCCGGGCTGCCGAAGACGCGCTCGGGCAAGATCATGCGCCGCATCCTGCGCAAGATCGCCGAGGACGTGCCCGACCAGCTCGGCGACACCAGCACCCTCGCCGACCCCTCGGTGGTGGACGCCCTGGTCCGCAACCGGCGCGGCACCTGACGCCGGGCCTGCCCCCGACGCCCGAGCGGACCCCATGACGACGCTGCTCATCGCCGACGACCATCCCCTGTTCCGCGAGGCCCTGCGCGGCGCGGTCGCGCGCCTGCTGCCCGACGCGGTGCTGCGCGAGGCAGCGAGCGTCGACGCGCTCTACGCGCTCGCGGAAGCCGAGCCCGACGCCGACCTGCTGCTGCTCGACCTCAACATGCCGGGCGCGCAGGGCTTCAGCGCGCTCGTGCACCTGCGCGCACTGCACCCGCAGCTGCCGATCGTGGTGGTCTCGGCACGCGAGGAGGCGAGCGTGATGCGGCGCGCGCTGGACCATGGCGCCGTGGGCTTCATCCCCAAGTCCGCCGATGCCGGCACGCTGGGCCACGCGATCGTGTCGGTGCTCGACGGCGACCGCTGGGCGCCGGTGGCGGCACAGTCCGCGCCCGCGGCCGGCGCCGACGAGCACGATGCCGCGCACCGGCTGCGCGACCTCACCCCGCAGCAGTTCCGCGTCCTGCAGATGCTCGGCGAGGGCATGCTCAACAAGCAGATCGGCTACGAGCTCGGCGTCTCCGAGGCGACGGTGAAGGCGCACATGACCGCGGTGCTGCGCAAGCTGGGCGCCTCCAACCGCACCCAGGCGGTGTTGATCGCGGGCCGGCTGGCACTGGACCCGGGGGCCATCGCGCCCCAGCCCGAAGAAGCGGAGTAACTGCCGGCAGGCGACGGGGTGGCGGCTGTTGCCCCCGGTGCGGAACTCAGGCGGGGCCGTCCATCGCGGGCAACGCGACCCGCTGTGCGGCGAGGAATGCGCGCAGCGACGCCGGCTTGATCGGCTTGGTCAGAACCCGGTAACCGCGCGCGCGCGCGGCCTGCTTCACCTGCTCGCTGCCGTCGGCGGTCACCAGCGCCCCGGGTACGGAAGGACCGAGCGCACGCAGCGCGTCCAGGGTGTCCAGGCCGTCCAGCCGGTCGTGGAGGTGGTAGTCGACCAGCAGCACGTCCGGGCGCTCCGCCATGCGCGCCAGCGCCTCGTCCACCGTGGCCGCGCGCAGCACTTCGATCTTCCAGCGCCCGAGCAGCACCGCCATGCCGGCGAGGATGTCGGGGTCGTTGTCGACGCAGAGCACGCGCATGCCGGCCAGCGAGTCGGGCAGCGCCGGAACGGCGGGCGCCGGCGTGAGCAGCGCGGCATGCGCCGCCCGCGGCACCTGGATCGAGAACATGCTGCCGCGGCCGCTGCGGGAGCGGACGTTGAGCGGGTGGCCGAGCACCAGCGAGATGCGCTGGCAGATCGACAGGCCCAGGCCGAGGCCGCGTTCGTCCCAGTTGGTCGGCTGCTCGAAGCGGTAGAACTCCTCGAAGATCTGCTGCAGGTGGTATTCCGGGATGCCCGGGCCGGTGTCCCACACCTGCAGCTCGATCCGGCCACCACGCGGGCGCGCCGCCAGCACGATCCGGCCCTCGCGCGTGTAGCGCAGCGCGTTGGCGAGGAAGTTCTGCAGCACGCGCCGGAGCAGGCGGCGGTCGCTGCGCACGGGCTGCTGGCGCGCGTGCACGCGCAGGTCGATGCCGCGCGCGGCGGCCATGGGCGCGTGCTGCGCGGCGAGCTGGCGCAGCATGTCGCTGGCGTCGAAGTCGGACAGCTCCGGCGTGAGCGCGCCGGCATCCAGGCGCGACACGTCGAGCAGGCCGTCGAGGAGCTCCTCCGCGGCGCGCAGCGAGGTGTCGACGCGCTCGGCGAGGTGGCGCTGCTCGGCCGCGGAATCGCTCTCGCGCAGCGCGGATGCGAACAGGCGCGCGGCATTGAGCGGCTGCAGCACGTCGTGGCTCACTGCCGCCAGGAACCGGGTGCGCGACGCCTGCGCCTGTTCCGCTTCGCGGGTACGCGCGGCCACGCGCTGCTCCAGCGTCTCGTTGACTTCGCGCAGCGCCGCCTCGACGCGCTTGTAGTCGGTGACGTCGCTGTAGCTGGTGACGTAGCCACCGCCCGGCAGCGGCTGCCCGCGCATCTCGACCACCTGCCCCGACGCGCGCACGCGCTCGAACACGTGCGGCGAACCCGCGCGCATGTAGCCGATGCGCTTGTCCACCTGGGCTTCGACGTCGAGGTCCTCGCCGGCGCCGAGTTCGCCGCGCTCGGCGTTGTAGCGGATCAGGTCCGCCACCGGCCGGCCCACGTAGAGCATGCCGTCGGGGTACTCGAACAGCGCCTGGTAGCGCCGGTTCCAGGACACCAGGCGCATGTTGCGGTCGACCACGCTCACGCCCTGGTCGAGGTTGTCCAGCGTGCTCGACAGGATCTGGCGGTTGAAGCGCAGGTCCTGGCCGGCCTCGTCCAGCACCGCGACCACCTCGGCCACGTCCATGCCCGAGCCCTTGAGCGCGCTGGTCAGCACCAGCCGCGCCGAGGACGCGCCGATGGCCGCCGCCAGCAGGCGCTCGGTGAACTGCGCCCAGCTGCGGTCGGCGGCGGCCGAGGGCTGCAACGTGCGCGCGCTGGACGCGGCGTGGTCCTCGAATGCCCGCTGCGCGGTGCGCTCGCCGACGATGCGCCCGGCCAGGGTCAGCAGGTCGCCCACCTGCACGCCGCTGTAGGAGACGCCGCTGCCCAGGGGCTCGCGCGCGCTGGCGTAGGGGTCGAGGAACGGAGCGGTGCGCAGCCGCTCGTCGAAGCCCGGGCGCCAGCGCGCCGACACCAGGAACAACGCGCCGACGTTCACCAGCAGCGACCAGAAGGTGCCGTGGGTGAGCGGATCCCAGCCGAGCAGGCCGAACAGCTGGCGCGGACGCAGCCAGGCGAGGTCGAACGGCCCCCGGTCGAGCCAGGGGCGGTCGAACCAGCCGGCATCGGTGAGCGTCGGCAGCAGCAGCGTGTACACCCACATCGAGAAGCCGAGCAGCAGGCCCGCTTCCACGCCCTGGCGGCTGGCACCGCGCCAGTACAGGCCGCCGACGAGCGCCGGTGCGAACTGCGCCACCGCGGCGAACGACATCAGCCCGTACGACGCCAGCGTGGTGTCGCTGCCGCTGACCCGGTAGTAGCCGTAGGACAGCGCGGCGAAGCCGATGATCGCCACGCGGCGGATCCAGAGCACGGTGGAGGCGACGTTGGGACCGTGGCGCTGCGCCCAGCCGCGCTTGAGCAGCGGCGGCATGATCAGGTCATTGCTGACCATCGTCGCCAGGGCGACGCTTGCGACGATGACCATGCCGGTGGCGGCGGAGAAGCCGCCGAGGTAGGCGAACAGCGCGAGCGTGTCGCGGCCTTCGGACAGGGGCAGCGCCAGCACGAAGGTGTCGGCGGGCACGGCGCCGTCGGTGCCGAACAGCGCCATGCCCGCGCCCGCGATCGGCAGCACCGCCAGCGACACCAGCACCAGGTAGCCGCCGAACAGCCAGCGTGCGCGCCGGATGTCGGCCACGTCCACGCACTCGACGATGGCGACGTGGAACTGCCGCGGCAGGCACAGGATCGCGGTGAAGGCGAGCAGCGTCTGGCCGATGAAGCCGACCGGCGGCGCGTTGTCGAGCAGCGCCCGGGTGGCGTCCGCCAGCGGCATGCCACGGACGTCCAGCCAGCCGATCGCGAACAGGCCGACCGCGATCAGGGCCACCAGCTTGACCAGCGACTCCAGCGAGATCGCGAGCATCATGCCCGGGCGGTGCTCGGTGGCGTCGACCTTGCGGGTGCCGAACAGGATCGCGAACAGCGCCATCATCGCCGCCACGTACAGCGCCGGGTCGCCGAGCGCGGTGACCGGCCCGGTGCGCCCGCTCAGCACGCCCAGGCTGACCGCCACCGCCTTGTACTGCAGCGCGAGGTAGGGGACCGACGCCAGCAGGGCGATCAGCGTCACCAGTGCCGCCAGCCGCTGCGCGCGCCCGTAGCGGGCGGCGATGAAGTCGGCGATCGAGACCGTGTTCTGGGTCTGCGCGATCAGCGCCAGGCGCTCGAGGATGCGCCAGCCGAACAGGAGCAGGAGCAGGGGGCCGAGGTAGATCGCGAAGTAGCCGGCGCCGCTGCGCGCGGCCGAGCCCACCGCGCCGTAGAAGGTCCACGACGAGCAGTACACCGCCAGCGACAGGCTGTAGACCACCGGCCGCAACCAGCTCTTGCCGGCGGAGGTGTGGATCGGATGGCGGTCGCCCCACCAGGCCACGCCGAACAGCAGCGCGGCATAGCCCAGCGACACCAGAAGCAGTACCCATCCCGGCAGCATGCGGTCCCCCGACCCGTGCGAGGCGACCAGTGTAGGCGCGACCTGCTTCAGTGGGAGCGGCCATGGCCGCGAGCCCTTCGGCCAGGAGCTCGCGGCCATGGCCGCTCCCACGGGTGCCGCCCGGCCAGCACAGGCCAACGAAAAAGCCCGCCTTGCGGCGGGCTTTCCGGTCAGCGGGTTCCGGGGGAACCTACTTGATCTTGCCTTCCTTGTAGATCACGTGCTTCCGGACGACGGGATCGTACTTCTTGATCTCCATCTTGTTCGGCGTGTTCTTCTTGTTCTTGTCCGTGGTGTAGAAATGCCCGGTGTTGGCCGAGGAGATCAGACGGATCTTGTCGCGCTTGCCTGCCATAGTCGTGTGCTCCTCAGACCTTTTCGCCGCGGGCGCGGAGATCGGCGAGGACGACGTCGATGCCGTTCTTGTCGATGGTGCGCATGGCGGCGGTGGAAACGCGCAGCTTCACCCAGCGGTTCTCACTGGCGACCCAGAAACGGCGCTCGTGGAGGTTGGGAAGGAAGCGGCGGCGGGTTTTGTTGTTGGCGTGCGAGACGTTGTTGCCGCTCTGCACGCGCTTGCCGGTAACCTGGCATACACGGGACATGACGCACCTCGATGGTGATGGTTGCCACCCTTGGCCAGGATGGCGGCGGCCCCGGTGCCCGGCCTGTGCCGGTCACCACGCGAAACGGGTTTCGGTCCGCCCGGGGGCGGGCGCGGCGTCGGCACGGCCGGAATCGCATGTCCGGGCGGGCCGGGTCCATGGGACCAGACGCAGCAAGCCGCGCATTATGCGGTGCCGAGCGGCCGCGGGCAAGCCGCGTCGCGGCAGTGGTGCGCGGGCAACGCCGGCGTCGGCCGGCCGCCGCGTCAGCCGGTGGGCCGGCGCAGGCGCCCGAGCACGCCGTCGAGGGCGTCGAGGTCGCTGTAGTGGATCACCAGGCGGCCGCGGCCGGCGCGGCCGTGGGCGATGCTGACCTTGGTGCCCAGCGACTCCGAGAGTTCGGTCTCCAGCGAGGCGATGTCGGCCTGGGGCCGGGCCCGCCCGGCCGCGCCCTTGCGCGGGGTCGACGGCAGCTTGCCGGCCGCGAACTGCTGCGCCCGGTGCTCCACCTCGCGCACCGACCAGCCGTTCTCGGCGGCTTCCGACGCCAGCCGGCTCGCCAGCTCAGGCGACAGCGTGAGCAGCGCCCGGGCATGGCCCATTTCCAGCCGCCGCGCCTCGACCAGCGCACGGATCGCGGTGGGCAGCTCGAGCAGCCGCAGCAGGTTGGACACCGCGGCCCGCGAACGGCCGACCGCGCTGGCGGCCTGGGCATGGGTGAGGTCGAACTCGTCGATCAGCCGCTGCAGGGCCTGGGCCTCTTCCAGCGGGTTCAGGTCCTCGCGCTGGATGTTCTCGATCAGCGCCATCGCGACCACGGTGCGGTCGTCGACCTCGCGCACCACTGCCGGGATCTGCTCCAGGCCGGCCTGCCGCGAAGCGCGCCAGCGGCGTTCGCCGGCGATGATCTCGTAGGTCTTGTCCGGCAGCTGGCGGACCACGATCGGCTGGATCACGCCCTGGGCGCGGATCGACTCCGCGAGCTCGGTCAGCTTGTCGGCATCCATGGCGCGCCGCGGCTGGTACCTGCCGGGGGCCAGGGCGTCGATGGGCAGGGTGCGAAGGATGTCGGCGCCGGTGGCCTCGAGCGCCGGCGCCTCGGCGGCGCCCTTCGGGCCGAGCAGGGCTTCCAGGCCGCGGCCAAGCCCGCGCTTCTTCGCCGGGGCGGCTTTCGCGGCGCTCATGCGGCTTCCTCCGATGTGGTCCTGGCGGCGGCGGTGCGTTCGCGCTGGCGGCGCAGCAGTTCGCCCGCCAGGCCCAGGTAGGCGACCGCGCCGCGCGAGGCGCGGTCGTAGCCGACGATGCTCTGGCCATGGCTCGGCGCTTCGGCCAGGCGCACGTTGCGCGGCACGATGGTGCGGAACACCTTGTCGCCGAAGTGGGTGATGAGTTCGGCCGAGACCGCGTTGGCGAGGTTGTTGCGCACGTCGAACATCGTGCGCAGCACGCCCTCGACCTCGAGGCCCGGGTTGAGCCGCGCCTTCAGCGCGTCGATGGTCTGCAGCAGCGCAGTCAGGCCTTCCAGCGCGTAGTACTCGCACTGCATCGGCACCAGCACCGAGTCGGCGGCGGTCAGCGCGTTGAGGGTCAGCAGCGAAAGCGCCGGCGGGCAGTCGATGATGATGTAGTCGTAGGCCGGGCGCAGCGGATCGAGCGCGCGCTTCAGCCGCTGCTCGCGGCCCTCGGCGTCCATCAGTTCGATCTCGGCCGCGGTCAGGTCGGTGTTGCCGGGCATCAGGTCGAACTCTTCCGGCGTGCGCACGATCGCGGCGCGGCCCTCGACCTCCTCCAGGAGCACGTCGCAGGTGGACGCCTCGAGTTCGCGCTTGTCGACGCCGCTGCCCATGGTCGCGTTGCCCTGCGAGTCGAGGTCGACCAGCAGCACGCGCAGCGGCGTGCGCGCGAGCGCGGCGGCCAGGTTGACCGCCGTCGTCGTCTTTCCGACGCCGCCTTTCTGGTTGGCGATGGCGATGATGCGGGCCATGGTGGTCACGGGCTGCCTGGGGCGAAAGGGCGGCCCGGAGATCCCGCGCCGACCGGTGATTATGCCCGCTGGCGCCCGGCGCTGCCGCGCGGCGCGGCACCACGGCGGCTCAGGCCAGGCGCCCCACCTCGACCAGGTGGCGTTCCGCGGCCACGCCGGGCACCGCGAGCGCGTGGCAGGCAAGCATCCGCCAGCCATCCGGCAACGCCGCGATCTCGTCGCTGGGCAGTGTCCCCTTCATCGCCAGCAGGCGGCCACCGTCGCGCAGCAGGTGCCCACCCACCGCCACGATGTCGGCCAGTGTCGCCAGCGCACGCGCGGTGATGGCATCGAACGCGCCCGGCATCTCCAGGGCTTCCGCGCGCGACTCGGCGACGCGGGCATTGCCCAGCGCCAGTACCCGCACCGCCTCGCGCAGGAAGCGCGCCTTCTTGCCGTTGGATTCCACGAGGGTCACCTGCAGCGCCGGGCGCACGATCGCCAGCGGGATGCCCGGCAGGCCGGCACCGGTGCCGAGGTCGGCGAGGGTGGCCACGTCCGCGAGGTGCGCGTGCATCGCCAGCGAGTCGAGCACGTGCAGGCCGACCATCTGCCGCGGGTCGCGGATGGCGGTGAGGTTGTAGGTGCGGTTCCAGCGGTCGAGGAGCGCGATGTACGCCAGCAGCGGCGTCGCATGCGTGCGGTCCACGCCGAGGGCGTCGAGGCCGGCCTCCAGGTCCTGGCGCAGGTGCGGAAGCGGGTCGGTCATGGCCGCCATTGTAGGAGTGGCGGACGCGTCACCGTGCCGGCGCCCATGCCAGCGAGGCGAGGTACCCCGGCGCGGGCACGAACGCGTGCACCGTCCACGCTTCCGCCGGCCCCAGCGCCGGGTCGCATGCCAACAGCGTCCAGTCCTCGCCACGGGGCGCGAACTCCAGGCGGTGCAGGCCGAACGACAGCCCTTCCCCGTGCGCCTTGAGCACCGCCTCCTTCGCGCACCACAGGCGCACGAAGGCGGCCTCGCGCGCGCCCTCCGCCATCGCCTCCAGCAACCACGCCTCCCGCGCGGTGAAGAACCGCCTGGCCAGTGGCAGCGCACGCGGCCGCGGCCGCAGGTACTCGAGATCCACGCCGACGCGGATCCCGCGGCCGACGGCGACGAGCAGGCCTTCGCCGCTGTGGCTCCAGTTGAGGTCGAGGCCGGCATGGCTGGGCCCGGCAAGCGGACGCCCACGCGCGCTGCGCGCGAAGGGTGCGGCCGGTGGCGCGGCCTCGAGCGCGCCTTGGAGCCACGCACGTACCAGCGGTTCGGCCGGCGTGCCGTGGCGGTGCGGCATCCATCCGCAGCGCACGGGGCCGATGTCGAGCCGTCCAGGCGGCAGCGGTGGCGCAGTGGTCTTGGCGTCGGTCACGGCTGCCAGCGTAAGCTACGGCCCAGGGAGCGGCCGCCGGGGTGGCTGCGCGCGTCGCGCCGGTCGCTCGCAGCAACGGGTGGGTACAGGCCGCCCGAGGGAGTATCAACGCCATGTCGGCCGTCATCGCAGGTCCTCCTCCCGCCTCCTCCGGGGCGCCGGCAACGCCGTTGGCCACCGGCGACGCGGCGCGCGTGGTCGCATTCGACGGCGAGCGCACGGTGCCGCTCGCCACCTTCATCGGCCACGTCCACGCGCTGGCCGCGACGTTGCCGCGGCGTCCGTTCGCGCTCAACCTCTGCGAGGACCGATACCGGTTCCTGGTCGCGTTCTGTGCCGTCGCGATCCGCGGCCAGACCACGCTGCTGCCGCCGTCGCGCACGCGCGCCGCGATCGACGACGTGCGCGCACTGCATCCGGACAGCTACTGCATCGGCGATGGCGGGCCTTGCGGATGCGAGGCGCTGGCGCCGTTGCCGCACTACGTCCAGGTGCCGGCGGTGCTGCCGAGCCTGCCAGGCGGCATGCCGCGGCTCGACGACGACGCGCTGGTGGCGATCGGTTTCACCTCGGGCAGCACCGGCACGCCCACGGCCAACCGCAAGACCTGGGGCAGCTTCCGCAGGAGCACGGCGCAGAACGTGGCGGCGCTGTTCGACCTGTGGCCAACCGGCGCGACCCCGCACATCGTCGCCACCGTCCCGCCGCAGCACATGTACGGCATGGAGATGTCGGTGCTGATGCCGCTGCTCGGTGGCGCGGCGGTGCACGGCATGCGCCCGTTCTTCCCCGGCGACATCGCGCGCGCGCTGCACGAGGCGCCCGCGCACCGGTTGCTGGTGACGACGCCCGTGCACCTGCGCACGCTGGTTGAGTCCGGCGTGGTCCTCCCGGCGCTCGACGGCATCGTCACCGCGACCGCGCCGCTGGCGCAGCCGCTTGCCGCCGCCGGCGAGGACCGCTTCGGCTGCGAGGTACGCGAGCTCTTCGGGTCGACAGAGACCTGCATCTTCGCCCGCCGTCGCACCGCGCGCGACGAGGCCTGGACACCACTGCCCGGCGTGCGCCTGCAGCCGCAACCCGACGGCACCCTGGTCCTTGCGCCGCACCTGCCGACGCCGGTGGCGCTGGCGGACCTGTTCGAGATCGAGGCCGACGGCCGCTTCCGGCTCCGCGGCCGCCAGGCCGACCTGCTGGAGATCGCGGGCAAGCGCGCATCGCTCGCGGACCTCGGCCGTCGTCTGCTGGCGATCGACGGCGTCGAGGATGGCGTCGTGTTCCAGCTCGACGAACCCGATGCGCGCGGCCTGCGCCGGCTCGCGGCGCTCGTGGTCGCGCCCTCGCTGTCGCCGGCGGACGTGACCGCTGCACTGCGTGCATCGATCGATCCGGTGTTCCTGCCGCGGCCGTTGCGGAAGGTCGACGCACTGCCGCGCAACGAGACCGGCAAGCTGCCAAGGGCGGCGCTGTTGCGCCTGCTCAACCAGCGGTCGTCCTGACGCGACGGGCGGTTGCAGGGCCTCCAGGCGCGCGGCGATGCACTCTGCGCACCATGTTTTCGCGTGCTGCTCCGCCCGGTGGCCACGACCAAAGTAGTGACGCTCCCGTCACGCATCGCTGGACAGACTGGCGCCCGCCCCCATCCGGGGAGCGGATTCGACACTCTGTCAGGACAGGAGAGCAGGCATGAACTTCATCATTTATCTGATCGTCGGCGGTATCGCCGGCTGGCTCGCAAGCATGGTCATGCGCACCGATGGCCAGCAGGGCATCATCCTCAACATCATCGTCGGCATCATCGGCGGCTTCCTCGGCGGCTGGCTGCTGCCCGCGATCGGCCTCGGCCTGGGTGGCGGCTGGATCGGCTTCCTGATCACCGCACTGATCGGTGCGATCGTCCTGCTCGCGATCGTCAACCTGTTCCGTCGCGGCCGCGTGCGCTGAGCCCGTCCCGCCAGCGCTGAGAAAGGGCCCGGCACCGCCGGGCCTTTTTTTTGCCGTCATTCCAGTTGCAGGCGCACCCAGGCAGGGGCGTGGTCGCTGGCGCGCTCCCAGGTGCGGGGCTCGCGGTCGATGCCGCTGTCCACTGCCAATGGCCGCAGTGCGTCCGACACCAGGGTGAGGTCGATGCGCAACCCGAGGTTGCGGCGGAAGGCCGCCTGCCGGTAGTCCCACCAGCTGAAGATGCCGCCTTCGTCGTGGTGCAGGCGGTAGGCATCGTGCAGGCCGAGCGCGAGCAGCGCGCGCAGGCCGTCGCGCTCGGCGCGCGAGGTCAGGATGTGGTCGTCGTTCCACTGCGCCGGGTCGTGCACGTCGCGGTCGTCGGGCGCGATGTTGAAGTCGCCGAGCACCACCAGGCGCGGGTGCGCCGCGCACTCGGCGGCAATCCAGTCGCGCACGGCGGCGAGCCAGCGCAGCTTGTAGGCGTATTTCTCGCTGCCGACCGCCTGGCCGTTGACCACGTAGAGGTTGACGATGCGCACGCCGTCGACGGTGGCCGCGACCGCGCGCTTCTGCTCGTCGGCGAAGCCGGGGATGCCGGCCTGCACGTCGGTGATGGCACGGTCGCGGGCGAGGATGGCGACGCCGTTGTAGGTCTTCTGCCCGCAGAACACGCTGCGGTAGCCGTGCGCGGCGAGCGCGGCATCGGGAAAGCGCGCGTCGTCGAGCTTGGTCTCCTGCAGCGCGACGACATCCGGCGCGGCCGTGCGCAGCCACTGCTCGAGGTGCGGCATGCGCACGTTGAGCGAGTTGACGTTCCAGCTGGCGATCTTCATGGCGTGCGGTTCCGGTCGCAGGCAGGGGTGGTCCGGTGGGGAGGATACCGGCGCGGCGCCGGGCGGGGAGATCGCGGCGATAGAATGGCCGCATGTCCCTCCGCCGCTACCGCGACATCCTGCCCACGCTCGGCGCACGCGCCTGGGTCGACCCGGCCGCGACCGTGATCGGCGACGTGGTCGTCGGCGACGACAGTTCGCTGTGGCCGCAGGTGGTGGTGCGCGGCGATGTCAACTTCGTCCGCATCGGCGCGCGCAGCAACCTGCAGGACGGCACGGTGGTCCACGTCAGCCACGACGGTCCGCATGCGAAGCTCGGCGGCTTCGCCACGGTGATAGGCGACGACGTCACCATCGGCCACAACGCGGTCGTGCATGCCTGTCGCATCGGCGATGCGGCGCTTGTGGGGATGGGGGCGATCGTGCTCGACGGCGCCGTGGTCGAGGGCCAGGGCTTCGTCGGTGCCGGTGCCCTGGTGGCGCCGGGCAAGGTCGTGGGCGCGCGGGAGATGTGGCTCGGTAACCCGGCGCGCAGGGTGCGCATGCTCAGCGATGCCGAGGTCGACGGTCTCTTCTACAGCGCCGCGCACTACGTGCGGCTGAAGGACGAGTACCTGCGCGGCGGGGTGGACTAGCGCGCCTCTTCGGTGCCGCCTGGTGCGATCGCCGCGGTCGGCGGGCGAAGCGGTCGGCTCAGTGCGTCCCTGCAGGACGCGGCGTCGCCATCGGCTGCGTCGCCAGCTCCAGCAGGCGCAGGCCCTCCAGCGCCTCCCCGCGCCCGGCGCCGCACATGTCCGCGCGCGGGCGCAGCGTGCGGCACACCCGCGGCCGCTGCGGCTGCCCGAACAGGCGGCAGCCGAAGGCATCGTCCAGTTGCACGCATGGCATGCCGGCCGGCTTGCCGTGCGGCATGCCCGGGATCGGCGAGGAAATGGACGGCGCGATGCAACAGGCGCCGCAGCCGGTGCGGCAGTCCATCAGTCGGCGGTGACCAGCGCCGGCGCGCGCGCCTGCAACTGCGCGTGCACCTCGTCCGTGTCCGGGCGCATCCCGTGCCACAGCAGGAAACTTTCCGCGGCCTGCTCCACCAGCATCCCGAGCCCGTCGACCACGTCGTGGGCGCCACCGGCACGCGCCCACGCGAGGAACGGCACCGCCGCCTCGCCGTAGCTGACGTCCACCGCGGCGGCGCGGCGCGCGAGCAGCGACATCGGCAGCATCGGCAGCCCGCCGTGGCGCGCGGCCGAGGTTGCGTTGACCACGAGGTCGAACTGCCCGAGGTCGCCGAGGTCGTCCAGGTAGCGCGCGTGCACGCGCCCGGGTTCGCCGAGATGGTCCACCAGCGCGTCGGCACGCGCCGGCGTGCGGTTGACCACGAACAGCTCGTCGATGCCCGCGTCCAGCAGGGCCGGCGCGATGCCGCGCGCGGCGCCGCCGGCGCCGACCAGCAGCGTGCGCCGTCCCCGCAGGTCCAGCGCCTGGCGGTCGGACAGGTCGCGCACCAGGCCGACGCCGTCGGTGTTGTCGCCGTGCCAGCCGTCGTCGCGACGCACCAGCGTGTTGACCGAGCCGGCGCGGCGCGCGCGCTCGGCGAGCGTCGCGCACAGCGCCGCCGCGGCTTCCTTGTGCGGGAGGGTGATGTTGGCGCCGGTGCCGCCTGCGGCCGCGAACCGCGCGAGCGCTTCGGCGAGCCCGGCCCCGTCGACATCGACGAGGTCGTAATGCAGGGCCAGCCCGGATTGGCGCGCGAACGCGGCGTGGATGGCCGGCGACAGCGATTGCGCGACGGGATGGCCGAACAGTGCGTGGCGTGCGGGCGTGGTCATCTCGGCTCCGGGGAGGTGGTCGTGCCGATGCTACGCGAGCCGGCGACCGCCCGCGTCAGCCCTGCTCGCGCAGCCAACGCGCGGCATCGGGCGCGAAGTAGGTCAGCACGCCGTCGGCACCGGCGCGGCGGAACGCGAGCAGCGACTCCAGCGCGCAGGCACGTTCGTCCAGCCAGCCGTGGCCGGCGGCCGCCTTCAGCATCGCGTACTCGCCGCTCACCTGGTAGGCGAACGTGGGCACGCCGAAGGCGTCCTTCACCCGGCGCACGATGTCCAGGTACGGCATGCCCGGCTTCACCATCACCATGTCCGCGCCCTCGTCGAGGTCCTGCGCGACCTCGCGCAGCGCCTCGTCCGAGTTGGCGGGATCCATCTGGTAGGTCGTCTTGTCGGCCTTGCCCAGCGCCGATGCCGAGCCGACGGCGTCCCGGAACGGGCCGTAGAAGCTGCTGGCGTACTTGGCCGCGTAGGCGAGGATGCGGGTGTGCACGAAGCCGGCCTCCTCGAGCGCGACGCGGATGGCGCCGATGCGGCCGTCCATCATGTCGCTCGGGGCGACCACGTCGGCGCCCGCGTGCGCGTGCGACAGCGCCTGGCGGACCAGCGCGTCGACCGTGGCGTCGTTGGTGACGTAGCCCGCGGCGTCGACCAGGCCATCCTGGCCGTGCGAGGTATAGGGATCCAGGGCGACGTCGGTGATCACCCCGAGTTCCGGGAAGCGTTGCTTCAGCGCCCGCACCGCGCGCTGGCACAGGCCGTCGTCGTCCCATGCCGCGGCGGCATCGGCGGACTTGGCCTCGGGGGCGGTGACCGGGAACAGTGCCAGCGCCGGGATCCGCAGCGTGCACGCCTGCTCCGCCACGCGCAGCAGGCCGTCGATCGACAGGCGCTCGATGCCCGGCATGGATGCGATCGGCGCGGCAGCGCCCAGCTCGTGCACGAAGACCGGCTGGATCAGGTCGTTGGCGGTGAGCACGGTCTCGCGCATCAGCCGGCGCGAGAAGTCGTCCCGGCGCATGCGCCGCAGGCGGGTATCGGGGTAGGCCATGGCGGGATTCTACGCCAGCCCCCGGAGGCATCGCCGGCGGGGCCAGCCCTCGCGGTGGGGTGACGCACAAAAAAAAGCCGGCGCCCAGAAGGGCGCCGGCCGGTGGAGCATGTCGCAGTCGCTTGTTTACTTCAGGCAGATCGCGACCGGGTCGAGCTTCGGGTTGCGCGGCGCCGGCGGGAGGCTGCCGATGTCACGCAGGCGCGCCACGAACGGCGCGATGCAGCTCTTGTAGGCCGAGCTGCCGGTCGTGGTGGTGCGGCACAGGCTGTCCGCGGCCTGCAGGTTGGCGCCGCCGATGATGCCCGGCTCCTCGACCACCGGCACGCCGGTATCGCAGGCACCGCCGCGGGTCGTCGCGCTGCCCTGGTTCACGCCCCAGCCGAGGTCGCGGAACAGTGCCGGCGTCAGGTCGAGACGCAGGTTGGCGTCCAGGTCCTGGTTGATCGACGGTTCCATGATCGCATTCGGAACGTGGGACACGTCGAAGTGCGAGAACGTGGACCCGCCTGCCAGCACCGCCGGCGAATACAGGCGTGCACGCTCGTTCTCGTCCGCGCCGGCGTAGGCGCCCGGCACCGGCTGGATCGAGGCGGTCGCGCCCGGGATCGCCGCCTTGATGGCAACGCCGGCCGACGACGACACCATGATCGTCGGGACGGTGGCCACCACGCTCGGGTCCTCCGCCATGCCGGCGATGGAATCGACATTGTTGGCGACGATGACGGCGATCGCGCCTGCGTCCTCGGCGTTCTTGGCCTTGATCTCGAACGCGCAGGTGCCGCGGTCGACGATGGCGACCTTGCCGGCGTAGGCGCCGGCCGGCGACGCCACGCAACCCTGCGACGACGTGGCGCTGCCGTCATTGACGAGCACCACGGCACCGTTGAAGTTCGCCGGCGTGGCGGGCGCGCCGAATGCCGCGGTGCCGTAGTCGTAGCTGCCGGCGCCAGTGACGAACAGCCGCTCCAGCGGGGCCAGCGCATCGGGCACCAGGGTGGTGACGTTGCTGCCGGTCCAGACCAGGCCGTTGCCGGTGGCGGCGGTGACGCGTTCGGCGTTGGTCATCGCATTCCACGCCTTGCCCGACACGTTGTCGAACACGAAGCTCGAGTAGATGTCGGTGAAGCCGCTCTGCGGCGCGCCGGTGCCCAGGTTGTGGAAGCCCTGGAAGTTCAGGCCGTGGCCGATCTCGTGCATCACCACGTCGAGGAAGTTGATCTTCCCGGCCGGGGTGTTGCCGTCCAGGCCGTAGTACCAGCCCGAGTTCTCCAGGCAGCCCGGGCTGCCGAGGTCGGCGTTGAAGTTGCTGTTGATCTCGTCCTCGCCAGGCGACAGGTCCTCGCCGGCGATGGAGTTGGCGAGGGCTTCGCCATACCAGGTGGCCGGGACGGCGCCTTCGAAGTCGCGCTGGATGAAGCGGGCGCCGGCCGAGCCGAGGACACCGCTGGTGGCATCGCAGCTGAGCGAGGTGAACTGGGCGCGGACGCGGATCGGCTCCTCGCTCTCGAGGATGGCACCCCAGAGGTCGGCGGCGAACTGGTACGCGATCCGGCGCTGTTCGCCGACGGTGGTACCCGGATTGTTGCCGACCGGGGTTGCCGGCGTCGGATCGTTCAGGCCCACGCCGGGGGCGTTCATGTTCACCGGGATGATGGTGGCGGCGCTGGCGCTGCCGATGGAGGCGATGGCCAGGGCGCAGGCGAGGAGGGTCTTATTCATGGGCGGCGCCTCCTTCGATGACGTTGCCGTCGACGTCGGCGTGCTGGATGACGACGGAGCCGTCCGCCTGCTGGGTGGCGACCACGTGCGACATCATGTCGTCGGAGGTCTGCATCGAGACGTGGCCGTCCTTGTGGCGGCGCATGGTGCGCTGGGCTTCGGCGCGGGTGCGCGGGCCGGGCTTGGCGAGCGACATGCTGCTCGCCGCGCGCGGCGCCTTGGCGCGCAGTGCGGCCTGCTCGGCGGCGGTCGGGGCGCGCAGGCGTCCGGTCGCGGGGTCGATGGCGACGGTGACGCCGGCGTAGTGGCCGGTGGCGTCCGGATTCGCGGCGGGCTCGCCGGCATGGACCGCGGCGGCGGCGGTCAGGCCCGCCAGCAGCAGCAGTGACGTGGTGCGGATTCTCATCGGTACGGTCCTCGAAAATGGAACGACAGGCAAATGCAGACGGGTCGCCACTCCGCGGAGCGGCGAGGCGTGGAAAGGAAATCGAAGAGACCCCGGGTTTCCCCCAAACCCGACCCGAGCATGCGCGTTTCCGTGACGCCGCTCAATCTTGCAGCGCAGCAAGCGACCAGCGTATGTTGGGCGGCTCGGAAGCCGCTGCGCATTCAGATCACGCCGCCACCGAGGCTCAGGCGGAAGATCGCCACGACCATGACGATGCCGTTGAGGACCAGCCCCGCCTTCGCGCGGCCGCGGCGGGCCGGTGCGGTCGTGGCGATGCCGATGGCGGCGATGATCGCGCCCACGGCGGCGAACGGGATCAGGAACCAGTTGCCCCAGCCCAGCAGCGGAATGAGGGCGACGATCATCCACAGCATCGACACGACGCCCCACAGCAGGCTGATCAATCCCATCGTCGGTTCCCGGTTGGCACGGCCAGTCGCCGCGGCGCCACAATGCAGGGCGCGCCCCCGGCGATCAAGCGCGGCTCAGGCGGAAGGCACCGCGCCGTGCACGCCATCGATCTCGACCGCGAGCTCGCGCCGGCAGATCGCCGCGTGCAGCAGGATGCGCGGGACTTCGCTGCCGAAGCGGCGGTCGAGGGCGTCGGCGACCAGCGGCAGGTCGTCGCTGTCGCGCACGTACACCTTGAGCCGAGTGCCGGACCCGAACCGCGGCGGCAGCCCGGGCGCATGCACGCGTGCGGCGCCGAGCAGGCTGTCGAAGTTGGCGAAGGTCTCGTCGAGCTGCGCCAGCAGCTCGCCCTCGTGCACCGAGGCATGACCGACCACGGCCGCGGTGCCTGACAGCAGCAGCGGCATCGCGCTGCCGGGCGGCGGCAGCATGGCGCGCGCGAAGCTCGGTGGCTGCGGCCCGTACTGGCGCGGGTAGCGGTAGGCGCTCACCTGCCGCGGGTTCTCCACGGGAGTGCCCGGTGCCTGCGCCGACAGCCAGTACACCTGGATGGTGCGCGCATCGTCGCACCGGCCGATGGCGGTGGCGGCGGGAAGCCGGCTGGCGTCGAAATCGCCCAGGCCGCGGGCGCGACCGGTGCAGAAGGCGCGGTAGCGCTCGGCATCGCCGTCGCCGAGGGTGATGGCGTCGAGGTAGTTCCACACGCGCAACAGGTGCGGCGTGGCGCTGTCGCGCGTGAACGCCACGAGGCGGGCGTAGGCGTCGCAGGCCGCGGCTTCGATGCCGCCATCGCGCTCTTCGACTTCGATCGCGCCGAACAGCAGCTGGCCGTCGCTGGCCCAGCGGATGGGGCCGTCGCGGCCATGCACCACCGGCGCATTGGCGTGCCAGACCTCGAAGTCGTGCGGGCCCACAGCCGCGGACGACGACGGGTGGGGCTGCAGCGGGACCCGCAGGTAACGCGGATCCTCGAGCACGGGGGCGGCGCTGCCGAAGCCGAAGACGGCGAGCGTGTCGCCGGTGAGCAGCTCCGCGGGCGAGCCCGCAGGGGCGTATTCCACCTGCAGCCGCGGCGCCGGCCGCACGGAATGGGGCAGTGGCCGGCTCATGTGTTCTCCGCCTGCAATGTGTCCCCGCTGAAGCCCACCCGCGCCTGGCGCCGCCGCTGCAGCCAGCCGCGCAGCGCGCGCGGTGCGATCGCAAGCGCGTTCACGGCGTACAGGAGCCGGAATGCGCGCAGCCGGACCGCCACCGCGCGGTTGTCGAACACGTCGCCGGCGAGCATCGAGATCACCGCCTGTTCGATCTTCCACACGTTGCGCGGGTTCGCGAACAGCCGCTGCATCACCGGCGTGTTGAAGCGGTGGATGAACCACGAGAAATGGCGCAGGCCGCGCCGCAGCCGCCGCGCCATCGCGCGCTGCAGGCGCGCCTCGTCCGCGGGCGCGCGCAGGGCGCCGTCGACCACCTCCGCCACCTGCTCGGCACCGTCCATCGCCAGCAGCACGCCGGAGGAGAACACCGGATCGATGAAGGCCTGGGCGTCGCCCACCATCGCCCAGCCGGGGCCGGCGATGCGCGAGCACGCGTACGAGTAGTTGCCGGTGACGTGTACCGGCGCGATGCGCTCGGCGCCTTCCATCCGCTCCCACACCGGGGGAGACGATTGCAGCGCCTGCAGCAGGAAGCTGGCGTTGTCGCAGCGGCGCTGCTTGAGGTAGTCCGGCCAGCACACGGCACCGACGCTCATCACGTCGTCGGGCAGCGGGATCAGCCAGAACCAGCCGTGCTCGAAGCGGACGACGCTGATGTTGCCGGCATCCTCGCCGTCGCGCCGGGCAACGCCGCGAAAGTGGCTGAAGATGGCCGCCGACTGGTGCCGCGTGTCCTTGCGCTTCAGCCTGAGCTTGCCGCCGACGAAGGTGTCGCGGCCACTGGCGTCGACCAGGTAGCGCATGCGCACTTCGAGCGGCGCGCCGTCGGCGTCGGTCGCGCGCGCGCTGCGCGGGCGACCGCCCTCGAAGCCGAGGTCGAGCACCCGCACCCCTTCGCGCGCGTCGACGCCGTGGTCGCGCGCGTGCTCGAACAGCAGCTGGTCGAACTGGTCCCGGCGGACCTGGAAGGCATGGCCGTGGCCCGGGTCGAGGGCGCGGTCGAAACGGAAGACGTGGGTGGTGCGGGCGGCGTCCTGCAGCGGGAAATCGGCGCCGCGCTTGTGCACCCCGATCGCGCGGACCTGTTCCAGCACGCCCAGCCGCTCGAGGATGGGCAGGTTCATCGGCAGCAGCGACTCGCCGATGTGGAACCGCGGGTGCCGGGCCTTCTCCAGTAGCAGCACCCGCCAGCCACGACGGGCGAGCAGGGTCGCCGCGGTGGCGCCCGCCGGTCCGCCGCCGACGACGAGGACGTCGGTGTCGACGGTGGCGGCACGGGCAGTGGCGATGGCATCGGCGTGGCCGGTCGCGGCGGGCATGGTCACGGCTGTCGGCATTCGCGGTGGCTGCGCGCCCATGCGATCATTCGGGCCGCGCATGATAACCGCGCCGCCCACGATGCGCCGCGCCGTGGCGCGACCACGTTGCAACACGGAACCGAGCATGTCGACGCAGACCCCCGCCGAACGCGAACTGGCCGAACTCCTGGTCCAGAGCCTGAACCTCGAGGACGTGGAGCCCGGGGCGATCGACCCGGAGGCGCCGCTGTTCAACAGCGGGCTCGGTCTCGACTCCATCGACGCCCTGGAACTGGCGCTGGCCATCAGCAACCGCTACGGCTTCCAGTTGCGCTCCGACAACGACGAGAACCTGCGCATCTTCGCCTCGCTGCGGGCGCTGTCCGCGCACGTCGAACAGAACCGGGCCTGATCCCGCCGCCGGCGCGGGGCGCGCCATGACCCTCCTCCTGCAGGTGCTGCTGGCAGTCGCCTATGCGCTGCTGGCCCATGGCGCGAGCGCCTGGGACGACGACCGCCTGGCCACCGGCGCGCTGCTGGCACTGGTGCTGATGATGTTGCTGCCGGGCCTGGCGGCGCGCCGTGCCTGGGCCTGGGTCGCGCTGCCGTTGCTGGCCGCAGGCTGCTGGGCGACGTGGCGCGCGGGCTACGCAGCGCTTCCGTTGCTGCTGGTGCCCGTGGCCTTCGTCGGCCTGATCGGCTGGGTGTTCGGGCGCAGCCTGGCGTCGCCGCGTGGCGCGCTGATCACGCGCATCGTCTCCGCCATGGAGGCGGTCCCGGTGGACGAGGTCGCGCCGGACCTGCGCCGCTACACCCGCCGGCTGACCGCCGCCTGGGCCTGGCTGCTGGCGGGGCTTGCGGTCGCCAACCTGGTGCTGGCGCTCATCGCCACGCCCGACGGGCTGCTCGCCAGCATCGGCGTGGACCCGCCGCTGGCCATCACCCGCAGCCAGTGGTCGTGGTTCGCCAACCTGCTCAACTACGGCATCGTCGGGGGCTTTTTCGTCGGCGAGTACCACCTGCGCAAGCGCTGGTTCCCGGCGCGCTACCGCAGTTTCCTCGATTTCCTGCAGCGCATGGCGGCGCTGGGTCCGCGCTACTGGGCCGATTTCCTGCGCTGATTCCGGTCGGGGCGATGGGGCTTGGGTATGCTTCGCGCCATGGAGCATCGCGTCGACCCCTTCGAGGAAGCCACGGCTGCGGCGCGCCGCCTGGCGTGGAACGCCTGGCACGGGCTGCAGTTCGCCTACACGCTGGCCTGGACCGCCGGCTGGATCTCGCTTGCGCTGCTGCTGCTGGCGTTGACCGGGAACCGCGCGCTGGCGCTGCGGATGGCGGCACGCTGCTGGGCGCCGGGGCTGCTCTGGGGCTCGAGCCTGTCGGTCGAAGGGCTGGAGCGCGTGGACTGGTCCAGGCCGCACCTGCTGGTCGCCAACCACCAGTCGATGATCGACATCTGCGCGCTGTTCCGCGCGGTGCCGGTGCCGCTGCACTTCCTCCTGAAGCAGGAAATGCAGCGGGTGCCGTTCGTCGGCGGCTACGCGCGTGCCACCGGCATGCTGTTCATCGAGCGCGACAACCGGCGCGCGGGCCCGCTGCTGCGCCGCCAGGCGGCGCAACTGCTGCGCGACGGGGCCACGCTCTGCCTGTTCCCCGAAGGCACGCGCAGCCGGACCGGCGCGGTGGCACCGTTCAAGGGCGGCGCATTCCAGTCCGCCATCGATGCCGGCGCGCAGGTGGTGCCGGTGGCCCTGGAGGGCACCGGCGCGGTCCTGCCGGTCGACGGCTTCTTCCGCGCCCGGCCCGGTCCGATCCGGGTCGTGTTCGGCCAGCCGTTGCCGGTTCGCGACGACAGCGGGCCGGTCGACCGCCAGGACCTTGCCCAGCAGGCGCACGCCGCCGTGCTGGCAATGCTCCGCCGCCCGGCCTGAGCTGCATGAAGTTCCGCATCGATCCCGGGCATCCGTGCCTGCCGGGGCATTTCCCCGGGCGCCCGGTGGTGCCGGGCGTCGTGGTGCTCGACCGCGTGCTCGACGCGATCGAGGCGCGCCACGGCGCCTGCGGCGCGTTGCGCCTGCCACAGGTGAAGTTCCTGCATCCGCTGCTGCCCGGCGAAGAAGCCGAGATCGTGCTGGATGGCGACGCGCCGCGCTGGCGCTTCCGCGTGCTGCGCGGCGAGGTGGCGATCGCGACCGGCGACGTGGTCCTGCCGCCGTGAGCGGTGGCTGGAAGCAGCGGCGCGAGGTCGGCGGCCGCCATGCCGTCCGCCTGATCCACGCCGTCACCCGCATCGGCGGACGCAGGCTGTCGCGCGCGCTGCTGTACCCGCTCGCGCTCTGGTTCATGTGGCGCCGGCCGGCCGAGCGCCGCGATTCGCGCGCCTACCTCGAGCGCGTGCTCGGGCGCCGCGCCGGCTGGCGCGACGTCCTGCGTCATATCCACACCTTCAGCGCGACCATCCTCGACCGCGTGTTCCTGCTCGGAGAGGACGGCCAGCGCTTCGACGTCAAGGTCAGCGGACTGGATGAGCTGCACGCGCAGATGGACCAGGGGCGCGGGGTGCTGCTGTACGGCTCGCACCTGGGAAGCTTCGAGGTGCTGCGCGTGTTCGCGCGACAGCGGCCGGACTGCGTCGTCCGGGTGGTCCTCGACAAGGGACACAGCCCGGCGGTGACGCAGTTGCTGGAAACCCTCAACCCGGAGGTCGCGGCCACCGTGATCGATGCCGGGCGTCCGGGGCCCGCGATCATGCTCGACATCCAGGAGGCGGCGCGCCAGAACGCGCTGATCGCGCTGCTGGTCGACCGGACCCAGCCCGGCGAACCGACGGTGTCGGTGCCGTTCCTGGGGGCACCCGCGCGCTTCCCGGTCGCGCCCTGGCTGATCGCGTCGGTGCTCAAGGTTCCGGTGGCGTTGGCTTTCGGCCTGTACCGTGGCGGCAACCGCTACGACCTGGTGTTCGAGCGCTTCAGCGACGGCCTCGCCATCCCGCGCAGTACGCGGGCGACGGCAGTGCCCGATCTCGTCCGCCGGTATGCGGCGCGGCTGGAGCACCACGTCCGCGACGCGCCCTTCAACTGGTTCAACTTCTATGACTTCTGGGAACACGATGACCCTGCTTCCGAACCTCCCGCGCCCGCTGCGCGCGCGCCTGTCGCGGACGCTGCTGGCGGTGTTCGCGCTGGCGTCGACGGCCACGGCCGCGGCGCAGCCGGCGCCGGCGCCGGTGGATGCGGACTGGATCCTGGCGCGGCTGGTGCGCCCGGCGCCGATGCAGACCCCGTTCGTCGAGGTCCGGGAGTCGCCGATGCTGACGACGCCGCTGCGGATCGAAGGCCTGTACCGGCGGCCGCAGGCAGACACCCTGGTGCGTGAGGTGCGCTCGCCGTACGCCGAGACCACCACCATCCGCGCCGGCGAGGTCACCATCGCCCGCGACGGTCGCAGGCCGCGCCGCTTCTCGCTGTCGCGGGTGCCGGAGCTGGCCGGGCTGCAGGCGAGCTTCGGCGCGCTGCTGGCCGGCGACGCCGCGGCGCTGCGGCGTGGCTACCGCATCGCCGCCGACGGCAGCCGCCAGGACTGGCGGATGACCCTGGTGCCGCTCGACCCGGGCGCGGCCGCCGGCGTCCGCGACATCGTCCTGCACGGTCGCGGCGCGGAGCTGCGCTGCATCGAGACCACGCCGGTGGAGGGGGCCGTGCAGCGCACCCTGCTGGCAACGGCCGCCCGCGCGGCGTCCGCGGTCGCGACAGCGGACGCGCTGGCGACGCTGTGCCGCGACCCGGGCGTCGCCTCGCCGTGAGGCATCGGCGCGGCGCGGGCCGCCATGGCGTCCGTGCGAACCGGGGTCCGGCATGAGTCCCGGCGCACGCCTCGCGGCCGCGCTGGCCTGGCTCACGCTCCTGGTCGCCACCGGGTGGTGGGTGTCGCAGCGGCTGGAGATGAGCGGCGACCTGCGGCGGTTCATGCCGGCGCCGCAGACGCCGGCGCAGGAGTTGCTGATCGGCGGCCTCGGCGACGGCCCCGGCTCGCGGCTGCTGCTGGTGGCCATCTCCGGCGACACGCCGGAGGCGCTGGCCCGGGTGTCGGCTGCGATGCAGTCGCGGCTGTCGTCGGACCCGAAGTTCGCGCTGGTCGCCAATGGCGGCGGCAGCGGCCTGGAGGCCATCCCGGAGGCGCTGCGGCCGTACCGCTACCTGCTGTCGCCGACGCTGGACGAGGCACGCTTCGATGCCGCCTTCCTGCGCACGCACCTCGACGAGCGCCTGCAGGACCTCGGTTCACCGGCGGCCGCGCTCGTGGAACCGCTGCTGCCGTCGGATCCCACGCTGGAGACCCTGCAGCTTGCGGAGGCGTGGGAGCCGGACGACGCGCCTGCGCGCATGCACGGGGTCTGGTTCGACCGCGCCGGCGAACGCGCGCTGCTGGTGGCGCAGACCGTGGCCGGGGGCTTCGACCCGAGCGGGCAGCAGGCGGCCTACGACGCCATGCATGCCGCCTTCGCCGAGGCACGCGGCGCCGGCCCGGCCACGTTCGCGATGACAGGCCCGGGCGCGTTCTCGGTGGAGATCGGTGGCAGCACCGCGCGCGAGGCGCAGTGGATCGGCACCATCGACGGCATCGCGCTCGCGCTGCTGCTGTTGCTGGCCTACCGCAGCTGGAAGATGCCGCTGCTGGGCGCGCTGCCGCTGGCGAGCGCGGGCCTCGCCGGCCTGGGCGCGGTGGCGCTCCTGTTCGACGGCGTCCACGGCATCACCGTCGCCTTCGGCTTCACACTCATCGGCGTGGTGCAGGACTACCCCATCCACTTCTTCAGCCACCAGCGCGCCGGGATCTCGCCCTGGCACAACGTGCGCACGCTGTGGCCCACGCTCGCCACCGGCGTCGCGGCCACCTGCATCGCCTACCTGACGTTCCTGTTCTCCGGCGTCGACGGCCTGCAGCAGCTCGCCGTGTTCACCATCGCCGGCCTGGCAGTGGCGGCGCTGTCGACGCGCTTCCTGCTGCCGGCGCTGGTGGACCCCGACGCTCGCGACACCGCGCACTCGCCGCGCCTGCTGGCGCTGTGGCGGGCGATCGGCAGGTTGCCGCGGCCGCGCTGGTCGCTGCTGGCGCTGGCCATCGCCTGCATTGCCGTGGTGGCGCTGCAGCGTGGGCCGTTCTGGGAGAACGACCTGTCGAAGCTGACCCCGGTGCCGCCGGATGCGCTGGCGCTCGACGCACGGCTGCGCGACGAACTCGGCGCGCCCGATGTCCGTTTCGTGCTGGTCGTGCGCGGAGAGGACCGGGAGGCGGCACTGCAGGCGACCGAACGCCTGCACCCGGCACTGGACCGGCTGGTGGAGGAAGGCGCCATCAGCGGCTACGACAGCGCCGCGCGCTACCTGCCCAGTGCGCAGGCCCAGCGCGCGCGGCAGGCGCGATTGCCTGACGAGGCGGCGCTGCAGGCGATGCTCGACCAGGCCGTTGCCGGCACGCAGTTCCGGCGCGAGGCCTTCGCGCCCTTCGTGGCCGATGTCGCGACCGCACGCGCGGCCGCACCGCTCGCGGTGGAGGACCTGGCGGGGACGCCGCTGGCCACCCGCATCGAGGGCCTGCTGCCGCGCACGGAGGAGGGCGCGGTCGCGCTGGTGTCGCTCGGCGGCCTCGCCGCCCCCGCCGAGGTGGCGCGCGTGGCGCGCCTGGGCGGCGCGGAACTGCTGGACATGAAGGCGGCCTCCGAATCGCTGGTGGCGGCCTACCGCGGCCGCGTGCTGCTGGCGCTCGCCTGCGCCGCGCTGCTGCTGGCGGCGACGGTCTGGATCGCGCTGCGCACGCCCTCGCGCGTGCTGCGGGTCGTGCTGCCGATGGCGCTGACCACGCTGGTGATCCTGGCGGTGCTGCGCGGCCTGGGGGTGGAACTCACCCTGTTCCACCTGGTGGCCCTGATCCTCGCCGCCGGGCTCGGCCTCGACTACGCGCTGTTCTTCGAGCACGCGGGCGACGACCGCGACGACCAGCTGCGCACCCTCCACGCGGTGCTGGTGTGCAGCCTGATGACGCTGCTGGTGTTCGGCCTGCTGGCGTGGTCGTCGATCCCGGTGCTGCGCGCGATCGGCAGCACGGTGGCGATCGGCGTCGTGTCCAACTTCGTGCTGGCGTTGCTGGTATCGCGGCATGCGCCGGCGGCCGACGCCGTCGCGGGGCGTGCGCCGTGATCGGGCGCGAGGCGATCCTGGGGCTGGTGCCACACCAGGGCAGCATGTGCCTGTGGGACGGCGTGGTCGGCTGGGACGCGGCCGGCGTGCGCCTGCGCACCGCGGGCCACCGTGCCGCCGACCACCCGCTGCGCTCCGGCGGCCGCGTGCGCGCGCTGCACCTGTGCGAGTACGGCGCCCAGGCCATGGCGGTGCACGGAGGCCTGCGTGCGCGCGCCGGTGGCGGCGCCGCGCGCCCGGGCATGCTGGTGGCCCTGCGCGGCGTGACGCTGCACGTGGCCCGCATCGATGATCTGGCGGGCGACCTCGAAGGCGAGGCGCGGGTGCTGGTGGAGGCCGACGGCAGCCAGCAGTACGCCTTCGCGATCCGCCATGCCGGCGTGCTGCTCGCCGAGGGCCGCGCCGCCGTCATCCTCGGCCCCGCGCAGCCGTGAGCGGCCTGCACGCGCCGCCACAGGCGATAATCGCGCGATGACCGCGACCAACATGAAGCGCGCACTCGTCACCGGCGGCAGCGGCGACCTGGGCGGCGCGATCTGCCTGCGCCTGGCGGCACAGGGCCTGCACGTGGTGGTGCACGCCAACGCCAACGTTGCGCGCGCGGACGCCATCGTGGGCCGCATCCGCGATGGCGGCGGCAGTGCCGAGGCCGTGGCATTCGACGTCGCCGACGGCGATGCCGCGGCTGCGGCAACCGCGCGGCTGCTGGCGGACGGGCCGCTGCAGGTGGTGGTCAACAATGCCGGCATCCACGACGACGCGCCGATGGCGGGCATGTCGCGGGCGCAGTGGACGCGGGTGGTCGACGTGTCGCTGCACGGCTTCTTCAACGTCACCCAGCCGCTGCTGCTGCCGATGGCGCGTACCCGCTGGGGCCGCATCGTCAGCGTGTCCTCGGTGGCGGCGGTGCTCGGCAACCGTGGCCAGGCGAACTATGCCGCGGCGAAGGCCGCACTGCATGGCGCATCGAAGTCGCTGGCGCGGGAGATGGCGAGCCGCGGGATCACGGTCAACGTGGTCGCGCCCGGGGTGATCGCCGGCGACATGGCCGGGGATGCGTTCCCGCCGGAGCGCATCCGCGACATGGTCCCCGCGGGGCGCGCCGGCACCCCCGATGAGATCGCGGCGGTGGTGGCGTTCCTGTGCAGCGAAGATGCGGCGTACGTCACCGGACAGGTGCTCGGGGTCAACGGCGGCATGGGCTGAGACGCCACGCCCCTGAACGATTCACCCCCGGCGCTGGCCGGTCGCCGCGCCGGCCGCCCGCGCATGACGACGGATTCATTCCCCGCACGCCATGATCCGTCGACCCATGCTGGAGCCGCCGCGATGACCATCCGCAACCCCTTCCGCCTCCTGGTCCCCGCCGCACTGGCGCTGCTGCTGTCCGCCTGCGCGACCTCCCACGTCCTCACCGGCACGCCGCGCGCGCCGATCGACCCGTCGCAGGTGCGGATCTACTACGGCCCGCCGCCGGGCGCCTACGAGGAGATCGCGATCCTCGAGACCAGCAGCGGCGCGTTCACCTATGGCGAGCAGAACAAGACCGATTCGGTGATCGGCAAGCTCCGCGCCGAGGCTGCGCGCCTGGGCGCCAACGGCATCCTCTTCCAGGGCACGGCCGACGGCTACGGCAATGGCGGCGCCAGTGTCGGCATCGGCGGCGGGCGCATCGGCGGCAGCAGCTTCAGCAGCGCGGGCGTCGGCGTGAACATCAGCCCGCGGCAGAAGCACGCGTCCGGGATCGCGATCCACGTCGCCAACCCGCCACCGCTGCAGCAGGCTCCCACACCGCCGCCGCCGCGCTGACGGCTCAGGCCGCGTCGGCGTACCAGGCGGGTCCCAGCAGGCGGCCATCCGGAGCGGGCGACGATGCCCCAAGCAATGCGCGCAGGGCGCCATCGTCGACCTCCGGGTGCGCCGCCTGCGCGTGGCCGGCGATCTCCGCCGCGAGCCACGCCATCCGGTCGACGTTGCCTGCGATGCGTGCGGCGAATGCGTCGTCGTCGAGGATGTCGCCGAGCGCGGCGTTCATGGCGCGGAACCACGGGATGTGGAACTGGTCGAGCATCCGCCCGGGGGCCTGCGCCGCCCCGGCGTTGCGCGCGCTCCAGTCGCGCAACAGCGCCTGCATCGCGATGTTGAGCGAGGAGCCCCGGTCGAGCACGGGGCGCAGGCGCCCCAGCATCGCCACGTCGGTGGTGCGCCCGGCATAGAACAAAGGCGCCAGCAGCGCCCAGTAGTAGGTGTAGTCCCAGATCACCTTCACCGGCATCACCCGGGTGTCGCCCAGGATCGGGTACTGGCCCTGGTAGAGCGTCAGCGTGTTGTCGAAGAACGAGCGGTACAGCTGCTGGTAGATGTTCGCGTACGGCGCGAACTGCGCGCCGGCGCGGTCGCGCGCGACCAGGTCGCAGATGTAGGTGTTGGCGATGGCGATGAAGTCACTGCCCGGCGAATAGAACGGGTCCAGGAACATCCCGGCGTCGCCGGTGATCGCCCAGCGCTCGCCGGAGAACACCTGCCGGCACCCGTGCGCGTAGTGCCGCAGGAACATGAAGTCCTGCACCGGGTGGCGTGCGGGGTCCACCGCCGCCGCGACGCGCGGCTGGTGCCGCCGCAGCCAGTCCATGGCCCTCTCGTGCGTGTTCATCGTCTCCAGCGGGTGCATCGCGGCGTCGCAGACGATGCCGAGGGAATGCGCGCCGGACGCGAGCGGGATCAGCCAGAACCAGTACCCGGGCCCGCACATGTGGTTGGTCGAGCGCCAGCGATCGGGCGGGGTGCATCGCGCAAGCCACTCCGCGTCGTCCGACCAGTCGTGCGGATCGATATGGCCGTCGATGCGCCACCACACGGCGTTGGCGTCGTGGTCGCAGGCTTCGGCGAGGCCCAGCTTGCGCTTCAGCAGCGCGGTGCGGCCACTGGCATCCACCACCCAGCGCGCCTGCAGCGACACGCTTTCGCCGCCGCGGTCGACGGTCACCGTGTGCGGAGCATCGCCGGCGCCCAACCCGATGCCGCGCACCACCGCGCCATCGAGGACGGTCGCCCCCAGGCGCCGCGCCTTGCCGGCGAGGAAGTTCTCGAAGCGGCCGCGGTCGATCTGCCAGGACGGCGTCGGCAGCAGCTCGCTGACGCCGAGTTCGGTGCAGCGATCGATGTCGGCGCGGCCGTCGCTGAAGAAGAAGCGGAAGCCGAACTTGCGGATCTGTTCGCTGTCGAGGTGCTCGCGCAGGCCGAGCACGTGGGCGAAGTAGTGCGCGCCGATCTCGACCGTCGACTCGCCGACCTTGAACGCCGCCTCGCGTGCCGGGCCTGCCCGCCGTTCGACCACCACCACTTCGAGCGCGGGATCCTGCTGTCGCAGCTGGATGGCGAGCGTCAGCCCGGCGAGCCCGCCGCCGAGGATGGCGACGTCGGTCATCCGGCACGCCCGGCCAGGCCGGCGTGGGCGTGGCCCGTATCGAATTCGCCGTCGGGATCGTCGACCAGGGCCGGACGGGTGCGCGAGCGGCGGTACTGGCGCCAGAGGTCGCCATGGGCACGGATCTGCGCGAATACGTGGACGACGATCGACCACAGGTCGCGGCCGATGCGGAAGTGACTCTTGCGGAACTGCAGGGGCGTGTCGGCGCAGGCGTAACGCGACTCGATCGGGATTGCCACCACGCCGGCGCCAGCCTCGCGCGCCGCTGAGATGAGCATCTGGGCCTCGAACGCGAAGCCCTCGCCGCGGACGTCGGGCAGGGTGAACACCGGCGCCGGATACAGGCGCTGGCCGCTCTGGCTGTCGACGACGCGGAAGCCACAGGCCCAGCCGATGCCCCAGTCGCCGAATTCGTTGCCGATGCGCCGGTACAACGGCTGCGTCGCGCGCTTGCGCAGGCGCGCGCCGACGACCAGGCAACCCGGGTGGCGGTTGGCGGCGGCGATCATGCGCGGGATGTCGGCTGCGCTGTGCTGGCCGTCGCCGTCCATGGTCGCGACCCCGCGCGCGCCGCGGCGCGCGGCCTCGCGGAAGCCGTCGCGGAGCGAAGCGCCCTTGCCCATGCGCTGCGGATGGCGGAGCAGGATGACCGGCAGGTCGGCGATGCAGTCGGCAGTGCCGTCGTCGGAGCCGTCGTCGACGACGATGACGTTGCCGCAATGGGCAAGGGCGTCGTCGACGACCTCGCGGATGCGCAGTGACTCGTTCAGCGCGGGAATCACCACGAACACGTTGTCGCGGTCGAGGGGGGCGTGATCGTGCATGGGGGTCCGGGGAGGGGCGTCAGTCATGGGCCAGCTCCACGCGCAGCGCACGGCCGGGGCCGGCATCCAGCAGCACCAGATCGGCACCGCCAGCCAGGGCGTCGAACAGCGGCAGCATCGGCGCCATCGCATTGCCTGAGGCATGGCGGGCGAGCGGGCCATCGGCAGGCGACGGGCTGCCGTCGACCAGGGTCGCGCGAAGCCGGGTGCCGCCGGTGGCGGCCGACAGGACGAGGGCGCCACCGAGCAGGCCCTCGCTGGGCGACATGCTGCCCAGGGGCCCGGTGGACCCGGTGTCGTAAGCGGCGAGAAGCACGGCGCCGGTGCCGGTGGCCAGCTGTGCCAGCGCCTCGACCAGCCCCTGGGCGAAGGTCGCCGACGAGGCGCTGACTGCAGTGGCGGGCTGCACGCAGCCGGTGCCGATGGTCCAGTAGCCGGCCGCCGCGTTGTGCACGGAGTTGTGGAAGCGGGTGGGCGAGATCGCCTTCGGATCGGCGGCGAGGGTGGCGCACATGTAATCGGTGATGGCGAGGTCGCCATGGGTGGACGCGAACACGCTCGCCAGCTGGCGCGGATCGCGCCCGGCATCGGTGCATGCGGCGAGCGCGACGGCCAGCGCCACCGCCACGGACTCCGGGGCCCGCCGGCGCTCGTTCGGCGCGAGCAGGGCGGGCGCCGGCTTCGCGGGTGCGTCTGCGACCAGCGCGCCGCTCGCGACATGCGCGCGCGCGGCGCTCCAGTCCGGGAGCCCGCGCGCCCAGAAGCCGATCCCCTCCACGCGTGCGGAATGGGACCTCATGCCCGGCCGAAGACCAGGGAGCTGTTGTTGCCGCCGAAGCCGAAGGAATTGTTCATCGCGTAGCGGAGGGTGCCCGAACGGCTGTTGGCGAGGCGTACATGCGGCCCGCACGCCGGGTCGCGCTCCTCCGTGTTGAGGGTGCCCGGCAACTCGCCGTCCTCCAGCGTGATCAGCGCGAAGACCGATTCGACCACGCCCGCGGCGCCCAGCGTGTGCCCCGTCCAGCCCTTGGTCGAGCCGGCATGGAGCGTGTCCGGAAACAGCGCGGCGATGGCGGCGGCCTCGACGCTGTCATTGGCCGGCGTGGCGGTCCCGTGCAGGTTCAGGTAGCCGACTTCGTCCGCGGCGACGCCCGCGCGTGCCAGCGCGTCCTGCATCGCCAGGCGCGCACCCAGGCCCTCCGGGTGCGGCGTCGACATGTGGTGGGCGTCGCTGGATTCGCCGTACCCCCGGAGCTGGAGCCCCTGGCCTGCGCCGGCGGCGCGTTCCAGGATCGCGAAACCGCCCGCTTCGCCCAGCGACAGGCCATCGCGTGCGACGTCGAAGGGCCGGCACGGTGCTTCGGACACCAGCCCGAGCGCGTTGAAGCCGAACAGGACGCTGCCGCACAGGGTGTCGACGCCGCCGACCAGCGCGGCATCGACGACGCCGGCCTGGATCAGCCGCGCCGCCTGCGCGAACACCTTGGCGCTCGAGGAGCACGCGGTGGCGACCGTGATGCAGGGGCCGCGGAGCCCCGTCGCCTGCTGCAGGAAACCGCCGAGCGAGTGCGGCGTATGCACCGCCGGCCGCGCCAGGTCCGGGGGGAAGCTGCGGTCCGGGCCGAGTCGCGCGTAGGCCTCCTCGGTGGCACCGATGCTGGAGGTCGAGGTGCCGACGACCAGCGCGACCCGTTCGGCACCGTGGCGTTCGCGCACGGCTGCAACGACGTCGGCGAGCCCATCCTGCTGCAGGGCGAGCCAGGCGAGGCGGTTGTTGCGGCATTCCCAGCCGGCGAGCTCCGCCGGCAGCGGCGCGTCCTCGAGCCCGTCGACCCGGCCGATCCAGGTCGGCAGCGGTGCGTCGCCGAAGTCGTTGCGGCGCAGGCCGCCGCGGCGGTCGCGCAGGGCGCGGGCCTGGGCCTCGCGGCCGCGGCCGAGGGCGGTGGTGGCGGTGTAGGCGGCAATGGCGAGCGCCGGCATGGGGGACAGCGACTGCAGGGACGGCAATCCGGCGACCTCGACGCGGAAAGGCGCGAGTATAGCCACGGGCCAGGTGGCCGGCCGTGTGCGCGGCGGCCGTGGACTAGACTGCACCCGTGGGCCCTGCGCCCCCCACCTGCCCCGGCCCCGCATGTCCGCCAGCCGTACCGCCCATCGCCTGAGCCTGTTCGCGGACCGCGACGTGCTGCAGACCATCGTGGTCGCGGGGGCCGCGTGCCTGCTCAGCCTGGGGCTGGTGTACATCGGTTACTTCGTGCACGTGCTGAGGGTCGCACGCTCGGCGTCCTGCGGTGCCAGCGGGGACTGCGTGCTGCTGTTCGGCAAGCACGCGCCGGGCGGGGCGCTCGACATGGACTTCGAGGCGCGGCTGGAGCGCGCGGCGACGTTGTGGCGCCAGGCGCCGTCGCGGCGGGTGGTCCTGCTCGGGGGTGGTGCGCCGGGCGTCCCGACCGAGGCCGAACTGGCGCGCCTGGGCCTGCTGGCGCGCGGCATCGAACCGGGTGCGCCGTTCCTGCTGGAGGACCGCTCGCGCGACACCTTCCAGAACCTCCACAACGCGCGCGAGCTGCTGCGGGGCGCGGGCCTGGGCGTGGAGGTGACGCTGCTCAGCAGCCGTTACCACCTCGCCCGCTGCGCACTGATCGCGCGCCAGCTGGGCATGCAGCCGGAACTCTGCGCGGCCGAGCCCGCCTTCCGCTGGCGTCCCTCCTCGCTCCTGCGGGTGGCAGGCGAAGCCGCCTACGTCTGCTGGAGCGACCTCGGCACCCGCTGGGCCCGCCTCACCCGCCACCGCCGCCTGCTCGCCCGCGTCACCTGACGCTCCGCCGGTGGGATAAGCCCGGTAGTCGCGAGTGCGCGTTGCGACCCCGGAAAGCCAGGAACACGTGCTTCGGGCGGGAGCGGGGGGACAGGCGGGGGGTGCTACACCCTTCGGTCAGGCCATCCATGGCCTGACTCAGGGCCGTGGGCCATCCATGGCCCACTTTCCGCACCCCCCACCTATCCCCCCGCACGCACAGCGTGTGCATTCTCTTCTTCGGCTGGCGAACAGCCGTGCGCCGGAGGAGTCGCTGGTGCTTGTGCCACGGGAACGGCGGCGAATGGTGGTGCGTGAGGTGGTGGGTGGGGCGGTCTGCGACAAGCAGGCCATGGATGGCCTGCGCCCGAGTCAGGGCAGGATGCCCTGACCGAGGGAAAAGCAGACTGCCCCGCCCGGCGCCTCACGCGGCGCGAACCAGGCGCTCTTGGCCGTTCCAACGCTGGCGGGGGGACCAGCGATCCCTGTGATGGGTCGGCTCAGCTCCCGTCGGTGCCCAGGCAGCGGGCGAGGAAGCGTTCGGCCATGCGGTAGCGGTGGAGGGCGTCGTGGCCGCGGAGGCCGTGCTTGGCGCCGGGGTAGGTCATGAGCTCGAAGGGGATGGCGCGCTGCTGGAGTTCGCTCATCAGCTTCGTGGAGTTGGAGAACAGGACGTTGTCGTCGGCCATGCCGTGCACCAGCTGCAGGGCGTGGGGGCGGATCGCGTCGAGGTGGGTGAAGACGCTGGCGTCCCGATAGCCGGCCGCGTTGGCGTCGGGCATGTGCATGTAGCGCTCGGTGTAGTGGGTGTCGTAGAGCGCCCAGTCGGTGACCGGGGCGCCGGCGATGCCGCAGGCGTAGTCGCCGGGCGCCTTCGCCAGCAGCATCAGGGTCATGTAGCCGCCGTTGGACCAGCCGTGCACGCCGATGCGGTCACCGTCGACCCACGGCTGCGCGCGCAGCCATGCGACACCGCGGCGCTGGTCCTCGACCTCGACCGTGCCCTGGCGGCGGTAGAGCGCGCCGCCGAAGGCCGCGCCGCGGCGCGGCGTGCCGCGGTTGTCAAGCGAGAACACCACGTAGCCCTGTTGCGCCAGGTACTGGTTGAAGAATGCGTCGCTGCGCCCGGGCCAGGCGTCGACCACCGTCTGCGCGGCGGGACCACCGTAGACGTAGACCACCACCGGGTAACGGCGTGCCGGGTCGAAGCCCGGCGGGCGCACGAGGCTGTAGTGCAGCGGCGTGCCGTCGGCGGCGGCGAGCGTGCCGAACTCCGTCGGCCGGTGCGCGGCAAGGTAGGGCGCGTACGGATGTGCCGGCTCGGCGGGGTCGTTGTCGACCAGGCGCGCGATGCGGGTGCCGTCGGCGCGGAACAGCTCCACCTGCGGCGGCGTGCGCGTGTTCGACCAGGCGTCGACGTAGACGCTGGCGTTGTCGGCAAAGGTGACCGCGCGGCTGCCGTCGTCGCGGGAGAGCCTGGTGACGTCGCCGCCGGCGAGCGGTACCGCATACAGCGCGCTCTGCGTCGGCGACTCGCGCCCCGCCGTGAAGTACACGACGCCCCGCGCCTGGTCGAGGCCGACGACGCGGTCCACCGGCCAGGCGCCGCGCGTCAGCTGCGTCATGCGCGCACCGTCCTCGCTCGCGACGTAGAGGTGCTCGAAGCCGTCGCGCTCGGACGACCACAGGAACCGGCCGTCGTCGAGGAAGCGCAGGTTGTCGTGCAGCGGCACCCAGGTGCGCGCGGTCTCGGTGGCGAGCGTGCGCTGGCGGCCGCTGGCCAGTTCCACCTCGACCAGGTCGAGGCGGTGCTGGTCGCGCGACTGGCGCTGGAAGGTGAGCCGATCCGGCCCGCGCCAGTCGACGCGGGCGAGGTAGATGTCGGGATCGGGGCCGAGGTCGATGCGCAGCGGCGCGGGTGGCCCCATCGATGCCTGCACGCGCACCGTGCGCGGGCCGCTGGCGGTGTCGATGCTGCCCTCGCGGCTCACGGGCGCGGCATTGGCGATCCGTGCCACGAACAGCTCGATCGCGACATTGGGATCGCCCGCGGCCGGATAGCGCTGCTCGACGATCTCGGTGCGGTCGGGGTAGACCTCGGGACGCTTCTGCACCGGCACCCGGGACTCGTCGATGCGGGTGTAGGCGATGGCGGAGTCGTCCGGCGCCCACCAGTAGCCGGTGTGCCGGCCCATCTCCTCGTCGGCGACGAATTCGGCCACGCCATTGGCGATGGTGTCGCTGCCGTCGCGGGTGATGCGACGCTCGCGGCCGGTGGCCAGCTCGATCACCCACAGGTCGCGGTCGCGCACGAAGCTGACGTGGCTGCCGCGAGGCGAGACGCGCGCGTCGGTGGCGAAGCCGCCGCCGCGGGTCAGCTGGCGTACCGCGTCGGGGCCGCTGCCCTCCAGGTCGTACAGGTACAACTCGCCGCCCAGCGGGAACAACAGCGTGCGGCCATCCGGCGCCCACTGGTAATCGACGATGCCGGACAGCGCCGCGATGCGCTGGCGCTCGCGGCGCGCCTTCTCGGCATCGCTCAGCACTTCTTCGCCCGGCAGGACGTCGCTGGAGTCGACCAGCATCGCGGACGTGCCGCGTGCGACGTCGTAGGCCCAGAGGTCGAGGCGGTTGCGGTCCTGGTCACGGCCGCGCAGGAAGGTCACGCGGGAACCGTCGGGTGCGATGGCAGGCTTCAGGAGCGTGGGCCCGGAGAGGGCGGCGTCGCCGGTGATCGCCTCCAGCGTCAACGGGTGGGGCGGCGGGGGTGCGCCGGCTGCAGTGGACGGGGCGGAGGTGGCGAGCATCAGCAGGGTCGTCGCGATCAGGTGGCGCATCTGGGGTCCGGAGTGGGGCCGCGCGGCATCGTGGCACGACATGGCGGCGCGGGGCGACTGGAGCACGGGCGTTGCGGGCGGGCGAGGGTCTTGCCTGACTGCAGGCTCAGCAACGTGAACACGGGATCGCTCCGGATTCCGTATCGTGGCGCGATGCCTGCCGCCACCTCTTCGACCACGCGCGAACGCCTGCGCGCCGGTACCTCCGCCGCGCATGCCGGAGTCGATGCCTTCTTCGGCAGCGGCCTGCGTTCGATCGGCGATTACCGCGCCTACCTGCTCGGCCTGCACGCGCTGGTCCGCGACGCCGACGCGGCGCTGGTCGTCGCGCCGTTGTCTGCCCCCTGGCGGGCGTGGCGGCATCCCGCGCGCGAGGCGTGGCTGCGCCAGGACCTGGCGTGGCACGGACTGGAGCCCTTGCCCGCCGCGCCCGCGCTGGCACTGGGCGGCGACGCCGCCGCCGCCGGATGCCTGTACGTGATCGAAGGGTCGGCGCTGGGTGCGCGACTGCTGCTGCGCGACGTCGGGCCGCTGGGGTTCGATGCCGACGCGGGGGCATCGTTCCTCCACCGCCACGCAGGCGAGGGCACCGCCCGCCGCTGGCGGGACTTCACCGCCATGCTCGAGGCCGCGGGCTTCGACGCCGCCGCCGACCGGGCGATGCTCGACGCGGCGGCAGCCACCTTCACCCGCGCCGGTGCCGAGTTCCGGCGCGGGCGCCTCCATGCAGGAGCGACTCCCCCATCGACAGCCTGACCCGGGATCCACAGGACGCCTGCGCGCGCGAACCGATCCAGTACAGCGGCGCCATCCAGCCCCACGGTTGGCTGGTGAGCTGCGTGCTTCCGGACTGGACCGTCCGCCACGCCTCCGCCAACGTCACCGGTCTCTTCGACCTCGACGCGGGCGAGCTGGTCGGGCAGAGCCTGCGCGAGTTCGTCGACGAGGAGCTGCTGCAGGCTGTCTCCGACGCGATCGGCTACGGCGACGTCGGCAGCGCGCCGCAGCGCGCCGCCGTCGGCAACATCGGGCCGCTGGCGCGGCTGTGCGACGTCAGCGTGCACGTGGCCGGCGGGCTGATCCACATCGAGATCGAGCCCCAACCGGACCGCACCCGCGAGCCGACGCCGACGGTGGTCGCGCAGATGATGATCGCGCGGGTGGCGACCGCGCTCGACATGGGCGATTTCCACCAGCGCACGGCGGACCAGGTCCGGCAACTCACCGGCTACGACCGGGTGATGGTGTACCGGTTCCGCCACGACGATGCCGGCGAGGTGATCGCCGAAAGCCGCGCCGACGACCTCGCGGAGTCCTACCTGGGCCTGCGCTACCCGGCCTCGGACATCCCGCCGCAGGCGCGCGCGCTGTACGTCCGCAACCGCCTGCGGGTGATCCCCGACGCGGGCTACGTGCCGGTGCCGGTGGTGCCGCCGGTGGCGGCCGACGGACAACCGCTCGACCTGTCGCAGCATGCGCTGCGCAGCGTCGCATCGGTCCACCTCGAGTACCTGCACAACATGGGCGTGGCCGCGTCGATGTCGATCTCCATCATCAGTGGCGGACGCCTGTGGGGCTTGATCGCCTGCCACCACCGCTCGCCGCGCGGCGTGCCGCCGGGAACCCGCGCCGCGGCCGATCTCTTCGGGATGTTCGTGTCGATGCGCGTGTCGGCGCGCGAACAGGAGCAGGCGCTGGCGGCCGAGGAGCGCGTGCGCGATGCCCGCGATGCACTCGCACTGCGGCTCTCGGCGGCGACCGAGGTCGACGCGGTGTTGCGCGACCAGCTCGAATCCCTGCAACGGATGCTCCCCTGCGACGGTGCCGCGCTGTGGATGGACGGCAGCTGGTCGAAGAGCGGGCGCGCGCCCGGCCCGCTGCGGTCGCGCGGCGTCCTGGGCTGGCTGCGGACGCGCGACCAGACCCGCGTCGCGGCCACCGAGCGCGCCGCCGAGTGGATGCTGGGGGCCGTGGATGGCGACGACGACGGCCTGGCCGGCGTCCTCGCCATTCCCATCGGGACGCACGACGACTGGCTGTTCCTGTTCCGGGTCGAGCAACGGGAGGAGGTCCGCTGGGCGGGCGATCCGGACAAGTCGATGCAGGTCAGCGACGACGGTCGCCGGATCGCGCCGCGCCAAAGTTTCGCGACCTGGCGCGAAACCGTGCGCGGGCGCGCCGTCCCGTGGTCGGATGGCGATCGTCGTTCGGCCGAGCGGCTGCGCGTGCTGCTGCGCGAGCAGCGCGGGCGTGGCCGGGCAGGCGGCAGCAGCGTTGCCGACCTGGAAGCCTTCCGCCGCAGGCACGTGGTCCGGGACCAGAAATCGCGTCTCGACCAGCTGTCGTCGCTCCTCGACGGACTGGTCCACCTCGAGGACCACGAGTCGGCACGCCTTGCCGACCGCATCGCGGCACTGGAAGCGGAGCTGCGCGGGCTGATGCGCGGCGAGAACGCGACATCGCCCGGCTGAAGCCGGGCGCCGGCGTCAACGCCCGAACAGCTGCCTGCGCTCCTCGTCCCCGAGCGGCTGCCCGGCGGCCGGGTTGACCTGCCGGGTCAGCGCGTACGCGCGCTGCGTCGCCGGGCGGTCGGCGATCGCGGCACGCCAGCGGCGGACCTCCACGAACGGCGACATGTCGACGGGCGCAGCGTCGTAGACGTCGATCCACGGATAGCTCGCCATGTCGGCGATGGTGTAGTCGTCTCCGGCGATGAAGGCGCGGCCGGCGAGGCGGCGGTCGAGCACCCCCAGCAGGCGCTGCAGCTCGCGGGTGTAGCGCTCGATGGCATACGGCAGCTTCTCCGGCGCGTAGACGTTGAAGTGCCCGTACTGGCCGGTCATCGGGCCCAGGCCCGCCATCTGCCAGAACAGCCACTCCAGCGTCGCCAGGCGCACGCGGGGCGCCGCCGGCAGGAAGCGGCCGGTCTTCTCGGCGAGGTAGAGCAGGATCGCGCCGGACTCGAACACGCTCACCGGCTCGCCGCCATCGGCGGGCGCGTGGTCGACCAGCGCCGGCATCTTGTTGTTGGGCGAGATCGCGAGGAAGGCCGGCTCGAACTGCACGCCCTTGCCGATGTCCACGGGGTGGATGCGGTACTCGAGCCCCGCTTCCTCGAGGAACAGGGTGATCTTGTGGCCATTGGGGGTCGGCCAGTAATGGAGGTCGAGCATCGCGGAGGCTCCTGTCGGGGGGCGGGCCTGCGAGTGTAGGCGTCGCTGGCGTGCCGTCCGGTGCATGGACGCGGACGCCGTGTTGCCGCAGCGGCGTTGGACCGCGGCGGGAGGACCCGCGCGCGCTTGGCAGCGCCAGGCGCGCTCGCTAGTCTTGCGCGCTCCCCGCCCCAGGCTCCCCGCATGCAGCACGCCGCGCCCGTCCGCCTCAGCCCGCTCGCCTACGTGATCTTCGGCTCGCGCTGGCTGCAGCTGCCGTTGTACCTGGGCCTGATCGTGGCGCAGTGCGTGTACGTGTTCCTGTTCGTCAAGGAGCTGACGCACCTGGTGACCGACGCCGGCACGCTCACCGAGCAGGGAATCATGCTCCTGGTGCTCGGGCTGATCGACGTGGTCATGATCTCCAACCTCCTGGTGATGGTGATCGTCGGCGGCTACGAGACCTTCGTGTCGCGGCTGCACCTGCACGGCCACCCGGACCAGCCGGAGTGGCTGTCGCACGTCAATGCCAGCGTGCTCAAGGTGAAGCTGGCGATGGCGATCATCGGCATCTCGTCGATCCACCTGCTGAAGACGTTCATCGCCGCCGGCGAGCTGGGGCTGCCGCTGTGCGGGTCGGCCACCGACATCGCCGCGCTGCGCGCGGCACAGGACGCGCTGGAGGCGGGCATCCGGGTGGTGGCCGCGGGCTGCACCCGGGCCACCATGGAAGGCGTGATGTGGCAGACGATCATCCATGGCGCCTTCATCCTGTCCGCCATCGGAATCGCCTGGACCGACAGGCTGATGACCGCGAGCACCAGCCGGCGCGAGGCCGCATCGCACTGACCGTGCGCTCCGCCCCAGAACCGGCGCACCGGATCGCGTAGGGTGACCGGTTCTTGACGTCGCTGCGGCCACCATGGCCGTACGACGTGGCGGGTGATGCAGTCGGGGGGCTGCCGGGGATGGCGGAGCAGGCGGAACAGGAGGGGGCGGACGCGGCTCCGGTCGCGGAGGGAATGCGGCGGCGGGCCGTCGTTGCCGGCGCGCTCTTCATCGCGAGCCTGGTGGTCGTGGTCGCCGTGCTGGCGTGGAACGACCACCGCGTGCGGCGCGCATCCGGGGAGCGGCTCCTGGTTGCGGTTGCCGAGGGCCGGGCCGGCGAGCTCGAGCTCACCCTGGACAATTTCGGCCGCGCCTTCCGCGGCGTCGCCGGCGACGTGGCGGCGCTCGAGCGCGATGCGCCCGCCGCGGCCGCCATGCTCAGCGAACAGGCGGTGCAGGGCGTGCTCGCGCGTCACCCGGGGCTGCTGGACCTGTCGATCACGGCCGAGCGCCCGCCGCTGCCGGCGCAGGCGGCCGATCCGCGCGCCCTCGGCATCGGCTCGCCAATGCGCGCGGGTACGCGCGGACCCTGGGTGCTGCCGCTGGTGATGGCGATGCCCCCAGGTCGGGACGGCGGGCCCCGCTGGCTCGTCGGCCGGCTCAAGGTGGACGCCCTGTCCGCCATCGTCGATGCCCACGACCTGGGCCCGAGCGGCGTCACCGCCATCGCCCACCGCGACGGCAGGCTGATCGCGAGTTCGCTGGGCGGCTCGCGCTACCTCGGTGCCGACATGTCGAAGCTGGAGCTCTTCAGGCAGCTGTCGTCGGCCGGCGCCCCACGCGGCAGCGTCGAGACACGCAGCAGCCTGGTAGGCCCCGAACCGCGCATCATCGGCTACGCGGCCCTGCGCGACTATCCGCTGGTGGTCACCGCCGGCAGCCGCCGCGCGCATGTGCTTGCCGGATGGAACGCCTTCGTCGCAGCGCTCGCCGCCGGCAGCCTGCTGCTCGTGCTCGCCTGGCTGTTCGGGCTGTGGATGCTCCGCCGCAGCGGCCGGCGGGAGCGCGAGCTGCAGCGGAGCGTGGCACAGTCGGCGCACGCACTCGACGCACTGCGCGGACGGGTGCGCGAGGTCGAGACCCAGTACCGGTTCCTCTACGAGCGCTTCCCGCTGCCCGCCTGCGTCTTCGACCGCGACAGCCTGGAGATCCTGGAGGTCAACGAGGCCGCCGTCGCGCAGTACGGCTACACGCGCGAAGGGTTCCTCGCGTTGAGTCCCGCCGACCTGCTGGCCGAGGACTCCGCCGACGACGTCCGACAGGCGCTGGCGACGAGCCCGGAAGTGCGCGGCGATCGCGTCTGGAAGCATGTCCGCCGCGATGGCAGCACCATCCTGGCCGCGATCTTCGCCAGCGACGTGCTGTTCCTGGGGCGGCCGGCGCGCCTTGTGATCGCCCTCGACGTGACCGACCGCGAGCGTGCGGAAGCCGAGCGGGCACGCACCGAGGCGCGCTTCCAGATGGTGACCCGCGCCACCAGCGACGCGGTCTGGGACTGGGACATCGCCACCGGCGACCTGTGGTGGAACGAGGGCTTCAACGCCCACTACGGATGGGACTGGACGCGCGATGCCGCCAATGTCACGCAGTGGCTCGAGCTGGTCCACCCCGAGGACCGCGCGCGTACCAAGGCCTCGCTCGAGGACCTGCTCGCGGGAAGCGCCCATGACTGGCACGCCAGCTATCGCCTGCGCCGCGCCGACGGCAGCTACGCCGATGTCGAGGACCGCGGGCTGGTGCTGCGTGACCAGGCCGGCAAGGCCATCCGCGCCGTCGGCGGCATGCTCGACGTCACCCGCCAGCGCCGCGACGAAGCCGACCTGAGGCTGCTGCGCCGCGCGGTGGAGTCCACCGAGAACGGCATCGTCATCTTCGACGCGCAGGCGCCGGGACAGCCGGTGGTGTACGCGAATCCCGCGTTCGAACGGATCACCGGCTACCGTGCCGCCGAAGCCCTCGGCACCGGCTACCAGCGCGTGCTCGGCGACGGCGGCGATGGCGAGGTGCACGGGCGCCTCCTGCGCGCGGTCGCCGAGGCCCGCGACGTGCGGATGCAGCTGCGCTCGACGCGCCGCGACGGCGTGGCGTTCTGGAACGAACTGCGCATGACCCCGGTGCGCGACGGCCATGGCGCGCTGACCCACTTCGTGGCGATCGTGAACGACATCAGCGACCGCAAGCGCGCCGAGGAGGCGCTGGCGCACCGCGCCACCCACGACGCGCTCACCGGCCTGCCCAACCGCGAGCTGCTGCAGGAGCGCCTGGATGCGGTGATCCACGGCCACGAGGGGGACGTGCTGGGCGTCGCGGTCCTCGACCTGGACGATTTCAAGCTGATCAACGACAGCCTCGGCCATGCCGTCGGCGACGAGGTGCTGGTGACGGTGTCGCGCCGCCTGGCGGCATCGGCCGGCGAAGGCGAACTGGTCGCGCGCATCGGAGGCGACGAATTCATCGTCGTCCTGCGCTGCCCCGACGATGCCGCGGTGGCGTCGCGACTGGAGGGCCTGCTGTCGGTGCTGGCGCAGCCGGTCGAGGTGCATGGCGCCGCGCTGCAGGTGACGCCGAGCCTCGGCTGGTGCCGCTTCCCGGGGGATGGCGACGATGCGCTCGCGCTCATGCGGCGCGCCGACCAGGCGATGTACCAGGCAAAGCGCCAGGGCCGGAACTGCGTGGTCGCCTATCGCAGCGAGTTCGACGAAGGTGCGAGCCAGCGGCTGGACCTGGTGCTGCAGCTGCGCGAGGCACTGCAGGCGGGCCAGTTCATGCTCGTGTTCCAGCCGCAGTTCGACCGCGGCAACCAGCCCGTGGGGCTGGAGGCCCTGCTGCGCTGGAACCACCCCACGCGCGGCCTGCTCGCGCCGGCGCACTTCATCGCCGCCTGCGAGGACAGCGGGTTGATCGTGCCGATCGGGCGCTGGGTCCTGCGCGAAGCGGCGCGCCACCACCACCTGCTGGCGGCACGCGGCTGGGAGCGGTTGCGGATCGCGGTGAACGTCTCCGCGGCGCAGTTCCAGCAGGACCTCGCCGCCGATGTCGCCGCGGTGCTGCGCGACCACGGCTTGCCGCGCGACGTCCTGGAGCTAGAGCTCACCGAAAGCGTGGTCATGGCCAATCCCGATGCCGCGATCCGCTCCATGGCCGACATCAGCGCCCTGGGCGTGCAGATCGCGATCGACGACTTCGGAACCGGCTATTCGAGCCTGGCGTACCTGAAGCGCCTGCCGTTGCACCGGCTCAAGCTGGACCGGTCCTTCGTGCGCGACCTCGGTCGGGATCCCGACGACGAGGCGATCTGCGGCGCGATCATCCGGCTCGCCCAGAGCCTGGAGCTGAAGACCACCGCCGAAGGCGTGGAAACCGAAACCCAGTGGCGCTGGCTGCGCGAGCGCGGCTGCGACGAAATGCAGGGCTTCCTGCTGGCGAAGCCCGCGCCGTTCGAGGAGACGCTGGCCCGGCTGGGCGCGCCGCGCGCGGGCGGCTGACAGGTCGCGCGTCGCCGGGGCTGCGACCGCGCTCGCGTAAAATGCGGCGATGGATGTTTCCCACCTGCTCGACGGCCTCAACGATGCCCAGCGCGAGGCCGTGTCGGCACCCCCCGGCCACTACCTGGTCCTCGCCGGCGCCGGCTCCGGCAAGACCCGCGTCCTCACCCACCGCATCGCCTGGATGAACGAGGTGTTCGGGGTTCCGGTGCACGGCATCTTCGCGGTCACCTTCACCAACAAGGCCGCGGGCGAGATGCGCCACCGCGCCGATGCGCTGCTGCGCAACGGCTCGCGCGGGCTGTGGATCGGCACCTTCCATGGCCTTGCCCATCGCCTGCTGCGCCTGCACTGGCAGGACGCGCGGCTGCCCGAGGCGTTCCAGATCCTCGACAGCGACGACCAGCTGCGCCTGGTCAAGCGCGTGGTGCAGCAGCTCGAGATCGACGAGGCGCGCTTCCCGCCGCGGCAGATCGCGTGGTGGATCAATGCGCACAAGGATGAGGGCCGGCGGCCCGCGAACATCCAGGCCGATGCCGACGAATGGTCGGGCGTGATGCTGCGCGCCTACGAGCTGTACCAGGAGCGCTGCGACCGCGCCGGCCTGGTCGACTTCGCCGAGATCCTGCTGCGCGCCCACGAACTGCTGCGCGACACGCCGGCGCTGCTGGCGCACTACCGCCAGCGCTTCGGCCAGCTGCTGGTGGACGAGTTCCAGGACACCAACGCCATCCAGTACGCCTTCGTGCGCGTGCTCGCCGGCGACAGCGGCCAGATGTTCACCGTCGGCGACGACGACCAGGCGATCTACGGCTGGCGCGGGGCGAAGGTGGAGAACGTGCAGAAGTTCCTGCACGACTTCCCCGGCGCGCGCACCATCCGCCTGGAGCAGAACTACCGCTCGAGCGCGAACATCCTGGACGCCGCGAACGCCGTCATCGCCCACAACCCGGCCCGCCTGGGTAAGCGCCTGTGGACCGACTCCGGCTCGGGCGACCCGGTCGACGTCTACGCGGCCTACAACGAGATCGACGAGGCGCGCTTCGTCGTCGAGCGCATCCGGCAGTGGGTGCGCGATGGCGGCAGCTTCGGCGACTGCGCGATCCTGTACCGCAGCAATGCGCAGTCGCGCGCGTTCGAGGAGGCGCTGCTGGGCGAGCAGATCCCCTACCGCGTCTATGGCGGGGTGCGCTTCTTCGAGCGTGCCGAGATCAAGGACACGCTGGCCTACCTGCGGCTGGTCGGCAACCGCGCCGACGACGCCGCCTTCGAGCGCGCGGTGAACACGCCCACCCGGGGCATCGGCGACCGCACCCTGGACGAGGTCCGGCGGCGCGCCCGCACGGATTCGGTGTCGCTGTGGGAGGCCTCCCAGCGGGTGTGTCGCGAGGGCGCGCTGGCGCCGCGTGCGCGCAATGCCATCGCGGCCTTCCATGGGCTGATCGACGCGATCGGCGCCGAGGTCGAGCCGCTGCCTCTGAAGGACAAGATCGACCACGTGCTGCTGCGCTCGGGCCTGCGCGAGCACTATGCCAACGAGTCGAAGGGCTCGGCCGACTCCCGCGTCGACAACCTCGACGAGCTGGTGTCGGTGGCCTCGCGCTTCGTCCGCGGCGACGACGATGAGTCCGCGGGCCTCAGTGAGCTGGTGGCGTTCCTGGCCTATGCCGCGCTGGAGGCGGGAGAAGGCCAGGCGCAGGCGGGCGAGGACGGTGTCCAGCTGATGACCCTGCACAGTGCCAAGGGCCTCGAGTTCCCGGTGGTGTTCCTGGCGGGCCTCGAGGAGGGGCTGTTCCCGAACGCGCGCTCGATCGAGGAGGCCGGGCGGCTGGAGGAGGAGCGTCGCCTTGCCTACGTGGGCATCACCCGCGCCCGGCAGAAGCTGGTCCTGACCCACGCCGAGGCGCGTCGGCTGCACGGCCAGGACATGTACGGCGTCCCGTCGCGCTTCCTGCGCGAAATCCCGGAGGCGCTGCTGCACGAGGTGCGTCCGCGGGCCAAGCCACAGCGCATGCCGTTCGCGCAGCAGCCGCGGCGCAATTCCGGACACGCGCTGGTGGAGGAGACCCCCGGGGTGAAGCTGGGGCAGAACGTGGTCCACGCGAAGTTCGGCAGCGGCGTCGTGACCGACATCGAGGGTGCGGGCGCGCATGCGCGCGTGCAGGTGAATTTCGCCGACGCCGGCAGCAAGTGGCTGGTGCTCGCCTACGCGAACCTGCAGCCGGCGTGACGCCGCTCAGCGCCGGGCGCTGCGCCCGGTGGCGGGTGGCGGCGTGGGGTCGGGGTCGAGGCCCTGCAGCAGTACGTTCAGGTCGACCTCGCAGGTACGGCCGTCGCCGTCGAGGTCCAGGACCGCGGTCGGATTGCGGCCGATGCGGTCGCGCGCGAGGTAGATCTCGATTCCCGGTTCCGGCGGCCGGCGCGGGCTGCAGAGGTCCGGGTGGAAGCGCAACAGGCTGGTCCCGGAACGCCGCCACGGCTGGCCGGGGACGAGCCGGCTGACCACGGAACTGTCGAGGCTGACGCTGACGCCCGTGGCGGCCACGGAGGTGCAGATGCCGATGCCGATGTCGTAGGTGGCGGGCGCGGGCGCGCCGCGGTCAGACATGGACCGAGGTGACCGATGCGGTGAGGCGCGACTCCAGCAGCAGCATTTTCAGGCGCGACTCGATCATCGGCTGGTCGCGCATGCGCGGCGACGCCGAGAGCGAATAGACGTCCTTCATCCCGTAGGCGGTACGGCGGGACTGGCGGCTGACGCTGATGTCGCTGGACTCGCACGCGCGCGACCACAGCGTCCGCAGCGCGGCCGGGCCGATGCTCTGGCCGTCCACCAGGTGGAGCTTGAAGAATTCGACGTGGTTGTTCATGCCGCACCTGTTGCAGACCGCGGCCTTGGAGTATGCGCCATCGGCGACAGGCGGGCCGTCACCTGCGGCGCTTGCGCCGGATGCGCGGCATCAGCGCGTGCCGAAGTCGAGCGCGGGCCCGGCGGGGACGATGCCCGTGGGATTGATGTGGCGGTGGCTCTGGTAGTAGTGGCGCTTGATGTGTCCCAGGTCCACCGTGCCCGCCACGCCGGGGTACGCATGCAGCCGCCGCGTGTACGCCCAGAGCGCGGGGTAGTCGACGAGGCGGCGCAGGTTGCACTTGAAGTGGCCGTGGTAGGCGGCATCGAAGCGCACCAGCGTGGTGAACAGGCGCCAGTCGGCCTCGGTGCCGGTGTCGCCGCACAGCCAGGGCTGCGCCGCGAGCAGCGCTTCCAGCCAGTCGAGGGTCGCGAAGACGTCGGCCACCGCCTCCTCGTACGCCACCTGCGAGGTCGCGAACCCGGCGCGGTACACGCCGTTGTTGAGGTTGTCGTAGATGCGTTCGTTCAAGGCGTCGATGCGCGCGCGCAGGGCACGCGGATACCAGTCGCCAGCCGCCGCGCCGACGCCATCGAAGGCGCTGTTGAACATGCGCACGATGTCGGCCGACTCGTTGCTGACGATGCATCCGCGCTGGCGGTCCCAGAGCACGGGCACCGTGGCGCGGCCGCTGTAGCTGGCGTCGCTCGTGGCATAGAGCTGCCAGATCGTCCCGGCGCCGTTGACGGGGTCGGGCACGACGCCCGGGCCCGGCTCGAACGTCCAGCCGTTGTCGGCCATCAGCCAGTGCGTCACCGAGAGCCCGACGATGTCCTGCAGGCCCTTGAGTTCGCGCAGGATCGCGGTGCGGTGCGCCCAGGGGCAGGCCCGTGAGATGTAGAGGTGGTAGCGCCCGCGTTCGGCGACGAAGCCACCGTCGCCCGTGGGGCCCGGCGTGCCGTCGGCCGTCACCCAGTGGCGGAACCGCGACGAGGGCCGCCGCACCCTGCCGGTCTCGTCGGTCCACGACGCGTCCTCCGCGTGCCATGTGCCCTCGACCAGTACGCCCACGTGCCTCTCCCGTTGCGGATCGCGTCCAGCATGCGGCCCGGTCGATGAAGGCGTCGTCCCGTGGCGCTAGTCGCGCAGTCGTATCGACGGGTTCTCGTCGAGGCTGCCGTCGGCTTCGAGCACCGCATGGCGCTCGCCGCTGCGGTCGAACACCACCGGCACCGGATCGAGGAACATCGGCCGGCGGACGAACTTCAGCGACCAGCCGAAATGCTCCAGCGTCTCCAGCGCGCGCAGCTGCGCCGGCGTCAGCGCGGCACGCAGCTCGGCTGCGCGTGCATCACCTTCCTTGCGGCGTTCGCGCGCCGGCATCGCGTGCTCCGGGGTGCAGGTGGCGCGCAATCTAGCGCAGGCAGCGGCAACGACGGGTGACCGGCGTCACTGCGCCGACAGGTGCTCGAACAGGATCACGCTGCCGATGGCCACCAGCAGCAGGCCGCCGCCGATTTCTGCGCGCTTGCCGGCCAGTGCGCCCAGGACGCGGCCTAGGAGGATGCCGCAGGTCACCATTACCAGCGTGGTCAGGCCGATCGCCAGTGCCACCACCAGGATCGGGACATCGACGAAGGCGAGGCCGACGCCCACGACCATGGCGTCGATGCTGGTGGCGAACCCGGTGGCCGCGAGCGACCAGAATCCGTGCCGCCGGCGCGCCGCGGGCAGCGCGGCCGCATCGTCGCGCAGGCCTTCGCGCACCATGCGCAGCCCCAGCAGCGACAGCAGCGCAAAGGCGATCCAGTGGTCCCACGCGGCGACATAGGGCGCGGCAGCGGTACCCAGCACCCAGCCGAGCAGCGGCGTCAGGCCCTCGATCACGCCGAAGATGACGCCGGCGCGCAGCGCCTGGCGCACGCCGGGTCGCTGCATCGCCGCGCCCTTGCCGACGGCCGCGGCAAAGGCGTCGGTGGACATCGCCACGGCGAGCAGGAGGATCGAAAGGGGGTGCATGGGTGGCCGCCGCGGGCGCCGTCAGCCGGGGGCGCCGGCCCGCGGGGCGGCGGTCGTTGCCTGGGGCGTGCGGCGCGGCGGCGTGATGCCCATCGAGAGGTAGACGCTGGTGAGGGTGTCGATGCCGAAATCGGCGGGTTTCACCCAGTCCACCGGGACGAACAGCAGCCCGCCGCCGACGGGAATCGGCGCGGTGGGCACGAGCACCGTGTAGTGCATGCGGCCATCGATCGCCACCGGCTCCGGGTTCGGCAACAGTCCCAGCACGGCGACGCCTTCGCCACCGAAGAAGCACCACACCGGGCGCATGGCCGCGATGTCGGCTTCCTGGCGGTCGCCGATCACCGACACGAACCGTTCGGCCAGGTTGTAGACGCTGCCCACCAGCGGGATCCGGCGCAGGGTCTTGTCGAGCAGGGCCGCGAACGGCTTCTTGAGCCGCGACTGCAGCACCAGCCCGAACACCCAGATCGCGACCATCACCAGCAGCGTGCCCGCGACATAGGCGGCCATGGGCCGCGCCGAGAAGTACTCGCCGAAGACCGTGAAGGTGCGGCCGAACAGGCTGCTGGGGCCGACGAAACGGTCGATGATGCCCACCACCCAGCCGATGAGGACCAGGGTCAGCACCAGCGGCAGGACCGCCACCAGGCCGGTGAGCCAGGTGCCGACGATGGATTTCAGGGGCGCGCGATGCGGCATGGCGGGCTCAGGCGGCGGGGGCGCGCATCGTAGCCGACGCGGGCGTCGCGCCTGCCGCGGCATGCCAGGCACGGCGCTCGCGCGCATGCAGCGCCGGCACCACGGCGCGGCCGTGCGCGGCGGATCGGACGGCCGCCTCCAGCACCGCCATCACCGCGATCGCCTGCGCCATGGGGACCGGGTTGGGGCTTGCGCCAGCGAGTGCAGTGGAGATCGCCTCGTAGAAGCGGCCCTGGTCGCCCGGCGGCAGCGGCAGCGGCCGCGCGGCGGCACCATCGCCTGCCCAGGCAACCATCGGCGCCTCGTCCACGCCCCAACCCGGGTCGCCCGGGCGCAGGCCGGCCAGCAGCTGTGCTTCCTGCGGGTCCAGCCCGTACTTCACCAGGCTGCCACGGGTGCCATGGACGGTGAAGCGCGCGCTTCCGCCGGCGACCAGCATGCCGGCGTGCAGGATGGCGCGACGGCTGCCGCATTCGAGCACGACGTGCGCCCAGTCGACGCCGCGCCCGCCGGCGCGCTGCACCGAGAAAGTGGCCGAGACCCGATCGGGCAGGCCCAGCAGCAGCAGCGCCTGGTCGACGAGGTGCGGCCCGAGGTCCATCCAGATGCCGCCTCCCGGCCCGGCGTCCTCGCGCCAGCGGTCGCGGACCTGCGGCCGGTAGCGGTCGAAATGCGATTCGAAGTGCACGGGCTCACCGATCGCACCCGCGGCGATGGCCTCGCGCACGGCGAGGAAATCGGCGTCCCAGCGCCGGTTCTGGAACACCGACAGCAGTTGCTTCCTGCGCGCCGCGAGCCGTGCCAGGCCGCGGGCATCGGCGAGGCTGGTGGTGAACGGCTTGTCCACCACCACGTGGCGGCCGGCCTCGAGCGCGGCACCTGCGAGCGTTGCGTGGGTGTCGCTGGGCGTCGCGATCACGACCAGGTCGATGTCGTCGCGGCGGAACAGGGCGGCGGCATCCCGCTCCACGCCCATGCCGGGCCAGTCGGCCAGCACCCTGGGCGGGTCGCTCGACGCCACGGCCGCCAGCTCGAGCCCGGGCGTCGCCGCGATCAGCGGCGCGTGGAACGTCCGGCCGGCGTACCCGTACCCGACCAGCCCCACCCGGACGCGGCGGCGGTCGCCGGCCACGCCGTGCTCAGTCCCACTCGAACAGCTTGAAGTACACCGGCTGCACGCCGTCGCGTTTCTCGTCGACCACGCCGTCGCCGTTCCGGTCGTAGAGGTAGAACGTGGGTCCGCGCGAGGGCGTCACCTTCAGCGCCCGCAGCTGCCCGCCGACGCGGTACTCGGTGATGACGTCGCCGTTGGGCTCGGTGCGCGTGGTCTCGACCGCATCCCGCGGGACCAGCGCCTCGTCCGCCGTCGTCGCGCAGGCCGCCGCCAGCAGCGCGGCGAGCAACGGGACCAGCAGCTTCGGTATCTGGCGGGCGTCCATGGCGATCTCCTCCTCCGGGGCCACCGATTATGCGCTCCGCGCCGCGCACGCCCCGTCGCCGCGGGGGCGGGGCGTGCGCGGCGGTAGAATCGGCGGATGCCACGCCTTGTCCTGATCGACGGGTCTTCGTACCTGTACCGCGCGTTCCACGCGTTGCCGCCACTGACCAACCCGCAGGGCGAGCCGACCGGCGCCCTGTTCGGCGTCGTCAACATGCTGCGCTCGACGCTGAAGGAGCGGCCGGACTACGTCGCCTTCGTGGTCGACGCGCCCGGAAAGACCTTCCGCGACGACCTCTACGCCGAGTACAAGGCCAACCGCCCGCCGATGCCCGACGAGCTGCGCGCCCAGCTGCAGCCGATGTGCGAGATCGTCGAGGCGCTGGGCATGCCGATCCTGCGCGTCCCCGGCGTGGAAGCCGACGACGTCATCGGCACCCTGGCGCTGCAGGCCTGCCGCGACGGCATCGACGTCACCATCTCCACCGGCGACAAGGACTTCGCCCAGCTGGTGCGGCCCGGCGTGCAGCTGGTCAACACCATGAGCGGCAGCCGGCTGGACTCCGAGGAATCGGTGGTGGCGAAGTTCGGGGTGCGTCCCGACCAGATCGTCGACCTGCTGGCGCTGATGGGCGACAGCGTCGACAACATCCCCGGCATCGACAAGTGCGGGCCCAAGACCGCGGCGAAGTGGCTGGCGCAGTACGGCACGCTCGACGGCGTCATGGCGAACGCGGCCGAGGTGAAGGGCAAGATCGGCGACAACCTGCGCGCGGCGCTGGAGCGCCTGCCGCTGAACCGCGAACTCGCGACGATCCGCACCGACGTCGCGCTGGACGGCAACGCGCAGTCGCTGGCGTTGCGCGAACAGGATGTGGCGGCGTTGCGCACGCTCTACACGCGTTACGGCTTCGGCCAGGCGCTGAAGGACCTCGACGGCGGCGCGTCGCCGGCCGGCGATCGCGTCAGCGTGCGCGGCACCGCCGCCGGCTATGCGCGCGCGGCGGCACCGGTCTCCGACGCGCTCGATCCCGCGCTCTCGGCGCCGGGCGAGTACGAGACGGTGCTGACGCGCGAGGCGCTGGACAGCTGGGTGGCCGCGCTCGCCGCCGCCGCGGCCTTCGCCTTCGACGTCGAGACCGACTCGCTGGACCCGATGCAGGCGAACCTGGTCGGCCTCAGCCTGGCCGTGGAACCGGGTCGGGCGGCCTACATCCCGATGGGACACGACTACCCGGGCGTCCCGGCGCAATTGCCGCGCGACGAAGTGCTGGATGCGCTGCGGCCGCTGTTCGCCGACGCCGGCAGGCGCAAGGTCGGCCAGCACGGCAAGTACGACCTGCACGTGCTGCGCCGGCACGGCGTGGAGGTGGCCGGCTACGCCGACGACACCATGCTCGAGAGCTTCGTCCACAACGCCACCGCCAGCCGCCACGACATGGATTCGCTGGCGCGCCGCTACCTCGGCTACGAGACCGTCAAGTACGCCGACGTCGCCGGCAAGGGCAGCAAGCAGATCCGCTTCGCCCAGGTCGCGCTGGACGACGCCACCCGCTACGCCGCCGAGGATGCCGACGTCACGCTGCGCCTGCACCGGGTGCTGGCGCCGAAGCTCGCCGACGAGCCGGGCCTGCTGTCGGTGTACCGCGACATCGAGATGCCGCTGGTGCAGGTGCTCGAGCGCATCGAGGCCAACGGCGTGCTTGTCGATGCGGAGGAACTGCGCCGCCAGAGCGCCGACCTGTCGCGGCGCATGCTGGTCCTGCAGCAGCGCGCGACGGAGCTGGCCGGGCGCAGCTTCAACCTCGACTCGCCGAAGCAGCTCTGCGCGCTCCTGTTCGAGGAACTGAAGCTGCCGGTGATGGTGAAGACGCCCTCCGGGCAGCCCTCGACCAACGAAGAGGCGCTGGAGGCGATCGCCGACCAGCACGAGTTGCCGCGGGTGATCCTCGACCACCGCGGTCTGACCAAGCTGCGCAGCACCTATACCGACAAGCTGCCGGAGATGGTCAACCCGCACACCGGCCGCGTACATACCAGCTACCACCAGGCGGGCGCGGCCACCGGGCGGCTGGCGTCGAGCGACCCGAACCTGCAGAACATCCCGATCCGCACCGAGGACGGCCGCCGCATCCGCAGGGCATTCGTGGCGCCGCCCGGCCGCAAGCTGGTGGCCTGCGACTACTCGCAGATCGAGCTCCGGATCATGGCCCACCTCTCCGGCGACGCCGGGCTGCTGAAGGCGTTCTCGTCGGGCGTCGACATCCACCGCGCGACGGCCGCCGAGGTGTTCGGGCGCAGGCTCGACGACGTCACCGTCAACGAGCGCCGCGCCGCCAAGGCCATCAACTTCGGCCTGATGTACGGCATGAGCGCGTTCGGGCTGGCGCGCAACCTCGGCATCTCCCGCGGCGAGGCCCAGGACTACGTGGCGCTGTATTTCTCGCGCTACCCGGGCGTGCGCGAGTTCATGGAGCGCACGCGCCAGCAGGCGCACGAGCGCGGCTACGTCGAGACGGTGTTCGGACGGCGGCTGTACCTGGAGAACATCGGCTCGCGCAACCAGGGCCTGCGCGCGGGCGCCGAGCGCGCCGCGATCAACGCCCCCATGCAGGGCACGGCGGCGGACATCATCAAGCGCGCGATGATCACCATCGACGACTGGCTGGCCCCGCAGGCGGAACGGGCGGCGATGATCCTGCAGGTGCACGACGAACTGGTGTTCGAATGCGACGCCGGCTTCGTCGACCCGCTGCTGGCGGGGGTGGTCCCGCGCATGTGCGCGGCGGCTGAACTGGCGGTGCCGCTGGTGGTGGATTCAGGCGTCGGCGACGACTGGGACCAGGCGCATTGACGGGAGCCGGAGGGCGCCGCGCAGCGCGGGTAAACACCCGCTGAATCCAACAAAACATTAACCCTGATCTTCACGAACCGTCCATGTTCGGAATGGTCATATAGCTCGCGACAGATGCAAGGTCTGTCGCAGATCTCTCCCTCCCCTGGAGACGATCGACCGGAACGTAAGGCTTCTCCCCGAGCCCCGTTCTCCAGCCCCGCCGGCCCCCCCTGCCTGCGGGGCTTTTTATTGCCTGCGATCCCGCGCCGGGCCCGGCCGCGCCCGCTTTGCGGCGGGCGCTCGCGGCAGCAATATCCATTCAGGCCGTGGCGGCGAGCTCCGCCAGCCAGTCGCGCGGCCGCAGGTACCCCGCCAGGGCCGCCTCCGGGCTGCCGGGCTCCGGCACGTAGCCGTACTCCCAGCGCACCAGTGGCGGCAGGCTCATCAGGATCGACTCGGTGCGCCCGCCCGACTGCAGCCCGAACAGGGTGCCGCGGTCGTGCACCAGGTTGAACTCGACGTAGCGGCCGCGCCGGTAGAGCTGGAAGGCCCGCTCCCGCTCGCCCCAGGGCGTGTCGCGGCGGCGCTCCACGATGGGCAGGTAGGCCTCGAGGAACCCGTCGCCCACCGCCTGCAGGTAGGCGAAGTCGCGCGCGAAGCTGCCGTGCAGGTCGTCGAAGAACAGGCCGCCGACGCCGCGGGTCTCGCTGCGGTGCTTCAGGACGAAGTACTCGTCGCACCAGCGCTTGTGCGCGGGGTAGCGGTCGGGGCCGAAGGGGGCGCAGAGGTCGTGGGCCGTGCGGTGCCAGTGCAGCACGTCGGCATCCACCGGATAGAACGGGGTCAGGTCGAAGCCGCCACCGAACCACCAGGCGACGGTCTCGCCGTCGCGCATGGCCCGGAAATGACGGACGTTGGCGTGGGTGGTCGGCACGTGGGGGTTGCGCGGGTGGAAGACCAGCGACACGCCCACCGCGCGCCAGGACGCGCCCGCGAGTTCCGGGCGCGCCGCGCTCGCCGAAGGCGGCAGGGCGGTCCCGGAGACGTCGGAGAAGCCGATGCCGGCCTGCTCGAACACCGCCCCCTCGCGGAGGATCCGGGTCCGGCCGCCACCGCCCTCGGCGCGGGTCCAGCGATCCTCGGCGAAGCGGGCGCTGCCGTCCGCCGTCTCGATGGCGGCACAGATGCGGTCCTGGAGGCCGGTGAGGTAGTCGCGTACGCGCTCGAAATCATCCATCGAGGGATTCTAAGCGGCCCGCGGTAGGGCTCGCGGCCATGGCCGCTCCCACAAGAGCCACCGGCCACCGGCCAGCGGCCACCGGCCGGCGGCGCGGAGCCCGCGGCCGGAGGCAGGATCCGCGAGGCGCGAGGCGCGAGGCGGCTACTTCAGCGTGCGCTCGAACAGCTCGAAGATGCGCCGGTATTCGTCGTACCAGGACGACGGATGCACGAATGCGTGCCGTTCCATCGGGTAGGGCGCCAGTTCCCAGTCGTCCTTGCGCAACTCGATCAGCTTCTGCGCCACCATCACCGAATCGCGGAAGAACACGTTGTCGTCGATCATGCCGTGGGCGATCAGCAGGCCGCCCTCCAGCCCGTCGGCGTACTCCATCGGCGACGAGCGGCGGTATGCCTCGGGGTCCAGCGCCGGCGTGTTCAGGATGTTGGCGGTGTACTCGTGGTTGTACTGCGACCAGTCGCTGACCGGGCGCAGCGCGGCGCCGGCCTTGAACGTGCCGGGCTCGCGGAACATCGCCATGAAGGTCACGAAGCCGCCGTAGCTGCCGCCGTAGATGCCGACGCGGTCACGGTCGGCCTGGCGGTTGGCGACCAGCCAGTCGATGCCGTCCATGTAGTCCTGGAGTTCCGGCGTGCCCATGTCGCGGTAGATCGCGGTGCGCCAGTCGCGGCCGTAGCCCTCGGATGCGCGGAAGTCGAGGTCGAGGACGATGTAGCCCTGCTGCACCAGCAGGTTGTGGAACATCTGCTCGCGGAAGTAGTTCGGGTAGCGGTCGCTGACGTTCTGCAGGTAACCGGCGCCATGGACGAACAGCACCACCGGGTACGTCCGGCCGGGCTCCGGCGTCGCGGGCCCGTAGTACTTGCCCCAGAGGGTGCCGGCGCCGTGCTTCGACGGCACCTGGACGTATTCGGGCTGCAGCCAGTCCATGGCCGCGAACGCCGGCTTGCGGGTGTCGGTCAGCTGGCGCGCGGTGCCGCCGGCGGCGTCGACCACCGACAGCTGCGGCGGCACGTAACTGGCGGAATGGCGCACCAGCAGCTGGCGGTCGTCCGGCGAACGCACGAAGTTCTCGACCCCGTCGAGGGCGGTGAGCTCGCGCACCTCGCCACCGGCCGCGTCCACGGCGCAGACCTCGTAGTCGCCGGGGCGGGCGCGGTTGCAGACGAACACGAAGCGCTTGCCGTCGGCCGACAGCTCGGGCTGGGAGACCTCCCACTCGCCGCGGGTCAGCGCCCGGGCACGACCGCCGTCGGACAGGTACAGGTGGGACCAGCCCGATTCCTCGGACAGGAACCAGGTGGTGCGGTTGTCCGGCATCCAGCCGAACTCGTTGAAGCTCCAGTTGATCCAGGCAGGATCGCTGAGGCGGTGGCGGGTGCGCAGGCTCGCGTCCCCCAGGTCCACGGTCGCGAGCCAGCGATCCTTGTTGTCGACCGCGTGCAGCATCACCGCGACGTTGCGCGAATCGTCGCTCCAGCGGATCGCGCCCGACGCATCCGGGCCGAAGGTCTCGAGCCGCACCGCGCGATCGCCCTTCAACGGGTCCTGCTTCGCGGTGCGGCGGAGGTCGGCCAGCGGGTCCTCGCCGATCCCGGGCAGCGCGTCGAGCTTCACCTCGCGCACCTGGCCGTCGGCCACCGAGACCAGCCACAGCGCCTGCGGCACGGGATCGTTGCGGCCGACGCGGGTACGCGCGTCCTCGAACTCCTCGTAGCCGGATTCGGTGATGTACTTCGGCATCTTGCCGTCCTGTCCTTCGTCGGCGTCCTTGGCCTGCGTCGCGACCAGCACCCAGCGGCCGTCGGGCGACATCGCGCTGCCCGAGATCTCGAGGTCCTTGCCGAGGTGGATCGGGGGCGGCGACTGCGACGGGTCGGCAATCCGCCATTCCTCCGATTGCTCGCGCATGGCTTCGCGCCGTTCGCGTTCCACGCGCAGGGTCTCGAAGTAGCGCAGCTGGCGCTCGCGCAGGTCGTCGGCGCCGGGCGGCTTGGCGGGGTCGTCCTCGGTCTTCAGCACCGCGGCCTGCACCACCGGGCCACCGGTCCAGCGGAACCAGTCGTCGCCGCTGCGCCAGGCGAGCGCGCCGTCGCTGCCCCACTGCAGCTGGCCCTCGACCGCGTCGGTGCGGGTGAGCTGGGTCAGTACGCCGGAGTCGAGTGCGCGGACGAACACATCGCCGTTGCGCACGAAGGCCATGCGTCGGCGCTGCGGGTCGACCACCGGCTGCATGCCGTCGATGTCGCCGCGGGCGGCACCGTCCAGCCGCTGGGACGTGCCCCCGGCGATGGGCCGGGCGTGGATGTCGCGGATGGTGCTGCCGTCGCGCTTGAGCGTGTAGTACGCGGTGGCGCCGTCCCAGGACCACCAGGCCTGCTCCACCGGCGGCCCGATCCAGTCCGGGTCCGCCATCACCTGGTGCATGGTCAGCGGCGTCGCCGGCTGCGCATGCAGCGGGGCGGCGGCGACGACCGCAATGGCGAGCAGGGCGGCTCCAGCGGCGGCGCGCCGCTTCGAACGGAAGTGCGGGACTGGGGACATCGATGGTGCTCGCGCGTGGCGGAAACGCGAGAGCCTAGCAGCCGCGGCCCGGGCGCCGGACCGGCCACTGGTCATGCCGCGGTGGCACCGCGCATGCCTCGCCGCGGCCGCACGGGCCATTTCCGGCCCGGTGGCGCAAAATGCGCGCAGGCGGCGCGTCCCCCGCGCGCCGCGGAGGCCCGCCACGTGGATGCGCTCCTGCTGTCACGGATCCAGTTCGGCTTCGTGATCACCTTCCACATCCTGTTCCCGGCCTTCACCATCGGCCTGGCGCACTGGCTGGCATTCGTGGAGTGGCGCTGGCTGCGCACCCGCGACACCGTCTGGCGCGACCTCTATTTCTTCTGGCTGCGGATCTTCGCCATCTCCTTCGGCATGGGCGTGGTCAGCGGCATCGTCATGAGCTTCCAGTTCGGCACCAACTGGGCGGTGCTGAGCGAGCGCGCGGGGCCGATCCTCGGGCCGCTGCTGTCGTACGAGGTGCTGACCGCGTTCTTCCTCGAGGCGAGCTTCCTCGGCGTGATGCTGTTCGGCTGGAAACGGGTGTCGCCGAAGGTGCACTTCCTGTCGACCTGCATGGTCGCGCTGGGCACCCTGCTGTCGACGTTCTGGATCCTGTCCGCGAACAGCTGGATGCAGACGCCGCAGGGCCACGAGATCGTCGACGGCATCTTCGTGCCCGCGGACTGGTGGGCGGTCATCTTCAACCCGTCGTTCCCGTACCGGCTGGCGCACATGGTGCTGGCGGCGTTCATCACCACCTGCTTCGTGGTCGGCGGTGTCGGCGCCTGGTACCTGCGGCGCGAGGCACACGGCGAGGGTGGGCGCAGGATGCTGCGGCACGCCGTGATCTTCGCCGCCATCACCGTCCCGCTGCAGGTGGTCGTGGGCGACCTGCACGGGCTGCAGGTCGGCGAATACCAGCCGACCAAGCTCGCGGCCATCGAGGGCCACTGGCACGAGGGCGAGCCGGGCGCGGGCGTGCCGCTGGTGCTGTTCGGGCTGCCGGACCAGGACGCGGAGCGCAACGATTACGAGGTGGCGGTGCCGCGGCTGGGCAGCCTGCTGCTCACCCACAGCTGGGACGGCACCATCGAGCCGCTGAGCGCGGTGCCGGCGAGCGAGCGGCCGCCGGTGGCGCCGGTGTTCTGGGCGTTCCGGATCATGGTCGGACTCGGCCTGCTGATGCTGGCGCTGGCGATGGCGTCGGCGTGGGCGCTGTGGCGGGGCAGGCTGTTCGCCTCGCGGTGGCTGCTGGACGGCTGGCGGCTGCTGAGCCCGGCCGGCTTCGTCGCCCTGCTCTCGGGCTGGTACGTGGTCGAGATCGGCCGCCAGCCGTGGGTGGTCTACGGGCTGCTGCGCACCAGCGACGCGGTGAGCCCGAACATCCAGGCGGCCGCGGTGATGGGCTCGCTGATCACCTACGCCGTCGCCTACGCCGCGATCTTCGGTGCCGGCATCTGGTACATCCTGGGCCTCGTGCGCCGTGGCCCGGTGCCGTTCGAGGATGCGATGGACACCGACGGCGGCGACAAGACCGCGGCGCGGCCGCTGTCCGCGGGCGTGCGCGAGGACGCCGAGGGCGAGCTCACGGAGGGACGGCCATGAACCTCGAGACCGTGCTGCCGGTGGTGTGGTTCGGGGTGATCGGCTTCGGGGTGCTGATGTACGTGGTGCTGGACGGGTTCGTGCTGGGCCTGGGGGTGCTGGCGCCGTTCGCGGAGGACGGCGGCCAGCTCGACCACATGATGAATACCGCGGCGCCGATCTGGGACGGCAACGAGACCTGGCTGGTGCTCGGCGGCACCGGGCTGCTGGCGGCGTTCCCGCGCGCCTACGGCATCGTGCTGTCGGCGCTCTACCTGCCCGTGCTGCTGATGCTGATCGCGCTGATCTTCCGCGGGGTCGCGTTCGAGTTCCGCTTCAAGGCCCGGCGCGGCAAGCGCTTCTGGGGTGGCGCGTTCGCGATCGGCTCGATGGTGGCGGCCTTCGCCCAGGGGGTGATCCTGGGCGCGCTGGTCGAGGGCATGCCGCTGCAGGAAGGCAAGTACATCGGCGGCGCGTTCGACTGGTTCAGCCCGTTCTCGATGCTGACCGGGGTCGCGGTCGTGTTCGGCTACGCGTTGCTGGGCTCGTGCTGGCTGATCCTGAAGACCGAGGGCCGGTTGCAGCTGATCGCGCGCAGCCTGACGCGGCCGCTGGTGTTCGTGGTGGTCGCGTTCATGGGCCTGGTGAGCGCCTGGCTGCCCTTCCTGGACTCCCGGATCATGGCGCGCTGGTTCGAAGGCGGGAATTTCTGGTGGCTGGCACCGGTGCCGGTGCTCGCGCTGGTGAACGCGGTCCTGCTGTGGCGGGCATCGATGCACGAAGGCCGCGACGCGCGCCCGTTCCTGCTCACGCTGTGCTTCTTCGCGCTCGGCTTCGCCGGACTGGTGCTGGGGATCTGGCCGAACATCGTGCCGCCGGCGCTGACGATCTGGGAGGCCGCGTCGCCGCCGTCGTCGCAGGGGTTCGTCCTGGTCGGGCTGGTGCTGCTGCTGCCGGTGATCCTCGGCTATACGTGGTGGTCGTACTCCGTGTTCCGCGGCAAGGTCGAGGCCGACGCCGGCTACCACTGAACGCCCGCCGCGCCTCGGGTTCCGTCGCGCAGGCCTTTCGCGCACAATCGCCGCACGAACCGCCACTGCACGGGCGATGCAAGCCTACGTCTACAAGAGCCAGCGCAAGGCCGGCACCTACGTGTACCTCGCCGCACGCGACGACTTCACGCGACTGCCCGAGCCGCTGCGCACGCAGCTCGGCCCGCTGGCGTTCGTGCTGCAGCTGGCGTTGACCGAAGATCGCAGGCTCGCCACCGAGGATCCTGCCGTGGTCCGGGAGAACCTGGCCCTGCGCGGCTTCCACCTGCAGTTCCCGCCGTCCCCGGCCGGCGACCCGATGTCGGGCGACTGGGGCACCGATGCCTGAGCCGCGCTCCCGGCAGCGCGCCGCCATCGCCATCGCCACCGGTGCCGCGCTGTCCCTGCTGACGGGCTTCGGTGGCGTGGTGGCCGCCGTGGCGGGCTGGCTGGCGCAGCCGGCGCTGGCGCTGGGCGCGCGCTGGTGGCGCGACGGCACGGCGCCGCCGGCGGTGGCACGCGCGGACGTGCTGGCGCTGGTGCTGCTGTGGGGCGGCGCACTGGCGGCTGCCGCACTGCTCGCGGCCTGGCCCCTGTCGGCGCTGCTGTCGGAGCCCTCCCTGGGTGCGGTGCTGGGGCTCAGCATGGCCGCCGGGCTGGCCCTGATCGCGCTGTGGCGGCTGTGGCCGCTCTGGCACGCGGCCGAGCGCGAGGGCGGGTCGCTCGCCGCCCACTGGCAGGCGCTGGCGCGCGTCGACGGCAGCAGCTGGCGCGGCCTCGGGGCCGCGGTCCTGGTCATGGCCGGCCTGGTCGCGGTGCTGGTCGCGGCGTGGCCCGGGCTCCTGCCCGCGCCCGCACGCTGGCCATTCGCGGTCGTGATGGCGCTCGCGTGGCCGCTCCTGCATGTGGTCCTGCAGCGCCTGCGGGGCCCGGCCGCGCTCCCGCTGCAGGTCGTGGAGATGGAAGCGGGATCCGGCCTTGCGCCTGCCGACGCCGATGTCGACGACGGCGTCGATCCGGAGGCCGCGCTGTATGCCGCAGCCCGCGCCGGGCGCGTCGACCGCGCCCTGGAACTGATCGACGCGGGTGCCGACGTGCGCGCGCTGCCCCCGGCCGACGACCGCGACCAGCGTGCGCTCCCGGTGCTGGCGGCGGTGCTGCCCGACCTGCGCCTGCTGCGTGCGCTCATCGGCCACGGGGTCGACCTCAATGCGGCGCATGCCGGCATGACGCCCCTGCTCGCGGCCACGCGCGACAGCTGGCATGGCCGCCCGGAGGCGGTGATGACGCTGCTGGCGAACGGCAGCGACCCGCGTGCCGTCGACCGCGACGGCAACACGCCGCTGCACCACGCCGCGCGCAGCTGTGATCCCGGAGTGGCGGCCCTGCTGCGCGATGCGGCGGCGGAACTCGACGTCGCCAACCGCGACGGCCTGACGCCACTGGGCGTCGCCTGTGCCTGCGGCAACTGGCGGCTCGCCCGGTTCCTGCTGGAACGTGGCGCGCGACCGGAGCCCGAGGTCGCGACGCCTGCGTTGCTGCCCGCAGCCGGGACCGAGGAAGACGACACCGCCGGCGTCCACCTGCTGCTGAAGCACAAGGCGCGGACCGACGCCCGTGACGCGCACGGCCGCAGCGCCCTGCACGAGGCCGCCGCCGCCGGCCATGCCGAGATCATCGCGGCGCTGCTGGAGGCGGGCGCGGACGCCCACGCGCGCGATGCCGCCGGGCGCACGCCGCTGCTGGACGCGGCCCGTGCCGCCCGTCTCGCGGCGGTGGAGGCACTGGCACCGCGTTCGGATCCCGCGGCGCAGGACGCGGAAGGCCGCAACGCGGCCGCGTTGTGCTGCCTCGCGGACACGGCTTCGCCTGCCTTGCTGAACCGGCTGGCCGAACTCGGGGTGGCCGTGGACGTGGCCGACGCCGAAGGTCGCCGCGCCGTCGACCATGCCGCCGCCCGCGGCCGCTGGAGCCTGGTGGCGATCCTCGACCCGGCCTATCCGCTGCCATCGAGCGTGGCGGACGCCGTGGGCGCGGAACGTCCCGACCGGGCCCCGCTCGCGTTGCTGCGCGACCAGCTCCGGGAAGGCCGCCACGACAACCTCGATGCGGTGGTGCAGCTGCTGAGCCCGGCCGAACTCGGCAGCCTGCTGCTCGACGACGGCGCGCCGCTGTCGGTGGAGCGCATCGAATGGCTCATGGACCGTGGCGCCGATGCCGATGCACGCGATGGCGATGGCGACGGCGCGGTGTTCTCGCTGCTGGCGCAGGGGCCGGCGGCGCTGCCGGCGCTGCAGGCCCTGCTGGCGCGCGGGGTGTCGCCCGCGGGTGCCGGCGGGCTGGCCCGGTTCCTGGAGGCGTGTGCGCGCGACGAGCGGGCCGGGCGCGCGCTGGAACGGTTCGCCATCGACCTGCTGGATCGCGGTGCCGATCCCTTCGCGCCGTCGCCGGGTGGCGAGCCGCCGCTGTCGCTGGCCGTCCGGCTTGGCTGGATGGACATGATCGAGCGGCTGGCCGGCCACGGCGTCGACCTCGACGCCCGCGACAGCCGCGGGATGACGGCGCTGCACCTGTGCGCCGCGCTGGGGCGGGAAGCGGCGCTGCGTTACCTCGTGTCGCAGGGCGCTTCGCCGCTGCTGCGCGCGGCGGACGGGCAGACGCCGCTGGGGGTCGCGCTGTCCGGCGGCCGGCGCGACCTCGCGGAGTGGCTGGACTGGCGCGGCTGGCCGCTGCCGGGCCGGCCGCTGCAGCCGGCCGACCTGCCTGCGGCGGCGGTGGCCGGCGACCGCGCGGCAGTGCGCCGCCTGCTCGATCTCGGCATCGCAGTGGATGCTGCAGACAGCCATGGCTGTACCGCGCTGCTGCGTGCCGCCGGCGGCGGCCACCGCGACACGCTCGAACTTCTGCTCGAGCGCGGTGCGGACCCGCAACGGGCAGCGCACACGGGCGCCACGCCGCTGTCGGCCGCGGTCAGCATGCGCCAGGGCGCGATCGTCGAGCGCCTCCTCACCGCCGGCGCCGCCCTCGAGCAGCGCCTGCCAGGCGACGTCACGGTGCTGATGCTGGCGGCGGCGCTCGGCCTGCCGGACATCTGCGCGCGCCTGCTGACTGCAGGCGCGAACGTCCAGGCCGCCGACGCCCAGGGCCTGTCACCCCTGCATTGCGCGGCGCTGTTCGGATTCACCGCGCGCGACCGGCCGCGGTTGCTGGCACTGCTCGACACCCTGCTGCTGGCCGGCGCCGAGGCCGACGCCGCGGCGGCCGGCGGGGTCACGCCGCTGCTGCTCCTGCTCGGCGCGCGCGCCGAGCCCGGCACCGCCTGCGACGAGGACGTGGTGATGGCGGGGCTGGAGCGGCTGCTCGACGAGGACGTCGCGCTCGACGCCCAGGATCCCCGCGGCTTCGGCCCGTTGCACCTGGCTGCACTGCACGGCCAGCTGCGGATGGCGCAGCGGCTGCTCCGCGCGGGCTGCGACCCGGACCTGCGCGACGCGCTCAACCGCTCGCCACGCGAGATCGCGGTGATGCGCGGCTTCGTCGACGTCGCCGCGGAATTCGCCCCGGCGCAGTCGGGCGTGTCGATGGCCCGCTTCCTGCGCGAGCCGCGCTGATCGCAGGCCCTGCGCGACGGGCCGCGCACATGCGCGGCCCGGTGTCGCGACCCGTGCGGACCCCGGGGCCTAGAGCGGCTGGAAGATCCAGGCCTGGCTGTCGCGGCCGTCGCAGGTGGCGAGCCCCACCTGCCGCTTGGCCTTGCGCGAATGGTCCACGCACCGGTTGCCGGCGCCACGGATCTCGTTCGCGGGGGTGGTGGTGAACTGTTGCCCGGCGCCGCCGTTGCAGTCCCACAGCCGCAGCTGGCCGGTGGGCGGCGCGTCCGCGCAGCGTTCCGAGGCGCCGTGGAACAGGGAGCCGTCGCCGCGGAGGATCCACCCCTGCGCCTCGCTGCCGTTGCAGGGCCAGGTGATGAGCCGGGTGCCGGGTGCGGTGGCGCCGGCGGCCGGCTGCAGGCACTGCCCGCCGAGCGTGGCGACGCTGCTTTCGGGGGTGTCGCCGGTCCCGCGCACGCGGTAGATCGCGCCGGTGAGGCTGGCGACGTAGAGCTCGCCGAACACATCCTCGCCGAATGCGACGGGCTGGCTGATGGCGCCCGCCGGTATGGCGTCCTCGACCACCGGCTCGCCGTCGTGCGGGGTGATGGTGCGGATCGCGGTATTGCAGAAATCGGTGAAGAAGTAGCGCCCCGACAGTGCCGGGTCGCTGCCGCCGCGATAGACGCGGCCGCCGGTGATCGAGCAGTTGCCACCGGAATGGCTGGTGGTGATCAGCGGCGGGAAGTACGCGCCATTGCAGCCGGCGCCGTTGTAGGGTTCGTCGCCCTCGTAGCAGCGCCAGCCGAAGTTGAGCCCCGCCGCGGTGCCCGCGGAGACGAAGTTGATCTCCTCGAACTCGTTCTGGCCGACGTCGGCGATCCAGAGGTCGCCGGTGAGTGCGTCAAAGGCGATCCGCCAGGGGTTGCGCAGCCCGAGGGCGAAGATCTCGTCGCAACCGGCGCCACCGTCGCCGTCGGCATAGGCGTTGTCGGCCGGGATGCCGTAGCGGTTCGCGGCCACCAGGTTGCAGTCCGGCGCGCCACCGCCACCGTCGACGTCGATGCGCAGCAGCTTGCCCAGCGGCGTCGACGGGTTCTGCGCGTTGTTCTGCGGATCGCCGCCGCTGCCGCCGTCGCCCACCGCGATGTACAGGTAGCCGTCCGGGCCGAACTGGATGTCGCCGCCGTTGTGGTTGCTGAAGGGTTGCTCGAACTCCATCAGCACCAGCTCGCTGGCGGCGTCGGCGACGTTGGCGTTGCTGCCGACGGTGAAGCGCGAGATCCGGGTGCGGTCGAGGCCGCTGCCGGCCGGATCATGGGTGTAGTTGACGTAGAAGTGCCCGTTCTCCGCATAGTCGGGGTGGAATGCAAGGCCGAGCAGGCCCTGCTCGTTGCCCGCGTCGTCGACGCGGTCGGTGATGTCCAGGAACGGCGCGGGCAGCACGCTGCCGTCGTCGATCACCCGGATGCGGCCGGGCTGCTCGACGACGAACAGGCGCGGGTCGCCGGCGTGGGTGATCACCACCGGCTGGGACAAACCGCTGGCGTACGGCTCCAGCACGGCCTCCGACGGTGGCGGCGGCGGCGGCGGAGGCGGCTCCGGGTCGCCGTTCTGCACGGTGACCTGGAACTGCCGCGTGCCGATGCCGTCGCCGAGCAGGTTGAGCTGTCCGTTGGTGGAATTGCCAGCCGCGTACAGCGTCACCGGGCCGTTGTACGCCGGCGCGCGCCAGCGGAAGCGGAAGCTCACGGCGCCCTTGGCGAACGGCTTCGGCTGGGTGTGCGAGATCTCGCCGCCGACCACGTGCACGTCGCTGCCGACGGGCTCGAAGCTGCCGGCGTCGTTGCTCGACGAGACACCGACACCTGCGGTCGCCGCGGGTCCGCCGGCGATCGTCACCGTGTACTCGGCGATGGTTTCGGCGTCGAGCGTCTGCGGGCCGGTGATGGTGACCGTGGGCGCGGGCGCGCCCGGTGCGTGGCAGGCGGTGCACGTCGCGCCGCCGTTGGTGCCGGGATTCCCCGAGAAGCCGTCGCGGCCGAAGCGGCTGGCCTCCGCCGACGTACTCCAGGCGAGCAGGATGGACGCCACGATCGACGCCCGGATCAGGCCGTTCCGCATGATGCACCTCGAAGGAGTCCCGGTCGCCCGAGTATTGCGCAGCTGGCGCCGGAGGTGTGAGTACGCCTGCGCAGGGTGGGGCCGGCCGGATCAGCCGCCATCGCCCTCCGGCTGCAGGCGCCCGAGCCGCTCCCGCAGTTCGGCCAGTGCGACCTCGAGGGCATCGACCCGGTCCTGCAAGGCGGACAGCGCGTCCCTCCGTTCGGGCGCCGGGGCATTGGCTCCGGCATCGGCGGGCCGCGCCCGCGACGCCGGTTGCTCCGCGGACACCGGCCCGCAGAGCAGGTGCATGAAACGGTCCTCCCGCTGCCCGGCGGCGCGGCCGAGGTTGACCGCGAGGGCGGGGGCCCGCTGGACGAGCCGCTCGAGGACCTCGCGCACCTGGTCGACGCCATCGAACGGCGCCATGCGCTCGCAACGCGCCAACAGTTCGGATGCCGTCTGCGGCCCGCGCAGCAGCAGCATCGCCAGCAGGGCCTGCTGTTGCCGCGTCACCGAGTAGACCTGCGCGAAGCGGTGTTCGTAGCGCTGCGCGCGCGCGCCGTGCACCGACGCCACCAGGCGCCGCGCTTCCAGCTCGCGGAGCGCGTGGCCCACCGCGCCGGGCTCCAGCGACATCACCGGGTCGCGGCTGGTCTTCTGGTTGCAGGCCAGGTGCACGGCGTTGGCGGTCAGCGGATACAGGTCCGGCGTCGTCGCCTCCTTCTCCACCAGGCTGCCGAGCACGCGCGCCTGGGCCGGGGTCAGGTGGTCGATGCCGGTGTCGGGTTCGGGCATGGCGGCGTCTTCGTCGTCGGTCGGGGGGCGCATGATGCCTCGCCCGCGCCGTGTCCGGAGCCGCCGGCAGCTGCAACCGGCAGGTGCTGACGCCCGGCGCACGCCGCCCACAACGAAAAGCCCCGCCTTGCGGCGGGGCTTCCGGTGTCGCGCGTGGTGGCTCAGCGCTTCATCGAGGCGAAGAACTCGTCGTTGGACTTCGTCGACTTCATCTTGTCGAGCAGGAATTCCATCGCCGCGATCTCATCCATCGGGTGCAGCAGCTTGCGCAGGATCCAGATCTTCTGCAGCAGCTCCGGCTCGATGAGGTAGTCCTCGCGGCGGGTGCCCGACTGGTTGACGTTGATCGCCGGGTAGACGCGCTTCTCGGTGATGCGGCGGTCCAGGTGCACTTCCGAGTTGCCGGTGCCCTTGAACTCCTCGTAGATCACCTTGTCCATCGCGCTGCCCGTATCCACGAGCGCGGTGGCGATGATCGTCAGCGAGCCGCCTTCCTCCACGTTGCGCGCGGCGCCGAAGAAGCGCTTCGGGCGGTGCAGGGCGTTGGCGTCGACGCCGCCGGTGAGCACCTTGCCGGACGACGGCACCACGTTGTTGTAGGCACGGGCCAGGCGGGTGATGGAGTCGAGCAGGATCACCACGTCCTTCTTGTGCTCGACCAGGCGCTTGGCGCGTTCGATCACCATCTCGGCGACCTGCACGTGGCGCGCCGCCGGCTCGTCGAACGTCGAGGAGATGACCTCGCCGCGCACGGTGCGCTGCATCTCGGTCACTTCCTCGGGCCGCTCGTCGATGAGCAGCACGATCATGTGCACGTCGGGATGGTTGGTGGTGATGGCGGTGGCGATCTGCTGCATCATGATCGTCTTGCCGGCCTTCGGCGGCGACACGATCAGCGCGCGCTGGCCCTTGCCCTGCGGCGCCATCAGGTCGAGCACGCGGCCGGCGATGTCCTCGCTGCTGCCGTCGCCACGCTCGAGCTTGAACTTCTTCCGCGGGAACAGCGGCGTCAGGTTCTCGAACAGCACCTTGCCCTTGCTGGCCTCGATCGGCTCGCCGTTGATGGTGTCGACGACGTTGAGCGCGAAGTAACGCTCGCCGTCCTTCGGCCAGCGGATGCGGCCGGAGAGATGGTCGCCGGTGCGCAGGTTGAAGCGGCGGATCTGGCTGGGCGAGATGTAGGTGTCATCCGGGCCGGCGAGGTAGCTCGCTTCGGCCGCGCGCAGGAAGCCGAAGCCGTCCGGCAGGATCTCCAGCACGCCGTCGGCCTGCACGCCTTCGCCGGTGCGGGTGAGCACCTTGAGCAGGGCGAAGATCACGTCCTGCTTGCGGGCGCGGGCGACGCCTTCGGAGATGTTCAGCTGCTCGGCGATGTCCATCAGCTTCTGCGCCGGCATCCGCTTCAGGTCCCCGAGCGAGTACTGCGGGAAGCCTTCGGGGATGTTCGGCGGCGGCAGGCGCGGGCCCTGGTCGTTGCCGCCCTTGTCGCCGTAGTCCTGCGGCAGGCCGTCGTCGCGGGGACGGTCGCCACCCCGGCCGCGGTCGCGGTCGCGGCGGTTGCGGAAACGCTCGCGGCGGTTGTTGTTGCCGCCCTGGTTCTGCTGGCCCTGCCCGCCCTGCTGCGGCGCGTTCTGGCCGCCACCGCCGCCCTGGCGCTGCTCGCCGCCCTCGGACTGCCCTTGGTCCGCCTGCGGCGACTGGGAGGGTGGGGAGGACTGGGAAGGCTGCGCCTGCGCCGGCTGTTGCGGGGGCTGCGAAGGCGCCTGGCTGGCCGCGGGGGCCTGCTGCGGCGCGGACGGCTGCGCGGCCTGGGGCGCGGGAGCGTCCGGCGCGTCGGCCTTGGCGACGCGCGGCTTGCGCACGCGCTTCACGGCGACGTCGCCGGAATCGGAAGTGTTGTCTTGCAAGTGGGTATTCCTCGCTCGGGCGAGCGCCCTGGTCGGGCGGTGCGCTGGGATGGGGAGCTTTCAGAGGGGGTGCGGCGCCCTGGAACGCGCCGGTGTGTCGCTGAAACTAGCACTGCGCGCGACGGGCGGCAAGCGTGGCGCCGGCAGCGCAGGGGCGCCGGCGTCCACGCCAGCACCCGGCGGGAGGGGTCAGAGCGCCTTGTCGATCATCTGCGCGAGCTGGGCCTTGCCCACCGCGCCGATCTGGGTCGCCTGCACCTGGCCGTCCTTGAACAGCAGCAGCATCGGGATGGAACGCACGTGGTACTTGAGCGCCGTGCCCTGGTTCTTGTCGATGTCCACCTTCACCACCTTGGCCCGGCCGGCGTAACTGGCGGCGAGTTCGTCCAGCGCCGGCGCGATCATCCGGCAGGGGCCGCACCAGGGCGCCCAGAAGTCCACCAGGACCGGTTCGCCGGCGGCGAGCACCGTGGCGTCGAAGTCGGCGTCGGTGGCATGGATGACGTGTTGGCTCACTTGGATCTCCTGCAGGTGGGGTCCGGCGGCCCGGGGGCCCGGCGCACGGCAGGGCGCCATCGCGGCGGCGGTAACTGGTAAACTGGGGCGATCCGCGGCCGATTCAAGGCATCCACGCGCCGCGCGACCTCTCTTCCGGCCCCGCCCAGGCAGTCTGCTTGGCCGCCGCCTTCCACGCAAGCGCGAGCCTTCGCGCAGAGTCCGCCACCACGCATGAGCGACAAGCCTCTCACCGACATCACCTTCAGCTCGTTCGAGCTGCACCCCGCGCTCCTCGCCGGCCTCGAGGCCGCGGGCTTCTCGCGCTGCACGCCGATCCAGGCGCTCACCCTGCCGGTCACGCTGCCGGGTCGTGACGTCGCCGGCCAGGCGCAGACAGGCACCGGCAAGACCCTGGCCTTCCTGATCACGGTCATCAACCGCCTGCTGACGCGCCCGGCGCTTGCGGACCGCAAGCCCGAGGACCCGCGCGCCCTGATCCTGGCGCCGACCCGCGAGCTGGCGATCCAGATCCACAAGGATGCGGTCAAGTTCGGCAGCGAGCTGGGGCTGAAGTTCGCGCTGGTCTACGGTGGCGTCGACTACGACAAGCAGCGCCAGATCCTGACCGAAGGCGCCGACGTCATCATCGCCACGCCCGGCCGGCTTATCGACTACGTCAAGCAGCACAAGGTGGTCAGCCTGCATGCCTGCGAGGTCTGCGTGCTGGACGAGGCCGACCGCATGTTCGACCTCGGCTTCATCAAGGACATCCGCTTCCTGCTGCGGCGCATGCCCGAGCGCACCACGCGGCAGACGCTGCTGTTCTCGGCCACGCTCAGCCACCGCGTGCTCGAGCTCGCCTACGAACACATGAACGAGCCGGAAAAGATCGTCGTCGAGACCGAGTTCATCACCAACGCCAAGGTGCGCCAGGTGATGTACTTCCCGGCCGACGAGGAGAAGATCCAGCTGCTGATCGGCCTGCTGTCGCGCAGCGAGGGCGCGCGCACGATGGTGTTCGTCAACACCAAGGCGTTCGTCGAGCGGGTGGCGCGCGCGCTGGAGCGCGCCGGCTACCGCGTCGGCGTGCTGTCGGGCGACGTGCCGCAGAAGAAGCGCGAAAGCCTGCTGAAGAAGTTCCAGGCGGGCCAGCTCGAGCTGCTGGTGGCCACCGACGTCGCCGCGCGCGGCCTGCACATCGACGGCGTCAGCCACGTCTACAACTACGACCTGCCGTTCGATGCCGAGGACTACGTGCACCGCATCGGCCGCACCGCGCGCCTGGGCGCCGAGGGCGACGCGATCAGCTTCGCCTGCGAGCGCTACGCGCAGAGCCTGCCCGATATCGAGAGCTACATCGAGCAGAAGATCCCGGTGGAGCCGGTCACCAGCGAACTGCTGACCGCGCTGCCGCGCAAGCCGCGCGAGGGCGTCGAGGTCGATGCCGAGGAAGGCGAGAGCATCGGCGAGATCTTCCGCGAGGCGCGCGAGCAGCGCGCCGCCGACGACGCGCGCCGGGGCATCGCCCCGCGCGGCGGCAGGAGCGGCTCGACGCGCGCGCCGGCCGGCGCCGCGAAGGGGCCGCGCCCGCCGCGCCCGCCGCGCGCCCCGCGTGCGGACGAGGCGGAGGCGCCGGCGGTGACGGTGGTGGAGGTCGCCGATGCCGCCCCGCCCGCAGCGCCCGTGCGGTCGGCGCCCGCGGCGCCGGCCACGGATGCCGAAGGTGAGCGCGCGCCGCGCAAGCGCCGCCGCCGTCGCGGTGGCCGCAAGGTCGCCGGAGCGGATGCAACGGCCGACGCCGGGACGGCGGGGCAAGTGCCCGCCGCGCCCGAGGCGCCCGCGGACCGTTCGACCGCGCCGCGGTCGAAGCCCCGCAACCCGCCCGCTGCCGAGCAGCCGGCCCCTGCGCCTGCCGCCCCTGCCACGCCGTCGTCCTCGCTCGTCTCGCGCATCGGCCAGGGGCTCCGCAGGCTGGTGAAGCGCGCGCCGCGTTCGCAGCACTGACGCGCCGCCGCCGGCGCGTCCGCCGGGTGCGGTCGGGCATAATCCCGGCATGAGCGTCCTGCGTTTCGACAGCGTCAGCAAGCAGTACCCGGGCGGCCGCGCTGCCCTCTCGGACGTGAGTTTCGAGGTCGGCGAGGGCGAGATGCTGTTCGTCACCGGACATTCCGGCGCCGGCAAGAGCACGCTGCTGAAACTGATCCACCTCGCCGAGCGGCCCACGCGCGGCGCAGTGCTGTTCGCCGAGCGCAACCTGCTGAAGGTGCGCGGGCGGCGCGTGGCGCTGCATCGCCGCGATGTCGCGGTCGTGTTCCAGGACCACCGCCTGCTTGCCGACCGGAGCGTGCACGACAACGTCGCCCTGCCGCTGATCCTGCGCGGCCTGCGTCGCGGCGAGATCGGCAAGCGCGTGCGCAGCGTGCTCGACCGGCTCGGCATCGGGGACCGGCACCAGGCGCTGCCGACGCAGCTGTCCGCGGGCGAGCAGCAGCGCGTGGGCATCGCCCGCGCCATCGTCGGCGAGCCGCGCCTGCTGGTGGCGGACGAGCCGACGGGAAACCTGGACCCCACGCTGTCGGCCGAGATCATGACCCTGTTCGCGTCGCTGCCCGAGCGCGGCACCAGCGTGCTCGTCGCCAGCCACGATCTCGGACTGGTGAAGCGCATGCGCAAGCGCGTGCTCGTGCTCGACCACGGCAGCCTCGCCGACGACATCTCGCCCGAGGACCTGGCCGATGCCTGAGGCGAGGACGACGGCGGTGCGCGCACCCAATGCCGTGGGCACCTGGTTCGACCACCACGTCTACAGCTTCGTCGCCAGCCTCGGCCGCGTCGTCCGGCGCCCCTGGTCGACGGTGCTCACCATCGGCGTCATGGCGCTCGCCCTGGCCCTGCCGCTCGGCCTGTGGCTGGTCCTCGACAACATCGAACGCCTGGCGGGCAGCGTGTCGCAGTCGCGGGAAATCACGGTGTTCCTGGCGCAGGACGTCGACGCGACGCGCGCGGCCGCGCTGGCGGCGGAACTCGGCGTGCGTGCGGACGTGGGATCGGTGCGGCACCGCACGCCGGCGCAGGGTCTCGAGGCGCTGCGTTCCGCGGGCGGGCTCGGCGACGCCGTCGATGCCGTCGGCGACAACCCCCTGCCGCACGTGCTGGTGGTCACACCGGCGGGCGACGAGGCGCTGCTGGCGGCATCGCTCACCGCGCTTCCGGAGGCCGAGCTCGTGCAGCACGACCTGCAGTGGCGGCAACGGCTCGACGGCTGGCTGCGGTTCGGGGGCCGCGTCGCCTGGGTCCTGGCCACCCTGCTCGCGCTCGGGGCGCTGCTGGTGGTGGGCAACACCGTGCGCCTGGACATCCAGTCGCGCCGCGAGGAGATCGGGGTGCTGCAGTTGCTCGGGGCCACCGACGGCTTCATCCGTCGGCCGTTCCTGTACCTCGGCGTCTGGTATGGGCTGGGCGCCGCGGCGCTGGCGCTGGCAGTCCTCGCCCTTGCCGGCCGCGCGCTGCGGCCGCCGCTGGCGGAGCTGGCCGCCAGCTACGGCTCCACGTTCGCGCTGCATGGCTTCGCGCCTGCCGCCGCGCTCGCGGTGCTCGGCGGCGGCGCCGTGCTCGGCTGGCTCGGCGCCGGCGCCGTCACCGGCCATTTCCTGCGCCAGACCCGGCCGACGGAGACCTGAGTGAACCAGGTGCACGACATCCGCCACCTCGTCAGCGAGACGCCGCGGATCATGGTGGTCGACGGCTCGCGGCTGGTGCGCAAGCTGATCGGCGACGTGCTGCGTCGCGAACTGCCCGCGGTCGAAGTCGTCGGCTGCAGCGGCCTGGACGAGGCACGCGCGGCGCTGGAGGCGGCGCCGATCGACCTGGCGACCACGTCGCTGGTGCTGCCCGATGGCGACGGCCTGCAGCTGGCGCGCCTGGTGCGCGAGGCCTCCGGGCAGAGCTACGTGCCGGTGATCGTGGTCTCGGGCGACGTGCAGTCGCACCTCGAAGGCCGCCGCTTCACCGAGGACATCACCGACTACTTCGACAAGGCGCACGGCCACCACGCGCTGGCGGAGTTCATCCGCGGCTACGTCCAGCCGGCGCCGATCCGTGGCGCGCACGTGCTCTACGTCGAGGACAGCCGCACCGTGGCGCTGGCCACCACGCGCATGCTCCAGGGCCAGGACATGCGCGTGACCCACATGATCAGCGCCGAGGACGCGCTCGAATACCTGCGTGCGCACCGCGAGGGCGAGGGCGCGCCGGGCGCCGACCTGGTGCTGACCGACGTCTACCTCAAGGGCGAGCTCAGCGGCCGCGACCTGGTGCAGGCCATCCGCAACGAGCTCGGGCACGGCAAGCGCCGGCTGCCGGTGCTGGTGATGACCGGAGACTTCAACCGCGTGAACCAGTCCGCGCTGCTGCGCGACGGCGCCAACGACCTGGTGCTGAAGCCGATCGAGGAGCGCCTGCTGGTGACCAAGGCCCTGTTCCAGCTGCGGCTGGCGCTGGCGCCGGAGTCCCGCGTGTTCGATGCATGAGCGCGGAGCGGATCCGGCTCGAGCCATCGTGGAAGGCGCGCGTGGGCGACTACCTGCTGCGCCCGGAGATGCGGGACCTGGCGTCGTTCCTGCGCGCGCGCACCGCCGCCGGCGCCGCGGTCTATCCGCCCGGTCCATGCATCTTCGCGGCCTTCGAGGCCACCCCGTTCGAGCGGGTGCGCGTGGTCGTGCTGGGGCAGGATCCCTACCACGGCCCGGGACAGGCGCACGGGCTCGCGTTCTCGGTGCCACCGGGGGTCCCGGTGCCGCCTTCGCTGGACAACATGTTCAAGGAAATCCAGCGTGACCTCGGCATCGCGCGCCCCGGCCACGGCTGCCTCATGCCCTGGGCCGAGCGCGGCGTGCTGCTGCTGAACTCGGTGCTGACGGTCGAGGACGGCCGCCCCGGCGCGCATCGGGGCAAGGGGTGGGAGGGCTTTACCGACCACGTCGTGGCCACGCTGGACCGCGAGCGCGAGGGACTGGTGTTCCTGCTCTGGGGCAGCTATGCGCAGGCCAAGGGAAAGGTGATCGACAGCGGACGCCATCGGGTGCTGCGGGCGCCACATCCGTCCCCGCTCTCGGCGCACCGCGGGTTCATGGGCTGCGGGCATTTCTCCGCCGCCAACGCCTGGCTCGCGCGGCAGGGGGGAGGCGCCATCGACTGGTCGCTGCCGCCCGCGGCGCAGCTGCCGTCCCGGGACGCCGGCCGCATCCCGTAGGATGCGGCTTCCTGCCCGCAGCGACCGACGCAGGCGCAGCGACCCGACACGAGGAGGATCGGCATCCAAGCCCCGACCGCGAGCCAAGGCCTCTCCGGCGCGCACGCGCTGCATGCGGTCGCGCAGCCGGTCGCCGGGCAGCGGGCGGCGCGACCGTTCGATGCCGCCGATCCGCGCGGGTTGCTGGTGTCCGTGCACATGCCCAAGACCGCGGGTACCAGCTTCTCGGATGCGCTCAAGCTGCATTTCGGCGATCGCTACCGCGCCGACTACGCCGACCTGCCGATGCACGCCACGCCGCTGCGTCGCAACCTCCGCGCGATGGTCGACCGTGTTCGCAGGTACCGGCGCCTGCCGGCGGGGGTCGGCTGCGTGCACGGGCACTTCCTTCCGACCAAGTACCGCCTGGCCGCGGCACGGCGCGACGCCTGCTTCGTGACATGGCTGCGCGACCCGGTGGAGCGCGTGGTCTCGCACTACCACTTCTGGCGCCGCGACTACCACGGGGAGGACCCGGCGCAGCCGCTGCGCAACCGGATGCTGCGCGAGGACTGGTCGCTGGAGCGGTTCGCGCTCGGGCCCGAGGTGCGCAACCTGTACAGCCAGTACCTGTGGCGCTTCGACCCGCGGCGGTTCGACTTCATCGGCATCACCGAGCATTACGCCGAAGACCTGGACGTCTTCGCGCACAGGTTCCTCGGGGGCCCGGCGCCGCTGTCCTGTGCGCTGGCGAATCCCGAGCGTGCCGAGGACCAGTACCTGCTTGAGCCGGCGCTCCGGTCCAGGATCGCGTCGCACCACGCGGCCGACGTGGCGCTTTACCGCTGGGCACTTCTGCGACGGAACGCGGTCTGAGGGGAGGGCCGGGGCCGCCGCTTCGGCCGCTGGCAGGGCGGGATTCCGTTCATGTGAAGGCTGGCTTGCGGATCGCGCCATCGTTCCATGAACGCAACAGTAGGGAACTTCCCCTCGACTTAGCAGTCACATATGGCCACTGCTAAAATACACGCCATGACCAATACGACCGCTGCCAACGCACTTGTCCCGAACAACCTGCCGATCCCGAGCGCGCTCGGGTCGCTGGATGCCTACATCGGTGCCGTGCACCAGATCCCGGTGCTGTCGGTGGAGGACGAGCAGGCGCTCGCCCACCGCTTCCGCGACGACGGCGACCTCGAGGCCGCGCGCGAGCTGGTGCACTCGCACCTGCGCTTCGTGGTCCACGTCGCGCGCGGCTACAACGGTTACGGGCTGCCGCTGGGCGACCTGATCCAGGAAGGCAACATCGGCCTGATGAAGGCGGTGAAGCGTTTCGACCCGGAGATCGGCGTGCGCCTGGTGAGCTTCGCGGTGCACTGGATCCGTGCCGAGATGCACGAGTACATCATCCGCAACTGGCGCATCGTCAAGGTCGCCACCACCAAGGCGCAACGCAAGCTGTTCTTCAACCTGCGCAAGAGCAAGAAGCGCCTGGGCTGGCTGAGCGCCGACGAGGTCAGCGTGGTCGCGAAGGACCTCAACGTCTCCGAGCGCGAGGTCCTGGAGATGGAGTCGCGGCTGTCCGGGCGCGACATCGGCTTCGATGCGCCCTCGGACGAGGACGACGACCACGCACCGCCGTCGCCGGCCGCCTACCTGATGGCGCACGACGAGGATCCGTCGCAGGCCTACGAGCGCATCGACAGCGAGGACAGCCAGCTGGAACTGCTGCGCGAAGGGCTCGACCGTCTCGACGCGCGCTCGCGGGACATCATCCGCCGGCGCTGGCTGGACGACGACAACAAGGTCACGCTGCAGGAGCTCGCCAACGAGTACGGCGTCTCCGCCGAGCGCATCCGCCAGGTCGAGGCCAACGCCCTGAAGAAGATGAAGGCGCTGTTCGTCGCCTGACGCCCCACATGTCTCGCGGTACCGACGGCCCGGGAAACCGGGCCGTCGCCGTTCCCGGCTACCGCTGCACCGGGACGGCTACCACTTGAACAGCACCAGGCTGATCGCGAGCACGCCCATGCCCGAGATCAGCCCGTACACGGTCTCGTGGCCCTGCGCATAGCGCTTGGCCGCCGGCAGCAGCTCGTCCAGCGCAAGGAACACCATCACGCCGGCGATGATGCCGAACACGGTGCCGAACACCGCGTCGGACAGGTACGGCCGCAGCACCGCGTAGCCGATCAGCGCGCCCACCGGTTCCGCCAGGCCCGAGAGCAGGCAGGCGACGAAGGCATACATGCGGTTGTTGGTGGCGAAGTAGACCGGCACCGCGATCGCGATGCCTTCGGGCACGTTGTGGATCGCGATCGCGAGCGCCAGCGGCAGGCCGACGCCCGGGTTCTCCAGGGTGGCGAAGAAGGTCGCCAGGCCTTCCGGGAAGTTGTGCGCGGTGATGGCGACCGCGGTCATCAGGCCGACCCGCTTGATGTACTGGACGTTGTGCTCGCGGAAGAACGGGTCGTCCACTTCGAGCCGCTGGTGCGGGTTGGGGACCAGGTGGTCGATCAGCACGATCAGGGCGACGCCGCCGAGGAAGGCGATGGTGCCGAAGGTGTAGCCGAGGCGTTCGCCGTAGCCTTCGGTGAAGGCGAAGATCGACTTGTTGAGGATCTCCGACAGCGACACGTAGACCATCGCGCCGCCGGCGAACGCGAGGCCGAACGCCAGCACGCGCGCGTTGGGCTTCTTCGACGCGAAGACCAGCAGGCTGCCGAAGCCGGTCGCGAGGCCGGCGCCGGTCGTGACCGCGAGCGCGATCAGGAAGTTCGACGCTGTGATTTCGATCATGGGGTCGGGGAAGGCCTGCCGGCGGGTGCGGCCGATTCGCGCCATCGTAGCCGAGCGCCGCGGGCCCGCGGGTGTGCGCCCCGCGGGCCACGCGCAGGCCGTGGACGACGTCAGTACAGGTCGACCGGGTCCACGTCCAGCGACCACCGCACCCGGCGCGCCTCGGGCAGCGCATGGATCGACGGCACCACCGAGGCCAGGACCGCCTGCAGCACGGGGCGCCGCGGCGACGCCATCGCCAGTTGCGCCCGGTAGAGCCCCGCCCGTCGCGGCATGGGCGCCGGGACCGGACCCGACAGTTCGAGCAAGGCGTCGTCCATCAGCGCACGCACCGACTGCAGCATGGCGAGCGGTGCCCCGGGGTCCCGCGCCTCGGCGCGCAGCAGCGCCATGTGCGCGAACGGGGGGAAACCGGCCGCGCCGCGCGTCTCCAGCTCCGCCTCCGCGAAGGCGTGGTAGCCGCCGTGGATGAGGGTCTGCAGCAGCGGGTGCTCCGGATGATGGGTCTGCAGCAGGACTTCGCCGGGGCGCTCGGCGCGCCCGGCGCGGCCCGCGACCTGGATCAGCAGCTGGGCCAGCTTTTCGGCGGCGCGGAAGTCGGCGGAGAACAGGCCCTCGTCGATGCCCACCACCGCCACCAGGGTGAGGTTGGCGAGGTCGTGGCCCTTGGCCAGCATCTGCGTGCCCACGAGGATCCCCGGTGCCTCGCCGAGGTCGCGGAACAGCGTGCCGAGGGCGTCCTTGCGCCGCGTGCTGCCGCGATCGATGCGCAGCACCGGCACGTCGGCGAAGCGCGCCGCCAGCAGTTCCTCCAGGCGCTCGGTGCCCACGCCCTGTGGTTGCAGCGCGAGCCCGGCGCAGTCGGGGCACGCCAGCGGCACCGGGCCCCGGGCGCCGCAGTGGTGGCACTGCAGCCGCCGGCCGCCGCCGTGCACGGTCATCGGCCCTTCTCGCTCGGGGGTGCTGCAGCGCCGGCAGGTGGCGCACCAGCCGCAGTCGTGGCACAGCAGCATGGGTGCGTAGCCGCGGCGGTTCTTGAACACCAGCACCTGGCCGCCGCCGTCCAGCGCCGTGCGGATCGCCTCCAGTGCCTGCGCCGACAGCCCGGCCTCGAGCGGGCGCTTGCGCACGTCCAGTACGCGCACCACCGGCGGCACCGCGTTGCCCGCGCGCCGGGACAGCCGCAACCAGGCATGGCGGCCACTGCGGGCGTTGTGCAGCGTCTCCAGCGACGGCGTGGCACTGCCGAGCACGACCGGCACGTCCAGCGCCTTGCCGCGGACGAGGGCGAAGTCGCGCGCGTGGTATCGGATCCCGTCCTGCTGCTTGTAGCTGCCGTCGTGCTCCTCGTCGACCACGATCAGGCCGGCGTGCGGCAACGGCGTGAACACCGCCGACCGCGTGCCCACGACCACGCGGGCCTCGCCACGCCAGGCCGCGGCCCAGACCCGGGCGCGCTCGGCATCGGTGAGGCCCGAGTGCAGCGCGTGCACCGGCACCCCCAGGCGCGCGCGGAAGCGGGCGAGCATCTGCGGGGTCAGCCCGATCTCGGGCACCAGCACCAGCGCCTGGCGGCCGCGCGCGAGGCAGTCGGCGATGGTCCGGAGGTAGACCTCGGTCTTGCCGCTGCCGGTGACGCCGTCGAGGAGGCAGGCCGCGAATCCGGAGGCGCCGAGAACCGCCTCCACGGCAGCCTGCTGCTCGTCGTTGGGCACCGGCCCGGGCTCCGGCACCGGGGCCAGCTGCGAGGCGGGCACCGCGATCCGCTCCACCACCCCGCGGGCGCCAAGCGTGCGGGCGGTGGCGCGCCAGCCGGGGACGAGGTCGTCGAGCGCCTCCTCGCTGCGGGCCCCGTCGCGCAGAAGCTCGGCCAGGGCACGGGGGCGGCTCCCGCGGCGCAGGCCGGCGACGTCGTCCGGGCGCGCCAGCCGCCAGGCGTGCGCGTGGGTCCCGGGAAGCGGCTCGCCGCGGCGCAGTGCGGCCGGCAGGGCGGTCGCCAGCACCTCGCCCAGTGGCGCGTGGACGTATCGGGCCAGCCAATGCAGGGACGCCAGGAGCTCGCCGTGGAGCAGGGGCTCCGCATCGAGCCACGCCAGCGCAGTCCGGAGCTCCGGACCGGCACCGTCGGCGACGCCGATGCCCGCGACCACGCCCACCAGCTCCCGGCTGGCGAACGGCACCCGGATGCGCCGGCCGAGGTCGGCTTCGGTGGGCGTGGGTCCGGCGGGCGGGAGGTAGTCGAACAGCCGCGGCAGGGGCACCGGCAGGGCGATCTGGAGGACGGTCGGGGCAGGGGCCGGCATCGTGGAAGTCTAGCGGCGGGGGCGGGGGGGGCTGCGGCAGCTTGCGGGGCATTGCTGCCGGCGCACGCATGAGTGCGCCGCAAGCCCCGGATGCCCAAGGAGTTTTCGCTTATCCACACCAACTGTGGATAACCCTGTGCATGGCGACCGCCGCTGGACGTGAAAACCCCCTGAAAACACGTCCGGAACAAGGTTGGCCAAATTTTGGCCAATCATGGAAAAATCAGTGAATTCATGGAGTTGGCCGTGAAACATATGCGTCACATCCGTCAGGTGGGCCGTGAAGGCCATGTGTATGACGTTCCGGTGACCGCTGTGCACAACGTCAGGGGCGACATTTGCCGCGGCGCGGCACCTGGAACGCAGAACGTGAGGGACGTCAAGGTCCGGGCCGGCGGCTGCGGCCGCTATCATTCCGCCACGATGACCGAGCCGCGATGACCGTCCCTCCTTCGACAGCCCCTGCGCCCGCCCCTGCGCTGAGCGCCTTCCTGCGTGGCGTGGAACGCCGCGGGGCCGTCTTCTCCGAGCTGCTGGTCGGGTCGGCGAGCGTCGGCGACGATGCCCTCCGCTCGGCCATGCGGTCGTTCCGCCTGGTCGCGGCACGGACGCCGTTCGGCGACTGGCCACGCCGCTTCTGGATTCTTCTGCTGGCGGCACCACCGCTGCGCGATACCCCGGCGACGCCGTCGTGGCCGCCGGGGTTCGCGCTGTTCCGCGAGCTCGAGATGGGCCCGCGCGCCGCGCTGCTGCTGCGGATCGCGGCGGGACTGGGTGAAGCGGACGCCGCCGCCGTCCTCGGCGTGGCCCGCCCCACCTACCGCCTCGCGCTGCAGCGCGCCCTGCCGCGCCTGGCCGACGGCGCTCCCGATGTCGCCGCCTGGCATGCCCTGGGCGACGCCGCCCTCGGCGCGATACGCGCGTTGCCGCCCGACCGCCTCGGCCACCTGGCACAGGGGCGGGAGGAGGCGCTCCTCGGGCGCACGGCGCCGCGGGCGCCTGCCGAGCCTTCCGCGGGGCCGGCACGCTGGCGGCTGCCTGCCCTCGTCGCGGTCGTGGTGGCGACGCTTGCGGCCCTGGGCTGGACCTTCCTGCCCGCGACCCTGCCGGTGGATCCGGACATGCCGATCACGGCCGAGCCGCTGCCGCCGGCGGGGGCGCCGGCCGCGACCTACGGCGCCGACGTCGCGCTGCTCGGCCACCCGGACCTGGACCTGCTGCTGGACGCGGGCAGCGAGCCCGCGGCCGCGGAGGCCGGTTTCCATGCCTGGTACGCCGCCCAGCGCACGGAGGCCGCCGACGAGGGCGAATTGCCGCCCGTGGCGGAAGGCGTCGCCGCGCATGCCGGCGCGACGCAGGAAGGTGGCGATGCGCCGCGTTGACCGTTGGCCGATCCTGGCCCTTCTTGCTGTCGCCGCCTCCACCGCCGCGCAGGCGCCGCTGCCGGTCGAGGACGCGCTGCGGGTGCTTCCGCAGGCGCAGCGCGACGCGGTGGCGGAGCGCCAGGCACGCCTGCAGGCGTTGTCGCCGGCGCAGCGTGAGCGGCTGGCGGCGCGGCTGCGCGACTGGGACGCGCTGCCGCCGGTGGAGCGCAGGGCGCGCCGGGCCTCGGCACAGGCGTGGCAGGCCTTGCCGGAAGCCGAGCGGCGACGGATGCGGGCGGCGGCGGATGCGTTCGCGCGCCTGGCCGCCGACGAGCAGGACGCGTTGCGCGCACGGTTCGCGGCGCTCGACGCGAGCGAGCAGAACGGCTGGCACCTCGGGCCGTCGCTCGGTGCGGACTATCCGGCGCTGCATCCACTGCTGGCGCAGGTGCCGGAGCACCAGCGACTGCCGATGATCGAGGCCCTGCGGCGGCTGACGCCGGCCGCGCGTGGCGATCTCGCCGTCCTCGCCCAGCGCACGCCGCCACAGGGCCGCGACGAGCTGCGCATCGCTCTGCTGTCCACGGCGGCGCAGCAGCGCGCGGCCTGGCTGCGTCGCCAGGTCGACCCCTGAGCGCTACAGCCAGACCAGGCCGGCGAGCACGGTGAACACCGCGCCGAACGACAGCAGGACGATGTAGCAGTTGCCGATGACGGCGTACTTCAACAGCGTCATCGGCCAGCCCTGGCCGTAGACCCTCTTCTGCATCAGCAACAGGTACAGGGGCATCCAGATCCAGAGCGCGACGCCGACCGCATCGAACAGCACGTGCAGCGCACCTCCGTCGGGCGCCAGCCAGCGCTGCAGCGCAAGCGAGACGAACAGCAGCAGCATGGCCAGGCACAGGAAGGCGTGGCTGTGCAGGGCCACGATCAGGTGCTCCATGTACAGCCTGCGCCTGAAGACGTAGGCGAGCTTCAGCATCAGCGCGAACACCGGCAGCAGCAGCAGCAGCGTCGACGGCACCGCGCCCAGCGCCGCGTCCTTGAACAGGTCGGGATCCTCCTGGACCCGGGTGACGTTCTTCTGCGTGCGCCCCACCTGCTGGTTGAGCCAGGCATTCGCGAACTCCGGCAGCCAGCCGATGTGCAGCGGGTTGTCGACCGGGTGCCAGGGCTTGCCGGTGAACGAGAAGTCGGCCATCTGGTTCGACTGTGCCGGTGGCGGCGGTGGCTGTCCCGCGGCCGCGGCCTCTCGCAGCTGGACCAGGCGATCGGCCGCCTGCGACCGGATCGCCGCCTCGGTCGCGATCAGCGCCGGGTCCGGCCCGATGCGCGGGCGGCCGGTGCGTTTATCGAGCGTGTCCCGCGCCGCCTCGATCCGCGCCAGCGCCGCGTCCTCGTGCCGGCGCACCTCCTCCTCGGTGGTCGCGCCGGCGATCGCCGTGCCGGCGGCACCGGCGTTGATGTCGAGCGTGTCGTCCTTGACGCTGATGGTCAGCTGCGCGAAGAAGAACGTCACGATCGCGAGGAAGAAGAACAGCCTGACCGGCGTCACGTAGCGCACGCGACGGCCGGCGAAGTACTCGAGGGTGAGGTGGCCCGGGCGCAGGAACAGCGGCCACAGCGTGCGCGGCGTGCGCGCATCGAGGTTGAACACGCTGTCCATGACATCGCCGACGAGGCTGCCGAAGTGCCGCACCAGCCCATGCACGGGCTGCCCGCAGGCATGGCAGTGGGGGCCAAGCAGGGGCGTGCCGCAATTGCCGCAGGTGGCCCCGGTCTCGGGAACGGTGGCGGTCGGCGCCTCGCCGGTACGTGTCATGCGTCTTCCCCCGGGCAACACCCTAAGATACCGGGCCCCCGCGATCGCGCGCCAGCCGGCGCACCGGTGCGGGCGGCCAGCCGCAGGACCCGCACATGCATTCCCCGATGCCCGCGCCGGCGCGCTTCCGCGACGAGGTACGCACCACCGCGCTCCTCGCTGCCCCGCTCGCGGCGGGCCACCTGGCGACGGGCCTGATCGGCTTCGTCGACAGCGTCATCGCCGGGCGCCATGGCACCACCACGCTGGCCGCGGTGTCGGTGGGCACGGCGCTGTTCTGGCTGCCGATGATGATCCCGATGGGCACGCTGATGGCGGTCCCGGCCGCCGTGTCGCAGCTGGACGGACGCGGCCGGCACGAGGCGATCGGCCCGCTGTTCCGCCAGGCGCTGTGGCTGGCGGCGGGGCTGGGGGTGCTGCTGTTCGCGTTCCTCAGCCTGGCGGTGCTCGCGCTGGAGCCGATGGGCATCGCCGCCGACATCCGGCCAGGCGCCGCCGGGTTCCTGCACGGCATCCGCTGGGGCGTCCCCGCGCTGACCCTGTACTACGCGATGCGCTACCTCAGCGACGGCCTGTACTGGACGCTGCCGACCATGCTGTTCGGCTTCGGCGGCCTGCTGGTGCTGGCGCCGCTCGGCTACCTGTTCGCGTTCGGCGGCCTGGGCCTGACCGGGCGCGGCGCCGCCGGGCTGGGCCACGCCTCGGCCGCGATGATGTGGCTGCAGGCGCTTGCGTTCGCGATCTACCTGGCGCGCTCGCGGCGCTTCGCGTACCTGCGCCTGTTCGACAGGTTCGACCCGCCGCGTTGGCAGCCGATCCGTGGATTGCTCGCGACCGGGCTGCCGATCGGCGTCACCGTGACCATGGAAGGCAGCCTCTTCATCGTCACCGCACTCCTCATCGGCCGGCTGGGGGGGCTGGAGGCGGCGGCGCACCAGATCGCGATCAACGTCGCCAGCCTGTGCTTCATGGTGCCGTTCGGTGTGGCCGAGGCGACCACTGTCCGCGTCGGCCATGCCCTCGGCAACGGTCGCGGCACCGCCGGCATCCGCCGCGCGGCGTGGGCCGGGGCGGTGCTGGTCCTGGGCACGCAGGCGGTGTCCGGCCTGGTGCTGCTCACCGGCCACGACATGATCGTGGCGATCTACACGCGCGACGCCGCGGTGGCGGCGCTGGCATCGGCGCTGCTGCTGTACGCGGCGGCGTTCCAGTTCCCCGACGGCATCCAGGTGCTGTCGGCCGGCGCCCTGCGCGGGCTCAGGGACACGCGGGTGCCGATGTTCCTGGCAGCGCTGGCCTACTGGGGCATCGGCATGCCGCTGGGTGCAGGGCTCGGCCTGTGGCTCGGCTGGGGCCCGCGCGGGATGTGGCTGGGGCTGATCGCGGGGCTCTGCGTCGCCGCGGTGCTGATGGCGGCGCGGTTCTGGCGCTCGTCGGCCGATCCGCTGCGGACCGGCGCCGGAGTGACCGATGGCGCATGACGCCACGCGCCGCGCGGCCGATACTGCACCCAGACCGAAATCCCCGCTGGAGCTTCCATGAACGTACCGCGCCGCCGCGGCCCGATTGCCCGCGTCCTCGTCGGCGCCTGGGACGCGATGAACTTCACCCGCAGGCTGGTGTTCAACCTGCTGTTCTTCTTCCTCGTGCTCCTGTTCGTGGTGGCGCTGGCCTCGGGCGACCGGGTCAAGCCACTGCTCGAGCGCACGACGCTGGTGATCGCGCCCGAAGGCGCGCTGGTGGAGCAGTTCAGCAGCGACCCCGTCAGCCGCTCGATCGCCAACAGCATGGGCCGCGGCCTGGGCGAGGTGCAGCTGCGCGACCTGCTGCGTGCGCTCGACGCCGCCGCCACCGACGCCCGCATCGAGCGCGTGCTGCTGCGCACCGACCGCATGACCTTCTCCGGCTACGCCTCGATCCGCGAGGTCGCCGCCGCGATCGCGCGCGTGCGCGCCGCGGGCAAGCAGGTGGTCGCGTTCGGCAACTACTTCGAGCAGTCCCAGTACCGGCTGGCCGCGGAGGCCGACGAGGTCTACCTCGACCCGCAGGGCGGGCTGCTGCTGGAAGGCCTCGGCCGCTACCGGCAGTACTACCGCGAGGGCCTGCAGGACAAGCTCGCCGTGGACGTGCACGTGTTCAAGGTCGGCGAGTACAAGTCCGCGGTGGAGCCCTACGTGCTGGATGCCGCGTCGCCGGAGGCCAAGGAGGCCGACCTGTTCTGGATGAACGACGTCTGGCAGCGCTTCCTGGGCGATGTCGGCAAGGCCCGCGGCGTGGCCCCCGCGAAGCTCGCGGCCGACATCGAGACCCTGCCGCAGGACATCGTGGCCGCCGGCGGCGACCTCGCGAAGTACGCGCTCGACCGCAGGCTGGTCGACGGCCTGAAGACGGAGGAGGAAGTCGAGGCGCTGCTGGCCGAGCGCGGGGTCGCCGACGAGGACGCGGACGGCGGCTTCCGCGCGGTCACGCTGGAGAACTACCTCGCCCATGTCGTCCAGGCAACGGCCACCGACCTGCGGCCGCAGGTCGCGGTGGTGGTGGCGGAAGGCCAGATCACCGGCGGCGAGCAGCCGCCCGGCACCATCGGTGGCGAGTCCACCGCGGCGCTGCTGCGCGACGCGCGCGACGACGAACATGTGAAGGCCGTGGTGCTGCGCGTGGATTCGCCAGGAGGCGAGGTCTTCGCGTCGGAGCAGATCCGCCGCGAGGTGGTCGCGCTCAAGGCCGCAGGCAAGCCGGTGGTGGTGTCGATGGGCGACCTCGCCGCCTCCGGCGGCTACTGGATCAGCATGGATGCCGACCGCATCTACGCCGACGAGTCCACGATCACCGGGTCCATCGGCATCTTCGGCATGATCCCGACGATCCCGCGCACGCTGGAGAAGATTGGCGTGCGCACCGACGGCGTCGGCACCACGCGCTTCGCCGGCGCGTTCGACATCACCCGGCCGCTGGCGCCGGAAGTGGGGCAGGTGATCCAGGCGGTGATCGAGCGCGGCTACCGCGATTTCACCGGCAAGGTCGCCGCCGCGCGCGGCAAGCCGGTGGCGCAGGTGGATGCGGTGGCGCGTGGCCGCGTGTGGAGCGGCGCGCAGGCGCGCGAACACGGCCTGGTGGACGCCTTCGGCGGCATCCAGGCGGCCATCGACGACGCCGCGACGCGCGCCGAACTCGGCAAGCCCGAGGCCTGGCGCGTGCGCTACGTCGAACGCCCGGCGACGCCGTTCGAGCGCTTCTTCGCCGGCTTCGCCGGCAGCCGCATCGGCGTGGCGCTGCTGCAGGATGCCAGCCTCGGCCGTGGCGTCCTCGCGGCGCTGGTGCCGGCGGTGGAGCGCGACCTGCAGTTCCTGGAGCGTGCCATGGCGCCGGGCGCCGCACCGGTCAAGGCATTCGCGCACTGCCTCTGCGCGTTCTGAGCTGAAGCGCCGCGGCGCCGCACGCGCGGCGCCGCGGGGCGTCAGCGGCGCACGTCGAGGCGCGCGCCGCCGACGAGGGCTTCGACCTCGTCGAGGCCCGCCAGGCTGGCATCGCCCGGCAGCGAATGCTTGAGGCACGACGCGGCCAGCCCGAACTGCAGGCTGTCGCGATCGCTGCGGCCGCCGAGGATCCCGTGCAGCACGCCGGCGGCGAAGGCATCGCCGGCGCCGATGCGGTCGACGATGCCGGGCAGGTCGCGGTCGGGTGCCCGTTCGACGCGCCCGTCGCGGTCGAGGAGGATGGCGCCGAGGGCGTGGTGGTCGACGCTCTGCTGGGTGCGCAGCGTAGTCGCGATCCGGCGCAGGTGGGGGAAGGCGGCGAACGCGCGTGCGGCGCCGGCGGCAATGCGTTCCTCGACCGGGGCATGGGCGCCGCCGCCTTCATCGGCTCCCAGCGCCACCGCGATGTCGCGGTGGTCGGCGAAGGCGATGTCCGCCTCGGCCAGCAGCGCACGAAGGATCGGCGCGGGCTCGGCGTCCCAGCACGCCCACAGTTTTTCGCGGAAGTTGCCGTCGAACGACACCAGCGCGCCCGCCGTGCGGCCCGCACGTGCGGCCGCCAGCGCGGCGTCGGCGGTCGCCTGGCCCAGCGCCGGCGTGATCCCCGACAGGTGCAGGCAGTCGACGCCGTGCAGCAGCGCGGGCCAGTCGTAGGCGCCTGCGCCAGCGGCGGCGAACGCGGTGCCGGCGCGGTCGTAGAGCACGCTGCTCGGGCGCAGGCCGGCACCGGTGGCGAGGAAATACAGGCCCATGCGTCCCGGCGCGCGACGCACCGCACGGGTGTCGACGCCGTGGCGCCGAAGCTCGGCGACCGCGGCCTCGCCCAGGGCGTTCTCGGGGACGGTACTGGCGACCGCCGCGGCATGGCCGAAGCGCGCCAGCGACACCGCGACATTGGCCTCGGCCCCGCCGACATGGACATTGAACAGGGGCGATTGCAGCAATGGCTCGCGGCCCGGAGCGCCAAGGCGGAGCAGGAGTTCGCCGTAGCAGAGGATGCGTCTGGTCATGCGGCCACGCCCGGGAAGAGCGTGAAGTATGTCGGAACGCACGACGGGCGCATCACCCGCCGGCGGCGTCGATCGCCGACTGCTGCGCGTCGGCGGCGTCCTGCACGGCGCCTTCCACCGCCCGCGCGCGCTCGATCGGCGCCTGGATCGCGTCGCGCAGTTCAGTCGCCTGCGGTTCCGGCGGTTGCTCGGTGGGCGGCGGCGTGGGCTTGGTGCAGCCGGCCGCGGCGACGGCCAGGGCCAGCAGCAGGGCAGGGCGGGGACACCAGGCGCGGTGGACGGAGGGGATCGTCGACATGGCGGCGGCTCCATTCGGTCGGTGCCGCTATGCTACGCCCCACCTGACGAACGGGACCGGACATGGATCCGCAGCGCTGGCGCCTCGACGGACAACTCGCCCTGGTGACCGGCGGCAGCGCCGGCATCGGCCGCGCGATCGCGCGCGAGTTGCTGGGCTTCGGCGCCCGGGTCCTGATCGCGGCGCGCGACGGCGATGCGCTGGAGGCCGCGCGCGACGAACTCGCCGAGGCCGTGCCCGGGGGCGAGGTCCGGGCGTTCATCGCCGACGTCGCCGACGACGAGCAGCGCCGGGAGCTGCTGGACTGGATCGAGGACCAGGGCGAGGGCCTCAACATCCTGGTCAACAATGCCGGCGGCAACCTGAGCAAGGCATCGGTGGACTACACCGAGGACGAATGGCGGGAGATCTTCGAGGTCAACCTGTTCAGCGCCTTCGAACTCAGCCGCTATGCGCACCCGTTGCTGGTGCAGCACGCGTCCTCGTGCATCGTCAACGTCGGCAGCGTCTCCGGCGAGACCCACGTGCGCAGCGGCTCGCCCTACGGCATGACCAAGGCGGCGATGCACCAGATGACCCGCAACCTCGCCTGCGAGTGGGCCGAGGACGGCGTACGCGTGAACGCGGTGGCGCCCTGGTACATCCGTACGCGCCGCACCTCGGCCAAGCTTGCGGACCCCGATTACCTCGACGAGGTGCTGATGCGCACGCCCATGGGCCGCATCGGCGAGCCGGAGGAAGTCGCGGCGGCGGTGGCGTTCCTGTGCCTGCCGGCCGCGGGCTACATCACCGGCGAGTGCCTGTCGGTGGACGGCGGGTTCCTGCAGTACGGGTTCTGAGCGGGCGGCCAGCCCCGTGCGAGCCGGCACCCCGGCGAGCTTTCCGCCAGGAGCTCGCGGCCATGGCCGCTCCCGCCCGGTCTCCCGGGGTGCCGGGCGGCCATTGCTTCATACTGGGCATTCCCCCCCAGGACACACCCTCCATGCCGCACTGGACCCGTGAAACCCTGCACCAGACGCTCGCCGAGGCCTTCGGCGCCGACCGCGTCGCCACCCTCGACGACGAGCAGACCACGCTGCAGGTGGTGCTGGACGACGCCGGCGACCTCGAGGTGACGCTGGTCGCCAGCGAACACCAGATCTACTGCTCGACGCCGCTGGTCACCGCCGACCAGGTGCGCGACCGCGCCGCGTTCAACGACGCGTGCATGCGCCTGAACCCGCTCAACCCGCTGTCGAACCTCGGCCTCGCCACCGTCGACGACCAGGACGTCTACGTGGTCTTCGGCGAGCTGTCGGCAGACTCCACGGGCGGGCAGATCGTCCACGAGATCCGCACCCTGGGCGTCAACGCCATCGACGCCATCGAAACCCTGCAGACGTACCTGGTGACCGCATGAGCATCCTCGCCAAGATCCTGACCCTGTTCCGCGGCACGGCCAACGAGGCCGGCCAGGCCGTGGTCGACAAGAACGCCATCCGCATCCTCGACCAGGAGCTGCGCGACAGCACCTCCGAGCTGGCCAAGTCCAAGCAGGAGCTGACCAAGGTGATGGCGCAGCGCCAGCTGGCCGCCAACCGCGGCAGCGCGCTGCTCGACAAGCGCCGCGAGTACGAGGGCTACGTGCAGGGCGCGCTGGCCAAGGGCGACGAGGCGCTGGCGCGCGAGGTCGCGACCAAGCTGTCCGACGTCGAGCGCGACCTGCAGGCGGAAGCCGACAACGTGCAGTCGCTGGACGCCAGCATCGGCTCGCTGAAGACCGCCATCCGCAGCACCGAGACCCAGCTCACGCGCCTGAAGCAGCAGATCGACACGGTCAAGGCCACCGAAGCCGTGCAGCGCGCGCAGTCGGCGGTGTCGGCGCGGCATTCGGGCGCCAACAGCAAGATCGGCACCGCGCTCGATTCGCTGGAACGCATCAAGCAGCGCCAGGAAGAACAGGGCGCGCGCTTCGAGGCCGCGAAGCAGCTCGAGCAGGAGACCGGCGACGGCGACCTGAAGTCGCGCCTGGCCCAAGCCGGGCTGGTGCACGACCCGTCCAACGTCGACGGTATCCTCGAGCGCTTCCGCAAGCCGCAGGACGCGGTGCTGCTCGAGGACGGCTCCGACGCCGAGCGCCAGAAGCTGCTGGCGGCGGAGTCGCTGTTCGACAAGCGCAAGTAGGGCGATGGGGCTGCTGGACAGGCTGCTCGGCCGGCGCCCGCCGGCGCCGGCGCTGCCGGCTCCCGGCGCGCTCGCGCACGCCCTGCCGCTCGGCCTGCGCATCGGCAGCCGCGTCCAGTTCGACCGCACCATGTATACGGTGGCCCCGGGCGCGATGACCGCGGAGCTGCCCGCCGGCTACCAGGGCGTGCCCTGCTACGGCCACGTCGACCTGGGCGACGGCTACGCGCTGCACCGCTTCTACCTCGACGACGACGCGTTCCTGCAGGTGAGCACCGTCGCCGGCGACGTCGACGGCATCCAGGCCTTCGTCTTCCACGAAACCGTCAACCCGCCCGACAAGGCCGCGTTCCAGCGCTTCGCGATGGACCACGCCCACCTGGGCGACGCCGGCATCGATTACGCCGGCCACCGCTGGCAGCGGGCGACGCCGTCGACCGCGGGCGACGCACGCATCCCCGCCATGGTCTACGACGAGGTGCTGTACCGGCACCAGCCGCCGCGCCGCGACGACGACCTCACCCACTACGCCATGCTCTACAGCCGCGACGTGCCGGAACTCGCGCGCCAGGAGCTGCTGCTGGTCTCGGCCGAGGACTCGGGCCCCAGCGATTTCAGCGTCACCTACTCCGTCGGCGTCGAGCTCACCACCGCCGACCTCGACATCACCTGAGGCGCCGCGGCGCCGGACAAGGATCCCCATGCAACAGGCCATTACCCTCGACAGCTTCCTCGCCTTCCTCACCTATTTCGGCGTCGGCCTCGCGGTGCTGTTCGCCGCCGCCGCCATCGTGCTGCTGGTGACGCCGCACAGCGAGATCCGGCTGATCCGCGCAGGCAACACCGCCGCCGCGATCGCCTTCGGCGGCAGCCTCGTCGGCCTGGCGCTGCCGGTGCATTCCGCGATCAGCCATTCCGTCAGCCTCCTCGACGCGGTGATCTGGGGCCTGGTGGCCGCGGTGGTGCAGGTGCTGGCGTTCCTGGTGGCGCGGGTGGCCAGCGGCACCCTGTCGAAGCAGATCGACGACAACGTGGTGTCGGCCGGCATCTTCAGCGCCGCGATCGCCATCAGCATGGGCCTGGTCAACGCCGCGGCGATCACGCCATGAGGAGCCTGCGATGAAGAAGCGTTCCAGCAACCTCCGGCTCACGCTGATGGCGGTGGCGATGCCCGCGGGGCTCGTCGCCTGCGATACCGAGCCCACCGGCGTGGTGCTGCGGTCGATCGAGGACTGCCGTGCGCAGCAGGTCGACGTCGCGCAGTGCGAGGCCGCGTATCGCGAGGCACAGGCGAAGCACGCACAGGTGGCGCCGCGGTTCGAGGACCGGGTGCAGTGCCAGGCGGACTTCGGCACCTGCGAGGTGGTGCAGGAGAACGGGCGCACCAGCTACGTGCCGCCGATGGGCGGGTTCCTGCTCGGCTACGCGCTGGGCGGGGGCTTCTCCAACACCGGCTACCGCGGGGTGGCCGGCGGCGCGCCCCTGTACCGCGACTACCGCGGCGGCTACATCAACGCCGGCGGCACCGCCGTCAGCCGCCAGACCGGGCCGGTCACCGGCCGCCGCGGCAGCATCGCCACCCCGCAGCGCGCCATCACCGTGTCGCGCTCGGGCTTCGGCTCGCGCGCGGCGGCACGCGGCGCGTTCGGCTCGCGCGGCGGCGGCTGACGGTGCGACGCATCCCGATCGCGCCGCGTGCCGACTGGAGGCAGCAGGCCGAGGCGCTGGGCTTCCACTTCCACACCATCGACGGCGCCACGTACTGGGACGAGTCCGCGTACTACGCCTTCGGCCTCCGCCAGGTCGAGGACGCGCTGGAGGCGCCGAGCCAGCAGATCCACGACATGGCGATGGCGCTGGTGGACGAGGTCGTCGGCAGCGAGGCGCTGCTGTCGAGGCTGCACGTGCCGCCGATGTACTGGGACTGGATCGCCGCGTCCTGGCGCAATGGCGACCCGCACCTCTACGGCCGCATCGACCTCGCCTACGACGGCCATGGCCCGGCGAAGCTCTACGAACTCAACTACGACACCCCGACCTCGCTGTACGAGTCGGCGTACTTCCAGTGGCTGTGGCTGGAGCAGCAGGTCGCCGCGGGTGCGCTGCCGGCCGGCAGCGACCAGTACAACAGCATTCAGGAGGCCCTCTGCGAAACCTTCGCGACGCTGGCCATGCAGCAGCGCATCGGCGCGCGCGTGCACTTCGCCGCGGTGCGCGAGTCGGAGGAGGACCAGGCGACGGTGCTGTACATGCGCGACTGCGCGCACCAGGCCGGCATCGACACCGCGCTGGTCGCGGTCGAAGACATCGGCATCAGTGCCGACGGCTGGTTCACCGATGCCGAAGACACCGTGATCCAGACGCTGTTCAAGCTCTACCCGCTGGAGTTCATGATGGAGGAGGCCTTCGGGCCGAAGCTGGTCGCCGACACCATGCAGCTGCTGGAGCCGCCATGGAAGGCGATCCTCAGCAACAAGGGCGTGCTGCCGCTCCTGTGGGAGCGCCACCGCGGGCATCCGAACCTGCTGGAGGCGCGGTTCGACGATGGCGATGCGTCGCTGCCGCCACCGCGGGGGTTCGTGCGCAAGCCGCTGTTCTCGCGCGAGGGTGCCAACATCGAAATCACCACCGCCGATGGCGCGCGCATCGCGACCGATGGGCCCTACGGCGGCGGCCCGTCCATCCTGCAGGCGTTCCACCCACTGCCGGCGTTCGATGGCCACTACCCGCTGGTGGGCAGCTGGATCGTGGCCGACCGCGCCTGCGGCATCGGCATGCGCGAGGACGCGACGCTGGTGACGCAGGACACGTCGCGCTTCGTGCCGCATGCCATCGTCGACGACCCCGCGGCGGGCGGCGTGTTCGAAGCCTGACGGCGGCGGCCGCCCTTTTCGCGGGCGCCAACCGGTGCGGTCGCGGCCGACCGCCAGGGATGCGGCGTCGCTACCGGGACCCGGAGGCGCCGCCGACGCCGCAGGTGGTGTCGGCGAGGATCCGCCCCACGCGCAGGAACTCCTCCTGCAGCGGTGCCTTGTCGTCGCCCTTCGCGTGGCGCCAGCCGGATTCCACCTCGCGTTGGCGGTGCCGCCAGCCGTCGCAGGCGGCGGCGTCGCCGACGCGCTCGCACTGGTCGTACTTCATCTCGCAGGCCGCGCCGGCGCCCATCGCCGGGTCGCCGCCGAGGCCGGTGGTCTCCAGGCGCACGCAGCGTGGCTTCGGCTCCGGATCCTCGCTCAGGTAGCTGTCGTTGTCCCAGGTGTTGCAGCGGTAGATCGGTGGCGGCGGCAGACGGTCGGCGTCGGCGAGCGCGGATGGCACGGCCGCGACAAGGCCCGACGGCGCCGTCGGCCCGGGGGCCGCGACCGGCGTGACCGGCTGCGGCGGTGGCGTGGTGGGGATGTACGCAGGCAGCGCCGGTGCCGGTTCCACGACCGTGCGCTCTTCGCGGGTGCCCTTCGGGCACGGCTCGTCGTTCTGCATGGTGAGCGCGCCACTGGCGTCGGTGCAGCGGTAGATGACCACCTGCGAGTGCACCGGCAGCGCAGTGCCCGCGCCAAGGACCACCAGCCCGGCCAGGGCCATCCACCACATCCGCATCAACGCACTCCGCAATCCTGGGCGAGGCGGGCAGTGAGCCCGCGCTCCTCGACACGCAGGGTATCGCGCTCGCGCTGCTGGGCGTTGAAGAAGCGCGTGCGCAGTGCCTCGCGGCGGTCGACCAGCCGCGCACAGACCTCGCCCTGCGGCAGCGCATGGCATTCGTCGCGGACCCAGGTGCCGGCGCCGTAGCCGCCGTACCCGTAGCCGCGCCCGCGCCCATGGCCGCGACCCTCCGGCTGCCGCGGCGGCGGACGCTGCACCGGGCGCTCGTGCGCTGGCGGGACGCTGATGCCCGACGTCGGTGGCGCACTGAGGTCGGTGGACGCGGGCGACGTACGGCCCGCGGGCCGCAGCCCGCTGTTGGCGTAGTACCCGTCGCCGGCGGGGACACCCAGGGTCCACAGCGGGACCCAGCGCGGGTCGCCGTCGCCGGTCCCGCTCTCGTAGGTGCTGCCATCGGGCCGCACGCACTCGTACAGCGGCCGCGGGTCGCGGACCACCAGCACCGTGGGCGCCGCGGGTGCCGGCGCGATCGGCGCTGGTCCCGAGGTGGCGGCGGGCGTGGGCGGCGCGGGTGCATCCTTCGGCCGCACCATCGACATGACCTCCTGCCGCTCGCCGGCCAGGCAGGGCTCGCTCCTGATCGCGAGCGCGCCACCGGCAGCGGTGCAGCGGTAGAGGACGAGGTTGTCCGCCGGCTGCGCCGCGGCAGGCGCGGACAGTGCAACTGCCAGCAGGGCGGTGGACAAGCGGGCGGTCACGGCGTGCATGGCGGCATCTTGCGCGCGGATCCGGTGCCGGGGAACCCTGGGGACGGCGCCGGTTGCGGTTGATTCAACCTCGACGCCGGTGCGGCCAGGCGCTCAGTCGTGCAGCGAGGCGGGCGGTCGCACGCCGAGCGCGCGCGCGATCGAACCCGCGGCATCGCGGCCCTCGCGGACCGCGGTCACCACCAGGTCGGCACCCCGCACCAGGTCGCCGCCAGCGAACACGCGCGGGTGCGCGGTCTGGTAGGGCAGGGCCCCGGGCGCCAGTCGCAGGCGCCCGTCCGGGCCGGCGTCGACCCCCGTCGCCTGCAACCAGGCCGGCGGATCCGGGGCGAACCCGAACGCGATCATCACCACGTCGGCCGCGATCGAGGACTCGCTGCCCGCGACCGTGTCCGCCACCCGCCGGCCGCGCGCATCCGGCGGGCCCGGCCGGGTCTCGACCACGCGCACGGCGGTGGCGCGGGTGCCGTCGGCGCTCTCGATCGCCACGGGCTGGCGGTTGAACAGGAAGCCGACGCCTTCCTCGCGGGCATTGGCCACCTCGCGCGCCGAGCCGGGCATGCTCGCCTCGTCGCGCCGGTAGACGCACTGCACGCTGGCCGCGCCCAGGCGCACGGCCGAACGCACGCAGTCCATGCCGGTGTCGCCGCCGCCCAGCACCACCACGCGCTTCCCCCGCAGTTCGGGCAGCGCGACCTGGTCCTCCCAGCCGGCGATGGGCCGCCCGACGGGATCGGTGCCGGTGACGATGCGCCCGTTGTGGACCAGGAACGGCAGCGCCGGCAGCACACCGCCGAGGTCCTGCCCCGGCAGGCCGCCATCGGTGTAGCGGTACGCGCCCAGGCCCAGGAACACGGCGTCGAACTCCGCCAGGAGCGCCTCGATCGTGACGTCCTGCCCGACCTCCACGCCCAGCCGGAACGCCACCCCCATGCCCTCGAGCACCACGCGCCGCGTGGCGATCACCGCCTTGTCGAGCTTGAAGCCGGGGATGCCGAACTGCAGCAGCCCGCCGATCTGCTCGTAGCGGTCGAACACGGTGGCGGCGATGCCGGCGCGGGCGAGGCGGTCGGCGCAGGCCAGGCCGGCAGGGCCGGCGCCGATGACCGCGACCCGCCTGCCCGTGGGCACGACGCGCGACAGGTCCGGACGCCAGCCCTGGGCGACCGCGGCATCGACGATGTATTTCTCGACCGCCCCGATGGTGACCGCGCCGAAGCCGTCCTCCAGCGTGCACGCGCCTTCGCACAGGCGGTCCTGCGGGCACACGCGGCCGCACATCTCAGGCAGCGGGTTGGTTTCGTGCACCAGCACCGCGGCCTCCAGCACCCGGCCTTCCTCGACCAGCGCCAGCCAGCGCGGGATGTCGTTGTGCACCGGGCACTTCGACGCGCAATAGGGGTTGCCGCAGTCGAGGCAGCGCCCGGCCTGGTGCGCGGCGTCGGCGGGGTCGAAGCGGCCGTAGAGCTCGTTCCAGTCGCCACCGGTGCGCAGGTCGAGCGGGATCCGCCGCGGCATGTCGCGCGGGACCTCGAGGAACTGGAAGGCGCGGGTGCGGCTCATGCGGCGCGCCTGAGCTCGGTGGCCAGCGCCTCCAGGCTCGCGGCCTTGGGCTTCACCAGCCAGAAGCGGCCGAGGTAGTCGCGGAACTCGTCGAGGATGCACGCGCTCCATGCGCTGCGTGTCAGGCGTGCGTGGGCGGAGATCAGGTCGGTGAGGTGCTGGCGGTGGTTGTCCAGGTTCTCCGGCGTCACCCGCAGGATGTCGATCAGCTCGTGGTTGTAGCGGTCGACGAAGTCGCGGTCGAGGTCGAGCACGTAGGCCAGGCCTCCGGTGAAGCCGGCGCCGAAGTTGAGCCCGGTGCGGCCGAGGACGACCACGGTGCCGCCGGTCATGTACTCGCAGCAATGGTCGCCCGCGCCCTCCACCACCGCGACCGAACCCGAGTTGCGCACCGCGAAGCGCTCGCCGGCGCGGCCGGCGGCGTACAGTTCGCCGCCGGTGGCGCCGTACAGGCAGGTGTTGCCCAGGATCGGGGTGTGCCGGGTCTCGAAGCCGCTGCCCGACGGCGGCCGCAGCACGATGCGGCCGCCGGCCATGCCCTTGCCGACGTAGTCGTTGGCGTCCCCGTCGAGTTCCAGGTGCAGGCCGCCGGCGTTGAAGGCGCCGAAGCTCTGCCCTGCGGTCCCGGCGAGGCGGAGCGTGATCGGCGCATCCGCCATGCCGTTGTCGCCATGGCGCCGGGCGATGGCGCCGGACACGCGGGTGCCGATGCTGCGGTCGGTGTTGCGGATGGCGTACGCGAAGTCGCCGCCGCGCGCATGCTCGATGGCGTCGGCGAGGTCGGCGTCGAGTGTGGCGGCGAGCCCGGCTGGCGAGGGCTGCAGCGCCGGCGCGCCGCAGTACGCGCCGGGCTGCGCGGGGTCGCGTTGCAGCAGGCGCGACAGGTCGATGTCGACATGCGCGCGCGGCACCGCCTCCACCTGGCGCAGCAGGTCGGTGCGCCCGATGACCGCGTCCAGCGACGGCGCGCCCAGCAGTGCCAGCCATTCGCGCACGTCCTCGGCGACGTTGCGGAAATAGCACTCGACGCGCTCCGGCAGGCCGGTGAAGTGGTTGGCGCGCAGGTGCGCGTCCTGGGTGGCGACGCCGGTGGCGCAGTTGTTGAGGTGGCAGATGCGCAGGTACTTGCAGCCGAGCGCGATCATCGGAGCGGTGCCGAAGCCGAAGCTGTCGGCGCCGAGCAGCGCCGCCTTGACCACGTCGAGACCCGTCTTGAGCCCGCCATCGGCCTGCAGCAGCACGCGCGCGCGCAGGTCGTTGGCCTGCAGCGCCTGGCGCGCTTCGGACAGCCCCAGCTCCCACGGCACGCCGGCGTAGCGGATCGAGCCCAGCGGGCTGGCGCCGGTGCCGCCGTCGTGGCCGGAGATGGTCACCAGGTCCGCGCCGGCCTTGACCACGCCGGCGGCGATGGTGCCGACGCCCGCGTGCGACACCAGCTTCACCGAGACCAGCGCGCGCGGGTTGACCTGGCGCAGGTCGAAGATCAGCTGCGCCAGGTCCTCGATCGAATAGATGTCGTGGTGCGGCGGCGGCGAGATCAGGCCGATGCCGGGACTGGCGTGGCGCAGGCGCGCGATCAGCGCGTCGACCTTGCTGCCCGGCAACTGGCCGCCCTCGCCGGGCTTGGCGCCCTGCGCGATCTTGATCTGCAGAACGTCGGCATTGATGAGGTACTCCGGGGTGACCCCGAAGCGCCCGGAGGCCACCTGCTTGATCGCGCTGCGGCGCTCGTCGTGGTAGCGCGCCGGGTCCTCGCCGCCCTCGCCGGAATTGCTGCGGCCGCCCAGCCGGTTCATCGCGATCGCGAGTGCCTCGTGCGCCTCGGGCGACAGCGCGCCGAGGCTCATCGCGGCGGAGTCGAAGCGGCGCACGATCGCCGACACCGGCTCGACGTCGTCCAGGGCCAGGGGCGCTGCGGCCGTCTGCAGCTGCAGCAGGTCGCGCAGCGCCGCTGGCGGCCGGGTGTCGACGTGGCCGGAGTAGACGCGCCAGTCCTCGCGCAGGCCGCTGCGCACCGCGCGCTGCAGCGAGGTCACCACGTCCGGGTTGAACTGGTGGTACTCGCCGCCGTGGACGAAGCGCAGCAGCCCGCCGCTCTCCGGCAGCGCGTTCTCGTCCCAGGCATGCGCCGCGAGGGCGCGCGCGTCGGCTTCCAGGCGCGCAAAGCCGGCGCCGCCGATGCGCGAGGGCGTGCCGTCGAAGCAGGTGGCCACCACCGCGGCGTCCAGCCCGACGATCTCGAACAGCTGCGCGCCGCGGTAGCTCGCGATGCTGCCGATGCCCATCTTCGACAGGATCTTGAGCAGGCCCTTCTTGACCCCGCGACGGTAGCTGCGGCCGATCTGCAACGGCTCGCCCGCGCCCCTGCCGCCGAGGATGTCGCGGCGCCCGAGTGCGTGCAGCGTCTGGTAGGCGAGGTAGGGATAGACCGCGGTGGCGCCGAAGCCGATCAGGCAGGCGAAGTGGTGCGGATCGCGCGCGGTGCCGGTCTCGACGACCAGGTTCACCTCGCAGCGCAGGCCTGCGCGCACGAGGTGCTGGTGGATCGCGCCGGTGGCCAGCAGCGCATGCACCGGCGCCGCACCCCGCCGCGGGCGACGGTCGCTCAGCACCAGCAGCTCGATGCCATCGCGTGCGGCCGCCTCGGCCTCGGCGCACAGCCGCGCAAGCGCCGCCGGCAGCGACTCGTCCGCGTCGAAGAACAGCCCGAGGAAGCGATGGCGGCCGGAGAAGCGGGGCAGCGCGAGCAGCTGGTTGAGCTTGCGCTGCGACAGCACCGGTGAGTTGAGCACCACGTGGTCGACGTTGCCGGGCGTGTCCTCGAACAGGTTGCCCTCGCGTCCGATCTGCGTGGCCAACGTCATCACGCAGGACTCGCGCAACGGGTCGATGGGCGGGTTGGTCACCTGCGCGAAGGCCTCGCGGAAGCAGTCGTACAGCGGCCGGATGCGCCGGCTGAGCACCGCCATCGGCACGTCGTCGCCCATGGAGCCGGTGGCTTCCTGCTCGGTCTCGGCCAGCGGACGCAGCACGGACTCCTGCTCCTCGCGCGTCAGCTGGAACAGCTTCTGGAAGCCCAGCAGGGTGTCGGCGTCGAACGGTGCGTCGGCAAGCGCCGGATCGATGAGTTCGGTGTGCAGGTAGGTCATCCCCTGCTTGAGCCACTGCTTGTACGGCGCGCGCGCGCGGTTGATGGCGTCGATGGCGTCGCTGTCGAGCAGCACGCCGCGCGCGAGGTCGATCGCGATCATCTCGCCGGGGCCGAGCTTGCCCTTGGCGGCGACGTCGGCGGCGGCGAAATCGACCACGCCGGTTTCCGACGCCACCACGAACAGGCCGTCGTGGCCAACGGTCCAGCGCGCCGGGCGCAGGCCGTTGCGGTCGAGTGCGCAGGCCGCGTGGCGGCCGTCGCAGGTCACCAGGCCGGCGGGTCCGTCCCAGGGCTCGGAGTTGATCGCGTAGTACTCGTAGAACGCGGCGAGGTCGGCGTCCTTGTACTCCAGCGACTGTGTCGCCGGTGGCACCAGGATGCGCATCGCCTTGGGTAGGTCCATTCCACCCAGCAGCAGCCACTCGAGCATGTTGTCGAGCGACTGCGAATCCGAGCCCTGCATCGCCACCGGCGACTCGAAGCCGCTGACGTCGAGCAGCGGCGAACGCCAGACACCGCGGCGGGCCTGGGCCCAGCGCCGGTTGCCCTCGATGCTGTTGATCTCGCCGTTGTGGGCCAGGCGGCGGAACGGGTGCGCCAGCCGCCAGCGCGGCAGGGTGTTGGTGGAAAACCGCTGGTGGAAGACCACCGCGCGCGCCGCGAGGTCGGGGCGCACGAGGTCCGGGAACAGCGTGCCGAGCCGGTCGGCCAGCACCATGCCCTTGTAGCCGAGGACGTGCGCTGACAGGCCGACCACGTAGACATCGGCCTCGTCCTGCAGCGCCACTTCGGCGTGCCGCCGGCCCAGGTACAGGGCGCGCTCGAACGCGTCGAGGTCCGCGCTGCTTGCCTGCGTGAACACCTGCTCGATGCGTGGCATCGTCCGCCGCGCGAGCAGGCCGCAGGCGCCCGCATCCGCGGGCACCACGCGCCAGCCCGCCACCTCCACGCCCGCCACGCGCAACGCATCGGCGAGGTGCTGGCGACAGGCATCGGCGCGGGTTGCGTCGTGCGGCAGGAACACCATGCCCGCGGCGCAGGGCAGCACGGGGTCGAGCGTGACCCCGGCCTCGCCGGCGATGCGGCGGACGAAGGCGTCGACGCCGGCCAGGAGGACACCGCAGCCGTCCCCCGACAGGCCATCGGCGGAGACGCCGCCGCGATGCGACATGCGGGCGAGCGCGGCCAGCGCATGGTCGACGACGGCACGCTCGGGGGCGCCCTGGACGCGCGCGACCATGCCGAAGCCGCAGCTGTCGCGTTCGTCGCGGGGGTCGTACAGCCCCGTCCTGCGTGAAGTTCGCATCGTCGCCGCCCTCTGGACTGGCTGCGGCGCGGCGCGCGAGTCGCCCGCGTCGCCCGGCGCCGCAGGCGACTTCGAATAGAGCACAGTTTGTGCAGTGCGGCAAACCGCCCCGGCGACGGCCGGGCGTCGCCTGGGCGGGTCGACCTGCCGCGTCGGTCGGGCGCGGGCCCGGATGGTGGCCTCAGTCGCCGGCGCGCGCGTACTCGATCTGCATCGTCCGGACCTCTTCGCCGTCGTGCGCTTCGAACATCTCCATGACGAAATGGTCCGCGTCGACGATGCGGATGGTTTCCCGCACTGCCATGAGCTTGCCGTCCTTCATCGGATCGGCCATCTCGCCGACGTAGGTGTAGGTACGCGTGGCCGGATCGTAGTCGCCGGTGGACACCATCGTGCTGGTGGACATGTTGTCGTTCCAGACGCTGGTGTACCTGGCCCGCGTGTTGTCGTAGCCGGAGAGGCCGACGCCTTCCATCGGCATGCCCATGAAGCTGCCCTTGTACTCCATGCGCAACTGCCGTCCGCCCAGGATGGGCGCGAACGTGGCGGTGCCGGTTTCGGTCACGGGCTCGGCGCCGGGTTCCATCCAGATCGACATCCTGGTGGTCCAGGCGCCCTGGAAGTGCTCGGCCAGCTGCGCATGCTGGGCCCCGGGCGTCGCGGCCTTCTGCCAGGCGGCCATCATTGCCTGCTGGTCGGCGGACGCCGGTGTCGCCGGTGGTTCGGCGGCGAATGCGGGGGCCAGCAGCCCGGCGAGCAGGATGGCCAGCGGGGTATGGAGCGAACGTCGCATCGGTGTCTCCCCTCGCGCCGGTGGATCCCGGCAGGGACGGATGCTAGGCCGGCCGGGGTCCCGCGGCATGCCGCAGCGCAGCGTGCGCGTTCAGTCGCGCAGCGCCGCGCCGGTGGCGGCATCGCGGATCGGGGTCGGCCGTGCCAGTCCGGACGTCTCGCCGGCGACGACCGCGTCGAGCCGGGCACGCAGCCCGGGATCGATCGCGTCGACGGATCGCGGTGGCGGCGCCCCCGCCGGGTTGGCACTGGTGGACACGAGCGCACGCCCGAACCCACGGCACAACGCCGAGACCGTCGCATGGGCGCTGACGCGGACCGCGACCCCGGCGTGATCGCCCGTGACCCAGCGTGGTACCCGCGGCGTCGCCGGCACGATCCATGTGTGCGGCCCCGGCCACGACTGCAGCACGGCCTCGCGGCGGCCCGGCGCCAGGGTGCCCCAGTCCACGAGGCCGTCCAGCTGGCTGGGGGCGGCGGTCACCAGGATCAGGCCCTTGGCCACCGCGCGCTGCTTCATGTCCAGCAGACGCAGCACTGCCGCTTCATCCATCGGGTCGCAGCCCAGGCCCCAGACCGCCTCGGTCGGATAGGCGATGACCCCGCCGGCGCGCAGCAGCGCGACGGCGGCCGCAACGTCGACCGCCTGCGGCTCAGAAGGGTGCGTCATCTCCAGCGCCCTCGGTCGGAGCAGCCGCGGGCTTGCGCACGGCGGTCCCCTTGGCGGGTGCCGCGGCGGCACTGCGCCTGGCGGTCGTCTTCTTTGCCACCTTCTTCTTCGCGACCTTCTTCTTCGCGACCTTCTTCGCGGCCTTTTTCGCGGCCGGCGCCTTCGCGCCGTCACCGACGGACGTCGCGGCCTTCTTCGCCGGCGCACGGCGGGCTGCCTTCTTCGCCGGCGCCTTCTTGCCGAAGCCCTTGCGCATCGGCTTCCCGGTCTCTTCCATCAGCTGGGTGACTTCGGCGAGCGTCAGCGATGCCGGCTCGCGATCCTTCGGGATCTTGCCGTTGAGCTTGCCGTCGCTGAGGTAGGGGCCGTAGCGGCCGTTCAACACCTGGATGTCGCTGCCGTCGAAGGACTTGATGATGCGGTTGCGCGCGATCTCCTCCTTCTCCTCGATCAGGAACACCGCGCGCGCCAGGTCGATGGTGTACGGGTCGTCCTCCTTCTTGAGCGACGCGTACACGCTGCCGCGCTTGGCGAAGGGACCGAAGCGGCCGATGCCGACGCTCACTTCCTCGTCCTTGTCGGTGCCGAGCTTGCGTGGCAGGCGGAACAGGTCGAGCGCCTCTTCCAGCGAGATCGTGTGCATGCTCTGGCCGGGGCGCAACGACGCGAACGTCGGCTTGTCCTTGGCGTCCTCGGCGGTGCTGCCGATGGCGGCGTACGGCCCGTAGCGTCCGAGCCGCACGCTGACCGGCTTGCCCGTCTTGGGGTCGGTGCCGAGCTCGCGCGCACCGGTGGCCTGGTTGCGGTCGACCGATTCGGTCTTCTGGTCCACCAGCTCCTTGAACGGCGTCCAGAAGCGCTCCATCAGCGGCACCCAGTCCTCCTCGCCGCGCGACACCGCGTCCAGCTCGTCCTCGAGCTTCGCGGTGAAATCGTAGTCGACGTAGCGGGTGAAGTGCCCGCTGAGGAAGTTGGAGACCGCGCGGCCGACGTCCGTCGGGCGGAATCGCCGGCTTTCGATCTCGGCGTACTTGCGGAACTGCAGGGTCTGGATGATCGACGAATAGGTCGACGGGCGGCCGATGCCGTACTCCTCCAGCGCCTTCACCAGCGAGGCCTCGGAGAACCGCGGCGGCGGCTCGGTGAAGTGCTGGTCGGTATGGATGCGGTCGAGCGGGATGCGGTCGCCGGTCTTCATCTGCGGCAGCTTGCGGCCCTCGTCGGCATCGTCCTCGGTCTTCTGGTCCTTGCCTTCCTCGTAGACGGCGAGGAAGCCGGGATCGACCACGGTCGTGCCCGAGGCGCGGAAGCTGTGATCGCTGCCCGCGGCGAGATCGACGCTGACGGTATTGAGCGTCGCCGGCACCATCTGGCAGGCGACGGCGCGCTTCCAGATGAGTTCGTACAGGCGGCGGCCGTCGTCGTCGAGGTAGCGCGCCACCTGCGCCGGCGTGCGCAGCGCGGAGGTCGGGCGGATCGCCTCGTGGGCCTCCTGCGCGTTCTTCGACTTCGTCTGGTAGAAGTTGGGCTTGTCCGGCAGCGCCTTCGTGCCGAAGTCGCGCGCGATGACGTCGCGGATCTCGCCGAGCGCCTCCTGCGACAGGCTCACCGAGTCGGTACGCATGTAGCTGATCAGGCCGACCGCGCCTTCGTCGCCGATGGCGACGCCCTCGTAGAGCTTCTGTGCCACGCGCATGGTGCGCGAGGTGGTGAAGCCGAGCTTGCGCGAGGCTTCCTGCTGCAGCGTGGAGGTGGTGAACGGCGGCGCCGGGCGGCGCTTGCGCTCCTTGCTGACGACGTCGGTGACGTGCAGGGCGCCGTTGGCCGCGCCGACGATGCGCCGGCGCGCGTCCTCGGCGGTGTCGCCGTCGGTGATGGTGAACTGCTCGAACTTCTTCCCGTCGAGCTTCGCCAGGCGCGCGGTGAACATCTGCGCCGGGTGCGCGCACTCGGCCTCGATCGACCAGTACTCGCGCGGCACGAACGCTTCGATCTCCTCCTCGCGCTCGACGATCATGCGCAGCGCCGGGGATTGCACGCGGCCGGCGGACAGCCCGCGCTGCACCTTGCGCCACAGCACCGGCGACAGGTTGAAGCCGACCAGGTAGTCCAGCGCGCGTCGCGCCTGCTGGGCGTCGACGAGGTCGCCTGCGATCTGGCGCGGCCTGGTCATCGCTTCCTTGATCGCACGCGGCGTGATCTCGGTGAACACCACCCGCTGCAGCGTGCGGTCCTTCAGCAGGCCGCGCTCCTTCAGGATCTCGGCGATGTGCCAGCTGATCGCCTCGCCCTCGCGGTCCGGGTCGGTCGCCAGATAGATGCCTTCCGCCGCCTTCGCCGCCTTGACGATGGCGTCCACGTGGCGCTCGTTCTTCTCGATCAGGTCGTAGCGCATCGCGAAGCCGTTCGCCGGGTCCACCGCGCCCTCCTTCGGCACCAGGTCACGCACATGGCCGTACGAGGCGAGGACATGGAAGTCCTTGCCGAGGTACTTGTTGATCGTCTTCGCCTTGGCCGGCGATTCGACGATGAGAAGGTTCTTGGCCATCAGCTGGTGGATTCCCGTTGCGACGGTGTCGCGGCGACTTGGAGCGGAGAACACAACGCCCGTGGCACGGGGCCACGGGCGCTGTGATGGGGCTTTATAGTGGAATCACGTCGAGGGACCGCGTGTCAAGCCTGCCCGGCCTAGTGCGGAGTCTCGTCGTGCGATGCGACTGACGTCGTATCCAGCGCGGCGAGGATGCCACGTTCGATATACGGCGTCATGGTCCGGGCGTAGGTGGCGGTCAGGTGGCGTCCGTCCCGGTACACCAGCACGTTGCCGACCACCGGCGGGCAGACCTCCGGCGTGCAATAGTAGTCCGTGAGGTCCAGGAACGACGCGTGCGACACCTGTCGCGCCGCCTCCGCCTGGCCATCGAACATCAGCGCAGCCTGCCTCGCGGGAGCACAGCGCGACCCGGCCTCCAGCCCGTGCTGGGCGACGCACTCCATGGTCCCGCCGGGCATCGCGGGATTGTCGCGGATCGCGATGATGGGATTGGCAGGCAGCCGTCGCCATGCCGCCACGAGGCCGGCCACGGTGGCGGATTCCACGGATTCACCAGCCTCGGGCACGACGAGCCGATCGCCGCTGGAGTGGGTGACGAGGAAAGCGTCGTATCGGCCTGCATGCGCATGCCGGACCACGGATGCCTTCCAGGCCTCGCACCCGGCGGCGGCGGCAGCGGATGGCTGCTGCTGCCGACCCGATGTCAGATAGCAGCCGCCGGTGCCCGACAGGTCGATGCGCCAATTGTTGCGCGTGGCGAGGCTCTCGTAGACCCCGATGAGGGTGTTGCTGTGCGAGTCGCCGATGGCATAGAGGCGGCGCGTGTAGCCGGTGGCTGGACCCAGCTGGCACAGCTTGGCCTCGCCTCCGTTGCTGCCCCAGCATTCCACGCGGTTGGCGTCGTCGGCTTTCGCGCTGGCGAGGCTGGGGATCAGGATGCCGTTGAGGCGCGGGTTGGCGCATGGCGCCTGTGCCGGGTCGAGCGCCGCCGCGCCGAGACAGGACGGATCGGACGCCACGACTGCCGCCGCCAGACCGGCATCGTCCACGACGCGACTCGACTGGTCGCGCACCAGCAGGAAGGGCACCGCGACCACGATGGCCATGGCCGCCACCGACCAGGCCGCGACCGTCCGGGGCGGGCGGTTGCCGAGCAGCCGGGGCGAGAACCGGATCGGATCTTCGACGAATCGCGTCGACGCCCATGCGAGGCTCACGGTGGCGGCCAGGATCGCGAGGCGCGTCGGGGTGTCGGCCTCCCGGCCCATCGCGTAGGGGACCAGGATGAGCAGCGGCCAGTGCCAGAGATAGATGGCGTATGACACCCGGCCCACGAAGGCGACCGGTGGCATGCGCCCGAGGCGGTCGAGGAAGGACCGTTCCCCGGCCCACAGGCACGCCAGCGCGCCGAATACCGGCAGCGCCGCCGAGATGCCGGGAAAGAGCGTGCGGTGACCGAACGCGAAGCATGCCACCAGGATGGCCAGCAGGCCGAGCCAGGGGGCGGCCGCGCCCGCGCGCGGGCCCGGGCGGATCGCGAGCATGGCAAGAAGGGCGCCGCCGGCGAACTCCCAGGCGCGCGTCAACGTGGAGAGATACGCGAACGAAGGGGTCGCGGTGGTCTGCCAGACCGACAGCGACAACGACCCGACGAAGGTGGCCGCCAGCAGCAGGAATATCACCCGTCGCGCGTCGAGCCCGCCACGGCGCGCCACCGCCAGGCCCAGGAGCATCAGGAGCGGCAGTCCGACGTAGAACTGCTCCTCGACCGACAGCGTCCAGTAGTGCTGGACGGGAGAAACCAGGTTGTCCGCCGCCAGGTAATCGACCGAATTGAAGGCGAGCAGCCAGTTCTGCAACTGGAACGTCGACGCCAGGATTTCCTGGAGGAACTGGATCCAGAGGTGGCGAGGCACCCATGCCACGATCCCCGCCGTGGACACGGCCAGCACCAGCAAGGCCGCCGGCTGCAGCCGCTTGATCCGGCGCGCCCAGAACCGGCCCGCGCGCAAGCGGCCGGTCGAGTCGACCTCGGACAGCAGGTGCGAGGTGATCAGGAAACCGCTGATCGCGAAGAAGACATCGACGCCGACATAGCCACCGGGGACGAGCCCGGGCCAGAGATGGAACAGCACGACCGCAGCCACCGCGATCGCGCGCAGCGCCTGGATGTCGGGCCGGAACCGGTCCGGGCCCGAACCCGCGCCTGCTTTGTGCCGCGCGCGCGACGGCGTACCGGCATCGTCGCCAGCTTCAGCCAAATGCATTCCTGATCCCCTTCCGCTCCGGTGTCGTCGCTGCGCCCCGTCCGCCGCGGCGCCGACGATAACGCACCCGCGGAGCGAACCGGCAGTGCCTAGTGCACCGGCTCCGGTTCGTCGATGAACATCTGCGTCTCCATCCAGGCGTACGCAGCTTCGGCCCCCGGCTGGTTGAACAGCACCATCAGCACGACCCACTTGAGGTCGTCGAGGTCGAGCTCGTCCTGGTCCAGCGCCATCGCACGGTCGAGCACGAGTTCGCGCTGGGCGGAGTCGAGGACGCCGTGCTGCTCGAGGAACAGCAGGAAGCCCCGGCACTCGACGTCGAGCTTGTCGAGTTCGGGTCCGAAATAGACCCGCGTGGGGCCGTCGGCGCGGGGCACGCCCGGCACCGGGCGCTGGCTGGCGAGCGCATCGAGCCAGTCGAAGGCCTTGCTGATCTCGGCGGGGCTGAACCCGGCCTCGAGCAGGCCGGCCTGGAGCGAGTCGCGGTCGCGGACGATGTCCGCGTCTTCGGTGAAATAGTGTTCGAAGAGGTAGAGCAGGACGTCCAGGATGCTTTCTTTCATTTCCCCCGGCCTGCGCCCGCGGGCGCGTGATGACAGGACTGTCGGGAATACCGGCCGTGCGCGGCAGCGATGCGGCCTTCCAGCTCCATGAGCAGCAGCATGGAAGACAACGTCGCGGTCGTCAATCCGGTCCGCTCCACCAGCTGATCCATACCTGTGGGGTCGTGGCCGATGGCCGCCCACAAGCGGTGGTAGTCGGGGGAGTCGGGGAGGCTGTCGCCAGGCGCCGCGGCGGCGGTGTTCCCGGACACAGGTGTGGGGGCGTCCAGGCGGCGCCGCAAGGCGTCGCCGAGGCTGGCCGCCACCGGCGCGAGGGCATCCACGACTTCACCCGCGGTCTCGACCAGGCCCGCACCGTCGCGGATCAGGCGGTGGCAGCCGCGGGCGAGCGGGTTGTGGATCGACCCCGGCACCGCGAACACATCGCGCCCGGCGTCGGCGGCGAGCCGTGCCGTGATCAGCGCCCCCGAGCGCGCCGCCGCCTCGACCACCACCGTCCCCAGGGTGAGGCCGGCGAGGATGCGGTTGCGGCTCGGGAACTGCTCCCGGCGTGCGGGCGTGCCCGGAGGGTGCTCGCTGACCACGGCGCCTTCGGCCGCGATGTGGGCGTGGAGCCTGGCGTTGCCGCGCGGGTACGGTACGTCGATGCCGGTGCCGAGGACGGCGACGGTGAGCCCGGAGGCGCCCAGGGCGCCGTGGTGGGCGGCGGTGTCGATGCCCGCGGCCAGCCCGCTGGCGACGGCGAAGCCGGCACGGACGAAGGCCCGCGCGAAACCGGATGCGTTGTCGCGCCCGCCCGCGGTGGCGGCGCGGCTGCCGACCACCGCCACCGCCGGATGCCAGAGCAGCGCCGGATCGCCGGCGACGAACAGGGCCAGTGGCGGAGCCGGGGAGCGCCGCAGCAGGGCGGGGTAGTCCGGGTCGTGCCAGCCGACGACGTGGTGGCCGGGCCGCTGCAGCCAGTCGAGGGTGCGACGCAGCGCATCGTCCGCACGCTTCGACAGTGCCCGCTGCTGCGCCGGTGCCAGCCCGGCCGCCGCCCAGGCGGGACCGCCGGCGGCGACCGCGCCCACGGGCGTGCCGTGCGCCGCGAGCAGGGCCCGGCGGGGCGCCACCGCGCCACCGGCAGCCACCAGGCGCAGCAGCGCTTCGGTCTCGTCCATCGCGCCAGCGTGGCGCGGATACGACGACGGCGCCCTCGGGCGCCTTCGCGTGATGCAGTCGGGGAACTCCGGGACCGGAGCCGCCGCCTCAGTAGGTCGCGTCGGGGTGCTTCAGGTGGTAGCCCACGCGCGACGGCTTGATGCTGTCCATCACCAGGCCATAGCTGACCTTGTCGTAGGTCCGGAACACCATCACGTGGCCGGCGAACTCGTCGGGCAGGCGCACCTTGTTCTCGTAGAACACGGTGTCCTCCTCGCGGTCCAGGCCCTTTTCCACGCGGTCGACGGCATTGGTGCCCTCGCGCCAGATGGAGAACACGGTGCCGTTGTCGACGCCTTCGCGCGCGCCGACCGACAGCGCCACCACGTCGCGCGGGCCGCCGGTGGTCAGCATGTCGGCCACCGCGAGCACGCGCGCCTTGCCGTACGCGGTCTGCTGCGCCGGCGGGTGCGGGAAGAACTGCAGGTCGTACGGCTGCGCGTCGACCTCGATCAGGCGGTCGCCGATGCGCACCTCGCGGCCGGAGTCGTCCAGCAGCAGCGTGCTGGCGTCGATGCCGCCAACCTCGCCACGGGTAACGGTGCCGACGTTCACCTGCATCAGCTCGTAGCCGAGGAGTTCGGCGCCACCCTTGCTGGGCGTGACCACGTTGGTCCAGAACTGCTTGCCGTCGAGCGTGCGGCGGCCGGTGGGGCCCAGGTCGTCCTTGTGGAACAGGTCGCAGCACATGCCGGAACGGGTCAGGTGCGTGTAGCGCACCGTCGGCCGCACCACCGCGTAGCGGGCGCCGGGGCTCGCCTGCGGCAGGCCGCGGACGTAGGCCACCTGGCCGCGGGACGCACGCAGGCGGTCGTCTTCCAGGCCGACGACGTAAGGCAGGCCCTCGAACGAGTCGACGATGCGCAGGTCCTTCAGGAACGGCTCGACGTCGGACAGCGCGATCGCGTTGATCGGCGCCGCGTCCGTGCGCGGGCCCGGCTGCAGCCCGACACGGTTGAGGTACGCCAGGCTGATCACGTCGCCCGGGTAGATCAGGTGCGGGTTCGCGATCTGCGGATTGGCCTGCCAGATCTCGGGCCAGAGCCACGGCTTCTGCAGGAAGCGCCCGGCGATGTCCCACAGCGTGTCACCGCGCTGCACGACATAGGTGTCGGGGTGGTCGCCGCGCATCTGCGCGGTCGCGTATGTCGCAACCATGAGCAACGAGACGGCGAAACCCGTCCGCAGCCCATGAGAAAGGCGCTCAAGCATGCCGGCCATCTACCCGCTCCCCTTGGATATTTCCCCTACAGCGCAGGCACTATAGCCCACAACCGGCGCCGCGACGCAAGCACGCGGACGCTACAATGCGGGGCTTCGCGCGCGGTTGTGACCGCCGCCACCCTTTACGTCCGCCTGCCGCCGCCATGTCCCTGATCCCCATCCTCGAACTGCCCCATCCGCACCTGCGCCGCGTCGCCGCGCCCCTGCCACCGGACCGGATCGCGGAGGCCGGCTTCCAGCGCCTGCTCGACGACATGTTCGAGACCATGTATGCCGCCCCCGGCATCGGCCTCGCCGCGACCCAGGTCGACACCCACGAACGCTTCATGGTCATCGACGTCACCGACGAGCACGCGCAGCCGCTGGTGTTCCTGAACCCGGTGATCCGCAGCCGCTCCGCGGAGCTGCGCGTGCACCAGGAGGGCTGCCTGTCGATCCCGGGCATCTTCGCCGACGTCACCCGCGCCGACGGCATCGAAGTCGAGGCGCTCGACCGCCATGGCAAGCCGTTCGTGCTCGCGGTCGACGGCCTGCTCGCGACCTGCATCCAGCACGAGGTCGACCACCTCGACGGCAAGCTGTTCATCGACCACCTCTCGTCGCTCAAGCGCGACCGTGCGCTGAAGAAGTACGACAAGCTGCGCCGCCAGGGCGACGCGGCGTAGGCATGGCGTTGCGCATCGTCTTCGCCGGGACGCCGGCCTTCGCCGTGCCGTCGCTGCAGGCCGCCATGCAGCGTGGCGAAGTGGTCGCGGTGTACACGCAGCCCGACCGCCCTGCCGGCCGTGGCCGCGGCGTGCAGGCGTCGCCGGTCAAGCTCGAGGCCCTGCAGCGCGGCATCCCGGTGCTGCAGCCGGACTCGCTGAAGTCGCAGATCTCGCGGGACGCGCTGCGGGCGCTGAAGCCCGACCTCATGGTGGTGGTGGCCTACGGCCTGCTGCTGCCGCAGAAGATCCTCGACATCCCGGCCGAAGGCTGCTGGAACGTGCACGCCTCGTTGTTGCCGCGCTGGCGCGGCGCGGCGCCGATCCAGCGCGCGATCGAGGCTGGCGATGCGGAAACCGGCATCTGCCTCATGCGGATGGAGAAGGGCCTCGATACCGGGCCGGTGCTGCTGTCGCAGTCGCTGGCCATCGGCGAGCACGAGACCGCCGGCCAGCTGCACGACCGCCTCGCGGCACTGGGCGCGCAGGTGCTGTCCGACGGGCTCGGCCTGCTGCGCGCCGGCATGCGCCCGGTGCCGAGGCCGCAGCCAGCCGCCGGCGTCACCTATGCGCGCAAGCTCGACAAGGCCGAGGCGCGGCTGGACTGGACGCAGCCGGCGATGGTGCTGGAGCGGCGGGTGCGCGCATTCAATCCGGTGCCGATGGCCGAGGGCGAGATCGCCGGCGAGCGCGTCCGCATCCACGCCGCGGTGGCCTTGCCGCTGGCACATGGCGCGCCCCCGGGGACGCTGTTGTTCGCCGGGCGCGGCGGGCTCGACATCGCCTGTGGCGAGGGGGCGCTGCGCATCCGCACGCTGCAGCGCGCCGGCGGCCGCGCGATCACCGCCGCCGACTATCTCAATGCCCGTGCCGACCTGCGTGCGGCCGGGGCCGGCTGAGGTGGGCGCGTGAGCGGCCGCGGCGCGGCGTCGCGCGTGCTCGCGGCGCGCGTGCTCGATGCCGTGCTCCACCACGGGCGTTCGCTCAAGGGCGAGCTCGCCCAGGCGCTGCCGACGCTGGCGGATTCGCGCGACCGGGCGCTGGTCGAGGCGGTCTGCTTCGGGGTGCTGCGCCAGCACGCACGCTACCGCGACGCGCTCGCGGCGTGGATCGCCAAGCCGCTGCCGCGTCGCGACGAGCCGCTGCGCGCGCTGCTGTACGTGGGCTTCGCCCAGCTCGATGCACTCGGCCTGGCGCCGCACGCGGCAGTGGCCTCGACCGTCGAGGCGACGCGCATGATGGGGCGCACCCACCAGGTGGCGCTGGTCAATGCGCTGCTGCGGCGCGCGCAGCGCGAAGGGCTGCCGCCCTGCGACGGCGCGGCGCAGTGGCCGGACTGGCTGCGCGGGCGCGTCGTCGCCGACTGGCCCGGCGAGGCCGACGACATCTTCGTCGCCAGCACGCTGCCAGGGCCGCTGTGGCTGCGCGTGAACCGTGCCCGTGGCACCGTCGACGCCTACCGCGCGCGCCTGCAGGAGGCCGGCATCGAGGCCACCACCGAGGATGGCCTGCCGGATGCGCTGCGCGTCGACGCGCCGGTGCCGGTGTCCGCGCTGCCCGGGTTCGACGACGGCGACGTGTCGGTGCAGGACGGCGCGGCGCAGGGCGTGGCCGATGCGCTGGCGCCGCCGCCGGGCGCGCGCCTGCTCGATGCCTGCGCAGCGCCGGGCGGCAAGTCCGCGCACCTGCTCGAGCGCGACCCGACGCTGCGCCTGACCGCGCTCGATGCCGATCCCGCGCGCCTGGCGCGTGTCTGCCAGACGCTGGCGCGCGTGGGCCTCGGCACCGGCGCGCGCCTGCACGTCGCCGACGCCGCGAGCGCCACGGACTGGTGGGACGGCATGCCCTACGACGCGATCCTGGTCGACGCGCCGTGTTCGGGCACCGGCATCGTCCGGCGCCAGCCCGACGTGCTCCTGCACCGCCGCCCGGGCGACATCGACGCGCTCGTCGACCTGCAGTCGCGCCTGCTGGATGCGCTGTGGCCGACGTTGCGCCCCGGCGGCGTCCTCGTCTATGCCACCTGCTCAATCCTGAAGGTGGAGAACGACGCGCAGGTGGCGGCGTTCCTCGCGCGCACGCCGGACGCGCGCGCCGAGGCGGTGTCGTCGTTCGGCGGCCGCGCCGCGGGTCCCGGCTGGCAGCGCCTGCCGGGCGAGCGCGGCATGGACGGGTTCTTCGTCGCGCGGCTGGTGAAGGCCGACGCCTAAAGCGGGCGGCAGCGGCAGGCCGGGCGGCGAGGGCCCCGCCCGCGACGCCGCCAGGCCGGCCACGCGGTACCCTTTCCGCCCGATCCGCGAGTCCCGCCGTGCCCCAGCCGCCCGTCGCCAGCATCGTGTTCACCACCTACAACCAGCCGGACTGGCTGGAGAAGGTGCTCGTCGGCTTCGGCGCGCAGGACCGCACGGACTTCGAAGTGCTCGTCGCCGACGACGGCAGCGGCGAGGACACGCGCCGGCGCATCGAGGCGCTGGCGCCGCGGTTGCCGGTGCCCGTGCGCCACCTGTGGCAGGCCGACGAGGGCTTCCGCAAGTGCGAGGCGATGAACATGGCGATCGGCGCCGCGGCTGCCGACTACCTGGTGTTCACCGACGGCGACTGCATCCCGCGCGCGGACTTCGTGTCGACCCACCTGCGCCTGCGCGAACCCGGCCGCTTCCTGTCGGGCGGCTACCACAAGCTGCCGATGGCCACGAGCCAGGCGATCGGGTTCGACGACATCCGCAGCCAGCGCTGCTTCGACGCCGGCTGGCTGCATGCGCACGGCATGCCGCGCTCGCACCGCGACGTGAAACTGACCGCGGGGCCGGCGATGCGGCGCGTGCTCGACGCGGTGAGCCCGGCGCGCGCGAGCTGGAACGGCCACAACGCGTCGGGCTGGAAGCGCGACATGCTGGCCATCAACGGCTTCGACGAACGCATGCGCTACGGCGGCCAGGACCGCGAGTTCGGCGAGCGCCTGGAGAATGCAGGCATCCGCGGCAAGCGCATCCGCTACCGCGCCATCGTCGTGCACCTCGACCACAAGCGCGGCTATGCCACCGAAGAGAGCATCGCGTTCAACCGCGCGCTGCGCGCCGAGACGCGCGCCAGCGGGCGCAGCTGGACCGGACACGGCATCGCCAAGGGGCCCGCACCCGGCGCCTGAGGGCGCGACAGGGTCAGGCGGGGAGACGCCTCCAGGCTTCGACCACCTCGGTGGCGGGGATGTCCTCCACCCGCGAAGCGGGGCCGTTCCCGCCACCCAGCACGTGGATGGCGCCGGGGCCGATCGGCCGCCACGTCGACACCGGTGCGGGACCGAACATCACCACCAGCGGGCAGCCGAGGGCGGCCGCGGCGTGCGCCGGGCCGGTGTCCACCGACACCATGCCGCGCGCCACTTCCAGCAGTGCCAGCAACCGCGGGATCGGCAGGTCGCCCGCGAGGTTGTGCACGCGCGGGTCGCCGCCGCAGGCATGGCGGATCTCCTCCAGCACCCCATGCTCCGGGGCCGAGCCGCACAGCAGCACCTGGGTGTCGGGTGCGTCCCGGTGCACCGCGGCCGCCACCTCGGCCCAGCGCTCTGCGGGCCAGTGCTTGGGGTGCTGGCGGGTGGCGACGCGGCCGCGCTTGTGGGTGCGCTTGTTGCCGGGCTGGAAGAGCACCACGGGGCCTTCGAGCCGGCGCGCCTGCCGCCACTGCGCGAGCGCCGCGCGCGCATCGCCGGACACCACCAGCGTGGGCAGGCGGTAGTCCGCCGGCGCGACCGCGCGCGTCGGGTACGGCATGGCCGGGTCGCGCATGCCGAAGCCGAGCCAGCGGTCCGGCCACGGCACCTCGGGCGACTCGTCGCTGCGCGACCAGGCGACCAGGTCGTCGGGGTGGATGCCGCCGCGCCGGAGCAGCTTCGGCATGTCCGGGTCGACGTCGCAGAGGTAGACCGGCCCGCGCGGCCGCGCGCGCAGCCAGCGCACCAGCGCCCACTGGCTCGGGGCCAGCAGCCACGGCGTCTTGCGGCTGTCGACGATCTGCACGTGCGCCACCGCGGGTTCGTCCGCCAGCAGCGGCGCGGTCCACGCGCCCGAGCCGACCACGTCGACCGGGCTGCCGTAGCGCGCGGCGAGCAGGCGGACCAGCGGCGTCAGCAGCACCACGTCGCCGAAGGCGCCGCAGCGGACGATCAGGGGTCGGGTGGCCATGGACGGCATCGCGGTTACGGGAATGGCCGCCATGGTAGGGGCGGCACGGCCCGCGCGCCCGCCTCGCAGCGGCTCACGCGGTCGCGGCGATGTCGCGGTAGAAGTCGCGGTAGCGGTCGCGGAACGCTTCGCGCGTGTGCCGGGTGCGCACCAGCGCCAGCGCCTCCGCCCGCAAGCGCGCGGCCAGCGCCGGGTCGGTGAGCACCTCCAGGGCATGGCGGGCAAGGCCTTCCCAGTCGCCAGGTTCCACCACCAGGCCGGTGCGGCCATGGAAGACAGCCTCGCGGGTGCCGCCGGCCGCGGTCGCGACCACCGGCACGCCGGCGGCGAACGCCTCGTACGCGGCGATGGGCAGGCCTTCGGTGCGCGAGCTCATCATCAGCACGTCGAACTCCGCCAGCAGCGCCACCGCGTCCTTTCGGTAACCCGCGAAGACCACCTGCTCCGCGATCCCGAGCGCATGGGCCAGCTGCTCCAGCTCCGCGCGCTGCGGGCCTTCGCCGACGAGCACGAAGCGCAGCGCCATGTCCGCCGGCTTGTCGCGCAGGAGCGCGGCGGCCGCGCGCAGGAAGGTGGCGAGCTCCTTCTGCGCGGTGTAGCCGGCGAGGTTGCCCACCACGCGCGTCCCGGGCGCGATCCCGAACGCGCGCTGCAGGCGGCCGTCGCGGCCCAGCGCGGCGATGCCCTCGACGTCGACGGCCCCGTACAGCGTGCGGATCCGCCGCGGGTCGACGACGCCGTGCAGCACGCTGGCGGCGATGTCCGACACCGCGACGATGCCGGCGATGCGCGGGCTCGCGTACTTCCTGCGGCTCAGCACGTTGTTGCCGATCGGGTTGTTGCGCTTGCGGCTGAAGACGAGCCGGGTCCGCGGCAGGACGCGCATCGCGAGCAGGCAGGCGGTGAGCGCCGACGAATCGTGCGCGTGGACGATGCCGATGTCGTGCCGGCGGCAGGCGGAGACGATCGCGCGCACGGCGTTGAACAGCTTGAACCGCGTCCGGGCGTAGGTGACGTGCTGCGCGCCGTCGGCGGCACAGCGGGCGGCGAGCTCCGAGTTCGACGGGCACAGGATCCACTGGTCGAAACCGTCGAGCGCCTGCAGCTGGTTGTAGAGCATGTACATCTGCGCGTCGCCGCCGCGCCATTCCCGGATGGTGGTGACGTGCAGGATGCGGAGGGTCATCGGACGTGTCGTGGTGGCGGCCGCGCAAGGATAGTCAGTTGGCGGGCGTGGCGCGCGTGGCGGTGGGCGCGCGGCGGGCGGGCCGGCGCGCGACCGTCGCCGCGAGCCGCCGGTACAGTGCCCGCGCGGTGTCCTCCGGCAGCCAGCGCACCCGCAGCGGCGGCGCCATGGCGCCGGCGCCGGTGGTGTCGAGCCACAGCGAGGCCGTGCCGAAGGCCCGGTCGAGCGGCGACTGGCGCAGCTGCAGCGCCTGCAGCTTGTCGATCTCGGCGAACCGCCAGTGCCGCGACCACCAGCCCTCGCGCACGGCCACGAGGCGCTCGCCGACGGCGTATGCGGCAAACGCGGCATGCCGCCGCGCCGTGAGCGCCGCCCACGGCAGCCACAGCAGCCCGAGAAGCCCCCAGGCACCGAAGCGCCAGCTGCCGGCAACCACCAGCGCCAGGGACACGAGGACGCCCCCCGGCATCAGCCGCCACCAGGCGCGGCGATCGAGCGGCAGCCAGTGGTCCGGCGGCCACGCGACGCGGGGCAGCACGTGCCCGACCAGGGCATCGCAGGCGTCCGGCGTGGCGACCGGCGCAAGCTCGCGCAGCGCGCGCTGGTCGTCCTGGCTCTCCGTCACGGCCGTGTCGACGTGCAGCGAGCGGCGGCCGAACCAGCGGTGCAGCAGGGTTTCCTGCAGCGTCCAGGCCTGGATCCGCCGCCGCGAGGTGCTGGTGCGCAGGCGCGTCAGCAGGCCGCGCTCGACCGTCAGCCGCCGTCCATGCGCCAGCAGCCGGAAGCCGTGGTACTGCACCACCGCCAGCAACACCGAGAACAGGCGGACCATCACCAGCGCCAGGAGCAGCAGCGCGGCCGCCGCCAGCGCCTGCTGCGCGAGCCCCGCATCACCCACCTGGGCGTAGCCCAGCGCGCGGCGCCAGCCGTCGCGCGCGAGGTCGGTCATCAGGTCGTCCGGCACCACCTGCCAGGACAGCGCGAACGCGCCGGCCACCACCACCATGCCGCGGTTCGAGATCAGGCCCAGGCGCAGCACCTCGGCGGTCGGCAGCGCGAGCAGGACGACACCGTCGGCGGCCGCCGGCGAGGCGGGCTGCACGGGGTCGGCGCTGCCATGGCGGCGGACCAGGCGCTCGAGCGCCAGTGCGTCCTGCAGCCGGAGCACGCGCATCTGCGCTTCCGGCTCCTTGCCGCCGGCGGACTCCAGCCGCACCTCGGCCACGCCGAACACGCGGTGGAGCAGGGTCTGGTGCAGGGCGACATTGTGGATGCGCGCGAAGGGGATCTGGCGCACGCTGCGTTCGAACAGCCCGCTCCGCACCACCAGCCGGTCGGCGCCCACCGCGTAGCGGTAGGTGAAGTACTGCCACACCGACAGCATGGCCAGCACGCCGATGCCGATCAGCGGGAACAGCTGGTTGCGGTCGCCGCGGCCGAGGAACAGCAACACCAGCAACGGCACGATGAATTGCCGCAACTGCTGGAGCAGCACGAACAGCCAGGACCACGGGTGCAGGCGGCGCTCGCTGCCGACATCCGGCGCTGCCGGGGCGGTGTCAGGCGGGGACGGCGTCATCGTCGGCCTCGTCCTCCACCTGGCGCGCGAGGTGGTCGCGCAGCGCTTCCGCGACGCCCGCGTCGAGCCCTTCCACGGTGACCGCGCTGTGGCGGGTGCCGGCGGTATGGATGACCAGGGTCGACAGCCCAAAGCGCCGTTCCAGGGGTCCCCGCTTGAGGTCGACGTGCTGCACGCGGGTCGTCGGCACCCGGGTCTCGCGGTGCCAGAAGCGGCCGCGCCGCAGGCCGAAGCCGTCGCCATCGAGCAGCCATTGCGTGTAGCGGTGCTGTTTCAGCGCCAGCCAGGCGCCGTACGCCGGCAACAGCACCAGGCTGGCGAGGCCCAGGGCCAGCCGCACCGCCGGCGACTCGAACCACCACCCGATCGGGACCAGCACCAGCACCGCCGGGATCCCGAACCCGACCAGGTTGGCGAGCACGAACAGCGTGCGCGCGCGTGCCGGCAGCGGCTGCCAACCGGCGGCGAGGCCGGGCGCGGGGAGGGCCGCGGCAACCGTGGGGCCCGGCGACGCACCCGCCGCCCCGGTGGCGGCCGGATCGGGACCGGCACTGCTCATCGCTGCTCCAGCTCGCGGTAGGGGTTGCGCAGGGGATCGTCGGCGGGGCGCGCCTTGAAGCGCTTGTAGGTCCACTGGTACTGGGCCGGATCGCGGCGCGCGACCCGCTCCACGCCGGCGTTGAGGGCGGCCAGGGCGGTGGCCTCGTCGACGCTGCCGATGCCGTCGGGGGCGGCCTCGATGCGCAGTGCGAAGCCGAGGTCCTGGTCGATCCGCTCGCAGTACGCGAACAGCACGCGCGCGCCGCTGCGCCCGGCGAGCCGGCCGACCAGGGTCATGGTCAGCGCCTGGACACCGAAGAACGGCGCGAAGCCGCCGTCGCCGGCCTTGGGCTGCTGGTCGGGCAGGATCCCGACCACGCCGCCGGCCCGCAGCACCTTGAACAGCTGGCGGATGCCCGGCCCTTCCGCGCGCACCTGGGTGACGCGGTCGCCGGCGTCGGCGCGCACCCTGCGCAGGAAGGCCTCGCCCACTTGCGACTCCGGTGGCCGGTACAGGATCGCCAGCGGCGTGCGCGAGGCCAGCCACTGGTTGAGGAGCTCCCAGTTGCCGTAGTGGGGGGCGGCCACGATGACACCGTCGCCGGAGGCGATGGCGTCGTCGAACAGCGCGCCGCCGTGGACCTCGCGGATGAGGCCGAGGTTCTCGCCGTGGGGCCGGGTCCACAGGCGCAGGGTTTCCAGCGCCTGTCGGCCGGTGGTGCGCATGACCGCGCGCTGCAGGGCCTCGCGCTGTTGCGGCAGCAGCTCGGGGTAGGCGAGTTCCAGGTTGCGCCGGGCCACCGCGGCCTCGCGCGCATCCAGCCGCACCGAGGCCCAGCCGATGGCGTCGCCGACCGCCCGCAGCCACGGCCAGGGCAGCCTGCCGAAGGCGGACGCGAGTGCGAACAGCAGCGAGGCGGCGGCATCGACCATGGGGGCAGTCTAGTGGAGCGGCCGGCCCGCCGGCCTGCGGTAGGCTGGGCGTCCCCCCTATACCCGTCGGCCATGCTCAGCCTGATCCAGCGCGTCACCGAGGCACGGGTCGAGGTCGACGGCGCCACTGTCGGCGCCATCGGGGCCGGGCTGCTGGCCCTGGTCGGGGTCGAGCCCGAAGACGGCGACGCCCAGGTCGAGCGGATGGCCACGCGCCTGCTGGGCTACCGCGTGTTCGCCGACGACCAGGGCCGGATGAACCGCTCCCTGGCCGACCACGGCGGCGGCCTGCTGCTGGTCAGCCAGTTCACCCTCGCCGCCGATACCCGGTCCGGCATGCGCCCGGGTTTCAGCACCGCGGCGGCGCCCGCCGAAGCTGAACGGATCTTCGGAGCGCTCGTCGCCTGCTGCCGGAGTCGCCACCCGGGGGTGGAAACGGGGCGCTTCGGTGCCCATATGGTGGTCAGCCTGGTCAACGATGGCCCGGTCACCTTCCTGCTCAGGGCCTGATCCCGCCCGCAGGCGGGTATAATTGCGGGTTCACTTGGAATAATGGTGCGCGCCATATGGCGATCGAACGTCCTGCCCAGCAGTCCGACATCAAGCTCCTGATCAGCAAGGGGCTGGAGCAGGGCTACCTCACCTACGCCGAAGTCAACGACCACCTGCCCGACGACCTCGTCGATCCGGAGCAGATCGAGGACATCATCGGCATGATCAACGGGATGGGCATCGAGGTGCACGAAGTTGCGCCCGACGCCGACACCCTGCTGCTGGCCGACAACAGCACCGGCAACCGCGACGTCGACGACACCGCCGCCGAGGAAGCCGCGGCCACGCTGAGCGCGCTCGATGCCGAGGGCGGCCGCACCACGGACCCGGTGCGCATGTACATGCGCGAGATGGGCACGGTGGAGCTGCTGACCCGCGAGGGCGAGATCGCCATTGCCAAGCGCATCGAGGAAGGCCTGAACCAGATGGGCGCCGCGCTGGCCAGCTTCCCCTGGTCGGTCCAGCTGCTGCTGGAGGACTACGAGCTGCACAAGGCGGGCAAGAAGCGCCTGGCGGAAATCGTGGTCGGCTTCAACGACATGCTCGACGACGTGCCGGAGCCGGTGACCCCGGCCGCGGCCACCGCCGCCAAGGAAGAGGACGCCGACGACTCGGACGACGACGACAGCGACGACGAGGAGGAGGCCGGCCCCACCGGGCCCGATCCCGCCGAGGTGGCGCGCCGCATGGAGTCGCTCGCCACCAACTACGCCAAGTTCCAGCGCTCGGTGGCCAAGAACGGCGCGACGGCCAAGCCGGTGCTGAAGCTGCGCGAGGAGATGGCCGAGGTCTTCACCACCCTCAAGCTGCCGCTGCCGCTCACCGACACGCTGGTGCGCAAGCTGCGCGAGGTGGTGGCGCAGATCAAGGACCACGAGCGCCGCATCCTGGAGCTCTCCACGCGCGTGGCGAAGATGCCGCGCAAGGACTTCATCCGCGCCTGGGACGGCAACCAGACCAACCTGGGCTGGGTGGACGAGGTGCTGAAGCGCAAGCAGAAGTGGTCGTCCGGCATGCGCGACGTCCGCGACCAGGTCATCGCCGAGCAGGAAGCCACCATCGCCATCGAGAAGGCGATGATGGTGACGCTGGCCGATCTCAAGGAGATCAACCGCGCCATGGCCTATGGCGAGGCCAAGGCGCGCAAGGCCAAGAAGGAAATGGTCGAGGCCAACCTGCGCCTGGTGATCTCCATCGCCAAGAAGTACACCAACCGCGGCCTGCAGTTCCTGGATCTCATCCAGGAAGGCAACATCGGCCTGATGAAGGCGGTGGACAAGTTCGAATACCGCCGCGGCTACAAGTTCTCGACCTACGCCACATGGTGGATCCGCCAGGCGATCACCCGCTCCATCGCCGACCAGGCGCGCACCATCCGCATCCCGGTGCACATGATCGAGACGATCAACAAGTTGAACCGCATCAGCCGGCAGATGCTGCAGCAGTTCGGCCGCGAGGCGACGCCGGAAGAGCTGGCGAAGGAAATGGACATGCCGGAGGACAAGATCCGGAAGGTCATGAAGATCGCCAAGGAACCGATCTCGATGGAGACCCCGATCGGCGACGACGAGGATTCGCACCTGGGCGACTTCATCGAGGACACCAACGTGCTGTCGCCGATCGAGGCCACCACCGACATCAACCTGTCGGAGACGGTGCGCGACGTGCTCGCCGGCCTGACGCCGCGGGAAGCCAAGGTGCTGCGCATGCGCTTCGGCATCGACATGAACACCGACCACACCCTCGAGGAAGTCGGCAAGCAGTTCGACGTCACCCGCGAGCGCATCCGCCAGATAGAGGCCAAGGCGCTGCGCAAGCTGCGGCACCCGAGCCGTTCGGAGCAGCTGCGGAGCTTCCTCGACATCGAGTGAGCCCGGGGCATCGCGATCCACGAAAGGCCCGCGCAAGCGGGCTTTTTCGTTGGCTGCGCGCCCGGCTTCCGTGGGTCCTCTGCCTGCAGGAGCGGTTGCTGGCCCACCGCTCGCCTGCGGATCCACAGGTCGCGGCCAGCGGCCGCTCCTACAGGGGCTCGATCCGCAGCGGGTGTGCTTCGGTCGTCAGCACGTGCGTCGTCGGGTCCAGCACCTCCGGCGCCGCGAACAGCAGGTAGAAGTACTTGAAGGTTTCGGCGAGCACGAAGCTCTCCATGTCGTCCTTCTTGGCCTTGGTGGTGACGTCGGCGAGCGCGGCGAATCCGGCGTCGGTGCGGGTGTGGCGCACGAAATCGTCGAAGATCGACCGGCCCATCGCGCGCCAGGCGGGGTCGCCGGTGAGGCGGTGGAGGTACCAGGCACTCTCGACGATCTCCGGCCGCAGCGGATACCCCGGCGACACCACCTCGTTCGCGCGGTAGTCCCAGATCTCCGGCTCGATGCCGTGCGCGTTCCACATCGCGAACGAGGATGCCTGCAGCCTTGCCGCGCGCGGCACGTCGCCGGACAGGGCGAGCAGCCCCGGCAGGAATGCATCGAGCGCACCGTAGCGGCTGGCGATGCGCGCACCCGTGGCCATGTCGACGTGGCCGTACCAGAGCGCACCGTCGACCTCGTCGGCGAGGTGCGTGTTCACCGCGGCGATGCTGGTGTCCCACATCGCCTTGCAGTCGCGGTCGCCGAACAGCTGCCAGCACTTCCAGAGGTATTCGTAGTAGGAGTCGATGCGCGCGCCGACGTGCGTGCGCGCCTGCGTCCATTCGCCGGTGACGACATCGATGCGCTCGCCGACCAGGTCGATCGGCGAGCGCCGCTCGAAGGTGGCGACCAGCGCACGCTTCGCCTTCTCGAAGTACACCGGGTTGCCGGTCAGGCGGCTGAGCGTGCCGTACTCCAGCAGCAGCGTGCCGGCTTCGGCGGGATTGCTCTCGCTGCCGCCGGTGGCGCCGGTGCGCAGGTTGACGTTGACCCACGGCAGGCCGGTGGGCGAGTCGAACGCCGGCAGCAGCCGCGTGCCGAGGTCGTCGGCGAGCGCCAGCAGTCGCGCGTCGCCGGTCATCTGGTAGCCCGACAGCAGGCCACCGAGCAGCCGGATCACGATTTCGAAATGCTTGACGTCGAGGTCGCGGTCGAAGGACAGCGTGGTCGCGATCAGTTCGCGCGCCTCGTCGGCCTGGGCGTCGAGACCCATCAGCAGCATGGTGTCCAGCGCGTCCACCGGCGTCATCAGCAACGGCTCGCCGTACCAGTCGTGGGCGCCGCGGCTGAGCGGCCTGAGGGCATCGTGGCCCCAGGCATGGGCCTTGTAGCCGTCCCAGGCGTGGAGGAATTCCTCCCGCACGCGCGCCGCCATCGCCTCGTCGGTGCCCAGCGTGGCGAGCCGCTCGCGCGCGGGCTCGGGAACCATGACCACCGGAGGTGCGACGCGCACCGGCGGCGTCGAGGCGCAGCCGGCGGGCAATGCGAGCAGAACGCTCGCGAATGCGGCGGCGAAGCGGCTCATACGTATTCTCCGTGGAGGGTGCCGGTGCGCATCACCTCGAGCACGTCGTGGCAGGCGCCCATGGTGTGGTAGTCGGTCTTGCCGGCGGGGCTCTTGATGTCGTCGTACTTTCGGTTGCGGCGGTCGAGGATGCGGTACCAGGCGCCGTGTCGGTGGTCGACGAAGTGCGTCCACGCGTACGCCCACAGGCGCAGGTACCAGTCGCGGTAGCGTGTGTCCTGCGTCGCGGCGAACAGGCGCGCCGCGGCCGCGATCGCCTCCGCCTGCACCCAGAAGTACTTGTCGTCGTCGCAGGTGTAGACCGCCGCGGTGGCGACATCCGGCAGCGGCTCGCCCGGCGCCGGCGAGGCATCGCGCAGCGCTTCCGGCGCGAAGCCGTAGACGATGCCGCCGTGCACGTCGTCCCAGCCATGCGCCAGCGCGGTGTCGAACAGGTGGCGCGCGGTGGGCAGGAGCCACCCGGGCGCGTCGCCGCGTGTTGCCAGGTGCGTGCGCAGCTGCAGCAGGAGTTTCGCCCACTCCACCTGGTGCCCGGGCTGGAAGCCCCAGGGGCGGAACAGGTCCTTCGGCTCGTCGCGGTGGTAGTTCCAGTCGGGGGCCCAGTCGCGGTCGTGGTGCTCCCAGACCAGTCCGCCGGCGCGCGCGGCCTGGCGCCGGGTCATGTGGTCGGCGAGCAGCAGCGCGCGGTCGAGGTACCGGACGTCGGCGCTGGCCTCGAAGGCCGCGATCAACGCCTCGCACAGGTGCATGTTGGCGTTCTGGCCGCGATAGCCGGTGAACCGCCAGCCGGGGTCGGCCTCGTCGCGGTAGAGGCCGGCGTCGGCATCCCAGTAACGCGTCTCCAGCAGGTCCCAGGTGGCGTCCATCGCGGCGGCGGTGTCGATGCCCGCCTTGCGCGCGCTGGCCTGGGCCAGCAGCACGAAGGCGACGCCATAGGCATGCCGGGTCTCGTCCTCGGGCACGCCGTCGCGCAGCGTCCAGGCATAGCCGCCGCGCACGGGGTCGTGGTGGCGGGCGTCGATGTAGCGCAGGCCATGCGCCGCGGCCTCGCGCCAGGCGGCGGCCTGCGGGTCGTCCGGGAACTCGCGGGCGGCCATTGCGTAGTTGAAGACGAAGCGCGTGCTGCTGACCAGGTGCCGGTGCGTGGCGTCGACGACATGGCCATCGTCGCGGAAGTAGTGGAAGAAGCCGCCGGCAGGGTCGATCGCGCGCGGGTGGTAGAACGCCATGGTGTCGGCGACGTGCGCGCGCAGCACGCCGGGGTCGAGGAAGTCGGGCAGCGGATGCGCCGGCAGGTTCATGGCGCCGACGCCAGGAGCGCATCCACCTCGGCCGTCGTCGGCATCGCGGCGAAGGCACCGTGGCGGGTGGTCGCGAGCGCACCGGCGGCCGCGGCGCGACGCAGCAGCGTCGCGCAGGTGTCCGCATGTTCGAACGCCGCGGCGAGGCCGTCGGCACCGGTGCCCAGTTCCGCCAGCCCCTGCAGCAGGGCCGCGACGAAGGCATCGCCCGCGGCGGTGGTGTCGACGACGTCGACGTCGACGGCGAAGGTGGGTGCGGTGCCCGAGGCATCCCGCGTCGCCCAGCGGATCGGCCGGGCGCCATCGGTCACCACCACCGCGCGGGTGGCGCCGTCGAACAGGCGGGCGAACACGGCGGTCTCGCCATTCCCGGCCGCCAGGAACTGCAACTCCTCGCGGCTCAGCTTCACCAGCCGCGCAAGGGCGAGCGCCGGCCAGGTCTCCTCGGCCGGATCGCGATCGGCGGCCCAGAGACCCGGCCGCAGGTTGAGGTCGAAACTCGTGATCGCTCCCGCGTCCGCGGCCGCCCGCAGCCCGAACAGGGTGGCGCCGGCGATGGCGGCTTCGGTCAGGCTGTTCGAGCAGGCGTGGAACACCGCCACCTGGTCGAACCCGGCAGCGTGGAAGTCGCGCGCCCGGAACAGCAGGTCCGCCGCGGGTGGCCGGTAGAAGTTGAAACTGCGTTCGCCGTCGCGGTCCAGCGCCACGAACGCCAGCGCCGTGCGTGCCGCACCGGTCCGGCGTACCTGCGAGGTATCGACGCCATGTTCCTCGAGCGCCGCCAGCAACGTGTCGCCGAACATGTCCCGGCTCAGCATCCCGGCGAAGCGCGCCTGGCCGCCGAGCCGGGCCACGCCCACGGCGACGTTCGCCGGTGCGCCGCCCGGCTGCTCCAGGAAGCGCCGCGGGCCGCCGTCGCCCGGCAGCGCCAGGAAGTCGATCAGCGCCTCGCCGAAGCACAGCACCCGGGTGCGGCGCGCCGCCATCAGTGGGCCGGCCGCACCACCGGCGCCGGTTCGGCGGGCGCGACCGACAGGGCGGGTGCGAGCCGCGCGCCCCGCAAGCCGTACCAGACGATATAGGCGTAGCAGACCAGTGGCACCACGAACGACGGTTGCACGCCGATGCGGTCGGCCAGCCAGCCCTGCAGCAGCGGCACCAGCGCGCCGCCGACGATGCCCATCACCAGCAGGCTGGACGCCTTGCTGGTCAGTGGGCCCAGGCGCTCGATCGCGATGGTGAAGATGGTCGGGAACATGATCGAGTTGAACAGGCCGATCGTGAGCACGCTCCACATCGCGATGCCGTCGCGGGTGGCCATGGTCGTCGCCAGCAGCAGCATCGCGACACCGGCGAACGCGGCCAGCAGCCTGCGCGCGTCCACCCTGGTCAACAGGCCGGCGCCGATGAAGCGCCCGACCATCGCGCCGCCCCAGTAGACCGCGAGGTAGCGCGCGGCGCTGACCTCGGTGAGGCCGCCGGTGTCGGCTTGGGAAATGTAGTTGATCAGGAAACTGCCGATCGATACCTCGGCACCCACGTAGACGAAGATCGCGAGCACGCCCCAGCGCAGGTGGCCGTGGCGCAGCGCGTCCGCGAAGCGGTGCTGGCGTTCGCTGGCGTGGTGGTCGGCTTCCCGCAGCGAGGGCAGGCGCATGGCCAGCACGAACACCGCCAGCAGCAACAGGCCACCGGCGAGCATCAGGTAGGGCACCTGCACCGATTGCGCCTGGGTGACGCGGTACGCCAGTTGTTCGCTCGCGCCCATCGACGCGAGCTCGTCCGCGCCGAGCACCGCACCGGCCAGGATCAGCGGCCCGATCAGCCACGGGAACAGCGTCGTGCCCAGCGAGTTGAGCGCCTGCGCCAGGTTGAGCCGGCTGTGCGCGGTCTCGGGCCGGCCCAGCAGCGCGATGTACGGGTTGGCCGCCACCTGCAGCAGGGTGATGCCGCTGGCGAGCACGAACAGCGCGGTCAGGAACAGCGGATACGACGGCAGGCGCGCCGCCGGGTAGAACATCGCGGCACCGACGGCCGCCACCACCAGGCCGACGACAATGCTCGCCTTGTAGCCGATCCGCGACACCACCTCCCCCGACGGCAGCGACATCAGGAAGTACGCGCCGAAGAAGGTGAACTGGATCAGCATCGTCCGCGCGTAGCCCATCTCGAACACGGCCTTGAGATGCGGGATCAGCACGTCGTTGAGGCTGGTCAGGCCGCCCCAGGTGAAGAAGATCAGGCTGACCACGGCGATCGCCGCGGTGCTCGACAGGTGGCTTCGGCTCATCGCATGTCTCCCCGGGAGTCGCGGCATCCTGCACTGCGGCCGCGCGCCGCGCAATTTGGCTCGCGGGACATGGCGGTGCCTCCGCCCCGGTGCTAGCGTGCCGCACTGGCATGGACCGGCAGGCGGCAACGATGGCGCGAGCGGAGATCCTGGGCATGGCGACGGCGGTGCTGATGATGGCGACGACGGCGGTGGCCGCGGACACGCCGCCGCCGCGCGCCGCCGCCGCCGAGGCGGCCTACGCCGCGGTCGATCCCTTCATCGGCACCGGCGGCGAAGGCCATACCTTCCCCGGTGCCACGGTGCCCTTCGGCATGGTGCAGCTGGGCCCGGACACGCGCATCAAGCCGCGCGCCGAGGCCTACGACTGGGCCGCGGGCTACCGGTACGACGACAGCAGCATCGTCGGCTTCTCGCACACCCACTTCTCCGGCACCGGCCATTCCGACCTGGGCGACGTGCTGCTGATGCCTGTGACCGGCGAGCTGCGCCTGGAACGCGGCGACCCCGACACGCCCGGCAGTGGCTACGCGTCCCGCTTCCGCCACGACGACGAGGAAGCGCAACCCGGCTACTACGCCGTCACCCTCGACGACCACCGCGTGCGCGCCGAGCTCACCGCGAGCCGGCGCGTCGGCGTGCACCGCTACACCTTCCCGCGCGGCACGACCGCACGCGTGCTGCTCGACCTGCGCACGTCGATGTACGACTACCCCGGCAAGATCTCCTGGTCACGGCTGCGCCTGCGCGCCGACGGCACCGTCACCGGCTTCCGCGAAACCCGCGGCTGGGCCCCGGGCCGGCAGCTGTACTTCGCGATGCGCTTCTCGAAGCCCCTCGCCGCGCACGCCTTCCACAACACCGAGGCCGACATCCCGTACAAGGGCTTCGCGCCGCCCGGCGACAAGGACCCCGGCGCACGCGCGCAGATCGAGGGCCGGCAGCTGGTCGGCACGTTCGACTTCGGCGCCCTCGACGCGCCGCTCGTGGTCAAGGTCTCGATCTCGCCGGTGAGCGAGGACGGCGCCATCGCCAACCTCGATGCCGAAGTGCCGGCCTGGGACTTCGACGGCGTGCGCGCCGCGGCCAGGGCGGAGTGGACCGACGCATTGTCCGTGCTCGACGTCGACGCGCCGGAGCCGATGCGCCGCAGCGTGTACACCGCCCTGTACCACGCCCTGCTGGGTCCTACGCTGTTCATGGACAGCGACGGCCGCTACCGCGGCCCCGACAACGCCGTGCACCAGGCGGACGGCTTCGAGCACTACTCGACGTTCTCGCTGTGGGACACCTACCGCGCGCTGCACCCGCTGCTCACGCTCGTCCAGCCGGAGGCGCGCAACGCCGACTTCGTCAATTCCATGCTCGCCCACCGCCGCCACAGCCCCTGGGGCATCCTGCCGGTGTGGTCGTTCCACGGCCTGGAGACGTGGACGATGATCGGCTACCACGCGGTGCCGGTGATCGCGGACGCGTACCTCAAGGGCATCCGCGGGTTCGATGCCGACGAAGCGCTCGATGCCATGGTCGCTAGCGCCAGCTACGGCCCCTATGACGGCCTGCGCCAGTACATGGAACTGGGCTTCGTGCCGATCGACGAGGAAGGCGAGGCCGCGTCGAAGACGCTGGAGTACGCCTACGGCGACTGGACCATCGCGCGCATGGCCGCGGCGATGGGGCGCGAGGACGTCGCGGCGACGTTCGACGACCGCGCGATGAACTGGCACAACGTGTTCGACCCGCGCACCGGCTTCATGCGCGCGAAGAACCGCGACGGCAGCCTGCGCGAACCGTTCGACCCCACGGCCAGCGGCTACGGCACCGACTACACCGAAGGCAACGCCTGGCAGTACTCCTGGTACGTACCGCACGACGTCGCCGGCCTCGCCGGCGAGCATGGCGGCGCCGAGCGCCTGCTCGGCAAGCTGGACGAGGTGTTCGACGCGGAGGTGGACCCCGGCATCTTCGAGCACATGGAAGACATCACCGGCCTGATCGGCTGGTACGCCCACGGCAACGAACCCAGCCACCACGTCGCCTACCTTTACGCCCACGCCGGCCAGCCCTGGCGCACCCAGGCGCGGCTGAAGCAGATCATGGACAGCCAGTACAGGCCGACGCCCGACGGGCTGTCCGGCAACGACGACCTCGGCCAGATGTCCGCCTGGCAGGTGTTCACCGCGCTGGGCTTCTATCCGGTGGCGCCGGGCAGCAACGAGTACATCATCGGGCGGCCGTTCCTGCCGCGGGCGACACTCAACCTGCCCAACCGCAAGACCTTCACCATCGTCAGCGAGGGCCTCGACGCGGGCCACGGCCACATCGCATCGGCGACGTTGAACGGGACGCCGTTGCAGCGCGCCTTCCTGCGTCACGACGAGATCGTGGCGGGGGGCGAGCTGCGGTTCGTGATGCAGGCGGAGCCGAACACCGAGTGGCCGGGCGAGGGTGCGGAGCAGCCGTACTCGATGTCCAGCCGCTGAGCCGGCAGTCGCGCCTGTAGGAGCGGCCCATGGCCGCGAGCTCTTGTGCTGGCCGTCCCCCACCCCACTGCCTAGACTGTGCACCGCGGGCCTATAGCTCAATGGTCAGAGCAGAGGACTCATAATCCTTTGGTTCCAGGTTCGAGTCCTGGTGGGCCCACCAGCGCCATCCCGGCCCACGTCGGTGGCGTCGACCACCAGCACCTCGTCGCCCGGGCTGCTCATCGCGTGGTTTTCCCATCGATCCAGGCCAGGATCAGGTCGGCGATCTGCAGGTTGTTCCTGTCCATCATCATCATGTGGCTGTTGCCGCGGACGCCGGTGTCGGCGGTGGTCATCAGGCGGACATCTCCGCCGGCAGCATCGACGCGCTGCTTGAACTCCCTGCAGCCATCGACGCGGTCTTGCCAGCTCGGTCCAGGGAGCTTGGTGTCCGCCGCAAGGCGGTCGCCAAACAGGATGAAGACCGGCGTTTTCGCGATGAGCGCGATTTCAGCGTCGCTATGCGTCCTGGCCTTGCAGGTTCCTGGCTCGACCATCACGATGCCGCGGAGGCCGGCGGAGTTGATGATGGCCGACTCCAGCGGATAGGGGCCGGACTGCGAGTGGACAAGCAGCACGGCGCCGCTGAGCTGCAGCGCAAGGTCCGACAGCGCTCTCCAGTTGGGGTTGGTGGCGCGCGAGGTGCCGAGCAGATCGGGAACGCTCTGCTTGGAGAGCTCGTCCGCGGCTTCGACCGGGAACTGCGTCTCCGGGAACGGCTGGCCGGGCTCGGGTCCGATGCGAAAGTTGGTCCACGATCCGTAGCGGTCCCCCAGCCTGAGCATGGCCGGCTGCTCTTCAGGTGGAACCCGGCCCTCACGCACGTTGTTGAAAGGCGACTGATCGAAGCCGGAGCGCGCCCGCCCGATCTGGTCGACGACGTAGACCGGGTGGTGCTGACGGACGAAGTATTCGAACCAGCCCATGCGCCCGTCCGGGGTGGTGTCGTAGGTCTTGCCGCTGAGCGTGGCGCCATGGACCATCACGACCGGTACCTTGGCCGCGCCATCCGGCACCATGTACTCGACGTACATCTGGCCGACGGTGATGCGATCATCCGGACCGAGGTCGCCCAGCTCGGCTCTGGTTCTCTCGACCTGCTCGCCGCCGACGTAGAAGCTGCCACGCGATTTCAGGATCAGCGGGCTTTCAGGCTGACGAATGTCACGAAGTTCCTGCGCGGCGGCCGGGCCCGGTGCCGCGGCCATACAGGCAAACAAAGTGAGCGCGACCATCACCGCGCGCGATGGCCGAAAGGACAGGATGTAGGTCGGATTCATGACGTTACTTCCTTGGCAAGTGATCTGCGTCGTTATCGCAGCGGCGCTTCGACACCGGAGAACGTCAGCACGGCATCCGGCAGGCGCTGACCGCGGGCCTCGATGGCCCGCACGGCCGTGTTCAGTTCGGCGATTTCGGCCGGGGTGAACCGGATCGCGGCCGCGCCGATGTTCTCCAGCAGGTGCGCCATCACCGTCGTGCCCGGGATGGGCACGATCCACGGCTTCTGCGCCATCAGCCACGCGAGCGCGATCTGGACAGGGGCTGCCTGTTTGCGAACAGCCCAGGACTTGATCAGGTCGACGAACTGCATGTTGTGGCCGAGGTTCTCCGGCGCGAACCTCGGCGTGACGGCGCGCAGGTCGCCGGCGGCGAACCGCGTGTTCGCGTCGATCCAGCCCGTCAGCAACTGGCAGTCCAGGGGCCACCAGGGCACGAAGCCGATGCCCAACTCCTCGCAGAGCGGTATCACTTCGGCTTCCGGATCCCGGGTCGCCATCGAGTACTCGTTCTGGATCGCGGTCAGCGGCAATGCGGCATGAGCGCGACGGATCGTCTGGAGGCCCGGTTCGGAAAGTCCCCAATGCAGGACCTTTCCCTGATCCATCAGCGCCTTGACCGCTCCGGCGACATCCTCGATCGGCACCTGCGGATCGACGCGGTGCTGGTAGAGCAGATCGATGCGGTCGGTGCGCAGACGCTTGAGCATGCCTTCGACCGCCAGCTTGATGTGCTCGGGGCGGCTGTTGAGCCCGGGGCCGCGTTCACCGGTCTCCAGGTCGATGTTCCACCCGAACTTGGATGTGATCCTGACCTCGTCCCTGAACGGCGCGATCGCTTCGCCGAGGATGCGTTCGTTCTCATGGGGTCCGTAAGCCTCGGCGCAGTCGAAGAACGTCACGCCATGCTCATGAGCCGCCCGGATGACCTTGATCATCTCGGGCCGGTATGGAACCTCGGTGGTGTACTTGCGGTGCATGTTCTGCACGCCGAGCCCCACACTGGACACTTCCAACGATCCGAGCTTGCGGCGCCCGGTAAGAATCGCGGCAGTGCGCGAAGCCTCCGGAGCGTCCGCCGTGCCGGCCGCTGTGGTCGTGGCTTCGGGCCTGCCCGAAGCCACGCATCCCGTCAGGCCCGCCACCAGCGGCACCGAGGCCAAGGTCGCCGCTCCGAACAGAACTCGGCGGCGGTCATGATCGGTCGTGTTGCCATCCATAGTGTTCTCCTGGCTGACGTGATGCGCGGGAGCCGTAGCAACGGACATGCATGCGCATGAACTTCGGTGGGGTGCCGGTGTGGGCCGGACGTGTCGGCCCCATGGCGCTCTCGATCACAGGGTTCGACTGTAGAACGGTTCCAGCTTGTCGAGCGCGGCATTCACGTACTCGGGAACCCAATACGTCTCGATGTGGGTCGCGCCGTCGATCAGGAACAGTTCCTTGTCCTGTGTGCCGGTCGCCTTGGCGAACGCATCCTCGGTCATGTACAGGCTGTCGGCCTTGCTGCCGGCGATCATCAGCAACGGCTGATCGAGCAGCTCGATCTGGTCGGTGGCGTCCCAGCGCATCAGGTCCAGCAGGCTGCTCATGGTGTACTTGAAGGTCGAGCCAGGATGCGCGTGGGTCTTCCAGTAGTAGTGGTAGCCCTGCCGGTAGAGATCGAATGGCAGCCTGGCGATCTCCTCGTCGCTCAGGTCGGCATCGCCTGCGTACAGGACGTTCCCACCGGTCATTTCGTGGGTGCGGGCAGGAATGCCGTCCCCGCTCCTCTCCTGCGCGCGGGCGTCAGTCGCCTGCTGCAGACGCTCCTGGATGGTGTCGAGTTGCGAATCCGCGTAGCCATTGCGACGGACTCGCCCGGAGTTGAACATGCTCACCGTTGCGATCGACCTGAAACGCTTGTCGGTTTTCGCCGCGGACAGCGAATATCCGCCGCCGCCACAGATCCCGAGCAGCCCCAGGCGCGCCGCATCGACGCCCGGATAACGCGTGATGAAATCCGCCATGCCGTGGATGTCCTCGATCCGGTACGCGGGCTTGTCCACGTTGCGCGGCTCGCCGCCGCTGCCGCCCTGATACGAAGCATCCGCCGTGATCGCGATGTACCCCTGCTCCGCCAGACGCTGGGCGTACAGACCCGCGACCTGTTCCTTGACGCCGCCATTCGGGTGCGCCACCACGATGGCCGGATACTTCCGGTTCTGATCGTAGTTGGGCGGGCTGTAGACGTTGGCGGCTATGTCCAGGCCATTGAGCGTGTACTTGACCGCGTGGATATTGACGTTGCCAGGCCTGTTCGCGGTAATTGCGCCGTCGTAGACCAGCGTGAATGGATTCTGCCTGTAGTCGGCTGCAGCAGCGGTCGTGGTCATTGCGGCAACTCCCATGAGTGCGCTTGCGAGAATGAGCGCGGACGCCCTGACGAACGTGTGCTGGGGCCCGCTGGTCGCTTCATCGTTCATTGCCATGTCCTTATTCGTCTCTTGCGGTGCCGGGCGCAGGTGTCGGGTGAACGCGCGCAGGTCGTGGACCTTCAGTCTCCAGCACCACCGCCAGCGCCGCGCCATCGCCACGGCCGCCCGTACTACGCATTCTTGGTCCATCGGAGACGCGGAGTAAGTAGCCGGTCCAGCTAGGAGTCATGCGCCAGACGGATCAATCCAGGTTGATCCTTCACTCGATCTGCACGGTGAGCGGCCCTGCGCACCGTAGAGACGTCGCGTCCGTCGACCTCTCGCGCCACGGAAGGCCCGACCGCGTTGCCTTCGAGGATCTACCCCCTCGTCACCCGCGGTAGCGCAGCGCCTCGACCACGAGGGTGAACGCCTGCGACGACTGGCGACGGCTCGGGTAATAGAGGTGGTAGCCGGCAAATGGCTCGCACCAGTCCTCCAGCACCCTGACCAGGCGTCCGTCTGCGACGGCGGGCGCGACGATGTCTTCCATCAGGCAGGCGAGGCCCATTCCTGCGACAGCGGCGTCCAGGGCGACGATCGAGTCGTTGACGATCATCGGTCCGTCCACGCGCACGTTCACTTCGCGAGCACCACGCGAGAACTCCCACGCGTACAACCCGCCCAGGGTCGGCATGCGGAGGTTGATGCAGCGATGCGACGTCAGGTCCTGCGGGTCCGTCGGCACGGCATGCTGCGCGAAGTAGGCGGGTGAGCCCACGACTGCCAGGCGAAGATCGGGCCCGATGCGGACCGCGATCATCTCATTGGCCAGGTGTTCGCCCAGGCGGACGCCCGCGTCGAAGCGGTCGGCGACGATATCCACCAGCGTGGCGTCCAGCGCCAATTCGAAATGCACGTCCGGGTAGTGCGCCATCAGCCCCCGCAGTGCCGGCAGCAACACCGTCTGCGCCGCATGCCGGCTGGCGGAAATGCGCACCAGGCCCGCGGGCTTGTCGCGCAGTTCGCCAAGCGCCTCGAGCTTGGTGTCGATGTTGTGCAGCGCGGGCTTCAGCGTGGCGATGAGGTCCTCGCCGGCGGCGGTGGGCGTGACGCTGCGCGTGCTGCGCGCGAGCAGCCGTACACCCAGCCGGGCTTCCAGCCGCCGCACGGTGTGGCTGACCGACGACTGTGACGTGGCGAGCTTGGCCGCCGCCTTGGTAAAACTCCGCTCCTCCGCAACGGCAAGGAAGGCAACCAGATCCGCGAGATTCTGCCGGTCCACTGATGAAACCGCCGTATTGGTCCGATCTGATTCGAGCACTTTATCGCATGGCTGCCGGAGAGGAGGATAGGCATCCCCCCGCTGCAGCGAGACTCCCCATGCAGACCGTGACCCTGAACAACGGCGTGCAGATGCCGATCCTCGGTTTCGGCGTCTACCAGATGTCGGACGCCGAATGCGAGGCCAGCGTGCTGGAAGCGCTCCGCATCGGCTATCGCCTGATCGACACTGCGGCGATCTACGGCAACGAGGCTGCCGTGGGCCGCGCCGTGAAGGCCAGTGGCGTGCCGCGGCAGGAGCTCTTCGTCACCACCAAGCTCTGGATCGACGACGCCACCTACGAAGGTGCCCGGCGCGCCGTGCAGGCATCGCTGGAGCGGCTGCAACTCGACCAGCTCGACCTCTACCTCATCCACCAGCCCTACCACGACGTGCACGGCGCATGGCGCGTGATGGAGGAGCTGCACGATGCCGGCACGCTGCGCGCGATCGGCGTCAGCAACTTCCATCCCGACCGGGTGATGGACCTGCTCGCGCACCACCGGGTGCCGCCGGCGGTCAACCAGGTCGAGACGCATCCTTTCTGCCAGCAGCTCGACGCGGCAGACTTCTTGCAGGCCCGCGGCGTGCAGATCGAATCGTGGGCGCCGTTCGCGGAGGGTCGCAACGACCTGTTCCAGAACGACGTGCTGGTCGGGATCGCCAGGGGGCACGGAAAGAGCGTGGCGCAGGTCGTCCTGCGCTGGCTCATCCAGCGCGGCGTCGTGGTCATCCCGAAGTCGGTCAAGCCGGAGCGGATGGCTGAAAATTTCGACGTGTTCGGGTTCGAACTCATGGCGCCGGAGATGGACGCGATCCGCGCGCTCGACACCGGGCGCAGCCTGTTCTTCGACCACCGTGATCCGGCAATGGTGGAATCGCTGAGCCTGCACCGGAAGAAGCCGGAGGCGTCTGCATGAGGCTCACGACCGGCCCGGTCCAGAACGGGGCTGCGCCATGAACAGCACGCTGCTCGCCGTCGCCGCCTTTGCGTTGGCGCCCTTCAGCGGTGGCGTCGACGCCAGTGAGTCCGCCGGCGGGCAGCGCATCGTCCGGGCAGGCGCGCAGGCATCCGCGATCGGTCCTGCGGACCGCTTCACCGGACAGGTTCGCGTCGATCCGCTGTTCGCAGCCGACGGCGACGTCGACGCGTCGGCGGCGTACGTGACGTTCGAGGCCGGCGCACGCTCGGCCTGGCACACCCATCCAGCGGGACAGCGGCTGGTGGTGGTGTCGGGCGTGGGCCGGACGCAGGCCTGGGGACAGCCCGTGCAGGAGATCCGTCCCGGCGACGTGGTGGTGTGCCCGCCGGGGGTCAAGCACTGGCACGGGGCAGCCCCGACGTCTGCAATGACCCACCTCGCGGTCGGCCGCGCGGTGAACGGCAGCAGCGTCGACTGGATGGAGCAGGTGACCGACATCCAGTACGCCGGCGAAGCCGCCGTCACAGGGCCCGCGGCGACCCCGATTGGCGCGTTGTCGGCACGGCAGCGCTCCATCCCGCTGATCGGTGCCGCCATGGCCGGAAGCGACATGCCGGCGCTCGAGGCCGCGCTGACCCAGGGGCTCGACGCCGGCCTTGCCGTCGCAGAGGCCAGGGAGGTCCTGGTGCAGCTCTACGCGTACGCGGGCTTCCCGCGCAGCCTCAATGCACTGGGCGCGTTGATGAAGGTGGTCGAGGCGCGTAGAGGCCGCGGTATCGAGGATGCGGCCGGGCGCGAGCCCAGCGGTGCGATTCCCACCGGCGAGGCATTGCTGGCGGTCGGCAAGGCGAACCAGACCCGCATCTCCGGGCGGCCCGTCGACGGCCCCGTGTTCGACTTTGCGCCCGTCATCAACGAGTACCTGCAGGCACACCTGTTCGGCGCCATCTTCGCCCGCGACAACCTTGACTGGCCGAGCCGCGAGCTCGCCACCGTCGGCGCACTCGCTGCGACACCGGGTGCGGAGGCGCAGCTGCGCTCGCACATGGCGGCAAGCCAGCGCGTCGGACTCACGGCCGAGCAGCTGCGTGAGCTGGTCGGCGTGCTGGCCAACGCCGGCAACATCGAAGCGGCAGGGCGCGCCCGCACCGCGCTCGACAACCAATTGCGTGCGGCAGAGGAAGGAGCGCGATGATGAAGACACGCACACTCGGCAACAGCGGACTTGAAGTCTCGGCCATCGGGCTGGGCTGCATGGGCCTGAGCCACGGCTACGGGCCGGCGGTGGACAAGGCAGCCGGCATCGCGCTGATCCGCGGTGCATTCGACCGCGGCGTCACCTTTTTCGACACCGCGGAAGCCTACGCGCGCGGTGCCAACGAGGCACTGCTGGGCGAAGCGCTGGCTCCGGTGCGCGACCAGGTCGTGCTTGCAACCAAGTTCGGCTTCGTCGATGGCGACCCGACGCAGGGCGTGGACAGCAGCCCGGCACGCATCCGCATCGTGGCCGAAGCCGCTCTGAAGCGCTTGCAGACCGACCGCATCGACCTGTTCTACCAGCACCGCGTCGATCCCGCCGTGCCGATGGAAGACGTCGCCGGTACGGTCAGGGACCTCATTGCGGAGGGCAAGGTCGCCCACTTCGGCTTGTCGGAAGCGGGCGAGGACTCGATCCGCCGCGCGCACGCCGTGCAGCCGGTGACCGCGCTGCAGAGCGAGTACTCGCTGTGGTGGCGCGAGCCGGAGGCACGGATCCTGCCGACGCTCGAGGAACTCGGCATCGGCTTCGTGCCCTTCAGCCCGCTGGGCAAGGGCTACCTCACCGGTGCAATCCCGGCCGGCACCACGTTCGGCAGCGACGATTTCCGCAGCGTCGTGCCACGCTTTGCGCCGGCGGCACTCGAGGCCAACCAGGCACTGGTGGACCTGCTGGGACGGATTGCAGGTGAACGGGGCCTCACGCCTGCGCAGATCGCGATCGCGTGGCTGCTGGCGCAGAAGCCGTGGATCGTGCCGATCCCCGGCACGACCAAGCTGCATCGCCTGGAGGAAAACCTGGGTGCCGCCGACGTCGAGCTGACGCAAGAGGATCTGCACCAGCTCGCACGGCTGCTGGACCAGGTTGCGGTGGCAGGCGAGCGCTACCCCCCTGCGCTGCAGGCGCTGGTGGGCCGCTGACGTCCGGAGGCACCATGGCATTCCCTCAAGATCCGATGCGCCGCAAGGTGGCGGCTTCGCTGGCAGGTGCGCTCGCCTTCGGCAGCAGCGCGGCCACCACGGGCGACGCCCGCCAAGACGTGCGCCGTGGTTCGCGAACGCTGGTGGCGTACTTCTCGCGGTCGGGCAACACCCGCGTCATCGCCGGCCTGGTCGAGCGCCAGCTGGGCGCCGACCTCTTCGAGATCCAGCCCGCCCGGCCTTACCCGCTGGACTACCTGGAAACCGTCGAACAGGCGCGCCGGGAGCGCGACAGCCACCATGAACCCGCACTCGCCGCAAAGGTTGCCGGCCTCGCCGACTACGACACGCTGTACCTCGGCTTCCCCATCTGGGGCGGAACCGCGCCACCGGTCATCCGCTCGTTCCTTTCCGCGCATGCGTTGGCCGGGAAGACACTGGTGCCGTTCATCACCCACGGCGGCTACGGCCTGGGCGACAGCCGCTCGGTCCTGCACAGTCACGCACCGGAGGCGCGCCTCCGCGAAGGCTTCTCGATGGAGGCCGACCAGGAGCGCAGGACGATGGAGCAGGTGACGGAGTGGCTCGGGCAGCACTGATCTCGCGACGGCGCAGCTCGAGCCGATGCCGCTTCGCTCTGCAGCCGACTCGAGGTAGCAGCTCGGCAAGCAGCCATACGCCTCGCTGGCAACTGGATAAACGTCTTCACGAGCCTTCGCGCAGTGCAATCCTTCGCATAAGCGGGAACGCGCTCGACAGGCTGCGTGGGGCGTGCCTACTGGCCGCCCTGACGCGTCTCGGCCTTGTCCCCCTCGTCCGGGTTCGACAGCGTTCCTGGCCGCTCGTCATGTTCAGGCCTCGGAGCCTGTTGCTGCTTGGACTTCTCGATGCTGTCGGGTGTCTGGGGCGTTCCCATCGTGCTCCTCCGTCGTGGCCGGTTGCCAACGCTGCATAGCCTGCGCCACCCCCCGGTTACGTGCGTGTGCGGGAGCGCCGCCGTCCCCGTGTCGGGTCGAGGAGAAAACGCGCAGTTTGGCGGCCTGCCGGGCGAGCCACCCGCGGTGGGACGCCGATGCACAGCCGGATCGCGTCGCGGGATCACCCCTGCGGCCGCCCCTCCACCTTCGGCTCCGCCACCTCGCGCCCCGCCTGCGCGTGCCCGGCCATCTCCGCGCCGGCATCCGGCGCCAGCTTCCGCATCTGGAACACCGACGCCACCGAGATCAGCCCGACCGTCAGGAACGCGAACGTGAAGTTGATCGCCGCGCCGTCGGGTTCTCCCGTCAGCCGTCCGGCGAAGCTCAGCGCATAACCGCCGATCGTGACGCCCAGTGCGAGCGCGATCTGCTGCGCCATCGCCGCCAGGCTGCTGGCCTGGCTCATGCGCGGCTGGTCGATGTCGGCGTAGGCGATGGCATTGATGCTGGTGAACTGCAGCGAGCGCAGGAAACCGCTGGCGAGCAGGACGCCCACCATCAGCGGGTACGGCGTGTCGGCGCGGAACAGGCCGAAGCCGCACAGCATCAGCGACGCCGCCAGGCCGTTCCACACCAGCACGCGACGGAAGCCGAAGCGGTTGAGGACGCGCGGCGCGAGCGCCTTCATCACCATTGCCCCGGCGGTGGAGGTGAAGGTGACCAGGCCGGACTCGAGCGGGTCGAGGCCGAAGCCGAGCTGCAGCATCAGCGGCAACAGGAACGGCGTTGCACCGATGCCGATGCGGAACAGCGAACCGCCGAGCACGCCGGCGCGGAAGGTGGGGATCCGCAGCAGCTCGAGGCGCAGCAGGGGATGCGGATGGCGCCGCGCATGGCGCACGTAACCGGCGACCAGCGCGGCACCGAGCAGGATGCACGTGGCCAGTGCGGCGCCCGGCACCAGGCCGCGGCCGATGGCCGACAGCCCGAACATCGCAAGCCCGAGGCCACCCGCCGACAGCAGGAAGCCGTGCCAGTCCAGCGGCCCCACCGGTTGGCGCAGTTCCGGGATGTAGCGCCACGCCAGCACGATGCCCAGCAGTCCCATCGGGATGTTGATGAGGAAGATGAAGCGCCAGTTGGTGTAGGTGGTGATGGCACCGCCCAGCACAGGGCCCAGCATCGGCCCGAGCATCGCCGGGATGGTGAGCCAGCTCAGCGCCCGCACCAGTTCCGACTTCTCCACGCTCCGCAGCAGCACCAGCCGACCGACCGGCACCATCATCGCGCCGCCCATGCCCTGGACGAAGCGGCCCGCGACGAGCTGCCCCAGGCCATCGCTGGCGGCGCAGCCGAGCGATCCGAGCAGGAACACGGCGATGGCGGCCATGAACACGCGCCGTGCGCCGTAGCGGTCGGCGACCCAGCCGCTGACCGGGATGAACACCGCGAGCGCGAGCATGTACGTCGTGAGCGCGAGCTTCAGCGCCACCGGTTCCACGCCCAGGTCCGCGGCGATTTGCGGCAGCGAGGTCGAGATCGCGGTCGAGTCCATGTTCTCGATGAACAGCGCGGTCGCGACGATGAGGGGCAGGAGGCGTTGCGGGCGCAAGGGTCCGGGGGCGTTCGGGCGTGCGAGTAGTGTGGCGGCCGCGGCGTGAAGCCGCGGCGGGCGCCCCCGCATCGCCAGCGCCGGCACAAAAGGAAAGGCCGGCATCTGCATGCCGGCCCCGCCTTCCCCGTCCGGTGCGTCGCCGCGAGGGCGACGCCTGCAGCGGTCAGTGACCGGAGCTGTGGTCCACCGCCTGCTCGCTCTTGAAGATCGTGTCGTCCTTTTCGCCGGTGACGGTGAGGAACCCGGCCAGGCCCTTCTCCGCGCGCGACAGCGCGTGGTCGACGAGGATGTACTTGCCGGGGTAGTCGACCTTGAACTCGACCATCGTCGCCCCGCCCGGAGGCACCAGCGTGGTCTGCACGTTGGTCAACGGCGGGCTGGTGAGCGAGGCGAGGTCGTAGACGCGGTCGAATACTTCGCCGATCAGGTGGAAGCTGGAGGTGAGGTTGGGGCCGCCGACGCCGAAGAAGATGCGCACCTCCTCGCCGACCACGGCGTTCATGTCGAAGGTCTTGGTGAGCGCGTCCATCGAACCGTTGAACATCAGGTGCTCGGGACGCTCGTCGAGCAGCTTGTCGACCGAGAACTCCTGCAGGCCGCTGGAGCCGTGCTTCTGCGCGGTGTAGAGCTCGCCCTGCATCATGTAGTACTCGCGGTCCACCTTCGGCAGGCCGCCCTCGGGCTCCACCAGGATCATCCCGTACATGCCGTTGGAGATGTGGTGGGCGATCATCGGCGTGGCGCAGTGGTAGACGTACAGGCCGGGGTTGATGGCCTTGAAGGTGAAGCTCTTGGTCTCGCCCGGGCGCACCTGGGTCACCGCCGCACCGCCGCCGGGGCCGGTCACGGCATGGAAGTCGACGGAGTGGATGTTGATGCTCTTCTCGTCGTTCTTCAGGTTGATGGTGACGGTGTCCCCGCTGCGGATGCGCAGGAACGGGCCCGGTACCGTGTTGTCGAACGTCCAGTAGCGATAGGTGCTGCCGTCCGACAGCCGGCCCTCGACCTCGGTGGTCAGCAGGTCGTAGGTCAGCGTCTTCGGGCCACGGTCGCCGACCGGCTCGCCGACCTGCGCCGGGTCCTTCGCGATGTCGATCGCGGTGCTCTGCACCTCCTTGACGTCACCGACGATGAGCTTGCCGACCATGCCCGCGAGCTTGTGCCCGGGGATGGTGCAGAGGTACTCGAAGGTGCCGCCCCTGGTCGCGCGGAACACGATCGTCGTCGCCGCGCCTTCGCCGATCACCTGGTCGGACTGGGCGCCGAAGTCGGGCACCGCGATGTCGTGCATGGCGCCATCGGAGTTGGTGAGGGTGATGGCGACCACGGCGCCTTCGGGCACGCGCAGGTCGGGGTTGACCACGTCCTTGATGGCGCCGGCGGTGCCGATGAACACCATCTGCCCGTCGGTGATCGCGGTGCGCATGCTGAATGTCACGTCCGCCACCGGGGTGACGCTGCCGGCGTGGTGCGCCGACTGCCCGGCGGCGATTGCCTGCGGCACGAAGCCTGCCGCCGCGGCAAGAGCGAACAACAGGGCGAATTCCTTGGTTCTCACGGTCGTTTCCTTCATGTGGGTCGTTTCGGGTCTGTGTCCATGGTCGTCGCGGGGCGCGGCGACGGCACTGACCTGGATCAAGCAGGCCCCGTGGGACCTCGCCTCAGGAACATCCGCCGCAGCAGTCGCTGCCGGGGCCGCTGTGCGGCGCGGCGGTGAAGGCGGGATAGCCCGCGGATGCGAGCGCATCGATCACGCTCTGCTCCGCCTGCACGCCTTCGACGCGCACGCGCCGGGTGTCGACATCGACGGTGACCCGGGCCTCCGGATGCCGGGCCAGGATGGCCGCCTCGATGGCGGGGGGGCATTTGTCGCAGGTGATCTTTTCGACGTCGAGCAGCATGGTCTGGCCTCTTTGGGGATCGGCGCGCACGGCGGTCGCCGCGCGTGGCAGCAAGCTTCCGCGGACGCCCGCCGCGCGGCATTGACCCAGGTCATGCCCGGCGCCGGCACAGGGGCAGTACCCAGCGCCCGGAGCGTGACCGGCGTCGCCTCAAGGCGGGCAGCGCCGCGCCGTTATGTGCTGCAGGTGCACCAGGCAGGCGGTACGGGACATGCGGGATGCGACAGCTTCGATCCGGCGCCGCCGCTGCGGCCCGCCAGCGCACGCGCGGCCGCTGCCGCGTCCCTGCGCGCTGGCACTGCTGGCGCTCGCGATCGCAGGTGCCGCCCACGCCGGCGGAGCCGCCGTGCAGCCTCCGGATCGCGGGCCGGTCGCCGGCGATGCCGGTGTCGACCTCGCGAGCCTCTCGCTGGAACAGCTGCTCGAGGTCCAGGTCGCCACCGCGTCGCGCTTCGAGCAGAAAGCCGCGCACGCGCCCGCGGCGGTGCAGGTGATCGACGCGGAGGACATCCGCGCCCACGGCTGGCAGACGCTCGGCGAAGCATTGTCGAGCCTGCCCGGGCTGTTCCCCAGCGAGAGCGGCCTCTACACCTTCCTTGGCGCGCGGGGCCTGCTGCGCGCCGGCGACTACGACACCCGCTTCCTGCTGCTGGTCGACGGGCACCGGATCAACGACCCGGTCTACAGCCAGGCGCCGGTCGGGCACGAGTTCCCGCTGGACATCGCGCTGGTCGAGCGCATCGAATATGTCCCCGGCCCGGGATCGGCCGTCTACGGCTCCAACGCCTTCTTCGGCGTGATCAACGTGCGCACCCGCGCGCCCGCCGATGCCGAAGGCGCCGTCGCACTGCGCGCCGGGTCGCAGGGCATGCAGGGCGTCCGCGCCTCGACTGTGGCCAGCGGCCGCCTGGGCGACACGGTCCTGTCGGCCAGCGCGTGGCGCCGGGACGGCCGCGACCTGTATTCCCCGGCGTTCGCCGACGATCCCTCCGGCGGCTTGGCGCGCGGGCTGGACGGCGAGCGGTCGCGCAGGCTGCTGGTGCGCCACGACGCCGGCGACCTGCGGCTGATGCTGCTCGCCGCCGAACGCGACAAGAACGACCCCGTGGCGCCCTACGGACAGACCTTCGGCATGCCGGGCGGCCAGGTGCGCGACCGCTGGGTGCTGTTCGGCGCGCAGTACGAGCACGCGCTCGACGCCGACACGCGGTGGCAGGTGCAGGCCGACGTGATGGACTACCGCTACCTCGGCGATTACGTCTACGCCGACGACGACGTGGTCACGATCAACCGCGACTACGATCGCGGCCGCTCGCTGGTGCTGGAATCGCGCGTGGTGACGACGGCGTTCGCGCGCCACACCCTGGTCGCCGGCATCGAGGCCCGGTTGGACCACGCAGTGGAGCAGGTGAACTTCGACCTCGAGCCACGGGAGGTCTATCTCGACGCCACCCACGACATCGCCGCCTTCGGCGCGTTCGTCAACGACGAATACCTGCTCGGCGGCGACTGGCGCCTGGACGGCGGACTGCGGCTCGACCGCGACGATGCCGGCACGGTGCGCGCCAGCCCGCGCGTGGCGCTGGTCTCGGCGCCCACCGGAGGCACCACGTTCAAGGCCATCGTCGGCGAGGCATTCCGCTCGCCAAACGCCTACGAGCGCTACTACAACGTCGAGGACGACAGCGGCAGCCAGCTCGCCAACCCCGACCTGGCCGCCGAGCGCATCCGCACCGCCGAGATCTTCCTCGGCCGCAACGTCGGCGCGCGCACGCGGGTCGAGGCCTCGGTGTTCGACTACCGCCTGCGCGACCTGATCACCCTGGTCAGCGACGGCGCCACGCTGACGCTCGAGAACGATGCCGAGGCCTCGTCGACCGGCGCCGAACTCTCGATCCGCCATTACTGGCCCGGCGGCGCCAGCGTGCGCGCCAGCCACGCCTACAGCCGCGTGCGCGATTCGCGCGACGGGGAGGCCCTGAACGCCCCGCGGACCGTGGCCAAGGTGCTGGCGCGTGTCCCGGTCGGGGCAGGACTGTCCGTCGCGGCGGATGCGCTCCACGTCGGCCGCCGTGCGAGCAAGTCGGGCCACGTCGCGGCATACACCGTGGTTGGCGCCAACCTGCTCTGGCAACGCCCCGGGCAGGCCTGGTCGGTGTCGGTGGGGGTGCGCAACCTGTTCGACCGCGACCATGCCGACCCGGTGGGCCCGGAGTTCGTGCAGGACGCGGTGCCCCGGCGTGGCCGCGAAGCCGCGGTCGAGCTGGCATGGCGGTTCTGAACCCGCGACATGCCGCCCGGCAGCGCCCGCCATGGCGCGCGCGGTTGGCATGGCTGGCGGCGCTCGCATTCGCGCCCGCGCTCGCGTGGGCGCAGGTGGACGAGTCGCGCCTGAAGGCGGCGTTCCTCTACAACATCGTCGCCTTCGCCAGCTGGAGCGGCGGCGATGCCGCTGCGCCGCTGCGCATCTGCGCGGTCACCGGCGGCCCGCTCGACGTGGAACTGGTGGCACTGTCCGGACGCATGGTCGGGCGCCGGCGGATCAGCGTGCAGCGTGGGTCGGTCGACGCCGGCTGCGACGTCCTGGTGCATGCGGCGGATGGCGCTGCGCTGCCCGCGGCCACGCCCGGCAGGGCGCTCGTGGTGTGCGACGGATGCCGCGCCGGCGACGGCGTGTCGGCCGTGCTGCTGGCACGCGATGGCGACCGCGTGCGGTTCGACGTCGATCCCCGCGTCGCGGCACGCTCGGGGGTCGACTTCAGTAGCCAGTTGCTGCGGCTGGCGCGGAGGGTCCTGTGAGCGCGCGCCCCGACAACGCACGCGCGGGGCTGAAATCCAACGCCGCCAATGCGGCGCTTGCGTTGCTGCTGGCAGGCGGGATGCTGCTGGTGCTGCAGTACGTGAGCCTGCGCGGCGAGGCCATCGCGGACGCGCGGGTGCAGGCGCAGGTGGTGGCCTCGAGCAGTGCCGCAGCGGTCATGTTCCGCGACGAGCAGGCGATCGACGAGACCCTGAACTCGCTGGCGACCCTGGACGCGGTGCGCAGCGCACGCATCCGCGACGCTGACGGCACCGTGCTCGCCGCCTACCCGGACGCCGGCGGCGCAACCGCGACGGCCGGCGATTGCGGCCTCGGTTGCGCGGCCGTGCGCGCGCCCATCGCCCTCCACGGCCAGGGCGTGGGCACGGTGGAGATCGAGGTCGGCATGGCCCAGGTCCACCGCCGGCTGATGGCGCTGGGGGGCGCGTTCCTGGTGGCGTCGCTGGTCGGCTTCGCGTTGACGGTGCCGCTGATGCGGCGCATGCGTGCGCGCATCCGCGCCGCCGAGGATCGGCTGGACTACCTCGCGCATTTCGATCCGGTCACCGGCTGCCGCAACCGCAACGCGTTCAACGCCTACATGGAGCAGGCGTCCGATGGCGGCCAGCGCCAGGCCCTGGTACAGCTGGATGTCGACCGGTTCAAGGAGGTCAACGACAGCCTCGGCCATGTCGCGGGCGACGCGCTCCTGCGCCAGGTGGCGCAACGGGTGGCCGCGGCGGTGCGTGCGGAGGATCGCGTGTTCCGCCTCGGCGGCGACGAGTTCGCGGTCCTGCTGGCACGGGTGGCCTCCGCCGAGGAAGCCCGGCGCGCGGCGCTGCGGGTGCTGGAGTGCTTCGCGAGGCCCTTCGAGGTGTCGGGCCAGCAGCTGGTGGTCACCGCCAGCGCCGGCGTGAGCCTGTGGCCCGACGACGTGGAGTCGTTCGCGGAGCTCGCCGGGAACGCCGACGCGGCGATGTACGAGGCCAAGCGTGGTGGCCGCAACCGGGTCTCGATGTACGAGCCGCGCCTGCGCGAGGCGCAGGTGGCCAAGCTGCGCATGCAGGCCGACCTGCGCCTGGCGCTGGAGCGCGGCGAGCTGCGCCTGCACTACCAGCCGCAGGTCGACACCCGCACCGGGGCCCTCCGTGGCGCCGAGGCGCTGCTGCGCTGGACCCACCCGGAGCACGGCCCCGTCTCCCCGGCCGCGTTCATCCCCGTGGCCGAGGAATCCGGGCTCATCGTCGAGATCGGCCGGTGGGTCATCGCCGAGGCCTGCCGCCAGGCGGCCGCGTGGCGCAACCGCGGGCATGGCGACCTGCGCATGGCAGTGAACGTGTCCGTACGCCAGACACGCGACGACCGCCTCACCGAGTACATCGACAGCGTGATCGCCGACACCGGCGTGCCGGCGGGATGCCTGGAGCTGGAGATCACCGAGAACGTGCTGATGGAGGAGGCCGATCTCGCGATCGCGTTGCTGGCGCGGCTGCGCGCGCGTGGCCTGCACCTGGCGATCGACGATTTCGGCACCGGCTACTCGTCCATGGCCTACCTGAAGCGGCTGCCTATCGACAGGCTCAAGATCGACATGGGCTTCGTCCGCGCGATCCCGGGCGACGGCGAGGCGATCACCACGGCGATCCTCGCCATGGCCAGGCAACTGGGGCTGACGGTGGTGGCGGAGGGCGTCGAGACACAGGCCCAGCACCGCTTCCTCGACGCGGCGGGCTGCGACGAACTGCAGGGCTACCGGTTCGATCCCGGCTTGCCACCCGACGCGTTCGAGGCCCGCTGGCTGCGCGGGGGCCGCCCTGCGGTCACGCCGGCGGACTGACCGCTGCCGCGGCCGCTATGCCGGCTCGCCGAAATCGTCGCAGCCCGTGGCCGCGCGCAGCTCGACATCCACCAGCCGCGCGAGGTCGCGGTCTTCGATGCGCGCGGGTTCGCACAGGTAGGTTTCGTCGGCGATCAGGCCGCGGACGCGGAAACCGCTGCTGCGCAGCATCGCCTCGATGCAGGCGGCATCGGCCGCCCACCAGTTGCTCGGGTCGCCGGCGAGGCGGCGCTCGATGAAGGCCATCCGCGGCCAGCCGGGGCTGCACAGGCGGTCGCGCTCGACCATGCGGAGGTCCGGCGGCACCTCGACCGGCGGCGCGCCGGGCATCGACATCGTCTGCATCACCAGCAGCCTGCGGGTGCGCCGGCGGACGAGGTCGAGCGCGAGCAGGGGGTGGCGCAGGTGGTACAGCACGCCCATGAACCACACCATGTCGTAGCTGTCCGGCCGGCGTGCGAGGTCGTAGATCTGGCCTTCGCGGAAGTCCACCCGGTCCTCCAGCCCCAGCTCGCGCGCCGCCCATCGTGCCTGGCGGAGGTAGTGCGGTTCGACGTCGAGCGCGGTCACCCGCGCACCGCGGCGGGCCAGCTCGAAGGTGTAGAAGCCGGCGTTGCAGCCGATGTCGAGCACCGTCCAGCCGGACAGGTCTTCCGGCACGTGCGGCGCGATTTGTGCCCATTTGAACGCGGGGAAGTCGCCATACGGCTGGTCGGGCGCGGTGTGCACGCCATGCGGCAGGTGCAGGTTGTGGAACCACGGCGCCATGGCGGCCACCTGCCCGCGCAGGCGCGCAGCTTCGTCGCTGCCCACGTCGACCCCGGCGTCGACGCCCCGGCTCACGCCTCGTCGTCCCCGTCGTCCTCCTCGCGCGCCACGAACTTGAAGAACCGGCTCTGGTGGCCGTCCTTCGTCTGCTCCTGGTAGAGGAACGCCAGGTCCTCCTCCTCGAACTTGCCGAAGAACTCGTCCCAGTCGATCTCGTCCAGCGCGGGGTTGTTGCTGAAGGCGATGCGCAGGACGCCTGCGCCGCCTTCGGCATCCTCGGTCTCGCGCACGGTGGCGGGCTTGCCCTGGCGGGCTTCGGCCCAGCGGCGGATTTCAGCGTGGCTGGTGGTGCGTCGTGCTTCGTGCTTCGCGGTCATGGCACTGCCTCTTCCTGTCGGGGGGACCGCGTCGGCCTGCCTCGCTGCAGGGCACGGTCGTGGTATTGCTCGAGCGTCGTGGCGCGGTGCATGGCGGTGTGGCCGGCGAGGACGCGGCGTCGGCCCGCCTCGCCGATGCGGCGGCGTTCCTCCTCGGGCATGTCGCGCAGCCAGCGCAGGACGTCGTCGCCGTCCCGGGCGATCAGGATCTCCTCGCCGGGCTCCAGCAGGTCGGCGAGGCCTTCCCACGGGTCGGAGATGATCGGCGTGCCGCAGGCGGCCGCCTCGAACAGGCGCACGCTGGGAGACCATCCCGCGGCCACCATGTCGGCACGCGTAACGTTGAGGGTGAAGCGCTGGCTGGCGTAGAAGGCGCGGTGGCGCGACGGGCCGAGGTGCTCGATGCGGTGCAGGTTGCCCGGCCACGCGATCGACGGCGGGTACTGCGGCCCGGCGACCACGAACCGGCCCGCGTCCCATGCGCGCGCGGGCGCCAGCAAGAGTGTCTCGAGCACCGGTTGGCGGTCATCGCTGTAGGTGCCCATGTAGCCCAGGTCGTAGCGTGGCGTCGCCGGCTCCGGGTGGTAGCCCTGCGGGTCCACCGAGCAGTAGAACGGCACCGCCAGCGGCGCGCCGTAGTCGTCCATGAGCACCTCCAGCAGCGGCCCGCCGCTGAAGGAGAGGTACAGGTCGTAGCCAGGCACGACGTGGGGCGCCAGGTAGGCGCAGTCGCCGCGCGCCAGTGCGGCCAGGGTCACCGGGGTATCGATGTCGTAGAAGGCGACGATGCCGCGGGCCTGCGCCTGTGCCCACAGGCCCACCTCGATGCCGTCGGGCACGTAGGAGCCGACGATGACGAGGTCGGCGGAGGCGACGGTCGTGCCGTGGCGCCGCGCCAGGTCCGCCGGGTCCGCGTACAGCAGCAGTTCCCCCGGCAGCTCGTCGGGCGGATCCTGGTTGTCCGCATACCAGGGCACGTCGCGCTCGAGGAAGCGCACGCGGTGGCCGCGGCGCAGCAGGGCGTCGACGAGCGCGCGGTAGGTGGTCGCGTGGCCGTTGCCCCACGAGGAGCGCAGGGTGAGGCCGAGGATGACGATGTCCAGCGGCCGCGCCGCCCGTTCCCCGAGCTGGTCCGTGCCGCTCATGCCGCCGCGACCTCCCGCCCGAGCAGCAGTCCTTCGACCTGCAGCGCGCGGTGCGCATAGGTGTGGTCGGCCAGCAACCGCCGCCGCGCGCGCTCGCCGATGTCGCGCGCGCGCGCGGCATCCACGGATTCCAGGAACCCGGCCACCTCGTCGCCATCGTGCGCGACCAGCACCTCGCTGCCGGGTTCGAGGAAGTCCTCGATGCCTTCCCAGGCGTCGACGATCAGGCAGGCGCCGGCACCGGCGGCCTCGAACACCCGCGTCGGCGGCGACCAGCCGAAGCGCGCCATGCTGTCGCGGTTGATGTTGAGCGCCATCCGCACGCTGCAGTTGAAGGCATTGTGGTCGCGCGTGGACACGTGGCCGAGGCGGCGCACGTTGCCGGGCACGCCTTCGTCCCAGCCACTGCCGCCCAGCAGGAAGCGCTGCGCCGGTGCGCTGCGTGCCGCGGCGAAGAAGAACGCATCCACGCGCGCCTCGCGGTCGGGCAGGCGGTTGCCAAGGAAGCCCAGGTCGCCGTCGAAGCGTGGGTCGGGCGCCACCGGGTGGTGCGTGTCCGGATCGAGCGCGTTGTAGACCGGGATGCAGTCGCGCGCACCGAGGGCGCGGTAGGCCGAGACCACGCGCGGGCCGCCGCCGTAGGTCAGCACCATGTCGTAGCGCGGGACCAGCGGGCGGAACGCATCGTCCGGATGCTCCGCCACGCGCTCCAGCGTCGCCGGGGCGTCGACGTCCCAGAACAGCACCGAGGTCGTGTCCGAGCGCAGCGACAGCACCTCGCGTTCCAACAATTCGTCGCTGGCGCCGACGCCCGAGGCCTTGACCACGATGTCGAAGCCGCGCGCCTGCTCCAGCGCGCGCGTGGCGCCCGCCTCGTCGCCGGGGTAGACCACGACCGTCGCCCAGTCGGGGTCGTCCATGTCGCGGTTCTGCTGGCGGCCGTGCGCGTCGGGCTCGAAGAAGGTGACGTGGTGGCCGCGCGCGGCGAGGGCGCGGACGATGCCGCGGTAGTAGGTCGCCGCGCCGTTCCAGTACGAGGACACGAGGCTGGAACCGAAGAACGCGATGCGCAGCGAATCAGGCATGGACGGTGCTCCTGGTGGCGTCGGCGGCGACGGGGACCGCGTCGAGGATCGCGAGCAGCTGGTCGACGCGGTGGCCGCAGGTGTGGCGGTCGAGGATCGTGCGCAGGCCCTGCGCGGCCAGCTCTTCGGCCATCGCGTCGTCGTGGGCGAGCGCGCGCAGGTGCGCCCGCATCGCCTCGCCGGACCCGGCGACGAGGAAATCGCGGCCCGGCGTGAACAGGCCTTCGCTGTCGGGCCAGCTCGCCGAGACCAGCGGGATGCCGCAGGCCAGCGCCTCGAACACGCGGATCGTCGGGATCCCCGGCAGCGCACGCACGTAGGGTCGCCGCGGCACGTGCACCGTCATCCGGAAGCGGGCGAAGGTGTCCGGCGCCATGTGGTTGGCGATCCAGCCGCGGTAGTCGATGCCGGCCGACGCCAGCGCCTCCAGTGCCTCCGGCGGGTAGCGCACGCCGTGCACGCGGGCGCGCAGCCCCAGGTCGCGCACCGGGTCGATCAGGTACTCCGACAGCTCGCGGCTGCGCTCGTCGTCGCCCCAGTTGCCGATCCAGACCAGGTCGCCCTCGCGAGGCAGCCCGGGGATCGGGTGGAACACGCGCACGTCGGCGGCTTCGTGCCAGGTCCAGGCGGCCGCGGCCCAGTCATGGGCGAGGTAGCGCTGGCGCACCGCCTCGCCGAAGGCAAGCACCCCGTCGTAGCCGGACAGGTCGTAGCGCGCCATGTCGTCGGGCGCGGTGACCGAGCGATGGTGCGTGTCGTGGAACAGGAGGCGGCAGCCGGGCGGCCGATCGCGGCCGATGCGCGCGACGAGCTCCGGCTCGTTCCACTCGTGGACCAGCACCACGTCCGCGCCGTCCAGCGCGGCATCGAGGTCGAGCGTGTCGGGGTCGTAGGTGCGGCTGCGCAGCGTGGGGAAATGGGCGGCGTACGCGGCTTCCGCCTCCGGGCCGCCTTCGGCCAGCATCTGCATGCGGCTCCAGCCGCCCTCGGGCTCGTAGACGTCGACCGCGTGCCCGCGTGCCTGGAGTTCCGCCACCACGCCACGCAGGAAGTGGGCGTTGCCGTGGTTCCAGTCGGACACCAGCGAGTGGTAGAAGAGCACGAACTTCATCAGGCGCCCCCGGCCGCCGCGACCAGCGGCGGAGCTGTCGCCCGCGCGGCATGGGCCTGGACCAGGTCCACGTAGGCGGCGCGGTAGCCGTCGGCCATGGCGCCGGGCGTGTAGCGCGCGGCACGTGCGCGGGCCAGCGCGGCCTGCCGCGCGCGGAGCGCGGGGTCGTCGACCAGCGCCTGCAGGGCGGCCGCCAGCGCGTCCTCGTCATCCGGCGGCACGAACATCGCCGCGTCGCCCCAGACCTCGCGCAGGCTGTCGATGTCGCCGAGCACCAGCGCGCACCCGGAAAGCGCGGCTTCCAGTGCGGTGAGGCCGAAGGGTTCGTAGCGCGCCGGGAGCGCGTAGATGGGGGCACGCGCGAACCAGGGTGCGAGGTCGTCCGAGGACAGCTGGCCGAGAAGGCGCACGTTCGGCAGCTCGATGCGATCGCCGTCGGGCGAGCGATCGGCGCCGGCGATGCACACCGGCCACGACAGGCGTGGCGCGACCGCCGCCAGCGCACGCAGGTTCTTGGCGGCATCCCACACGCGCCCGGCGGCGAGCACCATCGGCGTCTCGTCCACCCCGGGATCCGGCGCCGGGGCCGGCAGGCTGCGGCCGTTGTGGATCACGCGCGTGTGCGGCAGGGGCCCGTAATGCGCGCAGGCGGCGTCGAGCATGGCCTGCGTCGGCGCCACCACCAGGTCGGCGGCACGCAGGCTGGCGCGGACGTGGGCGGCGTAGCGGCCCCAGGTGTCGGGCGCCGCGGTGTCGTGCACGGCCTGCCACCACGACAGCACGCAGGAGTGCGCCACCGTCAGCACCGGCGCACCCCAGTCGAGGTCGCCATGGCTGAAGTCGTTGAGGTGCACGACGTCGGGGCGCACCTGGTCGGCGAGCGTCGCCAGCCAGTCCGCCCCGCGCGCCACGTCGTCCCAGGGCGCGCACATCCAGGCCAGCTTGAGGTCCGAGGGCAGCAGGGTGAGGCCCGGGATGGCCGCCGCTTCGTGCTGCTGCGCCGGCGTCGGCATGCCGCCGAAGGTGGCGAGCACCACGTCGTCGCCGCCCGCGGCGAGGACACGCGAGAGTTCGAGCGCGTACTGCCAGACGCCGCCGACGGTGTCGGCGGTCATCAGCACCCGGCGGCCGTCAGCGGTCATAGATCGTATCCACGACGCGGGCGACCTCGATCAGTTGCCGGGAGGCGGGCTCGAAGCCGGCACCGGCGGCCAGGCGCTCGGCCCAGCCCACCAGCGCGCGGCCGCCCCAGGCATCGGGTGGCGAGGCAAGACGCCTGCGGCTGGTGCCCTCGAAGAGGTCGACGGTGAAGTCGTAGAACGAGCCATCGACGTTGCGCATCGCGGCGCCACCGCGGCTGCCGTAGAACGCGGCCTCGATCACCGCGTCGCAACCGGCCGACAGGCGCCATGAGCACGACATGCGGACCAGCGCACCGCTGCGCAGGCGCCACTGCGCGCTGGCATAGTCCTCGATCACGCACGCAGGCCGCGCCAGCGGGCGACCATGGGCATAGAGGTGCGCGTCGATGGGGCCGTCGACGCTGTCGCCGCACACCCATTGCACCAGGTCGACCAGGTGGATGCCGAGGTCCATCACGCAGCCGCCCCCGGACTGCGCGACGTCGTAGAACCATGGCTTGTCCGGGCCGTAGGCGTTGTGGAACACGAGGTCGATCGCGAACAGGTCGCCCAGCGCGCCACCGCGGATCTGCTCGCGCAACTGCGCCATGCCGGCGACATGGCGGTAGCTGAAGTCGGCATCGACCAGGCAGTCGGCACGTTCGGCGGCGGCGATCACGCGCTCGGCCTCGGCGGCGGTGCGCGTCAGCGGTTTCTGGCAGAACACGGCGATGCCGCGTTCCAGCGCCGCGATCGCCTGCTGCGCGTGCGCCCCGCTCGGGGTGGCGATCACCAGGCCATCGAGGTCGTGCTCCAGCAGCGCCTCGAGGCTGGTCTCGCGCGCCGCGTCGGGCGCGCACGCGGCGGCGGCGTCGAGGGCTTCGGCGAACGGATCGGCGATGGCGGCCACGGTGGCGACGCCACTGCCCGCCAGCGCCTGCATGCGCTGGCGGCCGATCCAGCCCACGCCCAGGAAGCCCAGGCGGGGTTGCCGGGATCGGGTGGCCAGCGGTTCCGGGAGGTCAAAGACCAGCGAAGCGGGTTGTGCGTTCATGTCGTCACCACGGCTTTGAGGAACCCGTCGGGGCGCTGCTGCATCGCCTCGAACGCCTCGGCGAGGCGGTCGAGCGGGTAGCGGTGGGTCAGCAGCGGGAACGGATCGAGGCGGCCGTCGACCACCGCGTCGACCGCTTCGCGCAGGCCGCGCGCGGCGACCGCGGGATCGCGTTCGTGTGCGTTGATCACGTCCAGGCCGAGCCAGTTCCACTGCTGCATGTCGACCTGGCGCGGGCCTTCCTGGTGGTAACCCGCGATCACCAGGCGGCCGCCTTCGGCACAGAGGGCGCTGGCGATGTCGAGCGTGGACTGCTCGCCGGCGGCTTCGATCACGCGGGCGCAGCCGCTGCCGCCGGTCATCTCGCCGACCGCCCGCTGCGCCGCCCAGCGGTCGTCCGTGGGCAGCGTTTCGGCCGCGCCGCAGGCGTGCGCGACCTCCAGCGAATACGCGCGGCGCGACAGCGCGATCACGTGCGCCCCCGCATGCCGCGCGAGCTGCACCAGGAGCGCACCGATGAAGCCGATGCCGACGATCGCCACGCGCTGCCCGGGCTGGATGTCGCTGCGGCGGAAGATGTTCATCGCGCAGGCGAGCGGCTCGCCCGGGAAGACCTTGCCGTCGAGCGACGCCGGCAGGCGCGCCAGCGCCGAGGCCGGCGCGATGTCGTACTCGGCGTAGGCCCTGCCGGACAGGAACGCCACCCGCTCCCCGACGCGCCAGCCTTCGACGCCGTCGCCGAGCGCGTCGATTGCGCCCCAGCCCTCGTGGCCGGGCGCCCCCGCCGGGAACGGATACTCGAACCAGGGCTTGCCCGCCCACACCGGCAGGTTGGAGGCACAGACGCCGCTGCCTTCGACGCGCACGCGCACCTCGCCGGGGCCCGGCTCGGGCACGGCCACGGGTGCGGTCTCGACCCGGCCATCCCCCTGCATCACCGCCGCGCGCATGGTCGCGGCCCGCACTTCGGCCTGTGCGCTCATGCCGCGTGCACCTGTGCCCGCTCCGGTTGGCGCGTGGCGATGGCGTGGCGCTGCAGCCAGGCATGCAGGCGCTGCACGCCCTCCGCCACGCCCACCTGCGGCCGCCAGCCGGTCGCCGCGCTGAAGCCGCGGATGTCGGAGACGTAGTAGCGCTGGTCGCCGGTGCGCCACTCGGAGGTGTCGACCACGGGCGCGTGGCCGGTGAGGGTTCCGATGCGCTCGAGCAGTTCGAGCAGGCTGGTGGTGTTGGCGGGGCCGCCGCCGATGTTGAAGGCGCGGCCGCGCAGGTCGTCCATCGACGCCTGGCAGCGCAACATCGCATCCACCAGGTCCTCCACGAAGAGCACGTCGCGCACCTGCCGGCCGTCGCCGTAGATCGTGATCGGCTGGCGCTGCAGGGCGCGGATCAGGAAGTGCGCCACCCAGCCCTGGTCCTCGTTGCCGAACTGGTGCGGCCCGTAGATGCAGCTCATCCGCAGCACCACCGCGCGCAGGTCGAAGCTGCGCACGTAGTCCAGCACGTACTGGTCGGCGCCGCCCTTGGAGCAGCCGTAGGGGCTGTGGAAGTCGAGCGGGCGCGATTCGCCGATGCCGGTGTCGCGGATGGCGCGGTCCGCGGGCTGGTACCGCTGCGCCGTCGCCTCGAGCGCGATGTCGTCGCTGGCGCCGTAGACCTTGTTGGTCGAGGTGAAGACCAGCGGCGGCTGGTGCCGCGCCTTGCGGATCGCCTCGAGCACGTTGAGCGTGCCCAGCAGGTTGATGTCGAAATCGGCGCGCGGGTCGTCGAGGCTGGAGGTGACCGCCACCTGCGCGGCGAAATGGAAGACCTGGTCGCACTCGGCGACCGCGCTGCGCAGCAGGTGCGCATCGCGGACATCGGCCACCTCCACCTGCAGCAGCGAGCCGTGGTTCGCGCGCAGCCAGCGCAGGTTGTGCTCGACGCCGGGGCGCGAGAGGTTGTCGAAGACCAGGACCGGCTTGCCCTCGGCCAGCAGGCGCGCGGCGAGGTTGGTACCGACGAAGCCGGCGCCACCGGTGATCAGCGTCGGCCGCGCGTCGCCGGCGCCGCGCGGGGGCGACGGCTGCGCCGGGTCCCCTGCGAGGTGCGCCGCGGGTCCGCGGGCGATCGACGCCTCCGGCGGCTTGCGCACCAGGCCGGCGCCGTGGTGCTGGCGCAGGCGCGCCAGTTCCTCGATCCCGTCGAAGCCCTCCTGCGCCCAGATGCGGTGCAGCAGCTTCGCGCGTCCGGTGTCGTCGCGCAGCCCGAAGTGGTAGTGGCGCTCGTCCTCGTGGAACCCGTCCTGGTGCTCCAGGTGGCTCTGCAGGTCGTGCATGCCGTACCAGTAGATGCGTTCCACCGGCGCGTCGAGCGCTTCGCGGAGCTGCCGGATCTGCTCCAGCTCGTCATGGCGCCAGGTGGAGTAGCCGACTTCGGTCAGCCAGAGCTCCGGCGCCAGGCCCTGCGCCTGCAGGGCTGCGCGTACCTCGCCGATCACCTGGTGCCAGGCGCGGGCGCGGAAATCCCAGGTGCCGGGGAAGCCATGGATCCCGACCGCGTCGATATGCGCGAGCGTGCCGCGCCTGGCCAGCATCGACAGCCAGTTGGGGTCGGTCGGGCACATGCCGCCCAAGAGGGTCTTCTTGCCCCGCTCGCGCGCCCAGTAGGCGGCCTTGGCGATCATGTCGGAAAAGAGATGCCACTCGTGGTCGAGGTGCCAATCCCAGTCGTTGAGGTTGTTGGGCTCGTTCCACAGCTCCACCCACTCGAAGTGGTCGCCGAAGCGGGTGATCGCGACATCCAGGAAGTCGGCATAGGCCTTGGTGTCGCGCGGTGGCGACGACGTCCGCGGCTCGATGCCCAGCGACGGGGGCGTGTAGGTGAAGCACGGCAGGACCTCGCACTCCGAGGCGAGCCGCGGCAGCAGCCACGCGTACCAGGCCTCGCCGCGCGGCGTGTGCCAGTCGGCCCAGGAGAACTGGGTCCGCAGCCGCGGCACCTTGAGCAGGCGCAGGTCGCGCAGGACATCCTCCACGTGGCCCTCGTCGCCGATCGGGAACCATTCAATCAGGCCGATGCCCTTGAAGCGGTCGCGCGCGCCCGTCACCGCTGCAGCCCGCGTCGCGCCAGTTCGGCATGGGCGTCGTCGACGCCGTCGAAGGCCTGTTGGCCGACCATCCAGCCGACGAGCTCCTCCAGCCCCTGTTCGAGCGTCACCTGCGGCCGGTAGCCGAGCACCTCGCCGGCGCGGCCGATGTCGGCGAAGCAGTGGCGGATGTCGCCGGCGCGGTACTTGCCGGTGACCTCGGGCGCGAGGTCGTCCATGCCCAGCGCGCGTGCCATCTGGCTGGCCACCTCCGCCACCGTGTACGACTGGCCGCTGCCGATGTTGAACACCTGGCCTTCGGCGCCGGGGGTTTCCAGGGCGAGGCGGCAGGCGCGGGCGACGTCGAGCACGCTGACGAAATCGCGGCGCTGCAGGCCGTCCTCGAACACCAGTGGCGCGCGCCGGTTGAGATACCGCGCGGCGAAGATCGCGAGCACGCCGGTGTAGGGGTTCGACAGCGCCTGCCGGGTGCCGAAGATGTTGAAGAAGCGCAGCGCCACCGTCGGGATGGCGTAGGCCTGGCCGACGATGAGACAGAGCTTCTCCTGGTCGAGCTTGGACAGCGCGTACACCGACGACGGCGAGGTCTGCTTGCTTTCCGGCGTCGGCAGCGGTGTCAGCACCTCCCCGTCCCGGCGAAGCTCCCACTCCCCGCGCGCGAGCTCGGCGAGCGAGCGCTCGGGCGGCGCGACCACGTTGCCGGCCCCGTTGCGGTAGAGCCCTTCGCCGTACACGCTCATGCTCGAGGCCACGACGAGCCTGGAGACCGGCGTCGCCGCCAGCGCTTCCAGCAGCACCGCCGTGCCGACGTTGTTGACCTCGGTGTAGCGCTGGATCTCGTACATCGACTGGCCGACGCCCACCGCGGCGGCGAAGTGGTACACGGCGTCGACGCCCTGCAGCGCACGCCGCACGGCCTGCGGGTCGCGGACGTCGCCGCGGACCAGCTCGACCTCGTCGTCGAGATAGTCCGGCCGCTCGGTGCCGGTGCCGTGCACCTGCTCGCTCAGGTTGTCGAGCGCGCGCACGCGGTAGCCGCAGCGCAGCAATTCGTCGGCGAGGTGCGAGCCGACGAAGCCGGCGCCGCCGGTGATCAGCACGCGCTTGCCGCCGCCGCTTCCGCGGGAATCAGGCACTGCCATGCGGCACCTCCAGTTCAAGGGCCGCCTCGGCCTCGGTGGACAGGACGTGGTCGAACCACGCGACGGTCCTGCGCAAGCCCTCGTCGAGCCCCACGCGCGGAGCCCAGCCCAGCTGTTCGCGGGCACGGGCGATGTCGGGGCAGCGGCGGGTGGGGTCGTCCTCCGGCATCGGCTTGCGCACGAGGCGGGAGCGCGTGCCGGTGATGTCGATGACGCGTTCGGCGAGTTCCAGCACCGTCACCTCGTGCGGATTGCCGAGGTTGATGGGGCCGGTGACGTCGCGCGGGCTGTCCATCAGCCGGACCAGTCCGTCGATGAGGTCGTCCACGTAGCAGAACGAACGTGTCTGGCTGCCATCGCCGTTGATGGTCATCGGCTCGCCGCGCAGCGCCTGCACGATCAGGTTGGATACCACGCGCCCGTCGCCGGCCTGCATGTGCGGGCCGTAGGTGTTGAAGATCCGCGCGACCTTGATCGCGGTGCCGTGGCTGCGGCGATAGTCGAAGAACAACGTCTCGGCGCAGCGCTTGCCCTCGTCGTAGCAGGCGCGCGGGCCGACGGTGCTCACCGAGCCGCGGTACTCCTCCTGCTGCGGGTGCACCTCGGGCTCGCCGTAGATCTCGCTGGTGGATGCCTGCAGCACCGGGACGCCGTGGCGCTGGGCCAGCCTGAGCATGTTCAGCGCACCATCGACGCAGGTGCGCATCGTCTTCACCGGGTCGGCCTGGTAATGCACCGGCGAGGCACAGCAGGCGAGGTTGTAGACGCGCGAGACCGGGAGGTCGAGCGGCTGCACGACGTCGTGGCGGAAGAAGGTGAAGCGCGGGTTGTCGAGCAGGGGCTCGAGGTTGCGGACCAGGCCGGTGGCGAGATTGTCGACGGCGACGACCGCGTGGCCCTCGTCGAGCAGGCGTCGGCACAGGTGCGAGCCTAGGAAGCCGGCACCCCCGGTCACCAGCGCGCTCGTGCGTGCGGCATTGCCTTCTTGCGCCGTTCCGTCCATAGCGTCTCCGCGTTGCGTTCGTGGCACCTGTCCCCCGATGGGCGCCGGATGAATGGAGAGACGCAAGATGAATGCCACGCGGTGAAGGGCTGGCAAAGCGTGAGCAGCAACTTCTTCCGGCCGGGTGCAAGGCGTGCCACGGCCATGGCGGGGCGCAGTGTTTGCGCATTCATGCGAACTTTTCACTGGCGCGCGGGTGTCGTCGTGGCCGCGAGCGCGACGGTGGCTGCGGAGCGTCCGCGGCAGGCTGGCAGCGGATCGTTCGCTCGGCGCGCGCAGGGGCGCCGTTGGTACGGCACTTGCGACACCACCCGCGCCGGCCGTCCGACGGCCGGATCGCTTCCGTGGTCGCGACCTGGTGCCATTGCCAATGGTTCCTCCATCGGGTCGCGGCCACGTCCTGCCTCCCGGCCGGCGACCCGAAGCGGGTGCTGCGGCGGGGAGCCACAACTGGAAGGAGAACGGCCATGACGACGCGGAACGAACGCCTGGTGCAATGGCTGAGCGACGCGCATTCGATGGAGAAGGAAGCCGAGACCATGCTCAAGGCACAGTCCTCGCGCATCGAGAACTACCCCGACCTGCGACAGCGCATCGAGCGCCATGTCGAAGAGACGCAGGACCAGGCGCGGCGCCTCGAGGCCTGCATCGAACGCCTCGGCGGATCGCGCTCCGCGATGAAGGACACGTTCGCCAGCATGATGGCGACGATGCACGCCGCCGGTAATTCGATGATGAGCGACGAGGTGGTGAAGGGCTCGGGCCTCAGCTACGCGTTCGAGCACCTGGAGATCGCGACCTACCGCTCGCTGGTGGTGGCCGCGCGTGCCGCCGGCGACGAGCAGACCGCGCAGGTCTGCGAAGGCATCCTGGCGGAAGAAGAGGCGATGGCCGACTGGCTGGCGCAGCACCTCGAGCAGACGACGCTGGCGTTCCTGCAGCGCGACGAGGCGGACGTGCAGGCCAAGCGCTGACGCGGCCGGGGGATCCCCCGGCAGCCGATGGCTGCCGGGCCAGGCCCTTGCCGCCGCGCCGGGGGCGGCAAGGCCGCGTCGGCCGCCGGGGAATCGCTATAGTGCGAAACCCTTCGTGCAGCCAGGCATCCCCCCGTGCTTCGTCGCCAAGTCCTCCTCGCCGGCCTCTCGCTGCCGCTGGCCGTCTCCTGGGGGCGCCTGGCGCAGGCGGCGGATGCGGCGCCCCCCGCGTCCGCGGCGGCGTTCGATGCCGCGACGGTCCCGGCCATGGCGCGCGAGGCAGCGGCGCACGCGTACGTGGCGCCGGACACCACGCTGCCGCCGTGGCTGGGGGAAATGGGCTACGACGCCTACCGCGATTTCCGCTTCCGGCCGGCAGCGGCGCTGTGGCGGGAGGACGGGCTGCCGTTCCAGGCGCAGTTCTTCCACCGCGGGTTCCTGTTCAAGCCGCGGGTCGGGATCCACGTTGTCGATGGTGGGCGCGCGCGTCCGCTGCACTACGCGCCCGGCATGTTCGACTTCGGCGCGCGCGCGCGGCCGCCGGACGCACCGGGCCTGGGCTTCGCCGGCTTCCGCCTGCATGCGGCCTTCCAGCGCCCCGACTACTTCGACGAGGTCTGTGCCTTCCTCGGTGCGAGCTATTTCCGCGCGGTCGCCCGTGGCCAGGCCTATGGACTGTCGGCGCGCGGCCTGGCGCTCGGCAGCGGCGACCCGGGGCCGGAAGAGTTCCCGATCTTCAGGGAGTTCTGGCTCGAGCGGCCGGCGCCCGGCAGCGACGCCATGGTGGTGCACGCGCTGCTGGACAGCCCCAGCGCCGCGGCCGCGTTCCGGTTCGAGATCACGCCGGGCGACGACACCGTGTTCGACGTCGACATGCGCCTGTTCCCGCGCGTGGCGCTGGCGAACGCCGGCATCGCACCGTTGACCAGCATGTTCGAGTTCGACGCCGGCGACCGTGTCGGCATCGACGACTTCCGCCCGGCCGTGCACGACTCCGACGGGCTCGCCATGCGCAACGGCGCGGGCGAGCAGGTCTGGCGGCCGCTGCGCAACCCGGGCCGGGTGGAGCACAGCGGCTTCCAGGACGCCGGGCCCAAAGGCTACGGACTGGTGCAGCGCAAGCGCGATTTCGACGCCTACATGGATCTCGAAGCCGCGTACGAACGGCGCCCGAGCGCGTGGGTGGAGCCGCTGGAGGATTGGGGCCGCGGCGAGGTGCACCTGGTGGAGATCCCCACCGCCGACGAATACCACGACAACATCGTCGCGTTCTGGCGCCCGCAGGCGCCACTGGCGGCAGGGCGCGAGCGCCGTTTCCGCTACCGCCTGCACTGGTGCGATGACCATCCCTGGGGCCCCGGCCTCGCGCGCGTGGCCGCCACCCGCAGCGGCGCCGCCGACGACGGGCGCTCGCGGCTGTTCGTGCTCGACGTCCACGGCGGGCGCCTCGATGCGCTGGCGCCCGAGGCCGGTCCGCGGGTGCAGGCCTCGGCATCGGCCGGGGTGCTGCGCAACGCGGTGACCTACCGCAACCCGCATGACGGCAGCTGGCGCATCAGTTTCGAACTCGAGCCCGGCGACGCGGACGCGATCGAGCTGCGTGCGCGGCTCGAGGACGAGCGGGGGCCGCTGAGCGAGACCTGGCTGTCGCGCTGGACGCGCACGTGACGGAGCCGCGCGTGCCGTCTGCCGCCGCGCCCGCCGCGCCGGCCTTGCCATCCCTCCCGCCGCTCCCCCCGGACGCGCCGCTGCCGATGCCGGTGCAGTCGCTCCGCGAGGGCCGGCTGCGCAATCCGGTCCTGCCGACGACACCGGGCGGGATGGCGTGGCGCCGGTTCGCGGTGATCGGCGGCGCGGCGTCGCTGACCCTGTTCGCGGCCTACCAGATCTGGTGGCTGCTGCGCGGCGACGGCATCGACCCGCTGGAAGGTACGTTGCTGGCGCTGTTCGTGGCGCTGTTCGCCTGGATCGTGCAGTCGTTCGTGGGCGCCGTGGCCGGCTTCGCGCTGGTGCTCTCGCGCCGGCGCCCGCGGCTGGGCCTGTCGCCGCACGCGCCGTTGCCGACGCCGGGCGTGCAGACCGCGCTGCTCGTGCCCACCTACAACGAGGAGCCGACGCGGCTGATGGCCGGCGTGCAGGCGATCCACGAGTCGCTGGCGGCGACCGGAGAGCTCGGGCGTTTCGACTTCTTCGTGCTGAGCGACACCCGCAAGCCCGAGCTCCAGGCGGCGGAGGAGGTCGAGTTCCGTGCGCTGCTGGCGCGGCTGGGCAGCGGCGCGCGCGTGTACTACCGCCGGCGCGAACACAACCACGAGCGCAAGGCGGGCAACATCGCCGACTGGGTGCGGCGCTGGGGCGCCGCATGGCCACAGTTCATCATCCTCGACGCCGACAGCCTGATGACCGGCGACACCGTCGTGCGCCTGGCGGCGACGATGGAGCGGCACGACGACATCGCGCTGATCCAGACGTTGCCGACGATCGTCAATGGCGCCACGCTGTTCGCGCGCATGCAGCAGTTCGCCGGCCGCGTCTACGGGCCGGTGATCGCCTACGGCGTGGCCTGGTGGCACGGCGCGGAGAGCAACTACTGGGGCCACAACGCCATCATCCGCACGCGCGCGTTCGCCGCGCATGCCGGCCTGCCGGAACTGGGCGGCTACACCCCGTTCGGCGGCACCGTGCTCAGCCACGATTTCGTCGAGGCGGCGCTGCTGCGCCGGGGCGGCTGGGCGTTGCACATGATCCCGGGGCTGCCGGGCAGCTACGAGGAAGGCCCGCCGTCGCTCACCGACATGCTGGTGCGCGACCGCCGCTGGTGCCAGGGCAACCTGCAGCACGGCGGCGTGCTGCCGGCGAAGGGCCTGCACTGGGTGAGCCGCTGGCACATGCTGATCGGCATCGGGCATTACTTCACCGCGCCGATGTGGGCGATGCTGATGATCGTCGGGCTGGCGATCCCGCTGATGCACGCGGGGCTCACCTGGGGCAACCTCACCCTGGTCGACTTCTCGCCCACCGGCTACCTGCGCGAACAGGATCCCGACCGCTTCCTCGGCGTGTTCATCCTGACGATGACGATGCTGCTGTCGCCCAAGCTGTTCGGCTACCTGGCCACCGTCAGCGATCCCGTGCTGCGCCGTGGCTGCGGCGGGGCGCTGCGGGCGTTCGCCGGGATGCTGCTGGAGACCCTGCTCGCGGCGCTGATGGCGCCGGTGACCATGTACGTGCAGTCGCGCGGCGTAGCCGAGGTGCTGGCCGGCCGCGACTCCGGCTGGGAAACCCAGCGCCGCGACGACGGCAGCCTGCCGCTGTCGGCGCTGGTGCGCAGCTACGGCGGCATGACGATCGCGGGCCTGATCGCCGGCGTGGCCGCCTGGCTGGTCTCGCCGCCGCTGGCGGCGTGGATGTCGCCGGTGATCGCGGGCCTGGTGCTGTCGATGCCGATCGTCGCGGTCACCTCGGCCCGTGCGCCGGGGCAGTGGCTCCGCCGCCATCGCATCTTCTGCACCCCGGAGGAACTCGACCCGCCGCCGGTCCTGGTCCGCGCCGGCGAACTGCGCCACGCGGCCGAGGCCCGTGCACGGGCGGATGCCGAGGCCCGGGTCCCGGAGCTCTAGCCTCCTGCTGCGATACTGTCGGCCGATCCGCGACCAGGGCTTCGCATGCTCCTCGACACCATCGAACACGAAACCGGGACCAGCCCCGCCTGGAGCGTGGTCTGGCTGCACGGCCTGGGCGCCGACGGCCACGACTTCGCGCCCATCGTGCCGCAGCTGGTCGACCGTGGCTGGCCGCCGCTGCGCTTCGTGTTCCCGCATGCGCCGGTGCGCGCGGTCACCATCAACAATGGCGCGCGGATGCGCGCCTGGTACGACATCGTCGATTTCGACCTCGCCAACCGTGCCGACGAGACCGGCGTGGAGGAATCGCTGGTGCAGGTCGAGGCGCTGGTGGCCAACGAGGCCGCACGCGGCGTTCCGCGCCGGAACGTCTTCCTCGCCGGCTTCTCGCAGGGCGGCGCGATCGCGCTGGCCGCCGCGCTGCGGCAGGCGCAGCCGCTTGCCGGCATCATCGCCCTCTCCACCTACATGCCGGTGCCGGGCAAGGCGCGTGCGCGGCTGGCCGCGGGCGCGCCGGCGCAACCGGTGTTCATGGCCCACGGCCGCCAGGATCCGGTGGTGCCGTTCGCGGCGGGCCAGGCCAGCGCCGCGCTCATGCGCGAGCTGGGTTTCGACGTCGAGTGGCACGACTACCCGATGGCCCACGCCGCCTGCGCCGAGGAAGTGCAGGATCTCCGCGGATGGATGGCGCGGCAGCTGGCGCGGCCGGCGGCGTGAGCGATCCGCGGGCGCCCGCGCTGTGGCTGCCCGACCTCTGCCGGCTGCCGCGCCTGGGCGCGATGCTGGGCATGGCGCAGCTGGTGGTCGTGGTCGTGGCGCTGGTCCCGGACGAGCGAACGCGCTGGGACCTGGAGCGTTTCGTCTCCACCAGCGGCTATGCGCTGTGGCTGGCGCTGACGGTCTCGGTGCTGCTGTGCGTGTCGCGACGCTGGCTGTCGGCGCTGCCGGCGCGGCTGGGCGCCGCGACCGCGCTGGCGATGGTGGTGGTGGTGTCGTCGGTGGCCGCGGCCATCGTCCACGCCCTGTTCGCGAGTGTCGGCGACGCCGGCACCTGGCCCACGCTCACGCGTTTCGTCGGCGGTTCGTCCGCGGTGGTGGTGCTGATCACGGCGCTCGCGTTGCGTTACTTCCACGTCATCGACCGCTGGCAGGCGCAGGTGGGCGCGCAGGCGCGCGCGGAGGTCGACGCGCTCCAGGCGCGCATCCGCCCGCACTTCCTGTTCAACAGCATGAACATGATCGCCAGCCTGCTGCGCCGCGACCCGGAGGTGGCCGAGCGCGCGGTGCTGGACCTGTCGGACCTGTTCCGGGCCGCGCTCGGCGCAGGCGAGGGCACCTCCACGCTCGCCGAGGAGGTCCGCCTGGTGGAGCAGTACCTCGCGATCGAGCAGCTGCGCCTGGGCGCGCGGCTGCGGGTGGAGTGGTACCGGCCGGAACCGCTGCCGTGGACCCTGCCGATGCCGCGCCTTCTGCTGCAACCGCTGGTCGAAAACGCGGTGCTGCACGGGATCTCCCGCCTGCCGGCCGGCGGCACCGTGCGCGTGGAGCTCGTCGCCCATGGCGACGTGCTCCTGGTGCGGGTCCGGAACCCCTCGCTTCCGCCCGACCACCCCGGGGTCCACGGCGCGGGCCACGCCCAGCGCAGCATCGGCCACCGGCTCGGGTTCGCCTTCGGTCCGCGGGCCCGGATGACCTCGGGCTGGAACGATGGCTACTATGACTGCGAGCTCAGCCTGCCGTTGCCGCAGGCGAAGGGGAAGGGGACGCCATGAAAGTGGTCATCGCCGACGACGAGCCGCTGGCGCGGGAGCGCCTGCGGATGCTGCTGGCCAGCCAGCCCGACGTGGAGATCGTCGCCGAGGCCGGCGACGGCCGCGAGGCGCTGCATGCCTGCGCCGAGCACGCGCCGGACATGGTGCTGCTGGACATCGCGATGCCCGGGATCGACGGGCTGGAGGCGGCGCGCCACCTGGCGGCCTTCGAGCCGCGGCCGGCGGTCGTGTTCTGCACCGCCTACGATGCCCATGCGCTGTCGGCGTTCGACGCCGCCGCGGTCGACTACCTGGTCAAGCCGGTCCGCCTGGAGCGCCTGCAGGCGGCGCTCGAACGCGTGCGCACTTTCACCGCCGGTCGCGACAGCGGGCGCGACGAGCCCGTGGGCAAGCGCCGTACCCACCTCTGCGCGCGCCTGCGCGGCAGCCTGCGCCTGATCCCGATCGAGGACGTGCACTACCTGCAGGCGGAAGAGAAGTACGTGGTGGTCCACCACGCGCGCGGCGAGGACCTGATCGAGGAGTCGCTGAAGGCGCTCGAGGAGGAGTTCGCCGACCGCTTCCTGCGCATCCACCGCAACTGCCTGGTGTCGCGCCACGAGATGGTCGAGCTGCGCCGCGACCCCGACGGCCACGTCCACGCCATCCTCCGCCACGGCAAGCAGCCCCTCGAAGTCAGCCGCCGCTGCGTCTCCCAGCTCCGGGACATCGTCAAACAGCTCTGACCCGCGAGGCGGGCACGTTCCTGTGGCCGAAGGGGCGACACATGCTTGCTGCGAGCGGGACCCCCGCGGGTGTTGCGTAAAGCGGCCATGGATGGCCGCGGCCGGCGAGTAGGCCATGGGTGAGCGCAGGCCGTTTGCGTGGCACTGCCGCGCGGCCTGCGCGAACGCCCGGCGCGGTGCGCCGGGCAGGACCGGCCGCAGGCCGGGCCTACCGAGCCGGTAGCAATACCTGCGGGGGTCCCGCCTCCGGCCGAAGGTGCTGCTCTCGTCTGCGTGCCGGAGACGCCTAGGCGATAATGCCGGCGTGGATATCCTGCGCATCGCGACCCGGAAGAGCCCGCTTGCCCTGTGGCAGAGCGAACACGTGGCGGGGCTGCTGCGTGCGGCGCATCCGGGGCTCGAGGTCGAACTGGTGCCGATGTCGACGCGTGGCGACGAGGTGCTGGACCGGTCGCTGGCGGCGATCGGCGGCAAGGGCCTGTTCCTGAAGGAACTGGAACTCGCGATGCTGCGCGGCGATGCCGACTGCGCCGTGCATTCGCTCAAGGACGTGCCGATGGAGCTCGATGGCCCGTTCGTGCTGCCGGCGATCCTGCAGCGCGCCGACCACGCCGACGCCTTCGTCAGCGACCGGCATGACGGCATCGACGCCCTGCCTCGGGGCGCACGCGTGGGCACCTCGTCCCTGCGCCGGCAGGCACAGCTGCGTGCCCGGCGGCCGGACCTGGAGCTGCGCGACCTGCGCGGGAACGTCAACACGCGGCTCGCGCGGCTCGACGCCGGCGACTACGACGCGATCATCCTGGCCTGCGCCGGGCTCGATCGCCTGGGCCTCGCCTCGCGCACGCGGCTGCGCCTGGACGCGCCTGACTGGTTGCCTGCCCCGGCGCAAGGCGCCATTGCCATCGAGTGCCGGGCGGACGACCTCCGCGTGCGCGCCTGGTGCGCGGCCCTGGACCATGCCCGCACCCGCTGGTGCGTCGAGGCGGAGCGGGCGATGAACCGCGGGCTGCATGGCAGCTGCCATGTGCCGGTCGCGGGCCTGGCGCGGCCGCTGGGCGGGACGCTGTTGCTGCAGGGGCTGGTGGGGTCGGCGGCAGACGGGCGCACGGTGCGCGCCGAGGCCGAGGGCGCGGATGCGGACGCGCTGGGCGCCGAGGTGGCGCGGCGGCTGCTGGCCGCGGGCGCGGCGGAGTTCCTGCCGCCGCCGGAAGACGCCGCACCGGTCGTCGCCGGCTAGAACGCGTACTGCACGCGAAGGGACCCTTCCGCATCGGTGGCGCCGTCGCCGCCGTCGGCGGCGGTGTCGTGGCGCATCTCCACGTCCGAGCGCAGCGTCCATTGCGGACGCAGCAGGACCTCCATGCCGATGGTCTGGCGCATGGTCGTGTTCACGCGCCCGGTCTCGACCTGCAGCTGCTGCGTGAGTTCCGCGCGGTCGGTGACGCTGCGGCGCAGCTCGAAGCGGCCGCTGGCGATCGGGCCCGGCACCGCGGTGCCATGGTCGGCGTAGGGCTCCAGGCGGTAGCCGGTGCCGAACTCCATCCGCAGTTCCGTTTCCGGCGTGCGCACCGCCTCGAAGCCGAAGCGCGTGCCCACCCGCGTGTGGCTGGCGTGCGAGGCGCGCCAGTCACGGCGTGAGGCAGGGGAGTACAGCGGATAGCGCCGGGACGCGATCACCGGCACGCGCAACGGCGCAAGCGGCGCGATGGCGCCCGGCGCGCCTGCGGGCGCCAGCACCCGCGGCCGGTCCTCGACCACCGCCCACTCCGCCCCCGGACACCGCAGCGCGTAGCACGGACGGCGCAGCGACGTCTGCCCGGAGGCGACCGCGACGATCGCGGGTTGGCCGGGGGCATCGGGCAGCGGGTGCAGGAAGAGGGGCGGACCGGCGAAGGCCAGCCACAGCGCGGACAGCATGAGGGGCTCGTGTAATCGGTTACAGCGCCATTATGCCCGTGCCCGTGGCAGCGACCAACCGCCAGCGGCGGCCCCGTTCAGTAATAGTTGGCGACCACGTGCCGGGCTTCGGCGAAGAACAGCCAGCGCTCCATGAAGGCGGCGGCCAGGGTCGCCACCGCCGCCAGCAGCAGCGCCGCGGCGGGGGTGGCGGCGCCGGTGGCGAGCAGGGCCACCGCCATCATCGGCCCGAAGAACAGCGCCACCGTGGTGCCGAGGCGCAGGGCCAGCGCGTGGCGACGTGCGACGGCGAACGCCATCTCGCGGGTGATGTAGCTGGGCTCGGTGTGCGGACGCTCGAACACCGCGGGGTCGCGCCCGGGGAGGCCGATCGCGTCGCCCCGGTCCACCGGCATCGGCCTGCGGGCCACCTCGTGCCAGTACAGCCACTTGAGCGCCGCGAGCAGGCCACCGAGCACGGCGAGCGTCACCGCCATCATCACCGGGCCCTGGCCCCGGAGCAGCCACGCCATCAGCACGAACAGCAGGCCCAGGCCGGTCAGCAGCGAGAACAGCAGGTAGACCGGCACCACCAGCGGATGCCGCCAGGCGGGGATCGGCTTCAGCGAGGCGTACACCATCGCGGTACTGGCGACCGTGCCAAGGGCCAGCACCGCCAACAGCGCCCCCAGGCTCCCGAGCCACGCCGAGCGGTCGGGCCCTTCCGGCGCCCACAGCAGCACGCCTGCCAGCGCCAGCGCCGGTGCCACCGTCGCCAGCGCCAGCACCGCCTCGCGCGAGAGCCAGCTGCTGCGCCACTGGGTGAGCGCACGCCACGCGCGCTTGGGCTTGCCGAGGTGGCCGAGCGAGCTCACCAGGCCCGCGGTCGACAGCAGCAGCCCGAGCCCGAGGCCGACCAGCTGCACCGCGTCCAGCGACGGCGACACGGTCCCGCGGAGCGAGAGCAGCGCCATGGAGATGCCCAGCCAGGCGAGCAGCCCGTACCCGGCGCCGGAGAGGGTGGTGAACACGATGATCGAGAGCGCGGGTCGCATGCGTCAGGTCCGGCGGCAGCGGGAAGGCCGCGGCGACTGTGCCACGGCGGGCGTGCCGCGCGCCGGCACCGGCATCACCGTTGCAGGACGCGGTCGAGCCAGCGCCGCGCGCCGCCGTCCGCATCCGCGTCGCCGGACGTCGCGACCGGAAGCGGGTCGGGCGCGCCTGCGCGCCTCGGCCGGGGCGGCAGGTAGCGGTTCACCGGCTCGTAGCCGAGCGTCGGCATGAGCGCGACGCCGCCGCGCTCCGCGACCAGCTTCGACACGTCCGAATCCGGGTCTCCCAGGTCGCCGAAGTGGCGCGCGCGGGTCGGGCAGGCCTGCACGCAGGCAGGCTGTCGCTCGGCCTCGTCGAGGTTGTCGTTGTAGATGCGGTCGACGCAGAGGGTGCACTTCTTCATCACCCCCTCCACCTCCGAATACTCGCGTGCGCCGTAGGGACAGGCCCAGCTGCACAGCTGGCAGCCGATGCACTTGTCCTCGTCCACCAGCACGATGCCGTCGGCTGCACGCTTGTAGCTGGCGCCGGTGGGGCACACGGTGACGCAGGCCGGCGTCTCGCAGTGCAGGCAGCTGCGCGGGAAGTGCAGGGTCATCGCCGGTTGCGGTGCATGCGCGGCACCACCGCACCCGCCGGTCTCCGGCAGCTCGTAGCTGTGCACGCGGTTGAACCAGACGCCCGACGGGTCCTTCGAGTAGGGGCGCTCGTCGGTAAGCGGGCCGGCGATGCCGCCGGCGTTCCACTCCTTGCAGCTGGTCGCGCAGGCATGGCAGCCGACGCAGGTGTCGAGGTCGATTACCAGGCCGAGCTTGCGCGGCGACGTCGGCGGCAGCGCGGTCAAGGCAGTTCCCGGTGGCGCAGGCGTCCGCTGCCGTAGCCGAGCAGCAGCAGCGAGAACACGAACCCGAACGCGGCGCGCCAGCGCGGCGACGGCGGGGCGAATGCGCCGCCATCCGCCAGGTGCGGGAACGCGCCGGGGTCGATGAAGGCCCAGGTGCTGGCGACGAGGCCGGCAAGTCCGCCGAGCAGGCAGCACCAGCGCACGAAGGTGGCGAACGCCTTCATCGCGCGTGCTCCCGGGCGCGCATCGCCGCGCCATGCCGGAGCGGGGCGTCGGCCGCGCCGGTGCCCGCCGGCGCTGCCGTCGCCGCGAACCCGGGCTGCGTGCCATGCACGCCATCGGCCTTGCGGATCGACACCCGCAGGTCGAACCACGCCGCCTGCCCGGTCACCGGGTCGGCGTTGGCGTAGTCGCCGCGCGGGGTGACGTCCGATACCAGGTGGTTGAGCAGGAAGCCCTGCGTCGATTCCGGGGCATCCTTCGCCAGCGACCACGCCCCGCGGCGCTTGCCGATCGCGTTCCAGGTCCAGACCGTGTCCGGCTGCACGTTGGCGGCGAAGCGGGCCTGCACGCGCATGGTGCCGTGGTGCGAGGCGAGGTCGATCCAGTCGCCGTCGGCGACGCCATGCGCGGCGCCCGCATCCGGATGCAGGTACAGCCAGTTGCGCGCGGTCACCTGGCGCAACCAGGCGTTCTGCGAGCCCCACGCGTGGTACATGTGCATCGGACGCTGGGTCACCGCGTTCAAGGGGAACGCCTCGCGGCTGGTCTGGTCGTGTTCGAACGGCTCGTACCAGATGGGAAGCGGGTCGAAGTAGGTCGCCACGCGCGCGCGGTGGCGGTCCGGCGGCTGCACCGCGCCGTGGCCCAGCGCCGCCAGGCGGAACCGCTGCAGCGTCTCCGAATACAGCTGCAGCACGATCGGCGCGGTCGACGCCACGAACCCGTGCGCCTGCGCCCACGCCAGGTAGTCGCGGTTGGCCATCTTGAAGTAGCGCGCGTGCACGGGGATCTCGCCGCGCCAGAAGCCGCCGCTGGCGACGTAGGCATCGAGTTGCGCCGGATTCGGCGCGCCCTTGCCCGCCTGCGTGCCGTCGGCGCCGCGCCAGCCGGCGAGCAGGCCGACGCCGGGCGCGCGCTCGTGGCGGACGATGTAGTCGGCATAGTCGCGGTAGCGCGCTGCGCCGTCGCCGTCGACCATGCCCGGCAGCCCCAGCCGCGCGCCCAGCTCGAGCAGTACCGACTGGAAGCCGCGGACGTCGCGCGCGCCGCCGTCGGCGCGTGGCTGCGTGGCGGGGTCGAACACCGGCTGGCGGATCGCGTCGGCCGCGCCGTCGGCGTCGGAGATCGGGCGGTCGAGCAGGCTGATCGCGTCGAAGCGCTCGAGGTAGGTCGTATCGGGCAGCACGAGGTCGGCATAGGCCACCATCTCGCTGGCGTAGGCGTCGGAGTAGATCACGTGCGGGATGCGGTAGTCGCCGCCTTCGTCCCGGTCGGTGAGCCAGTGCAGGGTCTCGCCGGTGTTCATCGCCGAGTTCCACGCCATGTTGGCCATGAACATCATCAGCGTGTCGATCGGGTAGGGGTCGCCGGCGTGCGCGTTGCGGATCACCGTGTGCAGCATGCCGTGCGCGGCCAGCGGATACGCCCAGGAAAAGGCGTGGTCGATGCGCCGCGGATTGCCGTCCGCGTCCACCAGCAGGTCCTCGGGGCCATGCACGAAGCCCAGGGGCATCGCGTCGAGGCTGCCGTCGTCGCGCCGCGCGCGCCCGGGCCGGTTGGGCAACGGGATCGGCTTCGGGTAGGGCGGCTGGTAGCGGAACGAGCCAGGCGCATCGACCGCGCCCAGCAGCAGCTGCAGCATGTGCAGCGCGCGGCAGGTGTGGAAGCCATTGCTGTGCGCGCTGATGCCGCGCATGGCGTGCATCGAGACCGGGCGCCCGACCATCTCCGCGTGGTCCCGGCCCCAGGCATCGGTCCATGGCACCGGCAGCACCAGGCCGCTGTCGAAGGCCGCCTCGGCAAGCTCGCGCGCGATGCGGCGGATGGTGCCGGCATCGATGCCGCAACGCGCGGCGACCGCACCGGGCGCGTACTGCGGATCCAGGTAGCGCTCCGCGAGCAGGTGGAATACCGGCACGCAGGTGCGGCCATCGTCCAGCACGACCTCGCCCTGCACCGTCGGCGAGATGCCGGTGGCACCCGCGTCCACCGCCGTGGCGGTGGCGCGGTCCCAGCACAGCGGCAGGCCTTCGGCATCACGGGCGAACAGTCCGTCGTCGGCGCCGCCGGGGTTGCGCACCACCAGCCAGTGGGCATTGGCGTAGCGCACCAGGTAGTCGAGGTCGATGCGGTCGCTGCGCAGCAGTTCGTGCACCAGCGCGAATGCGAACAGGCCGTCGGTGCCGGGACGGATGCCGATCCATTCGTCGGCGACGGCACCGTAGCCGCTGCGCACCGGATTCACCGCGACGATCTTGGCGCCACGCGCCTTGAGCCTGCCGAGCCCGAGCTTGATCGGGTTCGAGTCGTGGTCCTCTGCGACGCCCCAGAGCATGAAGTAGCGCGTGTGCTCCCAGTCCGGCTCGCCGAACTCCCAGAAGCTCCCGCCGACGGTGTAGATGCCGCCGGCGGCCATGTTGACCGAGCAGAAGCCGCCGTGCGCGGCGTAGTTCACGGTGCCGAACTGCTGCGCCCACCAGCCGGTGAGCGCCTGCGACTGGTCGCGCCCGGTGAAGAAGGCGAGGCGGTCGGGATCGCGTGCGCGGATTGGCCGCAGCCATTCCGCCGCGATCGACAGCGCCTCGTGCCACTCGATCTCGCGGAACTCGCCGCTGCCGCGTTCGCCGGTGCGCAGCAGCGGCTTCGACAGGCGCGCCGGCGACTGGTGCTGCATGAGTCCCGCGGCGCCCTTCGCGCACAGGACGCCGCGGTTCACCGGGTGGGCCGGATTGCCCTGTATGTAGCGGATGCGGCCGTCCTGGGTCCAGACGCGGATGCCGCAGCGGCAGGCGCACATGTAGCAGGTGGTGTCCTTCACCTCGTCGCCGGGCGACGGTGACAGGTTCAGGACGGGCTCCTCCGGTGCGGATGCGCGCATGCCCGCATTGTGCCCGCGTCAGCGGCAGAGCGCGGCCTGGCGCCGCAGCTCTTCCTGCAACAGGTCCTCGTGGCCGCCCGTCGACAGCCGCGCGATGTTCTCGCGCACCTGCGGGCAGGGGTCGGTGGTGTAGCCGGCGCCACCGACCAGGGTGCCGATCGCCCGCACCACGTCGGCGGGCGCGGGCGGCGGGCTCCAGCGGAAGCGCTCGCGGGTCGGCTCGGTCCTCAGGCGCCTGCGGAGGGGGTCGGGCGCGAAGTCGGACGACGGTGCCTGCTGCCGGGCCCACTCGCGCGCCTGGTCGGTCGCGACCACCGTGAGCGGCCGGTCGCCCACGGTCGGGGCCGCTGCGGCGGGCGCCTTTCCGGGCGGGACCTGCGCCCGGGCGCGGCGCGGACGCATGGCCGCGGCGCGTTCCAGGGGCGGCAACGGGGTCGCCGGCAGGGACGGCGGCGGCGGTGACGGCGCGCGGTCGATCCAGGTCACATCCAGCGCGACGTCCCGCCGCTCCGGCGGTGGCGGCGGTACGCGCTTGAGCAGCATCCATCCGGCCGTGGCGAACACCACGGCGACACCGAGCACGGCCCACGCGCGGTCGCGGTCTTCCCTTGCATCCTGCATCCAGAGCATCCGTCCCCCCGGGGGGCGCCGAGTGTGCGCAGGGGGCGGTTAAACCGGGGTTACGCGATCACGGTGCGTCGATGCGGATGTCGGGATCGTCGTAGCGCGAGTAGCGGATCGTGGTGGTGATCGACTGGCCGTTGGACATGCCGCTGACCTGCAACTGCAGGGGCCACCCGTCCGCACCCACCCACACCAGCGACCTGGCCGGCCGCGGCTCGCCATGTTCGACGAGGTATTTGGTGGCCGGCTTGCCGTCCACGGCCTCCGCGCCGAGCGATTCGACCTCGAGCGTGGCCGGCTGCTGGCGCAGGTTCGCGGGATCGCGCCATTTCGCCAGGAGCTCGGGCGGCGCGGGCAGCTGTTTCGTCTCTCCGCGCACGGTGACGTGCAGCGTGTCGCCGATCGCCACCTGCGTGGTTCCCTGCTGTTCGAGGCGGAAGCGGTCGGGGGCCACGTAGTAGCCCGTGTTCGTCGCCCTGGCGGGCCCATCGTGGGTCATGGTCGCCTGGTAGCTGCGCGCGCCGGCGAACTTGTCCATGGCGGCCTGGACCTCGGCGGCCGGGGTGGCGACGGCGCCGCCGCACGCGGCGACGCTGGCGAGCAGGAACGTGGAAACGAGCAGGCGCGGGTATGGAAACGGCATCGGATCTCCTCGGACTGGCGGCAGCGCCGGTGGCGGTGCCATGCTTGGGCTCAGGATACGACCATCCCGCAAGGCTCCGCATGGACCGCTACGAACGCATCCTCTCGCTGCATCGCATCCTCAAGGGGGCGCGCTACCCGGTGACGGTGGCGCGCCTGCAGGACGAGCTGGGCTGCTCGCGGGCCACCGTCTACCGCGACCTGGCGTTCCTGCGCGACGCGCTGATGGCGCCCGTCACCGGCGACGGCGAGGCCGGCTTCCGCTACCAGGCGGAGGAGGGCGGGCGCTTCGAACTGCCGGGGCTGTGGCTCAACTCCGGTGAACTGCACGCGCTGCTCGCGGCGCAGCAACTGCTTTCGCGCAGCGGGGGCGGCCTGCTCTCTTCCGCGCTGGCGCCCCTGCAGTCGCGGATCGAGAAGCTGCTGAGCGAGCACGCCTCCGGCAAGCACTGGCCGGTGGAACGGGTGCGGGTGATCCCGCACCGCACCCGCCGCATGGACGAGCACGTGTTCCGTACCGTGTGCTCCGCGGTGCTCGAGCGCAGGCAGCTGGCATTCGACTACCGCGCCCGGTCGACCGACGAGAAGACGCGGCGCACGGTGTCGCCGCAGCGCATCACCCACTACCGCGACAACTGGTACCTGGACGCCTGGGACACCGACCGCGAGGGCCTGCGCAGCTTCTCCGTCGACCGCATCGCGGCGGCACGGATGCTCGATGCCGCCGCGAGCGACATCGAGGACACGGAGCTCGATCGCCACCTGGCGGGCAGCTACGGCATCTTCTCCGGCCCGCCCAAGGGCGTCGCGACCATCGTGTTCAGCGCCAAGGCCGCGCGCTGGGTCGCCGACGAGCACTGGCATTCGCAGCAGCAGGGGCGCTACCTCCCCGACGGCCGCTACGAGCTGAAGGTGCCGTACAGCGCCGCGCGCGAACTGCTGATGGACGTGCTGCACTACGGCAGCGATGCCGAGATCGTCGAGCCGCCATCGCTGCGCGAGCAGGCGCGCTCGCTGCTCGCGCTGGCGATGTCCAACTACGAACGCTGACGCAGCGTCACGCTCATGGCTCGGCCGGGTCGGCGAAGCCCAGTTCGCCCACCTGCTCGCGGACCTGCGGCACCCGCCGGAGCTTGTCGGTGTTGACGCCGTGGCCAGCGATGCGGTCCTCTAGCTCGCGGTACTGCTCCTTCGACACCACCCGCTCGCGGGCCAGGATCCACGCGAGGTCGCGGCCCGGGTGGTCGACCAGCGCCCAGGAATAGTCGGGCGCGACTTCGAGGATGCGGTAGCGGGTCGGGATCACCCGGAACAGCCAGGTCGTCCACAGGCGGTTGCCGCTGCCGTCGCCGATCGTGGCGCGGGCGTGGACGGTTTCCACGGGTGCGTCGAAGCCCTTGCGGTAGTCGTAGCGGATCGCGACATCGCCGTCCTCGTCCAGCTGGAACACTTGGCTGCTGGCGACATGGCCGCGCTCGGCGACGTAGGGCACGCGCGCGACGACATGCCACGTGCCCATGAAGCGGACGAGGTCGACGGGGTCCGCGTCCGCTCCGGCCGGGAGCGCGGGCGTGGACGCACACGCCGCCAGCAGCAGGGCCACGGCCATGAGCCAGAACCCGCGCAGGCGCCGCGCGTGGTGGTGGAACGGACTGGCTGGCATGCGTCTCCCTCGTGGCCGCCGGCAGGGTGGTGCAGGGCCGGCGAAGGCGGCGTCAATGGTGGTCGCAGGCCATGAGATGGGAGGCGCCCACCCTGCGCTCCCCGACCAGGCAGGACGCAGACCATGACACAGGACGCGCGCATGACCATGACGCAGCGCACCGCGGGTGACGGCGCGGCCGGTACGCGCAGGACGACGGCTCCGAGCGGCGGCACGCCGCTGGTGCGCGTGCTGGAGGGACTGCTGTTCCTGGGGCTGGTGGCGGTGGCGTCACTGCCGTCGGCGCGCGGTGTGAGCGAGACCTTCGGTTGGGTCCCGCTGTGGTTGCTGCTGGTGCCGGGCGTGGCGTGGTGCGCGCTGCGCCTGCGGCCTGAAGCGTGGCCCGACCGCGTGGCCCCGGGGCAGCCGGGCTTCGCCGGGGCGGAGCGCGCGCGGCGCGCGCCGCAGCGCGGGTACGTGCGCGGGCCCGCCCTGGTCGTCGCCGCCATGGCCACGGCCCGCCGCCCCCGCGCTCCCAGGTCGGGCCGCGCGCGCCGGTCGGTGCCGGTCCCCCGGTAGGACGGCCGACGCCGCACGGCGGTGCGGGCGGCGGCTCGCCGAATGCGGGCCGTCGCTCGCGGATCAGGTGCGGGGGGCGCCCCCGGCGTCCGTGTCCCGGCGCGGGAGAACCCAGCCCGGGCGCACGTAATGGCAGGTGTATCCCTGGGGGTAGTGCTGCAGGTAGTCCTGGTGCTCGGGCTCGGCCTCCCAGAAGTCGCCGACCGGTGCCACCTCGGTCACCACCTTCCCCGGCCACAGGCCGGAGGCGTCCACGTCGGCAATGGTGTCCTCGGCCACGCGTCGCTGTTCCTCCGAGGTGTGGAAGATCGCGGAACGGTAGGACGGGCCGCGGTCGTTGCCCTGGCGGTCGGGCGTCGACGGGTCGTGGATCTGGAAGAAGAACTCGAGCAGCTGACGGTAGCTGAGCCGCGACGGGTCGAAGATGACCTCCATCGCCTCGGCATGGGTGCCGTGGTTGCGGTAGGTGGCGTCGGGCACGTCGCCGCCGCTGTAGCCGACGCGGGTCGAGACCACGCCGTCCAGCTTGCGCACCAGTTCCTGCATGCCCCAAAAGCAGCCGCCGGCCAGCACGGCGCGTTCGGTGTTCATCGCGGGTCCTCCACCTGGTCGAGATAGGCGCCGTAGCCCTGCGCCTCCATCTCCTCGCGGGGGATGAAGCGCAGCGACGCGGAATTGATGCAGTAGCGCAGGCCGCCGCGGTCGCGCGGGCCATCGGGGAACACATGCCCGAGATGGCTGTCGCCGTGCGCCGAACGGACTTCGATGCGGACCATGCCGTGGCTGGTGTCGCGCAGTTCGGCCACGTGGGCCGGCTCGATCGGCTTCGTGAAACTCGGCCAGCCGCAGCCCGACTCGAACTTGTCCGACGACGCGAACAACGGCTCGCCCGACACGACGTCGACGTAGATCCCCGGTGCCTTGTTGTCCAGGTACTCCCCGGTCCCCGGCCGCTCCGTCCCGCTCTGCTGCGTCACCCGGTACTGCTCCGGCGTGAGCCGGGCAATCGCGTCCGGGTCCTTCCTGTATTCGGCCATGGGGTTCTCCTTTGCGGGACTTCGCCTGAAATGAGGGTGCAGCGCTGCAACTTCAACCTGGCCGGCGGGCGATGGCCGCTCCGTCGCGGGCCTCTGTAGCGCAGGCGTGATCGCGCCGGGTCTGGTCTGCGTGATAAGGGCTGGTCATTCCGCGAGCGTGAGGCGCCGGGTGGGGCGGTCTGCTTTTCCCTCGGTCAGGGCATCCTGCCCTGACTCGGGCGCCGCACATCCATGTGCGGCTTATCGCAGACCACCCCACCCACCGCCTCACGTCCCACTGTCTTCGGTGCCTCCGCCACAAGCACCAGCGGAGCCGCCGCAGCCGATGCTGTCGAGGTCGCCGAAGCAACGAATCTGCACGCCGCGAGGCGGGGGGACAGGTGGGGGGTGCTGAAAGTGGGCCATGGATGGTCCACGGCCCTGAGTCGGGCCATGGATGGCCCGACCGAAGGGTGAAGCATCCCCCGCCTGTCCCCCCGCTCCTGCCGAAGCTCAGGCTCTGGCTCGAGCATGTCATCCGGCACGTCGGCGGGGAAAAGGCGTGTGCTAGCGTTGCCGGCCCACGCATGACCGCCGGAGCACCTGCGATGCCGAAGTTGACGCACCTCTGCCTGTTCGCGGGCCTGGCCGCGGCTGCGGCGCTGCCGGTGGCTGCCCAGAACGAGGATGCCCGCATGGCCGACCCCCACCAGTGGCTGGAAGCCGTCGAGGACCCGAAGGCCCTGGAGTGGGTCCGGGCACGGAACGCCGAGGCGGAGGCCGAACTGGCGGCGACGCCGGAGTTCAAGCGGCTCGAGGCTGACATCCTCGCCATCCTCGACTCCGACGCCAAGATTCCGGCGGTCGAGAAGATCGGCGACTACTACTACAACTTCTGGAAGGACAAGGACCACGAGCGCGGCCTGTGGCGCCGCACCACGCTCGAGGAATACCGCAAGCCGAAGCCGGCCTGGGAAACACTGCTCGACCTCGACGCCCTGAACGCGGCCGAGGGCGAGAACTGGGTCTGGCACGGCGCCGACTGCCTCCGGCCCGCGTACACCCGCTGTCTGGTCGCGCTGTCGCGCGGCGGCGCCGATGCCGACGTCACCCGCGAATTCGACCTGTCGACGAAGTCCTGGGTCGACGGCGGCTTCGCGCGCGAGGAGGCCAAGGGCGCGCTAGGCTGGATCGACCAGGACACCGTGTACGTGTTCACCGACTTCGGCGACGGCAGCATGACCACGTCGGGCTACCCGCGCGTGGTCAAGCAGTGGACGCGCGGCACGCCGCTGGCGGCGGCCGAAGTCGTGTACGAGGGCAAGCCCGAGGACATGTACATCGCGGCCTACCACGACGACACGCCGGGCTTCGAGCGTGACTTCGTCAGTCGCACCCTGGCGTTCTACAACGACGAACTGTACCTGCGCGGCAAGGACGGGAAGCTCGCGAAGATCGACGTTCCCAACTCGGTCAACAAGAGCGTGGTGCGCGAGTGGCTGGCGCTCGAGCTGCGCGAGCCGTGGTCGGTGGGCGGGCGCGAGTACAAGGCCGGATCGCTGCTGGTGGCGAAGTTCGACGACTTCATGGCCGGCAAGCGCGAGTTCGAGGTGCTGTTCGAGCCGACGGAATCCACCTCGCTGGTGGGCGCGGCATGGACGAAGAACCACGTCGTGCTCAACGTGCTCGACGACGTGCGCAACACCCTGAGCGTGCTCACCCCCGGCGCCGACGGCTGGACGCGCAGCGCGTTCCCGGGTGCACCCGAGTTCGGCACGCTGGCGGTGTCCGCGGTGGATCCCGACGACTCCGATGCGGTGTGGCTGACCGTCACCGACTACCTGACCCCGAGCACGCTCGCCATCGCCGACGTCGGCAAGGCCGACGGCGCGCCGGAGACGCTGAAGACGATGCCGGGGTTCTTCGATGCGTCGAAGCATGTCATCGAGCAGCACTTCGCGACTTCGAAGGATGGCACCCGCGTGCCCTACTTCCTGGTGCGCCCGAAGGACCTCGTCAACGATGGCCGCAACCCGACGCTCCTCTACGGCTACGGCGGCTTCGAGATCTCGCTGACGCCCGGCTACTCCGGCGGCGTCGGCAAGGGCTGGCTCGAGAAGGGCGGCGTGTACGCGGTGGCGAACATTCGCGGTGGCGGCGAGTACGGCCCGCGCTGGCACCAGGCCGCACTCAAGGCCAATCGCCACAAGGCCTACGAGGACTTCGCCGCGGTCGCGCAGGATCTGATCGCGCGCAAGGTCACCTCGCCGGCGCACCTGGGCATCCAGGGCGGCAGCAACGGCGGCCTGCTCACCGGCAACATGCTGGTGCAGTACCCGGAGCTGTTCGGCGCGGTGGTGGTGCAGGTGCCGTTGCTCGACATGCAGCGCTACCACAAGCTGCTGGCGGGTGCGTCGTGGATGGCCGAGTACGGCGATCCGGACAAGCCGGAGGAGTGGGCGTTCATCCGCACCTTCTCGCCATACCACCTGGTGAAGGAGGACGGCGAGTACCCGCCGACGCTCTTCATGACCTCCACCCGCGACGACCGCGTCCACCCCGGCCACGCGCGCAAGATGATGGCGAAGATGTCGGCGGCCGGGCACGACGTGCGCTACTACGAGAACATCGAGGGCGGCCACGGCGGCGCCGCCAACAACCGCCAGTCGGCGCACATGAACGCACTCGCGTATACCTTCCTCTGGCAGCAGCTGGCGCCCGGGGCGGATTGAATCCGCGCGGCGCCGGCGACGATGCCGGCGCTGCCGCGGCTGGCGCCGCGCCGCGGCACCGTTGCACGCCCACCGACCCCTTCGCCTTGCGGCCAGCCGCCGCGGACCCCATCCCATGAAGCCACTTACCCTCGCAGCCCTCCTCCTGATGACCGCACACGCACACGCCGCCGACCTGCCCGCCGCACCCGATGCGGAGAAGAAGCCCTACCAGGTGAAGGCTCCGCACGGCGCGGTGCGTGGCGACGAGTACTACTGGCTGCGCGACGATGCCCGCGAGGACAAGGCGATGCTCGCCTACCTCGAGGCCGAGAACGCCTACGTCGACCGCGTGATGGCGCCGCTGAAGCCGCTGCAGGACGCGCTGTACGAGGAGATCGTCGCGCGCATCAAGCAGGACGACAGCAGCGTGCCCGCGCGGGAGCGCGGCTGGTGGTACTACAGCCGCTTCGAGACCGGTAAGGACTATCCCATCCACGCCCGCCGCAGGGACCGCGACGGCCTCACCGCCGCCGGCGTGCTCGCCGCGACCCAGGCCGAGTCCCCGGAAGGCGAGGAGGTGCTGCTCGACCTCAACGTGCTCGCCGAAGGCAAGGACTACTACGCCGTCAGCGACTACGCGGTCAGCCAGGACAACCGCATGCTGGCCTACGCCGAGGACGCGGTGGGCCGGCGCCAGTACACGATCCGCTTCAGGGACCTCGCCACCGGCACGCTGCTGGACGACACCATCACCGGCGTGTCGGCCAACCTGGTGTGGGCGGACGACAACCGCACCCTGTTCTACGTCGAGAACGATCCGGACACCCTGCTCACTGTCCGCGTGAAGAAGCACGTGCTCGGGACCCCGGCCAGCGACGACGTGCTGGTGTACGAGGAGGAGGACGACAGCTTCTACATGGGGATCTCGCGCACCCGCGACGACCGCTTCATCTGCATCGGCGTCGAGAGCACCGTGTCCAGCGAACTGCGCTGCGCACCGGCGGCCGACCCGTCGACCTTCACGGTACTGGCACCGCGCGAGCGCGACGTCGAGTACGACGCCGACCACCATGACGGCCGCTGGGTGATCCGCACCAACGCCGGCGACGCGCCCAACTTCAAGATCGCCACCGCGCCCAGTGGCGCCACCTCGCGCGCGGAGTGGAAGGACTGGATCGCGCACCGCGACGACGTCTTCATCGAGGATTTCGAGCTGTTCGACCGCTTCACCGCGGTCTCGGAACGCTCCAACGCACTGGAGCGCATCCGCATCCTGCGCGACGGCGACGCTGCCGACGGCGGCGAGTACGTGGCGGCGGACGAGCCGGCCTACGCCATGGGGCTCGACGACAACCCCGAGCCCGATTCGCCGTGGCTGCGCTACGGCTACACCTCGATGACCACCCCGGCGACCACCTACGAACTCAACGTCGACACCGGCGAGCGCCGGCTGCTGAAGCAGCAGCCGGTGATCGGCTACGACGCCTCGAAGTACGAGACCGAGCGCGTGTGGGCCACAGCCCGCGACGGCACCCGCATCCCGGTCTCGCTGGTCTACCGCAAGGGCTTCGAGCGCGACGGCACCGCGCCACTGCTGCAGTACGGCTACGGCAGCTACGGCATGTCGATGGAGCCGGCCTTCAGCACCACCACGGTCAGCCTGCTGGACCGCGGCGTGGTCTACGCCATCGCCCACATCCGCGGTGGCCAGGAGATGGGCCGTGCCTGGTACGACCAGGGCAAGCTGTTCAACAAGCAGAACACCTTCACCGACTTCATCGACGTCACCGACCACCTGGTGGCCGAAGGCTATGCGGCGAAGGACCGGGTGGCCGCCTACGGCGGCAGCGCCGGCGGCCTGCTGATGGGCGCGATCTCGAACATGGCGCCGGAGAAGTACCGGGCGATCCTGTCGCAGGTGCCGTTCGTGGACGTGGTGACGACGATGCTCGACGAGAGCATCCCGCTGACCACCAACGAATACGACGAGTGGGGCAATCCAGAGGCGAAGGACGCGTACGACTACATGCTGTCGTACTCGCCCTACGACAACCTGCGCGCGCAGGCCTACCCGGCGATGTTCGTCGGCACCGGGCTGTGGGATTCGCAGGTGCAGTACTGGGAGCCGGCCAAGTACGTCGCGCGCCTGCGCGACCTGGACACCGGCGGCAGGCCGATCCTGTTCCGCACCAACATGGATGCCGGCCACGGCGGCAAGTCCGGGCGCTTCCGCCGCTACCGCGAGCTGTCGGAGATGTACGCGTTCCTGCTCGACCAGCTCGGCGTCGCCACGCGCTGAGGCGTCGCGGCCATGCCGCCACGCACCCGTGTGCGCTGGGCGTGGTGGCTGGTCGCATACGCCAGCCTCGGGCTCGCCATTGCCGGCGTCGTCCTCCCCGGGTTGCCGACGGTCCCGTTCGTGCTGCTCGCGGCCTATGCCGCGGCCCGTGGTTCGCAGCGGCTGCATGCGCGGCTGCTGGCCGATCCTCGCTTCGGGCCCATGATCCGCGACTGGTCGGCGCACCGCGCGGTCAGCCGCCGCGGCAAACGCATGGCGATCCTGTCCATGGTGGCCTGTACCGTGGTGTTGCTGGGGCTGGCGCTCGTGGTCCCCGGCTACCGCTGGTGGGCCGTGGCGCTGCCGGTGGCCTGCATGGCGGTGGTCGGGACGTGGCTGTGGCGCCGGCCCGAGCCGCCCGGCGGCGGCTGAGCCGTCAGAGCGGCACGCCGCGGTCGCGCCCGGGCTTCATCATCAGCAGGTCGTCGGCCTCGCGGTTGCGGCAACGCTCGACGAAGCCTTTCGCGCTGGCGGGCTCCACCCGGTAGCGCTCGAACGCCGCACGGTCGATCTCGTAGTACTCCTCGTAGTCGACCATGCCGTTGGCGACCGGGATCGACAGGTAATAGCGCCCCGAGGCGGCTTCCACGCCCAGCGAGAACCGCTCTTCGCGGCAGACCAGCACATCCTCGAATTTCAAGTCGGACCGCCCGGCTACTGCAGTGGTGTCGCTTCGTATCTTGACGCCGCGATGCCGCCGACATCAACGACGGCCTCGGAATTGCCGTTGGGCAGCTTGCCGCCCGGGATCCACAGGTCGTTGGCGCCGGCCTCGTTGCCCGACGGCATGCGCAGGTTGAGGTCCTGCGGCTCCGGGATGTCGACGCGGACCAGGCGATTGCTGTCGAGGAAGTTCTCCGGCAGGCCGAGCGCCTCCTCGAGCCTGCGCAGGTCGCCGCCGGTGGCCGCGAGCAGGTTGTCGGCCTCGTGGCGCGGCATCACGAACGACGTGCCGTCGCGCTGGCCGATGCCGTACTTGCCGAGGTTGGACTCGGTCATGAACCGCGTCGCGCCACCCTCGAACTGCGCGAGATGGTTGGAGATGTAGGACGGCGACAGGTAGCTGGCCGGATCCGGGCGCAGGCCCTTGTCGACCGCCACGATCTCGTCGAGCTGGAACTGGCTCAGGCCATGGCGCGTGGCCGCCAGGTCGTCGACGCGGTTGCCCACGCGCGCGGCGTCGGCGGCATCGTCGGCGGCTCCCGACACCCGCGCGGCCTTGCCGGCCTTGTCGACGCCCTTGGTGCCCACCACCGCGAGCAGGAGTTCGGTGACGCCGCGGCCCACCGCCTCGCCGTAGTTGCCGTTGTTCCAGTCGTCGCGGATCGGGTCGACGACGGCATCGACCAGCATGCCCGGATCCTCCACGATCGCGCCCACGACCTCCGCCGCGGCCTCCAGGCGCTCGACACCGCGTCCGGCGGAGGGCATCCACGCCGGGGTCTCGACGTCCTGGCCGGTCGCACCTTCGTAGAGGCGGGTGGCGCCGTCGGCGAGCACCCCGGCCGGGCCGATGTCGTACGCGGTCCTGGCGACGCCGGCGCCGAGTTCGACGATGCCGGCGCCGGTCTCCCACAGGGTTTCCCCGGCGCCGACGAAGAAGCCACCGACCTGCGGCGCCGCCGTCTCCACGGCGCCTGCGACATCGTCGAGCCGGGCCCGGGCGAACGCGCCGATGCCGTCGAATGCGTTGCCGATGCCGCCCATGCCCATCGCCGTGCCCGCCCCGCCCACGATGCGGGCGTCATGGGCGCAGGCTCGCGCGCGGCCACGCCGCTGGCAATCTAGGGCAGACCCGTGCGTGCAGGCCTCCGGACCGCCTTGCCCGCTGGCGGGGCAGGGGTACACTGCGGCCATGAAGACACTGCGCGCCGTTGCTCCCGCCTGCAGCCTGCTGCTGCTGTTCGCCCTGGCCGCCTGCGGCAACAAGGGCCCGCTGGTCATGCCGCCGCCGCCGGACGAGCAGGACGCGGTGCTGGAGGAGGCCGAGGCGGTCGACGATGCCGGCGCGGTGGCCGACCCATCCCCTGCCGACGAGGATGCCGGGGTCACCCCGTTCCCGCCGGAGGCGGAGCCGCGGAGGACGCCCGAGCCGGTGCCGCCGGTCGATGCCGACGCTGATCCCACCGAGGATGGCAGCGACCTCCCGGACCCGCCCGGCGACGCCGACTGAACATGGCGGCGGCCGCCACCGCTGCGGCAACCGGACTCCGCTTCAGCAAGATGCACGGTGCCGGCAACGACTTCGTCGTGCTGGACCTGCGCCGGGACCCCGCGCTCGCACGCCGCCTCGAGGCGGAGGGTGCAGCGCTGTGCCGCGCCGTGGCGGACCGCCACACCGGCGCCGGCTGCGACCAGGTGCTGACGATCGAGCGGCCTGCATCCACGGGTGCGGTGGCCGCGTACCGGATCTGGAACGCCGACGGCAGTGCGGCCGGCCAGTGCGGCAACGGCGCACGCTGCGTCGCCGCCTGGCTGGTGCGCGACGGCACCGCCGATGACACCGCCGGCTTCGCGATCGACAGCCCCGCGGGCCGCCACGGCGTGCGCCGCACCGGCGCGTGCGAGTACGAAGTCGACATGGGCGTGGCCCGGTTCGCGTCCGCGCAGGTGCCGCTGTCGGGCGAGGTGCAGGCTGGCGTGGATGGTTTCGATGTCGAGGTGGCGGGGACAACGCTTCGCCTCGGCGCCGTGTCGATGGGCAATCCGCACGCGGTGCTGGTGGTCGACGACGTGGCGAGCGCGCCGGTCGCGACCCTGGGACCGGCGCTGCAGGCGCTGCCGCTGTTCCCGCAGTCGGTGAACGTGGGCTTCGCGCAGGTCGAGGCGCGCGACCGCATCCGGCTGCGCGTCTACGAGCGCGGCGCGGGCGAGACGCGGGCCTGCGGCAGCGGCGCGTGCGCGGCGGTCGCGGTGCTGGCCCGGCGCGGCCTCGTCGACGCCTCCGCCCGCGTGCTGCTGTCCGGCGGCGCGCTGCGCATCCACTATGATCGCGCCGACGACCGCGTGCGCATGGCGGGCCCGGTCGCATTCGTCTACGAAGGACAGTGGCTGCAATGATGGAAAACGAGAAGATCGGTGCGCACGAGGTCGCGGCCTGGCTGCGGCGGCACCCGAAGTTCCTGCAGCAGTTCCCGGACCTGGCGCTGAGCCTGGTCGTGCCGCGCGAGGATGGCCCGGCGGCATCGCTCGCCAGTTACCAGCTCGAGGTCCTGCGCGACAAGAACCGCGAGCTCTCGCGCCGCCTGCAGGACCTCTACGCGGTATCGCAGGAGAACGAGCGGCTCGCGGTACGCACCCACCAGCTGACGCTGGCGCTGATGCGCCAGGGCGACGCTGCCGACACCGTGCGTGCGATGGCGGCGACGCTGGCCGAGGATTTCGGCGGCGACCTGGTGCGCGTGGTGCTGTTCGCGCCGGTCGCGGGCCTGGATGGCGAGGACTGGCTGCAGGTGATCCCGCGCGAGGACCGCGTGCTGGTGCCGTTCAACGATTGCCTGCGCGACGGCGAACCGCTGTGCGGCCGGCTGCATCCCGACAAGCAGGCGCTGCTGTATGCCAGCCGGGTCGACGAGGTGCAGTCGACGGCGCTGTTGCCGATCGCGGGCGTGGGCCTGGTCGCGGTGGGCAGCGTCGACCCGAACCGGTTCTACCCGGGCATGGGCACGCTGTTCCTGCGCATGATGGGCGAGGCGTTCGCGGCGGCGCTGAAGCGCTTCGGGTGACGCGCGTGGCGCGGCCACGATGCTGATCGACGATTTCCTGGGCTGCCTCGCGGTCGAGCGGCGCGCCTCGGCGCACACCCTCGATGCCTACCGCCGCGATCTCGCCGCGCTCGCGGCGTGGGCGGAGGCCGACGGGAGAGGTCCACCCGAGGCGTTGCCGGCCGATGGCCTGCGGGCGTTCGTCGCGGCCGAGCACCGGCGCGGCCTGTCGCCGAAGAGCCTGCAGCGGCGCCTGTCTGCGTGCCGCAGCTGGTACCAGTGGCTGTTGAAGCACGGCCGCATCGCGGCGAACCCGGCGGGCGGCATCCGTGCGCCCAAGGCGCCGCGCAAGCTGCCACAGGTGCTCGACGTCGACGAGGCGGTGCGCCTGGTGGAGATCTCCACCGACGGTCCGCTCGGGCTGCGCGACCGGGCGCTGCTCGAGCTGTTCTACTCGTCGGGGCTGCGCCTGTCGGAACTGTGCGCCCTGCGCTGGCGCGACTTCGGCGACGGGCTGGTGACGGTGCATGGCAAGGGCGGCAAGCAACGCAGCGTGCCGGTGGGCTCGCACGCGCGTGCGGCGCTGGATGCGTGGCGGTCGGAGACGGGCGCAGGCGACGATGCGCCGGTGTTCCCGGGCCGGGGCGGGGCGCCGATCACGCCGCGCGCGGTGCAGTTGCGGATGCGCCTGCTGGCGCAGCAGCAGGGCATCTTCAAGCGCGTGCATCCGCACCTGCTGCGGCATTCGTTCGCGAGCCACATGCTCGAATCCTCGGGCGACCTCCGCGGCGTCCAGGAACTCCTCGGCCACGCCGACATCGCCACCACCCAGATCTACACCCACCTCGATTTCCAGCACCTCGCCCGCGTCTACGACGCCGCCCACCCCCGCGCCAAGCGCAAACCCTGACCTCGCCCTCTCCGATGCTCCTGTAGGAGCGGCCGCTGGCCGCGACCTCCATCGCGGCTGCGATAACGGCAACGCCAACGGCGACGGCAACGGCGACGGCAACGGCAACCCCCGGGCTTCGGCTGGGGCGCTGGCATCCGCAGGCACTGCTAGCGGCTCGGTCAGCCATCCATGGCTGACTCGCCGCCCGCGCACATCCATGTGCGCTCTACGCAGTACCTGCGGACGCCTGCGCCTCGGCCATTGGCTTCAGTTGCTTCGTTGTGCCAAGCCACAGCGAGAGCAACGGCGGCGCAGCGGCGAGGGCAAGGTCACCGCTGGGGCAACGCATCAAACAAGCGACACAAGGGCAAGGCAACGGCGATGACAATGACAATGGCCAAGGCCAGGGTGTAGCTGCTGCAGCATCCACCGTGATGCGCAGGACGAGGCGCGTTGTCCATGCCTTCGCCGGACGTCAGGCCATCCGGAGGCAGTCGTGGCGTCAGACCCGGTGGCACTGGCTGCCGAAGTTTCGTAACCCGTATACCGAGGCGCAGGCGTCCGGGGGTGCTGCGTAAAGCGCACATGGATGTGCGCGGGCGGCGAGTCGGCCATGGATGGCCGACCGAGCCGCTAGCAGTACCCCCGGATGCCAGCGCCCCGCCCCGAAGCCAGTGCCTCGCCTCGCCCTTGCCTCGTCGTGGCTTGGCATGGCTTGGCATGGCTTGGCTTGGCTCGGCCTGGTCCCGCCAGCCGAGGTGCATCGGTGCAGCTCCGGCAGTCGGACTGCCAGTTGAAGCGGTGGCGGGGTGGCCCCACGTCGGGGGTTCGACCCCGGAGGGCCGCATGGACCCCAGCCAGAACCCCAACGTGTTCCACGCCACCACCATCCTGTCCGTGCGGCGCGAGGGCCGCGTCGCGATCGCGGGCGACGGCCAGGTGACGCTCGGCAACACGGTGATGAAGTCCAACGCCCGCAAGGTGCGCAGGCTCGGCCGCGAGGGCCAGATCCTGGCCGGATTCGCCGGTGCCGCCGCCGACGCATTCACCCTGTTCGAGCTGTTCGAGTCCAAGCTCGAGAAGCACGGCCAGCTGCAGCGTGCCGCCGTCGAACTGGCCAAGGACTGGCGCACCGAGCGTCGCTTCGGGAAGCTCGAGGCGCTGCTGGCGGTAGTCGACAAGGAGACGTCTCTCATCATCAGCGGCACCGGCGACGTCATCGAGCCGGAGGACGGGCTCATCGCCATCGGCTCCGGCGGCCCGTTCGCGCTGTCCGCCGCGCGCGCGCTGATGCTGCACACGCAGATGGGCGCGCGCGAGGTCGCCGTCGAGGCGCTGAACATCGCCGGCGACGTCTGCATCTACACCAACCGCAACATCGTGGTCGAGGAGCTCTGAGCGATGCCGCACCGGAACGACCAGGCCAGCACCATGACCCCGCGCGAGATCGTGCAGGAGCTCGACCGCCACATCGTCGGCCAGCAGTCGGCCAAGCGCGCGGTGGCGATCGCGTTGCGCAACCGCTGGCGGCGCATGCAGCTCGACGACGACCTGCGCAACGAGGTCATGCCCAAGAACATCCTGATGATCGGCCCCACCGGCGTCGGCAAGACCGAGATCGCGCGCCGGCTGGCGACGCTCGCCAATGCGCCGTTCGTCAAGGTCGAAGCCACGCGCTTCACCGAGGTGGGCTACGTCGGCAAGGACGTCGAACAGATCATCCGCGACCTCGCCGACACCGCGGTCAAGCTGCACCGCGAGCAGGCCAAGCAGCGCGTGCGGACGCAGGCCGAGGAGCGCGCCGAGGACCGCATCCTCGACGCGCTGCTGCCGCGTCGCGAGGCGCCGCCGCAGCCGGGCTTCGGCTTCGGCGCGGCCGCGGGCAGCACCACCGTCGACATCGGCGCCGAGCCGCGCGAGAGCGAGACCCGCACCAAGCTGCGGCGGCAACTGCGCGCGGGCGAACTGGACGAGCGCGAGATCGAGCTCGAGCTGAGCGCGAATACGGCCGGCGTCGATATCATGACGCCCCCCGGCATGGAAGAGATGGGCCAGCAGCTGCGGCAGATGTTCTCGAACCTCGGCGGCGGCAAGACCCACAAGCGCCGGCTGACCATCCGCGCCGCGCGCCCGCAGCTGCTGGAGGACGAGGCCGCAAAGCTGGTCAACGAGGACGAGGTGCGCGAGGCTGCGATCGAGGCCTGCGAACAGCACGGCATCGTCTTCATCGACGAGATCGACAAGGTCGCCAAGCGCAGCGAGGGCATGGGCGCCGACGTCAGCCGCGAGGGCGTGCAGCGCGATCTGCTGCCGCTCGTCGAAGGCTCGACCGTGAGCACCAAGTACGGCTCCGTGCGCACCGACCACATCCTGTTCATCGCGTCCGGCGCGTTCCACCTGGCGAAACCGTCCGACCTCATCCCGGAGATGCAGGGCCGGTTCCCGATCCGGGTCGAGCTGTCGGCGCTGAGCAAGGATGACTTCGTGCGCATCCTGACGGAGCCGCGCGCTTCGCTCACCCGCCAGTACGTCGAACTGCTGAAGACCGAGGGGGTGTCGCTGTCGTTTGCCAACGACGCCGTCGACCGCATCGCCGAAATCGCGGCGCAGGTGAACGAGCGCCAGGAGAACATCGGCGCGCGCCGCCTGCACACCGTGCTCGAGCGCCTGCTCGACACGCTGAGCTACGAGGCGCCCGACCGCAGCGACAGCGTGGTCATCGACCGCGCCTACGTCGACGCGCACCTGGGCGAGCTGGTGCAGGACCCGGACCTGAGCCGCTACATCCTCTGAGAGGCCGCCTCCGAGCGGCCGCCTCCGAGTGGCCGCCTCCGAACTGCTGCCGCTGTTCGGTGGCCCCCGGGCCGGCTGGTCCGGCGGCGGCGCGGGTCGCCGGCGCCTACTCGCCGATGTCCTCGTTCCAGAGCGCCGGGTTGGCGGCGATCCAGTCGCCCATCATCGCGATGCACCGCGGATCGTCGAGAACCACCACCTCGACGCCCGCCTCGCGCAGCCAGTCGACGCCGCCGGCAAAATTGACCGCTTCGCCGACCACCACCGTGCCGATGTTGAACTGGCGCACCAGCCCGCTGCAGTACCAGCAGGGGGCGAGCGTGGTGACCATGATGGTGTCGCGGTAGCCGCGCTGGCGGCCGGCCTTGCGGAACGCATCGGTTTCGCCGTGGATCGAGGGGTCGTCCTCCTGCACCCGGCGGTTGTGGCCGCAGCCGAGCACGCGGCCGTCGCGGTGGAACAGGGCGGCGCCGATCGGGATGCCACCCTCGGCGAGGCCGGCCCGGGCTTCGGCGAGGGCGGTGTCGAGCAGGGCGCGGTAGTCGGGGGTGGCGATCATGCAGGGGATCCGGGTGGGATGGCTGCAGTCTGGCCGGCCCGCGGCGGTGCGTCGAGCCGGCAGAAGCGCGCGCGGCCATGGCTGCTCCCACGGGTGAGGCGATCCGGCGGCTGGCGCATCGCACGGCTGCGCCCGGAGGAGCGGTGCCGCGGGCGCGGTGCGATAATCCGGCCATGAACGCGCCCACCGATCCGCCCCGCGACGACGCCCCCGGCACCACCCACTTCGGCTACCGCGACGTGCCCGTGGCCGAGAAGCAGAAGCTGGTCGGCGAGGTGTTCTCCTCGGTGGCCGGCAACTACGACCTGATGAACGACCTGATGAGCCTCGGCATCCATCGGGTCTGGAAGCGGTACTTCGTGGCCACCGCCGCGGCCGCGCCGGGCGACCGCGTGCTCGACCTGGCCGGTGGTACCGGCGACATCGCGGCACTGCTGCGCGACCGCGTCGGCGAGTCGGGCGAGGTGGTGCTGGGCGACATCAACGCCTCGATGCTGCGCGTCGGCCGCGACCGCATGGTCGACCGCGGGCTGGTGCGGGGCTTCCGCTACGTGCAGTGCAACGCCGAGACGCTGCCGTTCCCGGACGGCAGCTTCGACCTGGTCACGATCGCCTTCGGCCTGCGCAACGTCACCGACAAGTCCGCGGCGCTGGCCGAGATGCTGCGGGTGCTCAAGGTCGGCGGGCAGGCGCGGGTGCTGGAGTTCTCGCAGGTGCGGGCCGACTGGTTCAGGCCCGTGTACGACTTCCATTCGTTCAACGTGCTGCCGCGCCTGGGCCAGCTGTTCGCGAAGGACGCCGACAGCTACCGCTATCTCGCCGAGTCGATCCGCAAGCACCCGCCGCAGGCGGAGCTGCAGGCGATGATGGAAGATGCCGGGTTTGCCCGCTGCGGCCACCGCAACCTCTCAGGCGGCATCGTCGCCATCCATACCGGCTACCGGGCCTGAACCGCCCCGGCCGCGCTGCCGCGGCCACACGCTAGAATCCGGGTCCGCCCCCGACGGATACCGACGATGCCCGTGATCTCCCCGCTGCGCGCCGCCTGCGTCCTGCTGCTGGCCACCGCGCTGGCCGCCTGCTCTCGCGACGAGGCTCCCGCACCGGCCGCGCCGGGCCCCGCGAAGGAGAAGCCGGCGGCGCCGGCCGCGGCCGACTACGACGAGCACTCGTACGCGGAGCCGGACAAGGTCGCCATCACCGACCTCGCGCTTGACATCGACGTCGACTTCAACGGCAAGCGCATCAGCGGCACCGCCACCTACGCCCTCGACTGGAAGGCGCCCGCGGCCGACCGCCTGGTGCTCGACACCCGCGACCTGACCATCGAGCGCGTGGAAGGCGAGGCCGATGGCCGCTGGACGCCGCTGAAGTACGAACTCGGCACCCGCGACCCGCTGCTGGGCAGCAAGCTCACCATCCAGGCGCCCGCGCGCAACGCGCGCATCCGCGTCGCGTACCGCACGTCGCCGACGGCCTCGGGCCTGCAGTGGCTGGATGCATCGATGACCGAGGGCAAGGCCACGCCCTTCATGTTCAGCCAGTCGCAGGCGATCCACGCCCGGTCCTGGGTCCCGCTGCAGGACACGCCGCGCGTGCGCTACACGTACACGGCGGAGGTCGGCGCGCCCGCGGACGTGATGGTGCTGATGAGCGCCGACAACGACCCGGCCGCGGCGCGCGACGGCGAATACAGCTTCACCATGCCGCAGAAAATCCCCTCGTACCTGATGGCGATCGCTGCAGGGGACCTGGTGTTCAAGCCGATCTCGGCGCGCTCCGGCGTCTGGGCGGAACCGGCGGCGGTCGACCGTGCGGTGGCCGAGTTCGCCGATACCGAGAAGATGATCCAGGCCACGGAAGCCCTCTACGGGCCCTACCGCTGGGAGCGCTACGACCTGCTGATCCTGCCGCCGTCGTTCCCCTTCGGCGGCATGGAGAACCCGCGGCTGTCGTTCATCACCCCCACCGTGATCGTGGGCGACCAGTCGCTGGTGTCGCTGGTCGCGCATGAACTCGCGCACAGCTGGTCGGGCAACCTGGTCACCAACTCCAGCGCCAAGGACGGGTGGTTGAACGAGGGCTTCACCAGCTACGTCGAGAACCGCATTATCGAGTCGCTCTACGGCAAGGAGCGCGCGGACATGGAGTTCGTGATCTCGCGCAATGCGCTGAGGGACGAGATCGCGACGATGCCGCCCGAGGCCCAGGCCCTGGCCGTGCGGCCGGGCGTGCTGAAGGATCCCGACGACGCGCTGAGCGCGGTCTCCTACGACAAGGGCGCCTGGTTCCTGCAGTTCCTCGAGCAGCGTTTCGGGCGCGCCGAATTCGACGCGTTCCTGCGCGACTACTTCGACCACTTTGCGTTCCAGAGCATCCCGACCGCCGCGTTCGTGGAATACGCCAACGAGCACCTGCTCGGGAAGTACCCGGACAAGGTGTCCGCGCAGGAGCTGGAGGAATGGCTGTACGAGCCGGGCATCCCGGAGTCCGCGCCGCGCACGCTCTCGCCGCGCCTGGGCTTCGTCGATTCCGCGCGGCTGGCATGGCTGGGCAGCGCGCAGCTGCCGCCGCCGGAGATGACGGGTGAATGGACCACGCAGGAGTGGGTGCATTTCCTGGAGGGCATGCCCGAGACCCTGTCCACCGAGCAGATGTCGCAGCTCGACACCGCCTACCGCTTCACCGGCACCCCGAACGGCGAGCTCGCCCAGCGCTGGTATCCGCTGGCGGTGCGCAGCGGCTACGTGCAGGCCAACGCGGCGATGGCGGACTTCCTGCGCACCATCGGCCGGCGCAAGCTGATCATGCCGACGTACGAGGCGCTGGCCGCCACCGAGGGTGGCCTGGCGTTCGCGAAGGAGGTGTTCGCCACTGCGCGGCCCGGCTACCACCCGATCACCACGGGTTCCGTCGAACGGGTGATCGCGGAAGCGAAGCCGCGGCCCGGTCCGCCGATGGCGCAGCCGCCGGCTCCCGCGGCGGCGCCGGAGCCCGAGGTTCCGTCGATGCCTTCGGCCGACGGCGACCCCACGCGTCCGGCGCCCCGTCGGTGACCGCGGTGCAGGGCCGTGGCGCGCTGCAGCGGCTCCGGCGCGCCGCGATACCGCCCATGCTCGCGGCCCTCGTCGCGGCAGGCGTCGGCGGCTGCCAGGACGAGGCCGCGCGTGCGCAGGCGCAGGCCGCGGCACAGGCCAGCGCCAACGAGGCGGCCGCAAGCGAGGCCGCGGCCGCCTTCGACACCGCGATGGCGGCGGAAAACTGGCCGCTGGCGAAGGCCCAGGGCGACGTGCTGCTGGCGCGCTGGCCCGACACCGCCGCCGCAGCCCGCATCCGCCCCGGGCACGAGGAGGCGAAGGCGAAGGCGGGTGAGGCGCGCGAGACGGCACGGCTGGCCTCGCTATGGTCGTACGCGTCCACCGCCGTGCCCGGCGGCCAGCAGGTTTCGGCGGCAATCCACGCGCGCGAGCCGCTGGACGTCGACGGCAGCGGCGCGAAACCCGTGCAGCTGATCTTCCGCGACCACCCGGAGTGGGGGCGCAGCAGCTACCTGGTGCTCAAGGCGGGCGACTTCGACTGCTACGGCAGCTGCCGGGTCGCGGTCTCGGTGGACGACGCCGCGCCGGCGCGCATGGCCGCCAACCGGCCGGACACCGACGAGGCGATCGCGATGTTCATCGACGACGAGCGCGCCCTGTGGCGCAAGCTCGACGGCGCGCAGGTGCTCACGATCGACTTCCCGGTCAAGGCCGGCGGCACCCGCGAGGCGGTGTTCGACGTCGGTGGGCTCGACCGTGCACGGATGCCGGGCTGGGATTGACGTTGCCGCGCCCGGACCGCGGCGCCCGCGTCGACCGCGGCCGAAGTGTGAACTCGGTCGCCGGGGCAGGGGTTCGCACTAGGTAGCCATCCGCGCCAGCGTGGCCAGACTCGGGGCAACGGGCGATCGCCCGTGCCACTGCCACAAGGACGCGATCCCATGACCGTCGACTCCCTCTCCGGCACCTCGGGCACCACCCGCGATATCGCCGACACGCCACCCCCGGACGTCCGCTCGCACACGGTCGAACGCGGCGAGACCCTGTCGAGCATCGCCCGCGACTACCAGGTGAGCCTGCGCGCCATGCAGGACGCCAACCCGCAGGTGCTGAATCCGGACGTCGTGTATCCCGACCAGGTGCTCCACCTGCCGGCGGACGCCGTGGCGCGCGCCCCGACGCTGGTGGCGGCGGAGGGGCCCACGCCCACGCTCGAGCGCGATGCACGGGGTCCGCAGGTCGCCGAGCTCCAGCAGGGCCTTCGCGACGGCGGCTACGCGCCGGGTCCGGCGGATGGCATCTTCGGCCCGCGGACCGAGGCGGCGGTGCGGGCGTTCCAGGCCGATCGTGGCATCGAGGTCGACGGCGTCGTCGGCCGCCAGACCTGGGGCGAGCTCGGGCGCACCACGTCGACGCAGCCGCAGGTCCCGGTCACGGGCGACGTCCCCACCACCGGCGACGCCATCAGCGACCGCCGCATCGCAGGCCTGCATCCCGAGGCCCGCGCCGCGGCCGCGCAGTTCGTCAACCGCGTCGAGCAGGAGCTCGGCATCCAGCTGCGCGTGACCCAGGGCATGCGCACCTATGCCGAGCAGGATGCGCTGTACGCGCAGGGCCGGACCGCGCCGGGCGAGATCGTCACCAATGCCCGCGGCGGCCAGAGCTACCACAACTTCGGCGTGGCCTTCGATGTCGTCGAGGTGCGTGCCGACGGCAGCATCAACTGGAACACGGACTGGAGCGCCATCGGCGCCGTCGGCGAGGCGATGGGTCTCGAGTGGGGCGGCAACTGGACCAGCATCGTCGACCGCCCGCACTTCCAGCTCGACACCGGGCTCGGCACCGCCGAACTGCGCGCGCGCGTGGCCAACGGCGAGACCGGCGCCGGCGGCTTCGTCGACCTGCATTGACCACGCGGCCCGACCCCCTGCCGGAATCGCGCGCATCGGTGCGGCGCCCGTGACACCGGGACTGCGCACGCTGGCGCTCGCTGCCGGCCTTGCCATGGCCGTCGGGGGCTGCCGTGATGTCGGCGGCGCCGGAAGCGGCCATGCGGCACCCGCACCCGCCGCCTCGGCCGTCGCGCCACCCCTGCCATCCGGCGACCGCGCGACGATGCTGCCGGCAGATGCGGTTTCGGTCGCTCCGCCGGCCGAATTCGACCGCTATCCCGCACTCGCTGCCGCGGTGAAGGCCGCGGCGGCCGGGGCGCGGGAGGCATTCGAGGCCGATGCCCGCGCCGCCGCCGGACGTGGCGAGGATATCGGCGCCTGGTCGTTGCGCATCGACTGGCGCGTCCTGCGAGGCAACCGTTACCTGTGGCTGGTGCAGGGCGAAGGCGCGGAGAGCCGTGGTCCCGGACGCAGTGTCCCGGTGCACCTCCGCCTGGCCTACGACGGCATCGGCAAGCAGGTGCTGGCGTTTGCAGACTGGTTCCGGCCCGACGCGTGGTCCGCGGTGGAGGCATCGCTGCACGCGCAGCTCCCTGCGGACGTCCGCGGCTCGTCCCCCGGCACCCTGCGCACGCTCACCTACGAACCCGTCTATCGGCCGGAGGGCCAGGTCATGCGGTTCGACCTGCTGTTGCCCGCGACCGACGGCGGCCAATTGCGCCGGGTCGCGGTCCCGCGCCAGTCGGTGGAGCAGTGGATCGCCGACGACAGGCGCATCCTGCTCGACGCCACCGCGGCCGGCCCCTGACCCGCGGCGACCGCGGACATGACCCGCGGTGGCACCGTCAAGGGTCCGCGGTGCCCGTGCCTCAGTCGAACCAGAGCAGCGGCAGATCCGCGTTGAGGGAGATGTTGCGGAAGTCGCCGGTCGCATGGCCGATCGCCTGCACCTCATGGCAGCCAGGCCGCAGCGCATCCTTCCCGACGGCAAGGTAGCTGGTGCCGATCGTGCGCGTGCTCACCGCGTGCGGTCGCGGCCCGAGGTCCTGGGCGTTGGCGGCCACGTCGCGGCCGTCGATGCGCAGCCGCAGGTTCACCGTGCCGCCGGCGTCGTGGTCGTCGCCCTGGATCCGGGTCCGGCTGGAGAACATCACCACGCCGTCGTGGCCGCGCGGGATGCACACGCTGGCCCGGCCCAGCACCACCTCGGTGCCCGTGGGCGGGCACCTTTCCGTGCGGAAGCCGTTGGTGCCGATGCAGACGTACGCGTAGCGCTGGTGGCTGCCGCGGGTGACGTAATCGTGGCCGGGCGCGAATCCCCGGCCCGCGACCTGCATGCCGCCGCTGAGCGTCACCAGCCGCGTGCTGGCGCCCACGCGATAGCGGACGGCGTTGGTGCTCGCCATGCGCGGGGTGTAGTAGGGCGACTCGCTCGCCACCAGCTCGACGAGGCTGTCGTGCGGTGGCGAGGGGAACAGCGCGTGCGCGAACATGGGCGCCTGCACCTCGGCGCCGGCGAACAGGTCGTTGATCGACCATGTCGCCGAGTGCAGCCGTGGCTCGCGGCCGTTGAGGAAGATGCCCCACATGGCGTCGCCGGCACCGTCGGAAATGTAGCTGCGGCCCGAGGCCATGGCCACCACCGGCCCGGTGCGGTTGCCGGCGCGCGTGGCGAGCACCGGGCTGCGGCCGCGCGCGGGCAGGGGCGTCCCTTCGGGAGTGCCGCGGGTGTCGAAGTCCAGCCAGGGGGACGGGACGTCCAGGGCCACGCTGGTCGCGTGCTCCGCCGCGTCCGCGAGGATCGAAAGGCTGCTTCCCGAACGCACCGCCACCGGCCCCGTCGACCGCGCGTGCAGCGCGACGCGCGATGCCCCGGCCGGAAGCCGGACCGCCGCGATCGCGTTGAAGGCGCGCGCGTTCGGGGCGAGCGAACCGCGCCAGTCGACGACGCTCTCGTTGGAGACGCGCCTGCCGTCGACGGTGATGTAGACGTTGGCCAGCGCCCGGGACGTGGGCGCGAAGCTGCCGTCTGCATGGAGGTAGGCCCAGCCGGCCCGTTGCACGTGCACCGTGGCCGCGAGCAGCGAGACCGCTGGCCCGTCGACCGCGCGGTCGTGCTCGAGCACGAGGTGGCGCGAGCCCTCCGACGCGCCGGCCGCTGAGAAAGTGGCGAGTGCCAGGGCCGCGAGGACGACGCTCCGCAGCGCCCGGCCCGGGCGGCTCACCGGCATTGCGCCGGCGCTACAGCGCGTAGCCGAACTGCTGCTTGAACTGCTCGGCGAACTCGTCGTAGTCGAAGCGCTGGTTCTGGGTGCCCGGGTGCTCGACCTTGAGCGCGCCCATCAGGTTGCCGATGCGGCCGATGGTCAGCCAGTCGTAGCCGCGGCCGATGCCGAAGATGAGGCCCGCGCGGAACGCATCGCCGCAGCCGGTGGGGTCGGTGACCCGCCGCTCGTGCGCCGGCGGCACGTCGTGCACCTTGCCCTCGGCATGGATCATGGCGCCCTTGGGGCCGCGGGTGGCGATGTAGGCCTTCACCTTCGAGGCGATCTCGGCCTCGGTCCAGCCGGTGCGTTCCTGCAGCAGGTTGGACTCGTAGTCGTTGACGGTGACGTAGTCGGCCTGCTCGATGAAGTCGCGCAGCTCGGCGCCGTTGAACAGCGGCATCGCCTGGCCGGGGTCGAAGATGAAGGGGATCCCGGCCTCGTGGAACTCCTTCGCGTTCTGGATCATGCCTTCGCGGCCGTCGGGGCTGACGATGCCGATGGTGATCCCGGGCACGTCGCGGACGTGGTTCTCGTAGCTGCGCATCATCGCGCCCGGGTGGAAGGCGGTGATCTGGTTGTTGTCCAGGTCGGTGGTGATGAACGCCTGCGGCGTGAACAGCTCCGGGATCTCCTTGACGTGGTCCAGCGGGATCCCGAGTTCCTCGAAGTACTCGCGGTACGGCCCGAAATCCTGGCCCACGGTCGCCATCGGCACCGGGTCCCCGCCGAGGAGCTTGAGGTTGTAGGCGATGTTGCCGCAGCAGCCGCCGAACTCGCGGCGCATCCGCGGCACCAGGAACGACACGTTGAGGATGTGCACCTTGTCCGGGAGGATGTGGTTCTTGAACTGGTCGGGGAACACCATGATGGTGTCGTAGGCCAGGGAACCGCAGATCAGGGCAGGCATCGGGTGGCGCTCCAGGGGGCGTCGCGGGAACGGGAAGGGAGGCGGCAGGGCCGCATGGGGCCGTCGCGGGAGGCGGGAACACGGCCTCGGGGCGCGCACGAGCGCGACAGGGTACCGGCTCCCTGTACCGCGGGCCAGCGCCGCGGCGTCAGGCCCCGGTCTTCCTTGCTCCCGCAGGGGGCGGTTGCTAGGCTTGGCGCCCCCGTGTCGCGGGGATTTCACCCCGTTTTCACTCCCCTCCGAGGCCTCCCCCGGCGCCTCACTGACGGACTGTCCCCCTGATGTTCAAGAAGTTCCGCGGCATGTTCTCCAATGACCTGTCCATCGACCTGGGCACGGCCAACACCCTGATCTTCGTCCGCGGCCAGGGGATCGTCCTCAACGAGCCGTCCGTCGTCGCCGTCCGCCAGGACCGCGCCGGGGGCCACAAGTCGGTGGCCGCGGTCGGCAGCGAGGCCAAGCAGATGCTCGGGCGCACGCCCGGAAACATCACCACCCACCGGCCGATGAAGGACGGCGTGATCGCCGACTTCACCTACACCGAAGAGATGCTCAAGCACTTCATCAAGAAGGTGCACAAGTCGCGCTTCCTGCGGCCGAGCCCGCGGGTGCTGATCTGCGTGCCCTGCGGCTCGACCCAGGTCGAGAAGCGGGCGATCAAGGATTCCGCGCTCGAAGCCGGCGCCCGCGACGTGTCGCTGATCGAGGAGCCGATGGCGGCGGCGATCGGCGCCGGCATGCCGGTCACCGAGGCGCGCGGCTCGATGGTGGTCGACATCGGCGGCGGCACCACCGAGGTCGCGGTCATCGCGCTCAACGGCATCGTCTACTCGCAGTCGGTTCGGATCGGCGGCGACCGCTTCGACGAGTCGATCATCAACTACGTGCGCCGAAACCACGGCATGCTGATCGGCGAATCCACCGCCGAGCGCATCAAGATCGAGATCGGCAATGCGTATCCGCAGGATCGGATCGTGGAGATGGAGATTTCCGGCCGCCACCTCGCGGAAGGCGTGCCGAAGATGATCAAGATCAGCTCGAAGGAAGTGCTGGAGGCGCTGCGCGAGCCGCTGTCGGGCATCGTCGACGCGGTGCGCCAGGCGCTTGAACAGACCCCGCCGGAACTGTGCGCCGACGTCGCCGAGCGCGGCATCGTGCTCACCGGTGGTGGCGCGCTGCTGGAGGGGCTCGACCGCCTGATCAGCGAGGAGACCGGCCTGCACGTGCAGGTCGCGGACGACCCGTTGACCTGCGTCGCGCGCGGCGGTGGCCGCGCGCTGGAGCTCCTCGACATGCACGGCAACGAGTTCTTCGCGTCCGAATGAGCCCGCGGACGCCGCCCGGGGCGCCACGCCCGTCGCGTCCGTCCCGCCGTCCTGCCGTCCCGCGCCGCCCGGCGCGGGTGACGGCGTCCCCTTCCGCTCCCGCCCTGGCGCCCGCCTGACGTGTCGAACCATGCCGGACCTGTCGCTCCCCGTCCCGGCGACGTCGCCGGCACCCTGCGGCTGCTGGCATACCTGGCGCTGTCGGTGACCCTGATCGTGCTCGACCATCGTGGCGACTGGCTGCAGCAGGCGCGCAGCCAGGCCAGCATCGCCATGCAGCCGTTGTGGTGGCTGGCCGGGCTGCCGTCGCGGGTGGGCGAGACCGTGCGCGACGATGCCGCCACACGCGCGCGGCTGGCGGAGGAGAACCGGCGCCTGCGCAACGCGTTGCTGGTGAGCGGTGCGCGCCAGGCGCGGCTGCGCGTGGAGGCCGAGGAGAACGCCCGCCTGCGCGGCCTGCTGGGTGCCGCCGAGCGCGGCGGGCTGGACGTGCAGCTGGCGCCGATCCTGGACATCGACCTCGACCCGACCCGCCAGCGGCTGATGCTCAATGCCGGCGCCCGCGACGGCGTGCACGTCGGCCAGAGCGTGATCGACGCAAGCGGCCTCGTCGGCCAGATCATCGACGTGACGCCCACCACCGCGCTGGTGCTGCTCCTGACCGATCCCGACCATGCCGTGCCGGTGGCGGTGGCGCGCACCGGCGTGCGCCTGGTCGCCTACGGTACCGGGCGCACCGATGCACTCGAGCTGCGCAACGTGCCGCTGTCCAGCGACGTGCGCAGCGGCGATGCGATCGTCACCTCGGGCCTCGGCGGCCGGTTCCCGCCAGGTTTCCCGGTCGGCACCATCGGCACCCTGCGCCCGGACGACAGCCGCGCCTTCCTCGTCGGCGACGTCGAGCCCGCCGCCCAGCTCGACCGCGGCCGCGACGTCCTGCTGCTGCGCGAGAGCGTGCAGGCGGCGATGCCCGCCGGCACCGCGGATGCGGGCGCGGCGGAGGGTGCTCCGGGCGCCGCCGCCACCGGCACGGCATCGGCACTGCCGCCGCCGACGGATCGCACGCGATGAGCCGCGTGCGCAATCACTGGGTGCTGCCGGTCAGCATCGTGCTGGCGTTGCTGCTCGGCCTCCTGCCGCTGCCCGACATGCTGCAGCCCCTGCGCCCGTACTGGCTCGCGCTGGTGGTGGCGTACTGGGTGATCCACGACGAGGACCGGGTCGGCCTCGGGGTCGCCTTCACCACAGGCGTCGTCGCCGACCTCGCCTTCGGTGGCCTGCTCGGCGAGCAGGCGCTGCGGCTGGTGGTCATGGCCTTCATCCTGCAGCGCTTCCGCTCGCAGCTGCGCTTCTTCCCGCTGGCGCAGCAGGCGCTGGCCGTCGGCGGGCTATTGCTGAACGACCGCGTGGTCAGCGCCGCGATCCACCTCGCGCTGGGCGAGCCGCTGCTGCCATGGTCGTTCTGGTGGGCGCCGCTTCTCGGCATGGCGCTGTGGGCGCCGCTGTCGCTGCTGCTCGACGCGCTGCGCACCACGCGCAGGGCGCGCTGATGCCGGGTTCCGGACGCGGCCGCCGCCTGCGCAACCCCGCCGCCGACGCGGCGCGGTTCCGTGCGCGCGCGCTGCTCGGCTTCCTGGTGGTGGTGCTGTCGCTGGGCGCGCTTGCCGGCTGGTACTTCAAGTTGCAGGTCGTCGAGCATGCCGACTACGCCAAGCGCTCGGAGGCCAACCGGGTGAAGCCGAGGCCGGTGGTTCCCGGCCGTGGCCTGATCTACGACCGCAAGGGCCGGATCCTGGCGGACAACGTGCCGGCCTACCGCCTCGACGTCACCCCCGAGGACGCGGGCGACCCGAAGCGCCTGGTGGCGGAGCTCTCGAAGATCATCGCGCTCTCGCCGGAGGACATCGAGGCCTTCGAACAGAGCCGCAAAGCCACCCGCAGCTTCCGCGCGGTCACCCTGAAGCTGCGCATCGGCGACGAGGAAGCGGCGCGCTTCGCGGTCGAGCGCTGGCGCTTCCCGGGCGTGGAGCTGGTGCCCTACCTCAACCGGCGGTACCCGTACGGGGAACTGCTCTCGCACGTGGTCGGCTATGTCGGGCGCACCGACGAGGGCGACATCGAGAAGTTCGGCGAAGGCCACGCCGTGTTCACCCACACCGGCCGCACCGGCCTGGAGCGGTACTACGACGAGCACCTGCGCGGGACAGTGGGCTACGAGCAGGTGGAGACCAACGTCGAGGGCCGGGCGCTCGGGCGTGTCGGGCTGGTGCCGGCGGTGGCCGGCGCCGACCTGCGCCTGGGCATCGACGCCGAGCTGCAGCGGGCGATGGTGCTGGCATTCGGCGAGCTGCACGGCTCGGCGGTGGCGGTGGACCCGACCAACGGCCAGGTGCTGGCGATGGTGAGCCTGCCGAGCTACGACGCCAACCTGTTCGTCAACGGCATCTCCAGTACCGACTACCGCCGCCTGATGGACGATCCGGCGCGGCCGCTGTTCAACCGCAACGTGCTGGGCGGCGGCCCGCCGGGCTCGACGATCAAGCCGTTCGTGGCGCTGGCCGGCCTCGACAGCGGGCTCCGCACGCCGGAGAGCCGGGTGTTCTCGACCGGCGAGTTCTTCATCCCCGGCCAGCGCCGCGGCTACCGCGACGCCGGGCGCGGCGGCGGCTGGGTCGACCTGCGCGACTCGATCTCGCGCTCCATCAACTACTACTACTACCAGCTCGCCTACCAGATGGGCATCGAGCGCCTCGCCGGCTTCATGCAGCGCTACGGGTTCGGCCAGCCGACCGGGATCGACCTGGTCGGGGAAGCCAGCGGCATCGTGCCGTCGCCGGAGTGGAAGGCGCGCAACAGCCGCGAAGGCTGGTACCCGGGCGAAACCGTGATCGCCGGCATCGGCCAGGGCTACTGGGTGGCGACGACGCTGCAGCTCGCGCGCGGCACCGCGGCCATCGCCAATGGCGGTGAACTGCACGAGCTGCGGCTGGCCTCGCACCGCCGGGTCGGCTACGACGCGCCGTGGTCCGCGGTGGCGGCGCCGCCGCCGACGCGCATCACCGACAACCCGGCACACCTGCGCGCGGTGCAGGAAGGCATGGTGGCGACCATCCATGGCCGCGGCACGGCGACGGCCATGGCCCGCGGCGCCGAGTACCGGATGGCCGGCAAGACCGGCACCGCGCAGAAGATCAGCCGCAAGGGCAACGCGAGCATGGATCCGCGCACGCTGCCCTACCACCTGCGCCACCAGGCGCTGTTCGTCGGTTACGCGCCGGCGGAGCAACCCCGCATCGCGCTCGCGGTGACGGTGGAGCACGGCGGCTACGGCGGCACCACCGCGGCGCCGATCGCGCGCAAGATCTTCGACGCGTGGCTGCTCGGGACGATGCCGGATCCGGTGCCGGTCGACGGTGCGGAACCGGGTGACGCGGCGCCGGCGCTGTTCGCCAACGTGAGCGGTTCGGCGTTGCCCGGCGCGGGCGTGGTGCCACGGGTGGGCGCGCCTGCGCCCGCCGTCGACGGGGTCGCGGCGGGCGAGGACGGCTCCCCGGGCAGGGACGCCCGGTGAACGTCATCCTCCGCTGGCTGCTGGACCTGGTGCGGCGCTTCACCCGCACCCTCGACTGGAGCCTGCTGGCCGCGCTCCTCGCATTGATGGGCACGGGGCTGGCCGTGCTCTACAGCGCCGGCGGGCAGAATCCGGCCCTGGTGGTGTCGCAGGGCGCGCGTTACGGCGTCGGCCTCGCGGTGATGTGGGCGCTGTCGCGGGTGCCGCCCGTGCGGCTGCGCGCGGCGACCCCCGTGGTCTACGGGGTGTCGCTGCTGCCGCTGGTCGCGGTGCTGTTCGTCGGCACCGGGCGCAGCGGCCAGCACTGGCTCGACCTCGGCGTGTTCTATTTCCAGCCCGCGGAGCTGCTCAAGCTGAGCCTGCCGATGATGGCGGCCTGGTACCTCAACTCCGTGACGCTGCCGCCGCGCGTGGGCAGCGTCCTGGTGGCGGGTGCGCTCATCGGCGCGCCAACGCTCCTGATCCTGCAGCAGCCGGACTTCGGCACCGCGATGCTGGTGGCGTCGAGCGGGGTGTTCGCGCTGTTCCTCGCCGGCCTGCCCTGGTGGTGGTTCGCGGCCGGTGCGGCCGGCGTCGCCGCGGTGGCGCCGGTGGCCTGGTTCTGGCTGCTGCGTCCGTACCAGAAGGACCGCATCCTGACGTTCCTCGACCCGGAATCGGATCCGCTGGGGGCCGGCTGGAACATCATCCAGTCCAAGATCGCCATCGGCTCGGGCGGCATCCATGGCCAGGGCTGGGGCAAGGGCAGCCAGTCGCACCTGGACTACGTGCCCGAGCACACCACCGACTTCATCTTCGCGGTGCTGTCGGAGGAGTTCGGCTGGCTCGGCGTGGTCACGGTGCTGGCGCTGTACCTGTACGTGATCGGCCGCTGCCTGTGGATCGCCGCCGCGGCCCGCGACGGTTACTCGCGGCTGCTCGCGGGCGCCATCGGGCTGGCGTTCTTCGTCTATGTCGTGGTCAACGGCGGCATGATCTCGGGCCTGCTGCCCGTGGTCGGGGTGCCGATGCCGCTGCTGAGCTTCGGCGGCACCGCCGCGGTGTCGCTGCTCGCGGGGCTGGGCGTGGTGATGTCGGTGCACGCGCACCGCCCCGTGCGTGCGCGCTGAGGGCGGCGCTGCCGCGGGCGCGATGCACGCCGTCTGAACCGTCCGCAGCGGGTGCGCAGGGGTGCGTGCTAACCTCGCGCCCGATGACAGTACGCTCGACAACAGCCGGCTCGACAACAGCCCGCCCCCTGTACCCGCTCGCCGCCGCGCTCGCGCCCCTCTTCCTCATGGCCTGCGCGTCGCAGGCGACGCCGCCCCCCGCGGATACCGCCGCGCCCGCCGCGGTCGCCGCGGTCGCCGCGGAGTCCGCGCCGGTTGCCGCCGATGCGCCGCTGGCGGCCGTACCGCAGCCGCCGGAGCGTCCGGTGGCGCCGCCCGCGGTGACCGACCCGGCGATCCCGCTGCAGCAGCGCATCGACGCCTTCGTCGACTACACCGCGACCACCTACGGCGTCGAGGCCGCCCGCGTGCGCGAGGTGCTGGCCCAGGCCGAGCACAGGCAGTCGATCATCGATGCGATGTCGCGGCCGGCCGAAGCGGTGCGCCAGTGGAAGGACTACCGGCCGATCTTCGTCAACGACGCCCGCATCCAGGGCGGGCGCGCCTTCCTCGCCGAGAACCGCACGGCGCTGGAGCGCGTGGCGGCCGACACCGGGGTGCCGGCCGAATACATCGTCGCCATCATCGGCGTCGAGACCAGCTATGGCCGCATCACCGGCAGCTACCGCGTGGTCGACGCGCTGTACACGCTCGCGTTCGGCTTCCCGAAGCGCGCGCCGTTTTTCGCAGGTGAGCTCGCACAGCTGTTCGCGCTGGAGAAGGCCGAGCCGCAGCTCGACCTGCTGGCGCTGAAGGGCAGCTATGCCGGCGCCATGGGCATGGGGCAGTTCATGCCCTCGAGCTACCGGCTGTGGGCGAAGGACGGCGACGGCGACGGCCGCCGCGACCTGCTCACGCACCGCCCGGACGTGTTCGCCTCGATCGCCAACTATTTCGTCGTCCACGGCTGGGAGCGCGGCGGCCCGGTGGTGGCGCGCGCCAGCCGCGACGCCGGCGCCGCGGAGTTCAAGCCGGACACGCTGGACCCGGTCCACCGCCCGGAGGCGCTCGCCGCGCGCGGCTACCGGCCACAGCCGGGCGAGCCGGTGGCCGGGGGCGCCACGCTGCTGTCGCTCGAGGGCGCCGGCGGTCCGGAGTACTGGCTCGGATACCGCAACTTCTACGTGATCACCCGCTACAACCGTTCGCCGATGTACGCCCTCTCCGTCCACCAGCTGGCGCAGGCGATCCGCGGCAACGCGACCGCCCCATGAAGCGGCTCGCCGCAACCGCCGCCTGCATCGCCGCACTCGCCGCCTGCAGCGGCGCGCCGGTGAAGCCCGATGCGCCCGCCGGCACCGGCACGCCGGGCACCGGCCCGGGGCCGGCGGCTCCCGGGCGCAAGGTGTCGCCGTACGCGCCGGCGCAGGAGGATCCATCCACGCGCGGCGACTATGTCGCCGGCGGGCTGTACAAGCCCGGCGTCAAGGACTCCACGCCCACCTACATCCCGGACGTCGATGCCATTCCGGAGCCCGACGTGGTCGAGGAGCCGCGCGCGCGCTACGGCAACCGCTCGCCGTACAAGGTGCTGGGCAAGTCGTACGAGGTCCGCGCCTCGCCGGCCGGCTACGTCGAGCAGGGCATGGCCTCGTACTACGGCAACAAGTTCCATGGCCGCCGCACCTCGAGCCAGGAGGTGTACGACATGTACGCCTTCACCGCCGCGCACCGCTCGCTGCCGTTGCCGAGCTTCGCCCGGGTCACCAACCTCGACACCGGCAAGTCCGTGGTGGTGCGGGTGAACGACCGCGGCCCGTTCCACGAGGGCCGCGTGATCGACCTGAGCTACGCCGCGGCGGTCAAGATCGGCGTGCATCCGCGTGGCACCGCGCGGGTCGAGGTCCGCGGCCTGACGCCGGGCGAGAACGCGCGGCAGCCTGCCGGCGTCCTCGCTGCGACCGCGGCGCCCGTGGATCCGGCCACCGGGCTGCCGCCGGGCGTGCGCGTGGCCACCGGCAAGCCGCAGGCGATGCCGCCGAGCCCGATCGACACCCTGGTGCAGGCGCTCCCGATCGCGTCCGCCGCCGCAGGTGAGCGTGCGCCGGATCCGCCCGTGCCCGCCGCCCAGGCGTCCGCGCAACCGGTGCCCGCCGCAACCGCCCCCGCCGCGGCCGAGGATTGGCGCTTCGACATGCGCCAGGACGGCAAGGCGATGACCGCCGACGAATTCGACGCCTGGATGCGCACGCGCCGCGCGCGCGTGGCGACGGGCAAGGCCGGCAAGCCCGATCCCTACGGGTCCGCGGCTCCCGGTGCTGCCGCGAAGCCCGCCGCCGCGCCCGCGCCCGCCACGGAAACGGTGGCTGCCGTGCACACGCCGGCGCCGGCACCGGCATCGGTGGCTTCGGCCGCCGCCGATGGCAACGGCGTCCTGCTCCAGGTCGCCGCCTTCGGCGCCCGCGACAATGCCGAACGCGCGCTGGCGATGCTGCAGCGCGCGGGCATCGGCCAGGCGCGGCTGACCGATGGCACCGCCGCCGGCAAGCCGGTCTGGCGCCTCCGCGTGGGGCCGGTGAGCGCCGCCGGCGTCGACGACCTCAGTGCGCGCGTCGCGGGCCTCGGCTTCGGCGCGCCCCATGTCGTGCGCGAGTAGACTGCGCCCTTTCCGTTTTTCGCGGCGCGCGAGCGCCGCCCCGCTGGAGTTCCCCGTCTTGATGAAGCCCATGGTCGCCGCCCGCGCCGCCCTGCTGTCCGCCCTGTCGATCGCCTGCCTCGGCATCGCGCTCGCGCAGGCGCCGACGCCGGCCGCGCGGCCCGCCACCCCCGAGCCCGCACCCGCGGCGCTGAGCGATGCGCTCCCGGTGCCCGATGCGCCCGACGTCACTGGCAATGCATGGCTGCTGATGGACGCGGCCACGGGCCAGGTACTGGCCGGCGAGAACGTCGACGAGCGCGTCGAGCCCGCCAGCATCACCAAAGTGATGACCAGCTACGTGATCGCCGCCGAGATGAAGGCCGGCAAGATCGCCAACGACGACCAGGTGATGATGAGCGAGAACGCCTGGCGCAAGGGCGGCGCCGGCACCGACGGCAGCTACAGCGGCTTCGAGGTCAACAAGACCGCGAAGCTGATCGACATGGAAAAAGGCATGGTGGTGCAGTCCGGCAACGACGCTGCGATCGCGCTCGCCGAGCACGTGGCCGGCTCCGAGGATGCGTTCGCATCGCTGATGAACGCGTACGCCAAGCGCATCGGCATGAAGAATTCGAACTTCGTGAACTCGCACGGGCTGTCGGAGGAGAACCACTACTCCACCGCGCGCGACCTGGCGCTGCTCGGCCGCGCCATGGCGCGCGACTTCCCGGAGGAGTACGCCTACAACAAGATCAAGACCTTCAAGGTCGGCGAGATCACCCAGAGCAACCGCAACCTGCTGCTGTGGCGCGACGACAGCGTCGATGGCATCAAGACCGGCCACCACTCCGGCGCCGGCTACTGCCTGATGGCCTCGGCCAAGCGCGGCGACCAGCGCCTGGTCTCGGTGGTGATGGGGTCCACCAGCGAAGCAAAGCGCGCGAGCGATTCGCTGGCGCTGCTGAACTGGGGGTTCCGTTTCTTCGAGACCCACGCGCTGTACGCGCCCGGCAAGCCGGTGGCCACGCAGAAGGTGTGGAAGGGCCAGGCGGACGAGGTCCGGCTGGGCGTGGCGCGACCGATGCTGGTGACCATGCAGCGCGGCAAGTACGCGCAGCTCAAGCCGACGATGGACGTGCCGGAGACGCTCGAGGCGCCAATCGCCAAGGGCAAGGCCCTGGGCACGGTGCGCGTCCGCCTGGACGGCAAGGTGATCGCGCAGGCGCCGCTGGTGGCGATCGACGGCGTCGAGGAGGGCGGGTTCTTCAAGCGCCTCTGGCACGAGCTTCTGATGTGGTGGGAGTCCACCTGAGCCATGGAAATCAAGTCCGACAATCCCGAGCACGGCTTCCAGTTCCCCGGCGAGTTCGAGATCACCGCGATGGGCCCGGCCGACGCCGGGCTGGAGCAGGAGATCCCGAACCTGCTCCGCGCCGCCGGCCTTACCGTGCTGCACGAGACGGTGACGGCCCGGGCATCGAGCGGCGGCAAGTACGTCTCGGTGAAGCTCACGTTCGTCGCCGGTTCGCGCGAGGAGTACGAGACCGCGCACGCCGCGCTGCGCGAGCACCCGGACGTGAAGTGGACGCTGTGAACGGCCCCGCGGCGCCGCGGAGGCGCTGAGCACGGTGGAGGTGCTGGTCCGCGAGCTGGGCCGCCAGCCGTACGAGCCGGTGTGGCATGCGATGCAGCGTTTCACCGATGCACGCGATGCCGGCACGACGGACGAGATCTGGATGCTGGAGCACGATCCGGTGTTCACTCTCGGCCAGGCCGGGCGGCCGGAGCATGTGCTGGCGCCCGGCGACATCCCGGTGCTGCGCGTCGACCGCGGCGGCCAGGTGACCTACCACGGCCCGGGGCAGCTGGTGGCCTACCCGCTGCTGGACCTCAGGCGCCTGAAGATCGGCGTGCGCGACTACGTCCACCGCATCGAGCAGGCCGTCATCGACACCCTGGACGAGTGGAACATCGGTGCCGCGCGCCGCGACGGCGCCCCCGGCGTGTATGTCGACGGCGCCAAGGTCGCCGCGCTGGGCATCCGCGTCCGCCGGGGCTGCACCTTCCACGGCCTGGCATTCAACATCGCCATGGACCTCGAGCCGTTCGCGCGCATCAACCCCTGCGGCTACGCCGGGCTGCAGGTGACGTCGATGCTAGACTTGGGCGGTCCGTCCGGTGCCGACGCGGTCCGGCCGCTGCTGCTCGCGCAGCTCTGCCGGCAGTTCGGCCTTCAGCCGCGGCCGGCGCCATCGCCCGGCCTGCCGACGCCGGCCCCCCCGCACGCTGCCTGAGCCTCCCATGTCCGAGACCCCCTCCCGCGCCATCCCGCTGCAGGTCGTCGCCGAGCCGGCCACGGCGTCGCTGGAGCCGGGCCGCAAGCAGGTGGCCGGGGACAAGATCGCGCGCTCGCCGGTGCAGTTCGCGGACGCCCCGGTCCTGCGCAAGCCGTCGTGGATCCGGGTGCGGATCCCGTCCAACGGCGCGGTCGCGGCGCTGAAGTCGAAGCTGCGCGCGAACCGGCTGGTCACGGTGTGCGAGGACGCCAGCTGCCCGAACATCCACGAGTGCTTCGGCCACGGCACCGCCACCTTCATGATCCTGGGCGAGGTCTGCACCCGCCGCTGCAGCTTCTGCGACGTCGCCCACGGCCGCCCGAAGCCGCCGGACGCGGACGAGCCGCGGCGGCTGGCCGAAACCGTGGCCGACATGGGCCTGAAGTACGTGGTGGTGACCTCGGTCGACCGCGACGACCTTCGCGACGGCGGCGCCGGCCACTTCGTCGACTGCATCGCGGCCATCCGCGCGGCCACCCCGGCCACCCGGATCGAGATCCTGACCCCGGACTTCCGCGGCAAGGGCCGGATGGAGCGCGCACTGGAGATCCTGGCGACCAGTCCGCCGGACGTCTTCGACCACAACGTCGAGACCGTTCCGGACCTGTACCGCAACGTGCGCCCCGGCGCCGACTACCAATGGTCGCTGACCCTGCTGCAGAAGTTCGGCCAGCAGCATCCCGGCGTCCCGACGAAGTCCGGGATCATGCTGGGCCTGGGCGAAACCATGGAGCAGGTCCAGGGCACCCTGCGCGACCTGCGCGCGCACGGCGTTTCGATGGTCACCATCGGGCAGTACCTGCAGCCCAGCGCCCACCACCATCCGGTGCTGCGCTACTGGACCCCGGACGAGTTCAAGGCGCTGGAGACCTACGGCCTCGCGCTGGGCTTCGACCACGTCGCCTCGGGCCCGCTGGTGCGGTCCTCTTACCACGCGGACCAGCAGGCCGCGGAAGCCGGCGTCGCCGCCTGACTTGCACCCCCGCCGCCGGTGCCGCCGGCGCGTTCCGCGACTGACGAACTGTTCACACCCGGGACGCTGGCCACGGTTAGAGTGGATCGCGACGCCGCATGCAACTTCCAGCACTGTCCGCCGTCCAACCGGGGGCGCAGTGTGGCGGCGCGACCCCCGCAGAAACCCCCCGAGTCCGACGCATGAAAGCCAGCCAAGTCCTGTCCGCATCCCTGGTCGTCGTGGCGCTCGCCGCGCCGCTGGGCCTGATGGCGCGTGCCGATGGCACAAGCCCGGCGCCGGTGGCGGCGGGACCCACCGCCGACCACGTCACCACCTCGAAGCTGGTCTACGGGCTGCTGTCGGACAGCCGCTACGCCTACCGGCCGCGTGCGCTGGACCCGGCGATGTCGGCCGACATCTTCGACCGCTACCTGGAGTCGCTCGACGGCGGCAAGCTGTTCCTCACCGCGCAGGACGTGGCCCGGTTCGAGGGCTACCGCAGCCGCATGGGCGAGGCGGTCAGGAACGGCGACATGGAACCGGCGTTCGAGATGTTCGCGCTGTACAAGCAGCGCGTCGACGAACGCGTTGCCTACGCGCGCAAGCTGCTCGGGCAGGACATCTTCGACTTCAGCGGCAACGACCGCTGGGTGTACGACCGCGAGGACGCGCCCTGGGCGAAGGACCAGGCCGAACTCGACCAGCTGTGGAAGCAGTCGGTCCGCAACGACTGGCTGCGCCTGAAGCTCGCCGGCAAGGAGCCGGCGGAGATCCGCAAGACCCTCGACAAGCGCTACGCCAACATCGGCACCAGCATCGCCCAGCTCAACGGCGAGGACGCCTTCCAGAGCTTCCTCAATGCCTACACCGGCTCGATCGACCCGCACACCGACTACTTCAACCCGCGCACCGCCAGCCTGTTCAACCAGAGCATGTCGCTGTCGCTGGAAGGCATCGGCGCGCAGCTGCAGAAGCAGGACGACGTGGTGGTGATCCGCGAGCTGATCGCGGGCGGGCCGGCGGCGATGAGCGAGAAGTTCAAGCCCGGCGACCGCATCGTCGGCGTCGGCCAGGGCACCAGCGGCCCGATGGAGGACGTCGTCGGCTGGCGCATCGACGACGTCGTCGAGAAGATCAAGGGCAAGGCCGGCACCAAGGTACGGCTGGACGTGGTGCCCGGCGAGGCGGTGCTCGACAGCGAGCCGGTGCGGATCGTGCTGACCCGCGCGCGCGTCCGCCTCGAGGAACAGGCTGCCAAGTCCAAGGTGATGACCATCCCGGGCCCCGACGGCACCGACAGCAAGCGCATCGGCATCATCGAGCTGCCGGCGTTCTACCAGGACTTCGAGCGCCGCCGCTCGCGCGACGGCGACTACGCCTCGGCCACCCGCGATGTCGCCAAGCTGCTCGAACAGTTCCGCAAGGACGGGCTCGACGGCGTGGTGCTCGACCTCCGCAACAACGGCGGCGGCTCGCTCAACGAGGCGGTGGAGCTCACCGGCCTGTTCATCGACCAGGGCCCGGTGGTGCAGGTGCGCGAATCCGGCGGCCGCGTCGGCGTCGAGTCCGACCGCAACGGTGGCGTGGCCTGGGACGGCCCGCTGGCGGTGCTGGTCAACCGCGGCTCGGCGTCGGCGTCGGAGATCGTGGCCGGCGCCATCCAGGACTACGGCCGCGGCCTGGTGATCGGCGAGACCACCTTCGGCAAGGGCACGGTGCAGAACCTGATCGACCTCGACCGCTGGCCGACCAGCGAGGGCCAGAAGTTCGGCCAGGTGAAGCTCACCATCGCCCAGTTCTTCCTGCCGGGCGGCAGCAGCACGCAGAACAGGGGCGTGGTGCCGGACATCGGCTTCCCGGTGACCGTGGACGCCAGCGAGTTCGGCGAGAGCACCTACGACAACGCGCTGCCCTGGACCCGCATCGCCGCGGTGCCGCACACCCAGTACGGCAACTTCGCGCCGCTGCTGCCGCAGCTCGACGCCCTGCACAACGCACGCGTCGCGGCCGACAAGGAGTTCCAGTGGTGGTCGCAGGACGTCGCCGAGTTCCGCGCCGAGCAGGAGAAGGACTACGTCTCGCTCAACGAGGCCGAGCGCCGCGCCGAGCGCGACCGCCAGGACGCCAAGCGCAAGGCGCGCCAGGAAGAGCGCAAGCGCCTGGGCCTGGCCCTCGACCCGCTGGCGGAACTCGCCACCGACGACGGCCTGCAGGCGGGCGAGCGCAACATCGTCCAGGACACGGCGCGCGAGGAAGCCGCCGAGAAGCGTCCGGACCCGCTGCTGCACGAGTCTGCCGCGATCCTGGCCGATGCCGTGCGCCTGCTGGGCAGCGACCGCCAGCTCTCGGCCACGGTGCTGCCGGAGTCGACCGCCCCGGGCCGCTGGGCGCGCTGAGCCGGGGTCCATCCCCCGGGGCATGAGTGGGAGCCGCCATGGCGGCGAGCTCCCGCGCCGTCCTCTGGCGGCACGAACAGCGCGCGGCCATGGCCGCTCCCACAGGGCGCGGTGCGCCGGCGCCGCCCGCGGTGGTGGCACGCGGCCGACGCCTTCGCCTGCGCCCCACAGCGTTGCAGCCGCGCGACGCCGGCAACCCTTAGAATCCTCCACCCGCGGTTCCCGGCCGCGGAGCCTCCTTCCCGTCTCCCCCTGGACCTTCGATGGCCGTCGCGTCGCGCGCGTTGCCCATTCCCGCGACGACCGCGGCGATCGCCGTGGCGCTCGCGATCGTCTACGTGGTCTGGGGCTCGACGTACCTGGGCATCCGCTTCGCGCTCGAAGGCGGCTATCCGCCGCTGCTGATGGCGGCGCTGCGGTTCCTCGTCGCCGGCGCGCTGCTGTTCGCGGTGCTGCGCGCGCGCGGCGTGGCGGTGCCAACCCGCGGCCAGTGGCCCACCCTCGCCGTCATGGGCACGCTCCTGCTGGGGCTGGGCAACGGCCTGGTGTGCATCGCGGAGCAGACGGTGTCCTCGGGGCTCGCCGCTGTGGCGGTCGCGTCCGTGCCGCTGTGGATCGCGTTGTTCGGCGTGATGCGCGGGGTGATGCCGCGCCGGCTGGAATGGTTCGGCCTCGCCATCGGCTTTGCCGGCGTGCTCTGGCTCAACGCCGGCAGCTCGCTCACCGCGACCCCGACCGGGCTCGTCGCGCTGCTGGTGGCACCGGTGGCGTGGGCCTTCGGCTCGGTCTGGAGCCGTGGCCGCGACCTGCCGTCGCCGTTCATGGCCGCCGCCGCGCAGATGCTCTGCGGCGGTGCGGTGATGCTGGTGGCGGGCCTGGTGCTCGGCGAGCGCTTCCAGGGCATGCCGACCTTCAAGGCCAACGCCGCGGTCGCGTACCTGGCCCTGTTCGGATCGGTGCTGGCGTTCTCGGCCTATGTCTGGCTGTTGCAGAACGTGCGCACCACGCTCGCCGGCAGCTACGCCTACGTGAACCCGGTGATCGCCGTGGTGCTGGGCGCGTGGCTCGCGGCCGAGCGCTTCACCGTCGCCGACATCGGCGCGATGGGCGTGATCCTGCTGGGCGTGGTCGCCATCACCCTGGCCAGGGCACGGGCGCCGGCGCCGTGAGCACCGTCGCCGGGCAGGGCCGCAACCTGTGGATCGCCATCGGCGCCTTCGTCATCTGGGGGCTGATGCCGCTGTACTGGCACCTGCTCAAGGAGGTGCCGTCGTTCCAGATCGTGCTGCACCGGATGGTGTGGTGCGCGATCCTGGTCGCGGCCTGGCTCACCGTCACACAGGGCCGCAGCTGGCTGCGCGGGGTTCTCGCGCAGCCACGGCTGGCGGGCATGCTCGCGGTCTCGGGCGTGCTCATCGCGTTCAACTGGAGCCTGTACGTGTGGGCCGTGAACGCGGGCCACGTGGTCGAGACCAGCCTGGGCTATTTCATCAATCCGCTGCTCAACGTCGTCATCGGCGTGGTGTTCCTGCGCGAGCGGCTGTTCCCGGCGCAGTGGGTGTCGGTGGCGCTGGCGGCCTGCGGCGTGCTTTGGCTCACGTTCAACTACGGCAGCTTCCCGTGGATCGCGCTGGCGCTGGCGTGTTCGTTCGCGCTGTACGGGCTGATCAGGAAGTTCGCCGCGGTCGACGCCGTCACCGGCCTCGGGGTCGAGAATCTGTGGGTGTTCCTGCCGGCACTCGCGGTGCTGGCGTGGATCGAGTCCGGCGACAGCGGCGGCTTCGTATCCATGCGCTGGGGCGCCACCACCGACATGCTGCTGGTGCTGGGCGGCGCGCTCACCGCGTTGCCGCTGATCGGATTCGCCTACGCGGTGCGCCGGGTGTCGCTGTCGCTGGTGGGCGTGCTGCAGTACCTGGCGCCGACGCTGCAGCTCCTGTGCGGCGTCCTGGTGTTCGGCGAAGCCTTTGGCCGCGACCGGATGATCGGCTTCGGCTTCATCTGGGTCGGCCTGGCGGTGTTCGCCATCGACGGGATCCTGCGCTCGCGACGGCGGATCGTGGCGCAACAGGCCTGAGCCGCCGGGCAGCCCCCTGTAGGAGCGGGCCATGCCCGCGACCGTTTCGACAACGGGGCGTGCGAGGCCCGGTGACCGGGTCGCGGCCATGGGCCGCGCCTGCAGGAATGGGCAGATCCAGGGTGTCCGGACGGCGGGCTCAGCCGCGCTGGAGCATCCAGAGCACCAGCAGCGTGCCCAAGATGGCCACCGCCGTGGCGGCGATGCGCCAGGCGCGCGCGCGGGCGCGCAGGCGGCGCACGCGCTCGTCGTTGAGCCGCTTCGCCTCCGCGATCAGCGGCGCCGTGGCGCGCTCCGCGCGCGCGAAGACGGCATCGCCTTCGCCAGCGTCGGCGGCGGCCGCCGCCTCTTCGTAAAGCGCGAACGCCTGCCGCTGCAGCGCGTGCAGGCGCGCCTCGAGTTCCGCGTTCGGCAGGCCTCGCGGATCCTCGGCGCTCACGCCCCGCGCAGCGCCGTGGTCACCGGCAGCTGCGCCGCGCGCAGCGCCGGGAACAGGCCGCCAACCAGTCCGATCCCCAGCGCCCACTTCAGCCCCGACCACAGGAGCTCGGGCGACACCTTGAACTGGAACACGACCTGGCTGAAGTTGCTGCCCAGCGTCGACACGCTGTAGCCGTTGAAGATCGCCCAGGCCAGGAGGCCGCCGAGCAGCCCGCCCAGCAGCGCCAGCAGCATCGTCTCCAGCATCACCGCGATGACCACCGGCAGGCCGCGGAAGCCGATCGCGCGCATCGTCGCGATCTCCCGCGCGCGCCCGGACACCGCGGCGTACATGGTGTTGAGTGCGCCGAAGACCGCGCCGATGGCCATGATCGTGCCGATCACGGTGCCGAGGATGCGGATCAGCCTGGTCAGGCCTTCCGACTGCTTGGCGTAGTAGTCGCGGGTGTTCTGCACGTCCAGCTTGAGCCGCGGGTCGGCCTCCATCGCGGCCTTGAGCGTCGCCAGGCCCGACTTGCCTTCGACGCGCACGCTGACCGACTGGTAGTCGCTGCGCCGGAACGCGGAGGCCAGCGTTTCCGCGTCCGCCCACAGTTCCGAATCGTGCGCGTCCCCCGAGGCGAACACGCCGGCCACGGTCCAGGTCTGGTTGCCGAACTCGATCTCGTTCCCCACCTCCAGGCCCGCGAACTGCCGCTGCGCGCCCTGGCCCACCACCAGCTCGCGGACGCCGGGCTCGAACGTGCGGCCTTCGATGATCCGCACCTGGTCGCGCACCCGCCAGGCCTCGGGACCGACCCCGCGCAGCTGCACGTTGGCGTCCGAGCCGTCCGCCCTCGTCGGCAGGTTGGCCACGTGCGACAGCTCCGGCGACAGCATCGGCCGTCCCTCCGCGTCGCGCACCACGCCCTCGAGGCTGCCGATCAGCGGCACCTGCTCGCGGGTGATGACCGAATTGGTCTCCGCCTGCGAGCCGCCGCGGAGGATGATCGCGGTGTCGTCGCTGCCGGTTTCCTTGAGCGTCGCCTGGAAGCCTTCGCCCATCGCGAGCATCGCCACCAGCACCCCGACCACGCCGGCGATGCCGACGATGATCACCGACGACGCGCCCCAGCGCTGCGGCAGGCTGGAGATCCCGACGCGCGTGGCCGCGAGCGCCAGGCGGCCGCTGTGGGTGAGCAGCAGCCAGAGCGCGACGCCGATCGCGAGCGCGGCGACGCCGTACCAGGGCAACAGGATCCAGCCCGCGAGCCCGGCCACCAGCAGCACGATGGTGAGCACGTTCCACAACCATTGCTTGCGCTTCATGGCAGCACCTCGGAAGTCGGCGTCATGGCGTCGGGACGCGACGCGGCGACAGGGGTGGGGGTGTCGAGGTGCATGTCAGCGGCCCGCCAGCGCATCGACGATGTTGAGCCGCATCGCGCGCAGCGCCGGCAACAGCCCGACGACCACGCCGATCGCCACCATGAGCCCCAGCCCCATGCCCCAGGTCTGCGGCAGCACGGTCGGCAACTGCAGCATGCCGCCGCTGGCGGCGGACACCACCGGCATCAGCGCGGCGGCGAGCGCCAGGCCGACCACGCCGCCCAGCACCACCAGCAGGATCGACTCGACCAGCACCAGCATCAGCACGCTGCGGTTGGAGAAGCCGATGGTCTTCAGCACCGCGAGTTCCGGGATCCGCTCGCGCACGGCCTGCGCCATGGTGTTGCCGGTGAGCAGCAGCAGGGTGAAGAACACCGCGCCCATGATCGCGGTCACGATCAGGCCGATGTCCGCGAACTGCTTGGCGAACGACTGGTTGAAGGCCTGCTCGGTCTGGGTGCGGGTTTCGCGGTCGGAGTTCATCGAGATCGCGTCGATGGCCTTGGCCACCCGCGGCGCGTGGCCCGGGTTGTCCACCTTGACCATGTACCAGCCGACCTGGCCGCTGACGTACTGGTTGGCCTCGTCGAAGTAGGTCCAGTGGAACAGCAGCTGGTTCTCCTCGCCCTTGCGCTTGGCATCGGCCAGCTCGAAGGTGCCCATCAGCTTCAGCGGCCAGTCGTTGCTGCCGTCCTTCTGCGGGAAGATGGTGGCCTGCAGCGGGATGGTGTCGCCGACCTTCCAGCCGTGGCGGTCGGCGAGCGCCTTGCCGACGATGGCACCGGTGCGCTCGGCCTCCCAGGCCGCCAGCTCGGCGGGATCGACCTCGTATTCGGGGTAAAGGTCGAAGTAGCCGGGGCCGACGGAGAAGTTGGGGAAGAAGTTCCGCGGGTCCTGGTAGATGCCGCCGAACCACGCCGCGTACGCCACGCGCTTCACGCCCGGCGTGGATTCGATCTGGCGCAGCAGGTTGTACGGCAGCATCTGCGTGATCGACAGCCGCGACGACACCACCAGGCGATCGGCACCGGCGACGCTGCCGCCGGAATTGAACGCCACCCGCACCGAATCCAGCATCCCGAACAGCAGGAACGCCGCGACCACCGACAGCAGGGTGAGGAACGTACGGGTGCGGCTGCGGAACAGCGCGGCCCAGATCAGCGAGAAGTACTTCATGGCGTGTCCTCGTGGCGCAGATGCCCGCGCGCGGCGCGGGTTGCGATGGTCAGTGCGCCATCGCCGGTGCGTCGGCCAGCGTGCCCTTGTCGAGGTGCACGGTGTGGTTGGCGTAGTCGGCGGCCTTGGGATCGTGCGTGACCATGATGATGGTCTTGCCGTGCTCGCGGTTGAGCGTGCGCAGCAGCCCCAGGATCTCCTCGGCCGAGGTGCGGTCGAGGTCGCCGGTGGGCTCGTCGCAGATCAGGAAGGTCGGGTCGGAGACGATCGCGCGCGCGATCGCGACGCGCTGCTGCTGGCCGCCCGAGAGCTCGTTGGGGCGGTGCGAGGCGCGGTCGGCGAGGCCCACGAGTCCGAGCGCGATGCCGGCATTGCGCTTGCGCTGCGCGCTGCCCAGGCTGGTCAGCAGCAGCGGCAGTTCGACGTTCTTCTGCGCCGACAGCGTCGGCATCAGGTTGTAGAACTGGAAGACGAAACCGACGTGGCGGCTGCGCCACTGCGCGAGCTGGCCGTCGCCGAGCTGGTCGATGCGCTGGCCCTCGACCGCGATCTCGCCGCCCGTGGGCGTGTCGAGGCCGCCGATGAGGTTCAGCAGGGTGGTCTTGCCGGAGCCCGACGGCCCCATCAGCGCGACGAAATCGCCCTGCGGGATGTCGAGGTCGATGCCGTGCAGCACCTCGACCGTCTCGCTGCCGCGCCGGTAGGCCTTGGTGACGTTGCGGATGGTGACCAGCGATGTCATCGGGTTGTCCTCGTCTGGGCCGGCACCGCCGGCATCGGGTTCGGTTGCAGTTGCTGTTGCTGTTGCAGTGGTGGTTCGCACCACGGCGCCTCCGGTCACGGGGTCAGTCGTTGCCGGCCTCCGCCAGCACCACCGTGCCGCCGTCGGAGAGTTCCGCGGGTGGGTCGAGCACCACGATCTCCCCCGGCGCCAGCCCCGACAGCACCTGGCGCTCGGTCGCCATCGCGCGGCCGAGGGCGAGCGTCCGCTGCTCCACGGTGTCGTCCTCGCCGACCACGAAGGCGACGTCGGCGCCATCGCGCTGCACGATCGCGTCCTGCGCCACGCGCACGCCACGCGGCGCCTCGGCGCCGGCGGCCTTGGCCGGTTCCAGGAAGCGCACCTTCACCCCCATGTCGGGAACGATGCGGGGGTCCTTCTCCTTGATCGCCACCCGCACCTTCACCGTGGCCTTGCCGCGGTCGGCGGCCGGGATGATGGCGATCACCTCGGCCGGGATCCGCCAGTCGGGGTATGCGTTGAGGGTGGCTTCCACGGGCATCTTCGGCTGCACGCGGCCGATGAAGGCTTCGCCCACCTCGACTTCGACCTCCAGCGAATCCATGTCGACCACGGTGCCGATGCCGGTGCGGGTGAAGCCGCCGCCGGCCGAGAGCGGCGACACGATCTCGCCCGGCTGCGCGGCCTTGGCGGTGACCACGCCGGCAAACGGCGCGCGGACCACGGTGTTGTCGAGGCCGATGCCGGAGATGCGCAGCTGCTGGCCGGCGACCTCGGCATTGCGGCGCGCGGTCGCGAGCTGGGCGCGCAGCGAATCGCGTTGCGCCACGGCCTGTTCGTATTGCGACCGCGACACGAGCTGCTGCCCGACCAGCGACGACAGCCGGCGCGCATTCGCCTCGGCTTCCACCAGCTGCGCCTGCACGCTCTCGGCCTGGCTGCGCGCGGCACCCAGCTGCGCGTCGGCGAGGTCGCGCTGGGCGTCGGCGTCGATCGGGTCGAGCGTGGCCATCACCTGGCCTTCCTCCACGCGCTGGCCTTCCTCGATCAGCACCTCGCGCACGCGGCCGGTGATCTTGGCCGAGACCGTGGCCATGCGCCGCGCGACGACGTAGCCGCTGGCGTCGAGCACGGACGCCGCGGTGCCGCCGGATCCCATCGCCGCGACCGCGGCGGTCTCGACCGGGATTCCCTGGTCACGGTTGAACCAGGCCCAGGTCACGCCGATGAGCACCAGCAGCACCGCGGCCACGGCGAGCGCGATCCACAGCCCCCGGCGCGACTTCGGCGGTGGCGCGCTGCGGTCGATGCGGAGCTGGTTGAGCAGGTCGGCGTTCGAGTTCATGAGGGCCAGGACGTCGGAAAGGGCGGAGTGTGACCGCATCGGTCGCCGGGACCAAGCTGCCGGAAGTCAACTTCCGCGGCACGACGATCCATCGGCCGCGGCTTCGACATCAGGCTAGCCAGCCGCCGGCAAGGCGTCACCTGACGCCTGTCATGCGCGATCGGTGACGCCGGCGACTGCCCGCACGGCCACGCGCCGCGGATGCTGGCGCCACCGAGGAAGGAGCGAGCGATGACCGGAATGACCGATACGATCCCCCTGGCGGAGCTGCAGGGCGCGACCCGCCGCTACGGGGACGTCGTTGCCGTCGACGCCGTCGACCTTCGGATCCACCGCGGGGAGGTGCTCGCGCTGCTGGGGGCCAACGGTGCCGGCAAGAGCACCGCGATCGCGCTGATGCTCGGCCTGGTGCGCGCCGACGCCGGCAGTGCCCGCCTGTTCGGCATGGCGCCGGACGCGCTCGAGGCGCGCAGGCGCACCGGCGTGATGCTGCAGTCCTGCGTGGTCTCCGACATGCTGCGCGTCGACGAGCTGCTCGACCTCACCCGCAGCTACTACCCCGCACCACGCAGCGTCGCCGACTGCGTCGCGCTTGCCGGACTCGACGGGCTGCTGCGGCGGCGCTACGCGAAGCTGTCCGGCGGGCAGCAGCGGCGGGTGCAGTTCGCGCTCGCGATCTGCGGCCGGCCCGAGCTGCTGTTCCTGGACGAACCCACCACCGGCCTCGACATCGAGGCCCGCCAGGGCGTGTGGCGGGCGTTGCGCGAGCTGGTCGCCGGTGGCACGTCGGTGCTGCTGACCACGCACTACCTCGAGGAGGCCGAGGCGCTGGCGGACCGCGTCGTGGTGCTCGCCGGCGGCCGCATCGCCGCCGCGGGCCCGATGGAGGCGATGCGCGCGCGGGTGTCGCAGCGGCGCATCCGCTGCCGCTCCGCGCTCGACGCCGAAGCGGTCGCGGGCTGGCCCGGCGTGCGCGAGGCCACCCGCAATGGCGCGCACCTGGACATCGTCGCCGACGCCGCGGAGCCGGTGCTGCGCCGCCTGCTTGCCGCCGACGACGCCGTGGCCGACATCGACGTCCGCCGCGCCGGGCTCGCCGACGCCTTCCTCGAGATCACCCGCGCAGCCGGGCCCGCAAGCGGCGACCACGCCATGGAGACCATCGCATGACAGACATCTTGGCCACGTCGGCTGGGCCTGCCGCCGCCAGCGCAACCGCCGCCCATTCCCGCTTCCGCAGCTACCGCCTGGAAGCGAAGTACGAATTCCTGCGCCTGCTGCGCACGCCGATGTTCTCGGTTCCCGTACTGGCGTTCCCGGCGATCTTCTACCTGCTGTTCGGGGTGGTGATCAACGGCGGCAACGGCGACGCCGCGCAGTACCTGCTCGCGACCTACGGCGTGTTCGGGGTCATGGGTGCGGCGCTGTTCGGCTTCGGCGTCACCGTCGCCATGGAGCGCGAGCAGGGGCTGCTGAAGCTCAAGCGCGTGCAGCCGATGCCGCCGGGTGCCTATCTCCTGGCAAAGATGGCGATGGCCATGCTGTTCTCGGCGCTGGTGGCACTGCTTGTCGCGGTGCTCGCATACTCGCTGGCCGGGGTGGCGCTGCGTCCCTCGCAGTGGCTGCTGCTGGTGGCGGTCGACGTCGTCGGCGCGTTGCCGTTCTGCGCGCTCGGCCTGTACATCGGCACCGTGGCCAACGGCAGCGGCGCACCGGTGGTGATCAACCTGCTGTACCTGCCGATGGCGTTCCTGTCCGGGCTGTGGCTGCCGCTGCAGATGCTGCCGGACGTGTTCGCGCGGCTGGCGCCGGCATGGCCGTCGTACCATCTGGCGCAGCTCGCGCTGAAGGTGGTGGGGATGGACGCCGGCGGGCATGTCGCGATGCACGTTGGCGTGCTCGCGGTGGTCGCGGCCGCCTTCTTCGTGCTGGCCCGCGGCCGGCTCGCCCGCGCCGGCTGAGCCCGGCCCTTCACTGGAGTCTTCCGATGTCCGATCCACGCACGAGCCGCATCCTGGAACTGGGGGCGCTGGTGGCCGTCGCCGCCGCGCTCGCCGGGGCCGTCGTCGCCACGGACGCCGTCGCGCCGACCGCGGCGAAGTCGCCGCCGGCGCAGGAGGGGCCAGGGCCCGGATTCGTCGTGCAGGACGTCCGGGTGTTCGACGGCACCGGCGTCATCGACCGGGCCACCGTGGTGGTGCGCGACGGCCGCATCGTCTCGGTGGGACGCGATGCGCAGGTGCCGGAGGGCCTTGCCTTGGTCGACGGGCGCGGCCGCACCCTGCTGCCGGGGCTCATCGATGCCCACGTCCACAGCTGGGGCGACGCCCAGGCGGATGCGCTGCGCTTCGGCGTCACCACCGAACTCGACATGCTCGGCGACCGCGGCCGCTTCCCGGCGCTGCGATCGCAGCGCGACGCGTTTGGGCCTACCCGGCATGCCGACCTGTGGTCGGCCGGCGCCGCGGTCACCGCCCCCGGGGGCCACGGCACGCAGTACGGGATGGAGGTGCCGACGCTTGCCGCCGGGGGCGACGCCGGCGACTTCGTCGCCGCGCGGGTCGCCGAAGGGTCCGACTACATCAAGATCATCGTCGAGGACTTCGGCGCCTACGGGTCGCCCGGGCGCATGCCGACGCTGGCGCCGGCGCAGGTGGAGGCGGCGGTCGGGGCCGCGCACGCCCACGACCGGCTGGCGGTGGTCCACGTGTCGCGGCAGGCCGACGGCCTGCACGCGCTGCGCGCCGGCGCCGACGGGCTCGTGCACCTGTTCGTCGACGCGGGCGCCACGCCGGAGCTCGTGGCCGCTGCCCGCGCCGGCGATGCCTTCGTGGTGCCGACGCTGTCGGTGCTGATGTCGATCGCCGGTGCCGGCGCGGGCCCCGGGCTCGCGGCGGATCCGCGCCTGCGGCCACACCTGTCGGACGCGCAGGTGCACGCGCTGCAGGGCAGTTTCCCCGGCATGCCCGCCCCGGCCGCGCTGCCGGAGCGCCTGCTGGCCTCCGTCCGTGCGCTGCATGCCGCCGGCGTGACCATCCTCGCCGGCACCGATGCCGGCAACCCCGGCACAAGCCACGGCGCCAGCCTGCATGGCGAACTGGCGCTGCTGGTGCAGGCCGGCCTGACGCCGCTGGAGGCCCTGGCCGCGGCGACGTCGGCGCCGGCCAGGCGCTTCGGACTTGCCGACCGCGGCCGCATCGCACCGGGCCTGCGCGCCGACCTCGTGCTGGTGGAAGGCGACCCCAGCAGCGACATCGCCGCCAGCCGCGCCATCGTCGGGATCTGGAAGAACGGCCACGCGGTCGCGCGCGATCCGGCGGCGGCCGCGGGTGCGGGCCCGGCCGGCCCGGCGCCCGCAGGTCCGCTGCTGTCCGCCTTCGACGACGGCACGTTCGACGCCACGTCCGGCAGCTGGCACCCGACCACCGACCGGATGCTGGGCGGCACCTCCGACGTCGCCCATCGCATCCTCGCAGACGGCGCGGCCGGAACCGGCGGCGCGCTGGAGATCACCGGCGAGGTGCGCCAGGGCGCGTCGCAGTGGACGATGTGGTCCGGGATGATGTGGATGCTCGGCGCCGAACCGATGGCGCCGGTGGACCTGTCGGGACGCAGCGAACTCGTGTTCCACGCCCGTGGCGACGGTCGCGACTACCACGTCATGCTGTTCTCGGGGCCGGAGGCGCACGCGATGCCGGCGATGCGCGCGTTCCGCGCCGGGCCGGAGTGGGAGGAGGTGCGCATGCCGCTGGAGGGTTTCGCCAACGCCGATCCGGCCCGGTTGCGCGCGATCGCGTTCACCGCGGGAGCGCCGGCCGGCCGCTTCGGCTTCCGCATCGACCAGGTGGAGCTGCGCTAGGTGCGCCGGCGCGTGTTCCGGCCCCACGTGTCGCCGCGCGCGGCATGCGACGGGGGCGGCGGCTGATGCCGCGGCGCCTGCCCGGCTGGCTGCGCCCGGCACCGGGCTCGGTGGTCGCCGACGCCCTGCGCCGCGGGCGTTCGCCATGGGTCGACGCGGTGCACGTGCTGTGGTCGGCATGGGTGTTCGTCACCCCGGCGTTCATGCCGGGTGGCTACGACCTCCGCTGGCTGGCGTTGACGGCGGCGTCCTATCCGCTGTTCCTGCTGCTCTACGCGAAGACGCTGCTGGCGCAGCCCACCCAGGCGATGCGCTACGCGCTGGCCATGGTCGCGCTCGCGATGGTGCTGATGCCGTGGTACCCGTCGGCGCTCAGCTACTTCGTGTTCGGCTGCGTGATGCTGCGCATGCAGTCGCGCGAGTCGCTCCCTGCCTACCTGTTGCGCCTGCTGCTGCTCAACGCCGCGGTGATCGGCTGGGGCAGCTGGCTCGGATATCCATGGCAGGCACTGGCGTGGCTGCCGCTGGTCACCGGCACCATCGGTGTCATCGTCCATTTCGACCGCCGGAACAGCGAGCAGGACCACGCGCTGAGACTGTCCCACGACGAGGTGCGGCGCCTGGCCGCGACCGCCGAGCGCGAACGCATCGGCCGGGACCTGCACGACCTGCTCGGACATACGCTGTCGCTGGTGGCCCTGAAGGCGGATCTCGCCGGGCGGCTGTTGCGGCAGGAGGCGGACCCGGCCGCGCTGGCCTCGGCACGGCACGAGGTCGCCGACGTCAGCCGCATCGCGCGCGAGGCGCTGGCGCAGGTGCGCAGCGCGGTCAGCGGCATCCGCGCCGCGGGGCTGGCCGGCGAGCTCGCGTCGGCACGGCTGCTGCTCGAGTGCGACGGCGTGCGGCTCGACTGCGCCTGCGATGGCGATGGCCTCGACGGCGCCGTGTTGCCCGCGGACGTGGAGTCGGCGCTGGCGCTGACGGTGCGCGAGGCGGTGACCAACATCCAGCGCCACGCGCGTGCGCGGTCGGCGAGCGTGGCGGTCACGGCCGAAGGCGGCGAGGTGGTGCTGACGGTGGACGACGACGGCCGCGGCGGCACCCTCGTCGCGGGCAATGGCCTGGACGGCATGCGCCAGCGGCTGGAGGCGCTGGGCGGCAGCCTTCGCCTGGAGGCGCGGCCGGGTCGCGGCACCCGGCTCCAGGCGCGCCTCCCACTGGCCCGACCGCGCGCATGAGCGGCCTGCGCAACGCGTGCCGTGTCCGTCGCGACCTCTGCTACCGTCGGCGCGTGATGACCCGCGCGCGCGCCCGATGATCCGCGTCCTCCTTGCCGAGGACCAGGCCATGGTGCGCGGCGCGCTCGCGGCGTTGCTGGGCATGGAGCCCGACATCGAGGTCGCCGCCGCGGTCGCCGACGGCGAGTCCGCCTGGCGCGAGCTGCAGCGCCTGGCGCCGGACGTGCTGGTCACCGACATCGAGATGCCGGGCATGACCGGCCTGGAGCTCGCACAGCGCGTGCAGCGCCACGGCCTGGCGACGAAGGTGGTGATCGTGACCACGTTCGCGCGCGCCGGGTTCCTGCGCCGCGCGCTCGATGCCGGCGTGCGTGGTTACCTGCTGAAGGACGCGCCCGCCGAGGACCTCGCGCAGGCGCTGCGCAACGTGCACCGCGGCGGCCGCGCGCTGGACCCGCAGCTGGCGATGGAGGCATGGTCGGAAGCGGACCCGCTCAACGACCGCGAGCGCCAGGTCCTGCGCCTGGCCGGCGAGGGCCGCAGCGCCGGCGACATCGCCGCGCAGCTGCATCTCTCGCACGGGACGGTGCGCAACTACCTGTCGGAGGCGATCGGCAAGCTCGGCGTCGGCAACCGCATCGAGGCCTACCGCCTCGCCAGGCAGAAGGGCTGGCTGTAGGAGCGGCCCATGGCCGCGACCCGGGATGAGTCGACGGTCGTCGCGGGGGAGGCAACGGGCCGCGCGTCAGGCGGCCACGTCGCGGCCAGCGGGCGCTCCTACAGTGGGGCGGACTTGAGCATCTCGAAGGCGGCGCGCAGGCCGAGGGCCTCGCCGCCGCAGGGGCGGCCGGGGCGGTCGCTGTCGTTCCAGGCGTAGGTGTCGAGGTGCGCCCAGCGCGTGCCGGCGGGGACGAAGCGTTCGAGGTAGAGCGCGGCGGTGACGCTGCCGGCCATCCGCGACCCGGCATTGGCGATGTCGGCGACGGGGCTTGCGAGGTAACGCAGGTACGGCCGCCACAGCGGCATGCGCCAGAGCGGGTCGCGTGCCCGCGTGCCAGCGTCGAGCCAGGCCTGCGCGAGCGCGTCGTCGTTGCTGAAGAGCGCGGGCAGGTCGGGGCCGAGCGCGATGCGCGCGGCGCCGGTGAGGGTGGCGAAATCGAGGATGCAGTCCGGCGACTGCTCGCCGGCATAGGCGAGGGCGTCGCCGAGCACCACCCGGCCCTCGGCGTCGGTGTTGTCGATCTCCACGCTCACCCCGGTGCGGGTGGCGATGATCTCGCCGGGACGGAAGGCGTTCGGGCCGATGGCGTTCTCGACCGCCGGCACCAGCAGCGTGATGCGCAGCGGCAGCTTCCGCGCCATCACCAGCTCGGCGAGCGCGATCGCGTGCGCGGCGCCGCCCATGTCCTTCTTCATGTTGCGCATGCCGTCGGCGGGCTTGATGTCGAGGCCGCCGGTGTCGAAGCACACGCCCTTGCCGACGATCGCCAGGTGCGGCAGCGGCGCATCGCCGGTGCCGGGCCCCGGCCACTGCAGCTCGAGCAGGCGCGGGACGCGGTGCGACGCGCGGCCGACGGCGTGGATGGCGGGGAAGTTGCGCGCCAGCAGGTCGTCGCCGACGACGCTGTCGAAGGAGGCACCGTGCGCGCCGGCGATGGCGCGGACGATCTCCTCGAGCTGCGCCGGGCCCATGTCCTCGGTCGGCGTGTTGACCAGGTCGCGAACGCGGGCGCAGGCGGCGAGGATGTCGGTGGCTTCGGCATCCGATTCCCCCGGCACCAGCCGCGCCGGTGCGCGCGAGGCCTGCTTGTAGCGGGTGAACCGGTAGCTGCCCAGCCCCCAGCCCAGCTGCAGGGCGCGCAGCGTCGCAGGGTCATGCATCCCCTCGACGCGCCAGTCCGCCGCGGGCAGTGCGAGAGGCGCATGCGCATAGGCGTAGGGATCCAGCGGATCGGCCACGGCCAGCACGGCGCCGGCGACGCCGTCGTCGCCACCCGGAAGCACCATGGCGGTGCCTGGCGTGCCGTCGTACCCGTGCGCGTCGAGCCAGGCTGCGATCGCGGCCGGCTGCCCCCCGCGCCACGCCGCGAAACCCTCGCGCTGGACGATGTGGAGCGGACGCGCGGAGGTCGCGTCGTCGCGGCTGGCGAACGCATCGGGAAAGGTCATGCGGCGGGGTCCGGTGTCGGGGTGGCGGGGCGCGCATCGAGCCAGTCGGCCAGCGCGGCGAGGGTGTCGAATTCCAGGTCGGGCGCGAGTTCCGCGTGTTCCCATCGCCGGCCTTCGCGATTGATCCAGCAGCTGCGCAGGCCGGCGCGGGCGGCGCCCAGCACGTCCATCTCGATGTGGTCGCCGACGTGCAGCACGTCGTCCGGTGCGCAGCCCAGGCGCTCGCATGCGGCGAGGAAGATGCTGGCGTCGGGCTTGGCCGCGCCATGCTCGCAGGCGCCGAGCTGGAACCGGAAGTGGTGCCGCAGGCCGATGCGCCCGAGGTCGGCGTTGCCGTTGGTGAGCGCCGCCACCGGGACCCGTGCCGCGATGCGCCCGAGCGCCTCGATGCTGTCCGGATAGCACTCGACTTCGTTGCGCGCGGCGAAGAACGCCTCGTACGCGGCATCCGCGAGGGCCGCATCGCCGCCGCTTTCAGTGAGCGCGGCCTCGAGCGTCAGCCGCCGCAGCGCCCCCATGTCGTGCGCCAGCCGCGGGTTGTCGCGGGCCACCCGCTCGCGCAGCGCGCGCATTTCCGCCACCGGGAACCGCGCCGCGGTCGCGGGGCTGTGTTCACGCATCCAGTCGTCGAGCACGCGCTCGATCCGCGCGCCGATCGGCGCGAACGGCCATAGGGTGTCGTCGAGGTCGAGGGTGATGGCGCGGACGGCGAAGCTCACGCGCCCATTGTAGCCGCGGCGCTCATTCCAGCAGCCGCGCCCAGCCGTCCATGCCCTCGATCTTCGCCAGCACCAGCTTCACGCAGACCAGCAGCGGCACCGCGAGCAGCAGGCCGATGATTCCCCACAGCCAGCCGAACACCATCAGCGCCAGGATCAGCACCAGCGGCGACAGCGCCATGCGCCGGCCGAGCACGATCGGGGTCACGATCTGGCCCTCGATGGTGTGCAGGCCCAGGTAGAGCGCCGACGGCAGCAGCGAGGGCCCGACCTCGTCCCAGGTCACGAAGCCCATCACCAGCATCAGCAGGATGCCGATCATCGGGCCCACGTACGGCGCGTAGTTCAGCACCGCGGCGATCGTCCCCCAGAGCAGCGCCTCCTGCGGCGCGACCCCGAGCAGCCAGTGCAGCAGCGCCGCGAACACCAGCCCGACCGCGATGTTGATCGCGGTGATGGTGAACACGTAGCGCGAGATCTCCTGCTCGATCGACTGCAGGATGCCGACCGAGAGCTTCTGCTGCTGGCGCGTGGGCAACAGCGCGATCGCGCTGCGCTGCAGGCGCTCGCCGAACACCATGAAGAAGAACGTCAGCAGGACCACGGCGAGCAGCGACGCGGCGATCTTCGGCGCGGTCTGCAGGATCGCGTAGGGGTCGTCGACCTGGGTGCGCACGATCTGCACCCGGCGGTCGTCGCCGCCGCCGGCGGCGCGGGCGATGTCCTCTGCGGCCTTGTTGGCCTCGTGCACGGGCTTGGTGAGCGTCTTCAGCTCGTTGCCGAGCTGGCGCAACTGGCGCGGCGCCTGCTCGAACCACTCCGCGGCCGGCCGCACGAGCTGGGTGCCCAGCATGCCCAGGGTCGTCATGCCGCCGATCAGCACCAGCAGCGCGGCCAGGAAGCGCGGCAGGTACAGCCGCCGCAGGCCGCGGATCACCGGGTTGCCGATCAGCGCGAAGAAGATCGCGAGCAGCACCGGCAGGATCACCGCCTGCGCCGCCCACATCGTGTAGCCGACCGCCAGCACCGCCAGCACCACCACCGCGGTGCTGCCGCGCGGGTGCGTCGGTGGCGGCAGCGCCGGGCTCGCCGGAGGCGGTACCGGCACCGGCACCATGGGAGGCACCGTGCCCGGTCCGGGCTCCTGCGTGCTCACGTGCGCGGGACGCGTGCGGACGGACGCTCGGAGACGTCCGTCGCCGCTTCCGCCGGGCCGGGCGCACGGTCCCAGGCCGGGTCCGGCTGCCGGCGCCGGTCCGACGGCGGCACCGCGGGGGTGGCGGCATCGGCGCGCGCCGCGGCGCCTGCGGCCACGCTGGCGCCGGATGCAGCAGCCTGGGCTGCGTCGTCCGCGGTTTCCGCGGCCTGGTCGGCGGTCTGAGCGGCGCCCTTCGCGGTGAACGCGGCCATGGCAGCCTGCAGCGACGAGGTCATGCCCAGGATCGAGGTCACCAGCTGCAGCGTTTTCGGCCCCGCCACCGCGCGCAGCTGCTTCGCCGCGCGTTGCGGCTGCGAGCGGCCGGACAGGAAGCCGGTGACCAGGCCGGCAACGATGATCCGCGGCGGCGTCCACGCCTCGCGCCACTGCAGGCGCAGGCCGTTCCACGCCACATGGGTGCGGCGGGTCCGTTCGTCGACGAGGAATTCGGCGCGCTCGACGCGACGCCTGAGCTGTTCGTAGTTCATCGCACGATGGTCGAGTCAGTGGGGGGCGGCGGAACGGTGCCCGGCTCCGGCGGCGGCGGGTCCTCGGCGATCTTGGGTTCGAACTCGTCGAATACGCCCAGCTTCGACAACTGCCGCCGGGTCGCATGCAGGCCGGTCTGCTCGAAGAACCGCGACACCCGCCAGGCCGCCAGCGCCGCCACCACCAGGCTGACGCCGGCGCAGGTGAACATCGCCGCCATCCACGACCAGCCCAGCGACACGCGCAACAGCGCGATCACCGCCGCGGTCACCAGCAGCCAGGCCGAGGCGCCGAACACGATCGCGATGCCGACCCAGGCCATGGCGCGGCCGAAGGCGCTGCGCGCCAGCGCCAGGTCCGCCGACACCAGGGTGCGCAACGCGCGGCCGGTGAGCCGCGCGGAATCCACGGTCTCCCGTGCCGCACGGCGTACGCGGCGCACGCTTTCATCGATGTGCGGTGGCGGCCCGGCGCCGGGGATCCCGGCGTCCGGCCCGATGCCGTCCTCGCTCACTGCCACCCCCGTTGGTCCGGCCGGCGCACAGGCGCCGTCGCGACAGCCAGCTTACTTGTCCCCGCCGCCGCTGCGCGCCAGCTTGGCGATGATCCAGCCGGCCGCGAACGCGGCGCCGAAGGAGGCGATCGGGCGCTCGCGGATGAGGTCGGCGGCGTTGTCGATCAGGTCGCGGCCCTTGTCGAGCAGCACGTCCACCTGCTCGCTGCCGGCACCGATGGCTTCCTCTGCAGCCGCGAGCCCGGCGAGCGCGCCGTCGGCGAGGTCGGCCTTGAGGTTGGCGCGCCCCAGGCGCACTTCGTTGCCGGCCGCGCTGGCGGCGCCGCGCACGGTCTCGGTGGCGTCGACGGCGGCCTGGCGCAGGTGGCTTCCGGCTTCGGACAGGTTGTTCTTGACGTTTTCGGTATGGGTCGGGCTCATTTCATCTCTCCGTTGGGGGTCATTGCATCACCAGGTCGCCCTGGGTCCGGCCGCGCAGGATGCGCAACACGAGTTGCGGGGGTGGCTCGGCGAGCGTGGTGCGGAGCCCGGCGAGGTCGCCGACCCGGGCGCCGCTGACGCCGAGGACGACATCGCCCTTGCGCAGGTCGCCGACCGCGGCGCGGCTGCCGCGCTCGATGTCCTCCACCAGCACGCCATTCACCCCGCCGCGGCGCAGGGCCTCGGGAAGCTCGGCGAAGGTCGCGCCCGCCAGGCGCGGGTCGAGGCTGCGGCCGGGCAGCGCGCGGGGCTGCTCGCGCAGCATGGCGCCGAGCCGCAAGGGCTTGCCGTCGCGGCGCACGTCGAGGGTCACGCGGGCGTTGGCGGGCTGCAGGCCCTGGAAGTTGCGCAGCGCTTCGGCACCGTCGATGCGCTGGCCGTTGGCGGCGACGATCACGTCGCCGACCTCGATGCCGGCATCGGCCGCCGAGGCGTCGGGGTACACGCGCGTGACCACGGCGCCACGGCTGCTGGCGTCCAGGCCCAGGGTGGCGGCGAGGCGCGCGTCGAGGTCCTGGGTGTCGATGCCCAGCGAGCCGCGGCGGACTTCGCCGGTGGAGGCCAGCTGGCGCATGACGTCGTTGGCCAGGTTGGCGGGGATGGCGAAGCCCAGGCCGATGTTGCCGGCCATGCTGCCGCGCGGGTTGAAGCTCGCGGTGTTGATGCCGACCAGTTCGCCGCGCAGGTTGACCAGCGCGCCGCCGGAGTTGCCGGGGTTGATCGAGGCGTCGGTCTGGATGAAGTTCTGGTAGCCCACGCCGGGCACGTTGCTGCGGCCGACGGCCGAGACGATGCCCGAGGTGACGGTCTGGCCAACGCCGAAGGGGTTCCCGACCGCGACCACGAAGTCGCCGACCTTGAGCGTGTTGCTGTCGGCCAGCATCACCGCGGACAGGTCCTGCGGCGGGATCTTCATCAGCGCGACGTCGGTGTCGGCGTCGGAGCCGACGAACTCCGCCGCCAGCGTGCGGCCGTCGGCAAGGGTCACCGAGACCTCGTCGGCATCCTCGACCACGTGGTGGTTGGTGAGCACGTAGCCGCGTTCGGCATCGACGATCACCCCCGACCCGAGGGACTCGGAAATGCGCTCCTCCGGGATGTTGAACAGGCGCCGGAACACCGGGTCGTCGCCGAACGGCGTGCGGATGCGCACGCGCTGCTTGGTGTGCACGCTGACCACCGCCGGCGTCACCCGCTGCAGCATCGGCGCCAGCGACGGCAGGGCCTGCCCTTCGACGGTGGTGGGCAGGGCGGCGGCCATGGGCACCGTGGCCGCCGGCGCCACCGGCGCGGCCGCCGCGGGGCTTTCCAGGGCGTCGCGCAACGCGGTCGCGGCAAAGCCGCCGAAGGCGGCGGCCAGTGTCAGGGCGAGGAGGGTGGTCGTGGTGCTTCGTGCGCGCATCGTCGTGCTTTATCCGGTTTTAACGGTTGCAGAGGCGTGAAGTCGCGCCGCCACCCGGGCCCGGCGGGGTCCGCGGGGTGGCGGTCGCGGCAGGCCGCGAGTGTCGGCGGTGGGCCGCCAATCGGCAATGAACCGGCGCTTCCGCGGCCCCGCACGGCGGCCCTGTCCCCGCCACACGGACGTCCCTGCGAAGGCCCCCGCGGCGGTTGACTTCGGCCCCGGCCGGGGGTAGCTTGGCCTCCCGCCCGGCCACAACATGTTGGGGTCGACGCGGCAGGCAAAGCCCAAGTGCTGGGATTTGGCCTGCAACGACCGGGATCTGCCGTCGAACGCCGTGGGCCGCTGCAGGGGGTGGCGCTGCATGGAACAGTCGCGGGTGGAAGCACCAGGCAAACACAACACGCGTGGCGCGTGATCGTCCGCAAGGGCCGCGTCGCCGGCGTTGCCGTCGCCGTTCCCCGGGCACCGGGGGCGCGGCGGCCTGACAAGAACAACAGGGCGGGGACGACCCCGCCCGACAGGAACGAGGAGAAGGGAGCACCATGAGCACGGTTCGCCTGGAGGCGGTGAAGGACACGATGGCCCACGCGGGTTCCAACCTGGACGCGGCCGGTCGCCGGATCCCGATGCAGCCTGCGTCGCAGGACATCTGGGACAAGAAGTACCGCCTGAAGACCAAGCAGGGCGACGCCGTGGATGCCGACATCGACGGCACCTACCAGCGGGTGGCGCGCGCGCTGTCCGACGCCGAGGCGACGCCCGAGGCGCGCCGCACCTGGAACGAGCGCTTCCTCTGGGCGCTGCGCCGCGGGGCGATCCCCGCCGGCCGCATCACGTCCAATGCCGGCGCGCTCGAGCACAAGCCCGCCACCAGCACCATCAACTGCACCGTGTCCGGAACCATCGTCGATTCGATGGACGGCATCCTCGAGAAGGTCCACGAGGCCGGGCTGACGCTGAAGGCCGGCTGCGGCATCGGCTACGAGTTCTCGACCCTGCGCCCGCGCGGCGCGTTCGTCGCCGGCGCCGGGGCGTACACGTCGGGGCCGATGTCGTTCATGGATATCTACGACAAGATGTGCTTCACGGTGTCCTCGGCCGGCGGCCGGCGCGGCGCGCAGATGGGCACCTTCGACGTCAGCCACCCGGACGTGCGCGACTTCATCCGCGCCAAGCGCGAGGACGGGCGCCTGCGCCAGTTCAACCTGTCGCTGCTGATCACCGACGGCTTCATGCAGGCGGTCGAGGCCGACGCCGAGTGGCCGCTGGTGTTCCCGATCAACGAGAAGGAGCAGGACGGCATCGACCTCGCCGACGCCGCCGAGGTGGTCTGGCGCGAGTGGCCCCAGCACGCCGGCTACATCGTCCGCGACGATGGCCTGGTGGCGTGCCGCGTGTACGGCAAGGTCCGCGCCCGGCACCTGTGGGACATGATCATGGTCTCGACGTACGACTACGCCGAGCCCGGCTTCATCCTCATCGACCGCGTCAACGAGATGAACAACAACTGGTGGTGCGAGAACATCCGCGCCACCAACCCCTGCGGCGAGCAGCCGCTGCCGCCGTACGGCGCCTGCCTGCTGGGCTCGGTCAACCTGACCAGCTTCGTCCGCGACGCCTTCACCGACCGCGCCACCTTCGACTGGGACGAGTACCGCGAGGTCGTGCGCGTGTTCACGCGCATGCTCGACAACGTGGTCGAGGTCAATGGCCTGCCGCTGGCGGAGCAGCGCGCCGAGATCCTGCGCAAGCGCCGGCACGGCATGGGCTTCCTCGGCCTGGGCTCCACGGTGACCATGCTGCGGATGAAGTACGGCTCGAAGGAATCCTGCGAGTTCACCGAGCGCATCGCCCGCGAGATGGCGGTGGCCGGCTGGGAGACGGGGGTGGAACTGGCCCGCGAGAAGGGCCCGGCGCCGATCATGGACGAGCTGTTCGAGGTCACCGCCGAAATGCTGCGCAAGCGCCCGGAGATGGCGAAGGACGGCTGGCGCGTGGGCCAGCAGATCGAGGGCCGGGTGCTGATGGCGCGCTACTCGCGCTACATGCAGCGCATCGCCGAGGTCGCCCCGGAGCTGGTCGAGGAGATCGCCGGTACCGGCGCACGCTTCACCCACCATTCCTCCATCGCGCCCACCGGCACCATCTCGCTCAGCCTGGCCAACAACGCCTCCAACGGCATCGAGCCCTCGTTCGCGCACCACTACAGCCGCAACGTGATCCGCGAGGGCAAGAAGTCGAAGGAGAGGGTGGACGTGTTCTCGTTCGAGCTGCTGGCCTACCGGCACCTGGTGAACGACAAGGCCATGCCCTTCAGCGAGGAACCGGCGGCGAAGCTCCCCGACTACTTCATCAGCGCCGACGACATCAGCCCGAAGGAGCACGTGGACGTGCAGGCCGCGGCGCAGAAGTGGGTGGACTCGTCGATCTCCAAGACCGCGAACGTCCCGACGGACTACCCCTACGAGGACTTCAAGGACATCTACCGCTACGCCCACCAGCAGGGCCTGAAGGGCTGCACCACCTTCCGCTTCAACCCGGCGGCCTTCCAGGGCGTGCTGGTCAAGGAGTCGGACCTGGAGAACACCACCTACCGCTTCGAGCTGGCCGACGGCAGCGTGGTCGAGGCCCGCGGCAACGAGCAGGTGGAGTACGACGGCGAGATGCACACCGCCGCCAACCTGTTCGATGCGCTCAAGGAAGGCTACTACGGCAAGTTCTGACCGCCGCCCGCCCCGCCACCGGTCGGAGACCGTTGCATACACGTCCGCGGCTTCGCGCTACATTCCGCACCGCGGGCGCACTGCCCGTAACACAATCCGACAGGACGAGGAATCCCCGATGAGCAACAACAATGGCAATGGCGTGGCAGCGACGCTGTCCAGGGCCGCCGAAACCGTGAAGGACACTGCGTCGACGATCGGTTCGGTGGTCGCCACGACCGCCAGCGACGCGGTTGCGGGTGTGGTCAGTGCGGGCAAGGTGGTGGGCAAGTCGGCCGACGAGGCCAGGAAGGCCGTGTCCAAGCGCGTGGATTCCGCCCGGCAGAGCCTGGTTTCGGCCAGCGCCAGCGCCCGCGCCGAGGCCAGCTCGCTCGGTGGCCGCAAGACCGCGAAGAAGGCGGGCGCCAGGGCCGCGGCGAAGAAGAGCGCCGGCACCGGCACTGCGAAGAAGGCGGCGGCCAAGTCCGGCGGGCGGGCGACCGCGAAGAAGGCCGGCACGAAGTCCGCCGCCACCCGCAAGGCCACCGGCAGCAAGTCGGCGGCGAAGACCACCTCCGCCCGCAAGGCGGCGACCGGCAAGGCGACTTCGAAGAAGGCCACCGCGAAGAAGGCCACGGCGAAGAAGGCCACGGCGAAGAAGGCGACCGGAAAGTCCGCTTCGAAGAAGGCGACGGCGAAGAAGTCCACGGCGCGCAAGTCGGCGACGACGAAGTCGGCCTCCAGGAAGGCGACGGCGAAGAAGGCCCCCGCGCGCAAGTCGGCGGCCGGCAAGACCGCGTCCAGGAAGGCCACTGCAAAGAAGGCGTCCGGCGCGAGGAAGGCCACGGCCCGCAAGGCACCGGCGAAGAAGGCGTCCGCCCGCAAGGCGGTCGCCAAGTCCGGCAACGGCAGCGCCAGCCGCGCGACCGCGGCCCGCAAGGGTGCCGCCAAGCGCACCGCCAAGACCGCCGCACGCAAGACCACGACCCGCAAGAGCGCCTCGAAGCGCGCGTGACACCCGGCCGCCGCGCCGGCCACGGCGCGGCGGCTTCCACTCCCCACCGCATCGGCACCACCAACACCGGGAACTGCAATGGCTGTCAGGATCGACCAGAAAATCACCGGCTATGCCGTCGTCTCCAACGAGGACAAGGAGAAGGCCGTCGCCGGCGCCTCCGTCGCCCGCGAGAAGGCCGAGGCCGAGCTGCCGAAGGCCGACGTCATCCAGATGCACGAGCGCATCGAGCGCCCCGAGGTGCTGATCGGCAGCACCTACAAGATCAAGTCGCCGCTGGTGGAGCACGCCATGTACGTGACCATCAACGACATCGTGCTCAATGCCGGCTCCGAGCACGAGCAGCGCCGCCCGTTCGAGATCTTCATCAACTCGAAGTCGATGGAGCACTTCCAGTGGATCGTCGCGCTCACCCGGATCATGTCCGCGGTGTTCCGCAAGGGCGGCGACGTCACCTTCATCGTCGACGAGATGAAGGCCGTGTTCGACCCCAAGGGCGGCTACTTCAAGGCCGGCGGCGTGTACATGCCGTCGCTGGTGGCCGAGCTCGGCAGCATCGTCGAGGACCACCTGAAGTCGATCGGCATGATGCACGACCCGGAGATGTCGGACGCCACGCGCGCCCTCATCGCCGAGAAGCGTGCCGCCTTCTCCAAGCTGGGCGAAAAAAAAAACCCTGACGTAAGCCCGGCGCCCGCCGCAGAAGGCAATCGGCAGGGGACCCACGAGGACATCGAGGTCACCGGCGACGGCGCGTCCTTCCCGCCGTCGGCCACCATGTGCCACAAGTGCACCACCAAGGCGCTGGTGATCATGGACGGCTGCGCGACGTGCCTGAACTGCGGGTATTCCAAGTGCGGATGAGCCGCGCCCGGCGCTAGGGCTTCGCCGCCTCCCGCGCCTGCAACGCGCGCACGCGGAGGATCTCCGCCGGCAGCTCGCGCTGCAGGATGGCCAGGAGTTCGCGAGTGGCCGGGCTGTCCGTCGCGCCGCCGTCGCGGGCGATGGTGGCCACGCGCGTCGACGGATCGCTTGCGCCGTCTGCGAGTGGGATCCCCCGCGTGAGGATCAGGAGGTCCTGGCCGCGGTAGTGCACCACGTGCAGGTCGAGCATTTCCGAGCGCGCGTCGAGGCGCATGCCGTCCATGCGCACGAGCAACTGCCCGACGGCGTTCCAGGTGTCGAGCTCGTGTGCCGCCACCACGAACTCCCCCGTCGCAACCGCGGGTGTCGCGGGCGCTGCCCCAGCCCCTGCGGCGGGCGCCGGTGTCCGCGGCGCGGTGGCGCAACCGGCGAGCAGCAGCATGACCGCGACCGCGACCCACCACAGGCTGCAGGCGAGGTGGCGACGGCTCGCGGGTCGGGTCATGGGCGCATCATGCGCACGACCGGCTTCCACGCGATGTCGTTGCCCGGTCCGAGGCAAGGAGCGACGGCCGAGCAGGCAGCTGGCTTGCATGGGGCGGGTCATATGACAGTCCGGGATCCGGGATCCGGGATCCGGGCTCCGGGCGGAATGGCGATCGGCCTCGGCGCCGGTGTAGAGTCGCCGCGGGGAGGCGCCGCGCAACGCGGCGCCGGAAGTCGGGGAATCGAATCGATGCGCCAGCTCGCGTGCCTGGTCCTGCTGCTTGTCCTGTGGCCGCTCGCGGCGCGCTCGGGTGAAATCGCGGAGGTCTCGATCGGCGGCGTCCGCATCGAGGTGGCGGTGCCCGATGGCTACGTGCCGGCGAGCCGCGATGCGCCGGCGCTGTTCGCGACGTCCGCGGCGGGCATGCCACCCAGCATCCGCCTCGCCGAGGCGCTGGTCGCGACGGACGACCTGAAACGCGCGATGGCGGGCCTGCCGATGGCGCAGCCGTACCTCCAGGTGCAGGTGTTGCGCGATGCCGAGGCGCTTGCGTTCACCGCGGCCGAATGGGACGCGCTGCGGCCGGTGCTTGCGGCGCAGCTGGGCGGGCTCGACCTCGACGCGCAGATGGCTCCCGCCCAGGCGGGGATGGGCGAGCGCATGGGCAAGGCGTCGGGCACGTCCATCGATGTGTCCTACGGCGAACTCGGGGCGCCCCGGGTGCTGTCGCAGGACGGCGGCGTCATCCGCTACGCGCTGCGCCTGCCGGTCTCGTTCGCGATCAACGGCGTGCAGTCGGATGTCGTGCTGGAGTGCGCAGGCTCGGCGCTGGTGCTGGGCGGCAAGCTGCTCATGCTCAACGCCTACGTACACGAGGACGTCGAAGCGGGCAGCACCGCGCGCGTGCACGCGTTCCTCGACCACGCGCTGGCCAACGCCCGCGCCGTGGCGCCGGAGGCACCGTCGCGGTGAACGTGCTGAAGACGCTCGGCGTGGTGGCGCTGGTGGTCGCGGGTGTCGTGGCCTGGGAGCGGCTGGGGCCGGGCACCGGCGGCGAAGCGCCGACGCCCGCTTCGGCAGTGGGCGGCGGGGCCGCGCAGGGCACCGGCTTCGTCGACATCCCGATGCCCGACGGCATGCCCGCCCGCGGGGTGGTGGTGTTCGCGCCGGAGAACTGCCCGCAGGACGCGGGCCAGCGCGCGAACGCCCTCGCTTCGCACCTGGAGGCGCAGGGCGTGCCCTTCACCCGGGCCAGCAACGCGGAGTACAGCGCGCTGTCGTCGCAGGACGAAGTGTCGCGGGTGATGTCGGTGATGAACGGTCCGCTGCCGATCGTGTACGTCAACGGGCGTGCGCGTGCCAACCCGCTGCCGCGCGACGTCGTCGCCGAGTACCGCCGCGGCAGGGGTTGATCGGTCCGGCCGCGCCCGGGTCTGCTATCGTCGCCGCGCGAAATCCGGTCACATCCACAGGGGAAACGAAATGCAGACTCGCTCCATCGGGGCATGGGCCGTCGCGCTCGTGCTCGCCGCGCTGTGCGCGGTGCTTCCGCCCGCCGCGCGCGCCGCCGAAGGCACGCGCATCACCGGCCCGCAGCTGGTCACCATCCTGCAGGACCTCGGCTACCGCGCCACGCTCGACGAGGACGGCGTGGGCGACCCGATGGTCCGCACCGGCATGGGCGGCTACAACGTCTTCGTGTACTTCTACGAGTGCGAGACGGGGGCCTGCGGCTCGCTGCAGTTCGTGCTCGGCCTCGATCTGGAGGACGGCACCACGCCCGCGGTGATCGAGGCCTTCAACCGCGACCGGCGCTGGGGCCGCGCGCACCTGGACGACGAACGGGATCCCTTCCTGCGCATGGACGTCGAGGTCCTGCACGCCGACCACCGCGCCCACATCGCCAGCGACGCCGACATCTGGGAAGGGCTGGTGACCGAGTTCGCCGCCCGCATGGGAGGCGGGGGCGAAGTCCCGGTGGAGGACCGGCCGCCGCCGCCGCGGCTCGGCATGCAGTGACCGCACGGGCCCGCCCTGCTATGTTGGCCTGAACCAGGCTCGAGGGCGGGACATGGTCACACGCTTGCACGCATTCGCCCTGGCGACGGCACTGTCGCTGCCCGCGGCCGGCATCGCGGCACCGCCCGCCACGATCGACCTGCACCTGTCGGCTGACGTCACCGTGGACGTGGACGGCCGGATCCAGTCGCTGCAGTGGACCGAACAGCAGGGCCTCCAGGCGGCCGTCGCCCAACGCATCGAAGGGGCCATCCGCGGGTGGGAGTTCGAGCCGGGGAAGGTCAATGGCAAGGCCGCCGAAACCCGAACCGCCCTTGGCGTGCACGTGGTCGCGAGTGACACCCCGGACGGCCGCGTGCTCCTGCGGTTCGCCAAGGCCGCGACCGGGCCGAGGAAGACCGCCATGGTCCCGCCGCGCTATCCCGAGGCCGGGGTGCGTGCCGGCGTGAGCGCGAAGGTGGTGATGACCGTGGACGTGGCGGCCGACGGCTCCGTGACTGTCGCGGAGAGCCGCTTCGAAGGCAGCAAGGGCACGCGTGGCAGGGCGGCGTTCCTGCAGGCGACGGAAAAGGCGGTCCAGGCCTGGACGTTCCGCCCGGAGACGGTCGGTGGCCATGGGGTGGCAAGTCGTGTCGAGGTCCCGGTGACCTTCTGCCTGTCCAGTTCGCGCTGGTGCGAGCAGCAGGCGGAGTCGGCGGACGCGAGACTGGCGGTGCCGTCGGGAACCCCGGTGGCGCTGGACAGCGCGGTCGCCCTCAAGACCGACATCCGCGCACAGCAGATCTAAGTCGCCGCGCCGAGGGAGGCGCGGCAAGCCGTCAGCGTTTCGGCGCCGCCTTGCCGTCGCCATGCATCGTCATCAGCGACGCCATCAGCTGCTCGTCGGCGCTGGAACACACGCCCAGCAGCAGGGCCTCGTCGCAGCCTTCGCCGGCGATGTAGGCGTGGCCCATGTTGGAATCGATGTACACGCCTTCGCCCGCGGCGAGCACGATCGGGTCGTAGAACTCCGTGTGCACCTCCACCCGGCCCTCGAGCACGTGGATGTACTCCTCGCCCGGGTGGTGCACGAGCTCGCCGAACTCGCGCAGGCTCTTCGCGCGCACCCGGGTGAGCACCGGGATCATGCGTTTGCGGCGCAGTTCCGGGCACAGGTAGAAGTAGTCGTAGTTGGGGGTGGTGACGCGGATGGCGTCGTCGAGACGGGCGATGCTGCGCCTGGCCGTCACCGGCGCGTCGTTGGCGGCATCGGGTTCGGCGAACAGTTCCGACATCCGGATGTTCAACCGCTGGCTCACCTGCAGCAGTTTGTCGTAGGTGAGGCTCAGGCGGTCGTGCTCGACCTTGGACAGCGTCGACAGCGGGATCCCGCAGCGTTCGCTCATTTCCTTGAGGGTCCAGTCGTTGCGCGCGCGCAGGGCGCGCAGCAGGCTGCCGATGGACGGGTGTTGCGCGTTCATTCGCCTGGAGCTCCTGGATCGCGGTTGCGGGCGATCCTCCGGACCAGCCCATTCTCCGCCTGCCGCCATGTTCGCGCTTTTGGCCGGTCGATGACCAGAGCAGGTTGACAATTCTCCGATCAGGATAAATATTGCGGAACAGGTCTGGTATTGCCACGAGGCGCCCGGATCGATGCGCGTGCCGTTCCGGCCGCGCAGGGGAAGCACAAGGAGGCTCCAGATGCGCCTGTCCACCGTCCTGACCGGCCTCCTGGCCCTGCTGCTGGCGTTCCCGGTGGGCGCCAACTCGCAGGACCGCGCCGGCACGCCGCCGACGTCCGTGGTGCCGCCACAGCTGGCGCCTGACGCCGGCGAGGCTGAGGTCGGGCCCGCCGCCGTGGCCGACCCGGCCCCGACCGGGCCCGCCAACCTCACCCGCGCCGATCTCGAGGCATGGCTGGACGGCTACATGCCCTATGCCCTGCAGGCGGGCGACATCGCCGGTGCGGTGGTCGTGGTGGTCAAGGACGGGGAGGTACTGCTGCAGAAGGGCTACGGCTATGCCGACCTCGAGGCGCGCACGCCGGTGGATCCCGAGCGCCACCTGTTCCGCCCCGGCTCGATCTCGAAGCTGTTCACCTGGACCGCAGTCATGCAGCTGGTCGGCCAGGGCAAGCTGGACCTGGACGCCGACCTCAACCAGTACATCGATTTCGAGATCCCGCCGCGCGACGGCAAGCCCGCGACACTGCGCCAGGTGATGACCCACACCGTGGGCTTCGAGGAGCAGATCCGCGGCCTGATCACCAGCAACCCCGACGAGCTGGTGCCACTGGCGGACGCGCTCAAGCGCTGGGTGCCCGAGCGCATCCACGCGCCCGGCGCCACGCCCGCGTATTCCAATTACGCCACCGCACTCGCCGGCTACATCGTCGAGCGCGTCTCCGGCCAGACCTTCGACGACTACGTCGACAGCCAGATCTTCGAGCCGCTCGGGATGCGCGACTCCAGCCTGCGCCAGCCGTTGCCGGGGCCGTTGCTCGCCAACATGTCCAAGGCCTACGGGCGCGCGTCGGAGGGCGAGCCGCAGGACTACGAGTTCATCAGCCTCGCCCCCGCCGGCAGCCTGGCCGCGACCGGTGCCGACATGGCGAAGTTCATGATCGCGCACCTGCAGGGTGGCGCCCTCGGCGATGCCCGCATCCTCGACGAAGCCACCGCGCGGCAGATGCACACCACGGGGCAGGCATCGGTCGGGCCGCTCAACAGGATGATGCTGGGCTTCTACGAGACCTCGATGAACGGCCACCGCGCGATCTCGCACGGCGGCGACACCAGCTGGTTCCACAGCGACCTGCAGCTGTTCCTGGACGACGGCATCGGCCTGTTCGTGTCGATGAACAGCTCCGGCCGCGACGGCGCGACGCTGCTGGTGCGCGACAACCTCGCCGAAGGCTTCGCCGACCGCTACCTCCCGGGCCCGCCGGCGCCCGAACCCACGGTTTCCGATGCCGACGCCGCGCTGCATGCGCAGCAGATCGCCGGGAGCTACGCCAGCAGCCGGCGGCCGGAAACCAGTTTCATGTCGCTCCTGAACCTGCTCGGCGCGGTCAAGGTGTTCCCGAACCAGGACGGCACCATCAGCGTGTCGATGGCGCTCGACGCCTCCGGCGCGCCGAAGAAGTGGCGCGAGATCTCGCCGTACCTCTGGCAGGACGTCGCCAGCGGCGACCGCCTGGCCGCCGACGTCGTCGACGGCGTGGTCACCCGCTTCAGCATGGAGCCGTATGCCGCGATCATGGTGTTCGAGCGCCAGCCCGCCTGGAAATCGCCCGGCCTGCTGCTGCCGCTGCTGGCACTGAGCCTGCTGGCGCTGCTCGCGACCGTGCTCGCCTGGCCGCTGTCGGCACTGGCGCGACGCCACTACGGCGTGCCGTACGCACTCTCGGGCGTCGATGCCCGCAGCCACCGCATCGTCCGCATCGCCGCGCTGGCGGTGTTCCTGGTCATGGTGGGCGCCTTCGGCCTCATCCTCTACATGATGGGCGACCTCGAGCGGCTGGGCCCGGGCAGCGACGTGCTGGTGAACGCCATGCGCCTGCTTGCGCTGGTGGTGCTGCCGCTGGGTGCGCTGGCCGCGCTCTGGAACGCATGGAACGTGCTGCGCAGCCGGCGCCGGGCGTGGGCCAAGGCCTGGAGCGTCGTGCTGGCGCTGGCCTGCCTTTTCCTGCTCTGGTTCGGCGTGGTCCACCACCTGCCCGGCTACGGCGCGTATTTCTGAGCCGCGCCGCCTGATGCCATGGGCCGGTGCCGCGCACCGGCCCGTCCGCCCAACCTGCCGGGGACGCGCGTGCGCCTGGAACTCGAACTGCACAACGAGCCGTTGCCGCTGGCGGCGCCGTTCCGCATCGCCGGCTACGTCTTCGAGGCGATGCCGGCGACGGTGGTGACCCTGCGCGACGGCGACCACGCCGGCCGCGGCGAGGCCGCGGGCGTGTACTACAACGACGACCGACCCGAGGACATGCTGGCCACGCTCGAGGCGCTGCGTCCGCGCATCGAGGCCGGAATCGACCGCGACGCCGCCAATGCGCTGCTGCCGCCAGGCGGCGCCCGCAACGCGCTCGATTGCGCGCTGTGGGAACTCGAGGCCCGGCGCGCGGGATTGCCGGTGTGGGCGCTCGCCGGCCTGGAGAGCGTGCGCCCGCTGCTGACGACCTTCACCGTCGGCGCCGACGACCCCGGGGTCATGGCCGACCGCGCCGCGGCCTACACCGGCGCCCGCGCGCTGAAACTCAAGCTTACCGGCGAGGCCGACCTCGACGCCGAGCGCGTACGCGCGGTGCGCGCGCGTTGCCCGGCGGCATGGATCGGGGTCGACGCCAACCAGGGCTATGACGGCGACAGCCTGCCGGCCCTGCTGCCGGCGCTGGTCGCGGCCCGCGTGTCGCTGCTCGAGCAGCCCTGCCGGCGCGGACACGAGTCGGACCTCGACGGCATCGACCGCGTGCTCCCGTTCGCGGCCGACGAAAGCATCCTCGACCTTGCCGAGCTCGAGGCGCGGCACGCCCGCTTCGACGTCATCAACATCAAGCTCGACAAGTGCGGCGGCCTGACCGAGGGGCTGTCCATGGCGCGCCGCGCGCGTGCGCTGGGCAAGCAGGTGATGGTCGGCAACATGGCCGGGTCGAGCCTGGCGATGGGCCCGGCGTTCGTGCTCGGGCAGTTCTGCGACGTGGTCGACCTCGATGGCCCGGTGTTCCTCAAGCAGGACCGTACGCCGGGCGTCGTCTACCGCGACGGCTTCATCAGCTGTCCGCACGGGGTCTGGGGCGGCGCGTGAGCACGTCAGTCGCGGAACCGACCTGGTTCGGCCAGCCGCGCGGGCTGACCATCCTGTTCCTGACCCAGATGTGGGAGCTGTTCTCCTACTACGGGATGCGGACGCTGCTGGTCTATTACATGACCAAGCAGTTGCTGTTCGCGCAGGACAAGGCGTCGTTCGTCTACGGCACCTACACCGCGATGGCGTACTTCACCCCGATCATCGGCGGTGCCATCGCCGACCGCTGGCTGGGCAAGCGCAACGCGGTGGTGCTGGGCGGCAGCATCATGGCCATCGGCCACTTCGTGATGGCGTTCGAGCCGATGTTCTACCTGGCGCTGGCGACCATCGCGCTTGGCAACGGCCTGTTCCTGCCGAGCCTGCCCAGCCAGATCAACGACCTCTACGCCGCCGACGACCCGCGCCGGGGCCGCGCCTACAACGTCTACTACGTCGGCCTCAACGTCGGCGGGCTGCTGGCGCCGCTGGTCTGCGGCACCCTCGGCGAACTCTACGGCTGGCACTACGGGTTCGGCGCCGCGGGCGTGGGCATGTTCCTGGGCCTTGTGATCTACCTCGCCGGCCGGCGCTACCTGCCACCCGAGCCGCCGCGGGTGGCGCCGGCGGTGGCGACGCCCGCCGAGGCCCGGCGCAGCCATCGCAGGATCTGGTGGATGCTGCTGGGCGTGGGTATTGCCGCCACCATCTTCCGCGGCGCATACGAGCAGATCGGCAACACCCTGCCGCTGTGGATCGACACCGGCGTCGATCGCGCATGGCTCGGCTTCACCATCCCCATGACCTGGTTCCAGTCGCTCAACCCGCTGCTGGTGATCGCGATGACGCCATTGCTGCTGATGGCGTGGCGGCGGCGCGCCGACGCCGGCCGCGAGACCTCGCCTGCGCTGCGGATGGCCATCGGTGCATTGCTGGTCGCGGCCGCCTACGTGCTGCTGGCCGCGGTGACCGCATTCGCCGGCGGCGCGCGCGTCGACTGGCTCTGGGTGGTCGCGTTCTTCGTGATCCTGACCTACGGCGAGCTGTACATCCTCCCGACCGGCCTGGGGCTGTTCGCGAAGCTGGCGCCGCCGCGCCTGGGCGCGACCACGGTCGCGTCGTGGTTCCTCGCCATCTTCAGCGGAAGCCTGCTGGCCGGCGTCGTCGGCACGCTCTGGTCGCGGGCCAGCCACCCGGTGTTCTTCCTGTTGCTGGCGGCCCTCGCGGTGGTCGCGGCGGCGCTGCTGTGGCGGCTGGACCGGCCGATCCGGGGGTTGCCGGCCCCCACGGACGCACGTGGGCAGGCCACCGGCGCCGCCTGATCACCATTTCTCCAGATGTATTGACAATTTTCCTTTCGGGATCATTATCCCTGATCAGGATCGCAGACCCGGGGAGGAGAGCCATGAACGCATCCGTATCCACCATGCGTGTACGCCACTCGCGCCTGGCGATCGCCATCGGCGCCGCCATGGCGCTGTCGGCCGCCGGCCACGCGCTCGCGCAGGATGCAGCGCCCGCGCCGGCCGCCGCCGCCGCGCCGGACGCGATGGAGCTCGACCGCGTCACCGTCACCGCCAACAAGCGCCAGGAGAACATCCGCGAGGTCGCCACCGCGATCACCCGCATCGGCGAGCAGCAGCTGGACAACCTCAGCGCCACCCAGATGGCCGACTACGCGAGCTACGTGCCGGGCCTGCAGGTGCAGTCCAGCGGCACCCCGGGGCAGACCCAGGTGTCGATGCGCGGCATCGCGGCACTGTCGCCGGGATCCACCGTCGGCACCTACGTCGACGAGACCCCGGTAGGCTCCAACAGCCTCTACCAGCAGGCCACGCTCTACCAGCTCGACCTGCTGCCGTACGACGTCGAGGCCATCGAGGTCCTGCGCGGGCCGCAGGGGACGCTGTATGGCGCCGGGGCGATGGGCGGCCTGATCAAGTACACGATGCGCAAGCCGGATGCCGGCCAGCGCGAATTCCGGATCGGCGGCGGGCTGTCGTCGCCCGCCGACGGCGATACCGGCCACAGCTACCGCTTCGGCGCCAACCTGCCGATCGTCGAGGACGTGCTCGCGCTGCGAGCAAGCTTCGCCAGGAACACCCTGCCGCAATACGTCGACAACCTGGTCGACGGGCGCAAGGACATCAACGGCGGCGAGCAGACCAGCGCCCGCGTCGCGGTGCGCTGGGAAGGCGAGGCGTCGAGCCTGCAGTTCGCGGCGATGCGGCAGGAGGTCGACAGCGACAACAACGCCGTGGTCGCCCTGGACCCCGTGACCCAGCGCCCGGTCGCGGGCCTGTCCAACTACATCCACATCGACGAGCCGTTCCGCAAGCAGGTCGACCACTATTCGCTCACCTTCGAGCACGACCTGGGCTTCGCCGATTTCATTTCCGCGAGCAGCTACGCCGACACCAGCACCTCCGCCCGCGCCGACATGACGTTGAGCTATGGCGAATACCCGCTCGCCTTCCAGGCGCTGGATCCGACGCTGGTGCCGGGCTCGGCCTATCTCGACAACGTGCTCGACCTGACCCAGTTCACCCAGGAGTTCCGCCTGCAGTCGAAGTCGGGGCAGCCGTTCGAGTGGCTGGTAGGCGGCTTCTATTCGGACGAGGAGGGCGACAACTACCAGTACGTGGCGCTCAACCAGCTCGACGGCTCGCCGCTGCCGGCGCCGTGGGACGAGGCCATCGGCGTGCTGGGCGAGCTGGTGATCCCCAGCACCTACGAGGAGAAGGCGGTCTTCGCCAACGCCAGCTACCGCTTCACCGAACGCTTCAAGCTCGGCGCCGGCATGCGCTTCTCGCGCAACGACCAGGAGTTCCAGCAGAACGTGTTCGGCGGCGTGCTGATCCCGCTCGGCGTCCAGGACAACACGTCGAGCGAAGACGTGTTCACCTGGAGCGTCACGCCCCAGTTCCAGATCACGCCGGACTCGATGGTGTACGCCAAGGCCTCCACCGGCTACCAGCCGGGCGGCCCGAACGTGGTCGCCGTGGGCCTGCCGCCGGCGGTGGATTCGTCGACGCTGACCAGCTACGAACTCGGCTGGAAATCCGCGTTCGACGACCGGCGCGTGCAGCTGGACCTGGTGGCCTACCAGATCGACTGGGAGGACATCCAGGTCGCGTCGCAGGTCAACGGCGTCAGCGGCCTGGTCAATGGCGGCGAAGCCACCAGCCGCGGCGTCGAGGCCTCGCTGCTGTGGCGACCGGCCGCGGGCCTGACCATCGGCCTCAACGGCGCCTACAACGATTCCGAGCTCGACGAGGACTTCCCGCCCATCGTCGTGCCACTCGACCCGGACCTGCCGGGCGGGGTGGCCGAGATCAACACCGGCCTGGCCGGCGATCGCATGCCCTACGTGCCCGACCTGACCCTGTCGGCCACGGTCGACTACTACTGGTCGCTGTCCAACGGCTGGAGCGCAGGCGTCGGCGGCGGGTTCCGCTGGGTCGACGACCGCACCAACGCCACCACGGAGCGCGAGGTGATCGCCATCGCCGAGCCGCGCACGGTCCTGCAGACCACGATCACCGAGCCGCTCACCATCGACGGCTACGGCGCGCTCGACCTGTACGCGTCGCTGTCCAACGGGCCGTGGACGCTGCGCGGCTACGTCAGGAACGCGGCCGACAAGCGCGCCTACTCGACGATGACCGACATCACCGGCGTGCTCACCGGGGTGACGAGCCACCTGGCGGCGGCGCCGATCCAGCCGCGTACGTTCGGCGTCGAGGTCGATTACAGGTTCTGATCCGCCCCCGAGGCCGTCGATGCCGGCCGCGCGCGACCGCACAAGGACCCGGGTGCCCCGCATGCAGACCGCCGTACCCCGCTTGCGCGCAGCCGACAGGCTGCCGCAGCCTTACCTGCTGTTCCTCGGCGACATCGTCGAGCCGGCCTACGCCAAGACCGCCTTCGGCCTGCGCGACTGGGCCGGCGCGCGCTGCGTCGGCGAGTTCGCCTGCGCCGGTGCCACGGTCAGCACCGGGCTGCCGGTGCTGACGCCGGACCAGGCGCGCGCGGCCGGTGCGCGGTCGATGGTGATCGGCGTGGCCAACGCCGGCGGCCTGATCCCGCCATCGTGGCTGCCGGCGCTGCAGCAGGCGCTGGATGCCGGGCTCGACCTGGTCGGCGGCATGCACGCGCGGCTGTCGGACATCGACGCGCTGCGCACGACCGCGGAACGGCTGGGGCGTCGCCTCATCGACGTGCGCGAGCCGCCGGCGCGGATCCCGATCGCGAGCGGCCGCAAACGCAGCGGACGCCGCCTGCTCACGGTGGGCACGGACTGCGCGCTGGGCAAGAAGTACACCGCCCTCGCGCTGGCGGAGGCGTTCCGGCGCCGCGGCGAGGACGCCGATTTCCGCGCGACCGGCCAGACCGGCATCCTCATCGCCGGCGAGGGGATGCCGCTGGACGCGGTGGTGGTGGATTTCGCCGCCGGGGCCGCGGAGATGGTGTCGCCGGATGCCGACGCGGCGCACTGGGACGTCATCGAGGGGCAGGGTTCGCTGTTCCATCCGGCGTACGCGGCCGTGTCGCTCGCACTGCTGCATGGCAGCCAGCCGGACGTGATCGTGGTCTGCCACGCCCCCGGCCGGGAGCGCGTCCTTGGCCACCCCGCGTTCCCCGTCCCCTCCATCGAGGACACCATCGACCTCGCGCTGGTGCTGGGCCGGCGCACCAATCCGGACATCCGCTGCGCCGGCATCAGCTTCAACACCGCGGGGCTCGATGCCGACGAGGCGGCGCGGGTGATGGCTGCCGAAAGCGACCGCCTCGGCCTGCCGGTGGCCGACCCGCTGCGTGGCGGTGCGGCCTTCGATCGCCTGGTCGAGGCCTGTCTTGCCTAGGCGCGCCCGGTGAGCGCGGCCGCGGCCGCCGCGACGCGCCACCGGCCTGCGAGCCGGTTCCAGCGCTACCTGCTGCCGGGGCTCGCGTTCAAGTCGGTGGTGATCGGCGGCGGCTACGCCACCGGTCGCGAGCTGGTCGAGTTCTTCATGCCGCACGGCCCGCTCGGCGGGCTCTGGGGCATGCTGCTGGCGATGCTGGTGTGGAGCGTGGTCTGCGCACTCACCTTCGCCTTCGCGCAGGCAATGTCCGCGCACGATTACCGCAGCTTCTTCCAGGCGCTGCTCGGCCCCTTCTGGCGCCTGTTCGAAGCCGCATACGTGGTGCTGATGGTGCTGCTGCTCGCGGTGTTCGGTGCCGCCGCCGGTGCCATCGTGGCCGCGGCGAGCGGCTTGCCGCCGCTGGTGGGCACGCTGCTGCTGATGCTGGGCATCGGCGCGTTCGCCGCCTTCGGCAACGACGTGGTGGAGCGCCTGTTCAAGTGGCATTCGTTCGTGCTGTACGCGGTGTACGCGCTGTTCGTGGTGTTCGCCCTGCAGGCCTTCGGCCCGCGCATCGCCGACGGCTTCGCCACGCCGGTGGCCCGCGGCGACTGGGCGCTGGGCGGGCTGACCTACGCCGGCTACAACCTGGTCTGCGTGGCGATCGTGCTGCCGACCGCGCGCCACTTCACCAGGCGCCGCGATGCGGTGATCGCCGGTGCGCTCGCGGGTCCGCTGGCGATGCTGCCGGCATTGCTGTTCTTCGCGTGCATGGTGGCGTGGTATCCGGAGATCCGCGGCGCGGTGCTGCCGTCGGAGTTCATGCTCGAGCGCATGGACCGCCCGCTGTTCCACCTGCTGTTCCAGGCGATGGTGTTCTTCGCCCTGCTCGAGAGTGGCGTGGGCGCGGTGCACGCGGTCAACGAGCGCGTCGCCGCGTCGTGGCGCGAGCGCCGCGGCGCCGCGCTGCCCGTAGCGGCGCGCACGGCGATCGCAGCAGTACTGCTGGTCGGCTCGATCTTCATCGCCGAGCGCTTCGGCCTGGTCGCGCTGATCGCCAACGGCTATCGCGCGCTCGCCTGGCTGTTCCTCGCGGTGTTCGTGCTGCCGCTGGTCACGGTCGGGGCCTGGAAGTTGCGGCACGTCCGGCCGCCCGCGCCCGATCCAACCTGATCCTGCTGGAGACATCGCCATGTCGACGTTCCCGATCCGCCTCCGCGCCGCGCTGCTGGTTGCGCTCCTGCCTGCACTGTCGCCGGCCTTCGCCGCGCCGCCGGACGGCTTCGACGCCCGCGTCGAGGCGGCCATGGCCGCGCACGGCACGCCCGGTTTCGCGGTGTCCATCGTCGAGGACGGCGAGGTGGTGCTGGCGAAAGGCTATGGCGTGCGCAGGCTGGGCGCGCCGGAACCGATCGACGCCGACACCCTCTTCCCCACCGGCTCCACCGGCAAGGCGGTGACGGCCGCGGCGCTGGCGATCCTGGTCGACGACGGCAAGCTTGGCTGGGACGACCGGGTCATCGACCACCTGCCCGCGTTCCGCATGCACGACGCCTGGGTGACGCGCGAGATGACCGTGCGCGACCTGCTCGTCCACCGCAGCGGCCTGGGTCTCGGCGCCGGCGACCTGTTGTACGTGCCGCGCACCAGCCGCAGCCGCGCCGACGTGGTGCGCGCACTGCGCCACATCGTCCCGGCGACCAGCTTCCGCAGCGGCTACGCCTACGACAACATCCTGTACGTGGTCGCCGGCGAACTGACCGAAGCGGTCAGCGGGCAGCGCTGGGAAGACTTCGTGCGCGACCGCGTGTTCCGTGCCGCCGGCATGGAGGATTCGGTCAGCGACGAGAACGACCGGTTCGCCAACCCCAACCGCGCGCATCCGCATGCACGCATCGACGGCCCGGTGCGCGGGCTCGGCACGCAGGTCGTGCTGCCGGAACGCGAGGGCCTGGGCCAGGTCGCGGCGCCGGCGGGCGGGCTGTCGTCGAGCGCGAACGACCTCGGCCGCTGGTTGCAGGTGCAGCTGGCGCAGGGCGCGCTGCCCGAAGGCGGGCGGCTCTACAGCGAGGCCATGGCACGGGAGATGTGGACGCCGCAGGTGCTGATGCCGGTGCGCGCGTATCCGGAGCCGATCAGCGACATGACCCCGCAGTTCGCGAGCTACGCGCTCGGCTGGAACGTCCAGGACTACCGCGGGGTGAAGACGGTGCAGCACGGCGGCGCCGTCTTCGGCGTGCTGACGATGGTGGTGATGGTGCCCGACCGGAAGGTGGGCTTCGCGCTGCAGATGAACGCCGAGGACTATCCGGTGCTGCGCGGGGTGATGAACGAATTGCTGGATCACTACCTCGGCTTCCCGAAGCGCGACTGGGTGGCCGCGTTCGGCGAGTGGAACCAGGCGCGGTTGGCCGCCGGCGTGGCCGGACTCGAGGCTGCCACCGCCGACGTCACCGGGGGCACGCGCACCAGGCCCTCGCTGGCGCTGGCAGGCTACGCCGGCAGCTACGCCGACAACTGGTACGGGCCGATCGCCATCACCCACGGCGGGACCGGCCTGCGCATCGATTTCCGCCAGTCGCCGGGGATGGCGGGCGCGCTGGAGCACCACCGGTACGACACCTTCGTCGCGCGCTGGGACGACGCCTCGATCGAGCCGGCCTACGTGACCTTCAACCTCGACGAGCAGGGCGAGGTCGCGCGGATCACGATGAAGGCGGTGTCGCCCGTGGCCGATTTCAGCTACGACTACCAGGACCTGCTGTTCACCCCGGCGCCGGACAAGGCGCCCTGAGGCCGCTCAGGATGCGGCGTGGCCGCAGCCGGCGTGCGCGAGCCAGTCGACCGCGCCGAGCCCGGCACGGCGCCCGCTCGCGAAGCACGCGGTGAGCAGGTAGCCACCGGTCGGCGCTTCCCAGTCGAGCATCTCGCCCGCGGCGAACACCCCTGGCCGTGCCTTCAGCATCAGGCTCGCGTCCAGCGCCTCGAGGCGCACGCCGCCGGCGCTGCTGATGGCTTCGGCGACGGGACGCGCGGCGTGCAGCACCAGCGGCAGGCGCTTGATGGACGCGGCCAGCAGGTTGGCGTCGTGCATCCCGTCACGGCCGAGGACTTCGTACAGCAGGCCCACCTTGGCGCCGGCCAGGCCGGCCTGGCGGCGCAGGTGCCCGCTCACCGTGCGTGAGCCGCGCGACGCGCCCAGGTCGCGCACGAGGCGGGGCAGGTCGCGGTCGGGGGCGAGGTCGAGCTCGAGCCTGGCACTGCCGTCGCGGGCGATCGCGTCGCGTAGCGACGCCGACAGCGCATAGACCAGGCTGCCTTCGATGCCGCCGGCGGTGACCACGCACTCGCCCTGCAGCGCCTGGCCCTGCCAGTGCGCGACCACCGGCTTCAGCGGCGCACCCGCGTGGCGCTCCGCGAAATGTGCGCTCCAGCCGATGTCGAAGCCGCAGTTGGACGGGTCCAGGTCGGCGACATCGACGCCTGCGTCCCGCAGCCACGGCACCCAGGCGCCATCGGAGCCGAGCTGGGGCCAGCTGGCGCCGCCGAGGGCGAGCACGGTGGCGGCCGCCCCGCATGTCCGTGGGCCCTCGGGCGTCTCGAACCGGAGCGAGCCCGCGGCGTCCCAGCCGGTCCAGCGATGATGGGTGTGGAAGCGCACGCCGTCCTGGCGCAGCCGCCGCACCCAGCCACGCAGCAGCGGAGCGGCCTTGCGGTCGATCGGGAACACGCGCCCGGAGGAGCCGACGTAGGTCTCGACGCCGAGGCCGCGCGCCCACGTCCGCAGCGCGTCGCCGTCGAACCCGTCGAGCCACGCCGACACCGCCGCCACGCGGGCGCCGTAGCGGCCGTCGAAGCCGGGCCGCGGCTCGCCGTGCGTCAGGTTGAGCCCGCCCTTGCCCGCGATCAGGAACTTGCGTCCGACGGAGCCCTTGGCCTCGAACAGGTCGACCTCCAGCCCGGCTGCACGCGCGACCTCGGCCGCCATGAGGCCGGCCGGGCCGCCACCGATGACGGCCAGGCCTGGCAGTCGGTCCGGAGCGGGTGGATGGGCAGGGGAGGCGGGCACGATTGCGATGCGTCGGGGCGGCACGCGTCGGCGTGCCGCCACCTGCTCAGGCGGCGGCGTCGCCGCGCACGCGCAGGGTCAGGCCCTTGAGGAAGTTGCGCAGGATCTGGTCGCCGCAGGCGCGGTAGTGCTTGTGCCCGGCCTGGCGGAACAGGGCCGTGAGCTCGGGCTTGGTCACCGGGAACCCGGCGGCCGCGAACACCGCGTGCATGTCGGCATCCTTCAGCTCGAACGCCACCCGCAGCTTCTTCAGCACCAGGTTGTTGGTGATGCGCTTCTCCGGCGGACGCGGCGGCTGGCGATCGTCGCGGCCGCGCCGGCGCACCACCAGTCCGTCGAGGAACAGGGCCATCGCGCGGTCGCTGCAGTTCGCGTAACCGTCCTCGTCCTCGCGCCGCAGCCAGGCCCGCACCTCGTCGGCATCGACCTCGAAGCCGGGGTCGGCCAGGTGGATGATCTCGACCACGTGGACGTCGGCGAGGTCGAGCATGAAGCGGATGCTGCGGAGGATGTCGTTGTTGGTCATGCGGGACGGGGACGGGGGGATGCGGCCGACAGGGTACCGGGTCCGGGACCTGCTGCCGCGCCTAGCGGAAGACCACCGTCCGGTGGCCATTGAGCACCACCCGGTGTTCGACGTGGCGGCGCACCGCGCGCGCCAGCACCTGGGACTCGATGTCGCTGCCCAGGCGCACCAGCTCCCGCGGCGTCATCGCGTGGTCCACGCGGGCGACGTCCTGCTCGATGATCGGCCCTTCGTCGAGGTCCGGGGTGACGTAGTGCGCGGTGGCGCCGATGATCTTGACCCCGCGTGCGTGCGCCTGGTGGTAGGGGCGCGCGCCCTTGAAGCTGGGCAGGAAGCTGTGATGGATGTTGATGGCGCGGCCGGCGAGCGCGTCGCACATCCCTGCGGACAGGATCTGCATGTAGCGCGCCAGGACGACGAGGTCGATCGCCTCGCGCTCGACCAGTTCCAGCACCTGGCGCTCCTGCGCGGCACGGGTCGCGGCACCCACGGGCAGGTGGTGGAACGGCACGCCATAGGACGCCGACAGCGCGGCGAAATCGTCGTGGTTCGAGGCCACGGCGGCGATGTCGACGGCGAGCTGGCCGCTGTGGGCACGGAACAGCAGGTCGTTGAGGCAATGGCCCTGGCGGCTGACCAGCACCAGCAGGCGTGCGCGCCGGCGCGCGTCGCGCAGTTGCCAGTCCATGGCGTAGGCGCTGGCCAGCGCGCCGAATCCTTCCTCCAGCAGGTCGATGCCGGTGCCGGCAGGCACGTCGAAGTGCACGCGCAGGAAGAAGCGGCCGCTGTCTTCGTCGCCGAACTGCTGGGCGTCGAGGATGTTGCACCCCAGCTCGTACAGCAGGCCGCTCACGCGGAAGACGATGCCGGTGCGGTCGGGGCACGACAGGCTCAGGACGTAGTCGGCGCGCATCGACCGATCCTAGCCAGTCGGCGCACGGGGTGGAAGCGGGACCGGGGCTGCCCGGCACGAGCCGGCAGTCACGGGCGGTGCGCTACCGTCGCGTCATGACCCAGTCCATGGCCACGCGCGCCCTCGGCGCCGCCGAACTCGACGACCTGCGCCAGGCGCGCCGGCTGCTCGAGAACCCCGGCCTTGCCGCGCAACTGGCGAACGCGGTCGGTGCGCCGGTCGAGTACCTGATGCGCAAGCGGCTGCCGGCGCCGGTGGCGCGCCTGGTGAACACGACCACGCGCAAGGCGCTGCAGCAGTCGCTGCGCGTGGCGATGTCCACCTTCGCCAGCGACGCCGGGGCGCCGGCGGCACGCCCACGCAGCCATGCCTTCGCGGCGGCCGCCAGCGGGGCGGTGGGGGGTGCGTTCGGAATGGCCGGGCTCGCGGTGGAGCTGCCGGTGACGACGACGCTGATCCTGCGCTCGATCGCCGACATCGCGCGCAGCGAGGGGGAGCCCCTGGGCGACCCGCGCACGGCGCTGGCGTGCTTCGAGGTGCTGACGATGGGCGGGCCGGTGTCGGTCGACGACGGCGCCGAGTCGGGCTACTTCGCGGCGCGCGCGGTGCTGGCGCAGCAGGTGGCGGCCGCCGCCGAGTACATCGCGCTGCACGGGCTGGCGGGGCAGGGGGCGCCGGCGATCGTGCAGTTGCTGGCGGCGATCGCGTCGCGGTTCTCGATCAACGTCAGCCAGAAGGTGGCGTTGCAGAGCGTGCCGATCATCGGTGCCGCCACCGGCGCAACGCTCAACACGCTGTTCATGCGCCATTTCCAGGGCATGGCGCGCGGGCACTTCATCGTGCGCAGGCTGGAGCGGCGCCATGGTGCCGCCGTCGTGCGGCAGGCGTACGAGGCGCTGGAAGAGGGTGAAGCAGGGTAGCTCCTGCCTGAGTCTGCACGCTCTCGGTGACCACGGAGGAGCGCCGATAGCTTCGGAAGGAGCGCGCGCATCCGTGGGCACTGCTAGCGGCTCGGTCAGCCATCCATGGCTGACTCGCCGCCCGCGCACATCCATGTGCGCTTTACGCAGTACCCACGGATGCCCGCGCCGCAGCGACTGCGTGGCGCTCCTTCGTTCCCGCGTCTTGGGGGCTCTGCGGGTCGGCGATAAGGGGTATCGGCTGACATTCGACCGGTGCCGAACCTGACTGGCCGGATGACCTGCCCAGTGGATCGTGGGAGCAGCCGACGTCTGGAGGTTGCCCGTGTCCACCCGACTTGCCCTGCTGCTCGCATGCGTGGTCGCTGCTCCGGTCCCGGTGGCGGGCGCGCCGCCGCAGGTGATGCTGGCGACGGAGTTCGCGGGCAGCGGGGACGTGGCGGCGTACTGGGCGAGCGAGAAGCTGGACGGGGTGCGCGGATACTGGGACGGGGAGGCGCTGTGGACGCGGGGCGGGTACAGGATCGACGTGCCGCGGTGGTTCGTGGCGGGATGGCCGCGGGTGCCGCTGGACGGGGAGCTGTGGATCGGGCGGGGGCGCTTCGACGAGGTCAGCGGCCTCGTGCGCGGCGCGTCCTCGGACGGCGGGTGGGGGCGGGTGCGCTTCATGGTGTTCGACCTTCCGGCGCACGGCGGGCCGTTCCAGGTGCGTGCGCTGCGGATGCGGCTGCTGCTGGCCGGCGCGGGCGTGCCCTGGCTGCGGCCGGTGGCACAGCGGCGCCTGGCCGGTGTCGCGGAGCTCGACGCGCTGCTGGCGTCGGTGGTGGCCGCGGGGGGCGAGGGGCTGATGCTGCACCACGCGGCGGCGCACTACCGTGCCGGCCGCAGCGAGGCCCTGCTCAAGGTGAAGCCGCACGAGGATGCCGAGGCGCGGGTGGTGGCGCATACGCCCGGGCGTGGCAGGTACGCGGGGCTGCTCGGGGCGCTGGTGGTGGAGGCGGCCGACGGGCGCCAGTTCCGGATCGGCAGCGGCTTCAGCGATCGGGAGCGGGCGGCGCCGCCCGCGGTGGGCGCGCTGGTCACCTACCGCTACAACGGCACCACGGCCACCGGGCTGCCGCGCTTCGCGCGCTTCGTGCGCGTGCGCGGCGAGGCGGCGCCGCCCGATCCGCGGTAGCGCTGGTTCCCGCCGAACCCCGGGTGGCGTGGCCGCTCAGCCGGCGAGGAAACGGGTGAAGGCAAGGCAGCCCAGGGCCGCCGGCGAACGCGTGACCAGCACCGCGCCGTGGCCGTAGAGGTCGCCGGGGTCGGTGCCTTCGGGGAGCGAGAACACCCAGAACGCACCGCCGCGGTCGGCGTAGAGGATGCCGCCGTTCGCCGCCTGCACGCCGTCGAGGAGCGCATTGGTGCGCGAGGGCGGTGCCAGCACCGCGACCTGGGTGGCATCGCGCGGAGGCAACGAGGCGACCGGCCCCGCCACCAGCACCCCGGCGACCATGGCCGCCCCCACCGTGCGGAGGCGTGGCCCGCCGGGGCCACCGCCGCGCCGGCGCATGAGCAGGCCGGCCGCCAGCGGCACGAGCCCGAACAGGGCCAGCCAGCCGATGTCCCACAGCAGCGGGTTGTCGGCATCCATGCGGATGCGGTGGATGCCGAGCGTCCAGTGCGACAGGGCGGCGTCCGCCACGTGCCAGGCGCCGAAACCGACGAGACCGTCGGCAAGCAGGCGGCGGCCGTCCGGCGGCGGCGCGAGGCCCCGGCTGCGCCACAGCGACCACAGTCCCGCCAGCGCGATGGCGTACATCAGCAGGTGGAAGATGCCGTCGGCCAGCACCTGCATGCGCAGGTCTCGGAGCAGGCCCGACTGCACCGCCGAGAGGAGGTGGTGCCATTGCAGGACCTGGTGCAGCAGGATGCCGTCGAAGAAGCCGCCGAGGGCGAAGCCGAGCAGGTAGCCGGCCCAGGTGGAGCGTTCGCGGACGGGTCGGGAGCGGGACATGGTTCCTCCTGCACGTGAGAACGACGCGCGCCGGGCGCAGGGCGATCCTTCGTCCCGCGGGCGTCCACGGCGCGTGATCGGCACCGGCCGCCGCTCACCTGGCGGGCAGCGTCCCGGCGGTACCGCGGTGCCGCGCGTGCGCCTCCGCGAGTTGCGCGTCCAGGCGCTCGGGGTCATGGATGAGCCGCCGCAGTGCCGGCGCCAGGGCCGTCACCTTGGCTTCCGACGAGGCCAGCCGGGCGTAGAGCGCTTCGCGCTCGGCGGCGTCGGCGGTGGGCGGCAGGTCCAGGTAGTGGGCGAGGTCGCGCCGCAGCGCAGTGACCACGGTCTTCGCCCGCCCCCGGCGGCTCCCGAGCGACGCCGCCACCGTCACCAGCAGGATCCCCACGATCACCAGCAGCGAGGTGCCGGTGCCGATCTCGATCACGCGCACCGGCTGGCCGTCGTTGATGAAAGGCAGGTTGTTCTCGTGCAGGGCGTGCAGGAACAGCTTGACGCCGATGAAGCCGAGCACCAGCGCGAGACCATAGGACAGGTAGATCAGCCGTTCGAGCAGGCCGTCGATCAGGAAGAACAGCTGGCGCAGGCCGAGCAGCGAGAACGCGGTGGCGGTGAAGACGATGAAGACGTTGGTGGTCAGGCCGAAGATGGCCGGGATCGAGTCCAGCGCGAACAGGATGTCGGTGCCGCCGATGGCCACCATCACCAGCAGCATCGGCGTCAGTGCGCGCCGGCCTTCGTGGAGGGTGAACAACCTGTCGCCGTCGTAGTAGTCGGTGGTGTGGAAGATCCGCCGCGCGGTGCGCACCATGATGTTGTCGCCGCGGGTCTCGTCGACGTCCTCAGGGCGCAGCAGGTTGCCCGCGGTCACCAGCAGCACCAGCCCGAAGATGTAGAACACCCAGGCGAACATCTCGATCAGCGCGGCGCCCAGCAGGATGAAGCCGGTGCGCGCGACCAGCGCGATCACGATGCCCACCAGCAGCACCTTCTGCTGGTCCTCGCGCGGCACCTTGAAACTCGTCATCAGCACCAGGAACACGAACACGTTGTCGACCGACAGCGCCTTCTCGGTGATGTAGCCGGCGAAATACTCCGTGCCCATCCGGGTGCCGCCGAAGACCCAAACCGCGACGCCGAAGGCGAGCGCGATGCCGACGTAGGCCGAGGACCAGAGCGTGGCCTCGCGCAGGGTCGGCACGTGCGCGGTGCGCACGTGGAAGAAGAAGTCGTAAAGCAGCAGGGCGACGATCAGCGCGATCGACAGTCCCCACGCCAGCGGCGTCGCGGACATCGGCTTGCCTCGGACCTTGACGGCTCAGGGTGCACCGGGCACCCGCTGTGCGACGTCAACGCCGCCGCGGGTCAGGCGCCTTGACCGGTGTCGGGATCGCCCCGGTGCCCTCCGGCGAACGCCGCGGCGTCGCCCGCGCCAGCGACGACGGTGCGGTTGCGCCCCGTGCGCTTGGCCCGGTACATCGCGGCGTCGGCCCGGGCCAGCCAGTCGGCGACGTGTTCGCCCGGGAGCAGCGCCGCCACGCCGATGGAGATGGTCACCGGCTGGCCATGGCACGCGACCTCGTCCTGCACCCGGAGCCGCAGCTTCTCGGCGATGGCGTGCAATGCGGCGTCGTCGGCGCCCGGGATCAGCAGTGCGAATTCTTCCCCGCCGAGCCTGAAGAAGCGGTCGCCCTTGCGGGTGCCGGCGCGCACGACATCGGCGAGGCTCACCAGTACCTCGTCGCCGGCTTCGTGGCCGTGGGCGTCGTTCACCGCCTTGAAGTGGTCGAGGTCGAACACCAGCAGCCCGAGCGGCGTGCCGTCGCGGGTGCTGGAAGCGATCGCGATGGCGAGTTCGTCGCCCATCCCGCGGCGGTTCTGCGCCCCCGTCAGCGGGTCGCGCGAGGCCATGGCCACCAGTTGCAACCGCTGGGCTTCCGTCCGCGAGGCGAATACCCAAGGAGAACAGGCAGACGACGGCGGCGGTGATGCCGAACATCGTCTTCTGGAGCGCATCCGGAAGCGCCGCGTCGCTGGCCACGACGGCGGCGATCACCAGCAGCGAGATCGCCACGGCCTGGCGCTGCCGCGCGAGCATGAAGTTGGCGACCATCACCGGGTAGACCCACAGCAGGCCGGAGAGCCCGGCCAGGTGGGCCACGGCCACGCAACCGGCGGAATAGGTGACCGCGAGGAACAACGTCGCGCCGCCGCTGCGCCCGGTGCGCGCGGCGTGCAGGGACCCCACCGCGATGCAGGCGACGATGCCGAGGTCGATGAGGCCGACCAGGTACTGGCCGGCGATGAAACGGTAGACCGCGAACGGCGTGATCCCGACGACCGTGATCACGCCGAACAGCACCACCAGCGCGAGCCGGAAGTCGTTCCTGATTCTGTTCATCAATGTCGGGGGCATATCGCGTTCTTCAATCCGGGACCCGCGCCTGCATCCGGGGTGCGTTTCGGACCCGCACATGCAGGTCCCATGCCAGCAGCGTGCAGCCCGGTCCGGATCAGCGGATGGCTCCGCGCGCTGCCGTCGCGGCGCCGGTGCGGCCTGCCGCCGGGGCCGACACGAACGGCGAGCCGGCGACATACCAGCGCCAGGGTGCCTCGACGGCGCGGCTGATGCCGACGCGGGGGCCCACCACCGGATCCTCCGGCGGCGGCATGCCGTCGTCCAGGATGCAGACCGGGCTGCGCGCCCGGGTGATGTCGACGCCGTTGTGGCTGCCATCGATGCCCAGGGCCTGGGTCAGGCGGCCAGGGCCGCTGGTGAGTTCGACCTCGCGCCTGGCGCGCGGGCGCGCGGCGCGGATGGCATCGAGCCCCGCCACCGGTTCGAGCGCCCGGATCAGGACGCCGGCGCCGATGCCGGGTGCGTCGCAGACCGCATTGCAGCACCAGTGCATGCCATAGCTGAAATAGACGTAGAGGTGACCGGGCGGGCCGAACATGACGGCCGTGCGGGGAGTGGGCCCGCGGTAGGAATGCGCGGCCGGATCGTCGCTGCCGCAGTAGGCCTCCACCTCGACGATGCGGCCACGCCTGCCGTCGGCCACCGCCAGCAGCTTGTTGAGCAGGTCCGGGGCCACCAGGCGCGGGTCGCGCCGGAAGAAGCGGCGGGGCACGACGCGCCCACGCGCGGTGCGTCCGCTCATGCCCCGGAGCCCGGCGCGTCGGCGGGCGCGGCATCGGGGCAGTCCGCGAGACCGTCCGCGGCCACCACGGTGCGGTTGCGTCCACGGCGCTTGGCGCCGTACATCGCGGCATCGGCACGGGCGAGCCAGTCGCTGCCGGATTCGCCCGCCAGGTAGGGCGTGGCCCCCACGGAGATCGTGACCCGCATGCCGCGGCACTCGACATCGTTCTCCACCCGCGTCCGCAGCTTTTCCGCGATGGCGAGCAGGGCGGCGGGGTCGGCGCCCGGTACCAGGAGCGCGAACTCCTCGCCGCCGAGGCGGAAGAACCGGTCCCCCTTGCGGGTGATGTCGTCCACGACCCCGGCGATCTGCACCAGGACCCCGTCGCCGGCCTCGTGGCCGTGCGCGTCGTTGATGGACTTGAAATGGTCGATGTCGAACACGAGCAGGCCCAGCGGGGTCCCGTCGCGCATGCTCGCGGCCATCGCGATGCCGAGTTCGTTCTGCAGGCCGCGCCGGTTGTGCGCGCCGGTCAGCGGGTCGCGCGACGCCATCGCCTCGAGCCGCGTGCGCTGGTGGTCGGCGCGCCAAGCGAACATGTACGCGCACAGGCTCGCCACCGCCGCCGGGATCGCGAACATGAGCTTGTCGGTGATCGTGGGCACCGTGGCCTCGGCACCCATCACCGCCACGACCGCCGCCGTGCCGAGCACCACCGCCTGGCGACGGGTGGCGAGCAGGAAATTCGCGATCAGCACCGGATAGATCCACGAGAGGCCAGCCGGCCCGACCATGTGCGCCACCCCGACGCATCCGGCCGAACAGGTCGCCGCGAGGAACAGGCTGGCGCCAGCCGTCTTCCCCGTCCGCACGGCGTAGCGGGCACCGAACCCCAGGCAGGCCAGCACCAGCAGATCAACCCCGGCGACGATGTACTGCTCCTGCACCAGCCGGTAGACCGCGAACGGGGCGATGCCCATGGCGGCCACCACCGCGAAACCGACCACCAGTGCGACCTTGTCCTCGGCCCGGAGGCGATTCATCCACATCAAGGCACGGCTCCCGGATCCGATAGGGGTGCCGCGCGCGCGCAGCCCGGCGCAGAGCGCCAAGCAGGAACCATACCAATCCGGATGGACGCCGGGCCGAAGCGGCACGGGCCCCGCGCCGCGGGGCCCGCCGCGGTGGTCAGGCCGCCTGCGCGGCGGCCTGGTTGCCGCCGCCCTCGGCCAGCATCGTCAGCTTCTGGTCGGTGGCCTTCTCTTCCTCGAGGGTTTCCTTCAGGAGCTTGATCGCGTCCTTGTACCCCAGCTGCTTGGCGATGGCACACAGGGTGCCGTAGCTGGCGATCTCATAGTGCTCGACCTTCTGCGCGCCGCCGATCAGGGCGGCGTCGCGCACCGGGCCGGCCTCGACGGAGTCGATCACTTCCTTCCCTTCCTCCACCAGCCCTTCCATCGCCGCGCACTTGATGCGCTTGAGCTTGATGTCCAGCAGTTCCACCACCTGGTCGATGCGTTCGATCTGCCCCTGGGTTTCCTCCAGGTGGGTCTCGAACGCGGCCTTGAGCTGCGGGTTGGTGGCGGCGCGGGCCAGTTTCGGCAGGGCCTTGGTGAGCTGTTTCTCGGCGCTGTAGATGTCCGAGAGTTCGTGGATGAAGAGGTCTTCGATGGTCTTGACGGCCATGTGGTTCTCCTTTGCGTGGGGGCGGAGATCGTCCGCTCGCGGAAATCTAGGAAGCCTGGCGTGAAATCCACGTGCCATGGGTCGCCATGCGCGTCGCGTGGGGCTGACAACGCCGCGGTTCAGCGCGCGACGATCGCCTCCACCGCATCCAGCACGGCGCGCAGGTGATAGGGCTTGAGCAACAGCGGCGCGCGTTCGGCGTAGGGGTTGTCGTCGTGCGCGTAGGCGGTGGCGAACAGGAACGGGACGTCGCGCGCGTCCAGGACGTCGGCGATTGGGTAGCTTTCCTGGCCGCCGAGGTTGATGTCCAGGATGGCACCGTCGAGCTCGGCCGATTCGGCGAGGGCCAGCCCCTGCGCCAGGTTGAACGCCGGCCCGACGATCTCCGCGCCATGTTCGCCGAGCACGTCCTCGAGCAGCATCGCCAGCAACGGTTCGTCCTCGACGACGAGGATCCTCCGGCCCCCGAGCGCGCTCACGCCGCGCCCTCGATGGCGGCCAGCGAGGCGGTGATGGTGCACACCAGGCCGGTGGGCCTGTAGGTGAGTTCGACCTCGCCGCCAAGCTCCGCCGCCAGCGCGCGCTTCAGCATGCGGGTGCCGAAACCGCTGTCTTCCGGATGTCTCGCCACCTGCGGGCCTCCTTGTTCGCGCCATTCGATGAGCAGCGTGCCCTCGCCCGGCGACCCACGGCGCCAGCTGATGTCCACCGACCCCGCGGGTGTCGACAGCGCACCGTGGCGCACGGCGTTGTTGCAGAGTTCGTGGATGGCGACCGACAGCGTCACCGCGGCCTTCGGCGCGACGTCGACGTGCTCGCCGCGGATGCTGTACCGCCTGCCGTCGCCGCACCAGGGCGCGAGCACTTCGCGCACGATGTCCTCCAGCCCCACCGCGGTCCAGGTCGAGCGGGTGAGCATGTCGTGGGCGATGGCGAGCGCCTGCAGGCGACTCTCGAACAGCTCGCTCCCGTCCCCTTCCAGGCGGTCGCGGAACGACTGCCGTGCCAGCGACTGCACGATGGCCAGGGTATTGCGGACCCGGTGGTTGAGCTCGTCGATCAGCACCTGCTGGGTTTCGCGCGCCGCGCGCGACGGGGTGACGTCGACGCAGCTGCCGAAGTAGCCGGCGAACGCGCCCTCGCGGTAGTACGGCGCGCCGTTGTCGAGCAGCCACCGGTAGACGCCGTCGTGCCGGCGCAACCTGTATTCCATCTGGAACGGTTCGCGGCGGCCGAACGCGGTCGTGTAGATGTCCACGCAGCGGTCGTGGTCGTCGGGGTGCACGCCGGCAGCCCAGCCGAAGCCCAGCTCGTCCTGCATCGTCCGCCCGGTGTAGTCGAGCCACGGCTTGTTGAACCAGTTGCACAGCGCGTCGGGCCCTGCGTGCCAGATCATCACCGGCGCGAAATCGGCGAGCTCCCGGAACCCGAGCTCGGCCACCGCGCCGCCGGCCGCGGCGTGAGGCGCGGCCGTGGAAGGCGTGTCGAGGCTCATGCGATGCGGTCGGCCGGAGCGGCGGCCGCCGGCAGGCGACGGCGGGCCACGGGGGGGCGGGAGGGATCCATGCCGGCGATGTTGGCGTGGGCGCTGCGTAGGGTGCGTGATGCGGCGGCGACGTCAGCCGACCGCGGCACGGGGATTCGGGGGCAGGGCGTTGTGCACCGCCGTCGCGGCGATGGCGGCGTGCCCGGTGGCCACGGAGATCTGGTTGATCGTGCAGGCGACGTCGCCGATCGCATACAGGCCGTCAACCGAGGTCATCTTGTCGCCATCGATCAGCAGTGCCCCCTCGTCGTCCACGTGCGCGCCGAGCGCCGTGGCGAGGCCGGACTGCGAACGGCTGCCGAGCGCAGGGTAGAGCGCATCGAAGGCATGGGTCCGTCCGGCGACGACGGCACTGCAGTGGCGGCCATCGAACTCGAGCGCGTCCGGGCGGGCCAGCAGTTCCACGCCGGCGTCGGAGGCCGCCGCGCGTTCGGCGTCCGTCGGCTCCCCCTGTTCCGACGGCAGGACCGTCACCCGTTGCGAGTACGTGCGCAGGAAGCGCGCGTGGGAGAGGGCGGAGGCAAGCGGGCCGTAGACCGCCAGCGCGCCGTCGGTGGCCTCGAAGCCGTCGCAGATCGCGCACAGGCGCATCGCGGTGGCGTCGATGGCGAGGTCTGCCCACGGCACGTCGGGCAGCACGTCCTCGATGCCGGTGGCGAGGATGACCCGTCGCGCGCGCCAGCGCTCGCCGTCCCCGGTGGTGAGGGCGAATCCATCCGGATCCCGCTCCAGGGCAGTGACGAGGCCGGGCGTGGGGGTGATGTCGAACCGCGCCGCCTGCGCGCGCAGGTTCGCCAACAGCTCGACGCCGGACACGCCCGACGGAAACCCGGGGCAGTTGTTGCTCTCGGGGATCCAGCGCGCCCGGCTGTGGCCGGCATCGAGCAGGACGACCGCGCGGTGGAATCGTCGCAGGTACATCGCCGCGGTGAGCCCGGCGGGGCCGCCGCCGACCACCACGCAATCGAGGAGGGGCGCTGGAGCCGTCATCGCTCTGCCTGTGGAACCCGGGAGCGCGCAAGGTACCGGTGGCGGGGTGATGGCGGCAGCGACGTCCGCCGCCCGCCCCTCACCCCGTCCCGTGGCACTTCCCGGTCAGGTGTCTCCCGGCGTTGGCGCGGCCGGCCTGCGCAGCGTCCGTTCGAACAGGGCAAGGGTGCGGCGCCAGGCTTCCGCGGCGGCCTCGGGCTCGTAGCGCGGGGTGGTGTCGTTGTGGAAACCATGGGTCGTGCCGGGCGGCTGGTACACCATGTATGTCGTCCCAGCGGCGTCCAGCGCGGCCTGGAAGGCGGGCCAGCTGGCGTTGACGCGTTCGTCGGTCTCCGCCAGCACCACCAGCAGTTCCGCCCGGATGCGCGCGGCCTCCTCCGGCGCCGGCGCCGTGCCGTAGAAGGGCACCGCCGCCGCCAGCTGTGGCAGGCGGGCCGCCAGGAAGCCCGCCATCGCGCCGCCGTAGCAGAAGCCGACCGTGCCCAGGCGGCCGTTGCCGCCCTCGATGCCCTGCAGGAATGCGGCCGCGGCCAGGAAATCCTCCCGCGTGCGCGCCTGGTCGAGCTTCGGGAACAGCGTGCGCGCGGCATCCTCGTCGCCTGGATAGCCCCCCAGCGGGAACAGCGCGTCCGGGGCGAACGCGATGTAGCCCTCGAGTGCGAGGCGGCGGGTGACGTCCTCGATGTGCGGGTTCAGGCCGCGGTTCTCGTGCACCACCAGGACGGCCGGCAGTGGCCCGTCGGCGCGGGCCGGGCGGGCGAGGTAGCCGCGCGCGGTGCCGTAGCCCTTCGGCGACGGGAACTGCAGGTGGCGCGTCGACAGGCGTGCGTCGTCGGGCTCGACCTGGCGCGCTTCGGCGAACCGCGGCGCCAGCGCCGCCAGCAGGCTTGCCGCACCCGCCGCACCGGCCGCGAACCGGGCCGCACCGGCGAGGAACGCGCGCCGGTCTATCGCGCCGTGCACGTACTGGTCGAACAGCTTCATCACTTCGGGATCGAACTCGCCTGCCTTGCTGCGCGGTGCCATGGCTGCCCCCGGGGGCGTGGGATCCGGTTCGATTAGGCCAGAAGCCGCGCCCGCCGGCGACCCGCGCGGCAAGGCGCGGGCATCACAGAGGCCCCGATAGAGTCCGCACCAACGCCTGGCGCATGCCGCCCGGCCCCACAGAGGAAGACATGATGGACAGGATCCCGGAGGGTGCACTGGTGGTGGTGGCGGACGGTGGCGGTGCGCGCCTGTTCCGCAACGTCGGCGAAGGCCGCGAACTTTCGCTTCGGCAGGAAGAGGTGCTGACGCCCCAGAACGTGAACGACGAGGGCCCGTCGGGCAGCCAGCCGACGGAGCTCCGGGGGAACGAGGCCGAGGAAGCGCTGTTCGCCAAGCAACTGGCGCGCCGCCTCAACGACGACGCACTGAAGAACCGCTATGCCCAGGTGGTGCTGGTGGCAGACCCGCAGACGCTGGGCCAGATGCGGCCGCTGCTGCACAAGGAGACCCAGCAGAGGTTGCTGGGCGAGCTGGCCAAGACGCTCACCAATGCGCCCATCGCCGACATCGAGCAGGCGCTCGGCTGAGCCATGGCCTACGTCCGCAGCCCCGAGGGCACCGAGCCCGCGCGCGAAGACGTCGATACCTGGGCGGGCGCCACGGTGCTCGAGTTCGGCACCGGCTGGTGCGGGCACTGCATCGGGGCGCAGCCGCTGGTCGAGGCGGCACTGTCGCCGCGCGCCGACATCCGCCACGTCAAGGTGGAAGACGGCCGCGGCCGTCCGCTCGGGCGCTCGTTCCGCGTCAAGTTGTGGCCGACGCTGGTGGCGCTGCGCGACGGGCGCGAGGTGGCGCGCGCGGTGCGCCCGGCCTCGTCGCGCGACCTGCAGCCGCTGCTGGACGCGCTGGCCGCGGCGCCCCCTCACGCACCCGGCCCGGGCATTGAGCCCGGGTAAACCGGGGCATCCGTATAGTCGCGCGCCTGGTCCACGTCCGGTGCCGCCCATGCCCAGCCACTCGAAGACGCGCCTGCTGCTCGCGCTCGCGATCGCCGCCGTGACCGCGCTTGCCGGCTGCGGCCGCGACCGCGTCAGGCCGGACCCGATGCTCGCCGCGGAAACCTTCGACGCCGACGACACCTTCTCGCGCACCTACGCGGTGCCGCCCGAGGTCGCTTGCGAGGCGGCGCGGCGGGCGCTGCTGGGGCAGGGGTACGTCGTCGCCGCAAGCTCCGCCACGGCGGTGTCGGCCACCAAGAACTTCCAGCCGTCCGCGGAGGACCACACCCAGATCGAGGTGCGCACGTCCTGCGCCGCGAAGCGCGACGGCGGTGCGCTGGTGTTCGTCAGCGCGCTGCGCGACCGCTATGCCCTGAAGAAGAACGCGACCTCCGCGAGCCTCGGCGTCGGCGCGCTGGGTTCGGTGTCGCTGCCGGTCGGCAGCAGCGACGACTCGCTGGTGCGGGTCGCGAGCAGCACCGTGCAGGATGCGGGGTTCTACCAGCGCTTCTTCGAGCGCGTCGGCTATTACCTGCCGGCGGAGGCGGAGGCGGAGGCGGAGGCGGAGGCTGTGCCCCCGGGTGCGGACGCCGCGCCGGGGGGGTGACGGGGCGCCTCGCGATGAGCGCGACCTGACCGGAGCGTCCGCGTTTCACGGGCGATTCGCGGGGCCGGTGGGACGCTCGGATGCCAGCGCACGCACCCTCGTGCGTGATCCCCGACGGAGGCTTTCCATGCGCATTCCCACCACATTCGCCGGCGTGCTCCTGGCGCTCTTCGCCACCACCGCGCAGGCCCAGACCTATGGCCCGGAAGATGACGGGCGCCGGTTCGACGATGGCAGCCGTGTCGAATGCGACGATGTCGAGGTGCGGCAGGGGGCATCGGATCCCAACCGCATCGGCGGTACGGTGGCCGGCGCGGTCATCGGCGGCCTGGTCGGCAACCAGGTCGGCAGCGGCAGCGGCCGCAAGGTCGCCACCGTCGGTGGTGCGGTCGCCGGCGGCGCCATCGGCCGCAACATCCAGGGAAACCGCCAGGAAGCGCGTGGCGACCGCATCGTGGAAACGCGCTGCGAGCGCGTGTACCGGTGACGCTCAGCGCGGGGTCGCGCCCAGCGCCGGGAACTGTGCCGTGACCCGCACGCCATCCGCGACGCCCCAGCGGATGCCGACGCGCCGCAACCGTTGCGTCACGGAATCGCGCAGCGGTTCCGGCGTCAGCGCCATGATGTGGTCGTGCCGCTCTGCCCAGGCGTTCGCGTACGAGAACAGGTCGCGGTAGCGGTTCTGCAGGTCCGGCATCTCCGCCTCCAGCGCGGCGATCGCCTGGTCGAGTTCGTCGGCGTCCATCACGGCAAGCGCGGGCCCGGCCCGTGGCCAGAATCTGGTGGTATCGCGTGGAGAATCCGGTTCATCGTGGCCCCCTGTGACCATGCGCAACGCTTCGCAATATGGGTGCCAGAGCGTGGAGACGTCATGAATGGGCGGCGATCAGGGCACATGCCCGCGGCGGCGGCCACCCATAATGGCCGCCACTTGGATCTATGAACGGGAGAGCGTGGATGAGGGGGACGGGATCACTGGCGATCACGATCATCGTCGCAATGGCGGCGGGCTGCGGCGCAGACGCCCCGGCGCCGGCGCAGCAGGCGGCTGGCGACGCGCCGCCGCCGCAACTCGCCTTCGTCGCCAAATCGGAGATCCCCGTGCGCCTCACCCTGCTGGCGACCGCCGAGGGCGGGCGGGTGGGCCCCCTTTACGGCGGCTATCGCCCCTCGCTGGCGTTCGATGCCGCCCCCGACGCGGACGCCGTCACCTGCAGCATCGCGAGCGCTGCCGCCGACGGTTTCGACCCGGGGGAAACCCACGAGGCGACCCTGCGGTGCGCGCGTCCGGTGTCGGTGCGGCCGGATGCCTTGGGCTTCACCGTGCGCGAGGGCGGGCAGGTGGTGGGGTCGGGGGTGGTGCTTCCCTGAACGCCCGCGGCGCCGACGTGGTCCAAGTGGTGCCCATGCCGGACGTGCGCATGCGCTCGCCGCGGTCACGTCGCGTCGCGTGGGGCGGGGTGTTCGCCCTGCTGTGCGTGGCGGCGCCGCTCGACGCCCGCACCATCTGGCGCTGCGTCCGCGACAACACCGTCAGCCTGGCGACCGCGCCCGAACCCGGGTCTGCCTGCGTCGCGCACGAGGTGGAGGACGACCCGGCGCGGCCGGCGAACCTGTGGGGCAACTTCGGCGTGTTCAGCGGCACGCTCTACGAGCGCGAGCAGGGCGGCACGCTCGTCTACTCGACGCGCAAGCTGCCGGGCTCGCGGGTGTTCCTGCGCTTCACCGCGGACACGCCGCCCGGGGAGGTCGCGCATGCCGGGCTCGGGCGCGTCGGCGCCCCGCGGCTGGAGCGGTTCGACGCCGACTTCCGCGCCGCGGCCCGGGACACCGGCCTGGACGACGCCTGGCTGCGCGCCATCGCCCACGCCGAAAGCGGTTTCGATGCCGCCGCCGTGTCGCCCAAGGGCGCGCAGGGCGTGATGCAGCTCATGCCGGAGGTAGCCAGCGAACAGGGGGTCGCCGACCCGTTCTCGGCGGCGGAATCGATCCGGGGCGGCGCGCGGCACCTGCGGGCCCTGCTGCGGCGCTACGGCGGCGACCGCACCCTCGCCGCGGCCGCGTACAACGCCGGCATCGGCGCGGTGGAGCATCACGGCGGCGTGCCGCCCTACCGCGAGACGCGCGAGTACATCGACAAGGTGGAGGCGCTGTACCGGCGCTATCGCGAGGCGCTGGGCTTCAAGCCGCAGCGCCCCGCGCAGTGACGCTCAGGCCGCCGGCGGCGTCAGCTTCAGCAACCGCCCGCGGGAGTCGTCCGCCCCGTCCTCGAGCAGCCAGAGGGCGCCGTCGGGGCCCTGTTCGACCTCCCGGATGCGCGCGCCCATGTCGTAGCGCGCGGCCTCGCGGGCCGAGGTGCCGTCGATCTCCACCCGCACCAGCGCCTGCGACGAGAGCCCGCCGATGAAGGCGTCGCCTTGCCAGTCCGGGAACGCCGCGCCGGAATAGATCGCCAGTCCCGCGGGCGAGATCACCTCGCGCCAGACCACCAGCGGCGCTTCGAACTCCGGGCGCGTCGCATGGTCGGGGATGTCGCGACCGTCATAGTGGTCGCCGTCGGAAACGACCGGATAGCCGTAGTTGGCGCCACGCTTGACCAGGTTGAACTCGTCGCCGCCCTTGGGTCCCATCTCGTGGTTCCAGAGCCGGCCCTGCGCGTCGAACGCCATGCCAAGGATGTTGCGATGGCCGAGCGACCACACCTGCGCCGCGACCCCACCCTGTTCGGCGAAGGGGTTGTCGGCGGGCACGCGCCCGTCGTCGTGCAGGCGCACGATCTTGCCGAGGTTCGACGCCATGTCCTGCGCCGGGTCGAACTTCTGCCGGTCGCTGGAGCTGATCCAGAGCATGCCTTCGCCATCGAAGGCGATGCGGTGGCCGTAGTGGCCACGGCCGGTCACCTTCGGAACCTGGCGCCAGATCACTTCCAGGCCCGAGAGCGCACCGCCGTCGCCCTGCAGGTCCAGCCGCGCACGCGCCACCACGCCGCCGCGGGTGTCGCCATCGCCGGCCTCCGCATAGCTGAGGTAGACCAGGCCGTTGTCGGCGAAGCCGGGATGCAGCACGACATCGCCGAGCCCGCCCTGGCCGCCATGGTCCACCGCGGGCATCCCGGACACGTCACCCGTGCCGCCCGTGGCGACGTCGACGATCTTGAGCGCGCCCTGCTTCTCGGTCACCAGCAGCCGGCCGTCGGGAAGGAAGGCCATGGCCCAGGGCATCTCGAAATCGGCCACGGCCGCCACCTCGAAGGGCGCACCGTCGGCGGCAGCCGTGTCCTGCGGCGCCGCGGCTGCGGGCGTGGCGTCGGTGGCCGGCTCGGGCGCCGGCGCCTGCGCGCCGGTGACGCCGTTGCAGGCGGTCAGGAGCGCGGCGAGGCAGGCCGCGGCCAGGGGGTGCTTGGCCATGCAGGATCTCCAGCAAAGGTGGGGGCAGGCGAGTATCGGCGATACCGACGGCACCGCGCGCGATGGCCAGGCCCGCTTGCGTGCCACGCGCGCACCGGCGCGCGGACGGGGCCGCCCACGCGCCCGCCGGCGCGGAGCCGCCGGAGCAGGGCACGCGTCCGGCGGACGTAAAGGTTGTGTTCCGTTCAGCCCGCGGTCGCGGTGTCCCGGTGGAGGCGTCCGCCCCGGGGGCAATGCGCCCGCAAGCTGCGGCGCTGACCCGGGCGGGGTGCAAGCACGTGTGGTCATGGCCGTGGTTAAGGATCCGTCATCCGGAAAGCACGCCGCTCGCCTGCGGTTAACGCTTCGCTGCGCAGTGTCGGCACGCAGCGTCGCTGCACATTCCCCCGATGGAGATCCCGATGAAGACCCTGTCCCTTTCCCTGATCCCGCTGCTTGCCGCGCTGGCCTCGCCGATGGCGCTGGCACAGGACGGCACCTCCGCCACCAACAGCGCGCAGGCCGACGGCAGCGCCTCGGCAGCCGCCCAGGAGGCCACGCCGACGCCGCAGACCACCGGCGGCCACGACCATGCGACCGGCACCCATGGCCAGTCCGGCACCACCGGCGCCACCGGCGCGCAGTCGTCACAGCTGACGTGGGCGGATGTCGACACCGACGGCAGCGGGGCGATCTCGAAGGCGGAATCGAGCGGCATGGCCGGCCTGTCGGAGGTCTTCGACCGCGCGGACGCCGACGGTGATGGCCAGTTGACCCCCGACGAGTACCGCGCGTTCGCCGCCAGCAGCGCCGGCGCAGGCGAGGAGGCCGACGCCACCGGCACCGACTGAGGCGGGCACCGGTCGCGGGGCGGCTGCAGGCCGCCCCGCGCCATCGGCGATACTGGTCGGATGGGACAGATCCGCATGGTCGGCTTCGATGCCGACGACACCCTCTGGCGCAGCGAAGACTATTTCGAGGCCGCCCAGGCGGAATTCGAGCGCATCGTCGCGCCGTATGTCGAGGCGCCCGGCCCGGGCACCATGGAACGGCTCCACGCCATCGAGGGCGCGAACCTTGCCGTCTTCGGCTACGGGGTCAAGGGCATGGCACTGTCGATGATCGAAGCCGCGATCGCCATCAGCGGCCAGCGCATCGCGGCGCGCGACCTCCATCGCATCGTCGAGCTCGCGAAGGACATGCTGCGGCACCCGGTGGACCTGCTGCCTGGCGTGCGCGATGCGGTCGAGGCGGTGGCGGCGCGCCACGACGTGGTGCTGATCACCAAGGGCGACCTGTTCCACCAGGAGGCGAAGGTGCGCGAGTCCGGGCTGTCGGACGTGTTCCGCCGCATCGAGATCGTCAGCGAGAAGGATGCCGGCACCTACGCGCGCCTGTTCGAGGAGTTCGGGGTCCCGGCGGGCGAGTTCGCGATGGTCGGAAATTCGTTGCGCTCCGACATCGCCCCGGTACTGCGCCTCGGTGGCTGGGGCGTGCATGTGCCATACCACCTCACCTGGGTGCACGAGCGCGTGGCCGACATCGATCCATCGGACCGGTCGCGGCTGCGGGAGATCCCCGGCGCCGGCGCGATCCCGGCGGCGGTCGAGTCGATCGTGCTGCAGGCGTCCACGGCCTGACGGTGGATCAGTCGGCGCGGGGCGTCAGCTCGTCGAGCACCGGCGCGACGCGCACCGTGTCCTCCACGTCCCGTGCGATGCGCTCGCTCACCTGGTGCACCGCGGCGCCATAGGCAGCAAGCAGGACCACGAGCAGGCCACTGCCCAGGAGCCAGCGGCGCGCGCGCGACGTGCGTTCGGGGGCGATGGCCATGGGTGCTCCGTGCTTCGTATTGCGACCGGAGCAGGCTAGCCGCTGCGCCATCACGGCGACGTGGAGGACGACAGCGCGCCACGCCTGCTGCACAATCGACCGCATGTCGTCGCGCCTGATGCCGCTGTTCGCCGCCGTCGCGCTCGCCGCGTGCACCGTCGAGCGCGCGCCGGTGGCGACGCTGCCGCTGGCCGCCGCCGACGGCCGCATCGAGTGGCGTGGTGCGATGCCCTGCGCCGATTGCGACGGCATCGAGACCGTGCTGGTGCTCGAGCGCGCCGGTGAACGCCGACGCTACGAACTGGTCGAGACCTTCCACGCCGCCGACGGCGGCACGCGCTTCGCCGACGTCGGCGACTGGCGCATGCAGGATGCGCGCGTCGACCTCGACGGCGACGACGGCAGCCGGCGCCATTACGCGGTGCTGGACAACGGCGCGCTGCAGCCACGGGACGCCGCGGGCCGGGTGTTCGACGCCGCCGGCGCCGACGTGCTGATGCCGGTGGAGGCGTCGCTGCGATGAGCGCGCGCATCCTCCGCGCCTGGCTGGTTGCCGCGGCCATGCTGCTGGCGACGACGGCGCACGCGCAGGACGACGCGCACGCCTGGGATCCGCGCACCGGCGATGCCTGGACCGACCGCCAGCTGGCGGACGTGAACGCCTACGCCGGCCGCTACCGCGACGCCTTCATCGACGAGCTCGTGCGCTACTTCGGCGCACCGCGTGCGCTCGTGACCGAACTAGTGGTCGAGCGAAGCTGGGCCCCCGGCGACGTCTACTACGCCTGTGCCATCGCCCGCGTGGTCGGGCGCCCGTGCCGGGCACTCACCGACGCCTGGGCGCGCCGGCATGCCGAGGGCTGGGAGGCGGTGCGCACCGACGCGGGCATCCCCGCCGACGCCGCGGAAGCCGGACGACTGCGGCAGGCGTTCATCGAAAGCTACGCGCGTTGGGACCGGCCGATCGATGCCGACGGCGACGGCTCCCCGGAGCCCCTGCGCGACGGCGACTGAGCGGCGGACTCAGCCGGCGTCGGCCGTGGCCGCCGCGTCCGCGAGGGCACGCCAGCGCGGCAGGCGATCCAGCTGGCCCACCGAACGCAGGTAGGCCTCATCCACGTCGCGGCCATTGACCAGCGCCGCGGCGACATGCACGGCGCCGGTGACCCAGAAGCTGCCTCGCACGCGCCCCGGGCGGTCGTGGAACGCCACCGCTTCGACGATCGGCGCGGGAAGTCCCCACAGGCCAAGGAGGTAGGCGCCGGTGGTGGCGTACGACGCGCCTCCGGTGGCGTCGCCCTCGGTGCGCGGCAGCAGCAGGCCGACTTCGGCCAGCAGCCCCGCGGTCGAGGCGAGTTCCGAGCTGGGGCCGGCGAGCAGCTTGCCGGCCAGCTGCGAGATGCGCAGCGCGCGGTCGCGCAGGATGTCGGCGTCGGCGCCGGAGGAGAACACCTCGCTGGCCAGCACCAGCTGGCGCAGCGCCTCGTGGCCCAGGCGCGTCACCGCGGAACGCAGGTCGCTGATCTCGCGGCCGCCGGAGTAGTAGGCCGAGTTCGACAGCCGCAGCACGCGCGCCGCAAGCGTCGGGTCCTGGCCCACCACCTCGGCGATGCGTGCCGCGGTGCTGTCGGGATCGCGCAGCAGCCGGACCAGTGCCAGGTACTGCTTCGGCGCCGCCGGCAGGGTACCGACGCGCTCGATGGCCTGCTTCAGCATGGGATCGTCGAGCAGCGTGCGCAGCTCTATCACGCCCTCGACCGCCTCGATCAGGGACAGCGCATCCAGCGGCTCGGCGACGATGCGATGGCTGGTCTCGAGCGCCTGGAACACGTCGCGGTCGCCGCCCTGGTCCATGAGCAGGATCCGCACCGCCTCCGGGTGGCGCGTGCGGACCTCGCCGAGCAGGGCGAGGCCGTCGAAGCGCCCCACGGCGCCGGCGCAGACGACCACGTCCGGCACAGCGCCGTCGCCGGCCAGCAGCGCATCGGGTGCGTCCGTCCACGCAAGGTGCCACCCGAGCCCATGGTCGGCGACCTCCTGACCCACTGCCTCGACGTGGCCCCTGTCGCCACCTATCACCAGGATCTGCACCGGGTTCCCCTTTGGCGTGTCCGCATCCCCATCGCGCACGATAGCGCGGACCGCGCCCCGACCGAAGCGGACACCACGCGTTCTACCAACGCGCGCACGTTTCCGGGCGTCGCGCGCGGCCTAACCCGTCCGCCGGGACCGGCAGCACCGCACGCACGACGGTGCCGCCGCCCGGCCGCGGCGAAATGGTGACGCTGCCGCCGAGCTGCATCGCGCGCTCGCGCATGGTGAGCAGCCCCAGGCCGCCGGGGCGGGAGGCGTCGATGCCGCGGCCGTCGTCGGCGACGCGGAGCACCAGCGCCTCGCCTGCGTCGGTGTCCTCCACTTCGACCTCGATGTTCACGCTGGTCGCCCCGGAATGCCGCGCGGCATTGGTCAGTGCCTCCTGCGCGATGCGGAAGCAGGCCAGTTCGACCGGGGCCGGCAGGCGCGACTCCATCGGCGCCACTTCGAGCCCGATCGTCATTCTCGGGTTGCGCGCGAGCAGCGCGACCTGGCCGCGCAGCGCCGCCTCCAGCCCGAGCGAATCGAGCTGCGGCGGACGCAGCAGCAGCGACAGGTTGCGCAGCTTCAGCACCGTCTGGTCGGCGATCGCCACCACTTCGTCCAGGATCTCGCGGCGCACGGCGGGATCGTCGCCGATCGCGTCGTCGGCCAGCGAGGTCGCGGCGAGCTTGATCGCGGTGATCGACTGGCCGATGTCATCGTGCAGCTCGCGCGAGAGGGTGCGGCGCTCGTCTTCCTGCACGGTGAGCAGGCGCTGTGCGACGGCCTGCAGGTCCTCGCGCAGCCGGCGCTGCTCCTGCAGGCTCAGGTTGACCTCGTCGTAGGACGCGCGTGCGCGCGCCGCCAGCGCGTTCATCGCATCGGCCACCGGCTGCAGTTCGTGCGGCATTCCCGCAGGCACGATCTGCGCGCCGCGGTCGTCGAGCGCGAACTGCTGCATGCGGTCGAGCAGGCGCCGCACGCTGCCGCCGAGGCGGCGCATCTTGGCCACCACGACCGCCAGCACCCCGACCAGCACCAGGGCCAGCAGCGCGAGCATGGCCAGCGCCGTGCGCCGGAGTTCGGCCTCGAGCGCGCGCCGCGGTTGCAGCAGCACCAGCCGCCACCCGTTCTCCAGTGCCACCGAGACCGCGTAGGCATCGCCACCGTCCCGCAGCACGCCGTGCAGTTGCTGGAGCCCGCCGCCCTTGCGCGCCACCCGCGCGAGGTCGCGGTCGAGCGCGGAGCCGCCGAGCGCGTCGAGCGGGCGATGCGGCATGCCGTCGCTGGCCTCGACCACGGTGAGCGCGCGGTCGAGCAGCAGCAGTTCGAAACCATGTTCCTCGAGCCCGCCGCGCCGCATCACCAGCGCGCCGACGGGGATCGACCCCTGGAGCACGCCGGCGAAGGCCTCGCCGTCGCGCAGCGGGACCGACACCGCCACCAGTGGATCGTTGCCGTGGCCACGGCCGCGGAAGGCATCGGAGACATGGGCGAGCCCGGTGCTGCGCGGCGCCTGGAAATACTGGCGGTCGGCCACGGACACCCGCCGTCCCGCGCCTGCGAGCACCGGTTCGCTGGTGAGCACGTCGCCGGCGGCGTCGGTGACCAGCAGGGTCAGGAAGCCCGGGTAATGGCGATGGATGCGCCCGAGATCGGCGTCCCAGCGGCCGATGTCGTCGACGTTGCCCTCGCTGTTGCGCCGGTCGGCGAGCACGCGCATGGCGGCGAGGTGGACGTGCAGGAAACCCTCGAGTTCGCGCGCGCCCGACGACGCAGCCGCCTGCAGCCGCGTCTCGCTCTGCGCGCGGACCGACACCGAGGCCTGCCACAGCAGCACGCCGGCAAGGACCAGGACCGGCAGGACCACGGCGAGCAACAGCAGCCGGGTGAATTCGCCGAGGAGTGCCCAGCCGGGCCGGGTGACGGGAGCGGTGGCGTCGTCGGGCATGCCGCGCACGCTACCGGTCGCGGCACCGGCGCCGCAAGCGCCGGCGTCGTGCCGTGCTCAGAACAGCTCGACGCTGCCGGCGTCCATCGACTGCTGCGTCACCGGCTTGTGCGGCGGACGCTCCCAGTCGCCGCGCATCTGCGCGATGCGCTGGCCGATCTGCGCCAGGGCCTTGCCGAACTCGTCGCCGGCCCGGCCGCCATTGCGGTGCAGGAGTTCCTGCAGCGTGCTCGCCTCGCGGTTGATCGCGGCCAGCCGCTCCAGGTGGACCCCGGCGGCGCCGAGCGCCTGGGTGGCGATGTCCTCGAACTGCAGCGAGCGCACGGCTTCGGCCACCGAGGTGTCGATGGCGCGGCCGCAATCGGCGATCTCGCGCATGCCGTTGCCCAGGCCGCGGTTGATGGCATCGACCCGTTCCAGCATGGCCGCGGCTTCCGCGCGCGCGCCACGGCTGCGGTCGAGGTCGCGCGAGGCCATCTGGCTGACGGTGTCGCGGACGCGGGCGATCGAATCCTTGGAGCTGTGCGCGAGCTTGCGGATCTGTTCGTTGAACGCGGTGGAGCGCTCGGACAGGTTGCGCACCTCGTCGGCGACCACCGCGAAGCCGCGCCCGGCTTCGCCGGCACGCGCCGCCTCGATCGCGGCGTTGAGCGCCAGCAGGTTGGTCTGGTCGGCGATCGACTTGACGTCCTCGAGCAGCGAGAAGATGCCGTCGAGGTGGCCGGCCATGGCGTCGATGTGGGTCACGGTGGTGCCGCTCTGGCCGCTGACCGCCTCGAGCGCCTCGACCAGCTGTTCCATCTGCTGGCTCGCCTGCAGCGCGAAGCGGTGCACGTCGGAGCCGCCGGGCTCGCCTTCGCCACGGCGGTCGATGATCCGCGCGACCACCTCGCCCTGCTGCCGCGACTTGCTGTTGACCGCCTCGAAGCTTCCGCCCAGGCGCGCCACCGACTCGCGGATCAGGTCCCGCGTGCGGTCGATCTCGCCGCGCGAGCCGTGGACTTCGGCGGCGATGAAATTGCGCAGTTCCTCCAGCAGGCGCACCTGCTCGGACAGCACGGCGGCGTCGCCGCCTCCCGGACGCAGCATCGTCCAGGCGAAGCCGAGCCAGGCGAGGGTCATCGCGACCAGCGCACCCCAGCGCACCGGAGGCGACGAGCCCGCCAGTTCGGAGATGGCCACCACGAGTGTCAGCGCCAGCGGGGCGGCGATGCGGATCAGTGCGCGTGTATCGATCATGGGTCGGGGACATCGGTGGGGGCGGTGTGCCCGTGGTAACGGCCGCGACGGTGCCGGCTTGAGTCGGCCGCCGGTGCCTCGAGCAGGAATCCCGCCACCTGCTGGAGCGGAAGCACCGATTCCGCGGCGCCCATCGCGACCGCGGCGCCGGGCATGCCCCAGATCACGCTGGTGGCTTCGTCCTGCGCGGTGGTGCGCGCGCCTGCGTCGCGTAGCGCGCGCAGGCCACGGGCGCCATCGTCGCCCATGCCGGTGAGCAGCGCCGCGCTGGCATTGGCGCCGGCGTGGGCGGCAACGGATTCGAACAGGACGTCCACGCTCGGCCGGTGCCGGCGCACCGGATCGTCGTCGCCGAGGCGGCAATGCCAGCGCGCGCCGCTGCGCACCACGCGCAGGTGGCGGCCGCCGGGCGCGACATAGGCATGGCCGGCGAGCAGGGGCTGGCCGTCCTGCGCCTCGACCACCGTCATCCGGCTGTGGCGATGAAGGCGCTCGGCGAACGGCGCGCTGAAGGCCGCCGGGATGTGCTGCACGATGACGGTCGCCGGCGCATCCGCGGGCATCGCCGCGAGCACGTTGCGGATGGCCTCGGTGCCGCCGGTGGAGGCGCCGATGGCGAGCAGGCGTTCGGTGGTGCGGTAGCCGAGCGGGCCGGCGCACGCCGCCGCCGGCACTGCCCCGGCGAGCGCGGAGACCCGCGCCGCCGCCGCCTGGAGCACTTTTTCGACGAGGACGGTGCGGTACGACGCCAGCCCGCGCGCGACGTCGATGCGCGGCTTGGGCACGAAGTCGACCGCGCCCAGCGCCAGCGCATCCAGCGTCACCTGGGCGCCGGCTTCGGTCAGCGAGGAGACCATCAGCACCGGCATCGGCCGCAGGCGCATCAGGTTGCGCAGGAACGTGAGGCCGTCCATGCGCGGCATCTCGACGTCGAGCGTCAGCACGTCCGGCGACAGCCGCTTGATCTTCTCGCGGGCGATCAGCGGGTCCGCGGCGGTCCCGACGACCTCGATGCCCGGGTGCGAGGCCAGCAGCTCCGGAAGCAGCGCACGGACCAGCGCCGAGTCGTCCACCACCAGCACGCGGACGCGGCGGGCGCCCATGTCAGAACAGCTCCACGCTGCCGGCAGCGGGCGCGCGGGCGAGGCGGCCGTACAGCGCGCGCTCGGCGTCCACGACGCCTTCCCGCGTCGCCGGCAGCCGCTTGACCAGGGTGCGGCCGCTGCGGACGAAGAAGCACACCTTGCGCGCCTGGTTGTCGCCGAGGTCGCGGGCGAGCACGGGGATGCGCTCGGCCTCGAGGTACTCGAGCACGAAGCTGGCGTTGCGCGTGCCGATGGGATCGCTATGGAACCCGCGCAGCACGTTGCCGCCGCCGAACACCTTCGCCTGCAGCCGCTGCCGGCGCGCACCGCGCTTGAGCAGGTCGTTGATCAGCAGCTCCATCGCGTTGGCGCCGTAGCGGGCGCTGGTGGCGTCGTTGACGTCGCCACCCGGGAGCATGAAATGGTTCATGCCGCCGAGCGCGATCATCGGGTCGTGCAGGCAGGCGGCGACGCAGGAGCCCAGGAGCGTCACCAGTGCCACCGGGGCGTCGGTGGCGAGGTAGTCCGCCGGCAGCAGGCGGATGGCATCGGTCTGCAATGCGGCGTCGTAGTAGGTGCCGTGGACGGCGGCCACGGCGGCGCGGCTCACGAGCGGTCCCCGGCGGCACGATAGACCGTGCGCCCGCACGAGGCCACCGCGTCGGCTGCGTGGCCGAAGCTCTCGGAGTGGCCGGCATACAGCCGCCCGCCCGGCGCCAGCAGCGGCGCGATGCGCCGCAGTACCGCGTGCTGGGTCGGCTTGTCGAAGTAGATCATGACGTTGCGGCAGAACACCGCGGTGCAGCTGCCTGCGCGCACGCCATAGTCGTCGTCGAGCAGGTTGAGCGGCCGGAACTCGACCAGGGCGCGAAGCTCCGGCCGTACCCGGCACAGGCCGGCGTTGCCGCCGGCGCCGCGCTGGAAGAACCGGCGCTTGCGCTGGAGGTCGAGCGCAGCGACGCGCTCCATCGGGTAGACGCCGCGCGACGCGGTCGCCAGGACCTGGGTGTCGACGTCGGTGGCGAGGATGCGCACCGGCGGCGACAGCGTGTCGAACGCCTCGCACGCGGTGATCGCCAGGCTGTAGGGCTCCTCGCCGGTGGACGCCGCGGCGCACCATACCTCCAGCGTCGAGCGACCGTCGTGGGCTGCACGCAGCTGCTGCGCGAGCAGCGGGAAATGGTGCGCCTCGCGGAAGAAGGAGGTGAGGTTGGTGGTGAGCGCGTTGACGAAGTCCTGCGCCTCGGCATCGGGATCGCGTTCGACGCGATCGAGGTAGTCGCTGAAGCGGCCGAGGCCGCGCGCGCGCAGCTGCCGCACGAGCCGGCTGTACACCATGTCGCGCTTGTGCTCGGCCAGGTGGATGCCCGCGAGGCCGTGGATCAGCCGGCAGACGCGGCGGAAATCGCGATCGTCGAACGCGAAGGCGCGCTCCGCGACCGCCGCCGCCGCCGAACGGCGCGCCTCAGGCATGGACGGGCGTCGCGGCGATCGCGGCGCCGGCGCCTCCGTTGGCGGCGAGCCAGCGCTCGAAATCGGCGGGCGCGAGGGCCCTCGAGTACAGGAAGCCCTGCACCTCCTGGCAGCCGAGCGAACGCAGCAGCTGCGCCTGGTTCTCCGTCTCCACGCCTTCGGCGATCACCTGCATGTCGAAATTGCGCGCGATCAGCGCGATCGAGCGCACGATGGCCTCGTCGCCGCGGTTGTCGATGACGTCGCGGACGAAGGAGCGGTCGATCTTGACCCGGTCCACCGGCAGCCGGTGCAGCATCGACAGCGAGGCGTGGCCGGTGCCGAAGTCGTCGTAGGAGACGCGGATGCCGCGCTTGCGCAGGCGCATGAGGGTCTTCTCGGCGACGCCGTCGTCGCGCAGCGCGATGGTCTCGGTCAGCTCGAGTTCCAGCTGGGCTGCCGGCAGGCCACTCAGCAGGAGCGCCTGGTCGACCTCGTCGGCAAGCGCCTCGTCGTCGAACTGGGTCGGGAACAGGTTGACCCCCACCTTGAGCCGGCGGCCGTCGACCGCCTCCCACCCGGCCGCGTCGGCACAGGCGCGCTGCAGGATCCAGCGCCCGACCGAGGGCGCGATCGCGCTCTGCGCCAGCGCGTCGATGAAGTCGACCGGCATCAGCAGGCCCCGCTCCGGGTGGCGCCAGCGCAGCAGCGCCTCGGCGCCCGCGGGCCGGCCGCTGGCGAGGTCGATCTGCGGCTGGTAGTGCAGCTCGAACTCGTTGTCGCGGTAGGCGCGGCGCAGCTCGAGGTCGAGCCTGCGGCGGTCCACGGCCTCGGTGCGCATGCCTTCGTGGAAGCGGCGCATCTGCTGGCTGCCGCCGCGCTTGGCGTGGCGCATCGCGAGGCCGGCGCGGGCCAGCAGTTCGCCGGTGTCCAGCGCCTGGCTGGCGTCGTCGGCGATCGCGAGCCCGACGCAGGCCTCGACGTGGACCCGCTGGTGGTCGATCTCGCACGGCCGCGCCAGCTCGCGCAGCATGGTCGCGAGCTTGGCCTCGATGGCATCCGCGAGCGCGGCCGGGAACACGACCGCGAACTCGTCGCCGCCGAAGCGGGCGAGGTGCGCATCGGCGGGGATCCAGGCCAGCAGGCGGCAGGCGACCACCTGCAGCACGGTGTCGCCCACGGTGTGGCCGAGGGTGTCGTTGACCGCGCGGAAATTGTCGAGGCCGACGAGGGCCACGCCCATCGGCCGGTCCTGGACGTGCAGGGCGTCGAGGCTGGCGAGCAGGGCTTCGCGGCTCGGCAGCCCGGTCAGCGCGTCCTGTCGCAGTGCCCGGGCCTCGCGCTGGTGTGGCTCGAATGCCGCCTGGGCATCACGCAGCACCAGTGCGATGCCGTGGCCGCTGGCCGTGGCCCAGGTGCAGCGCACGGCGTCGAGGACGCGGAGTTCGCCAAGGCCGTCGCGGATGCGGAGTTCGCGCGATGCGGGGATCGATGCGGCGGCGTCGATGTCGGCAGCGACGAGCCAGCGTGCGGCGTCGGCCGGGTCGTCCTGCAGGGACGGCGGCACCAGGGTCGCGATCGACGCACCCTCGATGCAGGCGGGCCCCAGCAGCGTGCGTGCCGAGGCGTTGGCGAACGCGACGCTGTCGCCGTCGTCCACGACCACCAGCGCACTGAAGTCGGCGTCGGCGATCTGGCCGACGATGCCGCGGCAGCGCTCCAGCGCCTCGCGCTCGACCACGCGCGTAGCCACGCGCGCGAGCGGGCCGAGGATCGCCAGCGTGCGGGCGGGCGGCTCCGCGCGCGGGCGGCGGTCGCCGGCGCCCAGGATGCCCACCAGCATGCCGGCATCGTCGAACAGGCCGGCGGCGACGAAGAAGCGCACGCCGTCGGGCTGCGCCACCAGCGGATGGTGGCGGAAGCGCGGATCCGCGCTGGCGTCGGCGGATACCAGCAGCGGCGAGGTGGCGCTGATCGCGACACAGAAGGCATCGTCGCGTGCCGCCGCCAGCGGCAGGCCGCGGACCGCCGCAGGCACCAGCACGCCGGCGCGGGCCACCCACAGCAGCGACACCGGGCAGTCGAGCAGCTGGCCCGCCACCGCCAGCAGGTCCGGAAAGCCGTGGTCGGCATCGGCGGTCCGCGGTGCGCAGGCAGGCCGGGCGCTGCCACAGCTCGCCAGGCACTCGCGCAGCTCGGGCATCGCCTGCGCGTTCATGGCGAGGCCGCGGAGGGCGGAGCGACCGGGCGCGTGGGGGCGCCGCGGCTCATGCCTCGTGTCCGGCCACGGCCGCGACCACGCCGCGTGCGTGCGTGCCGGCGCCGGACCTGCGCGGACCGGTGCGGCGGACGACGCTGGCGAGCGGCGTCACGGCGACGCCGGCGGCGACGTCGGCGTCCTGCGCCGGGCGCGGCTGCGACCCGTCGACGCGGAACACCGCGACCGTCTGCACCAGCTGCACCGACTGCTGTTCGAGCGCACGCGCGGCGGCGGTGGCTTCTTCCACCAGGGCGGCGTTCTGCTGGGTGCCCTCGTCCATCTGGGTGATGGCCTGGTTGACCTGCTCGATGCCCGCCGACTGTTCCTGCGAGGCCGCCGAGATGTCGGCGATGATGTCGGTGACCCGCTTCACGCTGGTCACGATCTCGCCCATGGTGCGGCCGGCCTGTTCCACCAGCTGGTTGCCATGGGTGACCTTCTCCGCGGAGTCGTTGATCAGCTGCTTGATCTCCTTGGCGGCACCGGCCGAACGCTGGGCGAGCGAGCGCACTTCGGCGGCGACCACGGCGAAGCCGCGGCCCTGTTCGCCGGCGCGCGCGGCTTCGACCGCGGCGTTGAGCGCCAGGATGTTGGTCTGGAAGGCGATGCCGTCGATGACGCCGATGATGTCGGCGATGCGGCTGGAGGACTGCGAGATGGCGCCCATGGTCTCGACCACGCGGCCGACGACCTCGCCGCCCTGCGACGCGACGTCGACCGCACCGATGGCGAGCTGGTTGGCCTGGCGGGCGTTGTCGGCGTTCTGGCGCACGGTGGAGGTGAGTTCCTCCATCGACGAGGCGGTCTCCTCCAGCGACGCGGCCTGCTGCTCGGTGCGGCGCGACAGGTCGTCGTTGCCCGCCGCGATGCCGGTGGCGGCGCTGCTGATAGTGTCGCTGCCCTCGCGGATGCGCGCGACCACGGCCGACAGTTGCTCGACGGTGTCGTTCGCACTCGCGGCAAGCCGTCCCAGCTGGCCGGGAAGGTCGGCGTCGGCGCGGCGGCTGAGGTCGCCCTCGGCCACGGCCGCGAGCAGCGCACCGATGTCGCCGAGGCCATGGTCGGTGCGCGTCATCAGCGTATCGAGCCCTTCGACCATCTCGCGGTAGACGTGCTCGAAGCGCTGGGCGTCGCCGCGGCGGCTGAAGTCGCCAGCGACCGCGGCGTCGACCAGGCCCTTGATCTCGGCGTTCACCGCCTGCATCCCCGCCTTGACCGCGTCCACCGCCGCCGTGACCTCGGCCTGGCGGCCGGGCAGGCGCTCGATGTCGACGGACAGGTCGCCGCGGGCATAGGTGGCGACGATGTCGATGACGCGGGTGTTCACCGCGATGTGCGATTCGACCAGGGTATTGATCTCGCCCGCCATCACCCCGAACGCGCCGGGGAAGGCGGCGGTGTCCAGGCGCTCGTCGATGCCGCCGTCCTGGTGCGATTCGAACAGGCGGCGCTGGGCGCCGGCGAAGGTGCGCAGCGCGTGCACCGCGCCCTCGAGGCTCACGGCGATGTCGCGCAGCTCGTCGCGGCTGTCGACACGCACGGCGTCGGGGAAGTCGCCCGCGGCCAGCCGCTCCGCCGCGTCCTGCAGCGTGCGCAGCGAGGCGCGGGTGCTGCGGCTGAAGCCGAGGAAGAGATAGACCGACAGCAGCAGCACCAGGACGATGACCACGGCCATCGCGGCCGAGCGCTGCCACAGGCGCGCGATCTCCGCGGCGGCCGCGGCATCGAGCGCGCTGGTCGAGCCGGCAAGGGTCGCCGCCATCGCCAGGCGGGTGGCGTCGTCGCGCAGTCCCATCGCGGACACGGCCAGCGACGGCACGTCCGCGTCGAGGATGGCGGCCTGGATCAGCGCGTTCTGCTTGTCGACGGCGGTGCCCGCGGCACGCACGCGGCCACCGACCACCTGGGCAAGCGCCGGCATCCGCTCCTCGGCATTGGCGAGCTCGATCGCGAGCCGCTCGCGCAGGAACGCCTGCATGTCGCGGGAGACCGCGAAGCCGATGCGGTCGTCGACCCAGATCGCACCCTCGCCGAGCACGCGCGTGCCCACGACCGCCTGCTGCGCCGTCGATTCCGCGAGGGCCGGGAGCCAGTCGCTGGCGGCGCGCGCCATGTAGAGCACGGCCGGGTCGCGCGCATGCACCGCGCCGCTGGCATCGGAGACGCGCGCCAGCTGCGTGCGTACCGCCGCGATCGCCGCCGTGTGCGCGTCCACCTGGGCCTGCAGTTCGCCGCCGCCCATGGCCGCCGTCCAGGCCTCTCGCGCCGCGGCGAGGCTCTCGTCGAGCGCCGCGGATGCGAGTGCGTCGGCCTGCCAGTCGGCAGTGGCGGAGAAGCCGCGCTCGACGCGGGCGGCCAGTGCGGCCAGCGCCTCGTCCGCGATCGTGTCACCGGCGTCGCGGCGCGCCAGCAACTGCCGCCGTTCCTGCATCGCGAGCATGGTGTCGTGCAGCCGGGCGAGGCCGGCGCCGGCGGACCGCTGCACGCGTATCTCCGCCATCTCGTCCATCGAACGCGTCAGCAGCACGCCGCTCAGCACGCCGCAGGTGAGCATGAAGGAGGCCGCGATCAGCAGTGCCTTGCGGCCGAAGCTGAGGCGCCCCATCAGCCGGGTGGACGGGACCAGCAGGCGGTCGAGCAGGGAAGGATGGCTGTTGGACATGGCGGCCTCGCATTCGGCAGTGGCCCGTGCGGGCCGTCACCATCGGCATCGGCGACCGGCACGGGATCTTGAGGGGTGCTTCCCGCCATGACGCGCGGGCAGACAGGACGAAGGCGCCATTGCGGCGCCTTCGTTCGATGCGCTCAGAGCGCGAAGTCGAGCCTGACCTTGCCGCGGCCGGCGGCGTCGGGCGCGAACTGCCACTGCTTGACGGCCTTCACCGCGGAGCTCTCGAAGGTGCGCGCCGGCCTGGCATTGACCACCGAGACGCTGGCGACCTTGCCGGCCGCGACCGTGAACTCGACCTCGACGAAGCCGTCGATGCCGGCGCGGGCGGCTTCGGTCGGGTACTCCGGCTCCACGCGCTTGAGCGGCTTCAGTTCGGCATGGGCCGGGGCGGCGAACGCCAGGGCGAGGGCGAGGACGGCGGCATTGCGGGTGTACGGGCTCACGTCGGGACTCCGGAATTGTGTGGGGCACTGTCCCCGGCATCGGCCGGGGTCGGGATTTCTTGAGCCCGCGAGCGCCTAGAACTCCTGCCACTCCCCGCCCGCATCGGCGGCGGCCACGGCCACGGCCTCGGCGCGCGGACGCCGGACGAGTCGCGGGCGTGGCGTCGCCACCGCAGGGCGTGCCGCAAGGTCCGCCGCGGGAACCGGCGCGGAGCGTGCCGGCGGCGCCGCGACGGGCGCGGCCACTGCGATCGGCTTCGCCGTGGTCGCGCGTGCGGCGACGGCACCGTCGACGTGGAACGCGGCCACGGTCTGCACCAGCTGCACGGACTGCTGTTCGAGCGCACGCGCGGCGGCGGTGGCTTCTTCCACCAGGGCGGCGTTCTGCTGGGTGCCCTCGTCCATCTGGGTGATGGCCTGGTTGACCTGCTCGATGCCCGCCGACTGTTCCTGCGAGGCCGCCGAGATGTCGGCGATGATGTCGGTGACCCGCTTCACGCTGGTCACGATCTCGCCCATGGTGCGGCCGGCCTGTTCCACCAGCTGGTTGCCATGGGTGACCTTCTCCGCGGAGTCGTTGATCAGCTGCTTGATCTCCTTGGCGGCACCGGCCGAACGCTGGGCGAGCGAGCGCACTTCGGCGGCGACCACGGCGAAGCCGCGGCCCTGTTCGCCGGCGCGCGCGGCTTCGACCGCGGCGTTGAGCGCCAGGATGTTGGTCTGGAAGGCGATGCCGTCGATGACGCCGATGATGTCGGCGATGCGGCTGGAGGACTGCGAGATGGCGCCCATGGTCTCGACCACGCGGCCGACGACCTCGCCGCCCTGCGACGCGACGTCGACCGCACCGATGGCGAGCTGGTTGGCCTGGCGGGCGTTGTCGGCGTTCTGGCGCACGGTGGAGGTGAGTTCCTCCATCGACGAGGCGGTCTCCTCCAGCGACGCGGCCTGCTGCTCGGTGCGGCGCGACAGGTCGTCGTTGCCCGCCGCGATCTCGCCGGCGGCGGCGTTGATGGCGTCGCTGCCGGCGCGGATGCGGCCGACGACCCCGGCGAGATGGTCGACGGTGCGGTTGGCATCGTCGGCGACCTCGCCGAAGCGGCCGGCGAGGCCGGCGTCGATGCGGCGCGACAGGTCGCCCTCGGCGACCGCCGACAGCAGCGTGCCGATCCCGTCGAGTCCGTGCTCGGTGGCCGCCATCAGCTGGTTCAGGCCTTCGATCAGCTCGCGGTAGACGAACTCGAAGCGCGCGCTGTCGCCGCGGAGCGAGAAATCGCCCGCCACCGCGCCGTCGACCAGGCGCCTGACCTCGGCGTTGGTGTCGAGCATCGTCGCCTTGACGCCGTCGATGGTCTCGGTGATGCGCGCCTTCTCGCCCGGCAGGCGGTCGAGGTCGCGCGACAGGTCGCCGCGGGCGTAGTGCGAAATGACGTCGACCACGTGCATCTTCACCGCGATGTGCGACGCCACCAGGTCGTTCATGCCGGCCGCCATCTCGCCGTAGGCACCGGGGAAGTCCTCCACGGGAATGGCATGGCTGATGGTGCCCGCTTCGTGCGCGGCCTTCATGTCCGCCTGCGCCTCGGCGAAGCGGCGCAGCCCGAGCTGGATGCCCTGCAGCGAACGCGAGAGCTTCGCGGTCTCGTCGCTGCCGGCGACCTCGATCGTCCGGTCCAACCGGCCGGCGGCCACCGCCTCGGCGGCATCGACCGCGCGCGCCAGCGGCCGGGTGATCGACCGCGCCAGCAGCCAGGAGGCGGCGAGCAGCAGGGCGAGCACGATGATCGCGGTGAGGAGGGCTTGCCGCAGCGAAGCCATGAACATGGCCTGCACGTCGTCCACATACACGCCGGAGCCGATCACCCAGCCCCACGGCGCGAAGCCGTGCACGTAGGAAATCTTGTCGACCGGCTGGTCGGCACCCGGCTTGGGCCAGGCGTAATGGATGAAGCCGCCGCCGTCGGCCTTCACCCGCGCCACTGCTTCCACGAACAGGTGCACGCCATTCGGATCGGCGAAGCCGGAGATGTCCGTGCCATCCATCTCCGGCTTGAACGGATGCATGACCATCCGCGGCTGCATGTCGTTGATCCAGAAGTAGTCGTCGTTGCCGAAGCGCAGCGCCTTCACCGCGGTGATGGCCGCCGTCCGGGCCTCTTCTTCGGTCAGCTCGCCCTGCTCCGCGCGCGCGTGGAAGTGGCCGACCAGCGTGGCGGCGGATTCCACCAGGCCGCGCATCGCGCTCTCCTTCTCGGCCAGCAGTGCGCGCCGCTCGGCGAACAAGTTGATCGCCATCACCACCACGACGGCAAGCATGCCTAGGCAGGTGAGCAGGGTGAGCTTGCGGGCGATGTCGATCCTGGAAAGGAAGGCTTGCATGGGAGTCTCGGTGGCCTGGATGGCACGTGCTGGCGGATACGGGGTGTCTGCGGCACGCGCGCGACGCGCGTCCGGACGGTGGTGCAACGGATGTGCGATGTCGGTGGGCGGTCAGGCGGCCTTCGCCACCAGCCCCATCTCCTCGCTGCCCATCAGGCGCTCGATGTCGAGCAGGATCAGCATCCGCTCGTCGAGGGTGCCGATGCCGGTGAGGAACTGGCGGTCGATGGTGGCGGCGATCTCGGGCACCGCGCGGACCTGTTCGCCGGTGAGGCGGACCACGTCGGAAACGCTGTCCACCACCATGCCGACGACGCGGCCGCCGACGCTGAGCACGATCATCACCGTCAGCGCGTCGTAGGCCGCGTTCTGCAGGCGGAACTTCAGCCGCATGTCGATCACCGGCACGATGATGCCGCGCAGGTTGATCACGCCCTTGATGTAGTCCGGCGCGTCCGGCAGCCGGGTCACCGCGTCGTAGCTGCGGATCTCCTGGACCTTGAGGATGTCGACGCCGTACTCCTCCTCGCCGAGGGCGAAGGTGAGGAACTCGCTGCTGGCGGCCTCGGCCACGGGCGGACCGGCATGGCCGGCGGCGGCGAGGGGCGCGTGGATGTGCGTGGGCTGGGACATGGCGGCTCCAGGTGCGTGCGTGGCGGTCAGGCGGCGGCGGCGAGCGCGGCGGCCGGCGGCGCGAGGCCGCCGGCGTCGACGATCAGCGCGACGCGGCCGTCGCCGAGGATGGTGGCGCCGGAGATCCCGGCGATCCGGCGGTAGTTGCTTTCGAGGTTCTTGACCACGACCTGCTGCTGTCCGAGCAGCTCGTCGACCTCCAGCGCCAGCCGCCGGCCGTCGCTCTCGACCACCACCGCGATGCGGGGCGGTGCGCCGTCCTGCGCGGCGGCCGCGGCGGGGATGCCGAACTGCGCGGCGAGGTCGACCAGCGGCAGGTAGTCGTCGCGCACGCGCAGCACGCGCGTGCTGCCGGCGATGGTGCGGATGTCCGCCGGTGCCGGCAGCAGCGATTCCACCACCATGCCGAGCGGGACGATGAAGACTTCGTCGCCCACCGCCACGGACATGCCGTCGACGATCGCGAGGGTCAGCGGCAGGCGGATCGCGACCGTGGTGCCGTGCCCGTGCAGGCTGCGGATCTCGACGTGGCCACCGAGCGCGGAGATGTTCCGGCGGACGACGTCCATGCCGACGCCGCGGCCGGACAGGTCGGTGAGGGTGTCGGCGGTGGAGAACCCGGGCGCGAACACGAGGTCCCAGACCTGCGCGTCGGTGGGGTTCTCGGGCACCTGCAGGCCGCGCTCGGCGGCCTTGCGCAGGATCCGCTCGCGGTCGAGGCCGCGGCCGTCGTCGCTGATCTCGATCACGATGCTCGCGCCCTGGTGCGCGGCGCTCAGCGTCAGCGTGCCTGCCTCGGGCTTGCCGGCGGCGACGCGTTCGGCCGTCGATTCGAGGCCGTGGTCGATGGCGTTGCGGACCAGGTGCACCAGCGGGTCGACGATCTTCTCGATCACGCCCTTGTCGAGTTCGGTGGCTTCGCCGTGGGTGCGCAGCAGCACGGTCTTGTCCAGGCGCGCGGCGAGGTCGCGGACCATGCGCGGGAAGCGGCTGAAGGCGAACTCCACCGGCAGCATGCGCACGCCCATGACCGCTTCCTGGAGGTCGCGGGTGTTGCGCTCCAGCTGCACCATGCCCGCCAGCAGGGCCTCGTTGGCGACCGGGTCGATCTGTTCCGAGCGCTGGCGCAGCATCGCCTGGGTGATCACGAGTTCGCCGACCAGGTTGATGAGCGCGTCGACCTTGGCCACCGCGACGCGGATGGAATTGTCGCCATCGCTGCTGCGGCGGCCGGAGGCGGGCACCGGGGCCGCCGCGGCATCGGCATCCGCAGCAGGTTCGGTGGCCGCGGGTCGGGGCGCGTCGTCCGGGGCCACGGCCACCGTCGCCGCCACCGCGGGTACGCGCTCGATGGCCAGCTCGCAGTCGTCCTCGACCCAGGTGAAGGCCTCGTCGATGGCGCCGCGCGGCACGCTGCCGGGCAGGGTCAGGGTCCAGGCCAGGTAGGCCTCGAACGGGTCCATGTCCGCGAACGCGGGCAGGCGACCGTCGTCGCAGGTGACACCGAGCTCGCCGTGGCTCGCCAGCTCGCGGAGGATGCGCAGCGGGTCGTTGCCGGTCATGAACAGCGACGGCGCCGGCGCGAACGCGATGCGCCAGTCGGCCGTCGGCTCCGTGGCCGCCGCGGCGTCGTCCGCCACCGCCGCCGCAGGCGCGGCACCGGTGAGCAGGCGGTCGAGGCCGGCGCGCGCCTGCACCAGCGCCGCGGCGTCGATCGCGCTGCCGTGCTCGCACGCAGACAGCAGCGAGCGCAGCATGTCGACCGCGACCAGCAGCGCGCCGATCGCCTGGCGGTCGAGCACGCGGCGCCCGGCACGGGCCTCGTCGAGGAGGGTCTCGAGCAGGTGGGTCAGATCGGTGACGCTGGCGAAGCCGAAGGTCGCGGCGCCGCCCTTGATCGAATGCGCGGCGCGGAACACCACGTTGATGGTCTCGGCACCCGCCTCGCCGCCGGAGGCGCGCTCCAGCGCCAGCAGCCCGCCCTCCATGGCGTCGAGGCCTTCCCGGCTCTCCTCGAAGAACGCGGCATGGAAGCGGGTGATGTCCATGGTCAGGCGAGGACCTTGCGCACGGTGGCGACCAGCTGTTCGGGATCGAACGGCTTCACCAGCCAGCCGGTGGCGCCGGCGGCCTTGCCTTCCATCTTCTTGTCGCCGCCGGACTCGGTGGTCAGCATCAGCAGCGGCGTGAAACGGTAGCCCGGCAGCTGGCGCAGTTCGCGGATCAGCGTGATGCCGTCCATGCGCGGCATGTTGACGTCGGTGACCACGGCATCGAAGGACTGGGTGCGCGCGATGTCGAGCGCGGCCATGCCGTCCTCGGCCTCGCGCACGGTGAAGCCGCCGGAGGTCAGCGCGAAGGCGACCATCTGCCGCATCGAGGTCGAGTCGTCGACCACCAGCAACTGCCGGCTCATGCGCTCGTCTCCGGTGCGGCGTGGATGGGGTGTGGTGCGTTCATGGCCAACTCCGGATCGGCGGCGTCGACGCCGAGGCTTGCCGCCAGCGCGAGCTGGCGTGCCGCCTGGACGAGGATCTGCGAGGCGTGGGTGATGGTGGTCTGGTGGCCGCGTGCGGCGCGGTCGCGCACGAAGGCGTGCAGCAGTTGCAGGCCTGCCGCGTGCACGCGCTCCACGCGGTCGCCGCCGAGGAACAGCGGCGTCTCGCTCTCGAGGTGCGGCTGCAGCGACGCCTGCAGTTCGGCCACCGCTTCGATGCCGAGGTCGGGCTGCAACGGGATGGTGTGCATGCGGAGGGCCAGGATGGGTTCGGTCTTGACTGGTTATCGGCGCCGTCGGTCGCGACTTGAGGCGCCGGCGGGGTCAGCGGTACAGCGCGTGGGCGTCGAACAGCACCGTGGGCGTGGCGCCGACCCGGGCGATGCCGAGCACGGGGCCGGGGTCGTTGCCGGGGAGCGGCGGCTCCACCCGGTCGCGTCCCAGCGTCACCACGTCCTCGACGGCATCGACCAGCAGCCCGATGAGCTCGTCCGCGCGCTCCACGACGACGATCCGGCTGCGATCGTCATGCACGGCGCGGCCGACCTGCAGCCAGGCCGCCAGGTCGATCACCGGCACGATGCGGCCGCGCAGGTTCATGGCCCCGAGGACCGCCGGCACCGCGCCCCGCATGGCGACGATCGGCGCCAGGCGCACGACCTCCTGCACGCACAGCAGTTCGAGCGCATAGCTGTCGCCGGCGGCGACCACGCGCAGCCAGCGCGAGGCATTGGCGATGGTGACGGGCGCGGCCTCCGCATGTCCGCGCGCGGGCGCCGCGGCGACATGCGCCGGGGCCGCGGCTGCGTCGGCGGCCGGCGCGGTGCTCATGGCGTGCATGGCGGGCATGGCGGGCGCGGGATGCCCGGGCGGCACGTCCGGCGCCAGGGGCTCCCGCGACGACGGATCCAGGAGCGCCTCGAGGTAGGCGTCCACGGCGCAGGCGCCGTCGGCCGGCGCGGCGCCGTTCATGCCGCCTCCTGCCGTGGCGCCGCCTCGTGCAGCAAGAGCCAGGCCAGCGCACGCCGGTAGGCGTCGGCGCCGCGGCCGCCGCTGTCGGTGCCCGAAGTGAGCGCGGCGGCGTCGCGCAGCCGCGTATCCATCGGCACCGCGTCGGGCCAGACGCGGCCTTCGTAGAGCGCATGCAGCTGGCCAAGGCTGTCGACGCCGGAGCGCGTCCGGCGGTCGTAGAGGGTGGGCAGGACGTGCTGCGGCAACGGACGCCGGCGCGACCGCTCGACCATGCTCGCGGTGCGCAGCATGTCGGCCAGGCCGTGCAGCGCGAGCGGGTCGGTCTGCGTCGGCACCACCAGGCGGTCGGCGGCGGCGAGGGCATTGACCATCAGCAGGCCGAGCGTGGGCGGGCAGTCGAGCAACACGTGGTCGTAGAGCGCGTGCACGGCGTGCAGCGCGCGCGCCAGCGCCAGGCCAAGGCCCGGCTGCGTGGCACCGCGGCGCTCGAGCGTGGCCAGCGCGGGTTGCGCCGGGACCAGCTTCAGCCCTTCGATGTGGGTGGCGTGCGCGAGCGCGACGAGGTCGCTGCCAGACCCGGAGAACAGATCGTGGGTGCCCTTGGGTGGCGGGTCGGACGGGATGCCGAAGGCGCGGGTGAGCGAGGCATGGGGGTCGAGGTCGACCAGCAGCACGCGGCGACCATCGGCAGCCAGCCCCCGCGCCAGGCAGAGGCTGGTGGTGGTCTTGCCGACGCCACCCTTCTGGTTCGCGATCGCCCACACCTGCATGTCAGCCGGCCTCGGTGATGGCGGCGCCGTGCGGCGGCCGCGGGTCGCCCGACGCGGTGGCATCGGGCGTGGACGCCGCCGGAGCGGCGGCACGGGTGTCGGTGGGTGCGGTGACGGGCGCGGTGGCGCCAGCGGGTGCGGGTGTGGCGGCACCTTCGGCCGATGCGACCACGCGGTCCGCCTCCGGCACGGCGTCGGCCTGTTGCGGCGCTGCCAGGATCACCAGCAGCACGCGCCGGTTGGCGTTGCGGCCCTCCACGGTGAGGTTGTCGGCGATCGGCTGGTGTTCGCCATAGCCCACGACCGCCAGCCGCTCCGCGCCCACGCCTTCGGACACCAGCACGTGGACCACGCTCGCCGCGCGTGCCGAGGACAGTTCCCAGTTGGACGGAAACTGCGCGGTCCGGATCGGGCGGTCGTCGGTGTAGCCCTCCACGCGCACCGCGTTGGGGGCGGCGCGCAGCACGGTCGCGAGCTTGCGCACGGTGGCGGTGGCCACCGGGCTCGGCGCGGCGACGCCGCTGGCGAAGAGGATGTCGCTCTGGATCTCGACCTCGAGGAAGGTCCGGCCGCGGCGCACGCTCACCAGCTTCTGGCGCACCAGGTCCGACAGTGCCTCCTGGATCTGGCGGCCCAGCGACACCAGTTCGGCCTGGCTCCGGGTCGCCTCCCCGGCGGCGGCTTCGGCCGCCGCCTGCGCGGTGCCGCCCTGGCCGATCCGCGGCACGTCGAGCACCTGCCGCACCGGCACCATGTTCACCGGGCGCGCGGCGCTGGGGCCTGCGCGGGTGCCCGGCGTCGCCAGCGACGGCCGGTCGAAGGCGGCGCCGCGCAGCTGTGCAGCCCCGAGGTTGATCGGCGCGATCGTGCGCGGCGGGCCGCCGAAGGCCGACGAGAGTGCGTCCGACACCGCCCGGTACTTGCCCTCGTTGACCGAGGAGATCGCGTACATGACCACGAAGAAGGCGAGCAGCAGGGTCACCAGGTCGCCGTAGGGGATGGCCCAGGCTTCGTGGTTCTGGTGTTCCTCGTGCTGGTGCCGGCGTGCCATGTCAGCCGACGTAGCCGCCGAGCCGGGTCTCGATGTTGCGCGGGTTCTCGCCCTGGGCGATCGCGATCAGCCCTTCCACGATCATCTCGCGTTCGTTGGTGCGCGCGTTGATCAGCGTCTTCAGCTTGTTGCCCATCGGCAGCAGCGCGAGGTTGGCGATGCCGATGCCGTAGATGGTGGCGGTGAAGGCCGCGGCGATGCCGTGGCCGAGCTTGCTCGGGTCGGCGAGGTTCTTCATCACCGCCATCAGCCCGAGCACGGCGCCGATGATGCCGAGCGTGGGCGCGTAGATGCCCATGCCCTCGAACACCTTGGCCGCGGCAAGCTCGCGCCCGCTTTCGCCGTGCAGTTCGGTTTCCAGCATCTGCCGGATCGATTCCGGCTCGACGCCGTCCACCACCATCTGCAGGCCGCGGGCCAGGAACGGGTCGCTCTGCAGCGCCACCTGCGGCTCCAGGCCGAGCAGGCCCTGCTTGCGCGCGGTGGTGGACCATTCGACGATGCGCGCGATGGTCGCGGCCTCGTCCCGCGGCGGTGGCTGGAACACCCACTTCGCCATCCGCAGCGCGCGCATGAACGTCGCCATCGAGGTCTGCAGCAGCGACGCGGCCACGGTACCGAAGATCACGATGACGAAGGCCGCCGGCGACCACAACCCGGACAGGCCGGCGCCCTTGAGCACGCTGCCGCCGACGATCGCGATCATCGCCAGCACCGCGCCGATGACACTGAGTCTGTCCATGGCGCAGTTATCGGCTGCCGGCCGGGCGGCTTGAGTGCATCGCCGGGTCCAGCAGGGCGTCGATGTCGAGGATCAGCGCCATGCGGCCATCGCCCACCAGGCTCGCGCCGGCGTAGCCGGGCAGCCCGCGCAGCGTCGGCGGCAGCGCCTTGATCACCACCTCCTCGCGGCCCCGGACGCGGTCCACGACCAGGCCATGGCGGTGGTCGTCGCCGGACTGCAGCACGACGCAGGTGGCGCCAGCTTCGTCCGCGGCCGGCAGGCCGAGCCAGTCGCGGAGCTCGAGCAGGGGCAACGGCCGCTGGCGCAGGTCGAGCGCGCGGCGCCCGTCGATCCAGAGCACGCGCGCCGGGTCGTGGGCGAGCACTTCCACCACGCGCACCAGCGGCAACGCATAGACGTCGTCGCCGAGCTCGACCAGGAGCGTCGGCAGGATCGCGAGCGTTAGCGGCACCCGGATCAGGAAGCGCGACCCGGTCCCGGCGACCGACTGGATCTGCACGCTGCCCGAGAGCTCGCGGATGCGCGACTGCACGACGTCCATGCCGACGCCACGGCCGGACAGGTCGGTGACTTCCTCGCGGGTGGAGAAGCCGGGCAGGAACAGCAGCTGCAGGCATTCCTCCGGCGACAGGCGCGCGGCGGCGTCGGCGGCCACCAGGCCCTTGGCGATGGCGCTGCGGCGGATGGCCTCGGGATCGATGCCGCCGCCGTCGTCGCGCACCTCGATCGCCACGTGGTCGCCCTCCTGGCGCGCCGACAGCGTGACCCGGCCGGTCTCCGGCTTGCCGGCGGCGAAGCGGGCGGCGGGGGCTTCGATGCCATGGTCGATCGCGTTGCGCACGAGGTGCACCAGCGGGTCGGCGAGCGCCTCGACCAGGTTGCGGTCGAGTTCGGTGTCGGCGCCGGCGATGTCCAGCTGGACCTGCTTGCCGAGCTGGCGGGCGACGTCGCGTGCGAGTTTCGGGAAGCGTGCGAACACGCGCCCCACCGGCTGCATGCGCGCGGTCATCACCGCCGACTGCAGCCGCGACGTGGCCACGTCCAGCGAGGCGACGGCGCGGTCGAGGTCGTCGTCGCGCAGGCGTGGCCGCAGGGTCTTGAGGCGGTTGCGCGCCAGCACCAGCTCGCCGACCAGGTTCACCATCGCATCCAGCCGGCGCACGTCGACCCGCACCGTGGCGTCGGCCGGTTCCGGCGCCGCGCGCGCGGCGGTGGCGGCGATGCTTGCCGGCGACGGGGCTGGCGGCGGAGGAGGCGATGGCGGCGATGGCGGCATGGGTGCCGGTGCCGGTGCCGGCATGGCGCCGGGTGCCGCCCCGGCGCCATGCAGGCTGTCGAGCAACGCCTC
>JAYRUX010000003.1:0-321960 GCA_041918855.1 Luteimonas sp.
AAGAGCCACTTTCCGGCGGCATTCGCAGCAGAGCGGTCGCGGCCCGCGGCCGCTCCTACAGGGAGTAAAACCGGCTTTCAGTCCGTGGCGTACAACCTCTGGCACGCATCGCACCAGAACGCGCGGCGCTGCGCCTGGCCGAGGTGCTTGCGATAGCTGAGCGTGTTGCCGTCGCGCGGGCACGTGGTCTTCGTATGCACCTGGTAGTGCTTCTTCAGCACGAAGGCCTTCTTCCACTCGTAGAAGTCGAAGCTGTATTCCCGTGCCTGCGCCACCAGTTCCGACAGCTTGCGCGCCGGCAGTGCGCCGACCTCGCTCTCAGGGTGCACGCGGATGCGGTGCAGCACCTCGTTCTTGATGATGTTGCCGACGCCGGCGAACACGTCCTGGTCGAGCAGCGCGTCCGCCGCCAGCAGCGCGGGACGCGCACGCAGCTTGCGGCGCGCGGCGGCCGGGTCCCAGGCGTCGTTCATGACGTCCGCGGTCCAGTCGTAGGTGTCGTCGAGGTCGCCCTCGATGAAGCGCACCGAGCAGGCGTAGAAGTTCAGCTCCTCGCCCTTGCTGAAACCCAGCGACAGCCGCGGCGGCCGGTCCTTGCCCTCGTTGATCCGGTAGCTGCCGAAGAGGAGGAAGTGGATGCGCACGGCGAAGCCGTCGAACTCCAGCAGGAAGTGCTTGCCCCAGCTGCGCAGCGCCAGCAGCTTGCGGTTGTGCAGGCGCATGATGTCCTGAGTGCTGTTGCCGGACACCCGCAGCACCTTGCGGCCGGCGAAGCGCGCGGCCTCCTCGCGCAGGATGACGATGGACGGGCCTTCGGGCATCGGCGCAGTATCGGCGGCTCCGGTGAGTCGGGCGTCAACATCCCGCGCACGCGCGCACGAGCGGCGGGGCTGCAGGTGCCCTGCCGCTCCGCATCGCGGCTTCACGACCTGGCGCCGCACGTCCTGCTATCGATGCCGCCCGCCACCAGCTCCGGGCACGCATGGCCGCTCGCTCGCGCACGTCCCCGCGCATCCGCACCGGCACCGCCGGCTGGTCGATCGCCAGCGCGCACCGCGACCTGTTCGCCGAGGGCGACAGCGCACTCGCGCGCTACGCCACCCGTTTCGATGCCGCCGAGGTCAACTCGTCGTTCCACCGCCCCCACCGGCACGCGACCTGGGCGCGCTGGGCCGACACCGTCCCGCGCGACTTCCGCTTCAGCGCCAAGCTGCCACGCACGATCACCCACGATGCGCGCCTGCAGGCGGCCGGACCGCTGCTCGACCGCTTCCTCGGCGAGGTCCAGGGCCTCGGCAGCAAGCTGACGTGCCTGCTGGTGCAACTGCCGCCGAGCCTTGCCTTCGACGCCCGGATCGCCGCGACCTTTTTCGCCATGCTGCGACGGCGCTGGGACGGCGGCGTGGCCTGCGAGCCGCGCCACGCCAGCTGGTTCGCGCCGCGCGTCGACGCAATGTGGTCCAGGCACCGCATCGCCCGCGTCGCCGCCGATCCCGCCCCGGTGCCGGCGGCGGCGGTCCCCGGCGGCGATCCCCACCTGCGCTACTGGCGCTGGCACGGATCGCCACGGATCTACTACAGCGCCTATGGCGATGCGTCGCTCGACACGCTTGCCGGGGCCGTCCACGCGTCTCCGCCTGCGGCCGGCGGCGAGTGCTGGGTCATGTTCGACAACACCGCACATTCGCACGCCACCCCGAACGCGGCCGCGTTCCAGTCGCGGGTGCCGGGCAGGCCTGCGCGCCGCCGGCCATAGCGTCCGTCGCGGCGACGTCGCGGCGTGAACGGGCCGCACGCCGCCTTGATCCCGCATCCACTACGGTCCCTCTCCTCCCCCTCCCGCCGAGAACCGCGATGCCCTCGAAGAAGCCGTCCAGCAAGGCCACCGCGGCGAAGGCCGCCGCGCGCAACAGCGACAGTGCCGGGTCAAGCCCCCCGCCGCGGGACGTCGACGATCTCGCCACCCGCCAGGCCGCCGACACCAACGCCACCGTCGTCGCCATGGGCCACAATGCGAACAAGGCGTCCGAACATGGCCTTGCCAATGGCCTGGCGCCGCCCGAGGGCCAGCACGTCGCGCCGCCGTCCGACCTGGTGACCGCGAGCTCGCTGCGCGAGACCAACGTGTCCGCGAAGACCGGCGCACCGCCTGCGGCCGGTGCCGATCCGACCACCAGGCCGCTCGACCGCGTGCGCGTCAGTGCCGACGGCCAGCGCCTCACCACCAACCAGGGCGTGCCGGTCGCCGACAACCAGAACTCGCTCAAGGCCGGCCTGCGCGGGCCGGCGCTGCTCAAGGACTTCATCCTCCGCGAGAAGCTCACCCACTTCGACCACGAGCGCATCCCGGAGCGCATCGTGCACGCGCGCGGCTCGGCGGCGCACGGCTACTTCGAAGCCTACGAGGCACTCACCGACATCACCCGCGCGGCGCCGTTCCAGGCCGCGGGCAAGATCACGCCGGTGTTCGTGCGCTTCTCCACCGTCGCCGGCGAGCGCGGGTCCAAGGACACCGCGCGCGACGTGCGCGGGTTCGCGGTCAAGTTCTACACCGACGAAGGCAACTGGGACCTGGTGGGCAACAACATGCCGGTGTTCTTCATCCAGGACGCGATGAAGTTCCCGGACCTGGTGCACGCGGTGAAGCCCGAGCCGCACCATGCGATGCCGCAGGCGGCTTCGGCGCACGACACGTTCTGGGATTTCGCATCGCTGATGCCCGAGATTACCCACATGCTGATGTGGCAGATGTCGGATCGCGCGATCCCGCGCAGCTACCGGATGATGCAGGGCTTCGGCGTGCACACCTTCCGCCTGGTCAACGCGGCCGGCGAGTCGACCTTCGTGAAGTTCCACTGGACGCCGAAGCTGGGCACGCATTCGCAGGTGTGGGACGAAGCGGTCAAGGTCTCCGGCGCCGACCCGGACTACCACCGCCGCGACCTGTGGGAGGCGATCGAGGCCGGTGAGTACCCGGAATGGGAACTCGGGCTGCAGCTCTTCAGCGAGGCGGACGCCGAGGCTTTCAGCTTCGACGTGCTCGATTCCACGAAGCTCATCCCCGAGGAGCTGGTGCCGGTGCGCCCGGTCGGGCGCATGGTGCTGAACCGCAATCCCGACAACTTCTTCGCCGAGACCGAGCAGGTGGCCTTCTGCACCGCGCACGTGGTGCCCGGCATCGACTTCAGCAACGATCCGCTGCTGGCCGGGCGCATCCACTCCTACGTCGACACCCAGCTCACGCGCCTGGGGGGGCCGAACTTCCACGAGATCCCGATCAACGCCCCGATCGCGCCGGTGCACAACAACCAGCGCGACGGCCTGCATCGCCAGGCCATCCATCGTGGCCGGGTGTCGTACGAGCCGAACTCGCTCGGCGGCGGCTGCCCGCACCAGGCAGGTGTTGCCGGCTACGTGTCGTTCCCGGAGCCGGTGGAGCAGCACGAGGTGCGCGGCAAGCCGGAGAAGTTCGCCGAGCACTACAACCAGGCGGCGCTGTTCTTCAACTCGCAGACGCCGGTCGAACAGGCCCACATCGCCGCGGCCTTCCGTTTCGAACTGAGCAAGGTCACGGTGCCGGCGATCCGCGAGCGCATCGTGTCGATGCTGCGCAACGCCTCCGATGACCTTGCGAAGCAGGTTGCCGCGGGCCTCGGCATGGCTCTGCCGGAGCCGATGCCACGCGTGCTGTCGAAGCCGCCGAAGCCCGAGGTGACGACGTCGCCGGCGCTGTCGCTGCTGGCGCGCCCCGGCGACGGCAGCATCCGCACGCGCAAGATCGCGATCCTGGTCGCCGACGGCATCGACGGCGCCGCGGTGTCGGAACTGCAGGCCGTGCTGCTGGAGGCCGGTGCGGTGCCGCGCCTGATGGGCACGCGGATCGGGCCGGTGCGGACCGCGGACGGCGTCGCGCTCGAGGCCGACGTGTCCATGGAGAACGAGCCCGGGTTCCTGTTCGACGCGATGGTGCTGCCCGATGGCGAGGCCGGCGTGGCGGCGCTCGCCGCCGACGGGCGCACGCTCGAGCACGTCAAGGACCAGTACCGGCACGCGAAGACGCTGCTTGCGCTGGGCGCTTCGGTGTCGCTGCTGCGGCAGGCCGGCATCGCGGGCGACGGCGACGATCCGGGCGTGATCGCGGCCACCGCCGGCGCCGACACCTGGAAGCGTTTCATCGCGGCCGTGGCGCTGCACCGGCACTGGTCGCGGGAAAGCGACCCGCCGCGGGTCTGAGGTCCGCATGCGCGGGCGTCTGGCGGCCACTGTCCTGCAGGTCCGGCCATGGAGCGGCTGACCAGCACGCAGGGCCGTGGATATGCCATCCACCTCCACGTGCCCTCCGGCGACGCGCCGAAAGGCGGCTACCCGGTCGTCTGGCTGCTGGACACGCCGACGACGTGGGCGCCGATGCGGCACGCGATCGACGAAGCCGGCGCGGACGATATCGCCGTCGTCGGCATCGGCTGGGACAACGAAGGCGGCGTCGACCAGAACCTGCGCCGGCGCGACTTCACCCTGCCGGCCTTGCACGAGGTTCCACCGCCGCACGGCAGTGATGACGCCTGGCGCGAGGACGGCAACGTCGAGGCGTTCCTGGAGTTCCTCACCGGGACGGTGCAGCCGCACTACCTCGAGACACTGCCGATCAACCCCGGCCGCCAGACGCTTGCCGGCCATTCGCTGAGCGGGCTGTGCGTGCTGCTGGCGCTGATGCGGCGGCCGGGCGCGTTCCAGCGCCACGTCGCCGCGAGCCCGTCGGTGTGGTGGGACCAGGGGCGGCTGCTGGAGGACGCGGAGGCCTTCGACTGGACGCCGTTGCGGAGTGCCCGCCTCCTGCTGACGGTGGGCTCGGAAGAGCAGGCCGCGGGCCCGGAGAAACCGGCCGAAGTCGAAGGCGAGGCCGCCGCTGCGATGCTGGGCGAACGCCACATGATCGCCAACGCCAGCGGGTTGGCGGAGTTGCTCGCGGCCCGCGGGATCGACTGCAGGTTCGAGCTGTTCGAGGGCGAGGGCCACCGCACCGTGCTGCCGGCCGCGATGGCCGCGGCGCTCGCCTTCGCACGCGGAAACGGGGCCGCGCCCGCGCGCGGCTAGCGCCGCCGCGATGCGTCCACGCGCACCGGGCCCGCGTCGGCGCCACCGGTGGCGAGTTCGACGTAGCCGATCCGCCACTGCATCGGGTCGTCCAGGTTCGAGTCACGGAAGGTCGCGGGAGTCGCCGTCCGCGGCGATACCGCGATCGCGCCGAGATGGTGGTCGCCGTTGCCGAACGTGAAGTCGAAGCCCTGGAGCGCAGCCACCGACGTCGGCCGGCGCCCGGACACCGCGCGTTCGCGGGAGCCGCTGAGGCGCCCCTGTGCGCCCGCGGCATCGTCGGGCACCCACGCGTACTGCACCGTGACGGCATACGCCCGATGCGGGCCTCCCGCCGCCTCGAGGCGGTCGACCCCGTCGGCGATCGAGGCGGTGGTCCCGGCGAGGATGCCGAACGGCAGGTTGCCGGCCAGGAAGGCATTCATCAGCACCTCGTCGAAGCCGCGGAAGTCCGCGCCCTGGTCGTCCACCAGCGACACCCGCGCGACGTTGCGCTCGCCATCCAGCCACACCCCGACCTGGCGGAGGTTGGCGTCGGTCCCGGCATCGCGCTGGAACTCGAAGCCGCGCAGGACGAGCGTCGAGCCCGGCCGAGGTGGCGTGGGCAGCGGGATCTCGAACGCACCGCCGCCGTAGGCCGTGACTTCGCCGACCGCGCCACGGTCCAGCACCATGTACTGCGCCCGGCCCTCGAACGGGCCGCTCGAGCCGCGGTCCGCCAGCGACAGCTCGACCTCGCCATCGCGCGCCAGTACCCCGAACCGCCGCAGCTTGTGGTCCCGGCTGCCGGGATACTGCAGCGTGAAACCCACCAGCGCCGCGACCGGCGTCAGCTCGCGCGATGCCGCCGCCAGCGCATGGTCGCGCGTGCCCTGGCTGATTGCCGACGCGGCCTCGAGCCGCACCGGCGCCAGTGCCATGTCGTCCTGCGCCCGCGCCGGCCGCCGCTCCTGTCGCGCAGGCTCCGGCGCGGTGCGCGGCGCGGGTGGGGTCACCACCACGTCGCTGACGACGCGTTCGCGAGCGCTGTTCGGGCGCTGGACCGGCGCCGCGCGGGACGGACCTCGCGCGGGCGGCGTCACGACGACCTGGGAGGGCTTCGTCGCCGGCGGGGTCACCACGACCTGGGACGGCCCCTTCGCCGGCGGGGTCACCACGGCCTGCGCGGGCGGTGGGTCATCCGCACGCGCGGACGACGGCGCGAGCGACAGCCACGCGGCGGCCAGGAGGGAAGCGATCCGGATCTGCATGCAGGTGTCTCCATGACGGGTGCATGCGGGGGATCCGCGCACCAGGGCCGGCGTTCCACGCCCGGCGCCCGGTCCAACGCCTGAACCGCCAGACCGCGGCCAAGGGCTCAGGGCACGGCTGCTTCCGCGCTTGCAGGGGCGGCCACGGTGCGGTCGTAGCAGCCGCGGCCCATGCCGTGGCTCCACTCGTCACCGTGGCGGGCCGCGGCGGCAGGACCCGCCGCGGTATCCGTGGCGAAGACCGCGCACAGGCGGTATCGGCGTGAAGCGAGCCGCTCGTAGCCGTACGGCGTGCCGGTCACCGGATCGGCGACCGACAGCGCGAGCCCAGGCTGTGCCGCGACCACGCCAAGGTTGCGGGGCAACTCGCCCGTGCGCCCGGCATGCGCCTCCACCTGGCGCGCGATCCGCGCGAGGTCGGCGACGCGGCGCTCGTCCAGCCGCACCTGGCGCTGCTGCCCCGGCCCGCCCATCACCCAGACCGCCATCGCGATGGCGGCAACGATCGCGATGGCCGCCGCGACCGCGAGGGCGCGCCCCAGCCGGTCGGCGTTCATGGCTCCTGCTCCTCGCGGCGCAGGTCGAGCAGGTAGTAGCCGAAGATGCCGCCGGCGATCGCCGCCACCACCAGCACCTTGGCGAAGAAACGTGCCGTGAGTTCGCCGCCCAGCAGGTTGTAGACCAGCGCGACCGAGTCGCCCACCAGCACAGCGGCGGCGATGAACAGGGTCATGTAGGTCAGCCAGCGGCGGATCGCGGACAACCGCTTCACCGGGTTGCGCGCCAGCTCGCGGCCGAGGCGGCGCGCCACCAGCAGGAACACCGGGAAGGCCACGACGAGCGTCGCCACCGAGAACCGCATCGAGCGCGGCCGCCCGCCCGCTCGCCAGTCCGCTTCGGCGGGATCGGGCCACGCGTACGCGATCAGGTCGAACAGCAGGCTGCCGAGGTGGTAGGCCCAGGCATACAGCGTGGCGAACAGCACCAGGTAGAAGAAGGCTTCGCGCGCCGACAGGTAGGGGCGCGGGCGCGGCACCGGGACCGCGAACGGCACCTCGGCCCAGGCCGCCAGCGCGCTGCGCACCTGCTCCTGCGGCCAGCCGGCCGCGGCGAGCGCGGCCTCGATCGACGGCCGCGACGCGCCGCGGGCCAGCGCGTCACGGACGAACGCTTCCAGTTCCTGGGTGCCTGCAGCCACGGTCGCTCCCTGCCCCGGCGGGGGCGTGGCGCGAATCTAGCAGGCGCGACCGCCAGACGCTGGCAGGCCTTCCAGGCCCGGGCGTGGGCGCTCAGCGGCGCTCGTTGGCCTCGTCGTCTCCGCTGTCGCTGCGGACGTCGTCGATGAACGACGGGCCGTCGCCGCGCTGGTCGCCCGGCTGGTCGTCCAGTTCGACATCGAGCAGGTCGCCCTGGTCGTCGACGCCGATGGTGTCCAGCGCCTGGTCCATGCGCGGGTCCGTACCGCCCTGGCGCGGGCCGGCCGAGGCGGGGCCGCCACTGCCGACGCTCTTCTCGTCATTGGGCGCCGCGGGGCGGGTGGGATTCTCGTTGCTCATCGTCGTACTCCGGATCGAGACGTGTGGCTGCACCTTTCCACCGCCGTCGTGATCGATGCGCGAAACGCGGGCGCCGGATGCGGCACCCGCGCCTCGCGTTACGCTGTCGCTCCCCCAGCTTCCGAGCACCGCCCATGGCCATGGCCGAAACCGACATCGAGGCCGGTTGCATCTACCGCACCAGCCACGGTCAGGAGCGCCTGGTGCTGGGCCGCGACCGCGACGACCGCGTGGTCTACGTGTCCAAGGGCCGCAACGCCGCCGCCCCGTTCCAGAACTGCCACGTGCGCATCACCGCACGCAGGTTCGCCGAGCGGGCGATCGGCAAGGTGGACCGCGTCGACGACCTGCGCCCCTACATCATCGCCAACAAAGCGACGACGGTGGTGGTGCCGCCACGACCGCCGCGCGGGGCACGGCCGGCGACGCCCTGACCGCAACAGGCTTTCGTTGCAGTACACGGCAGGTCGCGCGTGGGTGAGGGCGCTGGCGATGCAGACGCCACGCGGCGACGTGCGCCGCCGCCGCCGCACTACAGGATCGGCGTGCCGCCGGTGACCGCGTAGCGCGCGCCGGTGACATAGCTGGCCTCGTCGGAGGCCAGGAACACGAACACCGCCGCCACCTCCTTCGGCTGGCCGGCGCGCTTCATCGGCACTTGGGAGCCGAATTCCTCGACCTGGTCCGGTGGCATGGTCGACGGGATCAGCGGCGTCCAGATCGGTCCCGGTGCCACCGAGTTCACGCGGATGCCTTTCTCCGCCAGCAGTTGCGCCAGGCCTGCGCTGAAGTTGGCGATGGCGCCCTTGGTGGCGGCGTAGGGCAGCAGCGTGGGCTTCGGCTTGTCGGAGTTGATCGAGGTGGTGTTGAGGATCGAGGCGCCCGGCTTCATGTGCGGCACCGCGGCCTTGCACAGGTGGAACATCGCGGTGATGTTGACCTGGAAGGTGCGGTCCCATTCCTCGTCCGGGATCTCCTCCAGGCTCTCGCGCGTCATCTGGTAGGCGGCGTTGTTGACCAGGATGTCGATGCGCCCGAACTCGTCCACCGCGCGCTGGATGATGGCGCGGCAGTGCGCCGGGTCGGCGATGTCGCCGGGCACCAGCACGCAGCGGCGGCCGGCCTGCTCCACCCAGCGCTTCGACTCCTCGGCGTCCTCGTGCTCGTCGAGGTAGCTGATCAGGACGTCGGCGCCCTCGCGTGCGAACGCCAGCGCCACGGCGCGGCCGATGCCGCTGTCGCCGCCGGTGATCACCGCGACCCTGTCGACGAGCCTGTCGCAGCCCTTGTAGCTGTCCTCGCCATGGTCGGCGCGCGGCGTGAGCTTCTCGTCGGAGCCGGGGAATTCCTGCTGCTGCGGGGGCTGGTTCATCGATTGACCTCGTGCTTCGCGCCCTTGCGCGCTGCACGCGCATCGGCTTGTCGGAGTCGGCGAACCTAGCGCCGACTTCGTGGTCCCCACGTGATCCGGCGCGACGCGCCCGTGAAGCCTGCTTCAGCGGCCATCGCGCACGCCGGCGCTACCATGCGCGCTTCGCCAGCAGAGGGACGCCACCATGACCACTCGCCCGACCACGCTCGCGTTCGCGCTCGCCTGCCTCGCCGCCGCGGCACCCGCGGCCGCGCAGTCACCGACGCCGGTGGAAACCGAGCGCCTGCCCACCGGGTCCCCGACGTCCGCCTCCACCCTGCCCGCCACGCGCCAGACCGGCACGGTCTCCTTCGACATGGATGGCACGCCGGTGACGGTGCGCTCCTGGGAACCCGACGCCGTCGCCCGCCAGGGCTACCGCATCAGCTTCGAGGCGCTCGACACCAACGGCGACGGCTACATCAGCCGCGCCGAAGCCGCCGCCCACGAGAACCTCGCCCGCGAATTCGGCGGCGTCGACGCCGACGCCGACGGCCGCGCCAGCCGCACCGAGCTCTCCGGCTGGACCATCACCGACTGAAACCCTGCCCCCGTAGTGCGACGGAAAGCCTGGGCGTCCGGGCTTCGGCCGGAGCGTGGGGACAGGCGGGGGGTGCTCCACCCTTCGGTCAGACCATCCATGGCCTGACTCAGGGCCGTGGGCCCGCCTGCGGCGTTCCGGCCCGGCGCAGCGCGCCGGGCGTTCGCACCAGCCGCGCGGCAGTGCCGCGCAAGCGGCCTGCGCTCACCCATGGCCCACTTTCCGCACCCCCCACCTATCCCCCCGCACGCACACGTGTGGTTTCGCTTCTCCGGCCAGCGAACAGCCGAACGTGCTCGCGTTGCCGCTGGTGCTCGTGCCACGGGCACCGGGCGAATGGTGGGGCGTGAGGCGGTGGGTGGGGTGGTCTGCGACAAGCCGCACATGGATGTGCGGCGCCCGAGTCAGGGCAGGATGCCCTGACCGAGGGAAAAGCAGACTGCCCCGCCCGCCGCCTCACGCTCGCGAAACCCACTGCCTTGACCGCAGGAGGATGCAGCCGAGAGGACCAGGGTTTGCATGACCTTCGCCATTCGGTGGAGAGAGGGGGCGGGGCGCATGATTGCGCGCCACGAACGAGCCCGCCACCGCATGCGCACCTCCTGCCTGATCCTCGCCCTGTTGCTGGCTGTCCCCTGCGTTGCGGGCGCCATCGAGGTGGACGGGCGCATCGAGCCGGCGGAGTGGGCCGGGGCGCAGCACGTGACCGATTTCCGGCAGGTGCAGCCGCTGACCGGCAACCCGGCGACGCTGGCGACGGAGGCCTGGATTCTGGCCACGCCAGATGGGCTCGCCGTGGGCTTCCGCAACACCCAGCCGCCCGGCGTGCCGCGGACCCGGCAGCGCGTGCAGCGGGATTTCGACGAGCAGGTGGACCGCGTCAACCTGATGGTCGACTTCGATGGCGGCGGCCGTACCGGCTACAACTTCACCGTGTCGTCGACCAACGGCATCTCCGATGCCGTGATCACCAACGAGACCCAGTTCAACGACGACTGGGACGGCAACTGGCGCCATGCCGTGGCCGAGGATGCCGAGGGCTGGTCGGTGGAAATGCTGATCCCCTGGTACATCGCCGCCATGCCGCGCGCCGCGGGCGACGCGCGCACGATCAACGTCTACCTCGACCGCGTCACCGGCGCCACCGGCGAACGCGTGGCCTGGCCGGCGGCGAGTTTCGAGCGGCCGCGCTTCGTATCCGAGTTCGCGCCGGTGACGATGCCCGCGTACAGCGCCTCGCTGCTGGCGGTGACGCCCTACGTGTCGGGCCTGCACGACCTCGCCGGCAGCGGCACCGAGTTCGATGCCGGCGCCGACCTGTTCTGGAAGCCCAGCGGCCAGTTCCAGCTGGCGGCCACGATCAATCCCGACTTCGGCCAGGTCGAGAGCGACGACCTGGTGGTGAACTTCAGCGCCACCGAGACCTTCGTCAGCGACAAGCGCCCGTTCTTCACCGAGAACCAGGGCCTGTTCGAATTCACCACGCCGTCCGACTTCAGCCAGCTGCTCTATACCCGACGGATCGGCGGCCCGGCCGACGACGGCGATGGCGCCGGCGACATCACCGCCGCGCTCAAGGTCGACGGCAGCATCGGCGCCACCAAGTACGGGCTGTTCGCCGCCGACGAGGGCGATGACGTGGGGCGTTCGTTCCGCGCGCTGCGCCTGGTGCACGACTTCAGCACCCAGAACCTCGGCCTGATGCTGACCCAGGTCGAGCGCCCGTTCCTGGACCGCGAAGCGATGGTGCTGGGCGTCGACCACAACTGGCGCCCCACCGCGCGCTGGAACGTGCGCACGCGGCTCATCGGCAGCGACGTGGAGCAGGCGGGCGAGGACACGAGCGACGTCGGCGCCACCGTCTGGGCGGACTACGAGATGGATCGTGGCTGGCGCCAGCAGTGGATCGCGATGCACTTCGGCAACGACCTGCAGCTCAACGACGCCGGCTACCTCGCGCGCAACAGCACCAACTACCTGCACTGGCAGCTGCAACGCCGGTTCACCGAACTGCCGGCGTCCTCGCGCTATGCGTCCAATGACTGGCGCGGCCGCGTCAGCCGCAACTACAACAACCGGGGCGAAAAGCTGAACGAGCAGTTCCGGCTGAGCCGCGAGAGCCGGCTGCGCAATGGCAGCTTCGAATACGCGCAGGTGAACATCAACAGCGCAGGCGTCGACGACCTGCTGACCCGCGGCCACGGCTCGCTGCGCAAGCCCGCCAGTTTCAATGCCTTCTTCGAGTTCGACCGCCCGCGCAAGGGCAACTGGGCGCACGAGGTCGAGGCCGAGGTGTTCACCGGCGGCCTGGCCGGCAACGACGAGATCGGCCACGCCGTGAGCTACGAGGCGACCTACTTCGTCAGCGACGCCTTCAGCCTGGTCGGCGGCGGCTACCTCGACCGCGCGCGCGACTGGCTGGTGTGGCAGCGCGAGAACCTCGTCGGCAGCTTCGAACGCAACGAGGCGCATATCGACGCAGGCCTCGACTGGACCATCGGCGACCGGCAGGAACTGCGCGTGAAGCTGCAGGCGATCGCGCTCGACGCCGACCTGCGCCAGGCCTGGCGTGTCGGCGTCGACGGCCAGGCGGTCGCCAGCGACGAGCCCGTCGAGGACTTCAGCGTGCGCAACCTCGGCTTCCAGGTGCGCTACCGCTGGGAACTGGCGCCGCTGTCGTACCTGTACGTCGTCTACGCCCGCGGCGGCTACCTGGAGGAGCCGTATTCGGACGGCACCGGACGGCTGCTGCGCGAGAGCTTCGACCTGCGCGACGACGAGCAGCTGCTGGTCAAGCTGAGCTACCGCTTCGAGATCTGAGCGGGCAGCGCATGGCTGCCCGCTCCGCGATCAGCCGAGGTACGCCTCGGCGGCGTCGGCATCGGAGCGGCTGATCACACCGGCCTCCACGGCGTTGTCGAGCGCCGCGCGCCCGGCCTCGGCCCAATCGCCGCCATAGCCGCCGATGTGCTGCGCCCACATCTCCAGGCGCCCTTCCTCATGCAGCGTGCCGATGATCTCGGCACGGTAGGCGGGGTGGTCGTTGCCGGTCAGCAGGTTGCCGACGCCGAGTTCCCAGCTCATCGAGCTGCCGGCCAGCTGGAAGTCGCTCGAGGCCCGCTCGCGCTGCTCCGCCGCCTCGCCGAAGAGCTCGGGCGACGCTGATTCCGCGTACGCCGCGGCCTGCGCGAAGTTGATCTCGACCTGATCGCGCAGGAACGCCGCGCGCTGGTCGCCGTAGAGGCTGCCGGCGCTGCTGCCGGCATTGAACAGCGTCCACGCGAAGTTGGGATCGTCCTGCGCCAGCCGCCCGGCGAACGACACCACCTCGCTGCCCGTCAGCCCCAGGGCATCGGCGGTGTCGCCGAAGATGCCCAGGTGGCCCGCGGACATCGCCACCTCGGGATGACTCGCCAGCAGCGCCTGCACCTCTCCGGCGTCCATGTCCAGCGTCTCCGCCATATCGAACAGGTCCGAACCCCGCGACGCCATCTCGCCGACGATGTCGGGGTCGACCCCCGCCTCGGTCAGGTAACGCTCGATGTCCTCGCGCCGCTCGTTGCCGTTGATGAGCTCGCCGACGAACGAGCCCAGGCCGGACACGACGGCGCCGATGCCCGACACGATGAAGCCGGCGGGTGCCGTCAGCGGGAACAGCTCGAACGCACCGCCGAGCACGCCGAGCACGTCGCCCGCGGCCGCGATCGCGTAGCCGGCGTTGCCGTCGGACGCCTCGTCGATGCTGTTGACCAGCGATGCGGAACTGGCGATCAGGCCCAGCCCGGGCGCCAGCCGCGCGGCGAAGCCGCCGGCGTCGGCGAACGTGCCGGCGTACTGCGCCAACCGGCCGCTGTCGGCGAGGCTGGTCATGGCGCCCGAGACGAGGCGCGCACCGTTCTCGCCGGACTGCGCCAGCCCGCCGATCGCCAGCGCGTATTCCTCGTTGGTGGCGTTGTTGACGGCCGAGACCGAGCCGAGCACCACGCCGCCTGCGGCGAACGCGCGGAACAGCGGCTTCGAGTTGTCGTACTGCCGGGCGTACATGTCGACGGCGCGGTAGTCGCCGTTGGCGAATGCATCCAGCAGTGCCAGGCCGTCAGTGACCTCCTTGTACCCGCCCCACGCCGGGGCGCCCTGCCCGAAGGCGCCCATCAGCGTGGTGAACTGCGCCTGGGCCTGGGTGACGCTGCCGTCGTTGCGCGCCAGCAGTTCCGACATCGCCGACGACGCGGCATCGGTCAGCACGTCGTCCGAGAGCCCGGTGAAGCCGGCGAAGGCGTCGCCCAGCGCCGAGTCGGGGACGCGCTGGATCTCGGCCAGCAGTTCCAGCGCCTCGACGCCGTGGCCGTGTGTGGCCATCGCCTCGATCGCATCGTTGACCTGCTGCGCGACCTCGGGATCGCGCACGGCGGCATCGAGCACGGCATCGCGGTTTGCGCCCATGTACTCGGCGAGTCCGGCGTTGGCCTCGATGGCCTTGTCGTAGGTCGGCTTGTTCTCCGGGTCGTTGCGGTAGGCCTCGACGAAGGCCGCCTGTTGTTCCGGGGTCATCGGGCCGGCCTGCGCCAGCAGGCCGCCCAGCTTCTCGTCCAGGCGCAGCGCATCGTCCTGCGCCTCGGCCTGGGCCTCGTTGAGCTCCGACAGCTCCGTCGACGTGGCGGCGGTGGCCTCGGTGGTGCCGACCTGGGCAACGCCGACGCGGCTGGCCACGTCCTGCCAGCCGCTGCTGTTGGCGCCGAGTGCGCGGATGTCGGTCGGGGTCAGCGTGCCTCGGTCGAGTGCGGCGGTGATCGCGGTCTCGAACGCGCTGCGCCGCGCATCGCCACCCACGCCGCCGTCGTCGGTCCAGCTGTAAGCCTCGCCGTCGCGCTCGTACAGGCCGCCCTGCATGGGGTTGAGCGCCATCTCCAGCGTGCCGTCTGCGTGGGCCAGGCGCACCATCTCCGCGAGATACGCCGGCTCGGCCTGGTGTTCGACCATCAGTTCGGTCATCAGCGCCTGCGCCGGCAGGCCGTGGCTGGCGACGTGGTCCTCGTAGTCCGCCTGCGCATGTGCCACCTGTTCCGATGCGCTGGCAGCGGGGGTGGCGGGCGTGGACGGTGCCTGCTGGGTGTACGCCTCGCGGACCGTGGCGCTGCTGCGGGTCTCGACCGCCTCGCGCACCGCGCCCTGGCCGAACACCGGCTCCAGCGCGACCAGTTGCTCCGACTCGAGCTTCGTCGCGAGGTCGTTGAGCAGGGCGGTGCGTTCGGCCACCGGCATGGCGGCGACGTCGCCAGTCAGCCGCGCCTGCTGCGGCGGCGTCATCTGCGCGATCGACGCATTCGCCGTGCGCGGATCCGCCGCCTGCAGGTTGGCCGGCGTCGGCGGCGGCGGTGGGGGCGGCGGGGGCGGCGGACTGTAGCGGCCACCGTCGTGCATCATCACGGGCATGGGTCGGCTCCTGGACGCTGGCGGCAGGCACAGTCCTGCATCGTTGCGCCGATCCTGCACCGGACGGCGGCCCTGCGCACCTTGGGGCGTTCCCTAGCCTGTCCGCCGGGCCCGCGGCGGGCTGCCGCGCCGCGAGGGAGGCGTTCCGTCGCGCCATGCCCGCATCCGTCGCAACAGGGATTGGCGGCACCGGGGCCCTGGCCCATCCTCTGCCGCACACCCCTTGCGGCGCCGGGACACCATCGTGATCAGAAGCTTCTCGTTCGTCCTCCGCATCGCCATCGCCTGGCTGGTCGTGGTGTTCCTGGCCGCGGGCCTGTGGTCGGAGCTGCCACTCCTGGGCCGCCTGGAGTGGCCGGTGGTCATCGCCGGCATGCTGACGATGGCGATGGTGGTGGCGGGGGCGCTCTCGCACGTCGGCCGGGTGCGCCTGATCGCGGGGGGCGTCGACAAGGCCGCGCTGGACAATCGCCAGCGCCGCCAGGTGGAGATCCCGCTCGAGGCCGGCGAGGCCTTCGACCTGCTCGATGCCGCGATCCGCGAGCTGCCGCGCGTGCAGCAGGTGGAGAGCGCGCGCGACAGCCTGCAGGTCCGCGCCAGGGTCGAGCGCCCGAGCCACGATGCCGAGCGCCCCGGCGGCCGCTGGAACCCGCTGTCGTGGTTCGGCACGCCGCGCAACCAGCTGCTCGCGACGGTCACGCCCGGGCACGACAGCGGCAGCGTCACCCTGATCTGCGAGCCGGAGACGCCGGCCTGGAGCGACTGGTTCCTGGTCGACGACGGCACCAACTTCGAGAACGCCGAGGCGATCACGCGCGCGATCAGCCGCCGCGTCGCCGAGCGTCGCCGCAGCGAGAAGGCCGACGCCGTGCAGACCTCCAGCGAGAAGGAACTCACGGTGGCGCGCCTGAGCCTGCTGCACGCGCAGGTGGAGCCGCACTTCCTCTACAACACGCTGGCGAGCGCGCAGCTGCTGACCCGCAGCGACCCCGCCCGCGCCGACGAGATGCTCGGCCACCTGATCCAGTACCTGCGGCATTCGCTTCCGCGCACCGACGACACGCTGTCGACGCTCGGCGCCGAACTCGAGCGCGCCATCGCCTACCTGGAGATCCTGCGCATCCGCATGGGGCCGCGGCTGTCGGTCCAGGTGGACATCCCGGAGCCGCTGCGCGCCACGCCGCTGCCGCCGATGATGCTGCAGACCCTGGTGGAGAACGCGATCAAGCATGGCCTGGAGCCGCGCACCGGCGGCGGCACGGTGTGGATCCGGGCGCGGCGCGACGACGAGACCGGCACCGTGGCGGTGACGGTGGCCGACGACGGCGACGGCTTCAACGCCCGCACCACCGGCACCGGCATCGGCCTGAAGAACGTGCGCGAACGCCTGCGGCTGCTGTTCGGCGGCGCGGCATCGCTGGCCGTGGTCGCCAACTTCCCCAGCGGCGTGGCCGCAACCATCACCGTTCCCGCCACCGACGCCGCGAGGGCAGACCATGTCTGACGCCGTCCGCACCTGCCTAGTCGCCGAGGACGAGGCCCTGTTGCGCCAGGCGCTGCTCGACCAGCTGCGCCGGGCCTGGCCCGCGCTGCAGGTGGTGGCCGAGTGCGAGGACGGCGCCGCCGCGCTGGAAGCGCTCGGCGAGCTGCAGCCCGACATCGCCTTCCTCGACATCCGCATGCCCGGCCTCACCGGCCTCGACGTCGCCGCGGCCATCCCGCAGCTCAGCCCGCGCACGCAGGTGGTGTTCGTCACCGCCTACGACCAGTACGCCATCGATGCCTTCGAACGCGGCGCGGTCGACTACCTGCTGAAGCCGGTGGCACCGGGGCGGCTGGCCGCGACCGTGCAGCGCCTGCAGGCCCGCGACGCGCAACCGGATGCCGGGGCGCTGTCGACCCTGCTCGAGCACCTCCGCCAGGGGCTGCCGCGGACGCCCGAACGCGAGCCGCTGACCTGGATCACCGCCAGCGCCGGTCGCGAGACACGGCTGATCCTGGTCGACGACGTGGCCTACTTCCGCGCCGACAACAAGTACACCACCGTGGTCACCGCGGACGGCGAGGCGCTGCTGCGCACGCCGATCCGCGACCTGCTGGCGATGCTCGACCCCAACGCCTTCCGCCAGGTGCACCGCTCGACCATCGTCAACCTCAAGGCCATCGCCGGCATCGTCCGCGACGACAGTGGCCGCGGCACCGTGCGCCTGCGCGGCCGGCCCGAAACGCTGCCGGTCAGCGCGCCCTACTTGGCGCTGTTCCGTCACATGTAGGCCGCGCCAGCGTCCCTTCTTCCAGCTCCTCCGCGAGGTGTCACGTGACCAAGCTCACCGCCCTGTGCTATTTCGTGCTGTCGCTGCTCGGGCTCGACGTGGGCGGCGCGCATTACGTGCACCACACCAGCGCCGACGGCGCGGTGGCCCTGTACAGCCGCGCCGACGTGCATGCCGGCGTCGCCCGCTTCGAATGCGTGCGCAGCGCCAGCGGGCGCTGCCACTACCTGGTGTTCCCGCCCGGCTGCGATCCCGCCGCGGGTTGCCGCGACCGCGCGTTGCGGACCTTTGCGCTGGACGCCGGGCGCAGCCGTCAGGTCGCCGGCCTCGCCGGGTTCCACCTGTGCGTGGCACCGGGTGCCGCCGAGGCCGGCGCGGCCTGCGCGCCGCCTGTCGGTATCGCCTCGCGCTGAACCCGCGGGCCCCGTCAGCGCGCGTCGCCCGCGTCGGCGGCGGCGCTTCCGGAGCGCACGGCCAGGGGACGCACGTGCTCGAGCAGGCTCACCAGGGTCCTGCCCGGCTCTTCCCACGGCACCATGTGCGCCGAACGCTCGAACCAGACGCCACGCTTGTACGGCGCCTCCACCCGCTCGAGCCAGTCCGCGGTGGGCGCCGACGGCGTCGTGTAGTCGTGCCGGCCCATGAACATGACCACCGGAATCGGGAAGCGGTCGACACCCTTCATGTCCACGGCGAGGAACTGGTCGAGCACGCGGCCGAGGGTGAAGACGCTGCCGGGATCGATCGCGCAGGCGTCGGCGGGTTCGTAGTCAGGCGACAGGCGCGGCGCGCGGAAGTAGTACGCCGACTCGCTGCGGAACGCGCTGAGCCCGCCGTAGTGCTGCGGCCACTTGCGGGCGATGACGATGCGCTCGCGGGTGATGGGCCGGTCGCCGGGGTAGGGCGCGATCGATTCCATCTCCGCCACCGCCTCGGCATTGCCTTCGGCGCGCGCCGTCGCCAGACCGTAGTCGAAGCTGATGCGCTCGTTGTCGCGCACGTTGATGACCTGGCCGATGCCGACATACGCATGGAACAGGTCCGGCCGCGCCAGCGCGGCTTTCATGGCCACGATCGTGCCCCAGCTGTGGCCGATGAGCACCAGCCTGTCCTTGCCCAGGCGCGTACGCACGTGCTCGGCCATCTCCACCGCGTCGTCGACGTAGCGCTGGATGGTGAGGGTGTCGGCCACTTCGGCCTGGTCGTTGAGGCGGAACGTGCGCCCGGCGCCGCGCTGGTCGTAGTTGACGACGGTGAAGTACTCCTCGATGGGCCGCTGGAACTGCCACAGGCTGGGCGTCACCGGCGCCGCGGGGCCGCCGTGCACGAACAGGATCACGGGATTGGCCCGGTCCTGGCCGCGGATGTTGACCCACTGGTCGATGCCGCCGATGCGGGCGGCGTAGCTTTCCTGGATGCCGGCAGGGGCAACGATGTCGCCGAGGTCGGCGACGACCTCGCGCGCGGCGGCGTATCCGGAGAGGTCGCGGCACTGCTGCGCGTGTGCAGGCGCGAGCAGCGTCGCCAGCAGGAGGACAAGAGGGATGCGGACCAGGTGCATGGGATTCGGCTCCCGCGAAGACGAGGTGCCGAGTATTCCGCGCCACCGTGCCCCCGGCATGTGCAGGTGGTCCCGGCCGGTGCGCTCGTCGATGTCGATCGCGGCCTTGGCCGTTCGTCGATGATGCAACGATGCCGCCGGCCTCGCCCCCACATCCACGGAGTCGCCATGTACCGTCTGTCCCTGGCTGTGCTGCTGCTCGCCCCGGTTCTTGCCGCAGGCGCCGCCCCCGCCACCTACGAGATCGACCCCGCCCACACGTTCCCGAGCTTCGAGGCCGACCACATGGGCATCTCGGTCTGGCGCGGCAAGTTCAACCGCAGCCGCGGCACCATGCAGCTCGACAAGGCGGCGGGCACCGGCAGCGTCGATGTCACCATCGACATCGACAGCGTCGACTTCGGGCTCGACGCGATGCGGGAGCCGGCGCTGGCCGCGGATTTCTTCGACGCCGCGAAGCATCCGGTGGCGAGCTACCGCGGCACACTCGTGGACTTCCGCGATGGCGTGCCGACGCGGGTGGACGGCGACCTCACGTTGCGTGGCGTCACCCGGCCGCTCGACCTCACCATCAACAGCTTCCGCTGCGTGCCCCACCCCATGCACAAGCGCGAGCTCTGCGGTGCCGACGCCGTGGCCACCTTCGACCGCAGCGAGTTCGGCCTCACCGCCGGCCGCGACTACGGGTTCGACATGGACGTCACGCTGCGGATCCAGTTCGAGGCCGTGCAGGCGGAGTAGATCCCCGACAGCCCATCCGCCGCACCTTGAAACGCGCCCCGCGAGGGCGCATCCATCGCGGATGGACACTTCCCCCCGACCCGCCGCGCCGGCTCCCGGCTACGAACTCCTCCACGCCGAAGGCACCCCCACCCCGATCAAGGGCTGGGTGCGCGGCGTGCCGCTGGAGGCGCAGGCGCACGAACAGCTGCGCAACATCGCCTCGGTCCCGTTCGTGGGGCCCTGGGTGGCGGTGATGCCGGACGTGCACCTGGGCAAGGGTGCAACGGTGGGCTCTGTGATCCCGACCCGCGGCGCGATCATTCCCGCCGCGGTCGGCGTCGACATCGGCTGCGGCATGGCGGCGGTACGCACGACGCTGCGCGCCAGCGACCTGCCCGACAACCTGGCGAAGCTGCGCTCGGCGATCGAGCGCAGCGTGCCGGTCGGCAATGGCCGCCAGGGCGAGCACCAGACGCTGCCCGACGGCATCCGGACACGGGTGGCGCAGTCGGGCCTGGTGAAGCGCCTCGCCACGATCAAGGGCAGGCACCGGGGCATCCGCACCGACAAGCTCGAGCGCCAGGTCGGCACCCTGGGCGGCGGCAACCACTTCATCGAGATCTGCCTGGACGAGTCGGGCGCGGTCTGGGTGATGCTGCACAGCGGCTCGCGCGGCACCGGCAACGTCATCGGCAGCTACTTCATCGAGCGCGCCCGCGAGCAGCTGGCGCACCGCGTGCTCGGCTTCCACCTGCCCGACCGCGACCTCGCGTTCTTCATGGAGGGCGAGCCGCTGTTCGACGACTACGTCGAGGCGGTATCGTGGGCGCAGGACTACGCGCGCGAGAACCGCGAAGCGATGATGGCGCGCGTGCTGGCCGAGATGCGGCGGCAACTGCCGACCTTCCGCCTCGAGTCGATGGCCGTCAACTGCCACCACAACTACGTGCAGAAGGAGACGCACGGCGGCGAGGAGCTGCTGGTCACGCGCAAGGGCGCGGTGAGCGCGCGCGAAGGCGAACTCGGCATCATCCCCGGCAGCATGGGCACGCGCAGCTACATCGTGCGCGGGCGCGGCAACGCCGAGAGCTTCCACAGCTGCAGCCATGGCGCCGGACGGGTGATGAGCCGCACCGCTGCGCGCCGCAGCATCACCCTCGCCCAGCACCGCGCCGCCACCGCCCACGTCGAGTGCCGCAAGGACGCCGCGGTGGTCGACGAGTCCCCGGCCGCCTACAAGTCCATCGACGACGTCATGGCCGCGCAGCAGGACCTGGTGGAGGTCGTGCACACGCTGCGCCAGGTGGTGTGCATCAAGGGCTGAGGGCGGGTCCGGACCTCAGCGCCGGAACCCGGCGACCAGCGTCGCCATGGCGGCTCGGACCGGCCCCCTAGGGCATGCCCGGATGCACGCCGACGCGAGTGGTCGCTAGGATCGGCCATCTCCGCGTCCGGACCCCGACCATGAGCACGATCCACGGCGTCAGCGCCCAGCTCTACCACCGCCTGCCGCCCGAGGACCAGGCGTCGATCCGCAACAGCCACCAGGCCGCGAGCGCGCCGGCGAGCCCGGCCGCGACGGCGAGCCCGCCCGCACCCTCGCCCCTGCCGGCGCCCACCGTGGCCGCCGCGCGTACGCCGCAGGAAGCGGTCTCGGCTCTGCACGCGCTGCCCGTCCCCGACAACCGCGACCTGGCAGGGCTGTCGCCGTCGGTGCAGCAGGTGATGTCGGCCGAGCGTGCCGCGGTCTTCAACGCGACGCGCCTCGATGCCGCGCAGGCCGCCCTCGACCGCATGGCGCCCGATCGCAGCGATTACGCGGGGCTTCCGCCGGGGCTCGCCAACATGGAGTACACCGACGCGCGCACGCAGTTTGCAGCCGATCCGTACGCTGCCGAGCTGCAACGGATCGTCGACGAGGCCACCGCGAATCCCCGCGACATCCCTGCCTACCTCACCGCGCCCGATGCCAGCACCGACGTCCAGGCGTTTACCCCGGAGCAGGTGCGGACCACGCTGTCGGCGCTGGGCATCGAACTGCCGGCCAATGCGTCACCGGCACAGATGGCGGACGGCTACGCGATCCTCGGGACCGTGCCGGACGACCTGCTGGCCACGCTCGTCAACCCGGGGTCGCAGGTGTCGTTCAACAGTGGCGCCGGCATCGGCACGCCCAACCTGGCGGGGCCGACGGTGCAGTACTCGGTCGAGGCCGGGACCCGGGTGGAACTGGGGGATGTCCGGACCGGCGTCGATTTCGAGCAGACGCAGCAGTTCGAGATGTCGGTCCAGGTGCAGGGCGGGACCCTGTTCGACCTCAGCAAGACGCCGTTGCAGCGCGTCTACAAGTGGGCCGACCGGCTCGGCCAGCTGCCGGATTCGGCGCGCCAGCTGGTCGAGGGCTCGCCGGTGCTGCGGCAGGTCGCCAAGGGCCTCCCTGTTTCGGGCTCGTACACCGAATTCGAGGGTGCCCGCCTGAGCTACGAAGCGGTGGTGACGCCGGAACAGGGCGCGCAGCTCGCCGACGGCGACACGGCCGGCATGCCGAACCCCCTGGATCCGGCATCGATGCCGACCGGTACGTCGGTGCTCATGCGCGGGCAGACGCTGAGTGGCAGCACCTTCGAGGCCAACTGGAAGGCACTCACCGTCGGCGGCACCACCACCGACCTCGAGGGACTGGGCTTCGGCGTCACCCGCCTTGAGGGGTCGATGGTCGAGGTCTATTCCGGACCCGTCGAGACCGTGGAGAACAGCGCGTTCTTCGGCCTGGGCCGCCAGGGCGCGCTCGCGGTCGGCTTCGGCACGGACCTCAGCATGGAGACGCGCGAAATGGACATCGCGCGCATCGACCTGTCGACGGCCGAGGGCCAGGCCGCCTACCAGACCTTCATCAGCAGCGGCAACGTGCCCGCGTGGTCGCCGCCCGGCGTGCTGCAAGCCGGGAGGACCGAGGTCTTCAGCCATGAATATGCGCGTTTCGCGGGGCTGCAGGTCGGCGGGCTGTCGATCGGCGGCGCCAGCGACAGCAACGGCACCATCACCGAGACCACGTGGGCCGACGGCACCGTGGAGTACAGCAACACCTACACCTCCGAAGGCGGCGTCACCTCCTCGGTGACCTTCAACCGCGACCAGGCAGGCAACCCGCTGTACGACGACGCCACCTGGACCGTGGTACGCGCAGACCTGCACCCGACCTCGGCGTCGTACCTCAACTCCTCGTACAACGCCGAGGACGTGAACCAGTTTCCCGACAACGCACAGCACACGCAGATGACGCTGACCACCGCCGACCTGATGGTGCTGCGCGACCGTGCCCGCGACTACGTGGTGGAACTGCAGGGCCAGGAGAAGCTGGACAACCTGGACAGTGGCGTCGAGACGCCGTGGTGGTCGGCACAGGAGGAAGCGCTGGCCATCGCCGAGACGCCGGAGGACGTGTTCGCGGTGTTGAGCAACGACATGCACGGCGGTTCGATGATCGAGAGCCTGCTCGCGATCAGCTTCAGCAGCGGCGCGCCGACCCCGGGCCGGTTCCGGATGATCGACGCCGGCTGAGCCTCCTTGATCGGCTCGCCGCTGGCGTCGGCCGCCCGCAGGGAGTCGTCAGTCGATCTCGAGGATCGTCGCCGCCTTGGCCGGCAGCGTCAGCGGGTCGTCCAGCACCGTGGTGCGGCCGGTCAGCGGGTCATGGGCGCGGTTGCCGGGGCGGACGAAATCGCCGAATCGCGAAAGCGCAAGCGGTGTCGACGTGGCGTTCCGGTTCAGCGCCACCATCACCGTCGCGTCCCCGTCGTGGCGGAAGTAGACGTAGACGCCGTCGGCCGGTGCGTAGTGGTGGAGTTGTCCGTCGTGCATCACCGGCGTCGCCCGGCGCCAGGCCAGCAGCCGGCGCAGCCAGTCGCGGGCATCGCGCTGGGCGGCCGTAAGGCCACGGCCGTCGAACGCGCTCACCGCGTCGCCCGCCCAGCCGCCGGGCATGTCGGCGCGGATCGCGCCGTCGTCGCGTTCGCGCGGGCCAGCCATCAGGATCTCGGACCCGTAGAAGAACTGCGGCGTGCCGCGCATGGTGGCCACGTACGCCATGGCCAGGCGATACAGCGCCGGATCCTGGCCGAAATGGGCATGGGCGCGCGTGGTGTCGTGGTTCTCGGCGAACACCACCAGCCGCGACGGGTCCGGGTAGACGTGGTCGTTGGCCAGCATCTCGTACAGCCGGCCCCAGCCGGTGCCTTCGCCCTCGGGCTCGAGCAGGGCCTGGCGCAGGGCGATGTGGATCGGGAAGTCCATCATCGACGGCATCGCCGGAACGTGCCCGCTGGCATTGGCCTTGCCCTGCTGCCAGTGCGCCACGGTGGCGGGGTTCGCGCTCCACTCCTCGCCCACCATGCTGAAGTGCGGGTACTCCGCGAGCACCGCGCGCGCCCACTCGCCGAGGAACGCGGTGTCGGCGTAGCCGAAGGTGTCCTCGCGGATGCCGGACAGGCCCGCGTACTCGATCCACCACAGCGTGTTCTGGATCAGGTAGCGCGCCAGGCGCGGGTTGCGCTGGTTGAGGTCGGGCATGTCGGGAGAGAACCAGCCCTCGACGAACGCCGTGCGGTCGGCCGCGACCGCGTGCGGGTCCTGGATGGTGGTGCGGCGATGGTTGGTCGGCGCGAAGCGGCCGTCGTGGTTGATCCAGTCCGGCTCGGGAAGGTCGCGCATCCACCAGTGCCCGGAGCCGATGTGGTTCAGCACCACGTCCATCACCAGTCCGACGCCTTTCGCACGCGCGGCGCGCGACAGCGCGCGGTAGTCCTCGTTGCTGCCGAAGCGCGGGTCGATGCGGTAGAGATCGGTGATGGCGTAGCCGTGGTAGGAGTAGCGCGGCTGCGCGTTCTCCAGCAGCGGCGTCGGCCACAGCTGGGTGAAGCCCATGCCGGCGATGTAGTCGAGGTGGGCCACGATGCCGGCGATGTCGCCGCCGTGGCGGCCGATGGGGGAATCCCGGTTGGCCGCCTCCTCCATCTCCGGCACGGTGTCGTTGCCCGGGTCGCCGTTGGCGAAGCGGTCGGGCGTGACCAGGTAGATCGCATCGGAGCCGTCGAAACCGCGCCTGTCGCGCGAGCCCGGCTCGCGCGCGTCCAGCACGAACGGGTGGCGCGCCGCTTCGCCGGTGCCGTCATGGAACGCGATGTCGAACGTGCCCGGCTTCGCCGCTTCGTCGATCTCGATGGTGACGAACAGGTAGTTCGGGTTCGCCACCCGCACCACGTCCGCGACGCGCACCCCGGGCCATGACAACCGTGGCTCGAGCGCGCCGATGCCCTCGCCGTGCACCATGAGCTCGACCCGATCGTGCTGCATGCCGACCCACCAGCTGGCCGGCTCCAGGTGTTCCACGGCGCCCGCGTGCGCAGGCATCGGCATCCACAGCAGCAGCGCGATACACAGCGCGACAACGATCTTCATCGGCATCCCCTGCGGCAGCCGCCGCGTGCGCACCGGCTCGCGTCGGGCGCTCCGGCAGGAGCCGCCGAGCCTAGCGCCGGCGCCGCCGCGGCGGGAATGAATTCGTATGCAGCGCACCGCGGCGGGCGTGCACCACGCCCCATGCACCCGCTACTTCGCCCGTGCGCCGCCCAGGTGCGTGGCCAGGAACGCCAGCAGGCGCGTGTAGTACTCGCGCCGGTGGGGCGCGGTATAGAAGCCGTGTCCTTCGGTGTCGAAGTACAGGCTCTCGACCGGGGTTCCCGCCTCGGCCAAAGCCTTCTCCATGCGCTTCGTGTGCGCCACCGGCGCACGCTCGTCCTTGCCGCCGGCGGCCAGGAACACCGGCACGCGGATGCTGTCGGCGAGGTTGACCGGCGACACCGCGCCGAGCGTGTCGCGCGGGCCGAGCCAGTCGTCGGCCCAGGTCCTCCAGGAACGGCTGTTGCCGGCGTCGTCCCTGTGCATCTTCTCCAGGTCGTAGACGCCGACATAGCCGACCGCGCAGCGATACAGGGTCGGCTCGCGCGCCGCGCCCATGAGCGCGGCGTAGCCGCCGTAGCTCGCGCCGTAGATGCAGATGCGGCTGGCGTCGGCGATACCCCCGTCGATCGCCCAGCGGGTGGCGTCGGTGAGGTCGTCCTGCATCGTTCGACCCCACTGCCGCGCGCCGGCCTGGGCGTAGGCACGACCGTGGTTGCCCGAGCCGCGGTAGTTCAGCCGCAGCACGGCATAGCCCGCGGCGGCCAGCATCTGGCTGTCGTCGTCGAACTCCCACGCGTCGAAGATCCCGAACGGCCCGCCGTGCGGCAGCACCACCATCGGCAGGTTCGTGCCGCCGCCGGCCGGCCGGGTGAGGTACCCGTGCAGGCGCATGCCGTCGCGCGCCTGCAGCTCGAACGGCTCGGTCGGCGGCACCGTCGCCGGATCGAACCAGACGCGCCGGCTGTACAGCAGTTCCGCGCGGTTGGTGGCAGCCTGGTAGAGGTAGAAGTCGCCGTTGTTACGGTCGCTCCACACGCTGAGGAGCGCGAGGCTGCCGTCGGTGGTGGTGGAGGTCACCGCCACCGCCTGCCCCGGGAAGGCAGCCTCGATCGTCCGGTACCGCCGGGCTGTCTCCGAGGCCTCGTCGAAGAACACGCTGCGCAGGCCGTCGCGCATGAACCAGACGCCGGCGGGTTCGTTGCGGCCGTAGCGGTCGATGGTGGCCCACGGGTCCGACACCGCGTCGCGTGCCAGCGGCGTGCGCACGCCGGTCGCCGGATCCCAGCCGAGGATCGCGTCCGGCCCGGTCGCCGCCTGGCTGCGGAGGTAGGCGGTGGCGCCGTCCTCCGAGAACCCGATGGCGCGGACCACCAGCCCCGACTCGGCCTCGTCGTCGACGAGCCGCCATGCGTCCCCGCGGCGGTCGCGGTAGTAGAGCTTGCTGATGTTGTCGTGCCCGGAACCGCGCGCGAAGCGCACCTCGCCCGCCTGGTCGACGGTGAACGTGGCATTGCGCACCGGCGCCGACGCCACCGTGGTGGCGCGGCGGTTGTAGATGTCCAGCTTCAGGACCTGGGTGACGGGGTCGGCGGACAGCGCGCGCGAGGCCACCAGGATCTCGCGCGGGTTGTCCGGCAGCGGGTCGATCATGAAGACGGCTTCGCCCGCGTCGAACCGGACGGTGCCGCCGAAGGGGTCGGAGATGCCCTTGGGGCTCGCGAGCAGCATCGGCTTGCTGCCGTCGGCGCTGACCGCGTGCAGCTCGCCTGTGGCGTACGGCGCGTCGCGGCTTCCCATCCGCCGCGCGACCGCCACCACCACGCGGTCGTCGTTCGCCCACCAGAAATCCTCCACCAGCGAGTGCTCGCCGCCCATCGCCTTGGCGATGATCGTCTTGTCGGACCGGCGCATGATCGCCAGCAACGTGCGGTCCTCCAGCGGCACCTTCACCGCGAAGTAGTCGCCCTTGGGCGAAATCTTGATGCGCTCGTACTGGTCGCGCCTGAGGTAGGCGTCGACGTCCACCTGCGCCATGGCCGGGACCGCGCACAGCCACATCGCCAGCCCCAGCAGGATGCTGCGGATTCCCATGTCGCCCCCTCGCCCTGCGTCGCATGCCGGCCCCCTGCCGGCACGTCGCCCGCCGATTAGGCGGGAGCGGGCGGCCAGTTTCAATCGGCCGCGCAGGTGCGGGTCAGGCAGGCTCGCCCGCCAGGCGACGGGCGCGCGCATCGCGCGCCGCCCACGCGTACACCACGAGGCCGGCCACCGCGGTCGCGGCACCGACGTAGCCGGTGGAGGTCCAGCCGAAGCCGGCGGTGATCGCCATGCCGCCGAGCCAGGGCCCGAGTGCGTTGGCGGCATTGAACGCGGAGTGGTTGCTGGCCGCGGCCAGCGTCTGCGCCCCACGCGCGACGTCCATCAGGTGCGCCTGCAGCACCGGCGCCAGTGCGCCCATGGTGCCGACGGCCACCACCGCGAGCAGGATGGTCGGCAGCGAATGCGCGGCCATCGGGAAGACCAGCAGGACAAGGGCCGACCACGCCAGCAGCACGGGCACCGCGCGGAAGCGCAGGCGGTCGAACAGCCAGCCGCCGAGGATGGTGCCGAGGATGCCACCGACGCCGAATGCCACCAGCCCCAGCGGCGTCCACGCCTCGGACACGCCGGTGACGTGGATCAGCGTGGGTGCGAGGTAGCTGAAGACGCAGAACATGCCGGCGAAGCCGATCGCGCCGATCGCCATCGCAAGCCACACCGGCGGCCGGTTGAAGTCCCGCAGCTCACGCAGCGGGTCCTGGCGCGGCTCGGCAGGATCGGCCGGCAGCAGGCGTGCGACCAGTGCCACGGTGAGGATCGCGATCGCCGCCACCAGCACGAACGCGATACGCCAGCCGAAGGTCTGCCCCAGCCACGTCGCCAGCGGGTTGCCGACCAGCAGCGCGATGGCGAGGCCCAGCAGCACGCGCCCCACGGCCTTGCCACGCTGGGCGGGCGGGCTGATCGACGCCGCCACCAGGGTCGCGACGCCGAAATAGGCACCGTGCGGCAGGCCGGCGACGAACCGGAACGCCATCATCGACGAATAGTCCGGCGACAGCGCGCTGGCCAGGTTGCCCAGCGCATAGAACCCCATCAGCCACAGCAACTGCGTGCGCCGGCGCATCCGTGCACCGAGGATCGCCAGCAACGGCGCCCCCACCACCACGCCCAGCGCATAGGCGCTGATCACGTGCCCCACCCGTGGCTCGTCGACCCCGAAGCCGCGCGCGATGTCCGGCATCAGCCCCATCACCACGAACTCGCTGGTGCCGATGGCGAAGCCGCCCATGCCCAGCGCGAACAGGACCAGCTGCACGGCGCGGGGGGTGACCGATGTCGGGGCGATGCCGTGGCCGGGTGCCATGGACGGGTCTGCGCGCGGCGGGACGGCATTATTGTGCATTGCAGCATCCAACGGGGTGACGGGCGCCAGAACGGACCGTTGCCGACGTGCAGGCAGCATCGAGCCCCCTCCGCCGCGTGGGCCGGCCCGACCGACGCCCGGGTGGCGCGAGGGAGCGGCTCGCGCGCGATCGTCCACGGCGCCGATCCGATATGCTCCCGGCACCGGCCGGGGGGCCGGGCAATCCGCCGCGCGCAGTGCGGCGCCGCGTCACTTCCAGGGGATCATCGATGAAGAAGCAGATGGCATGCGCCTTCGCACTGTCGTGCGTGGGCGGCACGGCCGTGGCGGGTTACGGGTTCGAGCCGATCGCGGCGCTTGCTCCGCAGGCCGTTGCCGCGCAGGCGCTGGCGGTGGGAGACGTCAGCGGCGATGGACGCGACGACGTGGTCGTCCTTGCAGGCGGATCGCATCCGTACTTCGCCCGCAAGGTGGTGGTCTATGCCCAGGCCGACACGGGCTTCGAAGCGCCGCGCGCCTACGACGCGGGTGCCACCGATCCGTATGGCTCCGCGAACGCGCTCGGTCTGGCAGACCTCGATGCCGACGGGGACCTCGATATCGTCGTTTCGCGTGGCGGTTTCCCCGTGGGCACGGTGGCCGTGCTCCGCAATGACGGCACGGGGTTCCCGACCACGCTGTTCCCTGTGGCGGAACCGCTCGTGCAGATGACGTTCGAGGACGTCGACCGCGACGGCCATCTCGACATTGTTGGCCGGGGTTCCTACTGGTCGGGGGCCACCATCCTGTACGGCGATGGCGGCGGCGGGTTCCGCGAGCAGGTGGAGCTGCCGCTGGTCTCCGAGGGCATGCCCTTCCACCTGGTCGACATGGACGGCGACGACAGGCGCGACCTGGTCTACATGGAGTCGGGGAAGGTGTGGATGCGCCGCCACGATGGCGCCGGCTACGCGGCGACGGCACGTGCGCTGCTCGCGCTGCCACGGCAGGGATATGGGACGCAGGTGGCCGTCGCGGATTTCGACGGCGACCACCGCGCCGACATCGCTGCCTCGACCTATCGCTGGCCCGGGAACGCGCTGGTCGTGTTCCCGCAGTCGCCCGGCGGCACCTTCAGGAGCAAGCGGCCGGTCTCCGGCGTCGGTGAGGTCGGCGTCCTCCGGCCTGTCGACCTCGACGACGACGGGCGGACCGATCTGCTGACGCTGGACCAGTGGTATGGCTCGGGCCTGGGCGTGCTGCTGGCGCAGGGCACCAGGTTCGAGGCTGTCGACGCCTTCGACGTCGGCGCCGCGCACGAACTCGCGGTTGGCGATCTCAATGCCGACGGACGCAAGGACGTCGTGGTGCTCGGCGACGGCGAGGTGGGTTACCTCCTCGGCCGCGGCGCGGCCATGGAGGGCGACCTCTCGGTCCATCTCGGGCTGAACGCCGGCGCCGCCGCGGTGCGCATCCAGAACCGCAGCAGCGAACTGGCCACCAGTCCGTACCAGTTCGACCTCCGGATCGACGTCCGGCGAGGGGATATCACCATCGCGCAGATGCCCAGCGACTGCACCTCATGGGACTGGGACGGCGATCTCTACGTGAACTGCCAGATGCCGGCGCTCGCGCCTGGCGCCCACCGGGACGTGGCCATTTCGTTCGCGCTTTCCACCGCGGCTGCCAACACCCTGCGCGCGCGCGCGCAGGCGACGCCCCAGGGGCACGACCTGAACGTGGCGAACAACCGCGCCGCGAGGACCATCCGGGTCAGCGCCGCCGGCGACTGAGCACGCAGCACACGGCGCACGGGGCGCGGCCGCCCCGTGTCGCGCCCGTGACCACGGGGCGACACGGACGCGGGCGCCGGTCAGCCCTTCCGCTTCTCGCTTTCGATCCACTGCCCGATGCGGCGCTCGAGCAGGATCAGCGGCATCGCGCCGCCGCCGAGGACCGCGTCGTGGAAGCCGCGGATGTCGAAGTCGTCGCCGAGTTCCTTCTCCGCCCTCGCGCGCAGCTCCTGGATCTTGATCATGCCGATCTTGTAGCTGGTGGCCTGGCCGGGCCAGGTGATGTAGCGGCGCACCTCGGCGTTGATCGCCTCCAGCGGGATCGAGCTGTTCTGCGAGAAGAAGTCCACCGCCTGCTCCTGGGTCCAGCCCTTGGCATGCAGGCCGGTGTCCACCACCAGCCGGATCGCGCGCCACATCTCCGAGGTCAGGCGGCCGTACTCGGAGTAGGGGTCGGTGTAGGTGCCGGGCATCTCGCGCGCCAGCCACTCCGAGTAGAGGCCCCAGCCTTCCGAGTAGGCGCTGAAGCCGGCCTGCTTGCGGAACTCCGGCACGCCCTGCAGCTCCTTGGCGATCGCGATCTGCATGTGGTGGCCCGGCAGGCCCTCGTGGTACGCGATCACCTCCAGCGTGGTCTTCGGCATCGAGTTCATGTCCGAAAGGTGGGCGTAGTACACGCCCGGCCGCGAGCCGTCGGCGGTGCTGGGGTAGTAGTGCTGCGCGGCGCCGTCGACCTCGCGGAACGGTTCGACGCGCTTCACCACCAGGTCCGCCTTCGGCAGGATGCCGAAGTACTGCGGCAACTGCTTCTTGATCGTCTCGATCGCCTTCGTCGCGTCATCGATGTAGGCCTGGCGGCCGGCGTCGGTGTTGGGGTACTTGAAGCGCGGGTCGGTGTCGACGAACTTGAAGAACGCCTGCAGGTCGCCCTCGAACCCGACCTTCTCCTTCAGCGCCTCCATGTCGCCGCGGATGCGCTTCACTTCGTCCAGCCCCACCTGGTGGACCTGGTCCGGGGTCATGTCGGTGGTGGTGGAGGCGCGCAGGCGCTCGGCGTAGTACGCGGCGCCGTTGGGGTGCGTGGTCCCCACGCCGGAGGGATTCACCAGCGCATTCGGCATGTCGGCCTCGAACCAGGCGATGACGTCGGCGAATGCGGGCTGCACCGCCTCCACCAGCGCCGCGCGCGCCTGCGCCTTGAGCTCGGCGGCACGCGCCGCGTCGATCTTGCCCGCCTTCACCAGCGCATCGGCCTTGGCCTGGGCGTCGGCCCACAGTGCGCTGTCCGCGCCCTCGGTGAACGGGGCGCCGGTGATCACCTTGCCGCCCTGCTCGATCACGCCTTCATGCGCGAAGCGCGGCGGCCGGATGCCCGCGGCGGCCGAGCGCTTCACCTGGTCCATCAGCTGCCCGAATGCGCGCGGCACCTCGCGCAGGCGCGCGACGTAGGCGGTGTAGTCGGACTCCTCCTCCACCTTGTGGAAGTTGATGAGGAACGTCGGCAACTGCGACTGCATGCCGCCCATCTGCTCGAACGGGTAGCCATGGTCGGCGAACCGATGCGCCGACTGCGCAGCCTGCGTCTGGAACTCGAACAGGTCCCACGACAGCCTGGCGTCGTCGCCCAGCGCGTCGTAGTCGAACGTCGATTTCATCTCCGCCAGCGCCGCCTGCTGCCACGCCAGTTGCCGGTCCGCGGCCTCGCGCGACAGGTCGTCGATCTCCGAATAGCGGTCCTTGCGGCCGAGGAAGGTCATCTGGATCGGGCTGAACTGCAGCTGCTCCTCGTACTTGCGCTCGAACCACGCGTTGATGCGCGCGTCCTCGCTGGTGGCGCCGGCTTCGGCGGGCGCGGTCGCGGGCGCATTGGCTGCTGCCTGTGCGGAGACGACGGCCGGTGCACAGGCAAGGGACAGGGCGAGGGACAGGGCAGACAGGGCGAGCATGGGACGCATGGGCGGCTCCGGATGAATGGGGAGCAGCGCCCCCGTGGTCCCCCGATCATGCCGCAAGCCCGGCGCGGAGCGCTCCCCCAATGGTCATGGCCGGGTCCCTGGCAGATGCCTGCATCCGCAGACGCAACCCCGGCGGGGCCTGTGTCCACACGCTGCAATCGCCCGAGCCCGTGCTAGGCTCCCGCTCGAAGGGGAGTAGCTCCCAATCGCTGTCACCGTCATTACGGGCCCCGGCCCCGGTGCAGCGGCAGGCCGCCAGGCCTGTGAGCAAGACCTTCGCCGACCACGGCGAAGGTGCATCCGCAGGATGCCTCGGCGCCGTGTCCACGGAGCCGCCAGCCCTTCGCCATCCATCACGGGCAACGAATGCCAGGCCGGCTCTCCATCGCGCGACGGAGAGACATCATGCTGTGCCCCACCTGCGACAACGTCCACCTGGCCATGACCGACCGCCAGGGCATCGAGATCGACTACTGCCCCCAGTGCCGCGGCATCTGGCTCGACCGCGGCGAGCTCGACCGGCTGATCGAGCGCGCCGAACAGGGCGCAGGCCACACCGCCCCCGCGACGCCCGCGCCACCGCTGCGCGAGCACCCACGCTCCGACCACGAGCGTGATCGCGACCGCGAACGCTACCGCTCGGGCGACTACAAGGCCGACTACCGCAAGCGCAAGCCGAAGTCCCTGCTCGGCGAACTGTTCGATTTCTGATCCGCCCCCGACGACGGACCACACTCATGGAACAGCTCGCCAACCCCGAGATCTGGATCGCGCTCGCCACCCTCACCGCGCTCGAGCTGGTGCTGGGCATCGACAACATCATCTTCATCTCGATCCTCGCCGGGCGCCTGCCGCGGGAGCAGCGCGACCGCGCGCGCAAGATGGGCATCGCGCTCGCGGCCATCAGCCGCCTCGCGCTGCTGATGGCCATCGCCTGGATCATCGGCCTCACCGCGCCGCTGTTCTCGGTGTTCGGCAACACCTTCTCGTGGCGCGACCTGATCCTGATCGGCGGCGGGCTGTTCCTGATCGGCAAGGCCACCCACGAAATCCACCAGAAGCTCGAGGGCGCGAGCGAAGCCGCCACGCCGATCGGCGCCGCCACCGCCACCTTCGGCGCGGTGCTGGTGCAGATCATGCTGCTCGACATCGTGTTCTCGCTGGACTCGATCATCACAGCCGTGGGCATGGTCGAGGAGCGCTGGGTGATGGTCACGGCCATCCTGGTGTCGATCGCCTTCATGCTCGCGTTCGCGAAGCCCATCGGCGACTTCGTCGAGCGCCACCCGACGGTCAAGGTGCTCGCGCTGAGCTTCCTGATCATGATCGGCCTGGTGCTGATCGCCGACGGCTTCGGCCAGCACATCCCGAAGGGCTACATCTACGCGGCGATGGCGTTCTCGGTGTTCGTCGAGCTGATCAACCTGTGGATCCGCCGGCGTGCGGAACGCGCCGTGGCGCCGGTGCGGCTGCACGAGAAGTACGTGCCGGATCCGGGCCGGACGGAATAGCCCTGGTGCTTGTCGCCGCCCGGTCAGTGGCCCCTTCCGATGCGCCGCTGTAAATGAGATTGATTCGCATGTAAGATCCCCGCCATGCGCAACCGCTCGATCCGCACCTGGGCCTGGGTGCACACGTGGACGAGCCTCGTCTGCACCCTGTTCCTTCTGATGCTGTGCCTGACCGGCCTGCCGCTGATCTTCCATGACGAGATCGACCGGCTGACCGAGGGCGCGCCGCGGTTCGGGCTGCCCGGCGTGGGCTCGTCGAGCGATGCGCCGGGGCTGCGCCCGCTGGACGCGATGCTGGCGCGCGCGCTGCGCGAGCGCCCCGGCGAGGTGCCGGTGTTCATGGCCTTCGACAACGACCAGCCGGCGATGACCGTCACTACCGCGCCACGCCCGGACTCGCCCGCCAGCGAGATGACCCTCCTGCAGCTCGACCGCTCGACCGGCGAGGTCTTCGCCACCGAGGCCGAGGGCGAAGGCGTCATGCACTTCATCCTGCAGCTGCACACCGACATGTTCCTCGGGCTGCCGGGCATGCTGTTCCTCGGCGTGATGGGCCTGCTGTTCGCCGCGGCGATCGTGTCCGGGGTGGTGCTGTACGCGCCGTTCATGCGCAAGCTGCCGTTCGGCACGCTGCGCCAGTCGCGCAGTGCACGCGCGAAGTGGCTCGACTACCACAACCTGCTCGGCGTGGTGACCCTGGCGTGGACGCTGGTGGTCGGCATCACCGGCGTCATCCACACCCTGGCCGATCCGATCAACCAGGCCTGGCAGCGCAGCGAGCTGGCCGACATGACCCGCGCCTACGCCGGCCGCGAGGCGCTGCCGCCTGAGCGCTACGGCTCGCTCGACCGCGCCATGGCGCGTGCCCGCACTGCCTTGCCCGGCAACAACCCGCAGTTCATCGCCTTCCCCGGCGGCAGCTTCAGCTCCCGGCACCACTACGCGGTGTTCTTCCAGGGCGATACGCCCCTGAACGAACATCTGCTCACGCCGGCGCTGATCGACGCTGAGACCGGCGCCTTTACCGAGGCGCGCCCGATGCCCTGGTATTACAAGGCGCTGTCGCTGTCGCGCCCGCTGCACTTCGGCGACTACGGTGGGCTTCCGCTGAAGCTGCTGTGGGCGATCCTCGATGTGTTCACCATCGTCGTGCTCGCGACCGGCGTGTACCTGTGGCTCGGCAAGCGTCGCGCCACGCGCTTCGCATCGATGCCGGACGCGCCGCCGCAACGCCTGTCGCGCGCGCAATGACACAGGGCCGAACGCTCCGGCGCGTCTTCGCCGTGCCTGCGGTCATCGCCGTGGTCGGCCTCGTCGGGCTGGTCAGCGCGCTCACCGGCGACGGCTGGCGCGACGGCATCGCCTGGCTGGGGCTCGCGGCGCCGGTGGCCGCCGTGCTGTGGGCGCGCGCGGCGCGGCGCGCCTGATCCGCCGTCCTTCAGCCCGCCACGTCCCTTTTTTCCGTCCCCGCGCCTCTCTTCCCGTCCGCGCGTACCCCTGCCCCTGGAGTCCTCCGTGTCCCGCTTCCCCCACCGACGCCACCTGACCCTGCTGATCGCCGCCGCACTGTCCTCGCCCTGCGCCTTTGCACAGGACGCCACGACCGCGCCGCCGGAAGACGCCGCGCGCACCCTCGACCGCGTGATCGTCACCGCCCAGCGTCGCAACCAGACCGGTGTCGACCGTGCCGGCAGCGTCGGCGTGCTGGGCACACAGGCGGCCGAGAACGTGCCCTTCAGCATCCGCAGCTTCAACTCGGCGCTGATCCTCAACCAGCAGCCGCAGACCCTGGGCCAGGTGCTCGAGAACGACCCCTCGGTGCGCACCACGTACGGCTTCGGCAATGCGGCGGAGCAGTTCGTGGTCCGCGGCTTCGCGCTGACGGGCGACGACATCGGCTACGACGGCCTGTACGGCATCCTGCCGCGACAGCTGGTGGCGCCCGAGCTGTACGAGTCGGTGCAGGTGCTCAATGGCGCCAGCGCGTTCCTCAACGGCGCCGCGCCCGGCGGAACCGGCATCGGCGGCAGCGTCAACCTCATCCCCAAGCGTGCGCGCGGCGAGCCGCTCAATCGCGTCACGCTGGGCTTCACCTCGCCCGGCAACACGGCGGCGAGTTTCGACGTGTCGCGCCGCTCCGCCGGCGATGGCGCCTGGGGCCTGCGCATCAACGGCGCTTCGCGCGGCGGCGACGTCGCCATCGACGACGAGGACCGCCGCAGCGACGTGCTCGGGCTTGCGCTGGACTACGCCGGCAGCGGATTCCGCGCCTCGCTGGACCTGGCCTACCAGAAGATCCGCGTCGAACAGCTGCGCCCCAAGGTGACCGTCGCCGACGTGGTGCCGCGCGTCCCCGATGCCGACACCAACTACGGCCAGCCCTGGCAGTACACCGAGCTGCGCGACGTGTTCGGCCAGCTGCGCGCGGAGTGGGACATCGGTGAGGACACGCTGCTCTACGGCGCGCTCGGCGCGCGCGACGGCCGCGAGGACGGCGTCTACAGCTCGCTCACCCTGCTCGATGCGCAGACCGGCGACGCCAGCGTCAGCGGCTCCTTCATCCCGCGCACGGACAACAACGAGGCCGCCACGGTAGGCCTGCGCACGCGGCTGGACACCGGCGCGGTGAGCCATGCGATCAACGTCGGCGCCTCGGCGAACTGGCTGACCAACCGCAATGCGTACGAGTTCTACAGCGAGGCGCTGCCGACCAACCTCTACAACCCGGTGGTCACGCCGCGGCCCTCGACCGTGTCGTTCGCCGGCGGCGACCTGTCCGACCCGTTCGCGATCGCCGACACCCGGCTGACCAGCGCGTTCCTCTCAGACACGCTGGGCCTGTTCGACGACCGCGTGCTGCTCACCGCCGGCGCGCGGCTGCAGAAGATCAACGTGCGCGCGTACTCGTACGCGAGCGGCGAACTCACCGCCGAGTACGACGACCAGGAGGTCACGCCGGTCATCGGCCTGGTCTACAAGCCCGTCGACGGCGTGTCGCTCTACGCCAACCGCGTCGAGGCGCTGGTGCAGGGCGACACGGCACCCGCGAGCGGCGACAACCCCGGCGGCGGCGCCCCACTGCCGGTCAGCAACGCCGGCGACGTACTGGCACCGTACGTGTCAGACCAGATCGAGCTCGGCGCGAAGTTCGGCCACGCGCGCCTCAATGCCGGCATCGCCGTGTTCCAGATCGATCGCCAGACCGCGTTCCTCCAGATCGACCCCGACGACCCGGGCGCCCTGCTCTTCGGCCCGTTCGGCCAGCAGCGCAACCGCGGCATCGAACTCAGCGCCGAGGCCGAGCCGGTCGACGGCTTGCGCATGATCGGCGGCGTCTCGTTCCTCGATGCCGAACTGCGCCGCACCGAAGGCGGCCTCAACCAGGGCAACGACGCCGTCGGCGTGCCCGACCTGCTGGTCAACGCCAACGTCGAATGGGACGTGCCCGCCCTGCCCGCGCTCACCCTCACCGGCCGCATGGTCCACACCGGCGAACAGGCCGCCAATCTCGCCAACACCACCTCGCTCGACAGCTGGACGCGGTTCGACCTCGGGGCGCGCTACGTCACGCTAGTGGGCAGGCATCCGCTGACGCTGCGCTTCACGGTCGACAACGTCGCAAATGAGCGGTATTGGGCGTCGGCCTTCGACACGTTCCGCCCCGACCTGCTGCAGGGCGCACCGCGGACGTACAAGGTGTCGGCGTCGATCGACTTCTGATGGGTGCGGCAACCCGGCGCCCAATCCCCTCAGGGAGCCTGCGCCTGGCGCGCCGGTCGGCGGAGTGCGCGGGCGGCGAGGGCCGCCCACGCCATCGCCTACACGGTGATCGGATTCGGCTTGCCGCCGTCGATCCCGTAGGTCTTGATCGCCCGGCTCACGTCCTTGCCCGTCATCTTCCCGTCCTTCGCCAGCGCCGCAATCGCGGCGTGCGCGATGTAGTTGCGGTCCACTTCGAAATGCCGGCGCAGGTTGGCGCGCGTATCCGAGCGGCCGAAACCGTCGGTGCCGAGCACGGTGTAGGTCATCGGCACGAAGGCGCGGACCTGCTCCGGGTAGGCGCGGACGTAGTCGGTGGCGGCGATGGCGGGGCCCTGGCGGCCGTCGAGCAGCCCGGTGATGTACGGCTTGCGCGGCGACTTCGCTTCCGGGTTCAGGCGGTTGAAGCGCTCGGCATCGGCGCCTTCGCGGGCGAGTTCGTTGAAGCTGGGGCAGCTCCAGATGTCGGCGGTCACGCCGAAGTCCTTGTCGAGCAGCTCCGCCGCGGCGATGGCCTCGCGCAGGATGGTGCCGCTGCCCAGCAGCTGCACGCGCAGCTCGCCCTTCTTCGGCTTGCCGGTGTCTTTCAGCAGGTACATGCCCTTGATGATGCCGTCCGCACTGCCCTCGGGCATCTCCGGGTGGGCGTAGTTCTCGTTCATCAGGGTGATGTAGTAGTACTCGTCCCGCTGCTCGCCGAGCATGCGCTGCATGCCGTGCTGCAGGATGACGGCGACCTCGTAGCTGAAGGTCGGGTCGTAGCTGCGGCAGTTGGGGATGAAGGACGCCTGCACCATCGAGTGGCCGTCCTCGTGCTGCAGGCCTTCGCCGTTGAGCGTGGTGCGGCCGGCGGTGGCGCCGAGCAGGAAGCCTCTGGAGCGCATGTCCGCGGCCTGCCAGGCGCTGTCGCCGATGCGCTGGAAGCCGAACATCGAGTAGTAGATGTAGAACGGCAGCATCTGCAGGTCGTTGACGCTGTAGCTGGTGGCGCACGCCATCCAGCTGGCGAAGGCGCCGGCCTCGGTGATGCCTTCCTCCAGCACCTGGCCGGCCGCGTCCTCGCGGTAGTACATCAGCTGGTCGCGGTCGACCGGCTTGTACTTCTGGCCGTGCGGGGCGTAGATGCCGAGCTGGCGGAACATGCCCTCCATGCCGAAGGTGCGCGCCTCGTCGGCGACGATCGGGACGCAGCGCGGTCCCACCTGCTTGTCGCGCAGCACGATGGCGAGCGACTGCACGAAGGCCATGGTGGTGCTGATCTCGCGCTCGCCGCTGGACTTCAGCAGGCGGTCGAACACTTCCAGCTTCGGCGCTTCCAGCGTCTGCGTGGCCTTGCGCCGGCGCTGCGGCAGGAAGCCGCCCAGCGCCTTGCGGCGCTCGTGCAGGTATTCCACTTCCGGCGACTTCTCGCCCGGGTGGAAGAACGGGATCTGGCCGTCGGCCAGCTGTGCATCGGTGACCGGGATCTGGAAGCGGTCGCGGAACAGGCGGACGTCGTTGTCGTCCATCTTCTTGGTGCCGTGGGTCGGGTTGAGCGACTCGCCGGCCGCGCCCATGCCGTAGCCCTTGACCGTCTTGGCCAGGATCACGGTGGGCATGCCCTTGGCCTTCACCGCGGCGTCGTAGGCGGCGTAGACCTTGTGCGGGTCGTGGCCACCGCGGTTCAGGCGCCAGATGTCGTCGTCGGAGAGGCTGGAGACCAGTGCCGCGGTCTCGGGATACTTGCCGAAGAAGTTGTCGCGCGTGTACTTGCCGCCGAAGGCCTTGCAGTTCTGGTACTCGCCGTCGACGGTTTCCATCATCAGCTGGCGCAGCCTGCCGGTGGTGTCGCGCGCCAGCAGCGGATCCCAGTAGCTGCCCCAGATGGTCTTGATCACGTTCCAGCCGGCGCCGCGGAAGCTGCCTTCCAGCTCCTGGATGATCTTGCCGTTGCCGCGGACCGGCCCGTCCAGGCGCTGCAGGTTGCAGTTGACGACGAAGACCAGGTTGTCGAGGCCTTCGCGGCCGGCGACGCTGATCGCGCCGAGCGATTCCGGCTCGTCGGTCTCGCCGTCGCCGAGGAAGCACCAGACCTTGCGGTCGGTCTTCGGCATCAGGCCGCGGCCTTCGAGGTACTTCCAGTTGCGCGCCTGGTAGATGGCGGCGATCGGGCCCAGGCCCATCGACACGGTGGCGGTCTGCCAGTAGTCCGGCATCAGCCACGGGTGCGGATACGAGCTCACGCCCTGGCCGTCGACCTCCATGCGGAAGTTGTCGAGCTGCGATTCGCCGATGCGGCCTTCGAGGAAGGAGCGCGCGTAGATGCCGGGCGAGGAATGGCCCTGGATGTAGAGCAGGTCGCCCGGGTGGTCGTCGCTGGGCGCGCGCCAGAAATGGTTGAAGCCGACGTCGTAGAGGGTGGCGCCGGAGGCGAAGCTCGCGATGTGGCCGCCGAGGTCGCCCGGCTTGCGGTTGGCCCGCACCACCATCGCCATCGCGTTCCAGCGGATGATCGAGCGGATGCGCCACTCGATGGCGGAGTCGCCCGGCGAGCGCGCCTCGTGGCCCGGCGGGATGGTGTTGATGTATTCGGTGGTGGGCGAGAACGGCAGGTGCGCGCCGGCGCGGCGGGTGAGTTCGACCATGCCCTGCAGCAGCTGGTGCGCGCGCTCCGGGCCGTCGGCGTCGATGACCGCCTTGATGGATTCGATCCACTCCCGGGTCTCGGTCGGGTCGGGATCGTCCTGCAGGATTTCGTTCAGCCAGTTCATCGGGGGAATGCTCCGCCGCGGCCCGCTGGCCGCGCATCTGATCGTGGGGTCGAGGCCCGATTCTAGCAGCGGAGCCGGCCCCGGCCGCCGCGGCCGGGGCACGCTGAATTGCCATAGGCGAGCCGGTGTCGGATCATCGCCGGTCCATGGGGGGAACCGGGGTGCCGCGGGCGCTTCGCCCCCGCTCGCCGCCCCGAAGGAACCCGAAGGCCGATGTCCGTCTTCGTCGCCCCCCATCGCGATCAACGCTGGCGCCTGCCGATGCTGGCGCTCGCCATCGTGCTGATCGTGGTCGGGCCGTTCCTGCTGTTGCGCCTGGCCACCCAGCGCAGCCAGAGCGCCCTCGAGCTGGTGAACCACACCCGTGCGGTGGAGGCGCAGGTGCACGCGCTGGCGGGCGACCTGCGCAACGTCGAGGCCGCGGCGCTGGCGGTCGCGCACAGCGTCGACACCACCCTGGTCCGCGACCGCCTGGAGCACAGCCGCGCCCGCATCGGGCCCGGCATGGCCGCGCTCGAAGCGCTCACCCGCGACAACCCGGAGCAGCAGTTGCGCGTCGGCGGCCTGGACACGCGCATCTCGCTGCGCGCCGATGCCGCGGAACGGGTGCTGGCACAGGGCCGCGACGCGAGTGCCGACGCGGTGGCGGGCCTGGTGTCGCGCTTCCCGATCCACGACCTGGTGGACGAGATCATCGAGGCCGAGCGCCAGCTGCTGGCCGAACGCACCGCCGATGCGGAGCGTTCCGCGCGGCAGGCCTCGGCGCTGGCCTGGGCGGCGATGCTCGCGCAGCTCGCGCTGCTGGGCACGCTGGCCTGGTTCTCCACCCGCCAGGTGGCGCAGCGGCTCACCGCGGAAAGCGGCGCGCGCAAGGCCAGCGCCCGCGCCGCGGCGGTCCTCGACACCGTGCGCGAACCGATCGTGCTGCTGGACGCGAAGCTCCGCGTGGTGATGCACAACGTGGCCTTCGCCGAGCTGTACGGGGTGGAGGGCGACGCTCGCGGCGCGGCGCTCGACTCCATCGGCGGCAATGCCTGGCGCGACGAGGAAACCCTGCGTCGCCTGTCCGACGTGCTGGCGCGTGGCCGCGAACTGTGGGACTTCGAGCGCAGCCAGCGCACCGCCGACGGCACCGAGCGCGTGATGCTGCTCAACGCCCGCGCCATGGCCCTGCCCGACAGCGACGACCAGGTGGTGTTGGTGACCGCCAGCGACGTCACCGTGCAGAAGGCCAGCGAGCACCACATCCGCGAGCTCAACCGCCAGCTCGAGGGCAAGGTCGACCAGGTGTCCGACGTCAACCGCGAGCTGGAGGCCTTCAGCTATTCGGTGTCCCACGACCTCCGCGCGCCGCTGCGCCACATCGCCGGCTTCGCCGACAAGCTGGGGCGGCAGCTGGGCGACGACGTCGACGACAAGAGCCGGCACTACATCAACGTCATCACCGACTCCGCCAGGCGCATGTCGGCACTGATCGACGACCTGCTGGTGTACTCGCGCCTGGGTCGCAGCGCGCTGCGGCTGCAGGTCGTGGACGTGCAGTCGATGGTCGCCGAGACCCGCGCGCTGCTCGACGCCAACAACCAGTCGGACCATCCCGACCACCGGATCGACTGGGACATCGGCCGCCTGCCGGTCCTGGTGGCGGACGAGAACATGCTGCGCCAGGTGTGGCTCAACCTGCTCGGCAACGCGGTCAAGTACAGCGGCAACCGCGAGCCGGCGAAGATCGCCGTCGACCACCGCCAGGACGACCAGGGCCACCACTTCAGCGTGCGCGACAACGGCGCCGGCTTCGACATGGCCTACGCCGGCAAGCTGTTCGGCGTGTTCCAGCGCCTGCATTCGGCCAGCGAGTTCTCCGGCACCGGCATCGGCCTGGCGAGCGTCAAGCGCGTGCTGGTGCGCCATGGCGGCCGGGTCTGGGCCGAGGCGCGCCCGGACGAAGGCGCCACGTTCCACTTCACCCTCCCCGCCACCCTAGAACCACCCGCCAAAGGCCAGGCCACCCCATGAGCGCCATCCGCACCATCCTGCTTGCCGAAGACAGCCCGCACGACGCCGAGATGGCGGTCGACGCGCTCCGCGACGCCCATCTCGTCAACCCGATCGTCCACGTCGAGGACGGCGTCGAGGCACTCGACTACCTGCTGCGCCGCGGCAAGTTCGCCGACCGCCCGGAGGGCGACCCCGCCGTGCTGCTGCTGGACATCAAGATGCCGCGCATGGACGGCCTGGAAGTGCTGAAGGCGATGCGCGAGCACGAGACGCTCAAGCGCGTGCCGGTGGTGATCCTGTCCTCGTCGCGGGAGGAGAACGACCTGGCGCGCAGCTGGGACCTGGGCGTCAACGCCTACGTGGTGAAGCCGGTGGACGTCGACCAGTTCTTCGAGGCGGTGAAGACGCTGGGCAAGTTCTGGGCGGTGTTCAACGAGGCGCCGGAGGCCTGATCCGGTCATGTTGCCTGGCGGACGCGAGTCGCTGCGGGTACTGGTCGTCGACGACTGCGCCGATGACGCCGAGCTGGTGCGGATCGAGTTCGAACTGCAGGGCGTGGCGGCGGACTGCCGCTGCGTCGCCGGCCGCGACGGCACCGCCGCGGCCCTGGAGGCATTCGCACCGCAGGTGGTGCTCTCCGACCTGAACATGCCCGGCTGGTCCGGGCACGAGGTGGTCGCGCTGGTGCGCGAACGCCTCCCGGGCGTGCCCGTCGTGCTGCTGTCGGGCGCGTACCGGGAGGGCGAGCCGTTGCCCGACGCCGACGCCTGCCTGTTGAAGGATGACCTCGCCCGGGTGCCCGCCGTGGTCCGCGGCCTGCTCGGACGCTGATCGCGCGCGCGCCGCGGCTACGGCGCGTTCGCGCCCCCGCGCTGCTTGCGGATCTGCGCCTCGACCGCGGCGATCGCGCTCATGTTGACCACGCGGCGCGGCGTCGAGGTCGGCGTGAGGATGTGCACCGGTGCCGCGATCCCCATCAGGATCGGGCCGATGGCGACGCCATCGGTCATCACCCGCACCATGTTGTAGGTGATGTTGGCGGCGTCGAGGTTGGGCAACACGAACAGGTTCGGCCGCCCGTGCAGGGTGGTGTTGGGGAAGATGCGCCGGCGCAGCAGGTCGTCCCACGCGGTGTCGGCCATCATCTCGCCGTCGACTTCCAGCTTCGGCGCGCGGCGGGCGAGGATCTCGCGCACGTGGCGCATCTTCGACGCCGACGGGTCGTCGTGGCTGCCAAAGTTGGAGTGCGACAGCAGCGCCACCTTGGGCTCGATGCCGAACAGCTTCAGGCGGTACGCGCCCTGGATCGTGCTTTCGGCGATCTGCTCGCCGGTCGGGTCCAGCTGCACGTGGGTGTCGAGGAAGAACCAGACGCCGCGGTCGTTGATCACGCCGGTCATGGCCGAGGTGCCCTGCACGCCCGGGTCGAACGGCAGCACGCTGCGGATGTAGCCCAGCTTCTTGTGGTAGCGCCCGACCAGGCCGCAGATCATCGCGTCGGCTTCGCCACGCTGCACCATCAGCGTCGCGATCAGCGTCGGCCGCGAGCGCAGCAGGTTCTTGGCCGAGTCCTGGGTGACGCCGCGGCGCTCGGTGATGGCGTGGTACTGCTGCCAGTACTCGTTGAAGCGCGGGTCGTCGTTGATGTTGGTGAGCTCGAAGTCCTCGCCGGCGCGCAGGCGCAGGCCCAGGCGCTGGATGCGGGCGTCGATGACGTCCGGCCGCCCGATCAGGATCGGCCACGCCAGGCCCGCGTCGACCACGGTCTGCACCGCGCGCAGCACCTGCTCCTCCTCGCCCTCGGCGTAGACCACGCGCTGGCGGTCGGCGCGCGCGCGGTCGTACACCGGCTTCATCATCAGGCCGGAGCGGTAGATGAACTGGCCCAGCCGCTCGCGGTAGGCGTCCATGTCGTGGATCGGGCGCAGCGCGATCCCGGATTCCATCGCCGCCCTGGCCACGCACGGCGCCAGCATCATCAGCAGGCGGCGGTCGAACGGCCGCGGGATGATGTAGTCCGGCCCGAACACCGGGATCTCGCCGCCGTAGGCGCTGCCCAGGTCGGAGGATTCCATCTTCGCCAGCGACGCGATCGCGCGCACGCAGGCCAGCTTCATCGCCTCGTTGATGCCGGTGGCGCCGACATCGAGGGCGCCGCGGAAGATGTAGGGGAAGCAGAGCGCGTTGTTGACCTGGTTCGGGTAGTCCGAGCGCCCGGTCGCGATCACGCAGTCCGGACGCACCGCCTTCGCAGCCTCGGGCATGATCTCCGGATAGGGATTGGCCAGGGCCAGGATGATCGGGCGCTCGGCCATCGTCGACACCATGGCCGGCGTCAGCACGCCGCCGGCCGAGAGTCCGAGGAAGATGTCGGCGCCGTGGCAGATGTCGGCGAGCGTGCGCTTGTCCGTGTCGCGGGCGTAGCGGGCCTTGTCGGGGTCGAGCCCGGGTCGGCCGGCGTAGATCACGCCGTCGCGGTCGACCGCCAGGATGTTCTCCGGTTTCAGGCCCAGTGCCACCAGCATGTCCAGGCAGGCGATGCCCGCGGCGCCGGCGCCGGCGGTGGCCAGCACCACGTCCCCGATCTGCTTGCCGACCACTTCCAGCGCGTTGATGACCGCGGCGCCGACGATGATCGCGGTGCCGTGCTGGTCGTCGTGGAACACCGGGATCTTCATCCGCTCGCGCAGCTTGCGCTCGACGATGAAGCACTCGGGCGCCTTGATGTCCTCGAGGTTGATGCCGCCGAAGGTCGGCTCCAGCGAGGCGATGATGTCGACCAGCCTGTCGGGGTCGCGCTCGTCGACCTCGATGTCGAAGACGTCGATGCCGGCGAACTTCTGGAACAGCACGCCCTTGCCCTCCATCACCGGCTTGCTCGCCAGCGGGCCGATGTCGCCGAGGCCGAGCACCGCGGTGCCGTTGGAGATCACCGCCACGAGGTTGCCGCGCGCGGTCAGCGTGCTGGCTTCGTTGGCATCCTCGACGATCGCCTCGCAGGCATAGGCCACGCCCGGCGAGTACGCCAGCGCCAGGTCGCGCTGGGTGACCATCGCCTTGGTCGCGGCGACCTTGATCTTCCCGTAGGGCGGCAGCCGGTGGTAGTCGAGCGCGGCCTGCTTGAACTCGTCAGCTGGGGTCGACGGGGTATCGGCGGGCTGCTCGGACATGGCTCTCGGCGCGGCGGGTCGGGAGCACCATTCTAGCGCCACCCCCGTTTGCGGCCGCTTTCAGGCGCCGAGCCCCGGCGCTTCCTCGCCGATGCGGTCGAGGCGGATGCGGTTGGCGAACAGCGAGAACGCCAGCATCCCGGCGAGCCCGTTCGCGCGCGCCACCCAGTCCGGCAGCCAGCGCGGGTGCGCGAGTACGCCGCTGGCGAACAGCGGCTCGAAGCGCTGCACGTCACCCAGGGTCATCTTGCCGGCGAACAGCAGGCGGCACAGGTGCAGGCGGTCCTGGCGCAGCGCCCAGCGGAAGAAGGTGTGCACGCCGATCAGGCCGCGCAGGTAGACCGCGTCCTTGGTGAACGCGCAGCCGCCGTCCAGCGGCACCCCGCGGAACACGCGCTGCGCGGAGGCGAAACTTTCCTCCGGCGACTGGCCGGCCTGCACGAACCAGCGGAACACGTCGACGAAACCGGCGCCGTCGAGCGCCATCGCGATCGCCTCGATGCGCAGGCTCACGCGCTTCATGCGGCCGATGTCGATGCTGCCGGTGATCTGTTCGGCGAAGGTCGCCAGGCCTTCCTGGGTGGCGGTGGTGCGCGGCGAGGCCATCGCCAGGCTCGGGAACAGTGGCTGCGCACGGCCGTTGAGCGCGGTCAGGGAATGCACGAAGGCCTCGTGGTGCAGGAGCTGGCGGCGGTCGTAGTCGGTGTAGAGCGCGCTCGCGCGCAGGCGGATGCGGAAGGCGCCGGCGGCGGCCTTGGCAATCATGTCGGGATCGAGCTCGACCACGATCACGCGGGAGCCGAAGAAACGGTCCAGGTCGCCCTGCAACTGCAGCGCCAGCGCGGGCGCCGAGATCGCGATGTGTTCCTCGGGCGCGAGCAGGTCGTGGTCGAGTTCGTCGGCGATGCTGATGAAGTGCCGCGCCGCCTCGCGGGTGGTGGGGCCATGGCCGGGCAGGGGCTCGTCGGGCACGCCGAACAGCGCCTGCGAGTGGGTGCCGGCGGCACGCGTGCCAAGCGACTCCAGCAACTGTGCGGCGGTGTTCCAGGCGCGGGTGGACTTCAGCAGGTAGATGCCAGCGGGGTGCGCCGGGTCCGCGGCGGCGGCGATGGCGTCGAGTTCGCGCCGGGTGTCGGCGAAATCGAGCGTCGGGTACGCCACCTCCGGCGCCACCACCTGGCCGCGCGCGTAGCGCAGCAGGAATTCCTCCTGGAGCCCGACCGGCCAGCTCGCCAGCGACAGCAGGCGGATGCCGCGCGCGGCCTGCACCATGCGCGCGTCGAGCGCGGCGTGGTGGGCGATGTCGTCTGCGACCGGCATGGCGTGGTTATAGCAGCCGCACCGCGCACGGGTGTCGGCTCAGCGCGCGGGTCCACGGTTGCCGCCGCGCCCGGGCGGCTTCGGCAATGGACGGCCGCCACTCTTCTGCCCGGCCTTCTGCGCCAGGCGCTGGGCGAGGCGCCCGGCGGCACCGGCGACCTCTTCGCGCAGCTTCAGGTAGTGGGCGTAGCGCCGCGGCTCCAGCCGGCCCTCCTCGATCGCCGCGCGCACCGCGCAGCCCGGCTCGCGTTCGTGCAGGCAGTCGCGGAACCGGCACTCGGCGGCGAGCGCCTCGATGTCGGCGAAGCCGTCGCCCACGTCCTCCTCGCCGGTCGGCTTGAGTTCGCGCATCCCCGGCGTGTCGATCAGGCACGCGCCCGACGGCAGCGGGATCAGCGCGCGGTGGGTGGTGGTGTGGCGGCCACGGGCGTCGCTCTCGCGCACGGTGTTCGTCTTCATGCGCTCCTGGCCGAGGAGCGTGTTGGTGAGCGTGGACTTGCCGGCGCCGGAGCTGCCCACCAGCACCGCGGTCATGCCGGGCCGCAGCCAGGGCAGCAGCACGGCCACGCTCGCCGGGTCGCGTGCATCCACCGCGAGCGTCGCCACGCCCTGCCCCGCGACCTCCGACAATGCCGCCAGCGCGGCGCCGATGTCCGCGTCGTCGCGATCGGCCTTGGTCAGCACCACCACCGCCTCGGCGCCGCCGCCATGCACCAGCAGCAGGTAGCGCTCGATGCGCCGCGGGTTGAAGTCGTTGTCCAGCCCGCACACCACCAGCACGGTATCGACGTTGGCCGCGATCAGTTGCTGCTTGTAGTGCTCGCCGGCGGCGGCGCGCTTGATGGTGGTGCGGCGCGGCAGCAGGGCAACGATGACGCCCGTTTCCACCAGCACCCAGTCGCCGACGGCGGCGCGGTCGACGGCCATGCCGGTGCCCTTGCGGTAGCCGGACGGCCGCTGCCAGTCGGGCGGCGACTCCACCGTGACGCCGGCGTCCGCACTGTCCGCCACCACGTAGCCGGTACGGTGCTGCTCGACCACGCGTGCCGGCAGCGCCCCTGGATGCGCGGCCATGCACTCGGCCCAGTCGCCCGGCGGCGGCGGCCCCTCGTGCGGCCAGCCGATCACGCGCAGGGCGGCGTAGTCGGGGCTCACACGGGGTGGTCGGGCGTCGGCATGGCGCGATTCTAGGCGACGGCGGGACGCCGCGCGGTTTTCCGCTACGCTTGCCGCTGACCCCGCGCACCCTCCGACCCGATGCCGCATCCGCCCCTCGCCACCCGCGAGCGCCTGTCCGAGGTGCGCTACGAAATCCGCGGCGAGCTTGCCCGCCGCGCCCGCGAGCTGGAGGGCCAGGGCCGCACGCTGGTCAAGCTCAACATCGGCAACCCGGGCGCGTTCGGCTTCCGCGCGCCGGCGCACCTGCAGCGCGCGATCGCCGACCACATCCACGGCACCGATCCGTACACCCACCAGCAGGGCCTGCCGCAGGCGCGCGAGGCGATCGCCGCGTTCCATGCCGCGCGCGGCACGCCCGGGGCCGACGCCGACCGCGTGTTCGTCGGCAACGGCGTCAGCGAGCTCATCGACCTCTCGCTGCGTGCGCTGCTGAACCCGGGCGACGAAGTGCTGCTGCCGTCGCCGGACTATCCGCTGTGGAGCGCCGCGACCATCCTCAACGACGGCCGGCCGGTGTACTACCGTTGCCAGGCCGGCAACGGCTTCCTGCCCGACCCCGACGAGATCGAGGCACTGGTGTCGCCGCGCACGCGCGCGATCGTGCTGATCAACCCGAACAACCCGACGGGCGCCTGCTACCCGCGGGCACTGCTCGAGCGTATCGTCGACATCGCCCGGCGCCACGGCCTGCTGCTGATGGCCGACGAGATCTACGACGGCGTGCTCTACGACGGCGCCCGCTTCGAACCGCTGGCGCCCCTGGCCGGCGACGTCGCCTGCCTGTCGCTGGGCGGCCTGTCCAAGGTCCACCGCGCCTGCGGCTGGCGCGTGGGCTGGGGCGTGCTGTCCGGCGACGCCACGCGCCTGGGCGATTTCCACCACGCACTCGACCTGCTGGGCGCCCTGCGCCTGTGCGCGAACGTGCCTGGCCAGTTCGCGATCGAGGCGGCGCTGGCCGGCGCCGACACCATCAGCGCGCTCTGTGCCCCCGGGGGCCGCCTGTACGAGGCGCGACGCGCGGTGGTGGAGAGCTGCGCGGCGAGCGACCACCTGTCGCTGGTGGCGCCGGCGGGTGCGTTGTACGCGTTCCCGCGCGTGGTCGGCGCCGCCGCGGGCGGCTTCGACGACCACGCCTTCGCGCTGGAGATGCTCGAGGCCGAGGACGTGCTGCTGGTGCCCGGCTCGAGCTTCAACGTGCCCGACCGCAGCCACTTCCGCGTCACCCTGCTGCCGGAGCCGGACGCGCTGCGCGAGGTGTTCGCGCGCATCGACCGGGTGCTGTCGCGGCGCGCGGCGCAGGCGGCGACACCGGCGCCGATGCGCGCGGCCGTGGCCTGACCCGGTGTCGACGGCACCCGCGCAGGTCGCGGACCTGGACTGGCTGGCGCTCGGCGACAGCTACACCATCGGCGAGGGCGTCGACCCCGATGCGCGCTGGGCCGCGCAACTGGCGCGCGCGCTGCGCGACGCCGGCATCGCCGTCGCCGACCTGCGCATCGTCGCCACCACCGGCTGGACCACCGACGAGCTCGCCGCGGCTATCGATGCCGAAGGCGTGCACGGCGGCTTCGGCTTCGTGAGCCTCGCCGTCGGCGTCAACGACCAGTACCGCGGCCGCGACGTCGCCGCGTTCCGCGACGGTTACGAACGCCTGCTCGCGCGCGCGATCGCCTTCGCCGGCATGCGGCCGCGGCGCGTGCTGGCACTGTCGATCCCGGACTGGGGCGCGACCACCTTCGGCGCCGCGTCCGGGCGCGACCTGGCACGGGTCTCGCGCGAAATCGATGCCTTCAATGCAGCGGCGGGCGAGGCCTGCGCAGCCGCGGGCGTCGCGTACGTCGACGTCACCGCCGCCAGCCGCGAGGCCGACGGCGACGCGACCATGCTCGCCGCCGACGGCCTGCATCCTTCTGCCGCGATGTACGCGCACTGGGTGCGGCTGGCGTTCCCGGTCGCGCGGCAACTGCTCATGGACGCTCCGCAATGAACCACGTCGCCACCCGCCCCTTCGGCCCCGAGCAGGCGCGGCGCATCGCGCGCGCGTTCCTGCCTCCCGGCGTCCTCGGCAACCGCTACGACTACTTCTACACGCTGGCCAAGCTGCGCAGCGACCCGCTGTACCCGGGCGTGCTCGCGGCCCTGCGCGGCACCACCGCGCCGCTGCTCGACCTCGGCTGCGGGCTCGGCCTGCTCGCGCACGCGCTGCACCTGGAAGGACAGCCCCTGCGCTACCGGGGGGTCGACATCGACGCCTCCAAGATCCGCCGCGCCGGCCCGATCGCCGCCCGCGCCGGCATCGAGGGCGCGAGCTTCGAGGTGATGGACCTGGCGCACGGGCCGCCGGCGCACGCCGGCAGCGTCGCCATCCTCGATGTGCTGCAGTACCTGTCCGCCGACGGCCAGCGCGACCTGGTGGCGCGCGTAGCCGCGATGCTGGTGCCGGGCGCCCGCCTGGTGATCCGCACCGGGCTCGGCGACGCCACCCGCCGTGGCCGCACCACCCGCATCACCGACCGCCTGGCCCACGTGTTCGGCTGGATGCAGGAAGTGCCGAAGTGCTATCCGACCACGGACGGCCTGCGCGGCCACCTGGAGCAGGCCGGTCTCGCGAGCACCTTCGCGCCGCTGTACGGCGATACGCCGTTCAACAACTGGCTCATCGTCGCCGAGCGCCCGATCCTGTAGGAGCGGCCGCCGGCCGCGACCGCCTTCCTGCGCATGCGAAGTGTGGAGTTGCGCGAGCGCCTGGTCGCGGCCAGCGGCCGCTCCTACAGGTGCTCCGGGAGGACCGTGCGGTAGCCGAGCGCGTCCAGCCGCTCCAGCACCCGCGCGATCGTTTCGACGCTGCGCCCATGCGGGGCACCTTCGTGCAGGAGCACGATCGCGCCCGGTGCCAGGTCGCGCTCGATGCGTGCCATGACCTTCGCCGGGTCCGCCTCCAGCGCGTCGAAGCCACGCGCCGACCAGCCGACCCGCGCCAGCCCGTGCGTGCGCAGTGGCGCGGACACGAACGGGTTGGCATGGCCCACCACCGCGCGGAACCACCGTGGCGCCTGGCCGGCGGTGGCCAGCAGGGCCTGCTGGCAGCGCGCGATCTCCGCCGCCATCCGCCGCGGCCCCAGCGCCCAGAACCACGCCTGCGGATGGCTATGGCTGTGGTTGCCGATGCCGTGGCCACGCGCGACGATCGCGTGCACCAGGTCCGGCCGCGCCAGCGCGCGCGCGCCGACCAGGAAGAACGTCGCCTTCGCCGCGTGCGCGTCCAGCAGGTCGAGCAGGGTCGGCGTGTCTTCCGACGGGCCGTCGTCGATCGTCAGCCAGACGCGCGCATCGTCGACCGGCAGGCGCGTCAGCACGGGGCCATACATGCGCGATGACGGGCGCAGGACGCCGGACAGGAACAGCAGATGCGTGGCGGCGGTGAGTGCGAGCCCCGCCGGCCAGCCGAACCGCCACCACGCCAGCGCCAGCAGCACGTGCGCGGGCACGAACAGCCACCACCAGGCATGCGGATGGCGCGGCGGGCGATGCAGGGATGCGACGGACGCCGGCATGCCACGATGATGCCACGCGGTCGTACACTCGCGGCCATGGCCCAACCCTTCACCGACATGTCGCCCCGCGACGCCGATGCCGGCGTGCGCGACGGCACCCTCACCCTGGTCGACGTGCGCCCGCCGCAGGAGCGCGCCGTCGCATCGGTGGCGGTACCGTTCGAGTCGCTCGAGGACGGCGGGCTCGAGCGCCTGCTGGCCCTGCCGCGCGAGCGTCCGCTGGCCTTCCTCTGCCACCACGGCGTGCGCAGCGCGCAGGCGGCGAATTTTTTCGCGGCGCAGGGCTTCACCACGACGGCCAACGTGGTCGGCGGCATCGAGGCCTGGAGCGCGACGGTGGACCCGGCGATCCCGCGGTACTGAGGGTCAGAACCCGCCGCCGGCGTCCAGCCAGGCCTGCTCCTCCGGCGTGTTGTCGCGGCCGAGCGCGCGGTTGCGGTGCGGGAACCGCCCGAAACGCGCGATGACCTCCTGGTGCGCGACCGCGTAGTCGACGTAGCCCGGATCGAGCGGCGCCATCAGTGCCACCGCGCGTTCCTGGTCGGCCGGATCCTCGGAGTGCTCGAACGGCATGTACACGAACACCCGCAGCGCGGGATCGACCTGCGTGTCGAACCCCGCCGCGATCGCGCGTGCCGCGTAGTGCCGCGCGAGCGGATCGGTGGCATAGGCGTGGCCGCTGTCGCGGTACAGGTTGCGCGGCACCTGGTCGAGCAGGACCAGCAGCGCCAGCGCGCCCTCCGCCGTGTCCATCCAGTGTTCGAGCTCGCGGCGCGAGGCGGCGACGTGCGCGGCCTCGAACCGTCGGTGCAGCTCGGCGTCGAAGCCATCGTCGCGCCTGAACCAGCGCTCGGAGCCGGCGTCGCGCCAGAAGCCGACGACGTCGGCCGCGGTCACCTTTGCGGGCGTACTCACGGGAGGCACGCGCGGCGGTCGGTGGAGGTGGGCCTGGCCATGGCGGTGTCCCCGGTCATTCGTCGAAACGGAGGTGGCGCACGGACTTGCCGTGGCGACGGATCAGGCGCAGCGCCTCGATGCCGACCTGGATGTGGCGCTCGACGAACTCGGCGCTCACCTTCGCATCCGACAGCTCGGTCTTGACGCCTTCCGGCACCATCGGCTGGTCGCTCACCAGCAGCAGCGCGCCGCAGGGGATGCGGTTGGCGAAACCGGCCGCGAACACGGTCGCGGTTTCCATGTCGATCGCCATGCAGCGCATCACCCTCAGCCGCTCCTTGAAGGCGGCGTCGTGCTCCCACACGCGGCGGTTGGTGGTGTAGACGGTGCCGGTCCAGTAGTCGAGCCCGAGGTCGCGGATCATCGTCGACACCGCGCGCTGCAGCGCGAACGCGGGCAGCGCCGGCACCTGTGGCGGCAGGTAGTCGTCGCTGGTGCCCTCGCCGCGGATGGCGGCGATCGGCAGGATCAGGTCGCCGAGCCGGTTCTTGCGCTTCAGGCCGCCGCACTTGCCGAGGAACAGCGCGGCCTTGGGCCCGATCGCCGACAGCAGGTCCATCAGCGTCGCCGCGTTCGGGCTGCCCATGCCGAAGTTGATCATGGTGATGCCGTCGGCCGTCGCACTCGGCATCGGCCGGTCCATCCCCACCACCTCGGCACCCGTCATCCGGCTGAAGTGCCCCAGGTACCCGCTGAAATTCGTCAGCAGGATGTGCTCCCCGAACGCCTCCAGCGGCACCCCCGTATACCGAGGCAGCCAGTTCGCGACGATCTGCTCCTTGTCCTTCATCCGCATCCTCCTTTGCCCCATTCTGGCATGGGTTTCGTCCTTGGCCGGCTGCCGAAAAGGCACGTGCTTCGGACGGAGCGCGGCTGCCCGCGGGTATCACTAGCGGCTCGGTCAGCCATCCATGGCTGACTCGCCGCCCGCGGCCATCCATGGCCGCTTTACGTGATACCCGCGGACATCCGCGCTTCACCTGGTCCAGCTGATTCGGCTTCTTGCTGCAACGTCAAACCCCAAGCGCTCGCACGGCAGCTCCCTCTGCACCGGAGAAGCAGAGGCCCACGAGCCACGGGCGCGGACATGCGCGGGTACCGCGTAAAGCGCACATGGATGTGCGCGGGCGGCGAGTCAGCCATGGATGGCTGACCGAGCCGCTAGCGATGCCTGCGCGTGGCCGCGCTCCAGCCGGAGCACGTGCTCTTCGCCCCGCCCGGAGCGAGAGCAACGGCGTGGGTGAGCCAAGGGCCGCGAAAAAGGACCTCCCGCACTTGGCACGCCCCACCGGCATCGCTACGGTTGGCGCTCGCTCCAGGAGACCTGCATGCCCCGACTCCCGACCGCCGCGCTCGCCGCCGCCCTCGCCAGCCTGCTGGCGGCCTGCGCGAGCACCGGCAGCGCCGCCCCCGACGCCTCCGCGCGCGCGGCCGCCTTCACCGACGACCCCTATCCGAGCACCTACCGCCCGATCGCCGCGCCACCGGTGCTGATCACCGGCGCCACCGTGCTCACCGGCACCGGCCAGCGCCTGGACAACGCCGACGTCCTGCTGCAGGACGGCAAGGTCGCGGCCGTCGGCAACGGCTTGACCGCGGGCGCCGATGCCACCCGCGTCGACGGTCGCGGCAAGTGGGTCACCCCGGGCCTGATCGACGTCCACTCCCACCTGGGCGTCTACCCGAGCCCTGGCACCTCGTCGCACAGCGACGGCAACGAGATGACCGCGCCGGTCACCGCCGCGGTGTGGGCCGAGCACTCGGTGTGGCCGCAGGATCCCGGCTTCCACGCCGCGCTGGCCGGCGGCGTGACCACGCTGCAGGTGCTGCCCGGTTCCGCCAACCTCGTCGGCGGCCGCGGCGTCACCTTGCGCAACGTGCCGGCCACCACCTACCAGGGCATGAAATTCCCGGGCGCGCCTTGGGGCCTGAAGATGGCCTGCGGCGAAAACCCCAAGCGCGTCTATGGCCAGAAGGGCGGCCCGGCCACGCGCATGGGCAACGTCGCCGGCTACCGCGCCGCCTTCATCGAGGCCGCCGAGTACCGGCGCAAGCGCGATGCCGGTGGCGAAGGCGGCAAGGAGGAGGCCGGCAAGCGCGACCTCAAGCTCGACACCCTCGCCGCGGCGATGGACGGCGACATCCTCGTGCACATCCACTGCTACCGCGCCGACGAAATGGCGACGATGCTCGACCTGTCGAAGGAGTTCGGCTTCCGCATCGCCGCCTTCCACCATGGCGTCGAGGCCTACAAGCTCGCCGACCGCCTGGCCGCCGAGGGCGTGTGCGGCGCGCTGTGGGCCGACTGGTGGGGCTTCAAGATGGAGGCCTTCGACGGCATCCAGGAGAACATCGCGCTGGTCGACCGGCCGGCCAACGGCTGCGCGATCGTGCACTCGGATTCGTCGGAAGGCATCCAGCGCCTCAACCAGGAGGCCGCCAAGGTCATGGCCAATGCGCGCCGCATCGGCATGGACATCCCGCCCGAGCGCGCGATCCGCTGGATGACGCGGAACGCGGCGAAGTCGATGGGCATCCTCGACCGCACCGGCACGCTGGAGCCCGGAAAGATGGGCGACGTGGTGCTGTGGAACGGCAATCCCTTCAGCTCCTATGCGCTGGCCGAGCAGGTGTACGTCGACGGTGCGCGGCTGTACGACCGCGACGATCCGTCGCGGCAACCCAGGTCGGACTTCATGCTCGGCCAGGACGTGTCGGCCGGAGGTGCGCGATGAGCCGCTGCCGCGCGCGTGCAGGCGCGGGGAAAGGCTCGCGGCCATGGCCGCTCCCACGGAGGATGGCTGGCGTCGCGGTGCTCGCGATGCTGGCGCTGGCCTCGTTCACCACGAGCGCCCAGGACCTGCTGATCCGCAATGCCACCGTCCACACCGCGACCGCGCGCGGGACGCTGCAGAGCGCCGACGTGCTGGTGCGCAACGGCCGCATCAGCGCGGTCGGCCAGGGGCTGTCCGCCGCCGGCGTGCAGGTGGTCGACGCCCAGGGCAGGCCGGTGACGCCGGCGCTGTTCGGCGGCATCACCGGCATCGGCATCGAGGAGGTGTCGGGCGAGGACGCCACCACCGATGCGTCGCTGGCGCTCGGCGAGAACGCGAAGGACATGATGGTGCGGCCCGAGTTCGACGTGACCCTGGCCTACAACCCGGACTCGCTGCTGGTGCCGGTGAACCGCGTCGAGGGCATCGGCTTCACCCTGCTCGCGGCCAATGCCACCGAGGGCGGCTCGATCATCGGCGGCCAGGGCGCAGTGGTGCGCCTGGACGGCAGCGACCTGCCGGCCGGCCCGAAGCTGCTGTTCGTGAAGCTCGGCGGCGGCTCCGCGGCCAACCTCAGCGGCAGCACGCGCGCGGCGCAGTGGATGCTGCTCGACCAGCTGGTCGACGAACTGCGCGGGCGCATCCCCCAGGGTTCGGACATGGCGCTGCTCACGCCTGCCGGCCGCGAGGCATTGACCCGCTACATCTACGGCGGTGGCCGGATGGTGGTCGAGGTGCATCGTGCGGCCGACATCCGCCAGTTGCTGCGCTGGTCCAAGCGCCACGGCGTGCGCGTGGCGATCAGTGGCGGCGCCGAGGCCTGGAAGGTGGCCGATGCGCTCGCCGCGGCGAAGGTGCCGGTGTTCGTCGACCCGCTGGCGAACCTGCCGGGCGATTTCGACCAGCTCGGCGCGACCATGGAAAACGCCGCAAGGCTGCGCGCCGCGGGCGTGGACGTCGGCTTCAGCCAGGCCGGCGACGCCTCGCACAACGCACGCAAGGTGCGCCAGCTCGCCGGCAACGCGGTCGCCAACGGACTGTCGTGGGAGGACGCGCTCGCCGGCCTGACGCGGGTGCCGGCGGAGGTGTTCGGCGTGGCGTCCTCGCTCGGCACCATCGCACCGGGCATGCGCGCGGACCTCGTGCTCTGGGACGGCGACCCGCTCGACGTGGCCAGCCTCGCCCGACAGGTGTGGTTCGACGGTCGCGCGATCCCGATGCGCTCGCGGCAGACCGAATTGCGCGACCGCTACCTGCGCCAGCTGCCGGATGCCGAACGCGGCGACCTGCCGCGGGCGTACCCCGCGGCCGTGGAATGAGCAGGAGGCCGGGCCCCGGCGCGGGCACGAGCCGGCCCGCGCGCCGCCCGTGAGCGCGACGCCGGAGACACCGTACCGCGCCGACATCGACGGCCTGCGCGCCGTCGCCGTACTGGCCGTGGTCGCCTACCACGCGTTCCCCGGCGCGGTGCCGGGGGGGTTCGTGGGTGTCGACGTGTTCTTCGTCATCTCCGGCTACCTGATCACCTCGATCCTGCTGCGGGGCATGGCCGGCCGCGGCTTCTCGTTCCACGGGTTCTACGTGCGGCGCGCGCGCCGGCTGTTTCCGGCGCTGGCGGTGGTCCTTGCCAGCTGCATGGTGGCCGGCTGGTTCCTGCTGGCACCGGCCGACTATGCCGCGCTCGGACGCCATGGCGTCGCCAGTGCGCTGTTCGTCGCCAACCTCGTGTTCTGGCGCGAGACCGACTATTTCGCCGCCGCCGCGGACTCGCTGCCGCTGCTGCACCTGTGGTCGCTCGGCATCGAGGAGCAGTTCTACCTGCTGTGGCCGGCGGCACTGGTGCTCGCGCGGCGCGCCGGCATCGACACGCTGCGACTGACGCTGGGAGCCGGCCTGGCGTCACTGGTGGCGGCACTCTGGCTGACGCCGCCGGATCCGGCTGCGGCGTTCTACCTGCCGTTCACGCGCTTCTGGGAGCTGCTGGCCGGCGGCGTGGTCGCGCACCTGCACGTGGCGGCCGCCACATCGACGCCCGCGCGGCCTTCGCGCCGGCCGGACGTGGCCGCCTGGGCGGGCCTGGCGCTGGTCCTCGCAGCCGTGCTCGCGCTCGACGACCAGTCGCCCTTTCCGGGCTGGCGCGCCCTGCCGCCCGTCGCCGGCGCGGTGCTGCTGGTGGCCGCCGGGGCCGGCACCCGGGTGGCTCGACTGCTGTCGATGCGCGTCCTGGTCTGGGTGGGCCTGGTGAGCTACCCGCTCTATCTCTGGCACTGGCCGCTGCTCTCGTTCGCGCGGATCGATGCCGCCGGCGAGGTGGCGGCCCCGGTGCGATGGCTGCTGGTCGCGGCAAGTCTCGGCCTGGCAGCGGCGACCTGGGCACTGGTGGAACGGCCGCTGCGCTGGCGCCTGGCGCCGCGCCCGGCGCTTGCCCTGCTCGCCGGCGGGATGTCGGTTGTCGTCATCGCGGGCTGTGGCCTGGTCGTGTCCAACGGCGTCCCGGCACGCGCGGGCGACCCGGTGCGCGACCTCGCTGCCTACCGGTACGACTTCCGCACCGCGTCGCGCGAAGGCACCTGTTCGCTGACCGGCGCGCCGGGACAACCCCTGCATTTCCCGGACACCTGCGTCGACCCGCCGCGCGCCGGCGCAGGCGCTTTCGTGGTGCTCTGGGGCGATTCGCACGCCGCCATGCTGTACCCGGGACTGCGCGCGGCCGGAGGCCCGGGACTGCGCATCGCCCAGTTCACCCGCAGCGGCTGCCGCCCGTTCCTCGACAGCCCCAATGCCGCCTGCAACCGGAGCAATGCCGACGTGCTGCGCCGGATCGCCGCCGAGCCGCCGGACTACGTGGTGCTGTTCGCACACTGGAACCACCTGAAGTTCACCACCGCGGCGGACCTCCTTTCCGACCTGGAGCCCACCCTCGCCGCCCTGGAGCGCCTGGGGACACGCACGATCGTCGTCGGCCCGGCCCCCAGGTGGCAGGGCACGCTGCCGGCCAACATGGTGCGACTGCATGCGGAACGGCCGTTCCTGCGACTGCCCGCGTACACGGACTACCGGCTGGATCCCGCGCCACTGGTACTCGATGGCTACCTGCGTGCGCAGCTGGCAGGCCGCGACGCCGTGACGTACGTGTCCGCGATCGACCGCATGTGCAACGCGCGCGGCTGCATGACCCATGTCGGCGATCCGGCCGTACCGACCACGTGGGACTATGGCCACCTCACCGGGCCAGCCGCCACCTTCCTCGCCACGGCCATCGCCGGGCGCACGGCGGCCTTCGCACCGCCGCCCGCACGGGCCCCCGGCGCGGACGCCAGTGGTCCGCGAGCGCGGCCTTCTCCACAGGGAGCAACGCCATGACCACCCGCGTCCAGCCGATCCGCTGGTACCACGACTTCATCTCGCCCTTCGCCTACCTGCACTGGCCGCGCGTGCGCGCGCTGATGGAGGTCGAGCAGGTCGAGCTGGTGCCGGTGCTGTTCGGCGCCATCCTCGATGCCGTCGGGCAGAAGGGTCCGGCGGAAATCCCGGCGAAACGGGTCTTCACCTACCGCGACGTCGTCTGGCGCGCACGCCGCGCCGGCGTGCCGCTGCGGTTTCCGGACGCCCACCCGTTCAATCCGCTGGCGGCGTTGCGAATGGTGCTGGCGGCCGGCAACACCGCTGCGGCGACCACCCGGATCTACGACTGGATCTGGGCCGAAGGCCGCCGCGTCGACGATCCGGCGGCACTGGCACCGCTGCTCGATGCGCTGGGCCTCGGCGAGGATGCGCTGTCAGAAGCGTCCGTGAAGGCGGCCCTGCGCGCGAACACCGAAGCCGCGATCGCGGCCGGCGTGTTCGGCGTGCCCACGCTCGCGGTGGGCGACGCGCTGTTCTGGGGCGGCGACGCCCACGACTTCGCGCTGGCCGCGATCGCGGAGCCGGGACTCCTGGAGACCGACGACATGCAGCGCGTGGCCGCGCTGCCGCTGGGCATCCGGCGCGGCGGAGCGCATTGACGGCGCGCAACGCGCCGGTTGCTACGCTCCGGGTCCACGTGGCGCCGGCGCCTGCCGGCGCCGCGCCCAGACGACGATCCGGAGACCGCATGGCCACCCGCTACCACATCATCCTGCCCGACCCGGAGCGCGCACGCGCCGCCGGCGAGTTCGCCTTCGCATCGCAGGGGCCGGACGGCTTCGCCGCGGAACTGCAGGACGCGCTGCGCGGGACGGGGTTGTTCGAGCGCTGGCGCGCGACCCAGGAGGAGCCTGACGAGGTCGACCCGGCGCTGGGCGCGACCGACCCCGCGGCCACGGTCGCCGGCCACCAGGACCGGCTGCAGATCGGCCTGACCGCAGTGACGTCGCTGCCGGGCGATGTGCTCAAGCACCGCCTGCGCCTGCTTGCCGGCAGCACCTGGCAGCTGCGCGACGTGTCGGCCGCCTAGCACCCCTTTCGGCGGGCTCGCCGCGAGCGGCTCAGTCCAGGGTGTAGCCGATGCGGAACCCGCCCCAGTGGCGGCCGTCGACGAACACCGGCACCGAGAGGTCGAACATGATCTGCCCGGTGTCGCGCCGGTACACCTGCAGCCGGTACGGGTCCACGTGTGCGCCGACGCTGCGGCCCACGCGGTCGCCGAAGATGCGCTTGGTGCGGTTGCCGACAAGGTCGCGCGCCGGGTCGCCGGTGAGCGGCTGGCAGAAGCGGTCGTTGTGCGTGGGCACGTACCCGTCCGGGTTGGCGGCGATGGCGAACACGATCCATGGATGCGCGGTGGCCACGGGCTCCTGCAACGGCGGCAGCAGGTCGTCGCACAGGGCATCGAAGGGCGTCGCGTACTTCGCCGGCTCGACGCCCTCGATGCGCGTGTAGTCGCGCGAGAACAGGCCTTCGGCATCGATCCAGCCTTCGGCCAGCGCATCCTCGAACGCCGCGCCGATCGCCGCGGCGGTCGCGCGCGCGAGCGTGTTGACGCGGGCGTGCCGCGGCTCGCGCAGCGGATCGGCCGGCAGGCGGAACAGGCCGACGCAGTCCTGCAGGGTCGCGGCGCCGGCGCCGAGCACCTCGCTGCGCTCCGCCACGCGCGCGGCGTGGCCCAGGTTGCTGCGGGCGAGTGCCACCACTTCCCCGACCGCGCCGTCGATGCCTGCGATGGCGCGGCCCTGGTCGGCGATGCTCGCGGACACCGCGTCGATCGCGCCGCTGGCGCGGCCGAGCAGGTCGCCGATGCCGCCCAGCACCGCCCCGGTGCGCTGCGCGGAGGCGGCGCCTTCCTCGAGCGCGGTGGCGTTCTCGCCGATGATCCGGCGGACATCGCGCGCGGCCTCGGCGGCGCGCTCGGCCAGGCGCCGGATCTCGGTGGCGACCACCGCGAAGCCGCGGCCGGCAGGCCCGGCGTGCGCGGCTTCGATGCTGGCGTTGATCGAGAGGATGTTGGTCTGGAAGGCGACCGAATCGATCACCTCGATGACGTCGTTGGCGCGCGCCGAGCTGCGCTGGACCTCGCCCATGGCCGCGGCCAGCGCACGCGCCGCGGCGGCGCCCTCGCGCGCGCTGTCGTCGGCGCTGGCGGCCACGGCGACCACCGCGCGAAGCTCGGCGCCGATGCCGTCGAGCCCGGCGAGCAGGCCCCGCGTGGAGGCGACCACCGTCTCCAGGGCCTGGACCTGGCCCTGCGACTGGCGCACCAGTTCGTCGTTCTCCGCGACCACGTGCGGCACGTCCCCGGCCACCTGCACCGACAGCGCCACGGCCTGGCGGATCGCTTCGGCCAGGTTGCCGAAGCCGGCGGCCAGCCGCCGCGCCTCGGGACCGGTGGCGTCGGCGACGGCGGTGCCGAGGTCGAGTTCGCAGGCGGCGAGGCGGTCGCCGACCAGCGCCAGCAGCTGCCGTGCTTCGGCTTCGGCTTCGGCCGCGGACGCGTGTGCCACCGGCACCACCGGGACGGCCGTGCGTGCGGCGATGTCGCGCAGCGCCGCGGCGGTCTCGGCATGCGGCAGCGAGAGCAGCCAGCCGTCGCGGTCGCGGTCGCGCTGGTAGCGCACGCGGCGGCCGGCATCGTCGCCAGCGGCCACCCAGACGCCTTCGTCGCCGGCGAGATCGTCCGGCGACAGCCCCCAGAGCGTGCTGCACGGCAACGGCAGCACGGCATCGGCGGCGATGTCGAGAAGGTCGGCGGCGGCGCGGTTCAGCGCCTCCAGCCGGAAGTCGCCGTCGAGGCGCAACAGCCCCACCGGCGCGTCGGGCAAGGGCACGGGACGCACGGCGGCGGTATCGTGGAACGATGGCATGGCCTCTCCCCCCGGACGCATTCCCCGCAGGTATCGGCCGCAGGGGCGACAAGTTGAGCGCGCGCCCGTGAGCGCGCCCACCCTGCTCGCCTGGAGCGGCGGCAAGGATGCGGCCTGGGCGTTGCATGCCATGCGCGCCAGCGGACGCCACGAGGTGGTGGGGCTGCTGTCCACCATCGATGCCGGCGACGGGCGCGCGGCGATGCAGGGCATCCGCGCCGACGTGCTGCAGGCGCAGGCGCGGGCGGCGGGCCTGCCGCTGATCGAGGCCCGACAGCCGCCGCGGCCTGACAATGCCACCTACGAGGCCTGCTTCGCGCGCGCGCTGGACGAGGCGCGGGCGCGCTGGCCCGGGATTGCCCACGTCGCCTTCGGCGACCTGCATCTCGCCGACATCCGTGCCTGGCGCGAGGATCTCTGCGCGCGCCTGGGCTGGACCGCGGTGTTCCCGCTGTTCGGCCTCGACACCGCGGCGCTGGCGCACGCGATGATCGACGGCGGCCTGCGCGCGCGGCTGTGTTGCGTCGACACCACCAGGCTGGACCCGGCCTTTGCCGGCCGCGGCTTCGATGCCGCGCTGCTCGGCGCGCTGCCGCCCGGCATCGATCCCTGCGGCGAGAACGGCGAGTTCCACACCTGCGTCGAGGACGGTCCGATGTTGCGGACGCCGGTACCGGTGGAGGCCAGCGGCGCCCGGCGCGACGGCGCCTTCGCCCGCGTCGACTACGCCCTTCGCGGCCCGCGCCCCTAGGCGCGGGCGCGGTCAGGCGTGCAGGGCGCGCGCGTGATGGGCGACGTGGTCGCCGATGAAGCTGGCGATGAAGTAGTAGCTGTGGTCGTAGCCGGGCCGCATGCGCAGGGTGAGCGGGTGGCCCGCGGCTTCGCAGGCCGCGCGCAGCAGGTCCGGGCGCAGCTGGGTGGCGAGGAAATCGTCGGCTTCGCCCTGGTCAACCAGCAACGGCAGCCGTTCCGGCGCCGACGCCAGCAGTTCCACCGCGTCGTGGCGCGCCCATTCCGCGCGGTCGTCGCCGAGATACGCCGTGAACGCCTTCTCGCCCCACGGCACCTGGCTGGGGGCGACGATCGGCGAGAACGCCGACACGCTGCGGTAGCGGCCGGGATTCTTCAGCGCGATGGTGAGTGCGCCATGGCCGCCCATCGAGTGGCCGCTGATCGCACGGCGGTCGCTCGCGGCAGGGTCCGCCTCCACCCAGGCCGGCAGCTCGTCGACGATGTAGTCGTACATGCGGTAGTGCTTCGCCCACGGCTCGCGCGTGGCATTGAGGTAGAAGCCCGCGCCCTTGCCGAGGTCCCAGGCCTCGTCGTCGGCGACGTCGTCGCCGCGCGGGCTGGTGTCCGGCGCCACCAGGATGATCCCGTGCTCCGCTGCATAGCGCTGCGCGCCGGCCTTGCCGATGAAGTTCTGCTCGCTGCAGGTCAGGCCGCTCAGCCAGTACAGCACCGGGCACGCGCCGTCCTGCGCCTGCGGCGGGAAGTACACGCCGACGGTCATGTCACAGCCCAGCACCTCCGAGCGGTGCCGGTAGACGTCCTGCCAGCCGCCGAAGCAGGCGTGGTGTTCGATGCGCTCCATGGCGCGCTCCTCAGTAGTGGATGACGGCGCGGATGGACTTGCCTTCGTGCATCAGGTCGAAGGCCTCGTTGATGCGGTCCAGCGGCAGGGTGTGGGTCACGAACGGCGCCAGCTGGATGTCGCCACGCATCGCATCCTCGACCATCCCCGGCAACTGGCTGCGGCCCTTGACGCCACCGAACGCGGTGCCGAGCCACCTGCGTCCGGTCACCAGCTGGAATGGCCGCGTGCTGATTTCCTGTCCGGCACCCGCGACGCCGATGACCACGCTCTGGCCCCAGCCGCGGTGCGCGGATTCCAGCGCCGCGCGCATCACCTCGACGTTGCCGATGCACTCGAAGCTGTGGTCGACGCCCCAGCCGGTCATCTCCACCACCACCTGCTGGATCGGCCGGTCGTGGTCCTTCGGGTTGACGCAGTCGGTCGCGCCCATCTGCGTGGCGAGCTCGAACTTAGACGGGTTGGTGTCGATGGCGATGATGCGCCCCGCCTTCGCCTGCACCGCGCCCTGGATCACGGCGAGGCCGATCGCTCCGAGCCCGAACACCGCCACGCTGTCGCCCGGCTGCACCTTCGCGGTGTTGTGCACGGCGCCGATGCCGGTGGTGACGCCGCAGCCGAGCAGGCACACGTGCTCGGGGTTCGCGTCCGGGTTCACCTTCGCCAGCGACACCTCGGCCACCACCGTGTACTCGCTGAAGGTCGAGCAGCCCATGTAGTGGTACACCGGCTTGCCCTCGTACGAGAACCGGGTGGTGCCATCAGGCATCACGCCCTTGCCCTGGGTCGCGCGCACGGCGACGCACAGGTTGGTCTTGCCCGACGTGCAGAACAGGCACTCGCCGCATTCAGCGGTGTACAGCGGGATCACGTGGTCGCCCGGCTGCACGCTGGTCACGCCCTCGCCGACCTCGACCACGATGCCGGCACCCTCGTGGCCCAGCACCGCGGGGAACACGCCTTCCGGGTCGGCGCCGGAGAGCGTGAACGCATCGGTGTGGCAGAGCGCGGTGTGGGTGATCTTCACCAGGACCTCGCCCGCGCGGGGCGGCTCGACGTCGAGCTCGACGATCTGCAGCGGCTGTCCGGGGGCGAAGGCGACGGCGGCGCGGGACTTCATGGCATGGCTCCTTGGCTGGGGGCGCGGGCGCGTGTGGGCGCCGGCGCCGGGATCACTTGAGGTAGGACCGGATCAGCGCGGTCATTTCGGCGACGCGGGCTTCGCGCTCGCCGGCATCGGCGGCAGGCTGGCCGAACTGCTCGCGGAGGTGCGACTCCAGCACCTCGCTCATCAGGCCGTTGACCGCGCCGCGGATGGCCGCGATCTGCTGCAGCACCGGGCTGCAGCCGGCGCCCTGTTCCAGCGCGCGCTCCAGCGCCTCGCACTGGCCGCGGACGCGGCGGATGCGGGCGAGGACCTTTCTCTTTTCCTCGGGCGAATCGGGCACCGGCGGCATCCGCTGGATAGTGGGGGGCAGTATAACAGCCACCCGGGGCCCGCACCGCCCTAACCCGTGTTCTGGATCCCCGCGGCGATGCCGTTGACGGTCGAGAACAGCGCCCGCAGCAGGTCCTCGTCCTCGCGCCCGCCATTGCGCCAGCGCTGCAGCAGGTCCACCTGCAGCAGGCTCAGGGGATCCACGTAGGGATTGCGCAGGCGGATCGACAACCGCAGCCGGTAGTCGCCGGCGAGCAGCGTGTCCTCGCCCTTGATCGCGAGGATCGCGTCGCGCGTGCGTGCGAACTCGGCGGCGATGCCGGGGAAGAAGGCGTCGTGCGCCTCGCCGGCGAGCCGCGAGTAGCGCTCGAAGATGTCGAGGTCGGATTTCGCCAGCAGCATCTCGACGTCGTCCAGGGTCGCCGCGAAAAAGGGCCAGTCGCGCGCCATCGCGGCGAGCGCCTCGAGCCCGTGCGTGGCGATGGCCGCCTCGAGCGCATGTCCGACGCCGTACCAGCCGGTGAGGCCTGAGCGGTTCTGCGACCACGCGAACACCCACGGGATGGCGCGCAAGTTGGCGATCCCGCCGTCGCGCCGCCGCGACGGCCGCGAGCTGATCTGCAGGCGCTCGATCACGTCGATCGGCGTGGCCAGGCGGAAGTAGCCGTCGAAGCCCGGGTCCTCGTGGACCAGGGCCCGGTAGCGCGCCCGGGAACCGGCCGCCAGGCCATCGGCGATGGCGCGCCAGGCCTCGACGCGCGCATCCGTTGCCCGCGGACGCAGGCTGGCGCGCAGCACCGCCCCGGTCGCCTGCTCCAGGTTGCGCAGCGCGAGCGCGCGGATGCCGTACTTGCGGTGGATCACCTCGCCCTGCTCGGTCACGCGCAGCCGGCCGTCGACCGAGCCGGGCGGCGCGGCGATCACCGCGCGCTCGGTCTTGCCGCCGCCGCGGCTGATCGAGCCGCCCCGGCCATGGAAGAACACCAGCTGCACGCCCGCCTCGCGCGCCAGGCGCATCAGCTCGACCTGCGCGCGCTGCAGTGCCCAGCGCGAGGCCAGCAGGCCGCTGTCCTTGGCGCTGTCGGAATAGCCCAGCATCACCAGCTGGCGATCGCCCCGCGCGCGCACGTGGCGGCGGTACACCGGATCCTCGAACAGCGCGCGCATGACGCCGGCGGCGGCGTCGAGGTCGTCCACGGTCTCGAACAGCGGTGCCACGTCCAGCGGGACCTCGCCGGCACCCTCGTCCTCCGTGCAACCCGCGATGCGTGCCAGTGCCAGCACCGCCAGCGCGTCGGCCGCGGTGCGGCTCATGCTGATGATGTAGGGCCCGAAGGCGTGCTCGCCCAGCTGCGCGCGTGCCGCATGCACGGTGCGGAACACCGCGAGCGCGGCGGCGGCGGGCGCGGCATCGGGATGCGCCGGGCGCGGATCGTCGATCAGCGCATGCAGGCGCTCGAGCCGCGTGGCCAGCGACCGCTGCGCCCAGTCGGCGTCGCCCTCGAGCGCGGCCAGCGCGTCGTCGTGTGCCGCCGAATCCTGGCGCAGGTCGAGCGCCGCGAGGTGGAAGCCGAAGGTCCGCGCACGCCAGAGCACGCGCTGCAGCGCGAAGCGCCCGGCGTGTTCCCCACCATGACCGGCGAGGCTGGCGTCGATGGCCTCGAGGTCGGCGACATACGCGCCGGCGTCGGCATAGCCCTGGCCGGGCCCGCCCTTGCCATCGCTCGCGGCCAGCCGCGCCGACATCAGCTCCAGCAGCTGCCGGTACGGCATGTCCGCCTGGCGCTCCCGCAGCCGCGCCGCGGCGCGCGGCAACAATGCCCGGTAGGCGGCCAGCCGCTCCTCGATCCGCGCGTCGATGCCGGCGCGGTCGCGGGTCTGGGTGAGCACGCCGCCCAGCGCGCGCAGGTCCGCGCGGTGGTTGGCCAGCGCCTGGGTGCGCTGCGCCGCGAGCGCCGCTGCGATCGTGTCGGCGCCGACGTTGGGGTTGCCGTCCATGTCGCCGCCCACCCAGGTGCCGAACCGCAGCACCGGCGGCAGGACGATGCGTTCGCCCCAGGCCGCTTCGACCGCGTCCGCGAACACTTCGTAGAACACCGGCAGCACCCTGTACAGCACGTTGCCGAGGTAGAAGCCGATGTGGTCGACCTCGTCGATCACCGTCGGCCGCACCGCGGGTGCGTCCGATGTCTGCCACGACGCCGTCAGCGACTGGCGGATGCGCGCCTGGTCGGCGCGGCGCTCGGGCGGCGTGCGCGCGCGGTCGATGTCGGCGACCAGGCGCTCGACCACCACCCGCTCCTTTTCCAGCAGCGCGCGGCGCACGGCCTCGGTGGGGTGCGCGGTGAACACCGGCTCGATCAACAGGCGTGGCAGCAGCGCACGCACCTCGTCGAGGGTGACGCCATCGTCGCGGAGCCCGCGCAGCACCGCCTCCAGGCCGCCGGGCTGCGGCGCGTCGTCGGTGCGCTGGTGGTCGCGGCGGCGGCGGATCCTGTGCACGCGCTCGGCGAGGTTGATCGCGCCGAAGTAGGCGGCGAAGGCGCGCACGAGCGCATCGGCGTCCTCCTGCGGCACGTTCGCCAGGTGTTCGGCCATCGCGTCCACCGGCGCGCCGCCTTCGCGCCGTGCAATGGCGGCGCGGCGCACCGATTCCACCTGTTCCAGCAGTGCCGGCGACACCTGCTCCGCAAGCATGTCGCCGACCATCGCGCCAAGGCGGCGCACGTCGTCGCGCAGGAGGGCGTCGGTTTCCGCGAACTCAAGCTGCTCGCGCAGGGGAGCCGCCGTGTCGTTGTTGTCGCTGGGGTCTCTTGGCATCCCCCGAAGGCTACACGCTCGGCCCCCGCGCCGCCGCCGCGGTGGCAGGGAGGCCGGGCGTCCACGCGGCGATCAGACGCCCGCTTCCTCCGCGAGCGCGGCGGCCATCCACTGCCGCACCATCGCCTCGTGCCGCTGCTCGGCGGCGAGCGCCTCGGTGAACTGCTCGGCGAGCGTGTCCTGGCCGAACTGCCGCGCGAGCTCGATCAGGAGTTCCCAGGAGGCGTTGTCGATCACCTCGGCCGCGAGCAGGGTCGACAGCGCCTGGCTGATCGTCAGCCGCGGGTCGCCCATCGCCTGCACCAGGCCCATGCCCTGGACGCCGGTGACGTCGGCACACGGGGTCATGACGGTGGGATCGGCGCCTAGGCCCTCGATGGCCGCGGCCAGCAACTGGAAGTGCGCATGCTCGTCGTCGCGGATCTGCTGCACGCCTTCCATGGTCATGCCGGCAGGCAGGCCGGGGGCCACGGCCACCTTCTGCAGCATCATGTCGTACAGGCGCACGCCGGTGCGCTCGAAGGCAGCGCGCTCGCCGAGCTTGTCCAGCAGCACGTGCATGGTCTTGCCCGTCAGCGCCTTCATCGCGGTGCCGGCCATGCCGCGCAGGGTCGGCGGCGGCGGCATCGAGCCGACCGGCTCCGCTTCCGCGAGGTAGGCGGCGCGGATCGCGACCGCGTCGAGCTCCGGGGCCGGCGTGGTGGCCTGCAGGTCGCGCACCTCCAGCAGCTCGGCCGCGTGCACCGGCGAGGTCTTCATGCCGGTGCGGTTCTTTCCGGTGTGGATCTTGTCGTCCATCGTCGTTCTCCTGTGCGCTACTTCTGCTGCTCGGCGGGGACTGCAAGCTCGGTCCCGGGGTTCCACACGTACCCGGCCGGGACGGCCTCGGTCGGGGACCCCTCGGAGTTGAGCTGCTGCCGGTAGCGGCGGGAGCCGTCGGGCTCCTGCTCCATGGGCACGAAATCGGTCCCGCTGGCGCGCAGGTCGACCTCCTGCAGCAGCACCTTGCGCACGAACTCGCGCTGGCTGGCGAAGGTGATCGGCTCGGGCAGGGCGGGCGGGATGATCTCCATCGGGTCGCGCCGCTCGACCTGCTTGAACAGCTCCATCACGTACTTCAGGTGGCCCAGCTCGTAGTCGAGGAAGCGCTCCCAGATCGCCTTGATGCGCGGGTTCGACTCCTGCTGCACGGCGCTGTAGTAGTTGTAGACCTCGTTGAGCTCGTGCATCAGCCACTGCTCCATCCAGGTCTGGGTCGGATCGATGATCGACTCGTACTGGGTGGTGTGCTGCTCCTCGATCGATGCGATCTCCGCGTACAGCAGGCGCGCCACCGGGTCGGTGAACAGCGGCCCGATGTTCATGTAGTAATTGTGGGTCTGCTGCTCGGCGGCCATGATCGTGAGCGCATGCAGCTTCGACAGCGGGTGCGCCGTTTTCGCGTCGAAGGGGGTGCGCAGGTCGTCGTCCGGGTCGCGGTGCTCGACCGCCGTCGGCCGCCCCGGCAGGATGTCGGTGTAGCACTGGAGGATGTTGTTGGCGTCCTTGCCCTCGAGCCGGTCGAGCATGGCCGAGTAGCGATACATGTGGTCGAAATCCTCGAGCAGCCCGAAGCGGTAGGTCTGCGCCAGGTACGGGTCCGGTTCCGCCTGCGCCACCGCGGCCGTGATCTCGATCGCCACCTGTTCGTAGGCGATGGTGGTTTCCAGCGGCGAATGATCCGCGCCGATCAGCCAGTTCACCATCGTGTGCTGGTGCTGCTCGACCCGGCGCACGCGCGCCAGGTGCGCGCGCATGTCGAGGTTCATGCGCGCGAACGCGTGCGAGAACCGCAACGCCTCGTGCTCCTGGCCGTTGAGCAGGATGATGCGCACGCGGGTGAAGGTGTCGTCGTCCAGCTTGCTGATGGGGTGCTGCACGAGCTCGCGCCACGTGAAGCGCTGCCGGTCGAGCGGCGTGCCCTGGATGTTGGTGAGGTCGAGTGCCACGGAACAGCCTCCTGTGCGGTTCTGGTCGCCGCTGCCGAAAACGGAAGGGGCTCACGACGCCTGGCCGTGAAGGGTCGGCTCGCCCGGCTTGGGGCAGGCCGAACCCCGAGGCTATGGCAGCCAGTGTCCGGGGCGGCTCATGGCCGTGCGACAGGGGCTCACGCGACCTGCATGTTGCTGACTATGGGAGGCGCGCCAGACGTGGCGCACGCGGAACCTGGCGCGGAACCGTCAGTATGCGAACTCGCGGAACACGCGGTCGATGTCGCCGCCCCACTCGCCGTGGAACAGCGCGAGCTTGCGTTCGGCCGGGGTCTCGTTGGCCTCGGCGAACTCGATCAGCGGGGTCAGGAAGTGGCGCTCGTCCTGGCCGTGGGCGTTGCAGCGCGCCCGGCGCTGCAGCCCGGCGGCGGAGATCTTCAGCGCTTCCAGCGCGAGCTCGCGGACGGTGCCGGCGCGGCCGCGGCCGAGAGGCGCCGGCAGCTTCAAGGCGTGCTTCGGGACGCCGTCGCGCAAGGCGTTGCGCTCGGCCATGGTGAAGTCGCGCACCAGGTCCCATGCGGCATCGAGCGAAGCATCGTCGTACAGCAGGCCGACCCAGAATGCCGGCAGCGCGCACAGGCGGTTCCACGGGCCACCATCGGCGCCGCGCATCTCGAGGAACTTCTTCATCCGCACTTCGGGGAAGGCGGTGGTCATGTGGTCGGACCAGTCGCGCAGCGTCGGCAGCGCGCCGGGCAGCACCGGCAGCCGGCCCGCCATGAAGTCGCGGAAGCTCTGCCCGCTGGCGTCGTGGTAGGTGCCGTCGCGGTAGCTGAAGTACATGGGCACGTCGAGCAGGTAATCGACGTAGCGCTCGTAGCCGAAGCCGTCCTCGAACACGAAATCGAGCATGCCGGTGCGGTCGCCGTCGGTGTCGGTCCAGATGTGCGAGCGGTAGCTCAGGTAGCCGTTCGGCTGTCCTTCGGTGAACGGCGAGTCCGCGAACAGCGCCGTGGCCACCGGCTGCAGCGCCAGCGACACCCGGAACTTCTTCACCATGTCGGCTTCGCTGGCGAAGTCGAGGTTGACCTGCACCGTGCAGGTGCGGGTCATCATGTCGAGGCCGAGGCTGCCCACCTTCGGCATGTAGTCGCGCATGATCCGGTAGCGGCCCTTGGGCATCCACGGCATCTCGTCGCGGCGCCACTTCGGCTGGAAACCCATGCCGAGGAAGCCCAGGCGCAGCTCGTCGGCCACGGTCTTCACCTCGAGCAGGTGCGAACCGACCTCGCTGCAGGTGTCGTGGATGGTCTCCAGCATCGCCCCGGAGAGCTCGAACTGGCCCGCAGGCTCCAGCGTCACCGAGGCGCCGTCCTTCAGCAGCGCGATGGTGCGGCCGTTCTCCCCCACCGCCTGCCAGCCGAACCGGGTGAGGCCCAGCAGCAGCGCCTCGATGCCGCGCTCGCCGTCGAACCCCGGCGGTCGCAGGTCGTCGAGGCGGAAACCGAACTTCTCGTGCTCGGTGCCGATGCGCCAGTCCTGCACCGGCTTTTCGCCGCCGGCGATGTAGGCGACGAGCTGGTCGCGCGAGGTGATCGGCGTGTCGTCGACGTGGCTGGGACTGGACATGCGGGCTCGTGGACGGGTGGTTGTGCGCAGGCAGGTGCGCCGCGTCGCGGCACTATACGCCGCGGCATGCGCGCCCAAGGCCGCGCGGCGTTCCATCGCCGGGGGTGCTGCGTGTTGCGGATGGATCGCATTCCGCCATGGCGTGCGGCCATCGGCGACGATGGGGCATTCCACCCGGAGCAAGCGCATGCGCAGGCACGCCGTCGAAGTCCACCGGTCGGGTCGCAGCGGCTGGCTGCGCGCCGCGGTGCTGGGCGCGAACGACGGCATCGTGTCCACGGCCGGCCTGGTGGTCGGCGTGGCCAGTGCCGGCGCCGGGGCCGGCGCGGTGCTCATTGCCGGCGTGGCCGGCGTCGTGGCCGGCGCCATGTCGATGGCGGCCGGCGAGTACGTGTCGGTGCGTTCGCAGGCCGATACCGAGGGCGCCGACCTCGAGATCGAGCGGCGCGAGCTTCGCGAGGACCCGGCCGGCGAACTCGCGGAGCTGTCGGGCATCTACGTGCAGCGCGGCCTCGACCCGGTGCTGGCCGACGAGGTCGCGCGCCAGCTGAGCGCGCACGACGCGCTGCGCGCCCATGCCCGCGACGAACTCGGCATCACCGACAGCCTCCGCGCACGCCCGGTGCAGGCGGCGTCCGCCTCCGCGGCGGCCTTCGTCGCCGGCGCCCTGCTGCCGCTGGCGGCGGCCGCGCTCGCGCCCGCCCCGCGCATCGGCCCGGTCACGGCGGTGGTCACGGTCCTGGGGCTGTTCGCCACCGGCGCGCTGGCCGCGCATGCCGGCGGCGCGCAACGCCTGCGCGGTGGTGCCCGGGTCGCGTTCTGGGGCGCGCTGGCGATGGCGGCGACGGCGCTGGTGGGCAGCCTGTTCGATGCCGCCGGCTGAGCGGTCAGCCGCCGCGGATGCCGAGCCAGCCGGACACCACGTCGCGCGCCTCGTCCACGCCGAGCTTGGACTCGCCGGAGAACGTCTGCACGCTGACGGTGTCGCCGTAGGACGACTGCAGGTCGCGCGCCACCGCGAGCCGGGCGTTGGCGGCGCCGCCCCGGCTCAGCTTGTCGGCCTTGGTGAGCAGCGCGTGCGCGGGCAGCCCGCGCTCCACGGCGTAGCCCAGCATCTGGCGGTCGTATTCCTTGAGCGGGTGGCGGATGTCCATCACCACCACCAGGCCCTTCAGCGCCATGCGGCTGCCGAAATACGTGTCGAGGAAGGCCTGCCAGTGCGCCTGCAGGTCCTGCGGGACCTTGGCGTAGCCGTAGCCCGGCAGGTCGACCAGGAAGCGGTCCTCGTACGGCGGGATGTCGAAGAACACCAGCTGCTGGGTCCGGCCGGGGGTCTTGGAGACACGGGCCAGCGCGTTCTGGCGGCAGATGGCGTTGAGCGCGCTCGACTTGCCGGCGTTGGAACGGCCGGCAAAGGCCACCTCGAACCCGCCGTCGGGCGGAAGCTGGCGCGGGGTGTGGGCGGCGAGCAGGTAACGGGCACGGGCGAGCGGGTTCGACATGTCCATAGCTTCTCACGCGGCAGGCGCCGCCACGTCCGGTTTGACCGGCCCGCGGCCCGCGGCGGATAATTTCGGGCCTTGCGGCCGCCGCTCACCGGCGCCCGCGCGAGAAACGCGACGGCGCCGTTGCCGCGCACCAGATTCCCCGGAGCCCAGCAATGCGCCACGCCCGTGCCTACGCCCTCGCCGGTATCGCCGTCCTCGCGGTCGGTGCGGTCGCCTTCGCGCAGACCACGGTGACGCCGCTCGAGGAACCGGCACCGGTCGAGGCGTTGCCCCTGGAGGCGGTGAGCGCCGTGGCCGACCTCGCCACGGCCCAGCCCGGCGACATCCAGCGCGGCGCCACCCTGGCCGGAACCTGCGCCGCCTGCCACGGCCTGGACGGCAAGTCGGTGGTGCCGGACATGTACCCGAACCTCGCCGGCCAGGCCGAGCGCTACACCGCGCACCAGCTGGCGCTGTTCAAGAGCAGCGAGCGGCTGAGCCCGATCATGCAGCCGTTCGCGATGATGCTGTCGGCCCAGGACATGCGCGACGTCGGCGCCTACTACGCCACCCAGGTGCCCGGCGCCGGCATCGCCGACGACACCGAGATCGCCGAGGGCCCGTACGCGGGCATGAAGTTCTACGAGGTCGGGCAGACGATCTACCGCAGCGGCGACGCGGCGCGCGGCATTCCGGCCTGCATGGCCTGCCACGGTCCTTCCGGCGCCGGCAATCCCGGCCCGGCCTACCCGCACGTCGGTGGCCAGCAGGCCTGGTACACGGAAGGCCGCCTGAAGATCTACCGCGACGGCACCACCAGCGAGCGCGCGCCGGGCCAGTTCGAGATCATGGCCGCGATCGCCAAGGACCTGACGGACGAGGAGATCGGCGCGCTGGCGAACTACATGCAGGGCCTGCACCGGCGCCCCGACCCGGCGATGCTCGCCGCGATCGCGGCCGCCCCGGCCCCCAGCGCGCCGCCCGCGGAAGCACCGGCGGCGGCCCCGGCCGACGCCGGCGATGCCGGCGACGCCACCGGCGTCGACGCAGCCGAAGGCGAGGCGCCCGCCGGCGACGCCGCGCCCGCCGAGGCCGACGGCCCCGCGCAGGACGCGTGAACCCTCCGGGCTCGCCGCGGTCGAAGCCTTCACAGCCATCGCGACGCCCTGGCGGCCAGACTCGCCGCGCCGCGGCCCCGTTGCCGGCCCGGAGGCCATCCGCATGCGTGCCACCCTTCCACCGCGCCCCGACCTGCCCGCCACCGTTCGCCTGATGCGGGCGGTCGCGCTGGCCGCGGTCCTGCTGGTCGCGGCCTGGGTGCCCGCGCCCGCCGCGGAGCCGGTGGTCGAGGGGCGCGACTACGTCGTCATCGCCGATGGCAGGCCCTGGCAGCCGCTGGAGGGCCGCATCGAGGTGGCCGAGGTCTTCGGCTACTGGTGCCACGTCTGCGATGCGTTCCAGCCGCTGGTCGACGCATGGACGACATCGCTGCCGCGCGACGTGCGCTTCAGCTACGTCCCCGCCGCCTTCAGCCCCACCGATGCCTACGCCCGGGCCTATTTCGCCGCCGAGTCGCTCGGCGTGCTGCAGCGGACCCACCACGCCACCTTCGACGCCATCCACCACGCGCAGACCCTGCCGCAGCGCAATGCCAGCGTCGACGAGGTGGTGGCGCTGTACGCCGGCCTCGGCGTCGACGCGGACACGCTGAAGGCCGCGATGCGGTCCCCGGCCACCGATGCGCGGATGGCGGCGGCGCGCGAGTTCGCCGTCCGCAGCGGCGTCGAGGGCACGCCCACCGTCATCGTCAACGGCCGGTACCGCGTGCAGGCCCGGAGCCTGCGCGACCTGCTGAGAATCGCCGACGCGCTGGTGGCCCGCGAACGCGCCGCCGCCGGCACCCGTTGATCCATCCCGAACCGCCCGACTGCGAGAATGCCCCGATGCGTACACGCCTGGTCCTAGCCCCCCTCCTGTTGTCGGCCCTGCTGCTCGCCTGCAGTGGCGACGACACGCCCGCCACCACCGCGCCCGCCGCCACCACGCCGGCCACCGAAGCGGCCGCTCCCGCCGGGACCGAGGTCGAAGGCGCCCCGGCGCTCGCCGAAGGCGAGGCCGCGGCAGGCGCCGGGGCCGCGCCCGCTGCGGAGGACGGGCCTGCGCCCGATCCGGCCGCGGCCCAGGCCGCCGCCGCGGCCACCGCCGCCGCCAGCCAAGGACCGGGCCCGGTCGCGGGCACGGACTACGTCGAGATCCCGGGCGGACAGCCGTACGAGCCGCTCGACGGCAAGGTTGAAGTGGCCGAGGTCTTCGCCTACTGGTGCGGCGCCTGCGCCCAGTTCGACCCGCTGGTGAGCGCATGGGAAGCGCGGCTCCCGGACGATGTCCGCTTCACCTACGTGCCCGCGGTGTTCTCGCCGCAGGACAACTTCCCGCGCGCGTTCTACGCCGCCGAAACCGCGGGCGTGCTGGAGCGCACGCACGCGCCGCTGTTCGCCGCGATCCACCTCGAGCGCAGCCTGCGCCAGAACGCCGGCATCGACGACATCGCGGCGTTCTACGCGAAGCACGGCGTCGACGCCGGGCAGATGAAGAGCACCATGCAGAGCTTCGCCATCAACGCGAAGCTCAACCGCGCCAAGCAGTTCGCGATCCGCAGCGGCGTCGAGGGCACGCCGACGCTGGTGGTCAACGGCAAGTACCGCGTCCTCGGCAGGACGCACGAGGACGCGTTGCGCATCACCGAGCAGCTGATCGCGCGCGAGCGCGCCGCCCGGGCCGGTGGAGCACAGTAACGACGCGGCGCCGCTGCCGGACGACCGGCAGCGGTTGAAGCTGCTCAGCGCCAACATCCAGGCCGGCTCCAGCACGCGGCGCTACAGCGACTACGCGACGCGCAGCTGGTCGCACGTGCTGCCGGCCGGCAACAAGCGCGGCATGCTCGATGCCATCGCCCAGCTCGCCGGCCGCCACGACATCGTCGGCCTGCAGGAAAGCGATCCCGGCAGCTGGCGCTCGGGCTTCACCAACCAGACCCATTACCTGGCCGAGCGCGGCGGCTTCGACTACTGGAGCCACCAGCCCAACCGCCGCGTGGGCAGCGTGGCCTCCAGCGCCAACGGCCTGCTCAGCAAGTTCGAACCGGTCGAGGTCTCCGACCACCCGCTGCCCGGGCGCATCACCGGGCGTGGCGTGCTGCTGGCGAAGTTCGGCGAAGGCGACGAGGGCCTCACCATCGCCGTCGCCCACCTGTCGCTCGGCGCGCAGTCGAGGCTGGCGCAGCTGTCGTTCATTGCCGAACTGCTGCACGACCACCCGCACGCGGTGCTGATGGGCGACTTCAACTGCACCGCCGACCGTCCGGAAATGGCGGTGCTCTACCGCAACACCCGGCTGCAGCCGCCCTCGTGCATGGTCCACACGTTCCCGAGCTGGAAGCCGCAGCGCGCGATCGACCACATCCTGGTCAGCGACGGCCTGATGTGCGACGGCCTGCAGGCGTTCCCGGCCGCGTTCTCCGACCACCTCGCGCTGTCCATCCAGCTCGACGTGCCCGAGGCGGCGCTCAGGCGCTGACACGCGCGGGCGCGGCGCGGCGCGGGACCGGCGCGACGCCGGCCCCGCGCACGGGTCCTCAGAAGTCGACGCCCACCCGCGCGTACCAGAAGCGGCCCGGCAGGTCGTAGGTCGACGCGTCGTAGCCGTTGAGCGAGCAGCTCAGGCAGATCGGCGGGTCCTCGCCGGTGAGGTTGTTGACGCCGACGCTGAGGCGCACGCCGTCGAGCCACGCCGTGCTCTGCCACGACACCTGCAGGTCGTGGTAGGTCATCGCATCCAGGGTGTTGAGGTCGTTCGCGCTGTCGTCGCAGATGTCGAAGCCGTTGGCACCGCCGCAGGACTCGCGCAGTTCGTCGATGTAGCGGACGGTCCACGCCGCCGACCACGGACCGCGGGTCCAGTCGGTGACCAGCGTCGACGTCCACTCCGGGATCGCGCTGTTGTTGACCTCGATGCCCGGGCGCCGCGGCTCGGATTCGCCGACCTCGTTGACCAACTCGTAATGGCCGACGAAGGTGGTCTTGGAATCGAAGCGCAGGCGGCCCCATTCGCCCTCGGGCAGCGTCCAGGCGGCCGTGAAATCCCAGCCGTCGGTACGGATGGTGCCCAGGTTGTCGAGGATGTCGTCGAAGCGCACGATCTGGCCCCGCTCGCTGCGCTCGTAGGACGCGCAGGAGAACGGGTCGCGGAAGGCGACGCAGCGGTCGAGGATCGCCTGTGCGTCGGGGGCCTGGATCGCGTCCTCGATGGTGTGCCGGTAGAAGGTGATGCCGAGGTCCAGGCGGTCCGACCAGGCGGCGTCGTCGGCGAGCGACGGGCTCCACACCGCGCCGAGCATCAGGCTGCGGCTGGTTTCCGGCCGCAGGTCGGGGTTGCCCGAGGTGACCACCGAGATCTGCGAGTTGGTCTGCACGTAGTCCGGCGGCACGCCCTCGACCACGCACTCCGGCGTGGTCGCGCCGGCACCGGAGCAGGGGTCGACGAGGGTGGCGTCGAACCGGCTCAGGGTGCCGTACAGCTCGCCGATGGACGGGGCGCGGAAGCCCTCCGCGAAGGAGCCGCGCAGCACCAGCTCCTCGGCGATCTGCCAGCGCAGGCCGATCTTGCCGGTGCTCTCGCCGCCGAACGTCGAGTAGTCGGAGTAGCGCCCGGCGAGGCTCAGGTCGAGGCTGTCGCCGAACGCGGTGTCCTCCATCAGCGGCACCGCGAGTTCGAGGTAGGCCTCGTTGACGTCGTAGTCGCCGGCGGTCGGGCCGGAGGGCACGCCGTTGTACTCGCCGGCGACGGTGATCGGATCGGGCTGGTAGCGGCCCTCGTACTTGCGGTACTCCACGCCGGCGGCAAAGGCGATGGCACCCGCCCAGCCCTCGAACAGGTCGCCGGTGACATTGGCCGACGCCAGCGTCAGCGTGTTCTCGCTCTCGTCGCGCACCACCGGCTGGATGAAGGCCAGCATCTCCGGGGTGATGGTGCCGGCGCCGCCGAAGAGGTTCAGTGGCGTGCACCCGGCGATGGCCGCGCACGCGGCAGGATCGCCCAGCGCCTCGTTGATGCGGCGCAGGTTGTAGCTGCCGGTGTTGGTCTGCTCGGCGCTGCTCTCGCTGCGCACCAGGTTCACGTCCCAGTTCCAGGTGCGGTCGCGGACGCCGAAGCTGCCATCGAGCCCGCCGGCCACGTACCAGGTCTCGACGTCCTGGGTGTAGCGCCGGGGGCCGCCCTCCACCGGGCGCCGCCCGAGCAGGAACAGGTTCGCGTCGTCGCCCACGGTGGTGAGGTCGAAGCCGAACGGGTTGTAGGGGTTCAGCGCCGAGATCACCAGCGTGCGTTCGGCGTAGTCGTTGTAGACGCCGGCGTCGGTGCCGAGGAAGAACGGCTCCGGCGCCGCCTGGTTGGACGAGGTGCGCTCGTTGTAGAGCACCTTGGCGTGGGCGCTGGTGGTCGGGGTGAAGTCGAAGCGCACCTGCGCGAACACGCTCTTGCGCTCCGACGGCGTCAGCAGCAGGTTGTAGGGCGCGAAGTTGAAACGGTCGGCGGTCCCGAAGCAGTGGAAGCCGTCGGTGCGGTCGCAGGCCTGCGTCGGGTCGTAGGCCGGGTCCGTATCGCCCGTATTGGGGGTGATGTCGTGGACGACGCCGGTGTTTGGATCCTGGAAGACGAAACGGCCCTGGGGCGTTGCGGAGCTGCCGTTGGAGAGCCCGGTGCCGGGGACGGGAACACTCGCCGGGCCGTACTCGGACGACCTGATCTGGTTCTGCTTGTAGTACGACGCGCCGACGAACCACTGCGCGCGGTCGCTGCCGCCACCCCAGCCGAGGTCGGCGCCGTAGGTGTCGCCACCGGAGAGGTCTTCATACGCACCGTAGTGCAGGTCGAGGCGCCCGCCCTCCACCTGCCGGCGGGTGATGATGTTGACCACGCCGGCGATGGCATCGGAGCCGTAGATCGACGAGGCACCGTCTTCCAGCACCTCGATGCGGTCGATGATCGCGAGCGGGATGGTGTTGAGGTCGACCGAGGAGCCCACGCCCGACCCCGAGGATTCGTTGACCCAGCGGATGCCGTCGACCAGCACCAGCACGCGTTTCGGGCCCAGGTGGCGCAGGTCCACGGTGGCGGCGCCGGCGCCGACGCCACCGCCGTCGGGCGGGAAGCCGAAGTTGCCGCTGGAGTTGAACTTGGTGTTGAGCCCGGCGCCGCTGGCGGTGAGGTTCTGGACGATGTCGGCGACCGACGAGAAGCCGCTGCGGTCGATGTCGTCCCGCGTCAGCACCTGCACCGGGACGTGGGTTTCCAGCTCCGCCTGGCGGATGCGCGTGCCGGTGACGGTGACGGTGTCGAGCGTGGCGGCGTCCGGGGTGGCGTCCTGCGCGGAGACCGTGGCCGGGAGGGCGAACAGCAGCAACAGCGAAGCGTGGATCGCGGCAGCCAGCGGCTGGCGTCGGGGGGCGGTCATGGCTCTCTCCTGAGTGTCCGATGCGACATGGACCGCGCGTTGCCCCCCTGCGCCGTGCGGCAGGACCAGTTGTAAGGTTTTCGTGAAGTCGCGGCAATAGCGGGCCGCCCCGGGGTGTCGTCGGTGGGGTGACTTTCAGCCCAGCAGGGCCAGGCCTACCGCCACCAGGAACAGCGCGAACACCCGCCGCAGTGCCGGTGCGCTGATCGCGTGCGCCAGCCGGGTGCCGAAGGGCGCCGCCAGGATCGACGTGAGCGCGACACCGATCGCCGCGGGCAGGTAGACGTACCCGACGGCGGCTCCCGGCAACGCGCCCGGCGGTGCATTGAGCGCATAGCCCACGGCGCTGCCGACGCCGATGGCGACGCCGCAGGCCGACGACGTACCGACCGCGCGCACCGCGGCCACGCCGCGCCACACCAGCAGCGGCACGGTCATGCTGCCGCCACCGATGCCGACCACGGCCGATACCGCGCCGATGCCCGTCCCCGCCACCGTCAGCCATGGCCCGCGCGGCACCAGCGCATCACCGCCCTCGTGGCGGCGGCCGAATGTCATCTGCGCCGCGGCGACGAAGCAGTAGCCGGCCACGCACCAGCGCAGCACGTCGCCATCGAGGCGCACCGCGACCAGGCTGCCCAGCCAGCCGCCCGCGAGCAGGCCCGGCAGCATCCAGCGCACCGTCGGCCAGAGCACGCTGCCGCGGCGGTGGTGGGCGTATGCCGACGACATCGCGGTGAGCACGATGCTCGCCAGCGAGCTCGCGAGTGCCGCGTGCATCGCCGCCTCCACCGGCACGCCGTGCAGCGGCAACAGCCAGGCCAGCGCCGCCACCAGCACCAGGCCGCCACCGATGCCGAGCAGGCCGGCGAGGATGCCGGCGACGATGCCGAGCAGGGGGAACATCCAGATGCCGTCCATCAGCCGCGTTCCCCTGGATGTCGTTGCATGTGGCGCCGTTCCTGTCCGTCCCGCCGCGGGTGATGGCAAGGGTGGTTCACCCGTGCCTCGCTATGATCCGGGCATGCCCATGCCCCTGAGAACCATCCTACTTCGCGCCGCGTCGCGGACCTCGCCGACGCGCACGCTGCCGGCGCTGTTGCTGTCGTCGCTGCTGGTCCTGGCGCCGGCGTTGCATGCACGACCGCATCCGCACGACGACCAGGTGCGCAAGGCGCTGGCCGCCGCCGAAATCGGGCTGCCGGCGCCGGCGATGCCGCAGGCGCACCCGCTGCAGCCGTGGCACGAGTACGCGACGCTGCGCCGCGAGCTCGACGCACTGCCGTCGGGGCGCGTGAAGACGTTCCTCGCCCGCCATGCGGGCGAACCCGTGGCGGTGCTGCTGCGCCGCGACTGGCTGGCGGCATTGGCGAAACGCGAGGACTGGGCCGGCTTCCGTGCCGCCTGGTCCGCCGATGCCGGCACCACCACGCTGCGCTGCCAGGAGCTCGAGGCGCGGTACCGCACCGGCGCCGCGGATGCGCAGTGGGTGGCCGACGTGCAGGCGATGTGGCGCAGCACCGGACGCTCGCTGCCCGACGCCTGCGACGCACCGTTCGCCGCACTCGACGGGCGCGGCGGGCTCACCCCCGCCCTGCGCTGGGAGCGCCTGGAGCTCGCCGCGGCCGAGGGCAACGCGGGGGTGATGCGCGCGGCCGCACGCGGGCTGCCGCCGCCGGATCGGGACCTCGCGACGGACTACGCCGCTTTCCTCGACGCGCCGCACGCGCGCGCAGCGTCCTGGCCGAAAACCCCACGCAGCCGGCTGGTCGCTTCGCACGGCCTGGCGATGCTGGCGAAGAACGACCCGGACGCCGCGGAACGCCAGCTGCCCGCGCTCGCGGCCGCCCTTGGTTTCGACGCCGCGGAGCGGGGGCGGGTGCTGTACCAGGTCGCGCTATGGACGGTGGCGTCGTACCTGCCGGATTCGGCGCGGCGGCTCGCGGCGGTGCCGGACGCGGCGTACGACGCGCGCCTGCACGAATGGCGCGTGCGCGAAGCGCTGGCGCGCTCGGACTGGCCGGCGGCGCGTGCCGCCATCGCGAAGATGGGGGCGGCGCAGCGCGCGGACTCGCGCTGGACGTACTTCGATGCGCGCCTGGCGGAGCTCGCCGGCGATCGCGCCGCGGCGCAGGCGGGCTACCGGGCGGCCGCCCGGGACGCCGACTTCCACGGCTTCCTGGCCGCCGACCGCATCGACCTGCCCTACGCGCTCTGCCCGCTCCAGCCGCAGGATCCGCCGGCGGCGAAGGCCGCTGTGGCGAAGGATCCCGGCATCGAGCGCGCGATGGCGCTCTACCGCATCGGGCGCGGCGCCTGGGCCGAGCGCGAATGGGCGGCAGCGCTGGCGCGGCTCGACGACGCGCAGCGTCGGCTGGCAGTGGAGGTGGCGCAGGACAACGGCTGGTACGACCGCGGCGTGTTCGGGCTGGTGAACGTCGGCGGCGAGCGCAGGCCGGACGAGCTCCGCCTGTACCACCTTCGGTTTCCGCTGCACCACGATGCGCTCATCCGCCGCGAGGCGGCGCGCAACGGCGTCGACCCGGCCTGGGTCGCGGCGGAGATCCGGGCGGAGAGCGTGTTCAACCCGAAGGCGCGGTCGGGCGCCAACGCGCGCGGGCTGATGCAGGTGCTGCCGGAGACGGGTGCGGCGGTCGCGCGGCGGCTGGGCATGCCCTGGGGCGGCGCCGACAGCCTGTACGAACCGGCGACGAACGTGGCGATCGGCACGGCCTACCTGCGCGAGATGAAGGAGAAATACGGGCGGCCGTATGTCGCGATCGCGGCCTACAACGCGGGGCCGACGCCGACGGCGCGCTGGCAGTCGCAGCGGCCGGGCATGGATCCGGACTTCTGGATCGAGACCATCAGCTACAAGGAAACCCGCGACTACGTTGCGCGCGTCCTCGCCTTCAGCGTGATCTACGACTGGCGCCTGGACGGCACCGCGGTGCCGGTGACCGACCGCATGAACGGCACGGCTTCTTCTGCCCGCAAGGCGTTCGCCTGCCCAACGTCAGGGTAGGGAAGCAACGGCCCGGGCGTCGGCTGGATGGGGCCTGGCACGGGCATCGCTCGGCGGCTCGGTCGGACATCCATGTCCGACTCGCCGCGCGCGGCCATCCATGGCCGCTCTCCGCGATACCCGCACCAGTCCCCACGTCTCTATCTGCTGCTTCTGGTCTTCGGCTCCCAAGAGCAAGGCGCGGCGAGTGCCTCGCTTGATTCTCGATGCGCTCTCGCCGCTTCGCTCGTCAATAATTCCGGCCGTGCGCAAGCCCCCGCCTTCGACGCTTATGCTTGCCTGCCGCTCGTCCGCATCATCTCGACCCCTGACCAGGTACGGCACGGCGGCTGCTCGTCGGGCCGAAGACCAGCACCACGAGATCGCGACGTGGGGACTGGCGCGGGTAGTGTGAAGAGCGGCCATGGATGGCCGCGTGCGGCGAGTCGGACATGGATGTCCGACCGAGCCGCCGAGCACTGCCCGCGCCAGGCCCCATCCAGCCGAAGTCCACGCTGTTGCCCTTGCTGTGCCGCCCGCGCCGCTGGAGTGGGCGCCTGGTGCGGCATCATGCGGGGATGGACATCTACCTGGTGGGTGGGGCGGTGCGGGACCGGTTGCTGGGGCTCGAGGCGGGCGACCGGGACTGGGTGGTGGTGGGGCAGACGCCGGAGGCGATGCTGGCGGCGGGGTTCAAGCCCGTCGGCCGCGATTTCCCCGTGTTCCTGCATCCGCACACCGCGGAGGAACATGCGCTGGCGCGGACCGAGCGCAAGTCCGCACGCGGACACCGGGGGTTCGTGGTCGATGCCGATCCGTCGGTGACGCTGGAGGAGGACCTCGGCCGCCGCGACTTCACCATCAACGCGATCGCGGAAGCCGCCGACGGCACGCTCGTCGATCCCCACGGCGGCGCGCGCGACATCGAGGCGCGGGTGCTGCGCCACGTCGGGCCGGCCTTCGCCGAGGATCCGCTGCGGGTGCTGCGGGCGGCGCGCTTCATGTCCCGGTTCGCGGCACTGGGCTTCACCGTCGCCGACGAAACCATGGCACTTATGCGCGCCATGGTCGAAACCGGCGAGCTCGCGGAGCTGGTGCCCGAGCGCGTCTGGCAGGAACTGGTGCGTGCACTGGCATCGGCGCGGCCGTCGGCGTTCCTGCGCACCCTGCACGCGTGCGGCGCGCTGGCCGCGGTGCTGCCAGAAGTGGACGCGCTCTACGGCGTGCCGCAGCGCGCGGAATACCACCCCGAGGTCGACACCGGCGTCCACGTCGAACTGGCCTGCGACATGGCGGCGCACCTCGCCCCTGGCGATACCGTCGTCGGCTTCGCGGTGCTGGTGCACGACCTGGGCAAGGGGCTGACGCCGGCCGAAGAACTGCCGAAGCACATCCGCCACGAGCAGCGCGGCCTGGCGCCGGTGCGCGAGCTGTGCGCGCGGCTGCGCGTGCCCGCGGCGCACCGCGAGCTCGCGGTGGTGGCCTGTCGCGAGCACCTCAACGTGCACCGCATCGCCGAACTGCGCGACGACACCGTGCACGACCTGCTGGCGCGCTGCGACGGCTTCCGCCAGCCGGAGCGCATCGATCGCCTGACCGTGGCCTGCGAGGCCGACAAGCGCGGACGCGCCGGGCTTGCCGACGTGCCCTACCCGCAGGGCGACGAGCTGCGGCGCCTGCGCGCGGCAGCGGCGGCGGTGCGCGGCAGCGATGTCGCGCGCGAAGGCCTCGAAGGCCCGGCGCTCGGCGCGGTGCTGCGCAAGGCGCGGATCGCGGCGATACGCGACGCGCGGACACTGGCGCGTCCGGCCTAGGGCGGGTCCGCGGCGCCGTCGAGGCGCAACAGCAGGTCCCGCCACGGCGTCAGCCGCGTCGCCAGCCCGGCGATCACGCCCAGGGTGTTGGCCAGGGCGTCGTCGCGTTCCGCAATGCGCGTCTCGGTCAGCGCCCCCTGCGCGTGCTCGAGGCCGATGCCCAGCAGCACCAGCCCGAGCCCGGCGCCGAACAGCGCCGGCCAGCGCGCGAACAGCTGCACCGCCGACGCCGCCAGCGCGAAGTAGCCGAGGAAATGGTGCAGCTTGTCGCCGCCGGGCGGCTGCGGCAGATCCGGCGCCGACCACAGCGAAACGATCACCACCGCGGCCACGGCCAGCACCCACAGTGCCGCCCACGCGCGAGGATGCCGCAGCGGCTTCAGCGAGTGGCCGAAACGCCGTCGGCTCACAGCCGGAAGCTCAGGTCGCCTGCGAGGAAGGCGGTACCGAAGGTCACGTCGCGCTCGAAGCCCATGGCCTGGAAGCGTTCGCCCATGCCCGCGGGCAGCGTGAGCCGCTGGACCTGCTGGCGCAGGGCGTAGCGCGCGCGTTCGTCGGCGGCGCGCGCCTCGTGCGCGGCCAACCGCCGTTCCAGGCCGTTGCCGATCAGGAAGCTCGCCTGCGAGCAGTAACCGGCGAACTCGAAGCCGGCGCCGGTGCCGGCTTCGGCGAGCGCGGTGAAGTCGACCGAAGCGGTGATGTCCTGCAGCCCCACGCGTGCGAATACGTCCGCGACCAGGTGGTGGCGGTGGAACGCGCGCAGGGTGCCGTCGCGGCGCTCGGGCGCGTAGTACTCGCGCCGCGGGTGGCCGTAGTCGACGAGCAGCATGGCGCCGGCCTCGAGGCCGCCCATCACCGCCTGCAGCCAGTACGGGAGCTGCGGCAGCAGTTCAGAGCGGTAGCCGTCGGCGAAATCGTCGCCGCGCTGGCGCTCGACATGGCGCACGGCCGCCGTCAGCAGCGCGTCGGCCGGACGGTCGACGCGCACGAACGCGCCGTCGCCGTCGAGCGCCACGTGTTCCTCGTAGACCTCGCCGCCGCGCACGAGGAAGCGCGGCGTGGGCAACGCGTCGATGACCTCGTTCGCGAACAGGACGCCGCGCCAGGGGCGATCGACCGGCCCGTCCAGCCACTGGACGCGGTCGAACACCGGCGGCGTCAGCCGCGCGCGCAGGCGCTCGCGCTGGCGCTCGCGCAGATCGGCACTGGGCTCGAGGATGGCGTAGTGCGCGGGCATCGCGTCCAGCGTCATCAGGTGCTTGATCGCGGCTTCCGCGAACGCGCCGCTGCCGCCGCCGATCTCGCAGAACACCGCGTCCTCGCCGATCTGGTGGATCACCGGCGCCACGGCTTCCGCGACGCACTCGGCGAACAGCGGCCCGAGCTCCGGTGCGGTGACGAAGTCGCCGGAGCGGCCGAACTTGATCGCCCCGGCGCTGTAGTAGCCCAGGCCCGGTGCGTAGAGCGCCAGCTCCATGAAGCGCGAGAACGCGATCGCGCCACCGGCGGACAGGATCTCGGCGCGGATCAGCGCGCGCAGGCGCTCGCTGTGCGCGAGCGCGGCGGGGTCCAGGGGCAGGTCTGACATCGGAAGTGCCGGCAGGTGGCGCGACAGGATACGTCGGCACGGGTCATGCCCGCGGCAACCCCGCAGCCCTGCAGACGGACGACGACGCGGATCGCGTATCGTGCCGCCATGCCCGGCACCGCGACCGTCCAGCGCCCCGTCGCCCTCGTCACCGGTGGCGCGCGCCGCATCGGCGCCGCCATCGTGCGCCGCCTGCACGCCGGCGGCTACGACGTCGCGGTGCACTGGCGCAGTTCGGCAACGGACGCGGCGGCGCTCGTCGACGCCCTCGAGCGGCTGCGGCCCGGCAGCACGCTGTCGCTGCAGGCCGACCTGGACGCGTTCGACCGCCTGCCGGAACTGGTGGCGGCGACGGTCGGCCGCTTCGGCCGCCTCGACGCGCTGGTCAACAACGCATCCGGATTCCGCCCGACCCCGTTCGGCGGCATCACGCCCGGGGACTGGGACACCCTGTTCGCGAGCAACGCGCGCGCGCCGCTGTTCCTCGCCCAGGCCGCGGCGCCGCACCTGCGCGCCCGCGGCGGTGCGATCGTGAACATGATCGACATCCACGCCGAGCGGCCGCTGCGCGACCACGCGGTGTACGGCATGGCAAAGGCCGCGCTGGCGATGGCGACGCGGTCGCTGGCGCTCGAGCTGGCCCCCGAGGTCCGCGTGAACGCGGTGGCGCCGGGCGCGATCCTGTGGCCGGAGGACGACGGTGATGCGGCGCGTCGCGCGGCGCTGCTCGCGCGCACGCCGCTGGGCCGCACCGGGTCGCCGGAGGAAGTGGCCGAGGCGGTGCACTGGTTGCTGACCGGTGCGACCTACTGCACCGGCGAAGTGCTGCGCCTGGACGGCGGACGCCTGCTGGCCGGCTGAGCGCCGGCGTCAGCGCTTCGCCAGGAACGCCTGCTCGAGGTGCACGTCGCGGAAGGCGGCCGGCGCCTCGTGCGATTCCGCGAACCGGTACAGCGCAGCGGAGTAGATCGCGGTCAGCGCCGCCTGGTAGATGCCGAGCAGCAGGACGCCCAGCCCGCACAGCACGCCGACGACGATCGCGAGCGCCACCGACGCCTGTGCCGCCAGCACGGTCAGCGCGACCGCGGCCAGCACCGCGATGAAGGTCAGCAGCCCGAAGGCGGCGCCGATGCCGACGTTGCCGATGGCGTTCTCGCCCCAGGTGCGGCGCAGCAGCGCGATGCTCTGCTTCAGCGCGTCGATCGGCCCGATGTCGCGGCTCACCAGCACCGGCACCACCAGGAAGGTGGCCAGCGTCCACGCCGCGCCGAGTCCGCTGCCCAGCAGGCGCACGAGAACGTTGTTGTCCTTGCCCTTCAGCGCCTGCAGCAGCACGCCGACGGTGGCGGCGATGGCGGCGTAGCCGAAGATCGCCGGCAGCCGCGCGCGCGCGGCGGCCAGGCCGTCGGAGAGGGTGGGGTCGCCGCCGTCGAGGCGGATCATCGCCGCGCCGACGAGCGCGCAGTTGAAGAAGATGATCACGCTGTACTGGCAGAAATAGAACAGGAAACCGAATACCGCGCCGCCGACCCCGAAGCCGCCGTCGAAGATGCGCAGCGCGAACGCAGGCACCAGGAACGTGGCCAGCACCGCCAGCGTCGCCAGCCCGGACAGCACCGGGAACAGCATCAGTTCCTTGTCCGACCGCAGCACCGACGCGCTGGCCTTGACCAGCGCCCAGCTGCGCGCGAATTTCTCCAGCATCGTGCATCCCTCCCCGGATGAATGGGGGGATGGTGCGCGATCGGGGCCCGACCCTGCAAGCGGCAGCGGTGGCTACCCCATCGGCCCGCCGCGGATCCGGCCACCGCGCGCAACTACCGCGGACGCGCGACCCCCGTCCATCCCGGCAGGTCCACGGCCTCCATCTCCACGTCGCGTTCCGGCGACGCCGCCCACAGCTGCGCCAGCGTGCGCCCGCTCGCGGGCTCGACGCGGTCCGCGGCGATCTCCGCCAGCGGCCGCAGCACGAAGGCATGGCGCAGTTCCGGCCGTGGCAGGCGCAGGTTGCCCGGGCCGCCCAGCACCAGGTCGTCGTACAGCACCAGGTCGATGTCCAGGGTGCGGTCGCCGAAGCGGGGGCCGCTGCGGTCGCGGCCGTTGGCGTCCTCGAGCGCATGCAGCCAGGCGTCCAGCACCAGCGGGTCCATGCCGGTCTCGACCACGGCCGCGGCATTGAGGAAGTCGGCGCCGGCAAACCCGATCGCGGCGGTGCGGTACACGCGGGACAACCGCACCGCCGCGAACCGCGCTCGCAGTGCCTCCGCCGCCGCGACAAGATGCCGCTCCGGGGCGAGGTTGCTGCCCAGGCTCAGGCAGGCGGAGCCCACCTCAGGCGTCCGCCGGCGCCGCCGCCGCATCGGCGTCGGCATGGCGGGCCGTGTCGTCCGCCTCCAGGCGCACGCTCACCGCGTCGCCCGCGCGCTGGAACACGCGCAGGCCGAATTCCGGCAGGATCGCCAGCAGGTGGTCGAAGACGTCGGCCTGGATGCCCTCGTAGGCGGCCCAGGCGGTGTCGTTGGTGAAGCAGTAGATCTCCAGCGGGATGCCGGCGTCGGTGGGATCCAGCTGGCGCACCAGCAGGGTGAGCTCCTGGTGGATGCGCGGGTGGTTGCGCAGGTACTGCTGGACGTAGGCGCGGAAGGTGCCGAGGTTGGTGACCCGCCGCGCGTTGATCGGCTCCGCCCCCTTCTCCGCGAGCGCCGCGTTCCAGCCCTCGAGTTCGCGCTGCTTGGTGTCGAGGTAGTCGTTCAGCAGCACGAACCGGCGCATCCGCGCGACCTGGGCATCGTCGAGGAAATGGACGCTCTTCTGGTCGAGGTACAGCGAGCGCTTGATCCGGCGGCCGCCGGCCTCGGTCATGCCGCGCCAGTTCTTGAACGACTCGCTGATGAGCTTCTTGGTCGGGACGGTGGTGATGGTCTTGTCCCAGTTCTGCACGGTGATCGTGTGCAGCGCGATGTCGATGACGTCGCCGTCGGCATTCTGGTCCGGCATCTCGATCCAGTCGCCGATGCGCACGCGGCCGTCGTTGCTGATCTGCACGCTGGCCACCAGCGACAGCAGGGTGTCCTGGAAGATCAGCAGCAGCACCGCGGTCATCGCGCCCAGGCCGGTGACGATGTGGAGGAACTCGGCGCCCACCAGCGTCGCCACCACCGAGATCCCGACCAGGACGAACATGACGATCTTGGCGACCTGCAGGTAGCCCTTGATCGGCTTGTTGCGCGCGTCCGGGCGCCGCTCGTAGGCGCGGTTGACCATGTCGAGCGCGCGCGACACCGCCAGCGCGATGGTCACCACGACGAAGGCCTGGCACAGCGCGCGCACCACGGCGACCACCTGTGGCGGCAGGTCGGGCACGAGCGCGACGCCGCCCGCGAGCACCAGCGCCGGCACCACGTTCGCCAGCCTCGGGATCACCGACAGCCGCACCTCGTGGTCGTGGTCGCGGCCGCCCAGCGGCGACGCGCGCAGCACCCGCACCAGGGCGCGCAGCAGCACGCGCTTGGTCAGCCAGTTGGCGAGCCATGCGACGAGGAGCAGGCCGCCGATCGCCAGCGCGACGTACGCACCGGGGTACGGATCCAGCGCCGCCTGCAGCGTCTCCAGCCGTTCCTGCCACATGCCTTACGCCTCCCGTGTGCGTTCGATGACCACCCCGACCGTGCGCGCGCCGCGCACCGCGCCCGGCTTGCCCAGCCGCAGGCGCAGCCAGCGGACGTCGAATTCGGCCAGGACGATCTCCGCGCACCGCTCGGCGAGCGTCTCGACCAGCCCGAACTCCGACTGCGACACGTAGTCCACCAGGCGCCTGCTGACGGCCTTGTAGTTGAGCGTGTCGGCGATGTCGTCGCTGGCCGCCGGGATGCGGTTGTCGAAGCCCATCTCGAGGTCGAACACCAGCGGCTGGCGGATGCGCCGCTCCCAGTCGTAGATGCCGATGACGGCCTCGATCTCGAGGCCTTCGATGAATACCTTGTCCATTGCAGTCCCGGGTGCGGCAGGGTGTCGGGCGCCGCAGCGCCCGCGGGTCACGCGGCGGCGACCGCGGGCAAGGTTGCCATGTCCCAGCGTGGCGTGACGTGGACGCGGGCGTCGTCGCCCTGCCCCGCGGCCAGGCGCAGGGCGCCTGCGAAGGCGATCATCGCGCCGTTGTCGGTGCACAGCGCCGGCGGCGGGAAGCAGGCGCGGCCGCCGCGCTCGGCGGCGAGCGCGTGCAGCCGCGCGCGCAGCCGGGTGTTGGCGCCGACGCCCCCGGAGACGACGAGCACGTCGCTGCCGGCGGCATCCAGCGCGCGCGCGCACTTGATGGCGAGCGTGTCGACCACGGCGTCCTCGAAGCCGCGCGCGATGTCGGCGATGGTCTGCGCGCTGCGGTCGCTGTCGCGCCAGGCCAGCATCACCTGGGTCTTGAGCCCGCTGAAGCTGAAGTCGAGCCCGGGGCGGTCGGTCATCGGGCGCGAAAACCGGAACCGGCCGGCGACGCCGCGCTCGGCCAGCGCCGCAAGCTGCGGCCCGCCCGGGTACGGCAGGCCCATCAGCTTGGCGGTCTTGTCGAAGGCCTCGCCGGCGGCGTCGTCGAGGGTCTCGCCCAGCAGCCGGTAGCGGCCGATGGCCTCCACCGCCACCAGCTGGGTGTGGCCGCCGGAGACGAGCAGGGCCACGAAGGGCGCCTCGGGCGGGTCGTCGGCCATCAGCGGCGCCAGCAGGTGGCCCTCCATGTGGTGCACCCCGATCGCCGGCAGGTCGAGCGCCCAGGCCAGCGACCGCGCCACGCCGGCGCCCACCAGCAGCGCGCCGACGAGCCCCGGACCGGCGGTGTAGGCGACGCCGTCCAGGTCGCCCGGGGCGAGCCCGGCCTCTGCCAGCGTCTGCCGCACCAGGGGCAGCAGCTTGCGGACGTGGTCGCGGCTGGCGAGCTCGGGCACCACGCCGCCGTACTCCGCGTGCAGCGCGACCTGGCTGTAGAGCGCGTGCGCGCGCAGGCCTGCGGCGCCGCCCACGGCGGTGTCGTAGACCGCCACGCCGGTTTCGTCGCAGCTGGTTTCGATGCCGAGGACCTTCATCGCGGCGGGCTCCTGGGGGGCGGCTGGACGGCGCGGCAGGCGCACAAGGGAAAACGCGCTTGCGCGGCCGCGGGCGGTGCCGCTATCATACGCGGCTCGTCGGGCGGAGCCCTGGCGATTCCAGCCCCGGAGATTCCATGCCAAGCGTCAAAGTCCGCGAAAACGAGCCCTTCGAGTTTGCGCTGCGCCGTTTCAAGCGCACCTGCGAGAAGGCCGGCGTCCTCGCCGAAACCCGCAAGCGCGAGTTCTACGAGAAGCCGACCCAGGAGCGCAAGCGCAAGGCCGCCGCGGCGGTGAAGCGCCAGGCGCGCCGCAGCTCGCGCGACGTCACCAAGCGCCAGCGCCTCTACTGAGGTCGCTGCGTCGACGACAGGCCGGCACGCGCGAGCGTGGCCGGCTTTTCGTGTTTCTGATGCCCTGAAAGGACCCGACATGAGCCTCAAGCAACGCCTGACCGACGACATGAAGACCGCGATGAAGTCCGGCGAAAAGGCGCGCCTGGGCGTGATCCGGCTGGTCAACGCCGCGATCAAGCAGCGCGAGGTCGACGAGCGCATCGAGCTCGACGACGCCGCCGTGCTCGCGGTGCTGGAGAAGATGGTCAAGCAGCGCAAGGACTCGGTGTCGCAGTACGACGCCGCCGGGCGCGACGACCTCGCCGCCATCGAGCGCGCCGAGATCGTGGTGATCGAGGATTACCTCCCCGCGAAGCTCGGCGAGGCCGAGGTGCTCGCCGAGATCGACGCCGCCATCGCCGCCACCGGCGCATCCGGCCCCGCCGACATGGGCAAGCTGATGGGCGTGCTCAAGCCGAAGCTGGCGGGGCAGGCGGACATGGGGCAGGTGTCGGCCCTGGTGAAGCAACGCCTCGCCGGCTGAGCCGCATCCACGCGGCGGCGGCGCTCTGACGAGGCCGTCACCGCGCCGCCGCCTATCCTGCGCGGCATGCCCGGCTTCGATTCCGCGTCATTCAAGCGCCAGCTCGAGCGCCTGCAGGACTCCCTCCCGGCCGCGCTGGCCCGCCGGTTCGTCGAGATCGACGTGCTCACGCACGCGGCCTCGCTGTCGTTCTTCGCGCTGATCTCGCTGGCCCCGCTCCTGGTCCTGCTGCTGTGGCTGACGGCGTCGCTGTATCCGTCGGCGCAGGAAGCGCTCATGGAGCAGATCGGCGGCATCGCCGGCAGCGGCGCCCAGGTGGTCGCCGATACCGTGATCGACAACGCGCGCCAGCGGCCGGACGTCGGCTCGCTCGCGGGCCTGTGGAGCACGCTGCTGCTGTTCATCGGCGCCAGCGCGGTGTTCGCGCGCCTGCAGGCGACGCTCAACCTCGTGTTCCATACCGACGCCAAGCGGCTGGGCATCGTCGCCTGGCTGCGGAAGCGCATCTTCTCCTTCGGCGTGGTGCTGGCGCTGGGCTTCCTGCTGCTGGTGTCGGCGGCGCTGACCACGGTGCTCGAGATCCTGTTCGCCGGGACCCCGACCCTGCCCGTCCTGGGCAACCTCGCCTCGTTGGCCCTCTACTCCTTCGCGTTCGCGCTGATGTACCACTACCTGCCGGACCGGCGCGTGCGCTGGCGGCAGGCGCTGCTCGGTGGCGTGATCACCGCCGGCATGTTCGTCCTCGGCCGCTGGGGCATCGGCCTCTACATCGCGCAGGCGGCCCCGGGCAGCGCCTACGGCTCGATGGGCACGCTGGTGATCGTGCTGGTGTGGATGTACTACGCGGCGGTGGTGTTCTTCTCCGGCGCGCTGGTGACCGCGGTGATCGACGAGCGGGTGCGGCGCGCGCAGGTGATCCGCGGGCTCGAGAAGCGCGCGGCGCGGCAGGCATCGTCCGGCCCGGCGCCCGGGGTGGCGGACCCGCCGGCGCGATAGCCGCGCGCCGCGGCCGGCGATGCGATCATGGCGGCATGGCACGCCTCCCCGACGCCTTCATCGACGACCTGCTCGCCCGTACCGACCTCGTCGAGCTGGTGAACGCGCGCGTGCCGCTCAAGCGGCAGGGCAAGGAGTATTCCGCGCGCTGCCCGTTCCACGACGAGCGCTCGCCGTCGTTCACGGTGTCGCCGACCAAGCAGTTCTACCACTGCTTCGGCTGCGGGGCGCACGGCACCGCGATCTCGTTCCTGATGAACTACGACCGCCTCGAGTTCCTGGACGCGGTCGACGAACTCGCCAAGCGCGCCGGGATCGAGGTGCCGCGCGAGGCGATGCAGCGCGAGGCCAACCCTGACGCGCGCGACCAGTACGCGGCGCTGGAAGCGGCGACGCGCTTCTTCCAGGCGCAGCTGGCGGCGAACCCGCGCGCACGCACCTACCTCGACGGCCGCGGCGTCGACGAGCCCATCCGCGCGCAGTTCGCCATCGGCTACGCGCCCGACGGCTATTCCGCGCTCAAGGACGCGCTCGGGACCGATCCGCGGCGGGTCGGGCTCCTCGAACGCACCGGACTGCTGTCGAAGAACGACCGCGGCCACAGCTACGACAAGTTCCGCGACCGGGTGATGTTCCCGATCCACGACCGCCGCGGCCGGCCGATCGCCTTCGGCGGCCGAGTGCTGGAGAAGGACGCGTCGCCCAAGTACCTCAACTCGCCGGAGACGCCGCTGTTCCACAAGGGCCGCGAGCTGTACGGGCTGTGGCAGGTGCGGCAGGCGAACCAGGCGATCGGACGGCTGGTGGTGGTCGAGGGCTACATGGACGTGGTCGCGCTGTTCCAGCACGGCGTCACCCAGGCGGTGGCGACGCTCGGCACCGCGACCACCGCCGACCATGCCGAGCTGCTGTTCCGCAATGCCGCCGACGTCTATTTCTGCTTCGACGGCGATGCCGCCGGGCGTCGCGCCGCGGGCAAGGCCATGGAGTCGGTGCTGCCGCGGATGCGCGACGGCCGCCAGGCCTTCTTCCTGTTCCTGCCCGAAGGCGAGGATCCCGACTCCATCGTGCGCAGCGAGGGCGCCGCCGGCTTCGACGCGCGCCTGGCGGAGGCCACGCCGCTGTCGCAGTACCTGTTCGATTCGCTCGCGGCCGACGTCAACATCGGCACCCTCGACGGCAAGGCGCGCCTGGCCGAGCGAGCGAAGCCGATGCTCGCGCAGATCCCGGATGGCGCGTTCGGCGACCTGATGCGCCAGCGCCTCACGGAACTCACCGGCGTGGGCGCGCGCGCGAGTGCGCCCGATACCCACGTCCCCGCCGCGCGCGCGCGGACGGCGCCGCGGGGCAGCGCGCCCAGGCGCAGCCTCGTCCGCAGCGCGATCACGCTGCTGCTGCAGAAGCCGGCGCTGGCACGCGAGCTGGTGCCGCCGTACCGCTTCGTCGCCCTGCGCCAGCCTGGCGTCGACCTCCTGACCGAGCTCATCGCCCTCGTCAGCGCGCGGCCCGACATCGGCACCGGTGCGCTGCTGCAGCACTTCGAGGGGCGCGAGGAGGCCGATGCCCTGCACCGCCTGGCCGCCACCAGCCTCGCGGGCGACGAGGCCGGCTGGCAGCGCGAATTCCTCGACGCGATCGCGCAGCTCGACCGGCAGATGCTGCAGCAGCGCATCGACGAGCTGCAGGCCAAGCGCGCCGAGGTCGGGCTGGACGACGCCGACAAGGATGAACTGCGCGACCTGCTGCAGGCGCATCGAGGCCGCTGACCGCCTCGTCGTGGTGGCGCTGCCGCGCCGGACGCGGGCGGCGGGGCCTCACGCCTGCGAGCCGCGGGCCGCGCCGCCCGCGATCAGTGGCCCGCGGGCGCCGGCTTGCCGCGGAGTTTCCCGAAGCCCGTGACCGCCGCGAGCACCAGCGCCCCGGCGACGATGCCGACGACCGCGTTCGCCAGTGCGCCGAGCAGGCTTCCGGCGAGGCCGCCGGGCAGCACGCCCTCCACCGCGTGCGCCAGAACCGGGATGGCGTGGACCAGGATGCCGCCGCCGACCAGGAACATGGCCGCGGTGCCGAGCACCGACAGCGTCTTCATCAGCCAGGGCGCGGACGCGACGATGCCGCGTCCCACGGCGGCGGCGGCGCCGCCCTTCTCCACCAGCCACAGGCCGGCGTCGTCGAGCTTCACGATGCCCGCCACCAGGCCGTACACGCCCACCGTCATCGCCAGCGCGATGGCCACCAGCACCAGCGCCTGCTGCGTGAACGGCTGGCCGTCGACGACGCCCAGCGACAGCACGATGATCTCCGCCGACAGGATGAAGTCGGTGCGGATGGCGCCCTTGATCTTGTCCTTCTCGAGCGCGACGAGGTCCACGTCCTCGTCCACCAGCGCACGCTGCAGCTCGGCGCGGTGCGCCGCGTCCTCCTCCTTCGAGTGCAGGAAGCGGTGCGCGAGCTTCTCCACGCCCTCGTAGCAGAGGAAGGCGCCGCCGATCATCATCAGCGGCGTGATCGCCCATGGCAGCCAGGCGCTGATCGCGAGCGCCGCCGGCACCAGGATCGCCTTGTTCAGCAGCGAGCCGCGGAACACCTTCCACACCACCGGGAGTTCGCGGCTGGCGCGCACGCCGGTGACCTGCTGCGCGTTGAGCGCCAGGTCGTCGCCGAGGACGCCGGCTGTCTTCTTCGCCGCGAGCTTGGTCAGGATGGCGACGTCGTCGAGGACGGTGGCGATGTCGTCGAGCAGGGCGAACAGGCTGGCGCCGGCCATGGGGTGGTCCGAGAGGGGCGGGGCGTGGATTCTCGCCGATCAGGGCGGGACGCGGCGTGGTGCCGTGCGGTCGCGCGGCTCAGCCGACGGGGGCGAGCTCGAACCCCACGGCCGGCTGCAGGTACGGCAACAGCCAGTGGTCGACCAGCAGGAACGCGAACAGCGCCATCAGGTAGACGACGGAGTAGTTGAAGACCCGCATGGCGAAGAACTCGTCCGGCGGGTCCAGCAGGCGCCACGCGTACCAGAGGAAGACCGCACCGAGCACCAGGGCGCCGCCGAGGTAGAACCAGCCACTCATCTCGACCGCGAACGGCAACAGGGTCGCGACGAAGAGGAGCACGGTGTAGAGGAGGATCTGCCAGCGGGTGTACTCCACGCCATGGGTCACCGGCAGCATGGGCACCAGCGCGCGCGCATAGTCCTCGCGCCTGAAGATCGCCAGCGCCCAGAAGTGCGGCGGCGTCCACACGAAGATGATCAGCACCAGCAACAGGGCGTGTGCCCAGTCCCAGGGCTGCTGCATGCCGGTCACGGCGGCCCAGCCCAGCAGCGGCGGCGCGGCGCCGGCGATGCCGCCGATCACGATGTTCTGCGGTGTCGCGCGCTTGAGGAAGCCCGTGTACACCACCGCATAGCCGATCAGCGAGGCGAACGTCAGCAGCGCCGCCAGCGGGTTCACCAGCAGGACCAGGATCGCCATGGACGTCGCGCCCAGCACCAGCGCGAACGCCAGCACCTGCACCGGGCGCAGGGTGCCGGTGGCGAGTGGCCGCTGCGCGGTCCGCGCCATCAGCTTGTCGATGCGCTGGTCGATCAGGTGGTTGATGGCCGCGGCCGAGGCCGCCGCCAGCCAGATCCCGAGCAGCCCGAACACCGTCTCGCGCAACGGCGGCAGCCCGGGCACGGCCAGGAACATGCCCACCAGCGCGGTGAACACGATCAGCGCCACCACGCGCGGCTTGGTGAGTTCCCAGTACTGGCCGAACGCGGGACGCATCACCGCACCGGCTGCAGGCGCGCGAGCAGGGACACCAGCACGAACAGCAGCAGCAGCGCGCCCGCGTTGTGCATCACCGCGACCGCGAGCGGCAGCGCCAGCTTGACGTTGAGGATGCCCAGCGTCACCTGCGCGAGCGTCAGGACTGCGAGCGTGATCGCCCACCCCAGCAGGCCCGGGACGCGCAGCAGCCTGAGCGCCGCCCACAGCAGGGCCAGCGTCGCCAGCACCGCCATCATCCGGTGCGCCAGCTGGATGGCGATGCGCGACGCGCCATCGAGCACGCCGCCCTCGTAGTCGACGCCGACCCCGCGCCAGAGCACGAAGCCCTCGCGGAAGTCGGCCGGAGGCGCCCACAACCCCACGCACTTGGGGAAGTTGTCGGCCGACCAGGTGCCGGCGCCGCACGACAGCGCAGCGTAGTTGGCGCTGACCCAGCCGCCGAGCGCGATCTGCACCACCAGCGCCACGAGCGCGAGCAGCAGCCATCGTCGAAGCGCAGGCGCATCCACGAGACGGATCGGCCGATCGGTCGCCCGCCACGCCATCCAGGCCAGCAGCGAGAACGTCAGCAGGCCGCCGAGGAGGTGGCCCATGACCACGACCGGTTTCAGCAGCCAGGTCACCGTCCACATGCCGAGCAGGGCCTGGAACACGATCACCGCGAGCGTGAGCGCGGCGACCGGCGCCACCGGCCGCGACGCGGTCGCGCTGCGGTCGGCGAGCCACCAGCGCAGGGCCGCGAACAGCAGGATGCCTTCGCCCACCGCCGCCAGCACCGACGCCGCCACGTACCCGCCGCGCATGTACAGCGGAATCGCCGCGGCCACCAGCGCCGCGGCCGCCAGCACCTGCGCCACGCCCCAGCGACGCCGGCGCGCGGCCAGCAGCGCGAGCGCCAGCACCAGCACGCCCAGCGTGGCCGCCAGGTGGCGGTGCACCTGCTCGCGCCAGGCCTTGTGCGTTTCCAGCGGGCGGATGTCGGCGGCGGTCGGATGGCGGATGGCCTCCACCGTCGACGGCCATGCGGCGCGCCCGTAACAGGTTGGCCAGTCCGGGCAGCTCAGGCCGGCATCGGACAGGCGCACGAAGGCGCCGAACACCACCACGCACGCGGTCAGCGCCACCGCCAGCCAGGCGATGCGATGGAAATGCCGGTAGAGGGGCGGGCGGGACGCGGTCATCACTTCAGCTTGAGCAGCCGGGCCATGTCCTGGCGCAGGTGCGCCGGGTCGAAGCCGGGCGCGTGGCGCAGGATCACGAAGCCGTTGGGGTCGACAACATACACCGGGACGCCAGCGGCACCGGGGCCGGAGGCAGGCGCGTCCACGCCCGGCAGGGCCGCGCGCAGCGCCGCGTCCGGCGCCAGTTCGCGCCAGCCTTCGTTGCGCACCGCATCGGGCGGCGCGGGGCCGAGCCAGAGCACGTCGACGCGGTCGGCCTCGCGACCGAACAGCTGCCAGACCTTGTCGAGGTCCCGCGACAGTGCGACGCAGGGCTCGCCGCAGCCGGGGCGGGGCGCGACCAGGATGCGCCAGGTGCGATCGACCGGGCGCCACGCGTAGGTGCCGCCATCGGCGAGCCGCGGCGACATGGCCCGCAGGTCGGCCGGCGGCTGCAGCAACTCGCCGTGGTTCTTCATGCCTTCGGGGCGCCAGCCGGAGAAGCGCAGCGCTCCGGCCAGTGCGGCGCTGCCGAGAAAGATGGCGGCGACCAGCACCAGCATCCACCGGTTGCGGTTGCGGCGGGCGGTATCGACGGGAGCGTTCATGGGCGGGGCCTGCGCAGGGTCAGCACGAGCGCGGTGACGATCACCGCGAGGGCAAGGCCGAACCACTGCACCGCGTAGCCCAGGTGGCGCTCCGGCGGCAGCGTGTTCGGCAGGATGTCGAGATCGCGCGCGTGGCCCATGGCCAGCGCGGGGTCGAGCTTGAGGACGCGCGGCGCAAGGCGCGGCCGCGCGAGCGAGGACGCGAGGTTGGCCGCGTCCAGGCCGATGGTGAGCAGTACGCCGTTCGCCTGCGGCACCGCGTCGGCGTGCCCGATGCCGCCGGAGGGCCTCGGTGCCAGAAGCCCCTCGATGTGCTGGCGGCCCGGCGGGCGCGGCACCTCGGGCATGGTGCGGTCGCCCGGCACCGGCAGCCACCCGAGCTCCACCAGCAGCGGCGGGCCCGCGTCGGGATCGAATGCGCGGTAGGCGCGGACGCCCGGACGGCCGCCCCGCTGCTGGTTGTCCAGCAGCACCGCGGGCGCGTCGGCGAACACGCCCTCGCCCGCTGCCCAGTCGTAGCTGCGCACGCGTGCCGGATCGCTGGCGAGCGCCAGCGGCCGCGCCTCGCGACGCTCGAGCACGGCGGCGACCTCGTCGAGCATGGCCTGCTTCTGGTCGCGGCGCCCCAGCTGCCAGCTGCCCAGCGCCGCACACACGGCCGCCAGCACCAGCGCCGCCGCCCATCCCGCCAGCACGCGACCGCGCCGGCTCACGCGCCGCATGCCTGCCACGGCGATAATGGCGTCATCGACCGGCGCCCGTGGAGCGCGACATGAGTGACTCGTTGAAGACCCTGCTGGTCATCGCCTTCCTGATCCTCATCCTCTGGAACCTCGGCGCCGGCCTGTACTACATGCTGGTCGACAAGGGCCGGACCTCGCGCAACGTCAACGCGCTGACGCGGCGCATCGGGTTGTCGGTGGTGCTGATCCTGATCGTCGCCCTGTCGATCTACATGGGCTGGATCGAACCGCACGGTGTCGGCGGCTGACGGGCGCAACGGGCGCGAGCGGCCTGCGGGTTGCCGCGGCACACGCCGCGGGCCGGGGATTGGCGCGCCTGCAGGCCGACGCGCCGGAAACGGGCCGGCGGTGCCGGCGGGCATGGCTCAGAGCACGTAGACGAACAGGAACAGGCCCAGCCAGACCACGTCGACGAAGTGCCAGTACCAGGCCACGGCCTCGAAGGCGAAGTGGTCGTCCTTCGAGAAGTGCCCCTTCAGGCAGCGCAGCCAGATGATCGCCAGCATGATCGTACCCAGCGTCACGTGCAGGCCGTGGAAGCCGGTCAGCATGTAGAACGTGGAGCCGTAGATGCCCGAGCCCAGCGTCAGGTTCAGCTCGCTGTAGGCGTGGACGTACTCCTCCGCCTGGAAGAACAGGAACACGCAGCCGAGCAGCACGGTCAGGCCGAGGAACACCAGCAGCCGGGTGCGCTGCGCCGCGCGGAGCGCGTGGTGGGCGATGGTGACGGTCACGCCCGACGTCAGCAGGATCAGCGTGTTGAGCAGCGGCAGGCCCCATGCGGGGATGGTCTGGAACTGGCCGCCGACCTGACCGGGGCCGCTGCTCGGCCAGGCCGCGCTGTAGCCCTGCCAGAGGATGCTGTTGGTGGCGGCGCCGTCGCCCGCGCCGCCCAGCCACGGCAGCGACAGCGAGCGCGCGTAGAACAGCGCGCCGAAGAACGCCGCGAAGAACATGATCTCGGAGAAGATGAACCACACCATGCCCATGCGGAACGAGGTGTCGACCTGCTTGTTGTAGAAGCCCGACACCGACTCGAGGATGACGTCGGCGAACCACTTGAACAGGATCGCCGCCAGCACGACCACGCCCACGAGGAACACCGGGCGGCCCCAGCCGGCCTCGTTCAGCCAGCCACCGGCACCGATCATGGTGACGAACAGCGCCACCGAGGCGAACACCGGCCAGCGGCTCTGGTGCGGCACGAAATAGACGTTCTTGTCGTGGTGGTCGGCGTGGGCCTGGGCCATGGTGGTGCTTCCGTCGCTGATTCTGGGTGGGTCAGGGTGCCGCGCGCGGCACGGTGGCCGATGCCTGCGCCGCCGCGGCCAGGCCGCGCTGGGTGAGGACATCGTTCTTGAAGAAGGTGTAGGACAGCGTGACCGTATGCACGTCGTCGGGCAAGGCCGGATCGATGATGAAACGCACCGGCATCTCCCGCGCCTCGCCCGCCTGCAGCGTCTGCGCGGTGAAGCAGAAGCACTCGGTCTTGCTGAAGTAGCCCGACGCCCGCGCGGGCGCCACCGAGGGGGTCGCGCTGCCGACCACGAGCGAGCCGCTCTCGTTGCGCGCGGTGTAGCTCGCCTCGTACTGCTCGCCGACGCGCACGCGCATCGTCGCCTGGTCGGGCTCGAACGCCCATGGCAGCTTCGAGTTCACGCCGCCATCGAACTGCACCGTAACCATGCGCGCGCTCGCATCCGCCGCGCCCGCGCGCACCTGCGCGGGGCCTGCCTCGAGCCGGATGCCGAACACCTTCTCGCACGCGATGCGATACAGCGGCACCAGCGAAAAGGTGAAGGCGAAGGCGCCGACCGAGATGGCGACCAGCTTGAACGCGCCCGTGCCGCGACTGCTCATTGCGCCAGGACTCCCATCAGGATGAAGCCGACATAGATCGCCGCCGCGATGGCCGCGATCACCAGTGCGGTGCGAACGGCACCGCGCCGCCGCGCCGCGGTGCCGGGGTCGACGCCGCGCGGGTCACGTCCGGCGGACATTGCTCTCGCCGGCGGTGTCCTGGTGCGCGGTCGTATTGTCGTAGTCGAGCTCGACGAAGTCGCCGTGCGCCAAGTCGCCATCGCGGATCACCGGCGGCGTGGTGAAGGTGTGGTGCGGGGCCGGCGACGGCACCGTCCACTCCAGGCCACGCGCGCCTTCCCAGGCACGCGCCGGCGCCGGGGCGCCACGCTTGAGCGAGGTGTACAGGATCGCGAACATCAGGAACGGGCTCAGGAACATGCCGTAGGCGCCGATCGAGCTGATCAGGTTCCAGTCGGCGAACACCACGTTGTAGTCCGGGATGCGGCGCGGCATGCCGGCCAGGCCCAGGAAGTGCTGCGGGAAGAACAGCAGGTTGACGAACACCATCGTCCACCAGAAGTGGATCTGGCCCCAGGTCTCGTTGTACATGCGCCCGGTCCACTTCGGCCACCAGTAGTAGACCGCCGCGATCAGCGCCAGCACCGAGCCGGTGACCAGCACGTAGTGGAAGTGCGCCACCACGAAGTAGGTGTCGTGGTACTGGAAGTCGGCCGGCACGATCGCCAGCATCAGGCCCGAGAAGCCGCCGATCGAGAACAGGATCACGAACGCGACCGCGAACAGCATCGGCGTCTCGAACGTGAGCGAGCCGCGCCACATCGTGCTCACCCAGTTGAACACCTTCACGCCGGTCGGGACCGAGATCAGCATGGTCGCGAACATGAAGTAGATCTCGCCGCCCAGCGGCATGCCCACGGTGAACATGTGGTGGGCCCAGACGATGAACGACAGGAATGCGATGGCCGCAGTCGCGTACACCATCGCCTGGTAGCCGAACAGCGGCTTGCGGCTGAAGGTCGGGATGATCTCCGAGACCACGCCGAAGGCCGGCAGGATCATGATGTAGACCTCGGGATGCCCGAAGAACCAGAAGATGTGCTGGTACATCACCGGATCGCCGCCGCCGGCGGCGGAGAAGAACGTGGTGCCGAAGAACTTGTCGGTGAGCAGCATCGTCACCGCGCCCGCCAGCACCGGCATGACCGCGATCAGCAGGAACGCGGTGATGAGCCACGTCCAGCAGAAGATCGGCATCTTCAGCAGGTCCATGCCCGGCGCGCGCATGTTGAGCACGGTGGCGATGACGTTGATCGCACCCATGATCGAGCTGATGCCCATCATGTGGATGGCGAAGATGACGAAGGCGACGTTGCTGCCGCCCTGCAGCGACAGCGGCGGGTACAGCGTCCAGCCCGACTGCGGGCCGCCGCCGGGCAGGAACAGGGTGCCCAGCAGCATGGTGAAGGCGAACGGCAGGATCCAGAACGACCAGTTGTTCATGCGCGGCAGCGCCATGTCCGGCGCGCCGATCTGCAGCGGGATCATCCAGTTGGCCAGGCCCACGAACGCGGGCATGACGCCGCCGAAGATCATCACCAGCGCGTGCAGGGTGATCATCTGGTTGTAGAACGACGGGTCGACCAGCTGCAGGCCCGGCGTGTGCAGCTCGGCCCGGATCACCACCGACATCGCGGCGCCGACCAGGAACATCAGGAAGCTGAACAACAGGTACAGCGTGCCGATGTCCTTGTGGTTCGTGGAGAAGAACCAGCGCTCGACGAAGCCCTGGCGATGGCCATGCTCGTCGGTGGTCGGATGGTGGTCGGCGGCGGCGGTGGTGTACGTGGCCATGGACTGGCTACCTCAGTGAGTTCGATCAGCCGGCGTCGGGGATGACGGCGGGCGTGGTGCTGTCGGCCGGCGCGGGCGCGGGCGCGGTCTGGTTGCCGGCGTCCTCCGCGGCGTCCTCGACCATGTCGGGGTCGACGCTGCGCGGGGCCGTGCCGGCGCCTTCGGGGTCGATCACCGACGGGTCCTGCGGCGCGGCGGTGGCCGCCTTCTGCGCGGCGAGCCAGGTGTCGAACTCGGCGCGCGGCACGGCGCGCACGACGATCGGCATGAAGGCGTGGTCCTTGCCGCAGAGCTCCGCGCACTGGCCGCGGTAGATGCCGGGCTCGCGGATGTCGGTCCAGGCCTCGTTGATGATCCCGGGGATCGCGTCCTGCTTCCAGCCCAGGTCCGGCACCCACCAGGAGTGGATGACGTCGTCGGCGGTGATCACGAAACGGATCTTGGTGTCGGTCGGCAGCACCAGCTCGTTGTCGACCTCGAGCAGGTAGTTCGGGTGCGCTGCCGCGTCCGGGCGCTCGCCGCTCTGGCGGATGCGATCGTGCTCGCGGTCCATGCGGCTGGTGATCTCGACGCCCTCGCCCAGGTACTCGTACTGCCACAGCCACTGGTAGCCGGTGACCTTGACCGTCATCTCCGATTCGCGGGTGTCGTACATCGAGATCAGCTTCGCGGTGGCGGGCCAGGCCATCACCACCAGCAGGATCACCGGGATCACCGTCCAGATGATCTCGGCCACGGTGTTGTGGCTGAACTGCGCGGCCACCGCCCCCTTGGACTTGCGGAACCTGACCATGGCGTAGGCCATGGCGCCGAACACCAGGATGCCGATGACGACGCAGACCCAGAGCACGACCATGTGCGCGTCATAGGCGTTCTCGGATGTCAGCGTGACGCCGCGCCGCATGTTCAGCTGCCAGGGCTGGGCATCCTGCGCCGCCGCCGCGAACGAACACGCCAGTGCGGCGACCCCGGGGATCCACTGCTTCAAACGACCGCCTTTCATCACGTTGCGCCTCGCATCTGTGCGATCCATGGGGAAGAGTGCCAGCGGCGCCTGTGACGCCCGCGCGTGGCGAAGGCAGTCGCCACCACGCGCCGGAGCCCTCTGCGCCAGCGACACTCTCGCTCATGTGGGGGGCCACGCCATGGCGGCCGCGGATAACGGCGCAATTTTAGCCCTGCGGCGTCCGGAGCGGCAAGCCGCGGCCCACGCGGTGCAGGCCCGCGCCGGGCTAAAATCGGCGACCGCCGAGGCCGGCACAGAAGTCCCAGAGTCCGCATGTCCGCCCACCCCCCCATTGCCGGCTCGCCCCCTCCGGCCACCGGCCCGCAGGCGCTCATCGCCCCTGAGCTGCCCGCGGGCCCCGCCCCGCTGCGCGCGGCGATCACCGCCGCCTGGGCGCCCGACGAGACCACGCATGTCCATGCGCTGCTGCAGGAGGCGCGCCTGGACGATGCCGACCGCGCCGCCGTCCAGGCCACGGCCACCGACCTGGTGCGCCGGGTCCGGGCCCGCACCGCGGACCAGGGCGCGATCGAGGCCTTCATGCGCCAGTACGACCTCGGGAGCGAAGAGGGCGTGCTGCTGATGTGCGTGGCCGAGGCGCTGCTGCGCATCCCGGACCAGGACACCGCCGACAGGCTGATCCGCGACAAGCTCGGCGAGGCCGACTGGCGGCGCCACATGGGCCAGTCGGACTCGCTGCTGGTCAATGCATCGACCTGGGGGCTGATGCTGACCGGGCACCTGGTGGACCTTGCCGACGACACCCGCCGCGACGCCCACAACGCGTTCAAGCGCATGGTGGGACGGGTCGGCGAACCGGTGATCCGGCTGGCGGTGCGCCAGGCGATGCGGATCATGGGGCACCAGTTCGTCATGGGCCGCACCATCGGCGAGGCGCTCGCGCGCAGCCGCAAGGGTGCCAACGCCGCCTACCGCTACTCCTTCGACATGCTCGGCGAGGCGGCACTCACCGCGCACGACGCCGACCGCTACCTGCGGGCATACGCCGGCGCCATCGACGCGATCGGCGCCAGCGCGCGCTTCGAGGACGAAATCGCGGCGCCGTCGATCTCGGTGAAGCTGTCCGCACTGCACCCGCGCTACGAGCCCGCCCAGCGCCGGCGGGTGCTTGCCGAGCTCGCGCCGCGGCTGCTCGACCTGGCCCGGCGCGCCCGCCGCCACCGCATCGGCCTGACCGTCGATGCCGAGGAAGCCGACCGCCTGGAGCTGTCGCTGGACGTGATCGAAGCGGCGTGGTCGGACCCCTCGCTTGCCGGCTGGGACGGCTTCGGCATCGTCGTCCAGGCCTACCAGAAGCGGGCACCGGCGGTGATCGACTGGATCGTCGACCTGGCCCGCCGCCACGGCCGGAGGATCCCGGTGCGGCTGGTCAAGGGCGCCTACTGGGATGCCGAGATCAAGCGCGCGCAGGAGGGCGGTCTCCCCGGCTACCCCGTGTTCACGCGCAAGCCGAACACCGACGTCTCGTACCTCGCCTGCGCCCGTCGCCTCCTGCACGCGCGCGACGCGCTGTATCCGATGTTCGCGACCCACAACGCGCACACCATCGCTGCGGTGCATCGCATGGCCGCGACGCTCGACGCCGGGCGTGGCAGCTGGGAGTTCCAGAAGCTGCACGGCATGGGCGACGACCTGTACGCCGAGGTGGTCCCGCGCGACCGGCTCGACGTGCCCTGTCGGGTGTACGCCCCCGTGGGCTCGCACGAGGACCTGCTGCCCTACCTCGTGCGGCGGCTGCTGGAGAACGGGGCCAACTCGAGCTTCGTCAACCGCATCACCGACGAGGACGTCGCGATCGAGGACCTCGTGCGCGACCCGCTCGAGGTCGTGTCCGGCTTCGACACCATTTCCCACCCCCGGATCCCGCTGCCCCTGGATCTGTTCCGCAGCCACGCCGTCGCGGCCGCCACACCCGCAAGGACCCACGCCATGTCCACCGAGCCCGCCGTGGCACGCAACAACTCCGCCGGCATCAACCTCGCCGACGACAACCAGTTGCGCGCGCTCGCCGACCAGGTCAACGCCATCGCGCCGGACTGGCGCGCGGCACCGCTGGTGCCGGGGGCGACGCCGTCCGGGCCCAGCATCGCGGTGACCAACCCCGCCGACCGCCGGCAGCGCGTGGGCGAGTGGCAGGCGGCCGACGCCGCCACCGTCGACCGCGCGCTGGCCAACGCGGTGGCCGCCCAGCCGGGCTGGAACGCCACGCCGCCGGCCTCGCGCGCGGCGATCCTGGAGCACGCGGCCGACCTGCTCGAACAGCGGATGCCGCAGTTCATCGCCATGTGTACCCGCGAGGCCGGCAAGACCATCCCCGACGGCGTCGCCGAGGTTCGCGAGGCCGTGGATTTCCTGCGCTACTACGCCGGCGAGGCGCGCCGGCTGTTCACGCCGGAGCCGCTGCCCGGCCCCACCGGCGAGTCCAACACCCTGCAGCTCGAAGGCCGCGGCGTGTTCGCCTGCATCAGCCCGTGGAACTTCCCGCTGGCGATCTTCACCGGCCAGGTCGCCGCCGCGCTCGCGGCCGGCAACACCGTGGTCGCCAAGCCCGCCGAGCAGACCAACCTGGTCGGCCATGCCGCGGTGAAGCTGCTGCACGAAGCGGGCATCCCGGAGGCGGTGCTGCAGTTCGTGCCGGGCGACGGCGTCACCGTCGGCGCCGCGCTCACCTCCGATCCGCGCGTGGCCGGCGTCGCCTTCACCGGCGGCACCGACACCGCGCGCGCGATCAACCGCGCCATGGCCGCACGCGATTCGGCGATCGGCGTGCTGATCGCCGAAACCGGCGGCCAGAACGTGCTGATCGCGGATTCCTCGGCGCTCCCCGAGCAGCTGGTCAAGGATGCGCTGGCCTCCGCGTTCACCTCCGCCGGCCAGCGCTGCTCCGCAGCCCGCGTGCTGCTGGTGCAGGAGGACATCGCGGACAAGGTCATCGGGATGCTCGCGGGCGCCATGGCGGAGCTGCGGGTGGGCGATCCGGCCCTGCTGTCGACCGATGTCGGGCCGGTGATCGATGCCGACGCCCTCGGCCTGCTGCAGGACCACGCCGGGCGGATGGCCACGGCCGGCCGGCCGATCGCCGAGGCCACGCTGGACGACAGCGCCGCCCACGGCAGCTTCTTCGCCCCGCGCGCGTGGGAACTGCAGTCGCTGTCGCAGCTGACCTGCGAGAACTTCGGGCCGGCGCTGCACGTGGTGCGCTGGAAGGCGAGCGAGCTGGACGGCGTCATCGATTCGGTGAACGCAACCGGCTTCGGCCTCACCCTCGGCATCCACTCGCGCATCGACGAAACGGTCGAGCGCGTCGTCGCCCGCGCCCGCGTCGGCAACGTCTACGTCAACCGCAACCAGATCGGCGCGGTGGTGGGCGTGCAGCCCTTCGGTGGCCAGGGCCAGTCCGGCACCGGCCCCAAGGCGGGGGGTCCGCACTACCTGCCACGGTTCGCGACCGAGAAGACGGTGACCATCAACACCACCGCGTCCGGGGGCAATGCCTCACTGCTGACGCTGGGCGAGTGACGTCCGCGGTGGAGGCCGACGCCCGGCGCGGGTTCCGGAGCAGGTGCGTACGTGGCCGCGCGCGGTCGCTTTCTGCGTTCTCTGCGGGGTGCGATCCCCGCACCTGCAAAGGACATTGCTACCATGCGCACTGCATTCCTGCTTGCCACGGCCATCGCGGCCGCCGGCGTCACCACCACCGCCGACGCCGTGGACCGCGACATGTGGCTCCAGGCCAACGGAGCCGGCATCTGCCAGGCCGCCCTGCCCAACTATGAGGGTCAGATCCGCAAGCGGCCACTCGCCATCCAGAACGAAGGAAGCAGCCCCGCCTTCGTCACCTGCTCGCCCACCAGCCTGCAGTTCGCCGCCAGCAGTGACTTCGGCCACGGCGTCTACCTCCAGAACCGGTCCGGCAGCCCGGTCACCGTCTCCTGCACCGGCGTCATGGGCGCCAGTGACTGGCCCGCCGAATACTCGGCGAAGTCGGTGGAGATCGGGCCCGAGAGCACCGGCAGCATCTACTGGGTGTCCACCGACTTCCCGTCGAACCTGGCCCAGAACAACACCACGTTCAACCTCAGCTGCGCGCTCCTGCCCGGGACCGGCATCCTCACGGTCTACGTCAACCAGACCGTGGACGTCGGCCAGTAAGACCCCCGAGGGGGAGCGGAGGACGCCTCCGGGCGTTCGTGCCGTGCCCGGGGAACCCGCCGGGCGGGCCCCCCGGACAGGTGTCCGGGGGGCCTCCTGACGATGGCGTTCGACGCGTTCGCGCTGGTGCTGGCCATGCTCGCGCTGGGGATGGCGTTCGCGCGCCTGCGCGCGTTCCCGGACAACGCCGGCGAGGTCCTGAACCAGGTGGTGCTACTGGTGTGCCTGCCGGCGGCGGTGCTGGTCTACGTGCCGAGGCTGCGTTTCGATGTCGCGCTGGTCGGCGTGGCGGCGACGCCGTGGCTGCTGGCCGCGGCCACGGTGGCGCTGGTGGTCCCCCTCGGTCGCGTACTGCGCCTGCGCCGCGACCAGGTGGGCGTGCTGCTGCTCGCGGTCGCCCTCGGCAACAGCAGCTTCATCGGCTACCCCATGGTGCGCGCCCTGCTCGGCGACGACGCGCTGCCGTACGCCGTGGTCTACGACCAGTTCGGGACCTTCGTGCTGCTGTCGACGTTCGGCCTGTACGTGATCGCGCGCCATGCCGGCGACGCGCCGCCGGGGCCGCGGGCGATCCTCGCGCGCATCGTGCGCTTCCCACCGCTGTGGGCGCTCGCGGTCGGACTGACGCTGATGCCGGAACACCCGCCGCAGTGGATCGGCGACGGCCTGCAGCGCCTGGCCGACGCGATGCTGCCGCTGGTGATGCTCGCCGTCGGGTTGTCGATCCGGCTGCGGATGCCGCGCGACGAACTCGCCCCGCTCGCCACCGGCCTCGCCCTCAAGCTGGTCGCGATGCCGGCGCTGGCATGGCCGCTGTCGCTGGCCTTCGGCATGCACGGCGACATGCTGCGCGCCAACGTGCTGGAGTCGGCGATGCCGAGCATGGTCACCGCGGCGGCGCTGGCCATCGCCCACCAGCTCGCGCCGCGCCTGGCCGCGGCACTGGTGGGATACGGCATCCTGCTGTCGCTGGCCACGTTGCCGCTGTGGGCCTGGCTGCTGTCGGCATCCGCCTGAAGAACGCGGGCGCACGCGCAAAAGAAGAGCCCCGCTTTCGCGGGGCTCCGGGTGTCGCGGTATCGCGTGCGGCGTGGATCAGAAGCGGTACTGCGCCGACAGGCCGAACAGGTTGACGTCGCTGTCGAAGCTGCCCGCGAGGCGCTGGCCGCCCGCGGCCGGCGGCGTGACGATGTCGATCTCGCTGGTGTCCGGCTCGATGCGGGTGTAGGCGAACGTCATCTCGAGCTGCGGGCTGAGCGCCCAGGTGGCGCCGAGCGAGTACCAGTTGCGGTTCTCGTCGGGCAGGCGCGGGGTGCGCGTGTCGATCGAGGTCGGGGTCTCGTCGTAGGCGTAGCCCGCGCGCAGGGTCCAGGCATCGTTGAGCTTGAACTCGCCGCCGATCGACATGAACGCGGTGTCCTCCCAGCTGAAGTCCTCGACCGAATCCGGGTCCGGATTCACGAAGTCGATGCGCACCTCGCGCAGGGACTCCCAGCCGGTCTGGGTGTAGGTCGCGGCCATCGAGAAGCGCTCGGTGAAGTCGTAGCCGACCGAGACCGTGGTCGTGCTCGGCGTGGTCAGCTTCGCGCGCACGTCGCCGTCGCGGAACAGCGGCGCGTTCGGCGTGGTGTCGATGACGCTGCGGACGTTGCCCGGGACGGTCCAGTCGGCCTCGCCCTCGAGCTCGTAGTCCACCTCGGAGCGGTGCGACAGGCCGATCGCCAGCTTGTCGGTCGGGCGGAAGTCGACGCCCAGCACCCAGCCCAGGCCGGTATCGTCGCCCTGCACCACGGCCAGGCCGTCGGCCGCCTGCGGACGCGCGAACGGCAGCGGGACGCCGGCGCCGAACAGGATGGTGCCGAAGTCGACCGCCTTGGACAGGGTGACATCGGCATTGGAGAAGGTCAGGCCGCCGCCGACCGACAGGCGGTCCGGGATCACGTCCACCGACGCCGTCAGCGCCAGCTCGACGATCTCGACCTCGGAGGTCTGCGCGTAGTAGCGGCCGACCCAGGCGTCGTCGTATTCGGTCTTCAGGCCGAACGGGGCGCTCACCATCGCGCCGACCGAGAGGCCGTTGCCGAAGTTGTGGATCATCGACAGCGCCGGGACCGGGGTCACGTCGCCGGCTTCGCCGCCGTTGCCGCCGGTGAGCGGCTGGCCGAGGACATCGCGGCCGCTGCCTTCGAATTCGGCGTGCAGGTCGATGACGCTGAGGTCGCCCTGGATGGTGGTGCCTTCGAAGCGCGACATGGTCGCCGGGTTGTTGACCACGGTCGAGGCGTCGGTGTCGTCGATGGCCGACTGCGAGAACGCCTGGCCCATGCCCTTGACGCTGTTTTCCTTGAGTTGGAAACCGGAGGCATGGGCGGGGGCAAGGGCCAGCGCGCCGGCGATGCCGAGCGCGAGGGCGGAAACCTGGATGAGGCGGACGGGGTTGTGCATTGCGTAAGGCTCTCCGGAGCAGGAATGGCAAAGCTTCTGGGGTTCGCGCCACGCGGCCGGTCGCGGTGCCAGCGCCGGGCCGCTACCTGTCCGAGACCCTCCCGAACGACAGCGCGGCGCGCACTATACCGTGGCGTGTGGTCGCCGCGCAGGGATCGGCATCACGTCGGTGAACGGCTATCGTGGCGCCTCCGCGAGGGAGCCGCATGTTCGTCTCGATCCCCACCCGCTCCAAGCCGGGCCTGCGCTGGGCGACGCCGATGCTGTTCGCCGCGACCTGGCTCGCCTACCTGTGGGCCAGCACCCGCAGCGAGGCCGTGCGCCGCGGGCTGATGAACGAATGGGGCGCACTGAGTGGCGGCCTGGCACCGGCCGACCTGCTGCGGTCGTGGTCCGACGGCGAACGCTGGCTGCGCCTGCCGAGCGCGCTGTTCCTGCACGCCGACTGGGCCCACCTGCTCGGCAACCTGGTGTTCCTGCTGATCTTCGGCCTGCCCGCCGAGCGCGTCATGGGCTCCTGGCGCTTCCTGCTGCTGTTCCTGGTCGGCGGCGCGTTCGCCAACCTGGTGGCGGTCCTGGCCATCGGCGCCCCCGACCGGCTGGTGATCGGCGCCAGTGGCGCGGTGTCGGCGGTCATCGGCGCCTACCTCGCGCTGTTCCCGCGCGCGCGCCTGGGCGTGGTGCTGCCGCTGGGCCTGTTCCTGGAATTCGTGCGCGCCCCGGCGTCCCTGCTCATCGGCATCTGGGCGGTGCTGCAGGTGGTGTTCGCCTACATCGGCCCGGCCTTCGGCGCGGTGGCCTGGTCGGCGCACGTCGGCGGGTTCCTGTTCGGGATCGTGTTCGCATGGTCGGCGCGGCGGGCGATCGCGTTGCGCCTGCGGCGGCGCCAGGGCTACTGAGCCCGCGCCTATAATCGGGCCCATGTCGAAGACGCTGTTCAAGGTGACCTTCCTGAGCCTGGGCAAGGTCTACGAGCTGTACGCGCGGCGCGTGGCCAGCGGCGAGCTCTGGGGCTTCGTCGAGGTCGCCGACCTGGTGTTCGACGTCCGCGAGGGCCTGCTGGTGGACCCGGTCGAGGAGCAGCTGCGCGGGGAATTCGCCGGCACCCGCGTGCTGCACCTGCCGATGCAGAGCGTGCTGCGGGTCGAGGAGGTCGAGCAGAAAGGCCACGCCGCGATCCGCGACGCCGCCACCGGCGAAAAGGTGGTCACCCCGTTCCCGCTGCCGGCGCGGCCGCCGCGCTAGCGCGGCCGCGGCCGCCGCGTGCGCGTCAGCGCGGCGGAGCGTCGGCCTCCGGCGCGGGATCGGCCTCCGGCGCCACTTCGTTACGCGGCGGTGCATCGTCGGGCGACGCGCCCGCCGCGGCGGGCGCGGCCGGCCGAGGCTCCGCGGGGCGGGAACCGCCGTCCTCCGACTCCGAGTCCGAATCCGAGTCCGCATCCGCAGGCGCCGGCGCCGGCGCGGAAGGCCGCGGTGCGGAAGGCGGCACCGGCTGCGCGGGCGCCGGTTGCGGGGACGGTTCCGCAGGTGCGGGCGTTCCCGCCGGCGCCGGTTCCGGCGAAGGTGCAGGCCCGGGAGGTGCGGCGCCGCCTGCGGATGCCGCATCCGCCGCCGCGCGCTTCGCGACCGAACCCGGAGCCTTCAGTTCCGCCAGTGCGGCCGCGATCGGGCCATCGCCGTCGAGCACGTCGCCGGCGTTGTCTCCGGGCATTTCCTCGTCGCCCCGCAGGTGCCCCGGCAGCAGCGCCTCGACGTACCCGGCGCGCGCCGCCGCCTCGCCTTCGGGCTTCAGCACCACGTCCGGGACGATGCCCAGCGCCTGGATCGACTTGCCGCTGGGCGTGTAGTAGCGCGCGGTGGTGAGCTTCACCGAGTCGCCGTTGTCCAGCGGCAGCAGCGTCTGCACCGAACCCTTGCCGAAGCTGCGGCTGCCGACCACGCGCGCCCTGCCGTTGTCGCGCAGCGCGCCGGCGAGGACTTCCGAGGCGCTCGCCGAGCCGGCATCGATGATCACCACCACCGGCGCGCCCTGCAGGCGGTCGCCGGGGGTCGCCGAGAACTCGGCATCGCTGATCGGGATCCGGCCGCGGGTGCTGACGATGCCGCCGCGCTCCAGGAGGTCGTCGGCGATGCGGACCGCCGAGGTCAGCAGCCCGCCCGGGTTGCTGCGCAGGTCGAGCACCAGCCCGCGCAGGCGGCCGCCTTCGGAGCCCTGCAGGCGCTCCAGCGTGCTCTGGAAGTCGGCGGCCGTATCGGCCTGGAAGGCGCTGATGCGGATGTAGCCGTAGCCCGGCTCGAGGATGCGGCCGCGCACGCTCGCGACCCGGATGGTCTCGCGGTCGACCACGATCTCCAGCGGCTTGGCCGCGCCCTCGCGCAGCACGGTCAGGCGCACCGACGTGCCGGGGCTGCCGCGCAGGGGGCCGGCGCCTTCATGGCTCTCCGGGGTCAGGTTGTTGCCGTCGACCGCGGTGATGACGTCGCCCGAGCGGATCCCCGCGCGCGCGGCCGGGGTCCCGTCGATCGGGGCGATCACCCGCACCGAGCCGTCGGGCAGCGGCATGACCTCGACCCCGATGCCGTCGTAGGCGCCGCTGGTGTTCTCGTCGAAGGCCTGCGCGGCCTGGCGCTCCAGGTAAGCGCTGTGCGGGTCCAGGTCGAGCAGGAGGCCGCGGATCGCCGACTGCATCAGCGCCTTGTCGTCCACGGGGTCGACATAGGCCTCGCGGACCGCGTTGTACACCGCGACGTAGCGGCGGATCTCGGCCAGCGGCACACGTGTCGCCGCGCTCTCCGTGGCATCCGGATCGTTCGCCGCCGCCACTTCGGCGGCGTCGGCGTCCTCGTCCGCGGCCGGATCCTGCGCCTGCGCGGGCAGCGTGAGCAGGGCAGCGGCCAGGATCGACAACAGGCGCAGCGCGCCCGGCCCCCGCTGCAGCGGCGGGGCGGACGACGTGGCGTGGGACAGCGGGCTGGCGCGCATGCAGGGCTCCGTGGGACGCGGGGGTGGTTGGACCGCCGCGGGCGGCGCCGGTTCGATTATGGCCACCGCGCGGGCACGGGCGCCGTCAACGGCGTGCCGCGGTCAGCGCTTCTGCAGCCACGACGCCGGATCCACCGGCTTGCCGTCGCGCCGCAGCTCGAAGTACAGCGCCGGCCGGCCCTGGCCCCCGGAGTTGCCGACGCTGGCGACCGGGTCGCCGCGCTTCACCGCGTCGCCGGCATCGCGCAGCAGCGCGTCGTTGTGCGCGTACAGGCTCATGTAGCCGTTGCCGTGGTCCACGATCAGGATCATGCCGTAGCCCGTCATCCACTCGGAGAACACCACGGTGCCGTCGGCCACGGCCCTGACCTGGCTGCCTGCAGGCGCGCCGATCAGCACCCCGGTGCTTCCGCGACCGTCGGGCATGCGCCCGCCATAGCCCGCCAGCAGGGTGCCCGAAAGCGGCCAGCCGAGGCCGCCGACCTGGATCGGGGCCGTCTTCGCCACCTGCACCGGTGGCCGCCGCGGCGGCGCCGCGCCGCCGCCGGCCGACCGGGCGGCCTCGCGTTCTGCCTCGCGCCGGGCGGCCGCCTGGCGTTCGGCCTCGGCCCTGGCCGCGGCGGCACGCAGCTTCGCCAGCAGCCGTTCGAGCGCGCCGGCGTCGCGTCCCAGCGCCTTTTCCCGCGCGCTGCGGTCCTGGTACCGCTTGTCGAGCGCGGCCACGGCCGCGGCGCGCGTCGTGCGCTCGCGCTCCAGTGCCGCGACCTGCGCACGCTGGGTGGCGAGCGTGCGGTCCAGCGCCGCCTGTCCCGCCGCCACCTCGCGCTCGAGCGCCTCGAGGCCCGCCAGTTCGGCCGACAGCGCCGCGATGCGGCGACTGCGCTCGCGCTGCAGGTAGCCGTGATAGGCCAGGTTGCGGTTGGCCTCGGCGACGCCATCGGGGGCGAGCATCAGCTTCAGCGGCGCGGCGCCGCCGACGGTGTAGGCCGCGCGCAGCAGGCCGGCCAACTCTTCGCGCTGCCCGGCGAGCGTCGCCTGCAGCGCGTCGCGGCGGTCGACAAGATCCGACACCCGCGCCTGCTGCCGGACGAGGGCGGCTTCGGTGGCGCGGAGCTCGCGCAGGGTCGTGGCGACCCGCTCGTCAAGCGTGCGCAGCTCGCGGCTGGCGGCGCCGCGCTCGCCCTCCAGCCGGCGGCGCTCGCCCGCGACCTCGCGCAGCTCGCGCCGGACCTTCTCCAGCTTGCGCTCGGTCTCCCGGCCCTGCTGTGCGGAGGCCGACGGCGGTAGCAGGAGCACGGCGGCCAGCAGACCGCACCACGCGACCCGCGCGCGCGCCAGCGGCCTCACCCGAGCAGGCTGCTGCCGGTCATCGCGACCGGCTTGTCGACACCGAGCAGGTCGAGGAGGGTGGGCGCGAGGTCGCGCAGGGCCCCGCCTCGGCGCAGGCTCGCGCCCTCGCGGTCGCCGACGTAGATCAGTTCCACCGGGCCCACCGTGTGCGATGTGTGCGGCTGCCCCGTCTCGGGGTCGCGCATCATCTCGACGTTGCCGTGGTCGGCGGTGACCAGCATCGCGCCGCCCTTTGCACGCACGATGGCGTCCACCTCGCCGACCGCGCGGTCCACCGCCTCCACCGCCTTGATCGCGGCCTGGAGATCACCGGTGTGGCCGACCATGTCGGGGTTGGCGAAGTTGCACACCACCAGGTCGAAGCGTTCGGCGGCGATCGCCTCCACCAGCCGCGCGGTGACCTCCGGGCAGCTCATCTCCGGCTGCAGGTCGTAGGTCGCCACCCGCGGGCTCGGCACCAGGATCCGCTCCTCGCCCGGGAACGGCGCTTCGCGGCCGCCGTTGAAGAAGAAGGTGACGTGGGCGTATTTCTCGGTCTCGGCGATGCGCAGCTGGGTGAGTCCCGCGGCGCCGACGGTCTCGCCGAGGGTGTCGCGGAGGTCGTCGGGCGCGAACGCCACCGGCGCCGGCAGCGTCGCGTCGTACTCGGTCAGGCATACGAAGCGCGACAGCCGCGGCCGACGCGCCTCGAAGCCGGCGAAGGCCGGCGCCACGAACGCGGCCGTCAGCTGCCGCGCGCGGTCGGCCCGGAAGTTCATGAACACCACGGCATCGCCGTCGGCCATGGGCGTGGCGCCGTCGAGCACCGTGGGCGACACGAACTCGTCGTTCTCGTCGCGCGCGTACGCGGCCTCCAGCGCCGAGAGGGCATCGCCTGCCCGGTGCGGCGCGGAGGCGTCGACGATCGCATCCCAGGCCAGGCGCACCCGCTCCCAGCGGTTGTCCCGATCCATGGCGTAGTAGCGGCCACCGATGCTGTGGATGCGGGCATTGCCGTGCGCGGCACAGGCGTCCTGCAGCGCGCGCAGGCTTGGTGCCGCCGAACGCGGCGGCATGTCGCGGCCATCGGTGAAGGCGTGCGCGGCGACGCGGGCGACGCCGGCGCGCGCGGCGAGCTCGAGCATCGCCAGCAGGTGCGACTCGTGGCTGTGCACGCCGCCCGGCGACAGCAGGCCGAACACGTGCAGGGTGCCGCCTTCGCGCGTGGCATCGCAGGCCGCGCGCAATTCCGCGTTGTCGAAGAACGTGCCGTCGGCGATCGCGGCATCGATGCGGGTGAGGTCCTGGTACACCACGCGCCCGGCACCGATGTTCATGTGGCCGACCTCGGAGTTGCCCATCTGCCTGTCCGGAAGCCCGACATGCCGGCCCTCGGTGTGCACCAGCGTCACCGGATGCGCCGCGTGCAGGCGCCGCCAGTGGGGGATGTCGGCCAGCGCGAGCGCGTTGTCGCGGGGATCCTGGCGATAGCCCCAGCCATCGAGGATCAGCAGCACGACCGGTTTCGGTCGGCGGGAACGCGCGGCGGCTTCTGGCACGTCGAATGGCCCTGTGACGATGGACAGATGCGATTGTAGCGAAGCGCCCGCAGACTCAGTGCCGACATGGCGTGTCCCGTCCCTGGCCCGCCCGCTCCCCGAATGAGGTGTCCGCATGATCCGTACCGTCCTCGCCCCCGCCCTGTTCCTCGCCGCCGCCACGCTGGCGGTACCCGCCACCGCGCAGGAGGACATCGACAAGGTGAACGGCAGCATCACCGCCGAGTCCGGCAGCACCATGGGCGACCTCGGCACCGTCAATGGCAGCATCCGCCTCGAGGACACCGCCCGCGCGGGCGACGTGGAGACCGTGAACGGAAGCATCCGCGGCGGCGACGAGATCGCGGCCGACGACCTGGCCACCGTCAACGGCAGCATCCGCATCGGCCGCCGCGCGGCGGTGGCGGGCGGCATCGAGACCGTCAACGGCAGCATCTTCGTCGACCACGGCGGCCGCGTCGGCAAGGACGTGGCGACGGTCAATGGCGCCATCGGGCTGGTCGCTACCGAGGTCGGCGGCGACATCGAGACCGTCACCGGCGACGTCACCATCGGCGTCGATTCCCACGTGCGCGGCGGGATCCGGGTGCACAAGCCGACCTCGAACTGGATGCCGATCAACATCAGCAAGCGCGCGCCGCGGATCATCGTCGGCCCGAACGCGGTCGTGGACGGCCGGCTGGTGTTCGAGCGCGAGGTCGTGCTGTACGTGCACGACAGCGCGCGCATCGGCGAGGTGTCCGGCGCCACCCCCGTGCCCTACTCCGGCGCGACCGCCCCCAGGGACTGAGCGCCACGCGCGGTAGACTCCGGGGCTGAACGTCCCTGGAGGATCCGCCCCGATGCCACGCAAACTCCTGCTGTGCCTGGCCGCCGCGACCGCGCTCGCGGCGTGCGACCGCGACGCACCCGCCCCGGCCGCGACCGCCGAAGCCCCCGCGACCCCGGCCGCGACCGCCGAAGGCGAGTTCGTGCCGGAGATCGCCGCCGCCGACTTCGCGCGCATGGTCGAGACCCTGTCGTCCGACGCGTTCGAAGGCCGCGCCCCCGGCTCCCCGGGCGGCGAGAAGACCGTCGAGTACATCGCGGCCCAGTACGAGCGCATCGGCCTGCGTCCGGGTGGCGAGGACGGCGGCTGGTTCCAGACCGTGCCGATGGTCGAGACCACGGCCGATCCGTCGACGACGATCACCCTGGACGTGGGCGGCGACACCCGCGAGCTCGCGTTCGGCCCCGACATGGTGATCGGCACCCGCACCGGCCAGCCCGAGGTCAAGGTGTCCGACAGCGAACTGGTGTTCGTGGGCTACGGCGTCGACGCCCCCGAACAGCAGTGGAACGACTACGCGGGCCTCGACGTCGAAGGCAAGACGGTGGTGATCCTGGTCAACGACCCGGGCTTCCACGCGAAGGACGAAGCACTGTTCGAAGGCCCGCGCATGACCTACTACGGGCGCTGGACCTACAAGTTCGAGGAAGCCGCGCGCAAGGGCGCGGCGGCGGCGCTGATCATCCACGACACCGAGGGCGCATCGTACGGCTGGGACGTGGTGAAGAACTCCTGGTCCGGGGCGCAGTTCGACCTGCGCGCCGCGGACGACCCGGAGCCGAGGCTGCCGGCGCAGGGCTGGATCACCGGCGACGTCGCGCGCGAGCTGTTCAAGGCATCGGGGCACGACCTCGACGCGATGTATGCCGCTGCCGGCCGCCGTGGCTTCAAGCCGGTGCCGCTGGACGCGAAGGTGTCCTTCGACCTGCGCAGCACCACCGCCGAAAAGTCTTCGCGCAACGTGGTGGGCGTGCTGCCGGGCACCGACCGCGCCGACGAGGCGATCGTGTACATGGCGCACTGGGACCACCTCGGCAAGCACGAGGGCGAGGGCGACCAGATCTACAACGGCGCCGTCGACAACGCCACCGGCGTGGCCGGCATCATCGAGATCGCGGAGAAGTTCGCGCGTTCCGAGCCGAAGCCGCAACGCTCGCTGGTGTTCCTGGCGGTCACGCTCGAGGAGTCGGGGCTGCTCGGCTCGAAGTACCACGTCGCGCACCCGGCGTTCCCGCTGGAGAAGACGGTGGCGGTGATCAACCTGGACGCGATGAGCGTCGCCGGCCCGTCGCGCGACATGGTGGTGGTCGGCAAGGGCAACTCGGAGCTGGAGGACATCCTGGCCACGTTCACCGGCCCGCAGCAGCGCACCCAGGTGGCGGAGAGCAACACGGCGGGCGGGTTCTACTTCCGCTCCGACCACTTCAACTACGCCAAGGCCGGCGTGCCCGCGCTGTATGCCAAGGGCGGCGACGACCTGGTCGACGGTGGCCGCGAGGCCGGGAACGTCGCGGCGCAGGCCTACACCGCCGACCGATACCACAAGCCTGCGGACGAGTTCGACCCGGCGTGGAACCTCGAAGGCACGCTGCAGGACCTGGAGGCGCTGTACGGCGTCGGCCGCACGCTCGCCGACGGCGACCGCTGGCCGCAGTGGTACGAAGGCAACCCGTTCCGTGCCGCGCGCGAGCAGATGCTCGGAGGCGCCGGCACCTCCACGGATGCGGGCAACGCCGGGGACGCCGGGTGACCATCGCCTACGCCTGCATCCTGGTGGCGGCGCTGCTGCCGTACATCTGGGTCGGCATCGCGAAAGCCGGTGCCGGCCGGCGTTACGACAACCGCGATCCGCGGACCTGGCTGTCGAAGCAGGAGGATCCGCGGACGCGGCGGGCGAACGCCGCGCAATTGAACGCGTTCGAGGCGTTCGCGCCGTTCGCGGCCGGCGTGCTGATGGCGCAGCTGGCGGGGGTGGACCCGGGCACGATCACATGGCTCGCGGTCGCCTTCGTGGCGCTCCGCGTGCTGCACGGCGTCTTCTATATCGGCAACAGGCACGCGTTCCGCAGCCTGGTGTGGTTCCTGGCGCTGGGCTGCGTGCTGGCGCTGCTGGGCATGGCGGTCGCCGCCGTCGGCTGAAGCCCGGCCTGATCGCCGCTCAGCCGGCGACCAGGCGCACCCGCGCGAAATTCCGCTTGCCCACCTGCAGCACGCCCTCGAAGCCCGGCGCGAACGTGGCGCCGGCATCCTCGACCACGGCACCGTCCACCTTCACCGCGCGCTCCTTGAGCTTGCGGTTGGCCTCGGAATTGCTCGGCGTGATGCCGGCTGCCGTCAGCAGTGCCGCGATCCTCAGGCCGTCCGCCGGCACCACCACGTCCTGCACCGGCAGGAGCGTGGTATCGCCTTCGCCGCGCACCGCGGCGTGCCACCCGGCCACCGCGGTCTCGGCCGCGGCGGCATCGTGGAAGCGCGCGGCCAGCTCGCGCGCCAGGCGCAGCTTCACGTCGCGCGGATGCAGCGCGCCGCCGTCGACGTCCGCGCGTAGCACGCGTGCTTCACCAGCGCCGATGTCGAAGCTCAGCAGCTCGATCCACTTCCACATCAGCGCGTCGCCGATCTTCATGGTCTTGTTGACGATGTCGATCGCCGGCTCGTCGATGCCGATGTAGTTGCCGAGCGACTTGGACATCTTGTTGACGCCGTCGAGCCCTTCCAGCAGCGGCATGGTCAGCACCACCTGCGGCGGCTGGCCGGCCGCTTCCTGCAGGCCGCGGCCCATCAGCAGGTTGAACTTCTGGTCGGTGCCGCCCAGTTCCACGTCCGCCCGCAGCGCGACCGAGTCGTGGCCCTGCACCAGCGGGTAGAGGAACTCGTGGATCGCGATCGGCTGCTGCGCGGCGTGGCGCTTGGCGAAATCGTCGCGTTCGAGCATCCGCGCCACCGTGAGCTGCCCGGCCAGGCGGATCATGTCGGCGGCGGTCATGCGGTCGAACCACTCGCTGTTGAAACGCAGCTCGGTGCGCTCGCGGTCGAGGACCTTGAACACCTGGTCGGCGTAGGTGCGCGCATTCGCTTCCACGTCCGCGCGCGTGAGCGGCTTGCGCGTGGCGCTCTTGCCCGAGGGGTCGCCGATCATCCCGGTGAAGTCGCCGATCAGGAACACGACCTGGTGGCCCAGGTCCTGGAACTGCCGCATCTTGTTCAGCAGCACGGTGTGGCCGAGGTGCAGGTCGGGCGCGGTGGGGTCGAAGCCGGCCTTCACCCGCAGCGGCCGACCCTGGCCCAGGCGGGCCTGCAGTTCGTCGCGCTTCAGGACTTCGTCGGCGCCCCGACAGAGGCGATCAAGAGCCTCCGCGACGTCTCGTGATGGGGTGGGAAGAGCAGATTCTGCGGTCACGATGAGTCCGGGTGTGACGCCACGCATTCAGAAAACGTGACGCAGTGGGTGGGCGGCGTTAACGGGGCGTTAAATGCAACGGGACAAAAAAAGCCATGCCGGTCAAGCATTTGACGCACCCAGTTCGCGTGTCTATGTTACGCCGGTGACGCGGCCGTCACGCACGTGACCAGGGGCAAACCCGTGACCCGACCGACTCCCGACGCCGACGTCCAGCGCGCGCAGCGTATCCGCCAGGACAACCTTCGCGAAGCGCGGCGACAGGCGACCATCCTCGGCCAACCGATTCCTGACGCGTTCAGGCGCGACGCGTTCAGCGGCCGCTGGACGCGACGCCAGTGGGCGCACGCGAGCCTGTTCGCAACGCTGGGCGCACTGGTGGTGGCGCTGGTGCCCGGCTTCTCGAACGCGATCCAGGCACCGGGGCGCACGCCGCTCACGACGATGTCGCTGAGCCTGCCGCCGCTGCCGATGTCGCGGAAGGCCGCGACCGCCAACAGCTGGCAGACCGTGACCGTGCAGCAGGGCCAGACGCTCGGCTCGATCTTCGCCGACCTCGGCATCCCGGCATCGACCATGCACCGCCTGCTCGAGTCCCCCGGCGCGAAGGACGCGCTGACGCGGCTCAAGCCCGGCACCGAGATCGCCTTCGACATCCCCCTCGACCGCGACGGCAAGCCGGGCGCGTTCCGCGGCCTGCGCTACGACCGCGGCGACACCGAGCGCGTGGAGCTGTCGCTTGCGGGCGACGAGGTCGTGGAGAAGGTGATCGAGCGCCCGGTGGAGATCCGCACCGCGGTGATCAGCGGCGAGGTCGGCCGCTCGCTGTTCCATTCCGCGCGCAAGCTCGGCCTGTCCGGCAGCAACATCAACACGCTGACCGACGAGATCTTCAAGTACGACATCGACTTCAACTCCGACGTCGTCCAGAGCGACCGCTTCAGCGTCGTGGTGGAGCAGGTGTGGCGCGAGGGCGAACTGATCCGTACCGGCCCGGTGCAGGTCGCCACCTTCACCGCGAAGGGCAAGCTGCACACCGGCTTCCGCTACGAGCGCGACGGCAAGGACAAGGCCGAGTACTTCACCGCCGACGGCCGCCCGCTGAAGAAGAGCTTCATCCGCATGCCGATCCCGTATGCGCGCCTGAGCTCGAAGTTCGGCTCGCGGCGGCACCCGGTGCTGGGCACGGTCCGCCAGCACAAGGGCGTGGACTACGCCGCCGGTACCGGTACCCCGATCATGGCCGCCGGCGACGCCCGCGTGCAGTTCATGGGCTGGAAGGGCGGCTACGGCCGCACGGTCGTGCTCGACCACGGCCGTGGCCACACCACGCTGTACGCGCACATGTCGAGCTTCGGCAAGATCCGCCAGGGCCAGCGCGTGAGCCAGGGTACGGTGATCGGCCGCGTCGGCAGCACCGGCCTCGCCACCGGCCCGCACCTGCACTACGAATTCCGCGTCAACGGCGTGCACCGCAACCCGCTGCAGCACACCATGCCCGAGCCCGAGCCGCTGAAGGGCCTGGAACTGGCGAAGTTCCGCGCCACCACGGGGCCTGCGCTCGCGCGCATCCGCACCGTCGAGAACATCATCTACGCCGACGTCGGCGCCGAGGCGGGCGACACCCGCGTGGCGTCGGCCGCGAAGCCGGTGAAGTCGGCCGCCGGCAGGGGCTGAGCCGGCGGGCTGCATCGGCCCGCGCCGCACTGTCGGCCGGGCCACCTCGCCTACACTGGCGCGCATGCCTGCCAAGACCTATGTCGGCCTGATTTCCGGCACCAGCGCCGACGGCATCGATGCCGCGCTGGTGCGCTGGGAGGACGATGCCCCGACCGCCCGGCCGTCGCTCGTGTTCGGGCGCACCTATCCGTGGGATCCCGCATTGCGGGCACGCCTGGTGGCCCTCGGCCAGGGCGACGTGCCCCTGACCCTGGACGACATCGGTGAACTCGACGTGCAGATCGGCGCCGCGTTCGCCGATGCCGCGCTGCGGGCCATGGCCGACGGCGGCGTGCAGTGCGGCAGCATCGCCGGCATCGGCTCGCACGGGCAGACGCTGCGCCACCGCCCCGCGGGCCGCCGCGGCGACGGCGTCGATCCGTACACCATGCAGCTGGGTGACGCGCACCTGATCGCCGAGCGTACGGGCGCGACCGTGGTCGCGGACTTCCGCCGCCGCGACGTCGCCGCCGGCGGCCACGGCGCACCGCTGGTGCCGGCGCTGCACGCGGCGCTGCTGCATGCGCCGGACGAGTCGCGCGCGGTGCTCAACCTGGGCGGCATCGGCAACCTCACCCTGCTGCCGGCGCACGGCGGCGTCCGCGGCTTCGACACCGGCCCCGCCAACGGCCTGATGGACGCCTGGTGCCTGCGCCATACCGGCGAACCCTTCGACCGCGACGGCCGCCTCGCCGCGCGCGGCCAACCGGACCCCGCGCTGCTGGCGCGCCTGCTTGCCGACCCCTGGTTCGCACTGCCGCCGCCGAAGTCCACCGGTCGCGACCAGTTCCACCTGGACTGGGTGGATCGCGCGCTCGCGCCCGATGCCTCGCCGGCGGACGTCCAGGCCACCCTCCTCGCACTCAGCGTGCGCACCATCGCCGACGCCCTGCGCGCCACCCAGCCCGACACCGCCCGCGTGCTCGCCTGCGGTGGCGGCGTCCACAACGGCGTGCTGATGGCGGCGCTCGCGGCGGCACTGCCGGGGATGGTGGTGGAGTCGACCGCGGCCCATGGCATCGATCCCGACTACCTCGAGGCCATGGCCTTCGCCTGGCTCGCGCGGCAGGCGCTGCTCGGCCGCCCGGGCAACCTGCCCGGCGTCACGGGCGCGCGCGGCCCGCGCATCCTGGGGGCCGTCCACCCGGCATCGGGCGAAGCCCGCTAGGCGGGGTCGGCGGCGGCGTCGACCTGCCCGATCCGGGAATAGACTCCGTCGGGCAGCACCTCGAGCGCGGCCATCGCCTCCTGCAGCACGTTCGCTTCGGCATCCTCCAGGCGCAGGCCGCCGTCGCCTTCGTAAGCGTGCAGCCCCTGCTCGAGCAGGTGCAGCAGCGTCGTCGGAACGGTCCACCCGCGCAGCGCCGCCACCCGCCGGATGCGGTCGGCGAGGATGGCGTCGATGTCCCTCAGCACGATGTCGGTCATGGCGCTGCCCCCTGGGCGCCCCCTGGCGCCGGCGCTCCCGCGTCGGGCGCGTTCTCCTTGATACGCCGCCACAGCCAGGCGAGCAAGGCCAGCGTGGGCACTACCGTGAGCGCGCTGAGGACGAAGAACGTGCTGTAGGACGTCGCCTCGACCAGGTAACCGGACACGCCGCCAACGAACTTGCCCGGCAGGTTGGCCAGCGAGACCAGCAGCGCGAACTGCGTCGCGGTGAAGTTGCGGTCGGTCAGCGACGACATGAACGCCACCAGGACCACGCCGGCGAAGCCCTGGAACAGGTTGTCGGCGGTGATCGCGGCATAGAACGCCCACGGCTGGGACGGGTTCTGCGCCATCAGCAGGAAGGCCAGGTTCGACAGCGCCACGCCGATCGCCGCCAGGAACAGCATCCGGCGGAACCCGAACGCCGCCACCGCCACGCCGCCGGCGAACGCACCCGCGATGCCCATCCACACGCCGTAGAGCTTGGAGACGGTGGCGATGTCGGACTTGGTGTAGCCGGAATCGAGGTAGAACGGCCCGGCCATCACCCCGATGACCTGGTCGGGGAACTTGTAGAACCCCACGAACAGCAGCAGCACGACGCCCAGCGCGAGGCCGTTGGTGGAGAAGAAGCTGGAGAAGGGCTGCCAGAAGGCGCCGAGGAAGTCGATCCGGCGCACCACCGTCGACTCCGGCGCAACCGGCTCCCGGCACAGCAGCGTGGTCGCGATCGGAAGCAGCATCAGCGATGCCATCGCGACGTAGGCCCAGGTCCAGTCGCGGTAGTCGGCCAGGTACAGCGCGCCCGCGCCCGCCAGGATCAGCCCGAAGCGGTAGCCGAGCGTATAGGTGGCCGCCAGCGCCGCCTGCGCCGACACCGGCGCGATCTCGATGCGGTAGGCATCCACCACCGAGTCCTGCGTGGCGCCGGCGAGCGATGCCAGCAGCACCCAGCCGACCAGTGGCCCGACGCCCACCTCGGGCCGGGTGAACGCGAGCGCGTACAGCGCGCCCATCACCACCAGCTGCGACACCAGCAGCCACGACCGCCGGCGCCCGAGGAAGGCGGTGAGCGGGAATGCGTACCGGTCGATCAGCGGCGCCCACAGGAACTTCAGCAGGTAGAAGAAGCTCGCGAGGCTGATGAGCCCGATGCTGCCGAGGTCGAGGCCGACATCGCGAAGGCGCGTCGACAGCGTCTGCGAGGCGATCAGCAGGAAGGGCAAACCGGAGCCGAAGCCCAGCAGCAGCATGGTCAGCGCCGACGGCGTGGCGAATGCGCGGCGGATGCCGGCCCAGCCCTTGTAGGACCCCGGCGCCGGGGCCGCGTGCGGCACGCTCACGCGCGGTAATCCACGACGTATGGCGCGTGGTCGGAGAACCGTGGCTCGGGATGCACCGTGCAGGCCTCGACGCGGTCGCGCAGGCCCGGGGTGATGAACTGGTAGTCGATGCGCCAGCCGACGTTGTTGGCGCGCGCGGCGCCGCGGTTGCTCCACCAGGTGTAGTTGTCGCGGGCCTCCGGGTGCAGCACGCGGAAGCTGTCGTGCCAGCCATGGTCGGGCGCGGGCGTGCCGTCGCCGCAGGCGTCGGCGACCATGGCGTTGAGCCAGGCGCGCTCCGCGGGCAGGCAGCCGGAGTTCTTCTGGTTCGAGGTCCAGTTGCGGATGTCGTTGCGGGCGCGGACGATGTTCCAGTCGCCGCAGACGACATAATCGCGGCCGCTGGCGAGCCACTGGTCGAGGATCGGCCGCAGCCACGCCATCACCTCGAACTTGAAGCCCTGCCGCAGTTCGCCGGACGAGCCCGAGGGGATGTACATCGACACCACGCTGAGGTTGCCGAAGCGCGCCTCGATGTAGCGGCCCTCGTCGTCGAACGGTGCCCAGCCCAGTGCGGTCCGCACCTCGTCGGGCTCGCGGCGGGTGTAGATCGCGACGCCGCTGTAGCCCTTCTTCGTGGTCGCGTCGCGGAAGAACGCGGTGTAGCCGTCGGGCAGGAACTCCGGCCCGGCAAGCTGGTGTTCCTGGGCCTTGGTCTCCTGCACGCAGAGCAGGTCGGCGTCCTGGGCGCGGAACCAGTCGAAGAAGCCCTTCTTCGCGGCGGAGCGCAGGCCGTTGGCGTTGAAGCTGATGATGCGCATGGACACCCTGGTCGTGGAGCGCGGCCCGGTGCGCGCCGCACCGGAGGAAGCGTAACGGATTCGGCGCCCCGGCTCCTCCGCGCGATCAGCCCCGCCGTATCATCCGTCGGTGCCTCGCAGCCCCCTCATCCATGTCGGCCCGGTGACGCCCGCGCGCGTCGCCGCCGCCACCGCGCTGCAGGTGGCGCCGGGACAGGACGTGTTCGTCGGCGACACCGCCTTCAACGTCGCCGACGCCTGTCGTGCGCCCGACAGCGACGCGATGGCGATCCTGCGCGACGACGTCGTCATCGGCTTCTACCGGATCGACCGCGCCGCGTCGGTGGCCAGTCGCGTCCCGCTGGGCAGCGGCAGCCTCGGACTTCGCGCCTTCATGATCGACCGGCGCTGGCAGGGGCGCGGCTACGCGGCGCGCGCGCTCGCGGCCTGCTGCGGCGACCTCGCGCGGTCGCGCCCGGACGCGGCGCTGCTGGCACTCAACGTGGAATGCCGCAACGTGGTGGCGATCCGCACCTACCGCAGCGCCGGCTTCGTCGACACCGGGCAACTCCTGGCCGGAGGGCGCGGCGGGCCGCAACGCCTGATGCTGCGCGCGCTGCGCCGCCCCCGCGTGTGAGAATCCGGGCATGGACGACCACCGCCAGCGCTTCCTGCGCCTTGCCCTCGCCGCCGACGCCCTGCGCTTCGGCGAATTCACGCTGAAGTCCGGGCGCGCCAGCCCCTACTTCTTCAACGCCGGCCGTTTCGACACCGGCGCCGCGCTGGCGACGCTGGCCGGTTGCTATGCCGATACGCTGGACCACGCCGGCGTTGCGTTCGACCTGCTGTTCGGCCCTGCCTACAAGGGCATCCCGCTGGCCACCGCGCTGGCCTGCGAATACGCCCGCCGGGGCCGCGACCTGCCGCTGGCGTTCAACCGCAAGGAAGCCAAGGCCCATGGCGAGGGCGGCAGCCTGATCGGCGCGTCGCTGCAGGGCCGGCGCGTGCTGGTGGTCGACGACGTCATCACTGCCGGCACCGCGATCCGCGAGGCGCTCGCCCTGATCGAGGGCGGCGGAGGCGTCGCGGCCGGGATCGTGATCGCGCTCGACCGCGAGGAAGTCCTGGACGAGGCCGCGGACGTGCGCCGCTCGGCGGCGCAGGCGGTGGCGGCCGATGCCGGCGTCCCGGTGGTCGCCATCGCGGGGCTCTCGGACCTGCTTGCGTTTGCGGGCGAAAGCGCGACACTGTCGGCCGAACGCGGGCGCCTGCTCGCCTACCGCGCGCGCTACGGCGCGCCTGTATCCGACCGGCCGGGGGGACGGACGCGATGAACACCAGGACCCTGCTGTGGTGCGCGCTCCTGGCGGCACTGCCGCTGTCGGCGCCGGCGGCGCCGGAGACCTCGAAGAAGCTCTACTGCTGGAACGAGAACGGCGTCCAGGTCTGTGGCGACGCGTTGCCTGCGTCGGCGGTCGACAGCGCGCGCACCGAGATCAACCCCGAGAGCGGCATGCGCACGCGCGAGGTGCCGCGCGCACTCAACCGCGACGAGCGCGCCGCGGCCGCGGTGGCCGCGCGCGAGGCGGCCGAGGCGGCCGAGGCCGAGGCCAGCCGCCAGCGCCGTGACCTGGCGATGGTCGAGTCCTACCAGACCGAGACCGACCTCCGCCGCGCCTACGGGGAGCGCATCACCCTGGTCGAGGAGTCGCTGAAGACCTCGCGGCTGGGCGTCGCCAACCTCCGCCAGAGCCTGCTCTCGCTGCTGCGCCAGGCCGCGGAACTGGAACTCCAGGGCCAACCGGTGCGCAAGCCGCTGGCCGACGGCATCCTCAGCCAGAAGGCCGACCTGCTGCGGCAGAAGGCGATCATGGCCAAGCAGCTGCAGGACCGCGCCTCGCTGGGCAGCGACCTGGAACAGGCGCTGGACCGCTACCGCGCGATGAAGACCAGCGCCGACGGCTGAGCGCCGCGCCGGCCTCAGAACGGCAGCGCGATCTCCGGCTCGACCTGCAGCAGCTGGGCGCGGAAGTCCTCGCGGATGCGCGCCAGCACCTCCTCGCTGTCGCCGTCGAAGCGCATGACCAGCACCGGCGTGGTGTTGGACGCGCGCAGCAGCCCCCAGCCGTCGCTCCAGTCGACGCGCAGGCCGTCGATCGTCGACAGCCGCGCGCCGCCCTCGAAGCGCGCGCGCTCGCGGAATCGCTCCACGAACGCGTGCGGGTCGCCGCCGGGGGCGTCGATCTTGATCTCGGGCGTCGACACCCCCGCGGGCAGCGCCTTCAGCACCGCCGATGGCGATTCCGCGCGCGAAGCGAGGATCTCGAGCAGGCGCGCCGCGGCGTAGATGCCGTCGTCGAACCCGTACCAGCGCTCGGCGAAGAAGAAGTGGCCGCTCATCTCGCCTGCGAGCTCGGCCTCGGTCTCGCGCATCTTGGCCTTGATCAGCGAATGGCCCGTCTTCCACATCAGCGGGCTGCCGCCGTGGCGCAGGATGTGGCCCGGCAGGCGCCCGGTGCACTTCACGTCGTAGACGATGACCGCGCCCGGGTTGCGCTCCAGCACGTCGGCCGCGAACAGCATCAGCAGGCGGTCGGCGAAGATCACCTCGCCGTCCTTCGTGACCACGCCCAGGCGGTCGCCGTCGCCGTCGAACGCCAGCCCCAGGTCGGCGTCGAAGCGCTGCACCATCTGCACCAGGTCGGCGAGGTTGCGCGGGTCGCTGGGGTCGGGATGATGGTTGGGGAAGGTGCCGTCGATCTCGCAGAACAGCGGCTCGACGTCGGCCCCGATCGCCTCCAGCACCCGCGGCGCGATCTCGCCGGCGACGCCGTTGCCGGCGTCGACCACGACCTTGAGCCGGCGGTCGATCTGCACGTCGGAGGCGATGCGGTCGATGTACTCGGCGTCGATCTCGCGCTGGCTCAGCGTGCCGGGCTCCGCCGCCGTGTACAGGCGGTCTTCGGCGATCCGCGCGTGCAGGTCGACGATCGCCTCGCCGGACAGCGTCTCGCCGCCGACGACGATCTTGAAGCCGTTGTAGTCGGGCGGGTTGTGGCTGCCGGTGACCGACACGCAGCAGCCGGTGCGCAGGTGGAAGGCACCGAAATACACCACCGGCGTCGGCACCATGCCGATGTCGATGACCTGGCGTCCCGCCTTGCGCAGCCCCTGCACCAGGCCGGCGACCATGTCGGGTCCGGACAGGCGGCCGTCGCGGCCGATGACGATGTCATTGAGCCCCTGCTCGTGCATCAGCGAGCCGATGGCATGGCCGATCAGCTCCGCCACGCCGATGTCGAGCGTTTCGCCGACGACGCCGCGGATGTCGTAGGCGCGGAAGATGCCGCGGTCGATGCGGACGGGCGCGGGCTTCGGCGCGTCGCGCACGTCGATCCGGCCGGCGCCCTGGTCTTCGCGCGGCGCCACCACGAGCGCCTCGGACAGCGTCGGCGCGCTGGCGTCGTCGAGCCCGGCGTAGGGGTCGCGGATGCGTCGGGGCAGCCGCCAGACGAGGTAGGCCAGCAGCAGCATCAGCAGGCCGACGGCGAACGACGGCATGGGGTCGAGCCCGAAGGGATTGATCGCCGGCGACGGCACCGCGGCGGCGACGCGCAGGCCGGTGCCGGGCACGGGCTTCGCCATGCGCTCGGCGGCCGCGGCGAACTCGGCGTCGCCGCGTTCCAGCAGCGTGAACCCGCCCTGGCGCAGCGCGAGGTAGCTCTTCTCCTCGACGTCGACCGCGTCCAGCCCCAGTGTCGCGCGCGCCAGCGGCAGGCGCACGAAGGCGACGCCGACGGTCGCCTCGCCCACGCGCGCCGGCGCCGCGAGCGCGACCCGCGGCTGGCCGCCGTCGCGGATGACCCAGGCCACCGGCCGGTCCTCGACCAGCGCGGCCTCGGCGACCGCGATCCGGCCGAAGCCCTCCGCGGGGAGCCGTTCGTAGGCGTCCGCGAGGTCCGGCGGCAGCACGGCGGCCTGCTCCAGGTGGATCCAGTCCTGTCCAAGCAGCGTGCCGGCGGCATCGAGGTCGCCGCGCGACAGCGCCGCCTGCACTGGCGGCGATGCCAGGCGCTCGCCCAGGCGTGCGAGTTCGCCGGCCAGGGTACGTGCGGTGAGTTCGACCACGGTGTCGCGGTTGCGCTCGAGCGCCTCGCGGCGTGTCCCGTCCTGGGTCTGGCGCCAGCCGCTCCAGAGCAGCCACACCGCGAGCAGCGCCAGCGCCACGGCGATGACCGGCAGGTAGGGCCGGAGGTGCGCGAGCAGCACGCGCGCCTTGTGCGGTTCTTGGTCGGTCATCTCGGCAGCTCCCCTGTCAGCGCACGCCGGTGTGGCCGAAGCCCCCGGTCCCTCGCGCGCTGTCGTCGAAAGTATCCACTACTTGCAGCCTGGCGCGCAGGACCGGCACCAGTACCAGCTGGGCGATGCGGTCGCCGGGCTCGATGCGGTAGGCGTCGCCGGAGCGGTTCCAGAGGCTGACCATCAACGGCCCCTGGTAGTCGGCGTCGATCAGGCCGGTGCCGTTGCCCAGCACGATGCCGTGGCGGTGGCCGAGCCCCGATCGTGGCAGCACCATCGCGCACAGCGCGGGATCGGCGATGTGGATCGCGAGCCCCGAGGGCACCAGCGCGGTCGCGCCCGCCGCGAGCTCCAGCGGGGCGTCGATCGCCGCGCGCAGGTCGAGGCCGGCACTGCCGTCGGTGGCGTAGTCGGGCAGCGGCCACGCGCTGCCGATGCGCGGATCCAGCACCTTGACCGCGAGCGTGCGCACGGCGGGGTCGCTCATGCCGCCAGGCGCTCCAGGACCGCGTCCAGCAAGGCGCCGGCCAGGCGGGCCTTGGGGCCGCGCGCGAGTTCGCGGCTGCCGTCGCGCCAGTACAGGGTGATCGCGTTGTCCTCGCTTTCGAACCCGGTGCCGGCCACGCCGACGCGGTTGGCCGCGATCATGTCGACGCCCTTGCGCGCGAGCTTGGCCTGCGCATTGGCCTCGAGGTCCTCGGTCTCGGCGGCGAAGCCGACCACCAGGCGCGGCCGACGCGGCGATGCGGCGACGTCGGCCAGGATGTCGCGGGTGCGGACGAGCTCCAGCACCATGCCGTCGTCGCCGTCCCGCTTCTTGATCTTGGCCGGGGCAACCGTGCGCGGGCGGAAGTCGGCCACCGCGGCGGCGCCGATGTACACGTCGGCCGGCAGCGCCGCGTGCACCGCGGCGTGCATGTCGGCCGCCGAGCGGACGTCCGTGCGCGCCACGCCCATGGGCGTGGGCAGCGCAACCGGCCCGCTCACCAGCGCCACCGTCGCGCCACGCGCCGCCGCCGCCTCGGCAATGGCGAAGCCCATCCTGCCGCTGCTGCGGTTGCCGATGAAGCGCACCGGGTCGATGTCCTCCCAGGTAGGGCCGGCGCTGACGACGATGCGCAGCCCGGCAAGGTCGGACACGGCGGCCGTCATGCCGCCGCCATCGCGGCGACGATGTCGGCCGGCTCCTGAAGGCGCCCGGGGCCGGACTCGCCCTCGGCCAGCGGGCCATCGACCGGGTCCAGCACGCGCACGCCGCGCTCGCGCAGCAGCGCGACGTTGGCGCGCGTGGCCGGGTGCAGCCACATGCGGTGGTTCATCGCCGGCGCCACGGTGAGTGGTGCGGTCGTGGCCAGGCACAGGGTGCTCACGAGATCGTCGGCCATGCCGTGGGCCAGCTTCGCCAGGGTATTGGCGGTCGCAGGGGCAACGAGGACGCGCCCGGCCCAGCGCGCGAGCTCGATGTGGCCCATGGCGGCCTCGGCGGCGGCGTCCCACAGCGAGGTGCGCACGGCGTGCGTCGACAGCGCCTGGAAGGTGGTGGCGGACACGAACCGCTGCGCGTTGTCGGTCATCGCCACGCTGACCTCGGCGCCGGCGTCGCGCAGCCGCCGCACGAGGTCGGCGGCCTTGTAGGCGGCGATGCCGCCGCAGACGCAGAGCAGCACGCGCTGGCCGTGCAGGCTGGCGGAGGTGGCGCTCATCGGTTGCGGAAACCCCTACGCGGCAACGGTCCGACAGCTTACCCGAAGGCTCGTCGGCGACCGGCGGCGACGCCACGGCGCATGCGCTGCAATGGCCACACGCCGGCGGTGGGCGTGCTCCCCGGCCCTGCCGCCCGATCCCCCGCGGCAGCGCCTGCCGCCGGCGACCATCCATCCACACCGCGACGCAGCCGCGCCTGCCCACGCGCCGCCAACGACCACGAGACCGCGACCCATGCACATCCGCGACTGGCCCAGTTCCGAGCGACCGCGCGAGAAGCTGCTGGCGCGCGGCGCGCCGGTGCTCTCGGACGCGGAGCTGCTCGCCCTCTTCCTGGGTTCGGGGTTGCCCGGGCTCGATGCCGTCGCCACGGCACGCCAGCTGCTCGCGGCACACGGGCCGCTGCGCGCGCTGCTCGAGCGTCCGGCCAGCGAACTCGCGCGCCTGCGCGGCCTGGGCCCCGCCCGCGCCTGCCAGGTGGCCGCCGCTCTCGAGCTCTGCAACCGTTACCTGGCGGCGGGCCTCGAGCGCGGCGAGGCATTGACCGACCCGCCCGCGGCCGGGCGCTATTTCGCGCAGCGGCTGCGCGGCCATCCCAGCGAGGTATTCGCGGCGCTGTTCCTCGACACCCGGCACCGCGCGCTCGCGTTCGAAGAACTGTTCCGCGGCACCGTCGACGGCGCGGAGGTGCACCCGCGCGAGGTCGTGCGCCGGGCGCTGGCGCACAACGCCGCGGCGGTGATCGTCGGCCACAACCACCCGAGCGGCAGCGCCGAACCGAGCGCGGCCGACCGCGCGGTCACGGTGCGCCTGAAGCAGGCCCTGCAGCTGGTCGACGTGCGGCTGCTCGACCATTTCGTCGTCGGCGACGGCGCGCCGGTGTCGCTGGCCGCCCGCGGCTGGGTCTGAGCCGCGCGGCGGCACCGGGGCGGCGGGCGCGGGCGCTCGCGTACAATGGCCGACCGCCGACGACGTGCCGCCACTTCGTGAAATCCCAGCTCCGCGCCCTGGTCGAACAGGGCATCGCCACCCTCCGCGACCGCGGTGTCCTGCCCGCCGACGCGACGCTCCCGGCGTTCGTGATCGAGCGCCCGAAGGACCGCGCGCACGGCGACTTCTCGACCAATGCGGCGATGTTGCTGGCGAAGCCCGCGCGCAGCAATCCGCGGGCGATCGCGCAGGCGCTGGTCGAGGCGCTGCCGGCGAACGACGACATCGCGGCAGTGGAGATCGCGGGGCCCGGCTTCCTCAACTTCCGCCTGTCCCCGGCCGCCTGGGACCGGCAACTGCGGGCGATCCACGCGTTGGGGCCCGCCTACGGGCGCAACGGCACCGGCGCGGGCCGGGTCGCCGGGGTCGAGTACGTCTCGGCCAACCCGACCGGGCCGCTGCACGTCGGCCACGGCCGCGCCGCGGTCATCGGCGACTGCATCGCGCGCGTGCTGGAGGCCAGCGGCTGGCAGGCGAAGCGCGAGTACTACTACAACGACGCCGGCGTGCAGATCGAAAACCTGGCCCGCTCGGTGCAGGCGCGCGCGCGCGGGCTGACGCCCGACGACGCCGGCTGGCCGGAGGACGGCTACCGCGGCGACTACATCGCCGACGTCGCCCAGGCGTTCCTCGACCGCGCGACGGTGGATGTCGACGGCACCACGGTCGCGGCCAGCGGCGATGTCGACGACTTCGACGGCATCCGCCGCTTCGCCGTGGCATGGCTGCGTCGCGAGCAGGACGGCGACCTCGCCGCGTTCGGCGTCGCGTTCGACGTCTACTTCCTCGAGTCGTCGCTGTATGCCGACGGCAAGGTGGAGGAGACGGTGCGCGAGCTGGTGGCGCACGGCCACACCTACGAGGAGGGCGGCGCGCTGTGGCTGCGCTCGACCTCCTTCGGTGACGACAAGGACCGCGTGATGCGCAAGTCCGACGGCACCTACACCTACTTCGTGCCCGATGTCGCCTACCACCTCAGCAAGTGGCAGCGCGGCTACGAACGCGCGATCACCGAACTCGGCGCCGACCACCATGGCTCGCTGGCGCGCGTGCGCGCGGGGCTGCAGGCGCTGGACGCGGGCATCCCGCAGGGCTACCCGGAGTACGTGCTGCACCAGATGGTCACGGTGATGCGCGGCGGCGAGGAGGTGAAGCTGTCCAAGCGCGCCGGCAGCTACCTCACCCTGCGCGACCTGATCGACGAGGCCGGGCGCGACGCGACGCGCTGGTTCCTGGTGGCGCGCAAGCCGGACTCGCAGCTGGTGTTCGACATCGACCTCGCGCGTTCGCAGTCGCTCGACAACCCGGTGTACTACGTGCAGCTGTCGCACGCGCGCATCTGCGGCCTGCTGCGGCAGATGGCCGAGCGCGGCCTGGCCTTCGACCGCGACAACGGCCTGGCGCAGCCGCTCGACCTGGACAACGGCGCCACCCGCGACCTCCTGATCGACCTGTCGCGCTGGCCGGAGATCGTCGAGGCTGCCGGCGCGCAGCTCGAGCCGCACATGGTCACCACCTACCTGCAGGAGCTGGCACAGGCCTTCCAGACGTATTACAACGACCACCAGTTCCTGGTCGACGACGGCGACCTGCGCGACGGCCGCATGGTGCTGGCGCTGGCCACCCGCCAGGTGCTGGCGAACGGGCTCGGACTGGTCGGCGTGAACGCCCCGGAGGCGATGTAGTGGCAGTCAAGCGTGGCAGGTCGCAGGCGCGACGCAGCGGCGGCAACAATGCCGGCATGCCCGGCTGGGCATGGATGGTGCTCGGGATCGTACTCACGATCGTGGTGGTGCTGGCGGCACCGAAACTGCTGAAATCCGACGGCGAGGACGGCTTCTTCCGCCCGCGCCCGAACCCGGATGCGCGCCCCGCCCCCGACGCCGGCAACGACGACGCGGTGGTTCCGGAGACCGCGGAGCTGCCGGAACCCGCGGCCGGAACGCGCCGCGACGAGCCGGACGGCGGCACCCAGTACGACTTCTACACCCTGCTGCCGGGCCAGGAGGTCGCGATGACCGACGCCGAACTCGCGGCCAGCGCGCGCGCCGAGGACGCGCGCCAGCGCCAGCTGGAGCAGCAGCAGGCCGCGGCCCGCGCGGCCGCGGAGCAGCCCCGCAACCCGGACGCCGCCGACCTGGCCACGCCCGCGCCGACCGCACCGGCTTCGACCGCCGCGGCCACGACACCCACGACCGCTGCCGCCGCGGCCGGCACCGCCGCCGGCGACGGCGCGCGCTACATCCTCCAAGCCGGTTCGTTCGCGGCCTCCGGCGACGCCGAGGCGCTGAAGGCACGCATCGCCCTGCTGGGCCTGAGCGCGCGCGTCGAATCCGCCGAGATCGGCGGGCGCACCATGTACCGGGTGCGCATGGGCCCCTACGGCACCGCCTCGGACCTCGCCGAAGCCAAGCAGAAGCTCGGCAACGGCGGCCTTCCGGCGCTGGCGATCCGCGCCAAGTAAACGGCAGGCGCCGCCCCGGCGGCTGAACCGCTCAGGGGGCGGGACCGCCCGCCATCGCGTGCGGCAGAGGTCGCGGGCGGTGAGAAGCCCCGCCGGCAGAGTGCGCTCCCAAGGGAGGAGCCGCCATGCCCATCGAAGCCGTACTCATCAAACCCCTCGTCGACGCCCTGCTGGCGCTGTTCCGGCAGGCCGACGACATCAAGCTCAAGCGCCACGCCGAAACCGCGGTGCGCGAGGCCATCCGCGAGCTGCTGCGGGCCAATCCGGACGAGAACGGTGCCGCGGCGCGGATCGCCGTCGCCAAGGCGGCGGGCATCCTGTCCGGCGACGTGGTCCTGGCCGAGGACATGCTGCAGAAGCACCGGGCCACCAAGGCGCGGACCACCGGCAAGGCTGCGACGGGGCGCCGCCGGAGGACGCCCGAGGCGCCGGCGGAGCGCGAGCCCCGGAAGGCGGGCGGCGAAAGGCCGCGGTCGCAGAAGGTCGCGATCGCCGGCAGCGGTGCCCGCCCGGCCGCCTCGGCGCGCCTGGCGGCCCGGCGGGCGCCGGCGGAACCGGACGCGCCGGTCCCGCCGTGTCCGGACGCGCCATCGGCCGGGCGGCAGGACGTCCGCGACGGCTAGAATCCCGATCATGCGAAAGACCATCCTCGTCACCGGCGCAACCTCCGGGTTCGGCGCCGCCGCCGTCGAACGTTTCGCCGCCGCGGGGTGGCGCGTCATCGCCACCGGCCGCCGCGCCGAACGCCTGGCGCCGCTGGTCGAGCGTCACGGCGCGGATGTCGTGCACGCCGCCGCCTTCGACATCCGCGATGCCGACGCGATGCGGACCGCGCTGGACGCCCTCCCGGAGGCGTTCCGCGACATCGACGTGCTGGTGAACAATGCCGGCCTGGCGCTGGGGACCGCCCCGGCGCAGCGCGCGGACCTCGCGCAGTGGCGGCAGATGATCGACACCAACGTCACCGCGCTGGTGACGCTGACGCACGCGCTCCTGCCCGGGCTCATCGAGCGCCGCGGCGCCATCGTCAACGTCAGCTCGATCGCCGGCAGCTGGCCGTATCCCGGTGGCAACGTCTACGGTGCCACCAAGGCCTTCGTCACCCAGTTCTCGCTGGGCCTGCGCAGCGACCTGCACGGCACCGGGGTGCGCGTCACCTCGGTGGAGCCGGGGCTGGCGGAAACCGAGTTCACCCTGGTACGCACCGGCGGCGACGCGTCGGCCAGCGACGCGCTCTATGCCGGCGCGGCACCGATCACCGCGGGCGACATCGCCGACACCCTCTGGTGGGTGGCCAACCTGCCCCCGCACCTCAACGTCAACCGCATCGAGGTGATGCCGGTGAGCCAGTCGTTCGCAGGCTTCCAGGTGCACCGCGCAGGCTGAGCGCGGCCGGGGCAACCCACTGTCGGCTGCCGCACGGCAACCCGGCCCCGCCCCGGCGTCAGCCGGCCCGCGTCGTCGGGCGCGGCACCGCCGGGCTGCCCGCGGTCGGGGAGTCGTCCAGGTAGGTGTACGCGGTGAGCCCGGCCTCGAGCGCGTCTTCCAGCCGCCGCGCCTCGTCGTCCGGCAACCCGGCCGCCCCGACCTTCGCCTGGTATTCGCGCCGCAGTTCCGCGAGGTCGTAGCCGACGTAGTCCAGCATCACGTCCGTGGTGTCGCCGCGGCGCTGCTGGGTGATGGCGTAGCCGTCGCCGTCCACCCTGACCTCGATCGCGTCGGTGTCGCCGAACAGGTTGTGGATGTCGCCCAGGATCTCCTGGTAGGCGCCCACGAGGAAGAAGCCCAGGCGGTAGCTCTCGCCGTGGCGCAGCGCGTGCAGGGGGAGCGACGTGTCCAGGTCCTCGTTCTCGACGTAGATGGCGATCTTGCCGTCGGAGTCGCAGGTGAGGTCGGCGATGACCCCACGCCGCGATGGCGCCTCGTCCAGCCGCTCTATCGGCACGATCGGGAACACCTGGTCGATCGCCCACACGTCGGGCATCGATTCGAACACGCTGAAGTTGACGAAATACTTGTCGACCAGGCGCTCGTTGAGTTCGTCGAGCACGCCGCGGTGGCTCTTCTCGTCGTAGGTCAGGCGGGCGCGCACCGCGTGCGCGATGGCATAGAACAGGTCGTCGATGCGCGCGCGGTGCACCAGGTCGATCTGGCCGAGCGCGTACGAGGCCAGGCCCTCGGCGTGGAAGTGGGTCGCCTCCTGGAACAGCTCCACCGCCGGCCGCACGTCGAGCTCGCCGTGGATCTCGCGCAGGTGGCGGACCACCGCCGGCTCGTCGTCGTGGGCGTCCGGCACGCGGCCCTCCGGCGCCTCCTCGACCTCGGACACGTTCGCGACCAGCACCGCGTGGTGCGCGGTCATCGCGCGGCCGCATTCGGTGACGATGCGCGGCGGCGGCAGGCCGTGCTCGATGCAGGCATCGGCCAGCGGCTGGACGATGCTGCCGGCGTACTGGCGCACGCCGTAGTTGACCGAGCAGAAGCTGCGCGAGCGCGTGCCCTCGTAGTCGACGCCCAGGCCGCCACCGACGTCGACGTGGCTGATGACGGCGCCGAGCTTCGACAGTTCCACGAAGTAGCGGGTGGCCTCGCGCATGCCGTTGGCGATGTCGCGGACGTTCGAGATCTGCGAGCCCATGTGGAAATGCAGCAGGCCCAGCGTATGGCCGATGCCGGCGTCGCGCAGCGCCTTCCACAGGTCCAGCACCTGGCGCGGCGAGAGCCCGAACTTGGCCTTGTCGCCGCCGCTGTTCTGCCACTTGCCGGCACCCAGCGAGGCCAGCCGCATGCGCACGCCCAGGCCCGGCACCACGCCGAGCGCCTCGGCTTCTTCCAGCACCAGCGGCAGTTCGGACGGCTTCTCGATGACGATGAAGGTCTGCAGCCCGAGCTTGCGCCCGATCAGCGCCAGGCGGATGTATTCCCGGTCCTTGTAGCCGTTGCAGACGATGAGGCCACCCGGTCGCGACAGTGCCAGCACCGCCATCAGTTCAGGCTTGCTGCCGGCCTCGAGTCCGAAGCCTTCGCCGGCGTGCGACGCCAGCGTGCCCGCGACGCCGCGGTGCTGGTTGACCTTGATCGGGTAGACCGCGGTGTAGCCGCCGGCGTACTCCCATTCCGCCTGCGCCTGCGCGAAGGCGGCCTGGAGCGTGGCGAGCCGGTCGCCCAGGATGTCCGGGAAGCGCACCAGCATCGGCAGGTTGGCGCCCTGCGCCAGCGCCGTGTCGACCGCGCGCGCCAGCGCGATGCGGGGGCCCGAAGGCCCACGCGGCGCAACCACCACGCCGCCGTCGGCGACGTCGAAGTAGCCTTCCGACCAGTGCGGGATGGAGTAGGTCTTGCGTGCCTGGTCGGCGGACCATGCGTTCATGCCCGGGTCCTCGCCACGGCCGAAGGGACGCGCATTCTAGCGTCGCGGCCGTGACTCCACGGTCACCCCGGCACCGGCACGCCCGTTGCGGCGTCTTCGACGGCACCGGCGATGGTGGTCGAGGCGGCCGCGCGCACCAGCGCTGCCGTCTCCCCGCGCGTGACCGGACGCAGGCCGCAGTCGAAGCGCGTATTGAGCAGGTCGACCAGCGACCGCGCCCATTCCGCGTTCATCGCGAGCCCGGCATGGCCGTCGCACAGCACCGCATGCCGCGGATCGTCGCCCACGGTGTTGCCCACGGCCAGGTCGGCCGCGAGCACCAGCGGGCGGAAGTCGGGCTGCCCGTCGGCGGCGCGCGTGCCCCAGCGCGCGGCGAACCAGGCGCGGTCGTCGAAGAATGCGATGCGCGGATCGGCGTTCGCCATCGCGCGCAGTGGCGCATCGAAGCCGTCGAGGCCTTGGCGGATGCGGGCGAGCATCTTCGGATCGCACCAGCGCGCGAGGTGGCGCGCACAGTTGCTGTTGTCGAAGATGCCGACGAGCACGATGCGCAGCGTCGGCTGCGCCAGGCGGATGGCGGCAACGGAACGGCGGATGTCGCCCACGCAGGACCGCACGTGCGCGTGCATGGCGGCCTCGGCGCCATTGCGCGCGAAGTCCTCGAGTGCCACCGGCGAGCCGATGTCGTTGACCCCGATGCGGATGACGACGACGCCGTCGCGCCAGCGTTCGGGTTCGCGCGCCATGAGCGCGAGCAGCCGCGGGACCTGGCGGTGGCGGCCGCCCATGAGTTCGACGCAGCGGTTGCCAGTCATGGCGAAGTTGTAGCGGTGGTCCTCCTTGTACGGCGACCGCGCCGGCCGGCGCAGCCGTTCCAGCACGCGCGCCACGCGCCAGTGGTTGCCGTGGAGGCCCCACTCCCCGAGGTCGATGGCGTCGCCGCGCAACCGTGCCAGCACCTCGCCCCAGCACAGGGTGACCGCGCGCCACGCCCCGCCGCGCTCGCCGTTGCCGGGCGCGAAGTGGTTGCGGTCCTGGTAGGAGTGGCTGTCGGAATCGCCGACGACGGCAAGCGCGAGCCGCCGCCCGCCGCCGCCCACGCCCTGCTCCGCCGATCCCGATGGTCCTGCCGTCATGCCCCCTGCAACGCGGATACGGCGCGCGCGCGGCCATCGCCGCGGGGCGGGCACGTGCGCTTGGGTACAATCCGCGCCCACGTCACCGCACGGCCCTGCCATGACCGCCCAAGACTGGCTCCACGAAACCTTCGAACCGACCGGCTCCGCGATCGGCTACCGCGTCACCCGCAAGCTCGACGAGGTGCAGTCGCCGTTCCAGAAGATCGAGATCTGGGAGAGCACCGACTGGGGCAACCTGATGCTGATCGACGGCGCGATGATGCTCACCACGCGCGACAACTTCCTCTACCACGAGATGATGTCGCACCCGGCGCTGTTCACCCACGCCGCGCCGAAGCGCGTGGTGATCATCGGCGGTGGCGACTGCGGCACGCTGCGCGAAGTCCTGCGCCACCCGGGCGTCGAACGCGCGGTGCAGTGCGACATCGACGAGCAGGTCACGCGGATGGCGGAAAAGTACTTCCCCGAACTGTGCGAGTCCAACGGCGATGCGCGCGCGGAACTGCTGTTCGACGACGGCATCGCCTACATGGCGGGCCTGGCCGCCGGCAGCGTCGACGTGGTCATCGTCGATTCGACCGACCCGGTGGGGCCGGCCGAGGGCCTGTTCAACCGCGCGTTCTACGAATCCTGCTTCCGCGCGCTGGGCGACGACGGCATCCTGGTCCAGCAGTCGGAATCGCCGCTGGCGCTGCTGGACCTGATCCGCGAGATGCGCGGCGAGATGGCCAAGGCCGGCTTCAAGGAGTTCCAGACCCTGCCGTTCCCGCAGCCGTGCTACCCGACGGGCTGGTGGAGCTGCACGCTGGCGCGCAAGTCCGGCGGGTTCGCTTTCCGCGAGGCGGACGCGCGCGACAAGGCGTTCCCCACCCGCTACTACAGCGCCGGGATCCACGCCGCGGCCATGGTGCTGCCGCCGTTCGTCGCCGAGGCGCTCGGGTCCTGACGGCGGCGCGGCCGCGTCGGCTAGAGCGCGTCGGCGTCGAGTTCCCCGGTGCGGATCCGCACCACGCGCTCCAGGTCGTGCACGAAGATCTTGCCGTCGCCGATCTTGCCGGTGCCGGCGGCCTTGAGGATCGCCTCGACCACCGCGTCCACGCGGTCGTCGGTGACCGCCACCTCGAGCTTGATCTTGGGCAGGAAGTCGACCACGTACTCCGCGCCGCGGTAGAGCTCGGTATGGCCCTTCTGGCGCCCGAAGCCCTTGACCTCGGTCACCGTGATCCCGGCGACCCCCGCTTCCGCCAGCGCCTCGCGCACGTCGTCGAGTTTGAACGGCTTGACGATCGCCACCACCATCTTCATCACGATCCCTCCCGGCGTCTGGGCGGCAGCATAACGCGGCGGGCGCCACGGCCACGGCCGACTGCAGGCGCGGGGTTTTCCCACGCCACCCGCCGCCCGCGGCCGATGTCCCGTCCACCGGGGCCGCGCCACGCTGCACCCGTAGACCGAAGGAACCCCACATGATCGACCTCACCCACCTCGACGACCTGGCCCGGCGCCTGAGCACGCTCGTGCCCCCCGGCATGCGCGAGGGCCGCGAAGAGCTGCAGGAGAATTTCAAGGCCGTGCTGCAGTCCGGCCTCGCCAGGCTGGACCTGGTGACGCGCGAGGAGTTCGAGGTGCAGCGCGCGGTGCTGCTGCGCACTCGGGAAAAGCTCGACGCGCTCCAGCGCGTGGTGGAGCAGCTCGAAGCTGCTGCCGCGCCGCCTTCGCCCCCGTCGCCCCCGCACTGAGCCACCGGCCATGGGGCTCGCGCTGGTGCACGGACGTGCACGCGTCGGCGTGCGCGCGCCACCGGTCACGGTCGAGGTCTACCTCACCGGCGGCCTGCCGCGGATGTCGACCGTCGGCCTGCCGGCCACCGAGGTGCGAGAGGCCAAGGACCGCGTCCGCGCCGCCATCCAGTGCGCCCTGTACGAGTTCCCGCCGCGGGTCATCACCGTGAACCTGGCGCCCGCCGACCTGCCGAAAGACGGCGGACGCTTCGACCTCCCGATCGCGCTGGGCATCCTGGCCGCGAGCGGGCAGGTCCCACTGGAGGCGCTTGCCGGCTACGAGTTCGTCGGCGAGCTCGGGCTGACCGGCGAGCTTCGCGCGGTGGACGGGGTGCTGCCGGCGGCGCTGGCGGTCGCCGGCACCGGCCGCACGCTCGTGGTGCCGGCCGCGAACGGGCCCGAGGCCGCACTGGCGGCGCACGTGGACGTGCGCACCGCGCGCACCCTGCTCGACGTCTGCGCGATGCTCACCGGCCACAGGACCCTGCCGCGCGCCGAAGCCGCCGCGGCCGCGCCGGTCGCGGGGCCCGACATGCGCGACGTCCACGGCCAGGCGCAGGCCCGGCGCGCGCTCGAGGTCGCCGCCGCAGGCGGCCACCACCTCCTGCTCAGCGGCCCCCCGGGCTGCGGCAAGACCCTGCTGGCGTCGCGGCTGCCGGGCCTGCTGCCCGATGCCAGCGAGCACGACGCGCTGGAGAGCGCGGCCATCGCCTCGGTCAGCGGCCGCGGCGTCGACCCCGCCCGCTGGCGCACGCGCCCCTTCCGCGCGCCACACCACACCTCCAGCGCGGTGGCACTGGTGGGCGGCGGCAGCGTGCCGCGGCCGGGCGAGATCTCGCTGGCGCACAACGGCGTGCTGTTCCTGGACGAACTGCCGGAATGGGACCGGCGCGCACTGGAGGTCCTGCGCGAGCCCCTGGAGTCGGGGGTGGTCACGATCTCGCGCGCGGCGCGCCAGGGCGAGTTCCCGGCACGCTTCCAGCTGGTCGCGGCGATGAATCCCTGCCCCTGCGGCTGGGCCGGCGACCCGTCGGCCCGCTGCCGCTGCAGTCCGGACATGGTGCTGCGCTACCGCGCGCGCATCTCCGGGCCGCTGCTCGACCGCATCGACCTCCACGTCGACGTGCCGCGTCTGGCCCCGGCCGAGCTGCGGCCGGACTCGCCTGCGGGCGAGCCGACCGCCGCCATTCGCGAACGGGTGGAGGTAGCGCACGCGCGACAGCTGCGGCGCGCGGGCGTGCTCAACGCGCGCCTGGACCAGGCTGGCACCCTGGCGCACTGCCGCCTCGCTGCCCACGACCAGGCGCTGCTCGAGCGCGCGATCGACTCGCTGCAGCTGTCCGCCCGTTCCATGCACCGCATCCTGCGCGTCGCCCGCACCGTCGCCGACCTCGCCGGCAGCGACCACATCGCCAGCCCCCACCTCGCCGAAGCCCTCGGCTACCGCCGCTCGGAGCGGCGGGAGCCTGCTGCGGCGTAGTCGCACGTGCCCGGCCCGTTGCCCCACGCCTCGCGTCCTGCGCCGTGGCCTCGCGCTCGATGGCGCTGCAATGTCTCCAGCGGCGACCGCGCGCTCCCTAGGCAGCGCGCTCGGTGGCGAATTGCTCTTCCTCGGTGGAGCCCTTGAGCGCGGTGGTCGAGGACTGGCCGCCCTGGATGGCCTGGGTGACGCTGTCGAAGTAGCCGGTACCGACCTCGCGCTGGTGCTTGACCGCGGTGAAGCCGCGGTCGGCGGCGGCGAACTCGGCTTCCTGCAGCTCGACGAAGGCGCTCATCTGGCGGCGCGCGTAGCCGTGCGCGAGGTGGAACATCGAGTAGTTCAGCGCGTGGAAGCCCGCGAGGGTGATGAACTGGAACCTGTAGCCGAGCGCCGCGAGGTCCTGCTGGAAGGTCGCGATGGTGGCGTCGTCGAGGTTCTTCTTCCAGTTGAACGATGGCGAGCAGTTGTAGGCCAGCAGCTTGCCCGGGTATTTCTCGTGGATCGCCTGGGCGAAGGCACGCGCGAAACCGAGGTCGGGCTTGCCGGTCTCGCACCACACCAGGTCGGCATGGGGCGCGTAGGCGAGGCCGCGGCTGATGGCCTGGTCGAGGCCGTTGCGGGTCTTGTAGAAGCCCTCGACGGTGCGCGCGCCGGTGCAGAACGGACGGTCGTTGTCGTCGACGTCGCTGGTCAGCAGGTCCGCGGCTTCCGCATCCGTGCGCGCCACGATCAGGGTCGGCACGCCCATGACGTCGGCCGCGAGGCGCGCCGCGGTGAGCTTGTCCACCGCTTCGCGCGTGGGCACCAGCACCTTGCCGCCCATGTGGCCGCACTTCTTCACGCTCGCGAGCTGGTCCTCGAAGTGCACCGCCGCCGCCCCGGCCTCGATCATCGCCTTCATCAGCTCGAACGCGTTGAGTACGCCGCCGAAGCCGGCTTCGGCATCGGCCACGATCGGCTGCAGGAAGTCGATGGCGTCGTCGCCCTCGGCGTGGTGCAGCTGGTCGGCGCGCAGCAGCGTGTTGTTGATGCGCCGCACGACCGCGGGCACGGAGTCGGCCGGATACAGCGACTGGTCCGGGTACATCTGCCCGGCAAGGTTGGCGTCCGCGGCCACCTGCCAGCCGGAGAGGTAGATCGCCTTCAGGCCGGCCTTGACCTGCTGCATCGCCTGGTTGCCGGTGAGCGCGCCGAGCGCGTTGACGAACCCGTCCTCCTGCAGGTACCCCCAGAGCTTCTCCGCGCCCAGGCGCGCGAGCGAGTGCTCGACGGCGACGGTGCCGCGCAGGCGCACCACGTCGGCGGCGCCGTAGTTGCGGGTGACCCCGGCCCAGCGGGGATTGGTGTTCCAGTCGTTCTGCAGTGCATCGGCGGTCGGCAGCGTGCGGGGCATGGCGGGATCCTCGGGAGGGTGGGAAGAGGGGAGTGCGGTCGGTGGATCAGTCGAGCCGCTCGTAGGCGGGCAGGGTGAGGAACGGCTCGAGCGTGTCGTGGTGGCTCATCGCATCGAGCAGCCCGATCGCCTCGGCCACGCACGCGGCGCCGGGCATCGCTTCGCCGGCGAGCCGCGACGGCAGGTTGAGGAGCGCACGCTCCAGGAGCGCGAAATCGATCGCGGTGCCGTCGTCGAGATGGACCGGGTCGCGACCGCCGTCGGCCGCGTGCAGCCATTGCCACAGCTGTGCGCGGGCGATCTCCGCGGTGGCTGCGTCCTCCATCAGCCAGTGGATCGGCACGCAGCCGTTGCCGTCGAGCCACGCCGCGAGGTAGCGCACGCAGACCTCGACGTTGCCCTCGAAGCCGCGACGGCTGATCGTGCCCAGCGGCGTCGCGATCAGGTCGTCGCGGCCGACCACCACGTCATCGCGCAGGCGGTCCTGCTGGTGCGGCCCCGGCATGTGCCGGTCGAAGATCTCGCGCGCCAGCGGGATCAGCGCCGGGTGCGCGACCCAGGTACCGTCGTGGCCGGCGGTGACTTCGCGCAGCTTGTCGGCTTCCACCCGCGCCATCGCCCCGGCGTTGGCGTCGGCATCGCCCGCGATCGGGATCTGCGCCGCCATGCCGCCCATCGCATGCGCGCCGCGGCGGTGGCAGGTGCGCACCAGCAGTTCCGAATAGGCCTTGAGGAACGGCTGGGTCATGGTCACCTGCGCGCGCTCGGGCAGCACCCGGTCGCGGTGGGCGCGGAAGGTCTTGATGTAGGAAAAGATGTAGTCCCAGCGCCCGCAGTTGAGCCCGGCGACGCGGCCGCGGAGGGCGTGCAGGATCTCGTCCATCTCGAACACCGCGGGCAGGGTCTCGATCAGCACCGTGGCCTTCATCTGGCCCGGCGGCAGCCCGAGCGCCGACTCGATATGCGCCAGCACGTCCTCCCACAGCACGGCCTCCTCCATCGACTCGAGCTTGGGCAGGTAGAAGTACGGCCCGCGGTCCTTCGCCGCGAGCGCGGTCGCGTTGTGGAACGCGAACAGGCCGGCATCGAACAGGCTCGCCGACATCCGCTCGCCGTCCACCCGGACGTGTTTCTCGTCCAGGTGCCAGCCGCGGGGGCGGACGATCAGCACCGCCTGTTCGGCCTCGGGCTTCAGCGCGTAGCGCTTGCCGCCGTCCTGCTCGAACACGAGCTCCCCGCGCACCGCCGCGCGCAGCGCCCGCTGGCCGGCGACGAGGTTGTGCCAGGTCGGGGCCGTGGAGTCCTCGAAATCCGCCATGTAGCAGCTGGCGCCGGAGTTCAGCGCGTTGATGACCATTTTCGGGTCGACCGGGCCGGTGATCTCGACCCGGCGGTCGAGGAGCGCCGGCGGCAGCGGGGCTACCCGCCAGTCGCCGTCGCGGATGGCGCGGGTGTCGGCACGGAAGTCGGGCAGCGCGCCGGCGTCGAACGCCGCCTGGCGCTCGCGGCGGGCGGCCAGCCGGGCCTGGCGGGCGGGCTCGAAGCGACGGTGGAGGCCGGACAGGAAGTCGAGCGCGCGGGCATCCAGGACATCGGGCGCCGGCGGAGCGCCGGTGGCCGCGACCGCCGCGACGCGTGCGTCTTCACTGGGGACTGCCGACATGCCTTGCTCCGTGAACGCGGGTGGGGCCTCAACATCCGCCGCAGCCTGGTATTTGACAACCCAGTTTTCTCTATGTAATCCATAAGTTCCCTTGATACCCATGGTGTGCATTGGCCTCCAACCCGCCCGCGGTGCCCCGCTTCGCCTACAAGGGCGACCGCCTGAAGCCGCTGCGGGCCTTCTGCCAGACCACCCGCCTGGGCTCGGTCTCGCGGGCGGCCGAGGCGCTGTATATCAGCCAGCCGGCGGTGTCGCTGCAGTTGCAGGCCCTCGAGCGCGAGATGGGCGTGCGCCTGCTCGAGCGCAGCGGGCGGCGGCTGGTGCCCACGCGCGAGGGCGAGGCGCTGTACGCACTGGCGCGGCCGCTGGTGGAGGGCATCGACGGGCTGGAAGCGGCATTCCGCGCCGAAGTACGCGCCTTCGACGCCGGCGAACTGCACGTCGCCGCCGGCAGTTCGACGATCCTCTACCTGCTGCCGCCGATCGTGGAAGCGTTCCGCGCCGCCCACCCCAGGGTCCACCTGAGCCTGCACAACGTCACCGGTGCCGACGGCCTCGACCTCCTGCGTGGCGACGGCGCCGATCTCGCCGTGGGATCGATGCTCGACGTACCCGCCGACCTCGCCTACGCGCCCACCCACCAGTTCGAGCCCATGCTGATCACGCCGCTCGACCACCCGCTGGCGGGCAAGGCCCGGCTGTCGCTGCGCGACCTGTCGCCGTACGGCCTGATCCTGCCGCCACGGCGGCTGACCACCTACCGGCTGGTCGACCTGGTGTTCCAGCGCAACCGGGTGCCGTACACCGTGGCGCTTGAGGTGGGCGGCTGGGAGGTGATCAAGCAGTACGTGGCGATGGGCCTGGGGATCAGCATCGTGACCTCGATCTGCCTCACCGAGGCCGACCGCAGCCGGCTCGCCGCGCGGTCGCTTGCGGAGTACTTCCCGGCGCGCAGCTACGGCGTCGTCACCCGCCGCGGGCGGCCGCTGTCGCCGCAGGCGCGGGCATTCGTGGACCTCGTGCGACCCGGGGCGCCCGACTGAGACGCGGCACCGGCCAGGCCGGCCGCGACCGCGCTACACCGTGCCCCGGTTCCTGCCCTGCCAGGGCCGGTACCACGCGCGCAACTCGGCCATGTCGGCGGCGATGTCGCCGGAGGGATGGAACAGCGGGCCGAAGCCGACGATCCGGTCCGGGTAGTGGAAGTACGCCCGCAGCACCGGCACCTCCGCCGCGCGCGCGATCTTCCAGAAGCCGGTCTTCCAGTGCTCCACCGGCCGGCGCGTCCCTTCAGGGGCAAGCGCGTACCAGAGCCGGTCGCTGCCGCGGATCAGTGCCGCGGCCTGTTCGACCACGCCGGCAGGGCTGCTTCGATCCACCGGCACCACGCCCAACCCCCTCAGCACCAGGCCCAGCACCGGGATCCGGAACAGCGACGCCTTGCCCAGCACGTGGACGTCGATGCCGAGGGCGAGCTTCGTCGCGAAACCCCAGACCCCGTCCCAGTTCGACGAGTGCGGCGCCGCGATCACCACCAGCCGCGGAACGTCCGGGAGCTCGCCGACGACGCGCCAGCCGCCCAGGCGCAGCACGGTGCGCCCCAACCAGCGCGTGGCAGCGCGGGGGCGCGCGCGCGGCACGTTCGCCGGTACCGGCAACGGCGTGTCGGGGCTCGCCTGGTGCATCGGCGCCTGTCTGCTCAGTCCCAGTCGCGGCTGGCGCGACCGCGCTTGATCGTGCTGCGCTCGCGCTTCTCGCCCAGCCTCCGCTCCTTCGCGCCGCGCGTGGGCCGCGTCGGCACGCGCTTCTTCGGTGCCTGGAGGCCGCCGGCGATGAAGGCGGCGAGCCGCTCGCGCGCGTCCTGACGGTTGCGGTCCTGGGTGCGGAAGCGCTGGGCGTTCACCACGAACACGCCGTCGTCGGTGATCCGGCGGTCGCGCTTCGCCAGCAACCGCGCGCGTACCTCGTCGGTCAGCGACGGCGACTGCGCGATGTCGAAGCGCAGCTCGACTGCAGTGGCGACCTTGTTGACGTTCTGTCCGCCAGGCCCCGATGCGCGCACGAAGCGCTCGACGAGTTCGTCCTCGGGAACCTGCAGCGGAGGCGGTGCGGCGGTCATGGCGGCGGCCAGTGTAGGCCCGGCCGCGGCGGCGTCGGAAGCCCGCCGGCACCGGGGAACATCGCCAGCACGCGTGCCAGTGCGGCATCCGGCGGCGCCACCACCTGCAGCCGCGTGCCGTCGGCGGGATGGTCGAACGCGAGCGACTCCGCGTGCAGCAGCATGCGATGGATGCCGAGCATGCGGAAGTTGCGGTTGTGGCGCCCGTCGCCGTGGCTGGTGTCGCCGATGAGGTGGTGCGACAGGTGCTTCAGGTGGCGGCGGATCTGGCGGAAGCGGCCGGTCTGCGGCCACGCACGCAGCAGCGCATAGCGCGAGGTGTCGAAACCGGCCGACGGCAACGCCAGCTCGGTGGTGGCGAGCCGCTCGAAGTGCGTCATCGCCGGCTTCTTGACCGGCTTGCCCGGCCCGCCGTCGAGCGGATGGTCGACGGTGAAGGCGGCGTCCGCGGGCCAGCCGCGGCACACCGCGAGGTAGGCCTTGTCGACGCCACCGGCCATGAGCGACTTGCCGAGCGCCGACGCGGTGTCGCGGTCGAAGGCGAGCAGCAGGCAGCCGCTGGTGGCGCGGTCCAGCCGGTGCACGAGGAACACCTGCCGGCCGAACTGCGCACGCAACCGGTCCGCCGCGAAGTCGGTCTCGCCGCGCGCGAGCGCGCTGTCGTGCACCATCAGCCCGGCGGGCTTGTCGACCACGGCAAGCTGCGCGTCGAGGTGGAGGACCGGCAGGTCGCGCAGGACCGGCGCCTCCGGCGCGACAGGGACATCGGACACGCGGTGGCAGGCCCTGTCAGCGCCGCGGCCAGGCCGCGATCAACGCCCAGACACCGCCCACGCCCGCGATCCAGGCCGCGGCGGGCACCGACAACAGGTGCGGCCCGCCGGCCTCGAAGCCGTACAGCACCGTCGCCACCACCAGCAGGCCGACGCCCAGGATCGCGGAGACGGTGCGGCGCTGCATCGCCTTCATCGCCACCACGAGCTCGCCGAGGTCCTTCGAACGCAGCGCGAGTTCGTGGCGGCCCTGCACCTGCTGGGTGAGCCAGGCGTGCACCAGCCGCGGCATGTCGGGCGCGTGCGTGATCAGCTCGGGCAGGCGCTTGCGGAATTCGCGTCCCAGCCGCTGCGGGCTGTAGCGTTCGACCAGGATGCGCTCGAGCACCGGGCGCGCCACCGCCCAGATGTCGAGTTGCGGATCGAGCTGGCGGCCCACGCCCTCGATGTTGAGCAGGGTCTTCTGCAGCAGGATCAGCTGCGGCTGCAGGGTGAGTTCGTAACGCTGCGCGGTGCGGAACAGCTTCACCAGCACCTCGCCCAGGGAGATCTCCGACAGCGGCCGGGTGAAGTACGGCTCGCAGACCGAGCGCGCCGCGGCCTCGAGTTCGTCGATGCGGATGTGCGACGGCATCCACCCCGCCTGCACGTGCAGTTCGGCGATGCGGCGGTAGTCGCGGTTGAAGATCGCCATGAAGTTCTCGGCGAGGTAGTACTGGTCCTCGCTGGAGAGCTGGCCCATGATCCCGAAATCCAGCGCGATGAAGCGCGGATTGGCGCGGCGGTCCGGATCGGCATCGACCCAGATGTTGCCGGCATGGGCGTCGGCGTGGAAGAAGTTGTCGCGGAACACCTGGGTGTAGAACACGCGCACGCCCTTCGCCGCCAGCGCCTTGCGGTCGATGCCGGCGGCATCGAGCGCGGCGATGTCGTCGGACGGGATGCCGTAGACGCGCTCGAGCGTCAGCACGCGCTCGGAGGTATGGCTCCAGACCGGCTCGGGCACGTACATGTCCGCGGAGTCGAGCCACTGCCGGCGCAGCACCGAGGCGTTGGCGCCCTCGCGCTGCAGGTCGAGCTCGGCGGCGAGCGTGGAGCGGATCTCGGCGACGATCTCGCGCGGACGGATCTTGTCGGCACTCGGGTGGGTGCGGTCGACAAGGGCCGCGACGCTGGACAGCAGCGAGATGTCGCCCGCGATCTGGCGCTCGATGTCGGGGCGCAGCACCTTGACCACCACCTCGCGGCCGCCGTGCAGCTTCGCCGCGTGCACCTGGGCGATGGACGCCGAGGCGAGCGGCACCGTGTCGAAGTGCTCGAAGGCCTCGGCGATGCTGCGCCCGAGCGCGGATTCGACCATGCGGCGCGCCAGCTCGCCGTCGAACGGCGCCACGCGGTCCTGGAGCTGCGACAGCTCCTCCACGAGGTCCGGCGGCACCAGGTCGCGCCGCGTCGACAGGATCTGTCCGAACTTCACGAAGATCGGCCCCAGCTCCTGCAGCGCCAGGCGCAGGCGGGCACCGCGCGATTGCGCCGCGATGGCTGCGGACGCGCGCGGCACGAACGGTCGCATGAGCTTCAGCCAGCGCTCGGCGGGAGTGCCGTCGAGCAGGTCGTCGAGGCGGTAGCGCAGCAGCACGCGACCGATGCGCGCGGCACGCGCGACGCCCTTCACGGGGCGGTACCCGCGCCCGGCAAGCGCGCGACGCGCGCGGCGATGCGCTCGACGTCGTCGCGCAGGGCATCGACATCGTCGTGGAAGGCATCGAGCTCGTCGCGGCCGACGATGTCGCGGGATTCCTCGACCAGGTATTCCGCGGTCGTCTCGGCCAGGTTGCGGCCGGCGCTGCGCGCCTGGCGCAGCGCACCGCGCACGCCATTGGCCACCTGCACGCCGACGACCTCGCCGAACACCGACACGAACGGGCGCTGCCAGTCGGGATCGAACCGCTCGGCCAGCCGCTGCAACTGGCGCGCCAGGTCCGCATCGCCTTCGATGCGCAGGCGGCCCGCCGGCATCGGCGCGTCGCCGGCACCCAGCAGTGCGGGAATCTGCGACAGCAGACCGCCGAGCGTGCTGCGCACGGCAAGATCGGGCGCACCCGCATCCTCCGCCGGCACCGGCCCCACGCGCAGGCGCGGCCCATCCACGGTCAATTGCAGTGCGAGCGGCGGCGACGCCAGGTACAGCGCGATGCGCCGCCCGTCGAGCCGCGCGATCGCCGCCCGCGCCTCGTCGTCGAGCGCAAGCGCCCGATCCAGCGCCGCCTCCAGCGCCCGCCCGGCAAGTGGTTTCAATGCATCCAACGGAGAACCGGCCATGCCGGCATTCTACCCGTGGCCAACGTGAGCCTTTCGCATCCCCACAGCCTGCACGGCCACTGCGGCCGGGACTCGCACCTGCCGTGCAGGCGCACGCGCTTCGGCTGGAGCAGGGGGACAGGCGGGGGGTACTCCACCCTTCGGTCAGACCATCCATGGCCTGACTCAGGGCCGTGCGCCATCCATGGCGCACTTTCCGCACCCCCCACCTATCCCCCTGCACGCACCATGCGCGCGTTCGCTTCTTCGGCCAGCGAACAGCCAAGCACACTGACAGTGCCGTTGGTGCTTGTGCCGGGGGCACCAAGACGAATGGTGGGGCGTGAGGCGGTCGGTGGGGTGGTCTGCGACAAGCCGCACATGGATGTGCGGCGCCCGAGTCAGGGCAGGATGCCCTGACCGAGGGAAAAGCAGACTGCCCCACCCGGCGCCTCGCGCCACGCGAAGGTCGCGCTTTCGCCTTGCGCGGCGTCCAGCGCGAACCCCGCGCTCGCCCGCATGATTACGCGCACGGTGGCTGGAGAGACGCGGCCAGGCGGCGGAGGCCTTCTTCGGTGGAGATGGGGGGGCGGTAGCCGAAGTCGCGTTCGGCGAGGCCCATGTCGTACCAGTGGGTGGTGCCGAGCTGCTCGGCGAGGAAGCGGGTCATCGGCGGCTCGCCGTCGAGGCGCAGCAGGGGCCACAACCACTCGCAGGCGGCGCCGGCGGCGTAGGCGACGGGGAACGGGACGGAGCCGGTCACTTCGGGCGCGCCGGCAGCGCGCAGCAGTGCATTGACGATCTCGCGCAGGGGCCGCGGGTCGCCGTTGCTGATGAAGTAGGCGCGCCCGGCGCAGGCCGCGCCGATGGCGAGGTGCTCGAAGGCGTCGAAGTGCGCCTGCGCCGCATTGTCGATGTACGTGGTGTCGATGACGTTGTGGCCGCCGCCGACGAAGCGCAGGCGCCCGGCACGCGCGCGTTCCACCAGGCGCGGCAGCAGCTGGTTGTCGCCGGGCCCCCAGATCAGGCGCGGCCGCAGCGCGATCGTCGCGAGGGTCTCGTCGTTGGCGGCGAGCACGATCTTCTCGGCGATGGCCTTGGTGCTGGCGTAGGGGGCCTTGAAGTCGTCGCCGTAGGGGACGTTGTCCGCGGTGCCGTTCTCGACCGGACGCGTTGCGCGGTGGGTGACGCTGGGCGTGGAGGTGTAGACCAGGCGCGGCACGCCGTGTTCGCGGCAGCCTGCCAGCACGTTGCCCGTGCCCATCACGTTGGCGCGGTGGTAGTCGTCGTAGCTGCCCCAGGCGCCGGCCTTGGCGGCGTTGTGGAAGACCGCGTCCATGCCGGCGCAGGCCGCGATGACCGCCTTGCGGTCGGCGAGGTCGCCCGCGACCTGCCGCACGCCGATGGCGTCCAGCGCCGGATAGTGGCCGCGGTTGAAACTGGTGACGTCGTGCCCGCGCTCGACCAGGCCGCGGCACAGCGCCTGGCCCAGGAACCCGCCGCCGCCGGTGACCAGGAGCCTCATGCGCGCCTCCTCAACTGCCGCGCAGCCCACGCTGCAAGCGCCTCGCGCCCGATCTTGGCGTTGTGGCGGATATCGACGGGGAACCGCGGGTGGAACAGGAAGGTCTCGACTGCAGCCGTGTGCACGAAGCCTTCGGCGAGGTGGCGGAGCTCGTCGGCGATGCGCGCGTGCTGGTCGCGGCGCACGCCCGGGGCTGCCTCGACGCACAGCACGGGACGCTGCGCGCCGGCTTCGCCGACGCCCACGAGCGCGGTGCGGCGCACCTCCGGGTGGGTATCGAATACCGGCTCCACCTGCTCGGTGCACAGGGTGCCGGTGGCGGTGACCACGCGCTGCGACTTGCGGCCGCAGAACCACAGCCGTCCCTCCGTGTCGAAATAGCCGAGGTCGCCCATGCGGTGGACGATGCGCTCGCTGCCGTCGGCCAGTCGCTCGCGGATCTTCGCCAGCCGCGTCTGCGCGTCGCGGTTGAAGTAGGTGTCGGTGGCGGTGGGGCCGGCGACGGTGATCTCGCCGACCTGGCCGGCCCGCGCGAGCAGCGCGTCCGACCAGTCGGGAATCGCGCGGTCGTCGACCCCGATGATGCGCACCTCGTTCGGCGGCACCGGGCGGCCGACGCAGGTGCCGGCGCCGGCCTCGGTGCGCGCGCGCAGTTCGACCAGCTCCGCGCCTTCGATCACCGCGACGGGCAGGCACTCGGTGGCGCCATACGGTGTCCAGAACCGGGCCTCGGGGGGCAGCAACGCGCGCATCCGCGCGACCACGTCGGCGGGCACCGGTGCGCCGGCGGATGTCACGCGCACCACCGTCGGCAGCGGCTGGCCGTGGTCCGCCAGCACGCGCATCAGCGCCGGCGAACCGAACAGCTGGGTGACGCCGAAGCGCGCGATCGCCGCGTGCAGGCGGCGCGGGTCCGCGCTGCCGGGGCGCGTCGGGTCCATGTCGGGGATGATCGAGGTGAGCCCGAGCGCCGGATCGAACAGCGCGAACGGCGGGAAGGTCGGCATGTCCACGCCGCCCGCTTCGAGTCCGAAGGCCTCGCGCAACATGTCCACCTGCGCGGCGAAGTGGCGGTGGCGGTAGACCACCCCCTTGGGCACGCCGGTGGAGCCGCTGGTGAACAGGATCGCGGCGACGTCGTCGGGCGCGGTGGCGGCGAGGCGCGCGCCGCCGCCATGGCCGGCGCGCTCGATGTCGGCGAGCGTGGCGTCGGCCAGGAGGCGCCGCGTGCCCGTGGTGATGCGTGTACGCACCGCCGGCGCCCACCGCAGCACCGCGCGTGCCACGTGCGCCAGCGGGATGCCGACGAAGGCCTCCGGCCGAGCTTCGGCCAGGCACTGGCGCAGCGCGCTGCGTGCGATGCCCGGATCCACCAGCACCGGCACCGCGCCGGCCTTGAACAGCGCGAACATCACCAGGAAGAACTCCGGCGTCGGCCGCACCATGACCACGGTGCGGGTGCCGGCAACGATGCCGCGTGTGGCAAAGCCGGCGGCGATGGCGTCGCTGCGTGCGTCCAGTGCGCCATAGGTCAGCGCGTCGGTGTAGCCGCCGTCGCGGCCGGGGCAGCGGATCGCGACCTGGTCGGGACGCGTCGCGGCCAGCCGCGGCAGTGCCGCGGCGATGTTGCAGGGCTCGGGGGACATGCGTGGATTGTAGGCAGCGGCGCGTCGGGATGCCCGCTGCGGTGTGGCAGCGACGGGAGCCGCGACTGCCGTCGCTCCCACACCCGCCCGCCGCCTACAGCGGATGCGCGTCCAGGAACCGCCGGATCGCGGGCACCAGCACCTCGTGCCGGTCCTCCAGCACGTAGTGCCCGGCATCGTCGAACGCGTGCACCTCCGCATCCGGCAGCGCGCGGCGGAAGCCGTCGAGGAAGTGCCGGTCGAAGACGAAGTCGCGCAGGCCCCAGCCGATGAAGGCCGGGCGGTCGGCGTACGCCGGCAACTGCCGCGCGGACGCCGCGAGCAGCGGCCAGGCGCGGTCGCCCTCGGCCAGCGGGATGTCCTGCATGAAGCGCAGGGTGGCGATGGCCTCGCGCCAGCCGTCATAGGGCGCGCTGTAGGCGCGACGCACTTCCGCCGGCAGCCGGCGCTCCGTCCCCAGGCGCGCGGCACCACGCGCGAACAGGTTGAAGCGACGGATCAGGTAGCCGCCGATGCGCGAGTCGCGGCCCAGTGAAAGCTGCCAGGGCATCGGCTTGGCCGCCGGCAGCGGGAAGGCGGCCGTATTGGTGACCACCAGGCGCCGGACCCGCGTCGGATCGCGCAGCGCCCAGCCGAAGCCGACCATCCCGCCCCAGTCGTGCACCGCCAGCGTCACCGGGCCCTCCATGCCCAGGTGCGCGAGCAGCGTTGCGAGATCCTCCACCCGCGACTGCAGCGTGTACTCGTAGCGCGGCGAGGCACCCGGCGCATCGTCCGGCCGGTCCGACAGGCCCATGCCGACATGGTCGGGCACGATGCAGCGGTAGCGGTCGGACAGCGCCGGCACCAGGTGGCGCCAGTAGTAGCTCCACGACGGGTTGCCGTGCAGCATGACCACCACCTCCGCATCGCGCGGGCCTTCGTCGAGGTAGGACATGGCGATGCCGGGGCGCACGTCGAGGCGCTTCGGGACGAACGGGTAGTCGGGGAACTGCATCGGATGCCGCTGCCGCCTCGGGCCGGACATTGTAGGGTCGGGCGCGCCGGCTCATGCCGCGGGGCGTCCGAAGGCGACGGCCTGCGCTTTCACGCCCACCAGACGGCACGGGCCACAATGCAGGGCCCCCGCCCCGATGACGCCCGTGTCCAGCAATCCCGTCGACCGCACCGGGCCGTCCGCGGCCATGCCTGCCTTCCTCCATGGCGACAGCATCGTGGCCGCGCGGATCGCCGCGCACGACTGGCGAGGCACGTCCCTGGGCGACATGACCGGCTGGCCCGAGCCCCTGAAAACGACGCTGGGCATCATCCTCGGATCGCGGTTCCCGATGTACCTGGTGTGGGGGCCGCAGCTGATCGGGTTTCCCAACGACGCCTACCTGCCGGTGCTGGGACGGAAGGCCTGGCTCGGCCGCTCGTTCCCGGAAACGTGGGAGGACGTCTGGCCGCAGCTGGGACCGATCGCCGAACGCGCGCTGGCCGGCGAGTCCAGCTTCTTCGAGAACCTGCCGATCGACATGGAGCGCTTCGGCTATCGCGAGCGCACCTGGTTCACCTTCTCCTACAGCCCCGTCCGCGACGCCACGGGCGCGGTCGGCGGCATGCTGGTGACGTGCGTCGAGACCACGTCGTCGGTGCTGGCCGAGCAGCGCCGCCAGTTCCAGCTCGAACTCTCCGACGGCTTGCGGCGGCTGGGCTCGCCGGTCGAAATCACCGGCTGGACCTGCAAGGTGCTGGGCGAGTACTTCGGTGCGCGGCGCGTCGGCTATGCCACCGTCGAGGGCGAGCACATCCACGTGAACCTGCCGGCCTGGCACGACGGCACGGTGGCGAGCGTGCTGGGCCAGGCATTCCCGCTGGAGGCGTTCGGCTCCGCGCTGGCGGCCGACCTCCGCGCCGGGACCACGGTGCGGCTCGACGATACCGGCGCGGATGCGGCCCTGCCCGGATCCGGCAGCATCTTCGCGCAGCTGTCGCTGGGGGCGATGGTGATCGTGCCCATCGTGCGCAATGCACGGCTGATCGCGGTCCTGGCGGTCGGGGCGGGGGAGCCCCGGCGCTGGACCGACACCGACGTCACGCTCGCCGAGGACGCGGCCGAGCGCACGCGCTCGGCCGTCGAACGCGCCATCGCCGAACAGGCGCTCACCCGGCAACTGGAAGCGCAGCGCGACCGGCTCGGCCAGCTGTTCGAGCAGGCGCCCTCCTTCATGGCCGTGGTGCGCGGCCCGGACCACGTCTTCGAACTGGTCAATGCCGCCTACCGGCGCCTGGTGGGGCCGCGCGAGCGCGAGCTCATCGGCAGGCCGGTGCGCGAGGTGATCCCGGAAGCGACGGACGCGGGCTTCGTGGCCATGCTCGACGACGTCTACGCCACCCGCACCGCGCGCGTGGTGTCGGGCGGCGCCATCCTGCTCAAGGGGCCCCCGGGCGAGCCCGACGTGCAGCGTTACGTCGACTTCGTGTACCAGCCGCTGCTCGACGACGACGGCGGCCAGCCCGGCATCTTCGTCGTGGGCAGCGACGTCACCCAGAACCGGCTGGCCACCGACGCGCTGCAGGACGCCGACCGGCGCAAGGACGAGTTCCTTGCGATGCTGGCCCACGAGTTGCGCAACCCGCTGGCACCCATCAGCACCGCCGCCGAGCTGCTCCGGCTGCCGGCGGCGGACCAGCAGCAGGTGCTGCACGCGGCCACCATCATCTCCCGGCAGGTCGCGCACATGACCAGCCTGGTCGACGACCTGCTGGATGTCTCGCGGGTCACGCGCGGCCTGGTGACGCTGGAGCACGAGCTGCTCGACTTCAAGTCGGTGGTGGCGCACGCGGTGGAGCAGGCGCGTCCCTTCATCGAGGCGCGCCGCCACGTGCTGACCGTGCGCGCGACGGCGGCGCGGGTGCCGGTGCGCGGCGATCGCACCCGGCTGGTGCAGGTGATCGTCAACCTGCTCAACAACGCCGCCAAGTACACCAGCGACGGTGGCGAGATCACCCTGCTCACGCAGGTGGAGGACGGCTGCGCCGTGGTGGCCGTCACCGATACCGGCAGCGGCATCGATCCGTCGCTGCTTCCGCACGTGTTCGAGCTGTTCACCCAGGGCAGGCGGACGCCGGACCGCGCGCATGGCGGGCTGGGCCTCGGCCTCGCGCTGGTGAAGAGCATGGTGGAACTGCACGGCGGCCGCGTCACCGCGCGCAGCGCCGGCGTCGACCGGGGCAGCACGTTCACGGTCACCCTGCCGCTGGTCCAGGCACCGGCCATGCCGGAGCCGCAGCCGGCGCCCGGCCCCGCGACGAAGGCGCAGCCGCGGCGGATCATGGTGGTCGACGACAACCTCGACGCCGCCGACACGCTGGCCAGCCTGCTGGTCGCGCTCGGGCACGCGGTGACGGTGCAGACCGACCCTGTCGCCGCGATCGAGGCGGCGGCGGCGGCGACGTTCGATGTCTTCATCCTCGACATCGGACTGCCTGGCATGGACGGCTACGCACTGGCCCGTGAGATCCGCACACGGCCGGCGCACGGCGATGCGGCATTCATCGCGCTCACCGGGTACGGGCAGGCAGGCGACCGCGCGAAGTCGGACGAAGCCGGCTTCGCGCACCACTTCGTCAAGCCGGTGCACCCGCAACGCCTCGTCGACGCGCTGGCGGCGGCACCGGCCCGGCTCGAAGTCGACTGACCGGCGGCGGGGCGGCAGGTTCGCGGCGTCTTCAACCGCCGCGCAGCATCACCGTCAGAGGGTTGTCCGGGTCCGACAGCAGCTTGACCGTCAGCGCCAGCGACATCACCACCAGCAGCGGGCGGATGGCACGGCCGCCGACGCGCAGCGCGAGGTGGGCGCCAATCTGGCCGCCGGCGAGGCTGGCGCCCGCCATCACCAGTCCCACCAGCCACAGCACCTGTCCGCCCACCACGAGCGTGGCCAGCGCGGCGATATTGCTCGCGAGGTTGAGGAACTTGGTGTGCGCCGTCGCCGACACCAGCCCCATCCCGAACAGCGCTACCAGCGCCGTGGCCATGAACGAGCCGGTGCCGGGGCCGAAGAAGCCGTCGTAGAAGCCGATCGCGAACATCACCAGCACCAGTGCGGCATCGCCCAGGCGTGCGCGGGTATCGGTTTCGCTTGCCTTGGGGCCGAACACGAAGTACGCCGCCATCGCCACCAGCAGCACCGGCACCAGGCCGGCCAGGAACGAGGGATCCACGGCCTGCAGCGCCAGCGCGCCCGCCACCGAGCCGGCGAATGCGCCGACCGCCGGCCACAGGAACCGGCGGAAGTCGATCCGCCCCTGGCGCGCGAACGCGAATACCGCGCCGGCGGTGCCGACACTGGACTGCAGCTTGTTGGTGGCGATCGCCTGCACCGGCGGCACGCCGGCCGCCATCAGCGCCGGGATCGTGATCAGGCCTCCGCCACCCGCGAGCGCATCGATGATGCCGGCGACGAATGCGGCCAGCGCCAGCAGGGCGAGGACATCGATGCCGGGCTCCATTGCATGCTCCCGTGGCGCCGGAAATGGAAGAGGCCGGGCTGTGCCGGCCTCGTCGCGCTGCTGCCGTGCCTGCGCTCTACCAGACCACTTCGGCCATCGAGCAGTTCAGGCCGGAGCCGATGCCCAGCAGCGCGACGCGGTCGCCCTTCTTCAGGCGGCCCATCTCGCGCAGCTTGCTGAGCACGATCGGCACCGACGCCGGCCCGATGTTGCCATGCTCGCCGAAGATGGTCATGACCTTCTTCGGGTCGATGCCGAAGGCCTGGATGAAGGCCTGCGTGTGCACCTTGCTGACCTGGTGGATCACGAACTCGTCCAGCTCCTCCACCGCCCAGCCAAGCGCGACCTTGGCCGCGACGAAGGTCTTCTGCGCGAGCTTCATGCCCTCGATCAGCAGCATCCGGGTGTCGGTGACCATGCGGTCGAGGTTGCCGCGGCACAGCGTGTTCCACTCGGTGGCGGCGCGGGTGACGCCGCCGCGGTAGCGCGGCGCGCCCGGGGCGAGTTCGGCACGAGCGAGCACCATGCCGGCGGCGCCACACCCCAGGGTCAGCGTCGCCATCTCGTTCCGGAACTGCTCTTCGGTGACATCGGGGCCGAGCAGGCGCTCGATCGTCTTTTCGTAGGCGAGGTTCGCGGTCTCGCCGTCGACCACCAGCGCGTAGTCGATCTCGCCGCGCTCGATCATCCGGCTGGCGATATCCATGCCGTTGATGAAGGCGAGGCAGGCGTTGGCGACGTCGAAGTTCTGGCAGGTGTCGGACATGCCGAGGTTGCCGCTGACGATGCTCGCGGTGCTGGGCTCGAGGTAGTCGCGGCTCACCGAGGTGTTGACCAGCAGGCCCACGCGCGAGGGATCGATGCCGGCGTCGGCCAGCGCCTTGACGCCGGCGAGGGTCGCGGCATCGGAGGCGAGGACGTTGTCGTCCCACAGCCTGCGCGCGTGGATCCCGGCGATGTCCTGGAGCACGTCGGTCTTGATCTTGAGGCGATCGAGCGTCGGCTTCAGCCGCGCGTTGATCTCCTCGGTGCTCAGGCGCCGCGGGGCGTCGATGTGCGCGAGACCCGCGATCGCTACGTGTTGGAACAGCATGGACTGGCCGCCGGTGGGCAAAAGGACGCTAAGGGTACCGGCTTCGGCCACCCGGCGCATGTCGCGCCGGGCAACGCATTCAGCGCGGGCAGCGCCAGGCGGCGAAGCGCTGGCTGCCGCGCACGGGGTCCGCGAGCGGATGGATGGCGTTGGCGCCGAGGCCGGGGGCCTCGTTGCGGGCCAGCGTCTCCAGCTCCTCGCGCACGCGCAGCGCATTGCGATCGATGAAGGCGACGCTGTGTTTCACCGCGACCTCCACCTCGCCGCGCTTCTCGCAGCCTGCCGGCGGAGACGCCATCACCTCCACGGCACCCGCGCCCGGCGCCATGTGCACCCAGGTGCAGCCACCGAGACACAGCGCTCCGGCCAGGGTGGCCAGCGCCGGGCGCGCCATCGCGCGGGCACCGCGGCCGGCGCGGCTCACTTCGCACCTCCCTGCGCGGCCGGGCGGCCGTCGGCGTCGATCACCGACACCTCGCCCAGCTCCAGCGCGCGCACGGGCGCCGCGATCTGGTCGAGGTCGCCGACCACGACCCACGTGAGCGCCTGCGGATCGAGCACCCGCGCCGCAGCCGCCACCTGCTCCGGCGTCATCGATTCGATCTCGGCCTTGCGCCGGAACACGTAGTCGTCCGGGCGGTCGTAGCGGACGATCCCGGCGATGGTGGACATCACCGAGGACGCCGTCTCGTAGGCACCCGGGAGGCTGAGCGTGTTGATGGCGCGGATGCGGGCGACTTCCGCCGCGGTCGGCGGCCGGCTGCCGCTGGCGTACTCGGCGATCTCGCGCTGCATCTCGCGCATGGCGTCCGCCGTGCGGTCGATCTGCACCGGTGCGGACGCGATCCACGGCCGCTGCCCGAGCGCGCCCGAGGCACTGCTGCGCGCGCCGTACGACCAGTGCTTGTCCTCGCGCAGGTTCATGTTGAGGCGCGAGGTGAAGTCGCCACCCATGACGCCGTTGGCGATGTCGAAGCGGGTCGCACCCTCGTCGCGCGACGAGGGCACCACCTGCGCGGCGAAGATGTTGGCCTGCACCGCGCCCGGCTGGTCGACCAGGAACACGCGCGGCGACGCCGGGCGCGGGACCCCGGTCACCGCCGGCGCCTCCGGTGGCGGGCCCTCGCCGCGCCAGTCGCCGAAGTGGCGCTCGAGCAGCGGCACCACCTCGGCGAGCGTGGTATCGCCGACCACCACCAGCGTCGCGCCTTCCGGCCGCACCCAGTCGCGGTGGAAGCGCACCAGGTCGTCGCGGGTGAGCGCCGCGATCGAGGCCTCGGTGCCGCTGCCGGTGAACGGCAGCGCATAGGCATGGCCTTCGCCGTACAGCAGCGGCGGCAGCACGCGCAGGGCCGCGGTGGTCGGACGCGCCTTCTCCTGCGCGATGCCGGCGATCCAGCTGGCCTTGATGCGCTCGACTTCGGCGGGATCGAAGCGCGGGCGGCGCACCATGTCGGCGAACAGCGCCAGCGACGGGTCGAGGTTCTCCTTCAGCGCCGACAGGTAGGCGCTGCCGCCATCCAGCGACGCACCGGCACCCAGGCTGGCGCCGAGGGCTTCGGCGCGGTTCGCGAACGCGAGGGCGCCGAGTTCACCGGCGCCCTCGTCCAGCACGCCCATGGCGAAGCTGGAGGTGCCGGCCTTGCGGCCGTGGTCGGCGGTGTAGCCGCCGTCGAACTCGTAGCTCATCTGCACCACCGGCACCTCGTGGCGCTCGGCGAGGACGATGGTGGTGCCATTGGACAGCGTCGCGCGCTGGAGCTCGGGGAACTTCAGCGGCGGAAACTCCCGCGTCACCGGCACGCCCTGGCTGCGGTCGATCGCCGGCGGCGTCGTGGCGTATCCCGGGTCGACGGGTGGCAGCTCGAACGGCGCCGGCGTCACGGCAGGCGCCTCCGCGAGCGGGGTGCGCTCGCCCGGCACCACCACCAGCGTGTGGTCGCCACGGGACAGCCATTCACTGCCCGCGGCGCGGACATCGTCGGCGGTGGCGGCGGCGATGTTGGCGAGGGAGGCACGGAAGCAGCCCGGGTCGTCCTCGTACACGGCGCACTCGGCGAGCACGTCGGCCTTGCCGCCGAATCCTCCGATCCGCTCGATGCCGCGGATGAAGCCCGCGCGCACCATGGTCTTGGCCTGCGCCAGTTCCTCCGCGGTGGGGCCTTCGGCCAGCAGCCTGCGCACTTCCTCGTCGATGATCGCCTCGACGCGCGCAGGCTCCACGCCCGCCTTGACGTCGGCCACGATGATGAAGTTGGACCCCAACTGCTTGGGGTACGCACCGGCGCTGATGCTGTCGACGAGCTTGTCCCCGTGCAGCAGGCGCGTGTCCAGTCGCGAGGACTTGCTGCCGCCCAGCACCTGGCCGAGCAGCTGCAGGCGGTCGAGGTCGACGGTGCCGGTCTGGGCCACGTTCCACAGCCGGTAGATGCGCGGCTGCGGGACCTTGTCCTCCATGGTCTCCCGCGTCGACTGCGTGCGCCGCGCGACGTCCACGGCCGGCTGCGCCATGTCGGGGCCTGCCGGGATGTGCCCGAAGTACTCCGTGACCTTGCGCTTCGCGGTCTCGACGTCGATGTCCCCGGCGAGGACCAGCACCGCGTTGTTGGGCCCGTACCAGGCGCGGAACCAGGCCTGCACGTCCTCGAGCGCCGCGGCGTCCAGGTCGTTCATCGAGCCGATGACGCTGTGGTGGTACGGGTGCGTTTCCGGATACAGCGCCTGGTTGAGCTTCTGCCAGGCCTGGCCGTAGGGCTGGTTCTCGCCCTGTCGCTTCTCGTTCTGGACCACGCCGCGCTGCTCGTCGAGCGCGGCCTTGTCCACCGCCCCCAGCAGGTGGCCCATGCGGTCGGACTCCATCCACAGCGCGGTGTCGAGCGCGGTGGTGGGTACGTTCTGGAAGTAGTTGGTGCGGTCGGTGTTGGTGGTGCCGTTCTGGTCGGTGACGCCCACCTGCTTGAACGGCTCGAAGTACTCGCCCTTGTGGTTCTCGCTGGCCTGGAACATCAGGTGCTCGAAAAGGTGGGCGAAACCGCTGCGGCCGGCCGGCTCGTCCTTGCTGCCGACGTGGTACCAGATGTTCACCGCGACGATCGGCGCCTTGCGGTCGGTGTGCACCACCACGCGCAGGCCATTGGGCAGGGTGAAGGTCTCGTACGGGATCTCCACCGCCGGGGCCGGCGCCGCCACGTCCGCCGCCACGGGTGCGAACGCCGCGCCCGTGCCGAGGGCGAGCGCCAGGGCCAGTGCGACCGCGCGCGGCCGGAGGGTCGTGGCAAGGGACGGCAGGGACATGCGGGCTCCAGGGGCAGTGCGGGGGGTCGCGGCATGGTATCGCCTGCACCTCCGCCGCGGACGGGCCGAAGGTCCCGGCCACCACGGTGCCTGCACGCTCCGCCACGCAGGCTGCGGCCATGTCACGCATCCCCCGCCAGGCGCTGGTGACCGGCGCCAACCGCGGCATCGGCCTGGAGGCCACGCGGCAGCTGCTCGCCCGCGGCGACCGCGTGGTCGCCACCGCCCGCAGCCCGGGCCGCGCAGGGGCGCTCAATGCGCTTGCCGGCGAGCACCCGGGGCGCCTGCACGTGCTGCCGCTGGACGTCGCGTCCCCGCAATCGCAGGCGGCCCTGGTCGGCGAGCTGCCACTGGTGCTCGGCGACGAGGGGGCGCGCATCGACCTGGTGCTCAACAACGCCGGCGTGCTGCATTCCGGCGAGCGCTTCGGCAGCACCGGCGCCGGCCACCTCGACGACAGCTTCCGCACAAACGCCATGGGGCCCTTCCTGCTGGCGCAGGCGCTGGCGCCATGGCTCGCCGACGGCGCGCGCATCGGCAACGTCTCCTCGCAGCTCGGCTCCATCGCCAACACCACCCGCTACGGCACGCCCAGCTACTCCATCAGCAAGGCGGCCCAGAACATGGCCACGCGCCTGCTCGCCGCCGCGCTGCGCGACCGCGGGATCATCGTGCTCGCGCTGCATCCCGGCTGGGTGCGCACGGAGATGGGCGGGGACGGCGCGCAGGTGGAGCCGGCGGATGCGGCCGCCGGCCTGCTGCGCGTGATCGACGGTGCGTCGCCCGACGACAGCGGACGCTTCCTCGACTGGCAGGGCGAGCCGCTGCCCTGGTGACGGGGCGCTTGCCGCCGGCATGATGACGCCATGTTCGACGTCATCCTCCTCCAGCCCGAGATCCCGCCGAATACCGGCAACGTCATCCGCCTGTGCGCGAACACCGGCGCGCGGCTGCACCTGGTGGCGCCACTGGGCTTCGACCTCGAGGACCGGCAGCTCCGCCGTGCAGGGCTCGACTACCACGAGTACGTGGGGGTGTCCGTGCATCCCGGGCTCGACGCCGCGCTCGCGGCGATCGCGCCGGCACGCCTGTTCGCCCTGAGCACCCGCGGCACCGTGCGCCACGACGCGCCCGCCTACGCCGCGGGCGACGCCTTCCTGTTCGGCGCCGAGAGCCGCGGCCTCCCCGGCGAGGTCCTGGAGGCGGTTCCGGCGGCGCAGCGCCTGCGCCTGCCGATGGCCCCCCGGAGCCGCAGCCTCAACCTGTCGAACGCGGTCGCGGTGGTCGTCTTCGAAGCCTGGCGGCAGTGCGGTTTCCGGGGCAGCGGCACCTGAGCGAGCGGCATGCCGGCGCGATGCCTGCGCCGAACGCGACTTCCAGGTCAAGAAAAAGTTCCTGCACCGACGGGTTCAGTATTCAGCCTGCGTTCCCGGGGGCTCTGGAGAATGCCGGTCTCGGTCACGGGCGGCTCCGTTTTCCCCGAACGGCTCTCTCCCCTCCCACCGCCCGTGGCCGCTCTCTTTCCCCCAGAACAACAAGAACATAAAGGCGAACCCAATGAAGACTTCCGTGCTTGCCATCGCCCTCGTCGCCGCCCTGCCGTTCGCCGCGTCCGCCGCCGACGGCCTGAGCTACAACTACGTCGAAGGCGGTTACGTCGCCACCAACATCGACAACGAGAACGACGACATCGATGCCGACGGGCTGGGCGTGAACGCGTCCGTGGCGCTGTCGCCGAACTTCCACGCCTTCGGCGGCTTCACCGCGCAGGAATCGGATCGCTTCGACTTCCTCGACAGCCGCGTGGAGACCGACGTCAACCAGTGGCGCGTGGGCCTGGGCTACAACCTCGCCGTTGCCGCCAACACCGACCTGGTGGCGCGCGCGGCCTACGAGAAGTTCGAGATCGACGACGTCACCGTCGGCGGCGTGAACTACGACATCGACGACGGCGACGACGGCTACAGCGTCGAAGTGGGCGTGCGCAGCGCGCTCACCCGCAACCTCGAAGGTTATGCACTCGCCGGCTATCAGGATTTCGGCGGCAATGCCGATGACTTCTATGGCCGCCTCGGCGCGCAGGTGAAGTTCAACCCCAACTGGGGCCTCAGCGGCGAGGTCAAGCTCGCCGACGGCGGCTCCGAGTGGTTCGTGGGTCCGCGCTTCACCTGGTAAGCGCCAACGCGCGCAGGCGGGTGCCGGTGACCGGCGCCCGCGCGACATCTCGCGACGTTCGTCCTCTCTCCTGGACATCGCGATCCGCCCCGGCTCTGCAACAGCCGGGGCTTTTTTTTGCCCGTGCGCCGGATCAGGCGAACAGGTTGCTCGGATATTCCGCCTTCTGCTCGCGGGCGAGCAGGCGCGACAGGCCCTCCGCCGGCGTGATCGCGCCATGGAGCACATCGCGCACGTTGCTCGCGATGGGCAGTTCGACGCCGTGGCGATCGGCCTGGCGCATCACCTCGTCGGCCGTCTGCACCGACTCGACCACCTGGCCGATCTCGCGAACGGCCTCGTCCAGGCTCTGGCCCCGGCCGAGCGCCAGGCCCAGGCGGCGGTTGCGCGAGAGGTCGCCGGTGCAGGTCAGCACCAGGTCGCCGAGCCCGGCGAGCCCCATCAGCGTCTCCGGCCGGCCGCCGATGGCGATGTTGAGGCGCAGCATCTCGTTGAGTCCGCGGGTGATCAGGCCGGCGCGCGCATTGAGGCCCAGGCCCATGCCGTCGGCGACGCCGGTGGCGACCGCCAGCACGTTCTTCATCGCGCCGCCGAGCTCGGCGCCCAGCATGTCATCGCCGGTATAGGCACGGAACGCCGGACCATGCAGCACGTCGGCGACCTGCTGCGCGAAGGGGTCGTCGTCGGAATGCACCGTGAGCGCGGTCGGAAGGCCCGCCGCCACTTCCTTCGCGAACGACGGCCCGGTGACCACGGCGAGCGGGACGCCCGGCCCCAGGATGCCGCCCGCGACTTCATGCAGGAAGCGACCCGAGCCGGGTTCGAACCCCTTCGTGGCCCAGGCCACGCCGGCCGTGCGCGGACGCAGCGGTGCCAGCGTGCGCAGGGTTTCGGCGAAGGCATGGGACGGCACCACCACCAGCACCAGGTCGGCGCCGGACAGCGCCGCCTCGAGATCGGTGGTCGCGCGCAGGGTGGCGGGCAGCGGGATCCCGGGCAGGTAGCGCGGGTTGCCCTGGCCTGCGTCGATGGCGTCGACCACGGCGGCGTCGCGTCCCCACAGGCGCACCGGGCAGCCGTGGCGGGCGATCAGCGCCGCCAGCGCCGTGCCCCAGGAGCCGGCGCCGAGGACCGCGACGGCCGGCGCGACCGCCGCCGCCAGGGTGGGCTCGGCCTGCGTCACTCAGGCGTTGCCGGCGGTCTCGCTGTCGGCGAGGCTGGTCGCCGCGGCCTGCTGCTGCGCGCGCTGGCGGACGCCTTCGGCGTACAGCGCCTCGAAGTTGATCGGCTGCAGCAGGAACGGCGGGAAACCGCCCGCCTGGATCAGCTCGCCGATGATCTGGCGCGCATAGGGGTACAGCACGTTCGGGCAATGGGTGCCGAGCATGGCGTCCAGGGTGGCGTCGTCGAAGCCGGCCAGGCCGAAGAGGCCCGCCTGCTGCACTTCCACCACGTAGATCGTCTTGTCCTCGCCGACGCTGCAGGTCAGGGTGATGCCGAGCACCACCTCGAACATGCCCTCGCCCAGGCGCTGCACGCGCTGGTTGAGGTTCATCTGCAGCTGCGGCTGGGCCTGCTCGCTGAAGACCTGCGGGGTCTTCGGCGCCTCGAAGGAGAGGTCCTTGACGTAGATCTTCTCGACGCTGAACTGCGGGCCGGTGGGCTGCGCGGGCGCGGGTGCGGCGGCGCCGTTGGCGGATTGGTCGGACATCGTGGACTCCAGCTGGAATTCGGAAAGAGGGCGATTATCGCACCCTCGCGGAGGCCGGCCGCCGCGGCGTCGCGGCGGCGGGCGTCAGTTGCGGCCCTTGGCCAGCGGCAGGTCGGCGTGCTGCCACGCGCCGATGCCACCTTCGAGCACGTGCACGCGCTCGAAACCGGCCTTGCGCAGCCGCCTGGCCGCCGCGGTGGCGGACTGGCCGGTCTTGCACACCACCACCACCGGCAGCGACTTCGCCGCGGCGAGCTTCTTGTGCTCGGGGTCGAACTGGCTCATCTGCACGTTCTTCGAACCCGGGATATGCCCCTTCTCGAAGTCCGCCGCCGGCTGCAGGTCGACCACCAGCGCGTTCTCGCGGTTCATCAGCACGGTGAGTTCGGCCGGGCGCAGGCCCTTGAAGCCGCGGAACAGGCGCGCGACCTCGTTGTAGACGATGGCCAGCGTCAGGCCCAGCAGCGCCAGGGACAGCAGGGGGTTGCGGCCGAGGAAGGCCTGCAGTTCTTCGAAGCTCACGGGGGCCTGGGGACGGACAGCGGGCGGCGATTGTCGCCCACGGCCGCCGGGGGCGCCAGCGCGGCGGCTATTCGCCGGCCCAGAAGTCCGGCAGGCCGCCGGTGATCCACCAGGTGCGCGCGGCCTCGTCGTAACGCCACTGTTCGGTGTAGCGCAGCGTGCGTTCGGCCATGGTGTGGCGGTTGATGACCCCGATCTGGACCTGGCGCGCAGCCGTCGCCGGCCCCACTTCGGTGGCCATGTCGCGGTAGCTCGACACCTGGATGTGCGAATAGCGCGCCAGCTGCACGTCGGTCAGCGGGTGCGCCTCGCGGTATTCCGGGTCGACGAGGTTCCATGCGCCCTCGAAATCGCCCCAGCGGATCGCCGCCGACCAGGCGTACTGGGCGCGCTCGAGCGCGTCCTTCTGGCCCCCGGCGCTGGCGCAGCCGGCGAGCGCGACGGTGGCGAGGCACGCGAGCAGCCACGCGCGGACGATGGTCATCTCCGTTCCCCTGCTGGATGTGCGGCGGCCATCCTAGCGCCTGGCGATGGCGACGTAACGGGCGCGGGCGTCGGCGGCCACGCCGCCATCGGGCAGGCGCACCGTCGTGGCGAGCACCGCGCGCGCGCGGCCACGCTCGCGCAGCGTCGCCAGGAAGGGCGACCAGCCGTCGCCTTCGGCGAGCCGGGCCTCGGCCTCGAGATCGGCGAACAGCGGCTTCAGGTAGCGCACCTGGCTGTCGGCCACGAAGACGTCCGCATCCAGGCCGGCGTGCTCCAGGCGCAGGGTCACCAGGCCCCACGCCGCCAGCGTCATCAGCGAGGCGAGGCTGCCGCCGAACGCGCAGCCCTTGTCGTTGACGTGGCGCGCGAGCGGCGCGTGCAGGCGCAATGCGTCGCCGTCGTAGCCGGCGATGCGGATCCCCATGCCGGCCACGGGGGGCATGGCGTCGAAGTGTCGGGCGATGGCGTCCAGCGCCGCGGCATCAGTCATGTGTTCACGAGGTCGTTGGAAGAAGGAGGACATCGCTTGCGGCACGCGCAGCGAGCGGACAAGCTGCCGCGATGTCACGCGACGCCATGCCCGCAGCCCTCGAAGGATGCTACGTCATCTCGCTGCGGCCGGTGGCTGCGCACGGCGGCATGCGCCGCGCCGCGGCCGCGCACGGCGCGCGGCTGCTCGCATTGTCGCCGTGGCGCATCGTGCACCGCGCCGACGCCGGCACCCGCGCCGCGCTCGATGCGGCACTCGCGGCACCCCGCGTGGTCTTCACCAGCCCACCCGCCGTGGCCGCGGCCAGCGTCCTGCGCGACCTCGGCCTGGTGCGCGGCACGCGGTTCGTGGCCGTCGGCACCGGCACCGCGCGCGCCTTGCGCCGCGCGGGCGTGGCGGACGTGGAGACGCCCGCGCGCATGGACAGCGAAGGGTTGCTGGCACTCCCGGCACTGCAGTCGGTCGACGGCCTCGCGGTGGGCCTGGTCACGGCACCCGGGGGACGCGGCGTCATCGCCGCCACCCTCGCCCGCCGCGGCGCGTCGGTCCGTCGCGCCGACGTCTACGAACGCATCGCCGTGCCCCCCGCGCCGCGGGCGGTGGCGCGCCTGTGCGCACTGGACGCGCCGCTGCTGCTGGCCCTGGGCAGCGGCGAGGCGCTGGAGACGCTGCTCGCGCGCCTGCCGCAGGCCGCCATCGACCGCCTTCGCCGCGCGCGGGTTGCCGCCGCCAGCGCGCGGCTGGCGGCACGGGCGCGCGCGCTGGGGTTCGACGATGTCGTGCAGGCCGCCGACGCCACGCCCCGCGCGCTGCTTGCCGCGTGTGCCGCCGCCGCGGGGAAGCCCTAACATGGCGCGCCGTACCGGCGGACGCCGCCCCGCGTGAACACCACTGCCTCCCCGCCCGCGGCCGCCCGCCGCACGTCCGCCATCGCCTGGCTGCTGGCGATCGTGTTGCTGCCGTTGGCGGCCTGGGCCGGTTGGCAGGCGTGGCAGGCGGACCAGGCGCGACGGCTGGCCGACGATGCCGGGCGCCGCCAGCGCGACGCTGCGCTCGAGGCCCGCGTCGACGCCCTGCTGCGCAGCCAGCGCGCGCAGGCACGCCGGCTGCAGCAGGCGGTGGCGACCAACCAGGTGCTGCGCGACGAAGTGCTGGGCCTGGGGCAGCGCGCGGCGCTGCTCGAGGACAGCGTGCGGCGGCTCGCGGATCCGGCGCGGGCGCCGACGCAGGCGCTGCGCCTGGACGAGGTCGAACTGCTGCTGGTGCAGGGTGGCCAACGGCTGGCGCTCGCCGGCGACCTCGATGGCGCGCGCCGCGCCTATGCGCTTGCCGCCCACGTCCTGGACCGGATCGCGACCCCGGACATGCTCGACCTGCGGCAGGTGCTCGTGCAGGAGCGCGGACAGCTGGATGCGCTGCCCACCGACCCGCGTGCCGCCGCCGCGGCGGCGCTCGACGCGGTTGCCGCGACGCTGGACGCCTTGCCCGTGGAACCGGACGCGGACGCGCCGCAGCTGCCGTGGTGGCGGCGGGTCGCGGCGCGCATCGTCGACATCCGGCCATCGACGGCGGCCGCGCCGCTGCTGCCGGCGGCGGACCGCGAGGCCGGGCTCGCGGCCCTGGAGGTGGAGCTCTCGCTCGCCCGCGCCAGCCTCGAGCGCCGCGACGAGGCGGGGTTCCGTCGCGCGCTGTCGCGGATGGACGGCCAGGTCCTGCGGCTGTGGCCGCCCAGTCCGGCGCGCGAGGCCCTGCGCGGGCGCCTGCGTGGCCTGCAGCGGCGATCGCTGGCGCTGGACATCCCGACGCTCGGCACCACCCTGGAGCAGCTGCGCAGGCTCCGCGAGGCCCACTGAGAGGCCCGACGCGGACATCGACGCCCGGCGAACACGCCGCACGTTAGGCTGGCACGAACGGAGAGCCGCCCATGAAACTGTTCCGCAACCTCCTGCTCTGGATCCTGCTCGCGATCGTCGGTGCCCTCGCCTGGCAGTTGCTGGCCCAGGACCCGGGCGAAGTGCTGGTGCGCTACCGCGGCACCGACTACCGGACCACGCTGTTGTGGGTCGCCGTCGGCCTGCTGCTGGCCGCGCTCGCCCTGTGGCTGCTGTGGGCGATCTTCGCGATGCCGCTGCGCGCGTGGCGCAACCGCCGCGAACGGCAGTCGCGGGCGCGGCTGGGCAACGGCCTGGAGGCCCTGCACCAGGGCCACTACGCCCGCGCCGAGAAACTGCTCGCCGAGGGCGGCGCCGACGACGATGCCGCCGTCGCGCGCCTCGGCGCGGCGCACGCCGCGCGTGCCCGCGGCAGCCACGATGCCGCGCGCCAGCACATCGATGCCCTGGACGACCGCAACGCCGCGTCGCGCGCCATCGCACGCGCCGAGATCGCCCTGGCCGACGACCGCCCCACCGATGCCCTGGTCGCGCTCGACGCGCCGGCGGCGCAGCCGCTGCCGCCACGCGGGCTGGTGCTGCGCGCCCAGGCGCTGGCCGTGTCGGGGAAGTCCGCGGAAGCCTACGGACTGCTCGGCGCGCTCAGGCAGCAACAGGCGCTTCCGGAGGATCGGCTGGCGTACTACGAAGCACGGTGGGCCGCCGGCAGCCTGCGTGAGGCGGGCGACGCCAACCTGCTCGCGGAACGCTGGGAATCGCTCCCCAAGCCGCTCCGCGCCGAACCGGCGGTGGTCGCGGCGTATGCCGACCGGGCCGCCGCGCTGCGCTGGGAAGACGCGGCCGCGGGGAGCATCGAGCAGGCGCTCGACGCGCGCTGGGACGAAGGCCTGGCCACGCGCTACGGCACCCTGCCGATCAGCCGGGTGCCGGAGCGCCAGGCGGCGGCCGAGCGCTGGCTGCAGGCGCATCCCGCGAGCCCCGCGCTCCTGCTCACCCTGGCGCGGCTGGCGCGCACGCGCGGGCAATGGCCGCAGGCGGAAGCCTACCTGCACCGCGCGCTGGCCCAGGGCGCGGGCCCGGATGCGTGGGAGGAGCTGGGCCATGGCTTCGCCCAGGCCGGCGACGATGCCCGTGCCGCCACCAGCTATGCCAATGCGCTCCGCGCGGCGCGTGGCGAAGCGGTCGTCGGCTTCACCGACCGCGACATGCGCCAGTCGATCCTCGACCAGGCCGTGGTCGAGGAACGCGATGCCCACGGCGTGCCGCGCCTGCGCGGCTGACCGCGCCCGTCAGCGCTCGAGGATCGCCACCACGCCCATGCCGCCGGCGGTGCAGATGGACACCAGGCAGCGGCCGCCACCGCGCTCGCGCAGGTGCTTCGCGGCGGTGGCCACGATGCGCGCACCGGTGGCCGCGAACGGGTGGCCGGTGGCCAGCGACGAGCCGTTGGGGTTGATCTTCTGCGGGTCGATGCGCCCGAGCGGCGCGGCGAGGCCGAGGCGCGTGCGGCAGTAGTCCTCGCTCTCCCAGGCGCGCAGCGTGCACAGCACCTGCGCCGCGAAGGCCTCGTGGATCTCGTAGACGTCGAAGTCCTGCAGCGCCAGCCCGTTGCGCGCGAGCATCTCCGCGACCGCGACCGTCGGCGCCATCAGCAGGCCCTCGCCGTGGACGAAGTCGACCGCCGACACGTGTGCGTCGCGCAGCTGGCACAGCACCTCGTGGCCGTGCATCCGCGCCCAGTCCTCCGAGGCCAGCAGGCAGGCGGCGGCGCCGTCGGTCAGTGGCGTGGAATTGGCCGCGGTGAGCGTGCCGCGTCCCGACGCCTTGTCGAACGCGGGTTTCAGCGTCGCCAGCTTTTCCAGCGAGGTGTCCGGGCGCAGGATGTTGTCGCGCGAGACGCCGCGGAAGCTCACCACCAGGTCGTCGAAGAACCCGCGTTCGTACGCGGCGGCGAGGCGGTGGTGCGAGGCCACGGCGAGCTCGTCCTGCGAGTCGCGCGAGATGCTCCACTCCTTGGCCATGTCCTCGCAGTGTTCGCCCATCGACTTGCCGGTGCGCGGTTCGGCGACGCCGGGGAAGTCGGGCTTGAGCTCGCCGAACGAGAACCCGCGGAACTGCGCCAGCTTGTCGCCGGGCGTTTTCGCCGCCGCCGCCGCGAGCAGGCGCCGGCGCAGGGTCTTGCCGTACACGATCGGCACGTCGGAGGTGGTGTCGCTGCCGCCGCCGATGCCGGATTCGATCTGCCCGGTGGCGATCTTGTTGCCAATCGTGATCAGCGAATCCAGCGATGTCCCGCACGCGCGCTGCAGGGTGATCCCCGGGGTCAGCGCGGACAGCCCCGACGACAGCGCCGCCTCGCGGCCGAGATTCCAGTCGCTGGAGTGCTTGATGACCGCGCCCATCGCGACTTCGCCCAGCTGCTGCCCGTGCAGGCCGAACTTTTCCACCAGCGCGCCCAGCGTGCGCACCGACATGCCGAGGTTGCCGACGTCGGCGTAGGCGGTGTTCTGGCGGCAGAAGGGAATGCGGACGCCGCCGAGGACGGCGACGGGGCGACCATGCAGCATCGGGCTGACCTCGCGACGGTGCCCGCCGGCCTTGGCGGGCATAATGCACGCGAGTTTAGCGCCGCCACCGCACACGGCAAATGACGACGATGCCTACCGACTTCGATCCCGCGACCAACGTGGCCGGCGCGCTCGCGCTGGAACTGGTGCCGGGCAGCGACGCCGCGCATGCGGATCTCGAGCAGACGCGCGCCGGCGCGCTCGCGGCGCTGGTCGCGCGCGACCTGGCGCGGCATGCGCCTGCGGTCGCGACGCTCGACTGCGCGCTGGTCGCGGCGCACTACGACCCGGTGGAACTGCTGCGGCCGGGCTGGCCGCTGCACGCGGCGCTGGCGCAGTACGCTGCGCGCGCGCCGCGCGATGGCATGGACGGTGCGCGCATCGTCGCATTCGGCAGCCACGATGGCCGCCTGCCGGACGTGCTCCAGGCCAGCGACGAGTTCCGCGGCGGGCCCTTGCGGGTGATGCCGTTCGTGCTGTCCGGCGAGGCATCCACGATCGCCGGGGTCTCGGGCGTCCTCGAAACCGAGCTGGTCGAGCGTGGCATGGCCGCCGCCGACACCGCGCTCGAGGCACAGGCGGCCTTCGGGATGCAGGTCGAGCACGCGCGTTACCTCACCCTGCACGACCTGTGCGCGATGACCGCGCTGCAATACGAGCACGTCGGCCTCGGTCCGCTCTGGCCGGTGCTCGAAACCGCGTTGCTGGCGCCCTCGCGCGAAGCCTGGCTTGACGCCGCGCCCGAACCGCTCGTGCACTACCGCCGCCATGAAGCCTGCATCGCGCTGTTCGCGCCGAACACCTGGCGCGAACGCTACGCCCCCGGCGAGGACGACGAAGCCGCGCTGTCGCGGCGTTTCGCCCACTTCGAGGCGCGCCAGCGCCAGTTCGCCAGCGTCCTCGCCGCACACGGCGTGGCGGTGGCGTTCGCCCACTGCGCGGGCAGCGGGCGCGAGGCGCTGGCGGACTAGACGCGGCGCCACGCGGCGAACGCCGCGGGCGCCGATGACGCCGGCGTCAGGAGGCGCTTTCGATCACGCCGCAGGCAAGCCGGTCGCCCGCATCGCCGCTGGGCTGCGAGCTGTAGTCGTCCGCCTTGGCGTGGACGATGACCGCCTTGCCGACGATGTCGGTGGCGGCGCCGTCACCGAGGGTCGCGCCCTGCAGCTGGCGCTCGACCTCGGCCACGCCATCGGCGTCCGCGGTCAGGTTGTCGGTGTCGCCGGCGTGGTGCGGCGGCTGGCCGACGCGGCCATGCGGCGAGGACGCGGGATTGAAGTGCCCGCCTGCGCTGGAGGCATCCGGCGCGCTGCAGTCGCCGGTCTCGTGGACGTGGAAGCCGTGTTCGCTGTCCGCCGCAAGGCCGGTGATCTGGCCGGTGATGCGCACGCCGTCGTCGGCGGCGTTGAAGCGCAGGCTGCCGCCGACGGAATTGCCTTCGGTGGCGGCCAGGGTCGCAGTGGCATTGGCGGCGCCCATCGCAGGATCGGGGCCACCTGCCGTGCCGGCGGTCGCGGCCGGGGCATCGGTCGGCGCCTGCGTGGCCGGCGGCGTGGCGGCGTCGTCGGGGGCGCCGTCGTTGCCGGCACCTCCGCAGGCGGCCAGGGCAAGGGTGAGGGGCAGCACGAGCAGTGCGGACGCATGGCGCATGGCGTGGTCTCCGTCGGATGCGGGCCGCCGAGGATGGGCCATGGCGGGTCGGGCCGCCGTGAAGCGGTCAGGGCTGCGGGGTGATGACGCCGCAGGCCACCCGCGCGCCGGTGGCCCCTGCCGTCGAACCCAGCACCACCAGCGCACGGCCGGCGATGTCGTTCGCGGCGCCGCCGCCGAGCACCGCGCCGGGAACCCGCACGCCGACGCTGGCGACGCCGTCGGCGTCGGCGACGATCCGCTCGCGGCTGCCTTCGACGCCGCCAGCCCCGGTGGCATCGAACCAGGGGCCGGCGCTGCTGGCGTCGACGGCGCTGCAGTCGCCCCGCGCGTGCACCTGCAGGGCGTGCGCCGCATGGGGCCGCAGCCCGCCGACCACGCCGGCGAGGCGCACGCCGTCATCGGCCGCGTGCAGCGTGACGCGTCCGCTGACCAGCGTGCCGGAGGCCGAGGCGAGGTTCGCGACCGCCTGCTGCGCGGTGCCCGCGGCAGCACGCGGCGGCGGCGTGGACACGGGCGCAGGCGCGCGCGGCGCGCTGGCGCAGGCGGCAAGCAGGCTGGCGGTGGCGAGGGCGACGGCACTGGACGCGATGCGGCGCATGGCGGGCTCCTGGCGGGGGAACGGCAATCTACGGCAGCACCCGCCGCCGCGGGTGAACGCGCGCGGTCGTCGTCAGCTGCGGTTGCGGCGAGCGGCGAGCTTGCGCGTCACCGTATTGCGCCCGAGGCCGAGGCGGCCCGCCGCTTCGCTGCGGCGCCCGCCGGTGTGCTCGAGGGCGGCATCCAGCAGCACGCGGTCCAGGCGCGCCAGGGCGTCGGCGTGCAGGTCGGTGGCGCCCTCGGACAGGCGCCGCCGCGCCCAGGCACGCAACTGGGCTTCCCAGTCCCCGGCGCCGGCCGCCGCGCCTGGGGCGGGGACGTCGCCCAGGTCCTCCACCGTGATCACGTCGCCTGGCGCGAGTGCCGAGAGCCGCCAGCACAGGTTCTCGAGCTCGCGCACGTTGCCCGGCCAGTCGTGGGCCAGGAGCCGCTGCAGCGCGTCGCTGCCGAAGCGCTTGGGCACGGCGCCGAAGCGGCGCGCAGCCGCGTCCATGAAGCGCTCGGCCAGGCGCGGCACGTCCTCGCGCCGCTCGCGCAACGGCGGCAGCCGCAAGCGGACCACGTCGAGCCGGTGCAGCAGGTCGGCGCGGAAGCGCCCCGCGGCGACGAGCGTCTCCAGGTCCTGGTGCGTCGCCGCCACCAGGCGCACGTCCACCCGCACCAGTTCGCGGCCACCGACGCGGAAGAACTCGCCTTCCGCCAGCACCCGCAGCAGCCGGGTCTGCAGCGGTGCCGGCATGTCGCCGATCTCGTCCAGGAACAGGGTGCCGCCGTCGGCCTGCTCGAAGCGGCCGACGTGGCGGCGGCTGGCCCCGGTGAAGGCACCCGCTTCGTGGCCGAACAGCTCGCTTTCAAGCAGTTCGGCGGGGATCGCCGCGGTATTGAGCGCCACGAACGGGCGCGACGCGCGCGGCGACTCGCGATGCAGCGCGCGCGCCACGAGCTCCTTGCCGGTCCCGGTTTCGCCGGTCACCAGGACCGTCAGCGGCGCCTGTGCCAGCCGCCCGATCGCACGGTAGAGCTGCTGCATCGCCGGCGCTTCGCCAACCAGCCCGCCGTCGGCCTGGGCCGCGGCCGGCGCGGCCTGCGGCCCGGGGTCGGCAGCGCCGGCGAGCGTGCGCTCGGCCAGCGCGACCGCATCGTCGAGATCGAACGGCTTGGACAGGAACTCGTGGGCGCCGCCGCGGAAGGCCCCCGCGGTGCTGGCGATGTCGGTGTACGCCGACATCACCACCACCGGCAGTGCCGGCCAGTCCCTCTTGAGCCTGTCCAGGAGCACCAGGCCGCTGTCCCCGGGCATGCGCACGTCGGAGAACAGCAGGTCCGGCGGCGGCGTCGCCTGCAGCGCATCCACGACCGCCTGCGCGTTCTCGAAAGCGGTGACCTCGCAGCCTGCCTCGCGCAGCGCCGTGGCCAGGACGAAGCGCACGGAACGGTCGTCATCGACCACCCAGACGCGCGCGCCGTCCACGGCGCTCATGCGGCGCCCCCGGCGACCGCGACGGATCCCGCCAACGGCAGCAGCAGGGTGAACACCGTGTGCCCGGGCCGCGAACGGTAGGCGATGGACCCGCGGTGCTCGCGCGCCACCTGCTGCGCCAGCGCCAGGCCGAGCCCGCTGCCTTCGGCGCGCCCGGACACGAGAGGCAGGAAGACCTGTTCGGCGAGTTCCTCCGGAACCCCGCGCCCGTCGTCCACGATCTCCAGCCGCAGCGCCAGCTCCGGGCCGGCGCCGCCGATGCGCGCACCGTGCTCGGCGCGCGTGCGCAACACGATCTCGCCGGCGCCCGCCTCGATGGCGTTGCGCACCAGGTTCCAGACGGCCTGCACCAGACGATCGCCGTCGCCGGACAGTTCCGGCAGGCTCGGGTCGTAGTCGCGCACCGGCTTGACCGCCCAGCCGGCGTCGCTTTCGGCCAGGCGCAGCACGCGCTCGAGCACGGCATGGATGTTGAGCGGAGCGTGCGGGCGCGGTGGCGTGGGCTCGAGCATGCGGTCGAGCAACTGGGTGAGGCGCTCCACCTCCGACCCGACCAGCCCGACCAGCTCGCGGCCGCCGGCATCGTGCGGATCCAGCCGTCGCGCCAGCAGCTGGGCCGCGCCTTTCAGGCCGGCCAGTGGATTGCGCAACTCGTGCGCCAGCCCCTTCATCGCCGCCGACATCGCCAGTGGCAACGCCGCCACCGGGTCCCCACCCGGGAATTCCTCGACCGGATGCGCTTCCAGCAGCCAGCCGGGCGCCGACTGCCGCCGTGACAGCCAGGCGTCGGCGAACCGGGGGCGACCACCGGGGAACGCAAGCGCGACGCGCTGCAGGCGGATGAAGTCGCGGTCGCCGGCGCTTGCCGTCGCCGCCGCCAGCGCGTCGCCATCGACGTCGAGCGCCGCCAGCGGCAGCCCCGGCAGACGCCGGGCGCTGACGCCGAGCCAACGTGCGAAGGCGAGGTTGCCGCCTGCGAGGCGCTGGTCGCCGTCGACCACGGCGATCGGCGTGCTCAGCAGGTCGAAGGCGGGGTCGAGGTGCGCGGGCATTGCACCAATGTAGTGCAGTTGCGGCAGGGCGTGCCGGAGGGCGCACAAACTTCGCCGATCCGAAGGTTCTTCACGCCATGCCGACGTCGCAATGGCCCCCATACAGCGTCAGTGCGGACACCCCCGCTTGGCATACGTCTTGCGCACCCGAGACACGCAGGGACGTTCCTGCGGAGCCCACGACGACGATGCCCAACGAAAAACTCGAGGCCGCGCTCGCCGCGCTCGAAGCCGCACTACCCTACCTGGCGCAGGCCTTCCCGCCCGACCAGCTGGACGCCGAGATGGCCATGTTCGGCCGCGACATCCTGACCCTCGCGGGCAACCCGACCGAACAGATGGAGACCCGCCTCCGGCTGGAGGCGTTCTCCGCGCGCCTGCCCGGGCTTCGCCCGCCGGAGGCCGCCGGCCTGGCCGGCCCCGGCATGCACTAGGCATCGCGTCAGCGCATGCCCCCGGGTCCGGGCCGGCCGGCGCCCTGGCCGTCGCCGGAACCGTCGCCGCTCGCCGCGGAGCTGCCGTCGGCAGCGTCGCCCGTGCCCGGAGTCTCCTCCGCCGGAACCAGTCCGCCCCCGGCCGCAAGGAGCGTCCATGTTCCCCACTGGTCGCGGACACCGTGTCCCGCCGCGCGATCGCTGCCGGCATCGGCGGCATACCGGTACAACAGGTGTCCGTCGAACGTCAGCTGCTGGCTGTCGTCGGCGCGGGGCATGGTGCCGACGAGATCGTTGCGCACGCCCGGCCCGGCGCTGCTGCCCGCGGCAGCGGCCAGTGCCGGCGGCCAGACCGCCTCGCACGCGGCGTCGCAGCGTGTGCCGCCGGGGTTGTCGGCGAGCGCGTACAGCGCGGTGCCGGCGGCATCGACGAGGTAGGGGCGCGCGTGCCCCTGCGAGGCCTGCAGCGCGACACCGCCGCCCTGCGCGGCGGGGGCCACGGGCGTGCCCTGTCCCGCCACTGCCGGTTGCGCGGGAACGGGTTCGGTCGCGGGACGCTCGCCGCAGCCGACGGCGGAGACCGCCACGAACGACGCCAACAGGACATGCCACTGCGAAGATGCCATGGGGGGTGCTCCGGTGGTTGCGGGAGAGACTTCCGCCGCACGCCGGCCGGAGGTCGCCGTGCCATTCCAGCGCGACCTTGGTCGAGCGGGCGTCACCCGGTCCGGAAAGACCTTTCAGCCCGCGTGCAAGACCTGCACGGCCACGTCCGGCACCTGGTCGAGCGAGCGGGTGATGTCGCCGAGGCTGGTGGGCTTGACCAAGTGCACGTCGAAGCCGGCGCGGGTCGACGCGGCCATGTCTTCCGGCGTCGAACGCCCGCTGAGTGCCACCAGGCGCAGGCTCGGACCGCAACCGAGGTCGCGCATGCGCGCCGCCACTTCCCAGCCGTTGAGCCCCGGCATGTCGATGTCGAGGATGGCGACATCCAGCTGCTCGCGCGTGGCGACCGCCAGCGCCTCCAGCCCATCCGCCGCACGGTGCACGCGATGGCCGGCAATCGCCAGGAATTCGCTCAGCACCTCGCGCGCCGCCTTGTTGTCGTCCGCGACCAGAATCTGCACTGCACCCGTCCTGCCAGCGACCACCACGTCTGCGACTGGAGCAGCAAGGCGCGTGCCATTCCACGCGTTCGGCCCGCCCTGCCGACTGCCGCGGTTCAGCCGTGGTGCCGTCGCGGCCGGGTTGTCCCTGAGCGTCAACTTGTGCCGCTGCAGTTCGTCCTTGCTTGCGGCCGTGGCGGCACGCGCGGAGTCGCGCCACTCACGCGCAGGCAGGCATGATGCCGGCTCTAGACTGGAACTCCCGATGCCACCCAAGAAGCCGCGCACGCCACAGGTGACCGAACGGTCGCACCTGCCATTTCCGGTGGTGGGCATCGGCGCCTCCGCCGGCGGGCTGGTCGCGCTGCAGGGGTTCCTGGCCAACGTGCCGGCCGGGCCCGGGATGGCGTTCGTGGTGGTCCTGCACCTGTCACCGCGGCATGAAAGCAACCTGGCGACCATCCTGCAGCGGTCGACCTCGATGCCGGTGGTGCAGGTCGCAGGCGACATCCCGATCCGGCCCGACCACGTCTACGTGATCCCGCCGCGCTGCGAGCTGACCATGAACGATGGCCACCTCTGCGTGCAGCCGGGCGAACGCCTGCACGGACCGCACGTCGCCATCGACGTCTTCGTCCGCACCCTCGCCGAGGCGCACCGCGAGCGCGCCTTCGGCGTCGTGCTGTCCGGCACCGGTGCCGATGGCACGGTCGGGCTCGCACGGCTCAAGGAATGCGGCGGCGTCACCCTGGCGCAGGTCCAGCAGGAGGCCGAATACGAGGACATGCCCCGCAACGCCATCGCGTCCGGGCATGTGGACCTGGTGTCGCCGGTGGCCGAGATGCCGCGGGTCCTGCTCGACATCTGGAACAACGCGCGCCAGATCGCCCTCCCCGACCCGGGTCCCGATGCCGAGCCGCTGCCGGTGGCCACCGACCACGACGCCACGGCGGAAACGGCGCTGCGCGAGGTGATCGCCATGCTCGCGGCGCGGACAGGTCACGATTTCAGCCACTACAAGCGCGCGACGATGCTGCGGCGGATGGAGCGGCGGATGCAGGTGCGCATGCTCAAGGACCTGCCGGCCTACCGCGACTACGTGCGCCAGCACCCCTCGGAGACGGAGGCGCTGCTGGGCGACATGCTGATCAGCGTCACCAACTTCTTCCGCGACCGGGAGTCGTTCGACGCGCTCGCGCGCGACGTCGCGCCGCAACTGGTGTCCGCGCGCACCTCCCCGGACGAGATCCGTGCCTGGTCGGTCGGCTGCGCCACGGGCGAGGAGGCGTATTCGCTGGCGATGGTGCTGCGCGACGAAATCGACCGCCAGGAGAGCCCCGTGGGGCTCCAGGTCTTCGGCACCGACATCGATGACCACGCCATCGCGATCGCCCGCGCCGGCCGTTTCCCGCTCTCGATCGCCGCCGACGTGCCGGCGGCGGCGCTGGAGGCGCACTTCATCCGCGAGGACGGCCATTACCGGATCCGCAAGCGCATCCGCGAGCGCGTGCTGTTCGCACCGCACAACGTGCTGCGCGACCCGCCGTTCTCGCGCCTGGACCTGGTCAGCTGCCGCAACGTGCTGATCTACCTGAACCGGGACATCCAGGAGCGGCTGCTCGACATGTTCCATTTCGCGCTGCGCCCTGGCGGGATCCTGTTCCTCGGCAACAGCGAGTCGGCCGACGCCGCCGACGAGCTGTTCGAGGTGGTGGACAAGAAGCACCGCATCTACCGTGCACGCGCCACCGCGGCCAGCCGGCGGACGCCGAGCCTGCCGTTGCGGGTGGTGGCGCCGCGGGCACCGGCGCTGGTCGCCCCCCGCACCGCGCGCAGCGACGGCCCCACTCTCGCCGAACTCCACCACCGCGTGCTGGAGCAGTACGCCGCGCCGAGCGTGGTCGTCGACGCCGACTACAACCTGCTGCACATGTCCGACCGCGCCGGCGTCTACCTGCAGCACGTCGGGGGCGTTCCGTCGCACAACCTGCTGGCCCTGGTGCGCGACGAACTGCGGATGGAGCTGCGCGGGGCGCTGTACCAGGCCATGCAGGCCGGCCACAGCGTCGAGGCGCGCCGCGTGCGCCTGCCGATCGACGGCCAGCCGCGCATCGTGAACATGATCGTGCGGCCGTTCAGCGACGGCGGCAGCGCGGCGCGCTATGCGCTGGTGCTGTTCGCCGAGGTCGAGGAAACGCTCGACGACCGTGCGGGCGGAGACGCGGGCGGATCCGGCGAGCGGCCCGAGAGCCAGGTCGTCGCCCTGCTGGAGCAGGAACTCCAGCAGACCCGCGACCTCCTGCAGGCCACGATCGAGCACTCCGAGACCTCCGCGGAGGAGCTCAAGGCCTCCAACGAGGAGCTGCAGGCGCTGAACGAGGAGCTCCGCTCGGCGACGGAAGAGCTGGAGACCAGCACCGAGGAACTGCAGTCGGTGAACGAGGAACTCGTCACCGTCAACAGCGAGCTCAAGGCCAAGGTCGACGAAGCCGAGCTGGTCAACGACGACCTCAACAACTTCATCGCCTCGACCGAGATCCCGATGATCTTCGTCGACAGCGACCTGTGCATCCGCCGCTACACGCCGCGTTCGGCCGGGGTGTTCAACATCCTGCCGGGCGATGTCGGGCGCTCGCTGCTCGACCTCACCCACCGGCTGGACTACCCGGCGCTCGGCGACGACGTGGCCAGGGTGGTGGAATCGCTGCAGTCGATCGAGCGCGACGTCGCCGGGCGCGACGGCCGCGCCTTCCAGGCGCGCATCAAGCCGTACCAGACCGCCAACCGCCGCGTCGAAGGCGCGGTGATCACCCTGCTCGACGTCACCAGCCTGCGCGACGCCGAGGACCGCGCCGCGCGCGGCGACGCCGACATGCAGGTCGCGATGCAGCGCTCGAGCGACTTCGCGGTGATCGCCATGGATACCAATGGCGTGATCACCGGCTGGAACAGCGGTGCGCAGGCGATCTTCGGCTTCACCCCGGAGGAGATCGCCGGCGAGCGCGCGCACATCCTGTTCGTGCCCGAGGACCGCGAAGCCGGGGTGCCGGAGCAGGAGTTCGAGACCGCGCGCGCCGAAGGCCGTGCCGAGGACAACCGCTGGCACCTGCGCAAGGACGGCACCCGCATCTTCTGCAGCGGCGTCACCACGCCGGTCGATGTCGGCGGGCTGCGGGGCTACGTCAAGATCGCGCGCGACATCACCCGGCAGCGGCAGGACGACCAGGCGCGCGAGCGCCAGCTCGAGCAGGCGCGGCTGCGGCGCGCCACGGCGGAGGCCGCCGTGGCGCTGAAGGACGAGTTCCTCGCGGTGATGTCGCACGAGCTGAAGCACCCCCTGAACCTGATCAACGTCAGCGCCGAGATCGTGTCGCGCGCCGCCGCCCAGGCGCTGCAGGCGTCGCCGCACGCGGCGCGTGCCATGGATACGCTGAAGCACGCGGTCCGCACCCAGGGCAAGATCATCGACGACCTGCTGGACCTGTCGCGGGTGCGCACGGGCAAGCTCGCGCTCGAGCTGCTCGCGGTCGACATGGTCGCCATCGCGCACGCGGCCGTGGAGACCGCGGCTGCCGACGTCGCCGCGGCCGAACTCGACATCCGGCTCGAGGCCTGCAAGCCCTCGGTGCTGGTCAACGCCGACGCTGCGCGGCTCAACCAGATCGTCTGGAACCTGCTCAGCAACGCCACCAAGTTCACGCCGGCGGGCGGAACGATCACGGTCCGGGTCTCGATCGAGAACGGCTGCGGCCGGCTCGATGTCGCCGACACGGGCATCGGGATCGATCCCGCGGTCGTCCCGCGCGTGTTCGAGATGTTCGGGCAGGTGCATTCGCGGGCCACGCGCATGCAGACCGGCCTCGGCATCGGCCTGGCGCTGGTCAAGCAACTGGTCGAGCACCAGGGCGGCCGCATCGAAGGGCACTCCGAAGGCGCCGGCAAGGGCGCCCGCTTCAGCGTGTGGATCCCGCTGTACGCGCGCGCGCTGGCGATGCTCCCGGACATCGAGACGGTGGCGTCGCGCACCGACTTCTCCGGCCTGCGCATCCTGGTGGTGGACGACGACCCGGTGACCGTGGAATCGCTGCAGGTCCTGCTGGAGATGGAAGGGGCCGAGGTCACCGCCACCACCGGCGGCAGGCAGGCACTGGAGGCACTCCAGCGCGCGCCGCACGACATCGTACTGACCGACCTCGGCATGCCGGAGATGGACGGCTACCAACTGCTCTCCGCGATCCGCGAGCGGCCGGAGTGGACGGACCTGCCGGTGATCGCCCTCACCGGGTTCGGCCGCAGCGCCGACGTGCTCAAGACCGGCTCCGCGGGCTTCACCGGCCATATCGGAAAGCCGGTGGCGATCCGCGAGCTGTGGCAGCACATCGCCGCGGCGGTGCCACGCCCCGCGCGCGGGCGCTGAACAGTTCAGCGGGCGCCGGTTTGTGCCTGCGTTTCGCGGCGCATTCACGCGCGATGGACCTACATCGGCTCAACGCCCCGTTAACCGGAAGCTGACTAGGCTGGCGACGGGATGAGGAGCCCGGACAGCCATGCACCTGAACGTACTGATCCTTGACGACGACCGCGCCTTCGCGCGCGCCGCCGGGGAAATCGCGGAGCACGAAGGGTTCCGCGCGCACCTGGCGCACTCGGTGAAGCAGGCCCGCGAATACATCGCCCAGGCGCGGATGGACCTGATCCTGCTCGACCTGTCGCTCCCGGACGGATCGGGCATGGACCTGCTGTCCGAGATCGACCTCGCCGACCATGGCATCGTCGCGCTCGTCACCGGCAACCCGTCGGTGGAGACCGCGGCGCGGGCGGTGTCGGCACCGGTGGTGGAATACCTCATCAAGCCCCTGCAACCACTGCAGCTGACGACCCTGCTGCAGCGTGCGCGGCGGTTCCAGAACGTCTCCGACAGCCGCGAGGTCGAACCGATTTCCGGCCTCGTGGGGCAGTCGGTGGCGATGCGGCGCATCGTCGACACCATCATGCGCATCGCGCCTTCGGATGCCTCGGTGCTGCTGGCGGGCGAAAGCGGCACCGGCAAGGAAGTGGTAGCCCGTGCGCTGCACGACGTCTCCGGCCGCAGCGGCGCCTTCGTGGCGCTCAACTGCGGCGCGGTGCCCTCGGAACTGCTCGCGAGCCAGCTGTTCGGCCACGAGCGCGGCAGCTTCACCGGCGCGCACGCGCGCCACCTCGGCGTGTTCGAGCAGGCGTCCCACGGCACGCTGCTGCTGGACGAGATCACCGAGATGCCGCTGTCGCTGCAGGTCTACCTGTTGCGCATCCTGGAGACGGGCACGGTCACCCGCGTCGGCGGCAGCGAGTCCATCACCACCCCGGTGCGCATCGTCGCCGCCACCAACCGCGACCCGCTCGCGGCCGTCGCCGCGGGCACGCTGCGCGAGGACCTGTACTACCGGCTCGCGGACATCCCGATCACCATGCCGGCGCTGCGCGACCGTGGCAGCGACGTGGTGCTGCTCGCGAACATGTTCATCGAGCGCCTCAACGCGCGCTACGGGCTGCGCAAGTACCTGGCGCCCGGGGCGGAAGCGGTGCTGATGCGCCACCGCTGGCCGGGCAACGTGCGCGAACTGCGCAGCGCGGTGCAGCGCGCCTACCTGATGCAGGTGGACGACGCCCTCCACGTGCGCCCCGCCGTCAACCATGCGCCGGTGTGGCGCGAGGACGACACCTCGATCCTGTTCTCCGTCGGCACGACGCTCGAGGAAATCGAACGCCGCGCCCTGCTGAAGACGCTCGCCCACTTCGACAACGACAAGACCGCCACGGCCCGCGCGCTGGGCGTCAGCGTGCGCACCGTGCACAACCACCTCGCCCGGCTGTCCCAGGCCCCGGGCGGCGCCGACCCGGTCGCCGCATGACCGCCGCAGGCAGCCCCGGTGCGGCCTGGCTCCACGACCTGAGGAACGCGGTCAATACCGCGGGGATGTCGATCGCGGTCGCGCGGCGGCTCATCGAGGCTGGCGAAACCGAGCGCGGGCTCGCGTTCCTGTCCGAGGTTGAAACCGCCTGCGACCGCTGCCGGCTGCTCATCAACCGGCATGGGGTCGAACCCGTGGACTCCTAGGCGCGCCGGTCCCTGCGCAGGCGCGGATCCACCCGCGTCCTGATGCGGTCGACCGGTTCCAGCGCCGCGAACCGGGGGTGCGACGGGTCGAGCAGGACATTGCACTCGGTCGTCGCGACCGCGCTGGGAACGCGATACGCGACGTGGCGCCGGCTGGCCAGCCAGGCATCGCCGGCACGGCGGACGTCGTCGCGATAGGGCCACGCATCCCACCCCGGGGGCAATGCCGGCGGATCGCCCAGCAGGGCCTGCGGCAGCGCGGCAACCGCGATCGCGAGGTCCGCATCGGAGCCGTCGTCCATGTGCGCGAGGGCCTCGAGCAGCGCGGTGGCCGGGTTCATCGCGGCACAGAGCACGGGTGTTCCCGGCGACGTCCAGCGCATGCCCGGGAACTCCGGCGGCGGGCGGAAGGCCACGTCGGCCGCGTCCGCGTCCACCACCCGGTACAGCAGGACCGACCCGGGGTCGTGCGCGACCCGCCGCGCCGCGGCCGCGGCGTCCGCGGTGGCCGTGGCGAATGCGGAGGCAGGCGCCGGATCCGCACCCGCGGACCCGGCGTCGCCCTGGCCTGCGCGTCCCCTCACTGCGTCGGGGGAATGCTGCCGCCGTCGTTGCCGCTGGTATCGCCGGTGCGGGTGCCCGTGGTGTCATCTGTGGTGCCGGCGGCGTCGCCGGTGGTGTCGGTCCCGGTGGCGGTGCCGGTGTCCTGGTTGTTGCCGCCGGTGGTGCCGGTGGTATCGGTCGTGCCGGTTGTGCCGGTTGTGCCGGTTGTGCCGGTGGTGCCGGTTGTGCCGGTTGTGCCGGTTGTGCCGCCCATGGTGTCGGGGGACGACGGCGACATCGTGGTTCCCGAGCCCTGGGTGGTCTGGCCGTAGGGGTCGGTGCCGAGGGCGCCCTGGCCGGACATGCTGTCGGTACCGGTTGCGGTGGCCGAGCCGGGGGCAACCGCGGTGTCGGTGGTTTCGCTCGGGTCGATCGGCTGCTCGTCACGACGGTCGCAGGCGACGAGGCCGACGCTCGTGATCAGGCAGCAGGCAAGCAACATCGTTTTCATGGGGGGAAACTCCAGCGCGAGCGGGGTTGCTCAAGGGCACCGGATCGCAAGTGCCATGCCATGCGCGGACCGGCGCGGACGCGGCGAGGCAAGGGAACGGGAGCGGCGCGCGGCGCGAAATGTTTGCAGCGTGGCGCGCAAAAAAAGGGGACCGCCCGGCGCGCAGCGCCCGTGTCCCCCGCATCCGGCCTACACGCGCCGTGGCATGCGTCTTGCGCACACTCCGCCTCACCCACGCGCCAGGCGCAGCAGCGCCAGGCGCCCATGGCTCCAGCGGAGGAGGAACCCCCATGCAGGACGATCGCAACACCGGAACATCCGAATTCAAGGCCGTCGCGCTCGAGGCGCTGCAGCTCGGGACGCGCCTGGCGCGCGCCACCCGCAACTGGTTCGACGACAGGCAGCGCGGGACCGGCGGCACCGGCCCGGACGCACCCAAGCGCAATGCAGGGCAGCAGCGCGACAGCGGCACGGTCGGCAACCGCCACGGGCCCGCCGACCGGCGCCCGGAAACGGCCGCGGAGGCCAGTGGCCGCGCCCGCACCGACGGCGGGTATGGAAGCGGCGAATTCGAGGGCATGCATGGCTACGGCGACAGCACGTACGGGCACCAGGGCGGCCTCGCCGGCGGCTCCGCGTCCGGACGTCCCGGCGGTGCGGCCGGCGCCCCGTTGCCAGGCCGCGACGCCACCGGCGACGGCCTCCGCACCGGCGGCCACCGCGGCAAGGGCCCGCGTGGGTTCAAGCGCAGCGACGAGCGCGTGCGCGACGACCTCTGCGAGCGGCTGGCCGACGACGATGCCATCGACGCCAGCGACATCGATGTCGAGGTCAAGGACGGGGTGGCGACGCTCAGTGGCAGCGTGGACGCCCGCTGGATGAAGCACCTCGCCGAGGATCTTGCGGAGCGCTGCAGCGGCGTGCGCGACGTCGACAACCGCATCCGGGTGCGACGGGAGCCGTCAACGAAGGCATCCGGCGCCGGCGAGCCTGCGTCCGCCACGGGCACCTCGACCGGCGCGACCGGCGCGGCCACGCCCTCGACCTCTGCCAAGGGCAAGGCGGGTGCAGGTGCCGCCGGCGCGGGCGGCGGAAAGGCAGGCAACGAGCCTGGCCCGGGCTCCCTCGGCAACGGGCACTGAGCTGCCGGGTCACGCCAGCGGCAGCGCCTCTGCAGCCCGGCGCTCGCGCATCTGGCGCGGCAACGGCGCAGCCTGGTGGCGCTGCCGCTGGAGCGCCTCGAAGCGCGCGACGTCGCGGCAGATGTCCTCCAGCGTACGCTGCGCGCGCCAGCCCAGGAGGGCTTCGGCACGGCGCGTGTCGGCGACGCAACTGGCGATGTCGCCCGGCCGGCGCGGCGCGAGCTCGCAGGGAACGCGCACTCCATGTGCGCGTTCGTAGGCGTGCACCACGTCGAGCACGGAGTGCGCCGTTCCACTGCCGATGTTCACCACGGCGTAGCCGCCGCGATCCGACAGCAGGCGCTGCACCGCGCGGACATGGGCATCGGCGACGTCGGCGACGTGCACGTAGTCGCGGACGCCGGTGCCGTCCGCGGTCGCATAGTCGTTTCCGAACACCCGCAGCGCAGGCCGTTCGCCTTCCGCCACCTGCGCGAGGTAGGGCAGCAGGTGGTGCGGCACGCCGGGGCGACGCTCGCCGATGTTGCCCCCGGGATGCGCGCCCGCCGGGTTGAAGCAGCGCAGGGTCGCGATGGCCCACCGGGCATCGGCGCCGCAGGCGTCCGCCAGCAGGTCCTCGGCGGCGCGCTTGCTGCGCCCGAAGGCGCTGATCGGTGCGGTGCCGCCATCCTCGTGCAGCGGATCCGCGCCGCGGTCGCCGTAGACCGCCGCGGACGAGCTGAACACCATGCGCCGGACGGCCACCTCCTCGAGCGCGCGCACCAGGGTCATGGTGCCGTTGACGTTGACGTCGTAGTAGTCGACCGGGATCCGGGCCGATTCGGCCACCGCACCGAGCCCGGCGAAGTGCAGCGCGCACTGCACCGGATTGCGGCGCAGGACGGTCTGCAGCAACGCCAGGTCCCGCACGTCGCCGCAGTAGGTCGCGGGCGACACCGCGCACACGCTCTCGATGCGCTCGAGCACCTCGATGCTGCTGTTGCTGAGGTTGTCGACGATCACGACGCGGAACCCCGCTTCGGCCAGCGCGACCGCGGTGTGCGAGCCGAGGTAACCGAGACCGCCGGTCACCAGCACCGAGACCGGTTGCATGGTGGCGCTCATGCCCGCAGCGTCCCGGTGCCGGCGGCGGTGGCGACCGACTCGGCAGCGCGCTTGCCGGCGATGAAGGCATGGTCGGAGTTGTAGTACTCCCACTCGCTGTAGCGTCCGGCGAGCACGATGCCCCGGCTGGCGAGCCAGCCGCGGATGCGGGCGACGTTGTCGGCGCGCGCGTGGTCGTAGATCACGTAGGCATACGGCATGTCGACGAGGTTCGCGACCTCGACCACGTCGTCCTCGCGGAGCATCCCGACCTGCCTGCATTCGGCGATGCAGCGGTCGACCAGCGCCTGGCCGTCGCAGGGAAGGGGCTTGGTCGGCGAATAGGTGATCTCGCAGGTCAGGCCGAAGCCGCCTTCGGGGTTGTTGTGCGGGCTCGCGTTGCCCTGGACGAAGATTCGATGGAACACGGTGTCCTCGGGGTAGTAGATCCAGTGCTTGTCGGTGACGCCGGGGCGTGCGACGCCGAGGTTGACGCAGCGCACGGAGGCATGGCGCAGCGCCGCGACGGCGCGTTGCACATGCACGGGCGCCTGGTCGCCCAGCAGGCGGATGAGCTCGGGCAGGGGCATGGTCGAGATCAGAGAGCGCCAGGACACATGGGTGCCGTCATCGAACTCGGCGATGCGCGCCTGCAGCTGTAGCCCGACCAGACGCGTCGACAACCGCAGCTCGCCGCGGATGTGCGGCAGGAAGCCGTCCATCAGCGCCTGGAAGCCGCCGCGCAGCGGGTAACCGAAACGCGCATTGGGGCCCACCGGCTTCGCGACAGGGCGCAGCGCGCCCTCGATCATCTCGTCGAGGTTGGGCAGCGGCACCCGCCCACCGAGCCAGGACGTTTCCATCTCCTGCAGGGGCACGGTCCAGATCTTGCGGTTGTACGGCACCGCGAAGTGCTTCGCGACGCCGGCGCCCCAGACCTGGTAGATGAACTCCTCGAAATTGCGCGGCGCGCGGCGGTCGGAGAAGCCGGTCACCGCGGAGTCGGCGAGGTCCTTCACGTCTCCGTGCGCGGCATCGGGAACGACGCCGTCGGCGCAACAGTCGGAGGGCCCGTCGTTGTCGGCGCATTCCAGGGCCGGTGCTCGCGGGCCGGACCCCGCCTCGCGCCGGGTCCCCGGCGCGGCGACGCCGTCGATCGGGCCGAAACGCGCCTCGATGGCGCCGACGATGCACTCCTTCAGCACCTCGGTCGGCAGCCCGTACAAGGCGCCCTGGAACGGATAGCGGGTGTGCACGCCCTTGCTGTACACCCACGCCTCGCGATCCTGCCAGTGCACGTTGTCGCCCAGGAGCGTGCGGTACAGCTCGTGCACGAACGGGTCGTTCGAGAACATGATGTGGCCGGCATAGTCGAAGGTGTAGCCGGCGTCCTTGATCGAGCGGCACCAGCCGCCGACACGGTCGTTGGCGTCGATGGTGAGGCTGTCTTCGCCCAGGTGGTACGCCGCCGACAGCCCGGTGGGGCCCGCGCCCACCACGAGGCAGTCGACCTCCCGGAGGCGCGCGCCCGCGGTGGCCTTGCGCGGCAGCGACACGACCTGCGTCGGCGTCGGCGCGGCGCCGGCGGCCCCCGCGGCAGGGGCGAGCGTCGCGACCCGGCGCGCCCCGGCGCTCCCGGCCACGCAGCGGGCGCGTCTGGCGGCTTCGAGGCGGGACGCCATCTCGGCCGCGGTATGGTCCCATGACGTCGCTTCGACCAGGACCCGCTGCGCCTCGAGCCGGTGCGCACGCGCGTGCGCATTTTCCTCCAGCGCCTCGCGACAGGCGTCGACGAACCCGCCATGGTCCGCGGCAACGGCGACCCCGGCACCGTACAGCCTGCGCACGTCGGCGATCGCGGTGCTGACGACCGGCTTGCCCGCGCTCATGTACTCCAGCGTCTTGGTCGGGCTGATGTGGCGCGTGGACGCGTTGAGGGCGAAGGGCAGCAGGCACACGTCCCAGCCGGCGAGCAGGGAAGGCAGTGCCTCGTAGGGTTGCTGGGACAGGTAATGCAGGTTGGCCCTGCGCGGCAGCTGCGACGGGTCGATCTTCACGACCGGCCCCGCCACCACCACCTGCCATGCCGGGTCGGCATCGGCCAGGCGCTCGAGCAGCGCGATGTCCAGGCGCTCGTCGACGACGCCGAAGAACCCGAGGCGCGGGCGCGCGATGCCGTCCAGCAGCGTGCTTTCCGCGAGATCGCCGGCGGCCTGGCCGAAATGCGCGGCGTCCACGCTGCTCGGCATGCAGTGCACGTTCGGATGGCGGCTGCACTTGGCGTCGAAGAGCGAGGGCCCGCCGGTGAAGACGATGTCGGCGGTGCGCAGCAGCATGTCCTCGCGCGGCACCAGGTCGGGCGGCGCGTGGCGGAAGGCGCTCAGTTCGTCCATGCAGTCGTAGGCGACGACTTCGGGCTCCAGGCGGCGGAGCAGCGGCAGCGCCATCGGCGTGTAGAACCAGACGCCGTAGCGGGAGATGCCTTCCGCCTCGAGCCACGCCGTGAGCAGGGACCCGATTTCATCGAGTTGCGCGCCGTCGAAGCCCGTGCCATCGGCGCTGGTGTGCGGCCGCAGCACGGTGACGCCGGTTGCGGGATTCGACACGTCCAGGCGCCCGTCGCCCGGTACCGGCTCCTCCACGAACACGACGCGCCACTGCAGCGACATGCGGCTCATCAGGTGCTGCGGGCGCTGGTAGACGAAGTCCCAGCGCAGATGGGAGAAGACGAGGAGGGTGTCCATGCGGATCCAGGGGCTGGGGGAGGCCGGCCCGCCGGGCGGGCGGGCGCCGACGCCGAAGCGCTGGACCTGTTTACGCAAGCGCTATGCCACGTCCGGAACCGGGAATTCCGGCGCGGAACACGCCCCGCCACGGGCGTCGAGCGCCACACAACGTGCCCGTGCCTGCAATGTTTTCCCTTCGCGAGGCCGCCGCTGCGGGCTTCGCAGCGCGTCCACGGCGCCGGTCCCAGCCTTGCGGTTCCACCGACATGGACGGCCGACGATGAAGACCGCTTCCACCGCCGCGCTGTGGTGCGCGACAGCGCTGCTGCTTTCCGTTCCACCGGCCACCGCCCAGCAGGGCGACGGCACCGATACGTCCACCACCGTCCATGTGTTCAAGCCGGAGAAAGTGGACGCGACCGCGGCGCGCATGGCGTCGCTGCAGGTGGCTGAAGGGTTCACCGTCGCGCCGTTCGCCACCGGGCTCGGCAACGTGCGCATCCTGGCCCTCGCCGACGACGGCACCGTCTATGCGACACGGCGCGACGAAGGCGACGTCATCATGCTGCGCGACGCCGATCGCGACGGCCGCGCGGATGGCGCGCCGGTGGTGGTCGCCCACCGCCCGGGCGCGCACGGCCTCGCGATCCACGACGGCCGTCTCTACCTGGCGACGGTGAAGGAGGTCTTCGTCGCGGACATCGGCCGGGACGGGCGACCCGGACCGCTGCAGATGCTCGTGGGCGACCTGCCCGACGGCGGCCAGCACCCCAACCGCACCCTCGCCGCCGGCCCGGACGGCATGCTCTACGTCAGCATCGGCTCGACCTGCAACGCCTGCAACGAGACCAACCCCGAGCACGCCACGCTGCTGCGGATGTCGCCGGACGGCAAGAGCCGCACGATCTTCGCCAGCGGACTGCGCAACCTGATCGGCTTCGACTGGCACCCGCGCACCGGCGAGCTGTGGGGCATGGACCACGGCATCGACGACCTCGGCAACGACGTCCATCCGGAAGAGCTCAACCGCATCGAACGCGGCCGCAAGTACGGCTGGCCGCACGTCTACGGCGACGGCGGCATCCATCCGCAGACCACGCCGCCCGGCGGCATCACCAAGGCCGAGTGGAAGCGCGAGAGCACGCCGATGGTGAAGGGCTACACCGCCCACGCGGCGCCGATGCAGATGACCTTCGCCAATGCCGCGTTCCCGGAGGCGTACCGCAACGATGCCTTCGTGGCGATGCGCGGCTCCTGGAACCGCAAGCCCGCCTCCGGTTACGAGCTCGTGCGCGTTCGCTTCGATGGCGACGGCCGGCCGACGGGGTTCGAAACCGTCGTCGGTGGCTTCCTTGCCGACGGCGGGCGCACGCACTTCGCGCGGCCGGTGGGGCTGGCGGCGACGCCCGATGGTGCGCTTCTCCTCGGTGACGACGCCAACGGCGTGATCTACCGCGTCGCGCATCGTGACGCCGCTCCCGGGGCGGCCGCCTCATCGACGCCGCAGGCGCCAGCGGCACCGATGCGCGAACAGAACGCGGAGGGCTCCGGCGTGCCGCTCGCGCTCGCGCGCCTGGATGCCACGGGCGACGCAGCGCTCACCGTGACGTCGCCCGCGTTCGCGTCCGGCGCCGCGATCCCCGCGCGCCACAGCGAGTATGCCGACGGCGTGTCGCCGCCGCTGCGCTGGTCGCCGGTGCCGGGGGCGAAGTCGTACCTGCTGGTGATGGAGGATCCCGACGCAACCCCGATCACGCCGTACGTGCACTGGGTCGCCTGGAACATCCCGGCCACGGAGACCAGCCTCCCGGAGGGCCTGCAGGAACAGCCCCGGCTGACCTCGCCCAATGGCCTGCTCCAGGGCCGCACCAGCCGCGGCTCGGTCGCCTACTTCGGCCCGCGGCCGCCGGTCGGCGACCCGCCGCACCACTACCATTTCCAGGTGTTCGCACTCGACACCCTGCTCGACGTGCCCGCCGGCGCGGCACGCGACCGCGTGCTCGACGCCGCGAAGGGGCACGTGCTCGCGAAGGGCGAACTCGTCGGCACCTTCCAGCAGAAGGCCGCGCCGCCGAAGTAGCGCGCCCACCCACAGGAGACTTCCATGGCCCCTACCCTCAAGCCGATCGAACAGCAGGTCATCGTCATCACCGGCGCCTCCAGCGGCATCGGCCTCGCGACCGTGCTGCTCGCCGCCGAGCGCGGCGCCAGCCTCGTGCTCGCCGCGCGCAGCAGCGGTGCGCTCCATGACATCGCCGGCGAGATCAACGCCGCCGGCGGGTCCGCCGTTGCCGTCGTGGCCGACGTCGCCAACCGCGACGAGGTGGAGGCGGTCGCCAGCCGCGCCATCGCGCAGTACGGACGCATCGACACCTGGGTGAACGACGCGGCTGTCTCGATCTACGGCCGGCTGGAGGAGGTCGACGAGGCCGACAGCCGGCGCCTGTTCGACACCAACTTCTGGGGCGTGGTCAACGGCTCGCTCGCGGCGCTGCCGCACTTGCGCGCGAGCAAGGGCGCGCTGGTCAACATCGGCAGCGAAGTGTCGGATGCGGTTGTCCCGCTGCAGGGGATGTACGCCGCGAGCAAGCATGCGGTGAAGGGCTTCACCGACGCGCTCCGGGTGGAGGTCGAGAACGTCGAGGGCGCGCCGGTGTCGATCACCCTGGTGCAGCCCACGGCGGTGGACACGCCGTTCCCGCAGCACGCGCGCAACTACATGGCGCAGGAGCCGAAGCTGCCCGATCCGATGATCGACCCGCTGAAGGTCGCCGCCGCGATCCTCGATGCCGCCGAGAACGGGGGGCGCGACGTCCGCGTCGGCGCGATGGCGGCGATGAACGTGTCGCTGAGCCGCTTCGCGCCGGCACTCGCCGACCGCATGTCGGCCATGCAGGCCAACCGGCAGCAGGAGGACCTGCCGCCGCTGGATCCGGAAGGCACGCTGTTCAAGGCGGGCGAGAGCGGGCGGATCACGGGCGCGGTGACGAAGCGCTGACCGCGCAACGCAGCGTCAGCGGTCCGTCGGCGCGTCCGCAGCGGTCGTGCCGGCGACGGGCGCCGGTTCGGGTCCCGGTTGCGCTTCCGGTGCAGGTGCCGCCTCCTGCAGAGCTTTGGGCGCGGCGAACGTGAGCGCGTGCAGGATGCGCCGGTCCTCGTCGTCGAGCGCCGCCGCGGCATCCCCGCGGTAGCGCATGCGGTAGGCGCGGATGGTCGCCGCCGGGTCGTCGATGGCGTAGCCGAGCAGGCGCAGCGCCTGCATCGGGTCGAAGTGGTCGGGCGGGGGCGGCGCGGCCGGATCCGGCCACGTGCCGAAGCCGGCCTCGGCCAGGCGACGCCACGGGAACAGCGGGCCCGGGTCGATCTTGCGCGTGGGCGCGAGGTCCGAGTGGCCGATGACGTGGGTACGCGGAATGCCCAGCCGCTCGCAGAGATCGTCCAGCAGCCGCAGCAGGGCCTGCACCTGCGCCTCGGCGAACGGCTCGCGGCCGTTGTTGTCGAGCTCGATGCCGATAGACGCGGAATTGAGATCGCTGATGGTGCCCCAGCGCCCGTTGCCGGCATGCCAGGCGCGGCGGTCGTCCGCGACCAGCTGGTACAGGGCGCCGTCGCGGCCGATCAGGTAGTGGGAACTGACCGGGCCGCCACTGTTGCGCGTGCGCAGGGTGTGCAGGCTCTGCGCCACCGAGTCCTGCTCGGTGTAGTGCACCACGATGATCGTCGCGCGGCGCTCGTTGTGGTTGGGCGAGGGCACCCACTGCGCGAGCGGGTTGCGCACCGGTGCGTGGCTGCACGCGGCAAGCAGCAGGACGAGGCAGAGCGGGACCAGGCGGATATAACGCATGGCCCATTGCACCCGGCGCATGCGCGGTTTGCAAGCGGGGCGCCGGGGCGTGTCGTGCGGCCGCGGCGCGGCGACGCTCCGGCGCGGCCTCGCGCCTCCGCTCAACCCCCGGCGGACCCGTCCAGGTCCAGGGACCCCTGCGAGGGCGCGATGCGGCCTTCGCCGCGCGCGATCTTCTTGAATTCGGCGCGGCTCACGGAGACGTAGCGTTCGTTGCCGCCGATCTCCACCTGCGGCCCTTCGTGCACCGCGAAGCCGCCGTCGTCGACGCGGACGGTCATCGTCGCCTTCCTGCCGCTGTGGCAGATGGTCTTGATCTCGACGAGCTCGTCGGCCCACGCCAGCAGGTACTGGCTGCCTTCGAACAGCTCACCGCGGAAATCGGTGCGCAGGCCGTAGCAGAGGACGGGGATGCCGAGCCTGTCGACCACCTCGCCCAGCTGCCACACCTGCCCGCGGGCCAGGAACTGGGCCTCGTCCACCAGCACGCAATGCAGCGGGCCGTGGGTGGCGATGTCCTGCAGCACGCGCTGCTCGAGGTCGTCGTCGGGCCCGAACGTGGTGGCATCCGCTTTCAGGCCGATGCGCGAAGCCACCGTGCCGCTCCCGGCACGGTCGTCCAGGCGCGGCGCCAGGATCGCCGCGCGCATGCCGCGCTCGCGGTAGTTGTGCGCCGACTGCAGCAGGGTGGTGGTCTTGCCCGCGTTCATCGCCGAAAAATAGAAGTACAGCTTCGCCATCCGCGCAGTGTAATTCCGCCGGCCCGGGCCGGGGCGCGGGCGTCGCGGCGCCGATGCGTTCAGGCTCCGCGCGCGCCATCCCGGCTCCCGGCGGGGCAGCCGGTACAATCGCCAGCCCCAGGGAACGACCCGCGATGCACGGCCTCAATCCGCAACAGACCATCGCGGTCACCCACTGCGACCGCCCCATGCTCGTCCTCGCCGGCGCCGGCAGCGGCAAGACGCGGGTGATCGTGGAGAAGATCGCGCACCTGGTCGCGAGCGGCCGGTTTCCGGCGAAGCGCATCGCCGCGATCACCTTCACCAACAAATCCGCCAAGGAGATGCGCGAGCGCGTCGCAAAGCGGATCCGCGGCGACGCTGCCGAAGGCCTGACCGTCTGTACCTTCCATGCGCTGGGGCTGCGCATCCTGCAGATCGAACACGCACGCGTGGGCCTGCGGCGCGGCTTCTCGATCTTCGACGCCGACGACAGCGCGTCGCAGTTCAAGGACCTCATGCCCGGCGCCAAGCCCGACGCCGTGCAGGCGGTGCAGGGGCTGGTGTCGCGCGCCAAGAACGCCGGGCTGTCGCCGGCGCAGGCGCTGGAGATGGCCACCAGCGCCCGCGAGCGCGAGGCGGCAGCCGTGTACGCGAAGTACCAGGCGCGGCTGTCGACCTTCAACGCCGTCGACTTCGACGACCTGATCCGCCTGCCGGTGGAATTGCTGGAGAACGACGTGGAGTGCGTCGCGGGCTGGCGCGAGCGCATCGGCTACCTGCTGGTCGACGAGTGCCAGGACACCAACGACGCCCAATACCGCCTGCTGAAGGCGATCGCCGGGCCGAAGGGCGATTTCACCTGCGTCGGCGACGACGACCAGAGCATCTACGCCTGGCGCGGCGCCAACCCCGAGAACCTGTCGCAGCTGGCGCAGGATTACCCGGCGCTGCACGTGGTCAAGCTCGAGCAGAACTACCGCTGCAGCAACCGCGTGCTGCGCGCGGCCAACGCGCTGATCGCGAACAACCCGCACGAGCACCCGAAGACGCTGTGGAGCGCGCAGGCCGACGGCGAGCGCATCCGCGTCTGGGAGTGCCGCGACAGCGCGCACGAGGCCGAACGCGTGGCCGGGGAGATCCATTTCCTGCACACCGCGCGCGGTGCCGAATGGAACGAGTTCTGCGTCCTGTTCCGCGGCAACCACCAGTCGCGGGCGCTGGAAAAGGCACTGCAGTTGCTGCGCATCCCCTACCACCTGAGCGGTGGCACGGCCTTCCTGGAGCGCGCGGAGGTCAAGGACGCGCTGTCGTGGCTGCGCCTGCTGGCCAATCCCGAGGACGATTCCGCGTTCCTGCGCGCGGTGCAGGCGCCCAGGCGCGACGTCGGCGCCACTACCCTGGCGAAGCTGGCCGAACTGGCACAGCACGCCGGGCTGCCGATGTCGCGCGCGGTGGAATCCGTCGGCCTGCTCAAGCAGTTGCAGCCGCGCGCGGCGAACTCGCTGTCGGCGTTCGCGGACATCGTCCGCGGGCTGCGCGCCGATGCCGCGCGCCTGCCACCCGCCGACCTGGTGCGCCAGCTGGCCGAACGCTCGGGCCTGCTCGCGGCGCTGAAAGCGCAGTGCAAGACCGATCAGCTGTTCAAGATCCGCCGCGGCAACCTCGACGAACTCGCCGACTGGTTCGAGCACGCCAGCGCGGGCAAGGGCCGCGCCAGCAGCCCGGCGGAGCTCGCCGCCTCGCTTGCGCTGCTCACCCACGCCGACCGCAGCGACCCGGGCAACCAGGTGCGGCTGATGAGCATGCACGCGGCCAAGGGCCTGGAGTTCCGCTACGTGTTCATCGTCGGCGTCGAGGATGGCACGCTGCCGCACGAGGCGAGCCTGGACGAAGGCCGTCTCGACGAGGAGCGGCGCCTGCTCTACGTCGGCATCACCCGCGCCAAGGAGCAGCTGTGGCTGTCGCATTCCCGCGAGGCGCAGCGCTGGGGATCGAAGCTGCGCCTGGATCCGAGCCGCTTCCTGGACGAACTGCCCGCGGCCGAGCTGCAGCGCGACGGCGCCGACCCCGTCGCCGACGCCGCGCGTCGCGAGGAGCGGGCCAGCGTCGGTTTCGCGGCGATCAAGGCGATGCTGGAGGCGTGAACCCGCCGGCCATCGCCGTCGTCGCCGGCCGCTACACTCGCCGTCCCCGTTCCCCGGAGCCGCAGATGCGCCCGATGTCGCCCCTGTCGTCCATGCTCGTGCTTGCCCTCGCGCTCGCGGGCTGCGCGTCGGTGCCGCAAACCGCGCCACGCGCTCCGGTCGCCACCATCCCGTCCGCCACCGCGCATGCGGGCGCCCACGACAACCTCAATGCGGTGCTCTGGGTGCAGCGTTCGGCGGAATACCGGGCCGCCGCGGAAACCGTCTATCGGGCCGCCGAACGCGGCCTGGACCGCGCGCTGGCGGATCCGGACTGGGACGCCCTCGCCCCCGATGACCGCATCGCCGCGGTCCGGGACCTGCCGCCGGCGGTGGTGATGGACGTGGACGAGACCGTGCTCGACAACTCGCCCTACCAGGCGCGCCTGGTGGTGGACGGCGACGAATACGCCGACGCGAGCTGGGATGCATGGGTGGCGGAGCAGGCGGCGGCGCCGGTCCCGGGCGTGGTGCGGTTCGCCGGCGCCGCCGCCAGCCGCGGCATCACGGTGATCTACCTGTCCAACCGCGGCGCGCACCTGCAGGAGGCCACGCTGGCCAACCTCCGCGCGCACGGGCTCCCGGTGAAGGACGCGAGCGTCTTCCTGGGCCTCGGCACCACCGTGGGCGGCTGCCAGGATGCGGGTTCCGACAAGTCCTGCCGCCGCCGCCATGTCGCGCGCAACTACCGCGTGCTGATGCAGTTCGGCGACCAGCTCGGCGACTTCGTCACCCCGCCGGCGAAGACGACGGCCGCTGCCGCCAGCACCGTCGACGCCCATGCGGCATGGTTCGGCGAGCGCTGGTGGATGCTGCCGAACCCGACCTACGGCGGCTGGGAACCGGCGCTGTTTGACAACGACTGGTCCCGCGACCGCCCGACCCGGCGCGCGTCGAAGCGGGCGGCGCTGCAGCCGCTCCGCTGAGCGTCCGCCGCCGTGGACAGGCCGGACTGCAGTTCCGGCGCCGGGCGCGTGGCACCGGCCGTGTGACGGCCGTCGCCACCCCTGGGGTCCGCCCCAGGGTGCCGCGCGACGAGGAAGCGTCCTAGCCTGACAGTCGCCACAGTGCGGCGACTTCGAGGTGGTGCATCCATGAAGCTGCCGGGACTTCCAGGCTTCGGTCCGCCCCGCCCGCCTCCCATCCTTCCCGTACCGCGGCCGCCCATCGCCGGCGACGGCGACGGCGGCGGCGTCCGTGCCGGCCCGCCAGTTGGAGGTCCGCCGGGATCGGCCGCCCAATCGGGGCCGGATTTCGTGCCCCCGGGGTTGGCGCGACAGCTTGGCCAGGCGTCCCAGCAGGGAGGCCCTCCATTGCCAGCGGTGCCGGTGCCGGGGGGTTCCCCGCCTGGCGCGCCTGCCCCCCCTGCCCCGGGCGGTCCCCCGGGGGCGTCTCCGCCCGCGATGGGCGGGCAGGGTGGACCTCTTCCGGCGCCGGCAGCAGGGGTCCATGGCGGGCCGCTGCCTCCCCCCGTTCCGGCCAGCCTGCCGACGCCGCCCGCAATGGGACCTGGACCACCGGCGACGCCGCCCGGTCACTGGTCGGCATCGCCCGGTGCCACGGCATCGCCCGGCGCGACGCCGCCGTCCCCCACGGCGGGCGTGCTCCCGCAGGTGGCGGCTGCGATCGCCACCGCCGTGCGCGCGGTGGTGGCGGCGGTCCAGCCGCAGGTCCCGGCAACCGCCGCACCGCCGGCACCCGGCCAGCAGGCACCGGCTGGGCCCGCGGCGCAGCCGGGCGTCGTGCTCCAGGGCGCCGTGCCTCCGGTGGGCGCGCGGCCGACCGCGGCGCTGGCGGCGGCGCCCGCCGCTGCGCCCCTGCCAGTGCAATCCCCGGCGCAGCCCGTGTTGCCGGGGTCGCCTTCGCAGCAGGCGCCTGCGCCACCGGCCGGCGCCGCCGCGTCCACCGCGATGGCCGCCGGGCCCGCAACGGCGACCAACCCTCCCTCCGCGCCCCTCTCCCCGCAGCCCCCCGGACTGCAGCAGGCCGCGGTTGTCCGCCCCGAGGCGGCGATACCGGTTCCACAACGCGGCGAACCGGGCGTCGTGCAGCCGAGGGAGCCGGCGATGCTGGACCGCATGGCCACGCTGATGCGCCCGGCAACGGTCGCTCCGGTCGCCGTGCCCCCCGGAGCGGTCCCGGCGGGCACGACCGCCGCCCAGGCCGCGGCGGCGTCGCTGCCGCTGCTGGCGGTGGCGCCCTCCCAGGCGCCACTGGACGCGCGCGGCGCCTTGTTGGCCGTGAACGACCGGGCGGGGGTGCAGCGCGCGGACGCAATGGCCGCGGGCGGCCATACCGTCGAGGGACCTGGACGGCGGCGCCTGCGCCGCGGCGGCAACGTCCTCGGCGGCCGGATGTCGGACCTGCTCCATGGGGCGAGAGCGGGGGCCGCTGGCCGCGCCGGGGACGGCTCGGCCGAGATGGAGCGGCTCATCGCCGACACGATGCAGTGGCTGTTCTGGCTGCTGGCGATCGTCGCCTACGCCTGCCTCGGCCTCTCGATCGTCGCCTTCCTGCCGGTGGGCAGCGAAATCCTCGGCACACAGGCCCGGTCCTGGACCGGCGGCTTCGCGCTGGGCGGCCTGGCCGTGGCCGCGGCCGCCTGGCTGCTGGCGCGGCGGCTCGGTCGCCGCAGCGCGTGACGGACCGATGGCAACGTCACGGCCGGGCAGTGGATCCAGGTCGCAGCCCGCAAGGCGAGGCTAGGGTCGGGGTGGCTGCAAGAGGAGGACTCGGAATGCGGATCCCGATCATCGCGACCGGCGTGGCGCTGGCCGCCGTGCTGGCCATCCCCGCGGAGCTTCACGCGCAGGTCGATTACCACAAGGCGCAGCAGGCCGGGAAAGTCTGGCGGGACAGGAACGACGAGAACATCCGGAAGGCCCGCGCGGAAGAGCGCGGTGATCGCAAGAACAGCCAAGGCATCGCCTACGACGCGCCGCTGACCGATGCCGATCGCTCCTATGTCCGTGCCATGCACCAGGCCGACTACGATCGCCTCGTCCGGAGCGTCGGCCGGGACAACGCCGACCGCTGGCTCGAGTTCACGGCGCGCCGGCTACGTTCCGAACTCTGATCGCACGGTACGTCCTCGCCCACTCATCGAGGCACAAGGCCGCCTTCAACCAGCGTGTAGCGGCGGAGATCGATTCCGGCGGACGTCCGCACCTGATCAGCGACCTCCTCCTTCAAGGCCGAGAGACGGGCATCGTCGCGGGCCGCCTTGAAAGCCTGGTAATTCAAGGTCGCGACCATTGCCATGTAACTGGTCCGCTGCGCCCTCACCTGCCTGGCCTCGTTGTCGAGGCCAGCCAGGTGCGGCAAGGTCACGAGCGCCGGACCCAGCTGGCGACGCACCGCCCGGATGCCTTCCGGTTGTCTCGACGCGTCGGCTTCGTTGACGACTTCCCACGCGAGGACCAGGTACGCGGCGAGGACGTCACCCAGGTCGTCGGGAGAATACCCGTGGCGGCGCAACAGCTCGTCGAACGTCCTCAGCATCCTGCCCGACTCGACAGCCCTGTACAGACCGCTGTCCGACCCCCCTTGATCGGCGATCCGCGCCAGCATGACGCCCCGTTCGCGCGCCACCACCTCCGGATTGCGGATGAATGTCAGCGCCTTTCCGGTCTCGACACCCGCGCCCCCCGGCCTGGACAGCGCCTCGCTGAGGGCTGCCTGCAGCGCGTCACGGTCGGACGCCAATCCGGGCAATGGCAGACACGCGAACGCGATGAGGGCAAGCCAGGTCAACCAGACGTTCCGCCGGCCACACCGTCGGATGCGAGCCCATGGCCGCTGCTGCGGGAGCATGGCCGGCTCAGTCACAGTAGGGCACCCGTACCGAATGCAAGCCCGCGCCTCCGACATTGGGCACGAGTTTCGTCCGGTACTTCACGTCGCAGTCGTCGGAATCAGGATCCGCCTTGCTTGCATCCGTGCGTTCCGGTGACAACATGTAGAGCATCTCGACGTTGCCGCCTCCGCCCAGGCCCGTATGGATCCGGAGCTCGATCTGGGTCGAGCGCGCCGTTCCTTCAAGAGTGACCTGGCCCTGTGCGGTCTGGCCGGTACCGGAGATCTTGCCGTCCCGGGCGATCCGGATGTCCATGCCGTCGCTGTTGGCGTGCCACCCTGCACGGTCGAGTCGACCGGCGGCACTCATGCCGAAAACGGGTTTGCCGTCGAGCTCTCCGCCGATCGTCAGTTCGAGCGCGCCATTCCCGAGCTTGCGCATGCGCATCTCGCCGCGGCCGCGCGCACGAGAGAACTCTCCGCCTGGCCCTTTCCTGTCGACCCGCAGGGCTCCCGTATAGGGCTCACCCGACAACAAGCGGCCGGAATCGCGCAGCGCAGCAGGCCCGGCGGAATCGGCCGCCCCGCAACCAGCCAGCGCAAACAGCAGCAAGGCCCGAATCGAAACTTGCGATTTCACACCAACCCCCCAGCCGGATCCCGGCAGTTCGAGGCGCCCGGAAAAGAAACGGCCTCGACGCACGCGTCGAGGCCGTTCTGGTATCGCTGACCGTTACTGCTTGCGCGCGACGTCCTTGTTGGCTTCGCCCACGGTCTTGATCACGGTGGTCATGGCCTGCATGAACATGCTCATCAGCTGGGTCTGGGCCTGCAGCTCTGCGGTGAGCTGGTTCTCGCCCTTGCCGTCATCGTTCTTCTGCGCGGCCTCCCCCGACTCCTCTTTTTTCGCCTGCAGATTGTCGAGGTCTCCCGCCAGGCTCATCGTGCGGGCCAGCATCTTGTCGGCGATGGTGCCGAGCATGATCGCAAGTGCCATCAGCAGGCTGCCGCCGCCGCCTGCAATCGCGTTCCGGACCTCGGCCTGCTGGTCATTGGCGACGAGATCGATGAAGTTGTAGCCGTAGCCTTCGACGTTGGACATGTCGTATCTCCGATTGGGTTGTGCGATCCGGCGTCTGGCCGGCCGCGATGTCGTGATCTGGTTCGTATCGGCGTCGCAGGTGCTGACGCATCGGGCGACCCTGGCGCCACCCGTCGCGTCAGCGACGGAAGGGGGGCCCGCGTGGATTGCGGGCCCTCGAATTTACGATTTCGGAGCGGATGGGATGGACGTCACCGCTGGGTGCCGGAGCGGCATCGGCATCGAACGCGGGATCGCCGGCATTCTGCGCGCGGTACCACGCCAGCGCCTGTTCCTCGCCGTCGCTCTGCAGGCGACGCGCGAACTCCAGCGCAATGCGCGAGTCGCGGCGTTCGAAGGTCTGCATCGCGCCCTCGAAGCGACGCAGGAGTTCATTGGCATCGTCGGATTCCACGGCGCCGATGTCCTGCAGCGCCTGGACGGTGTCCCGCCACTCGGCCCGGTCCGGCACCTGCAGTTCGTTCTGCCTGGCGCCGGCATCGCGAAGTGCGGCGACGAACTGCGCCTGCAGCTCTTCCCGGAACCCGGCATCGAGCCCGGAATCCTGGCCGAGGATCTGCTCGAATTCGCCTGCGAGCTGGGTCACCGCCGCGTCGACGTCGAAACCATCGCCGGCCTCGGCCGCTGCCGGCTGCGACGGCTCGCCCTCGGCCGCCAGGCCAAGGCGTGCGCGCTCCAGGTGTCCCCGGAGGGCGGTGTTGCGCGGCGGCGGGCGTCGGGTCGAACTCATCTGGCTCGGACTCTCTCGGCAATGGGTGGATCGACGATTGGAGTTTCGATGGGATGCAAGGGGAACGACAAGCTGGGGCGTGCCCTAGCAGGAGGTCGTGGCGGGGGACTGCGTCGAGCCCGCCACGACCGGGTTGCCGGCGCTATCCCGTCACCACGCGGAGGCGGTCTGTTATCTCGCGCGTGGCTTCGCCCTGGCGACGTCCGAACTCGAACGCCAGCTCCTGCAGCCACGCTTCCGCGGCCTCCTGCCCGTCCTCCTGCACCCGGCGGTTGAACTCCGGTTCCAGGCGGGCCTTCTCGTCCGCCGCGTCCCGCATCATGCCGTCGAAGTGCGCGAGGATCCGTGACTCCTCGTCGATGTCGAGGATGCCCTGCTGACGCAGGTCCGCGAGTCGCTCGACGAGCTCCTCGCGGTTGCGGGGCGCGTTGGGATCCTGCGCTGGGGTATCGGGATGGCTCACGTGGAATCAGTTCCCGAAACCAGCGCCGAACCCGCTCTGCGAGAAGGCGTTGAACAGCGAGGCGAAGCCGCCGCCGCTGGAGCTGCTGGAGCTGCCGGATTCTTCGCCCCCGACCATGCCGCCGAGCCAGGAACCGAGCTCCTTGCCGATCGCGGCGCCAGCCGGGCCGCCGAAGAGGCTGCCCACCAGGCCGCCGATCAGACCACCGATTTCGCTACCCATGATGTGTACTCCTTAAGCAATTCTGTGAGGGGTCGTAGAACCGCCCGCGGGATCCAGGTTGCCTCGAGCGCAGGTCCAGTGTCGCCATCCGTCGTCACCGTCCAAGCTAGGTCGTACCCGATATAGGGCATACCCGTGTGCACCCGGGGTGGCGGGCGCGCGCGCGACGGGCCGATACTCGCGACATGGCCGACGCGTCCACACCGGCACCGGATGCCGCCCGCAGCGACTATGCCGGCGGGACCTTCCTCGCCACCCGGCGCATGCGCCTGTCGCGGCTGCGGCACGCGGACCTGTTCGACCTGCTCGCGCTGGGCCGGGACCCGCGGGGCTCCCGCACCCTGCTCGATGCCCCGATCGATTCGCTGCTGGTGGCGGCCTCGGTGGTCGAATCGGCGAACCGGATGTATGCCGAAGGCCGTGGCCTCGGGCTCTGGCGCGCGGACGATGCCCGCGGGTTCCTCGGCTTCTTCTCGCTGGTCGCCGACCTGGATCCAGACGAGGTCGAGATCGGCACGCGCCTGGTACCGCGCGCCTGGGGACGTGGCTACGCCCTGGAGGGCGGCGCCGCGCTGTGCACGTACGCATTCGGGCGGCTCGGCCTGCCGCGGCTGGTCGGCCTCTGCAATCCGGACAACCGCGACGTGCCCCCGCTGCTCGCCCGGCTCGGGTTCGTGCCGGCGGGATCGACCGAGCAGCGTGGCCGCCCGGCGCTGCGATTCGAACTTCCACGTGATGCCTGGGCCGGCGTGCTCCCGCGCAAGCGGCCCGGGCCCGCCGCTGCGGCCGGCGAGGGCTGAACGAGGCGGGCGCGGGCGCCCTGCCGGGGTCGCGCCCCGCCAGGTCCGTGCTACAGGGGCAAGCCCTGCCGGAGCAGGGAGGTGGGCGGCGGCCGTGTGCGCGCCCGATGGGGTCAGCCGCGACGGCCGTCGAAGCGCCCGTCAAGCAGGTCGTTCACCCACCTGTCGATGGTCGCGCCGGGTGCTTCGATATGCACATGCGGCCCGGTCGAGTTGCCGGTGGACCCCTGGTTGCCCAGGTCCTGCCCATAATCCACGCGCTGGCCGGCGCGCACGTCGATGCTCGACATGTGGAAGATGTAGACCAGCTGCCCCTGGTCGCCGCGGAGCACCACCGCGTTGCCGGCACTGCCGAGCGGGCCCGTGCTGACCACGGTGCCCGCCACCGGGGCGGGAATCGCCTGCCGCGTCTGCGACTCGCCATCGCGGTGGAGCACGATGTCGCGCACTTCGAGCGTCTGGCCGTCGCGTACCCGCGTCTGGTAGTCGTGGTGCGGCTGCATCTGGTCGGGGTGCGACACCGAGACCGCGGGTGCGTGGCCCGTGCTGTAGACGGTGTACGGGGCGTAGGTCGGGACTGCACCGCCAGCCGGAGGCGGCGTCTCCGTGGGCGGCTGCGGCTGTGGACCGCCACCGACGCCGGGAATCCGCACCACTTGCCCCGGATGAATGAGGTCGGGATTGCGGACCTGCGGATTCGCGGCCAGGAGGGCGGCCAGGCCTACGCCGTTCGCCTGGGCGATCCCCGACAGCGTGTCGCCGCTGCGCACGGTGACCTCGGCGGAGCCGGCGCCGCCGCCAGGCAGCTGCACCTGCTGGCCGGGATGGATCAGGTCCGGGTTGCGGATCTGCGGGTTGGCGGCCAGGAGGTCGCCCAGGGCGACATCGTGTCGCGCAGCGATGCCCGAGAGCGTATCCCCGCTGCGCACCGTCACCTCGCTGCCGCGACCGCCACCGCCCGGCAGGTGCACCGTCTGCCCGGGATAGATCAGGTCGGGGTTGCGGATCTGCGGATTGGCGGCGAGCAGTGCGTCGAGCGCCACGCCGTTGCGCGCCGCGATCCCGGACAGCGTGTCGCCGCGACGCACGCTCACGGTGTCGGCGGATGCCGGGTCGGGTTCCGGCGACGGCGCAGGCGGCGCGGGCGTCGGTGCCGGTGCGGACCCTGGTGCCCCGCCGGCGCTGGCATGGATGTCCTGGGCCACCGCCGCGCGCCCGCGCTGCGCGCCCTCGCTCTGGTCGGCCGGGCGCTCGTACTGCGTCATCACGATGCGTGCCGCCTGGTCCACGGTGGTGGCTTCGCGCAGGGCGTTGCCTGCGCCACGCTCGGTGTTGGTGAGCTCCCACTGGATGAACTCCAGCTGCTCCTGCATGGTCGAGTCGTGGATGTCGTGCCCCGCCCACTGCGCGAAGCTCGCCTGCCGCGGCCCTTCCCACTGCGCGAGCCCGTAGCCCGGCCCTCCGCCGTGTTGCGCCTGGTCGTGCTTGACCCTGCTCTCGGCCCAGAGGTTGCCGACGATGCCGGCGGCTTGTGCGCGGCTCCAGCCCTGATCCATGAAGAAGGTCATCGCCCGGTCGATGCGCGCCTGCTCCGTCGGGGTCTGCCCGAGGTCGGAGACCTCGCTGGCGGAGTTCGAGGCGCTGCTGCTGCCGACGGATCCGATGCTCATCGTGGTGCTCCTGCGGGTACCTGCCGTGGTCGCCCGATTCTCGGACCGCGCCGCCCGCAGGCGTAACCGCGGGCGTGCCCTACCTAGGGTGCACCCCGAGGGCGTCAGTACGCGCCGTGCTCGTGGCCCTGCGACCACCACTCGAAGGTCCGGGCGAGGTCGGCGGTGCTGTAGGCCACGCGCCCGCGGTTGCGCTCGTAGCCCATCGCCGGCTTGCCATCGAGCTGGCCCGACCACCAGCCGCCCTGCGTCCTGCCGACGAAACGCACGCTGCCGTCGCCCGTCTCGAAGGTGATGTCGTGGGTCCCGTCCGGCGCCACGCGGTCGCGCATCACGCACGGGCGGGGCGGGGCATGGTCGACGGTGCACTGCACCTGCACCGGCCGGACATCCGCTGGCGGCGCATCGCCGGAGCAGGCAGACGCGGGCAGGCCGCAGGCGATGAACAGGATCAGCAGGCTCGATCGGGACGTCATGTCCGCTCCTCCGGGCGCGTCCGCGCGCAATGCGCCGGTTCAGCCGTTGAAGTGCGGGTCGACGTGCAGGTGGCCCAGGTTGCGCTCGGCGAACCGCCGCGCGAGCTCTGGCGCGGCTTCGCGGATGGCGTCGTAGCTCGTGCGCGAGCGGACGTCGGCGCGCAGCACCCAGCCTTCCGGGCCCTTGCTGAGCATCAGGTCGGTGCCGGGCAGGGTGGCATCGGACATCCGCAACAGGACCTTGCCATCCTCGCCGGCGTGGTCCGGCGTCCCGACCGCCATCTGCCGCACGTGGCGCTCGACGAGGTCGAAGAAGGCGTGGGCATTGGCGGTTGGCGGCGCGGCATGTGCCGCCACCGCGCCGTCGCGCAGCGAGGCCTGCGCCTGCAGCATCGCCGCGTATTCGGCCGGCGGGACCGCGGAACCGAGCTGGCCCGAGTCGTCGTGGCTGCGGGCCGCGCGCTCGTCCACGGCATCCACGCGCAGCGGTTGCTGTTCGGTTGCCCGGGCGTCGCCTTCGGGTGCGGCGAGCGCCGGTTCGGTCGACGTGCCGAGTCCCGCCCGCGCGTCCTGCCCCCCGTCGCGCGCCTGCTGCATCGCCGCACGAAAACGGTCGACATGTTCCGCAGGCGGCGCCTCGACCGGTTTCGCCGGACGCGGTGCATCGGGGGCCTGCGCGCGCTGCGCGGGGTCGGCGTGCGGCGAGTGGCTGCGTTCGATGGTCATCGCGTATCTCCGGTCATGATCGTGCCGAGGCGAGATGTCGCGCCTGCAGCAGGTCGTCGGTGAGGCTTTCTTCCTGCTGCACGGCAAGCAGTCGCTGCTCGCCGTGCCAGAGATCCTGGCGCTTCTCCAGCGCGTCCTGGCGCGCGCGCGCGCGCAGGAACGCGGTCCGTGCCTCGGCCACGGCCAGTTCGGCCTGGCGCAGCGTCTCCTGCGCCTTGAACAGGCGCTGGCGGGCTGCCTCGGCCTGCTCGCCGAGCAGGTCGATGTGCGCCTCCCGCTGCGCCAGGGCCATCGCGTCGGGAAGCGCGGCCGTGGCAACGGCCGGCACCGGCGCGAACAGCCGGCGCCGCTGCTCGCGCTGCTCGAACTCCAGCGCGATGATCTCGCCCTCGATCTGCACGCAGGCATCGCGACACGCCTGCGCCGCGCGCTGGCGCTCCAGCACGAGTTGCCGCGCGGTCTCGGTGCGATGCGCGCGCAGCCGGATCAGCGTCTGCAGCGGGAACCGCTTCACGGGAACAGCTTCCGCAGGGCGTCGGCCGACTGCGCGAACGGCACCAGCTCGGCCGAGGACTGCTGCAGCAGCTTGCGGATCGGCCCGATCTTCTCGATCGCCGCGTCGGCATCGGGGTCGGTGCCGCGCTTGTACTCGCCCAGCTGCACCAGCAGCTCGATGTCCTGGTGCTTGGCGAGCAGCTTGCGCAGCTGGCCCGCCGCGCGCTGGTGGGTGGCATCGACCACACGCGGCATGGTGCGGCTGAGGCTGGTGAGCACGTCGATCGCCGGGTAGTGGTAGGCGGCGGCGAGCTTGCGCGACAGCACGATGTGTCCATCGAGGATCGAGCGCACCTCTTCGACGATCGGGTCGCCGCCATCCTCGTCCTCGGCGAGCACGGTATAGAAGGCGGTGATGCTGCCGAGTTCGTTGTTGCCCGCGCGCTCGAACAGACGCGGCAGCGCGCTGAACACCGACGGCGGGTATCCCCGCCGCGCCGGCGGCTCGCCGACCGCGAGGCCGACGTCGCGCAACGCGCGCGCGAAGCGCGTGACGGAGTCCAGCAGCAGCAGCACGCGCTTGCCGCGGTCGCGGAAATGCTCGGCAATGGCCGTCGCCACCCAGGCGGCGCGGCTGCGTTCGAGCGCGGGCCGATCGGACGTGGCCACGACGATGATGGATCGCGCCAGGCCTTCCGCGCCCAGGTTGTCGTGGATGAACTCGTTGACCTCGCGCCCACGCTCGCCAACCAGCGCAATCACGTTGACGTCGGCATCGCCGCCGCGCGCGAGCATCCCGAGCAGGGTGCTCTTGCCACCGCCGGCAACGGCGAAGATGCCGATGCGCTGGCCTTCGCCGGCGGTCATGGTGGTGTCGATGGCGCGCACGCCAGTGGAAAACGGGCGCTCGATGAGGTTGCGCGTGAGCGGGTTGGGCGACGCCGCATAGATCGGCGCCTCGACGCTGGGCCCGATCGGGCCCAGGTCGTCGATCGGCTCCCCGTGCGCATCCAGGATGCGGCCGAGCAGCCCGTCGCCCACGCGCACGGACGCCTGCCGGCCGGTGGCGTAGACCTCGGTGGTGGCCGAAACGCCGTCCAGTGCGCCGAGCGGCGTGAGCAGGGTGTGCTGCTTCGACACCCCCACGACCTCGGCGGACAACCGGAAGGCGGGGTCGCCGTCGCCGCGCGCATTGCGCAGTTCGCACAGCTCCCCGATCGCGGCCTTCAACCCGGTCGCCCGGATGAGCGTGCCGTACGCCTCGGCCACGCGGCCGACGCGCTCGATCGACTGCACCCGCGCGAGCGCACTCAGCAGCGGGTCGTGGGCGCCGTCGGCACCGACCGTGGCGAGGACGGGCGGCTGCGCGCTCATCCGCGCCCGCCGCGTGCCTGGTCGTCGCCCGCCCCGGCGAGGGCGGCGCGGATGGCGTCGATCTGCTGCGCGACACCCGCGCGCACCTCCCCTGCTTCCGACACGACCACGCAGCTCGAGGGTTCGAGGCTCGGGTCGTCGACCAGTTCGATGACGCCGACCGCCGGGTGGGCCTGGCGTACCGCGCCCAGCCCGGCCGCGACGCTGTCGCGCACCGACGGATGCACGCGGATCAGCAGGAACTGTTCCGCCTGCGCCGCCTCGACCGCCTGCATCACCAGCCCGGGCACGACGCGCCGCGCATCGAAGTCGGGCGCGAGCCGCGCGACGATCGCGCATGCCAGGTCGGTGATGCGGCCGGTTGCATCCGCGAGCACGCGTGCGCGGCGCTCGTTCAGCGCCGCCAGCTGCTCGGTCATCTGCCGCTCCGCCCGCGCGACGCCTTCGGCGAACCCGGCGTTGTACCCCTGTTCCCGGGCGCGCTCGATTTCCTCGCCCGCCCGCGCATACAGCGCATTGACGTCGCCGATCAGCGCATCGAGCTCACCGAGGCTACGCCACGCGGCGGCGGGGACCACCGTCGCGCCCAGCGCGCGTTCGAACTGCCTGCGCTCGAACACCGCCACGCCGCCCGAAGCACGCGCTGGCGCGCGCGGCATGGGCGCCGGCGGCGCCGGCGTCGGGGCGTCGACACGTTCGTCCATCAGCGAATCCGCCTGCATCCAGCTTTCTTCCCGTGGGTGTCCATGGCCTGCACCTGCGTCCTTCAGCGCTGGAGCGCACGCGCTTCGTGGTGCGTGTAGACGCGCAGGATCGCCTTCTCGGGCAGGTGCGCCGGCGTTCCTGGTTCGCGCGCATGCAGCACGGCGATCCACGCCGCCAGCGCGGGATCGCGGCGCACCGCCCAGGCGCGCAATTCGGCCCGGCCGCGGCGCGCGAACAGCGCTTCCAGTTGCGCGTCCCTGTCTTCGCCTGCCGCCAGCGCGGCCGCCAGCTCACCGCGCAGCAGCGCGGCGGCCTCGGGCTCCAGTTGCCCGTCCCACACGGTGCGGTCGAGGGCGAGCAGGTAGCTGCTGCCGAGGACCGTCTTCAGCCGTCGGACCGGCTCCCGCCCCACCTCGGCCCGGATCGCCGGGGCACAAGCCAGAATGCCGACATCGCGCACCAGCGGTGCCAGCACTTCGCGGGGCCACTTCGTCGCGATGCTTCCGGGGTCTCGCCCCGGCGCCGGCGTGAGCAGGGCGCCGGCGTCTTCCGGCAGCCAGCTCGCCAGCAGCCGGCGACCGGCATGGCTGGCGTGCGCGCGCTGCAACAGCGCGGGCGGCGGCGCCGCCCCGTCCCCGCCCTGCCACCAGCAGGGATGGACGTCCGCCAGCAGCGCCTGCAGCGTCAAGGCGTCACCCGTTCCAGACCTTCGCGGCCTGCTTCGGTGCGGCGACCGCGCGCAGGCGGCTCCAGAACGCGAGCACGAGGCCGAGCAGCACGAAGACGCCGGCGGCGATGCCGACGCCCAGCGGGCTGATCGACGACAGCGCCATCGGCATGGAGTCCTGCGGCCGCGTCGCCGGCGGTGCCGAGACCGTCGAGAACTTCACCGAGACCTTGTTGATGTCGTCCAGGCCCTCGACGCTGTCCTTGATCAGGACCTTGATGTCGGTCTCGCGGTCGCGGACGTTGGCACCCGGCTGTTCGAAGACCACCACCGAGGCGGAGGAATCGTGGTTGGCGCCCCCGAGCGGATCACGGTCCGGGAGCGCGATGTGCACCCGTGCCTCGACCACGCCATCGAACCGCGAGAGCGTGCGCGACAGCTCCTGCTGCAGGCTGCAGATGTAGCGGCCTTTTTCTTCCGTCGCCGAGGACGCGAACCCTTCCTTGCGGAAGATGTCGCACATGGTCGCGTACTGCGCCCTCGGCAGCCCGCGCGAGTTCAGGACCTGCATTGCATAGGGGAAGTCGTCGCGGTCGACCCGCACCTCCCAGCCGCTCTTGCTGGGCGACGGGCCTTTCTCGGCGTCGACGCCAGCCGCGAGCAGCGCGCCCATGAGCTCGTTCGCCTGCTGCTCCTCGAGCTGGCTGTAGAGCGCCGTGCGTCCGCAGGCGGCGAGAACCATGCAGGCCACGAGCGCGAGCACGGCGCTGCGCCAGGAGCGGGCGGAACGCCGCGATGGTCGGGCAGCTGTCATTGCGGATCTCCCGGATCAGGACTGCTGGCGGAACAGCTGCGAGATGCCGTCCGACGTGCGGTTGGCGACGTTGGAGGTCAGCTCCGCCTGGAACAGGAACTGGTGGCACTTCATCGTCATCTCCATCATCTGCCCCGGCGTGACGTCGGCGACGTTGCCGCTCATGCTCTGAGACACGGCATTGATGTTCTCGGCACCGCCGTTGAGGTTGTTGATGGCCGCGATCAGCATGCGCGTGCCCTCGGACGGCTCGCTGGCGCCGACGCCCGCGGCTTGCGTCGCGGCGGGTTGTGCGGCGGGTTGCGCACCGCCGGTGCGCTCGAGCGCCGCGGCGAACTCGCGGACTTCGTAGGCGGACGCCTGCGTCTGCATCGCCGGCGACGACGGTGCGGCTTGCGCGGCGTCCATGGCCGCGACCTGGATGGCTTCGATCATCTCCGTCTCCTCGACAGGATTCGACTGGTGCGTGTCCGCCGGAACCGTGCCCGGCGGCGCAGGGATTACTGGCGCTTGCCCAGCGTCTCGAGCGCCTGGCCGACGCTGTTCTGCGAGGTCGCGGCATTGTTGGACATGAACTGCATCTTCAGGCTCGCCGCCGTCAGCTGCACCATGTCGGACGGCTTGTCGCCGCCGGACGCGATCTGGCTGGACATGTCGGTGATCGTCGCCGCCTGCGCGTCCAGCGTGGAGCCCCACGCCCGGGACATGGCCTCGTACCAGCTGTTGCGGTCGCCCGCGGACGCGCTGCCGCGGGTGCCGGCCGCGTTGCCCATCGCGGCGTTGCCGACGAACTGACCCAGCGCATTGGGGTTGATGGTGTTGGTCATGGTGTTCTCCTCGGTGGATGGATCGCGGGATGGAACATGGGTGGAACCTTCGAATCTAGCGTCATCGTCTCCGCCGGATGCGGATCGGGATCACGCTACGCTACATGCGGCCGGCGAGGACCTCGCCCTTGACGTTCGCGAAGGACGGCGGCGCAGGCTCGGCATCGGCCGCGGGCGCCGGCTCGACCTTGAGGCGTTCGAGCTCGCCCGTGGTGGTGAGCGCGTGCGCCGAATCCTCTGTGATGGAGATGAGCGTGCCGCGCCCGGGCAACTGGGCGCCGACCGGATACCTGTTGCCATCGGCGGCGACGACGTGCGGGTCCTTGCCGCGCACGATGGCGACGATGCGCGTGTCGACGGGACGCGCCGGCACCTTCATCGCCGCGGCCGCGCGCACTTCGCCCTGGTCGGCGAAGTTCTGCGGGATCACGCGGTTGACGCCCTTGACGTCGCGCATGGCACGCGACAGCGCCGCTGCGCGCAGGGCCTGCTCGTCCGCGAAGCTGCCGCTCACTTCGACGTCGCCGTTGCCCAGATAGCGCGTGCGGGCATTCAGGCCCTGGCTGCGGAGGATCTCGCGGACGTCCGCGGCGATGTCCTCGCCGGTGCGGAGGTCGACGCGGGCATCGAGGCCTTCGGCCGCCACCAGCTCGGTGATGCGGTCGCGGGTGGCCGAATCCTTCACCGTCCCCGTGAGCACCAGGTTCTCCTGCAGGTCCAGCGCCGCGCGGCCATCGTCGATGCCATACGCCGGTATCAGCGACTCCAGGCGCTCGCGCGGATCCGCCTGCACGTCCTGCGCGGGCATCACCGCGGCGAAGATCGCCAGCGAGGCGAGCGACAGCGCGGCCACCGCGGCCACCGCCGGCAGCCTGCGCATGTAGGGCGTGGCGGCGCGCGGCGGCAGTGGCCGTGCCGCGCCGGCGCCCGGCAACAGCTGGTCCCACGCGGGATCGTCGACCGCGCCGAACGCCAGCGCCGCCTCGCCGAGGCCGACACGCTCGACGCTCGCGAGCTCCACTGGATCGCCCGGGTGCACCATCGACGTGCCGACGTGGAGCGGCGCATCCAGCGCACGCAGCGAAAAGCGGCCGTCGAGGAGGCTGATCAGGGCATGGTGGCTGGCGACGCCGGCATCGGCGAGGACGATGTCGCAGTCCTCGCCACTGCCGACCAGGAGCATTTCCTGCCCGGCGAGGCCGCGGCTTGCACCCGCGTGGAGGCCCGAGACGATGCGCAACACATGGCTGTCGGCGGGGGCGGTCGTATCGGGAGTGGACATCTCGGAATCCTCTTGCATTTCTGCGTGCGGAGCCTGTCTGGATCTTGCCGTGGAACGGTGACGCATCGGTGAAAGCGGGCAGGCGGCGGGAACGGACGGGCAATTGCGGCGACGGGCTGCGGCCTCAGGCGTTGATCTGCCCGGCCTGCACGATCCGCAGGTCGGGCGCCAGCTCCTGGTAGGACAGCACCGGCAACTCGAAGAAATCGACCTCCATCAACTTGCGCAGGTGTCGGCGCACGTCGAGCGAACACAGCAGCACGGGCCGCACGCCTTCCGGCTGGCGCGCAAGGTGCGCACGCACCTCGTTGCCGAGGCGCGCGGCGAGCTCGGGCGAGATGGCCAGCTGGCTCGCGCCGCCGGCCACGCGCACCGACTGGCGCAGCTTGTCCTCGAGCTCGGGATGGATCAGCAGCACGTGCAGCGTCCGGTCGGCGTCGGCGTAGCGTTCGGCGATCTCGCGCTTCAGTGCCACGCGGACGTATTCGGTCAACAGCACCACATCCTTCTCGCGCCCGCCCACGTCGGTGATGGCCTCGAAGGCATCGCGCAGGTTGCGCACCGGCACGCCCTCCTCGGCCAGCCGCCGCAGCACGTCGGCAACCCGCTGCGGCGCCACCACGCGGAGCATTTCCTTCACCAGGTCGGGGTAGTCGCGCTGCATCCGCCCGAACAGGTTGGCGGTCTCCTGGATGCCGATGAAGCCACCCAGGCGCCGCTGCAGAGCCGAGCGGCAGTGCTCGGCCAGCAGGTCCAGCGCGTTCAGCCCGTTGGCGGCGCCTGCGTCCGACCACTCGCCGTGCAGCGGCGGGTAGAAGCCCTGCTGCCGATTGGCCTCGGACGGGACCTGGGCGATGCGGAACACCGCATCGCCACGCAGCCGGCCGGACGCGACGCGGGCGCCGTAGGCGCTCAGCCGGTACTCGCCTGCGCCCAGCTTCGCGCCGGGGCGCAGCGCCGGCACCGGCACCGGCACCCCGTATTCCTCCCGCATCCGCTGCGCGACTTCGGCAACCCGCTCGCGCGCCTGGTCCTGGCCGAACGCCTGCGCAAGCGTGGGGGACACCTCGAGCTGCAGTGGCGCCGGCGGCGCCATTTCGTCGGTGTCCGCGGGCTTGGCGAGTTCGACCATCTCCGAGTCCGGCACGCGGAAGGCGCGCCGCAACAGGTCGAAGCTGTGGCGGTAGCGCCAGGCGCCCAGGGTCAGCATCGACACGCCCAGAACCGCGAAAACCCCGACCGGGAAGCCAGGCACCAGGGTCATGAGCAGCGCGAGGATGCCGGTGATCAACATCACCCGCGGCTGCCCCGACACCTGCCGGGTGATCGCGTCGCCGAGGTGGCGGTCGTCGATCTCGCCGGTGGTGCGGGTGACCACCAGGCCCGCGGCGATGGTGGCGAGGATGGCGGGGATCTGCGAGACCAGGCCGTCGCCGATGGTCAGGATGCTGTAGACCCGGGTCGCGTCGCCGAGGCTCATGTCCCGCTGCAGCACGCCGATGGCGAGGCCGCCGAGCAGGTTGATGATGATGATCACGATGCCGGCGATGGCGTCGCCCTTCACGAACTTCATCGCGCCGTCGAGGCTGCCGTGCAGCTGGCTTTCGGTCTCGAGCAGGCGGCGGCGCGCGCGCGCCTCGTCCTTGTCCATCAGCCCCGAGCGCAGGTCGGAGTCGATCGACAGCTGCTTGCCGGGCATCGCGTCGAGGGTGAAGCGCGCGGCGACCTCGGCCACGCGCTCGGCGCCCTTGGCGATCACGATGAACTGGACCACGGTGATGATCAGGAACACCACCAGGCCGACCACCAGGTTGCCGCCGGCGACCAGCGTGCCGAAGGTCTCGACGATGTGTCCGCCTTCTGCATTGAGCAGGATGGAGCGGGTGATCGCGATCGACAGCGCCAGCCGGAACAGCGTGGTCAGCAGCAGGACGCTGGGGAAGCTGGAGAACGCCACCGGCGTGGGGATGTAGATCGCCAGCAGCAGCAGGCCGAAGCCGATGGAGATGTTGACCGCGACCAGGGCGTCGATGATCACCAGCGGCAGCGGCAGGATCATCACGCTGATGATCAGCACAGCCCCGAACGCCAGCACCACGTCGCTGTAGCCAAGGCGGGCCCGCGGCGCCGCACCGGCCGGGGCGGCAAACAGGGATCCGATCAGCGCCCGCATGCGACGCACGCCTTTGCCCGTGGCGCCCCCTGCGGCAGTGCCCGCGGGTACAACCGGCCCCGCACTGCCTCACTCACCTGCCGCATAGCCCCTGACCTCATGCGTCACTTTGTGGCAAATTACGATACCCTCTTGTCAAGGGCAATGGGTGAATTTTGTGTTTCATCCGTGTAACGGTTTGCCTGAACGGCTTCAGCCTGATGAATGCAAGTGTCTGTAATGCTTCGGTAATTTCCGCGTCACCTGGAATTAACGCGTGGAGGCGGTATCAAGGCCCTCCGCCGAGGGCTGCGCCGCCGCCGCCGCCGTCGGTGCAAGCTCCTCCGGATCGAAATTGGTGATGAATGTCACGGTTTGAGCGCCTACCCCGATCGCGAATACCCGTCCGGAGCGGCTCTTGACCAGGACCAGGCGCTCGCGTGGCCCCACCGGAAGGATCTGCAGCACCGACAGTGGCGCGTCCTGGCCGGTCAGGCGGAACCGGCGCCGCGCGAGCTTCAGCAGCACCAGCAACGCGGCCACCACCAGCGCCAGCGGGACCACGATGGCGAGCAGTTCGCCGGCGAACGACGGCGCGGCCGCCGCGTCCGCGGCCTGCGCCGCCGCTGCGGCCGGGACCGCGAGGAGTGACAGGGCGGGCAGGGTGCGGAGCGGTGCGGGCATGGTCGGCCTGGTGGGGTGGGGATCGGCAGGTGCCGCCGCAGCCTACCGCACCCTCCGGTTGCCGCCGTGCCCGGCTCCCGCAACCGCAGGGCCGCCGCGGTGAGCCCGGCACGGAAGCGGGCCGCAGCGCCGGCCCATGCTGTGCCCGCGGCCGGACTGGCGCCCCTGCTCGACGCCATTCCGTTCGCATGCGCCGCCTTCGACGGTGCCAGCGGCCTGCTGGTGGCGGCCAACAGGCGGTACCGGGACGAGTTCGGCGGGCTCGACGGGCATGACGTCCGCGGCGCCCTGCTCGACGCGCTCAACGCCGCCGAGGGCGCCGCCGCCGAGGTCCACGCGCCGCACAGCGACCGCTGGTACGCCCTGCACTGGGGCACGGCCGGGGACGCGAACGCCCCGGTGGAGGTGCTGACCGCCGTCGACATCAGCGAGCGGATCGAAGCGCTGGATTCGCACAAGAGCCGGCAGGAGAAGCTGCTCTTCACCAGCCGCCTGATGTCCGTCGGCGAAATGGCGGCGACGCTCGCGCACGAGCTCAACCAGCCGCTTGCGGCGATCGTGAACTATCTCAATGGCAGCCTCCGCCTGGTCGACCAGGCGGGGGGCCCGGTCCAGGTGGAACGCGCGCTGCTCGCGGCGCGGACCCAGGCCGAGCATGCCGCGGCGGTGATCTCGCGCGTGCGCGAGTTCGTCCGCGCCCGCGAGCCGCGGCGCGACGCCCAGGACCTCGGCGCCATCGCCGGCACCGTGCTGGAGCTGCTGCGGCTGGAGGCCGAGCGCCAGCAGCTCCGGATCGACGTGGCGTTGGCGGCCACCCTGCCCGCGGTCTACGCCGACCGGGTGATGGTCGAGCAGGTGCTGCTCAACCTGGTGAAGAACGCGATCGAGGCCATGCGCAGCACCCCCCCGGCCGAGCGCGCGCTGCGCATCGAGGGGCGGATCAACCTCGACGGCGAGATCGAGGTCCGCGTCTGCGACCGGGGCACCGGGCTGTCGGCCGAGGAGAGCGCGCAGCTGTTCTCGCCGTTCTTCACCACCAAGACCGACGGCCTCGGCATCGGCCTCGCCATTTGCCGCTCGATCATCGAGTATCACGAAGGCCGGCTGTTCTTCGAGCCGCGCGATGGCGGCGGCAGCGTCTTCGGGTTCACGCTGCCCAGTGCCGAGGGGAGGACGTAAGGCATGGCCGAAGCCCGGGTATATCTGGTCGACGACAACGACGGCTTTCGCGACTCCACGGCGTGGCTGCTGGAGACCGCGGGGTTCGAGCCGGTGCCGTTCCCCGGCGGGCGCGAGTTCCTCGAGGCCTACGGCGGCGAGCGCCACGGCGATACACCCGAGTGCCTGCTGTCGGACATCCGCATGCCGGGCATGAGCGGGCTGCAGTTGCAGGACGAACTCGCGCGCCGCGGCATCGTCCTGCCGCTGGTCTTCGTCACCGCCCACGGCGACGTCCCGCTTGCCGTGGAGGCCATGCGCAAGGGCGCCTCGAACTTCCTGGAAAAACCCTTCAGCGAGGATGCGCTGGTGGATGCGCTGCGGGCCGCGATGACCAGCGCACGGCAGCACGGCGTCGGCGCGGTCCAGAACGAGGCGCTGGCGCGGCTGAGCCCGCGGGAGCGCCAGGTGCTCGACCTCGTGGTCGCCAGCAAGCCGAACAAGATCATCGCCGATATCCTCGGCATCAGCATCAAGACCGTCGAACTGCACAGGGCCAACATGATGAGCAAGCTCGGGGTGCGCTCCCTGCCGGAGCTGATGAAGGTGGCACTCGGCCATGGCTGAGCGGCGCGCACGCAAGCCGCGGGCAGCGGCCGCGCCGGAGACGCGGGACCACGCCGTGGGCGCACTGCGCGCGCGCGTGCCCGCGATGTCGCCGGACCAGGCTGAAGCACTGCGGGCCTTCCACGCCGAACCACGCCGATGGCCGCTCCGTGATGGGGGCGTGCTGCAGGTCGAAACGGTGCACGGCGCGCGCGCCGGCGAGGCGTTCGCGGTGGAGGCCGACGGCGTCCGCATCGCGGTGCGCTTCGACGGCGGCGGCCGCGACGACGACCTGCACTGGAGCGACCACGTCGGGCGCTCGCGCGTCCTCGCCTGGACGCTCGCGCACGAGGCGCAGCTGGTGCGCCTGAGCGAGGCACTCGGCGTTTCGATGCTGCCGCAGGTGGAGGCGGTGCCCGACGACGGCCCCGGCGACGTGTGGCTGTCGTTCGTGGTCCACGACGCGCACCTCGACGAGCTCCCCGCGCCGACCCGCGGCGCGGTCCGGGTGCCATGGACATGGCTGCCGCATCTCGGTGCGCAGGCGGAACCGCGCTACGAGGACGACCCCCTGCCCCCCCTGGGCGCGTGGCGCGCGCTGACCGCGCCCGTCTCCGTGACGATGGCGATCCCCGCGGTGTCCGCACGCGACTGGCGCAGCCTGCGCCCTGGCGACGCGATCGTGGTCGGCCGCAGCGGTCGCCCGCCGCCGTTCCAGGCGCGGGCCGCCGGCCGCGCCTGGCCGCTCGCCCAGTCCCCGTCCGGCTGGCGGGTCGAGGGACCCGCCCAGGCCCTTCCCGCCACACCTTCCCAGGAGAACAGCACCATGAGCGAACACGACGCCGGCGAAGGCACGCCGCAGGACCCCGCACGCGCGCTGCCGGTGCGGGTGGAGTTCGAGATCGGCCAGGTCGAGCTGAGCCTGGGCGAGCTTGCCGACCTGCAGCCGGGCTACGTGTTCGCCCTGCCCGCCAACCTGGAGGGCGCCAACGTCGTCATCCGCGCCAATGGCCGCGCCACCGGTCGTGGCGAGGTGGTGGCGGTCGGCGAGACGCTCGGCGTCCGCCTGCTGTCCTGGAGCTGACGCGCGATGGACTTCGGCACCTTCTCGCCGGCCCTGGTGCTGATGACGGTGGTCAGCCTGGCGCTGGCACCGTTCGTGGCGGTCATGGTCACGTCCTTCACCAAGATCGTGGTCGTGCTCAGCCTGCTGCGGAACGCGCTCGGGCTGCAGCAGGTGCCGCCGAACGTGGTCATCAACGGCCTGGCGATCGTGCTGTCGATCTACGTGATGTACCCGGTGATCCTGGACACCCATGCCGCGGTCAATGCGCGCATCGCGGGCGAGCCGCCGCCGCCGGCCGTGCAGCGGCAGATCGAGGCGCGCGCCGAGGCCCGTGCCGCGCGCGCGGCACGCCGGGCGGCGGATCCCGCGCCGGCCGCGCCAGCGGCGCCAGCAGTGACGGAGGGCGCGGATGCGCCCCCCACGAGCCCCGCCGCCGCCGACGCCCTGCGCGCGGAAGCCGAGGCACGCGCACGTGCGCAGCAGGAGGCAGGCACGGCCCAGGCCGCCGCCGCGTCCCCGGCGGCGCCCGCGCGCGGGCCACTGTTCGCCAACGTCCGCAACGGCATCGAGGCCGAAGGCGCCGATGCCCCCGAGGCCCTCGCCGGGGCCGAGCGTGCGCCCGCAGCGCCGGCACCGCTCGCCAGCGACGGCCCCACCGATGCGGCGCGCATCTTCGCGCTCATCGAGGCCGGCAAGGAGCCGCTGCGCGGCTTCCTGATCGCGCACTCGCGCGACGCCGAGCGCGCGTTCTTCCTGCGCAGCGCGCAGCGCCTGCTGCCGGCCGAGCGCCGCGACGAACTCGACGTCGACGACTTCATCGTGGTGGTCCCGGCGTTCACCGTGAGCGAGCTCACCGCGGCGTTCCAGATCGGCTTCCTGATCTTCCTGCCGTTCCTGATCATCGACCTGGTGGTCGCCAACATCCTGCTCGCGCTGGGCATGATGATGATGTCCCCGACCACGGTGTCGCTGCCGTTCAAGCTGCTGCTGTTCGTGCTGATCGACGGCTGGGCCAAGCTCGTGCACGGCCTGGTCCTCACCTACGGGAGCGGCTGACGATGGGCGAGGTCATCGAGCTCACCAAGCAGGCCCTGTGGCTGGTGCTGCTGCTGTCGGCGCCCCCGGTGGGCGCCGCGGCACTGGTCGGGCTGGGCGTGGCGTTCCTGCAGGCGGCGACGCAGCTGCAGGAGCAGACGTTCGCGTACGCGGTGAAGTTCGTGGTGATCGTGCTCGCGCTGTTCGTGACCGCCGCGCTCATCGGCGGCACGCTGTACACGTTCTCCGACCGGATCTTCCTCGATTTCCCCTCGCTGATCCGCCGCTGACGCGATGCAGTTCGACATCATCGGCAATCCGCTGCTCGCGCTCGGGCTCACCCTGCCGCGGATCATCGGGGCGTTCCTGATGCTGCCCCTGCTCACCGCGCAGACGGTGCCGGCGATGGTCCGCAACAGCTTCATGGTGAGCCTGGCGATCGTGGCGCTGCCCGTGGCGCTCGCGGGCGTGCCGATGGACGCGATGGGGTCGATCCAGTGGCCGGTGATCGTGGTCAAGGAGCTGTTCATCGGCATCGCCATCGGCTTCTGCTTCGGCATCGTGTTCTGGGCCATCGGCGCCGCCGGCAGCGTCATCGACACCCAGGTGGGCATGAGCATGGCGTCGGTGTTCGACCCCATCCAGGGCCACCAGGTCACCCTGCACGGCGATTTCCTGTCGCAGCTGGCGGCGTGGCTGTTCATGGCCAGCGGGGCGTTCCTGGTCTTCCTCGACCTGCTGTTGTCCAGCTACGCGCTGTGGCCGGTGACGTCCTACTTCCCGGACCTGCGCACCAGCGGCATGGAGCTGTTCGTGGGACAGTTCAGCTATCTCATGACCGCGGTGCTGGTGCTGGCGGCCCCGGCGATGGTGATCCTGCTGATCATCGACCTGTCGTTCGGTCTGGTGAACCGCTATGCGCCGCAGCTCAACGTGTTCGCGCTGACGCTGCCGATCAAGGCCTGGCTCGCGACCGCGATCATCATGCTGATGCTGGGCGTGTTCATCGAGATCATCCTCGAGCGCCTGGCGGACAACCGCGGGCTGCTGAATGCGTTGCGGGCGGCGCTGGGATAGCGGGGATCAGGCGGGGCCGCGACGCACGCCCTCGGCCCAGTGCAGGACCTCGGCCACGGCCTCGAAGAACTCGCTGCCGATGTAGTCGTCCAGCTGCGCACGCTCGTTGAGCCCGCGCGCCAGCGGCACGTTCTGCAGGATCGGCACCCCGGCCTCCTCGGCGGCGCGCTTGATCTCCTCGGCCACGAAGCCCTCGCCCTTGGCCACCACCATCGGCAGGTCGTTGACCCCGGGCTCGTAATGCAGGGCGACGGCGATGTGGGTGGGGTTGGTCACGACGACGTTGGATCCACGGACGGCGTTGAGCATGTTCTGCTGCGACCACTCCTGGTGCAACTGCTTGCGCCGCTGCTTCACGTACGGGTCGCCCTCGTTCTCCTTCACCTCCTGCTTGATGTCGCGCCGGCTCATGCGCAGCTGCTTGAGGTAGGAGAACTTCTGGTACCACGCGTCCAGCACCGAAACGAAGAAGAACACGAAGATCGTCCACACGCCGATGCGCACCAGGCCATGCCAGAGCGCGGTACCGATGGCGGAGGGTGGCGAATACGGCAGCGTGAGCAGCTCGCGCAGCATTCCCCAGAGCACGAAGCCGCCGATGAAGATCAGCGCGGCGCTCTTGATCACGGCCTTGACGAGTTCGACCAGGTTGTCCATCGAGAACATCTTCTTGATGCCCTCGACGGGATTCATCTTCGCGATGTCCGGCGTGAGCTTCTTCATCGTCGCCACCGGCCCCACCTGCAGGAACTCCGTAACCAGGCCCAGGAACACCGCCAGCGCGAGCAGGGGCAGCGACAGCCACAGCAGGGTCTCGAAGGCCAGCGCGCCGAGTTCGGCCACCGCCACCCGGAACGGCTGCTGCATCGCCGCGACGCTCTTCTCGAACAGGAGGGCCATGCGGCCGTACATGAAGCCCATCAGCAGCCAGCCGCCGACCAGCCAGCCCAGCACGATCACGGTGCTGGTGAGCTCCTTGCTCTTGGCGACATTGCCTTCCTTGCGCGCGTCCCGGACCTTCTTCTGGGTCGGTTGCTCGGTCTTGTCGGCGCCCTGGTCCTTGCCTGCCATGCCGCGATCCTGCCACCACTGCCATCCGCTAGTATGCAGACGGCGGGCGACGACGCCGAGGCGGGCCGGCGGGCAACTTGAACGCCGCCTGGCGGGCGACCGGATCTAGGGTTGTCCCGATATGGCGGCGCGGTGTCGGGGACGTTACCGTTTGCCCATCGCCCGTTCCGCGGCGCCCTGGCAGTCCCGACCTCCACCATGAGCACCATCGGCCCCGACACCCGCCTCAACCTGACCGGCCTCGACCGGATCGGCGGGCAGGCGCTGGACGATCTTCGCCGGCAACCCGGCGCGGATCAGGGCGAAGGCCTGCGTGGCCTGCAGGCGGAGACCCCGGATGGCGGCCATGCACCGCAGGCCGATGCCGGGGAAGACATCCTGATGGCGGCGGCGTGGTCGGGCATCGATGAGGGCGGGCGGCTCCTGGCGGGGGATCCCGCATTCGAGACCGAGCTCGGCGCGATGCCGCTGTCCGATGCCGCCGACCGTGCGGCGGATGCGATCCTCGGCGCCCTCGCCTGATCGACAGGCGCCGTCGGGCCGTCCCGCGGCGACACGACACCCGCCTTGAACGCCATCCCCACCCCGGACGCCCTGCGTGCGGCCGCCGACCGCCTGGTATCGGCGCTCGCGGCGCACCCCGATCCCGAATACCGCCTGGCGGTGCTGAAGCGCCTGGTACGCCGCCTCGGCGAGGAGCACTACCCGTTGTTCCTGCGGATCCTGGGGGTGGTCGCGGAGAGTGATGACGCACGCGCCCAGCGCCTGCTGGCGGAGACCTTCGGGACCGCCCTGCGGCGGATGGACCTCCCGGGTGGCGCGCTGAGTTCCTGGGGCGCGACACGCCTGCCCGACCAGTCGGCGCCGATCGCCGCCAGCGCGTTCTCGGGGCAGTTCTTCGGCGCCACGCCACGACGCATGCTGGGGCCGGTCGAGTACCTGACGGTCTGGCACCTCCAGCGCACGCAGCGGACCGCACTCGGCGCCGCCACCTTCCGCGACAGCCTGGCGCGCCTGATCGCGTTGCTGAACAGGAGCGAGGACGCGCGCACCCTGTACCCACAGAAGCTGGCGGCCGACGCCCAGAGCGAGCTGGAAGGCGCGTACACGCGCGCCACCCGCGACCGCCTGGCGGCGATCGCGGCGGCCTGGCAGGCGGGCCGCAGCCCGGCGGAGGTGGCCGAGGCGGCGCTGGGCGCGGTCGCGGAGGATGCCGCCCACGACTGGGTGGTGCGCGACCTCTAGCCGGCAGGTTGCTTGTCCCCGGGGGCCGCCGCCGGCCAAGATGCGGCACCGCCCGCCGGACCCCGCCATGCGCCAACGCCATCCGGTCGTCCCTGCAATCGTGCTGCTGGCAGCCCTGGCGCTCGCCGCGCTGGCCGGCGGCTGCCGCCCGGCGACGCAGACCCCGGCGACGACCGCGGAGGACGCCGACAACCGGCTCCCGGCACAGGCGGTCCTGCTCCATGCCCGCCACCTGCGCAGCAACGACCTGGCCGCCTTCGCGCGCGACGCGGCGCCCCCGGCGCTCCATGCCCGCCTGCAGCGGCGCTGGCGGGAAGGCAGCACGCGGTGGCCACTGCAGGCGCTGCCGTTCGACGACCGCCTCCCGGAACTGCTGGCCACGCTCGCCGCCGACGGTGCCGAGACGCGCCTGCAGGCGGGATTCGACAGCCAGTTCGCCGGCGCCGACGCCGAGATCCGCGCCGCGGCGGGGGCGCTCGCGGTATTCGGCGTGCGCTACCTCGAGAGCGACGAAAGCTACAGCGCCGCGGAGCGCGAGCACTATGGCCAGGTGATCGGGGCGCTCGGCCGCTGGGCGACCACCGCGCCACTCTCGGACCGCGTCCGCGCGCGCGGCGCGATCGCGCGGCTGTCCGGCGCCGCGCGCGCCGCCGGGCTCGACTCCGACGCCGCCTTTGCCAGTGCCGGGATGGAGCCGGCGCTGCGGCGGCTCGGCGCCTTCATCGGCACTGCCAAGGCCGTCCTGCGCGACTATGGCCTGGACCTCGACGCCAGCTTCGACAGCGTCGAGGCGACCCTGCACGAGCAGACCGGGGACACCGCGCGGGTCCGCCTGCAGTACGTCCTCGCCGGGACGCCCGTGGACACGCTGGTGGAGCTGGAGCGGGTCGAGGGCCGCTGGTACCTGAGCGAATACCTGCGCCACGCACGGGCGGCCGCGGCCGATGCCACGCCGGAGCCGCCGGAGGCCGGAGGCGCGCTTGGGCATAATGCCGCGGATGCCCACGCAACCACCCCTGTTCGGCCCGTCGCCTGACGAGGCCCCCGTGGCCGCGCCGCCCGCCGCGGATCCGTCGGATGCGCCGGAGGCCATGGACGCCCCGCATGCGCCTGCGTCCGCGCCGCCGGTCCCGCCGGTGGAACCGGGCGTGGACGGCGCCACCGCCTTCCCACCACCACGCCGGGCGGCGCCCCGGGGGCAGCGCCCGTGGTGGGCACGCCTGCTGGGCTGGGCGCTGGCGCCGTGGATCGAACTGCGGGTCGAGCCGCAGGTGCCCGATGGACTGGTGGACGCGCGGCCGGTCTGCTACGTGCTCGAGGACTACGGCCTCTCCAATGCGCTGATCCTCGACCGCGCCTGCCGCGAGGCCGGCCTGCCCTCTCCACTGCGCCCGCTGCCCGGCGACCCGCTGGGGCGCAAGCGCGCGTACGTGGCGCTGTCGCGGCGCAACGTCGGCAATGCGCTGGCGATGGCGACCCAATTCGCCACCAACCGCAAGCCGGCGCCGATGAAGAGCCACTCGGACTCGCTGGCGCGCCTGCTGGAGGCGCACCGGCTGGACCCGGCGCTCGACGTGCAGCTGATGCCAGTGTCGATCTTCGTCGGCCGCGCGCCGGAGAAGAACAGCGGCTGGTTCTCGGTGCTGTTCTCGGAGAACTGGACCCTGGTGGGGCGGTTCCGGCGGCTGCTGGCGATCCTGCTCAACGGGCGCGACACCCTGGTGCAGTTCGCGGCGCCGGTGTCGATCCGCGGCGTCGTCGCCGAGGACCTTCCGCCCGAGCGCACGGTCCGCAAGCTGTCGCGCGTGCTGCGCACGCACTTCAACCGGATCCGCGAGGCGGTGATCGGGCCCGACCTGTCCACGCGCAGGCTGCTGGTCGACAAGGTGCTGTCGTCGCCGCCGGTGAAGGAAGCCATCCTCGACACCGCCCGCCGCGAGTCCGGCACCCCGCAGGATGCCTGGAAGAAGGCGCACGCCTACGCCTACGAGATCGCCGCCGACTATTCGCACCCGGTGGTGCGCTCGGCGAGTTTCCTGCTCACCACGGTGTGGAACCGCATCTTCCGCGGCGTGCTGGTGCACCACCTCGACGGGCTGAAGTCCATCGCGCCGGGCAACGAGGTCGTCTACGTGCCCTGCCACCGCAGCCACATGGACTACCTGCTGCTGTCCTACGTGCTGTACACGCGCGGCATCGTGCCGCCGCACATCGCCGCCGGCATCAACCTCAACCTGCCGGTGATCGGCACCATCCTGCGCAAGGGCGGCGCGTTCTTCATCCGCCGCAGCTTCCGCGGCAACGCGCTGTATTCGGCGGTGTTCACCGAATACGTGGCACAGCTGGTCGCCGGCGGCTACGCGATCGAGTATTTCATCGAGGGCGGGCGCTCGCGCACCGGGCGGCTGCTGCAGCCCAAGGGCGGCATGGTCGCGATGACGGTGCGTGCCTTCCTCCGCCAGCCGACCCGCCCGGTGCTGTTCCAGCCGGTGTACATCGGCTACGAGAAGCTCATGGAGGGCAACAGCTACCTCGACGAACTGACCGGCAAGCCCAAGCAGAGCGAGTCGATCTGGGCATTGCTGTGGGGCATCCCCAAGGTCCTGCGGCAGAACTTCGGCCAGGTGGTGGTGAACTTCGGCGAGCCGATCCCGCTGCGCGAGGCGCTCGCGGTCCACGCCGAAGGCTGGGATGGCGAGCCGATCGGCGACGACGACAAGCCGGCGTGGCTGGCACGCACCGTCGACGCCCTGGCCGAACACATCCAGGTCAACGTCAACCGCGCCGCGGACGTGAACCCGATCAACCTGCTGGCGCTGGCGTTGCTGTCGACGCCCAAGCATGCGATGGGCGAAGCCGACCTGCTCGCGCAGATCGCGCTGTCGAAGACGCTGCTGGCGGAGGTGCCCTACAGCGAGCGGATCACGGTGACGCCGCACACGCCGGCGCAGATCGTGGCGCACGGCGAGGACATCGGCGTGCTCGAGCGCACCGCGCACCCGCTGGGCGACGTGTTCAGGGTGGGCGGCGACAACGCGGTGCTGCTGAGCTATTTCCGCAACAACGTCGTGCACCTGTTCACCGCCTCGGCGTGGATCGCGTGCTGCTTCCTCATCAACCGGCGCATGGCGCGGGCGACGCTGCTGCGCATCGGGCGCGCGGTGTACCCGTTCCTGCAGGGCGAGCTGTTCCTGCCGTGGGACGAGGACGGCTTCGCCAGCCGCATCGACCAGACGATCGACGTGTTCGTGCGCGAAGGCCTGCTGGAAGAGGTCAGCGAGGACGATGGCGGCATCCTCGCGCGCAACGCCGGGCAGAGCGACGAGGTGTTCCGCCTTCGCGCGCTCGGCCACCCGCTGCAGCAGGCCTTCGAGCGCTACTACATCGCGATCTCGGTGCTGGCCAAGAACGGCCCGGGCACGCTCGGGGCGGGCGAACTGGAAAGCCTGTGCCAGCTTGCCGCGCAACGCCTGAGCCTGCTGTACGCCCCTGCGGCGCCCGAGTTTTTCGACAAGTCGCTGTTCCGCGGATTCATCCAGAAGCTCCGCGAGCTTGAGCTGGTGAAGCTCGACCGGAACAGCAAGCTGGTGTTCGACCAGCGCCTGGACGCCTGGGCCAAGGACGCCAAGATCATCCTCGGCCGCGAGCTGCGGCACACGATCGAGAAGGTGAGCCCTGAGGCGGCGAAGCCGGACCGGCACGAGGCGCCGGCGGACTGAGCCGGCACCGGATCCGCGGGCCTGCGCGGATCCGGAACGGCTCGACCGCCGCGGCCAACGTCAGCGGACGATGACCCGCGTGCGGTGGACGTCGCCGTCGCCCAGCGCGACCCCGACCTCGAGGCAGCGTCCGTGTGGCTGCAGCATGCGCACGTCGCGCCGGTAGCGGCCGTTTCCGAGCGACTGCAGCCCGCTGCCCTGTCCGGCGTGCGTCGGCAACGGCACCACGTCCGCATCGTCCGTGGGGCAGGCGACGCGGGTGATGCTGGCCTGCACCGCGGTGATCGCGACCGCGGCACCCTGCGCGTCGTGCACGCGCCAGGTGAGCGGCAGCGCGTGGCGGTTGGCGACCAGGTTCCACGCGCCGCCGCCCTGCACCGGTGCCTCGAAACCTTCGAACCCGTAGACGACGCGGTAGTCGATCGCCGCCGCCGCACCGTTGCCGGCGGCGTCGGTGGCGGTGCAGGTCGCACTGCGGCTGCCCACGCTGGAAGTCAGTACTGGCGTGCATGCGGCGGCGGCCACGCCCGACAGGGCATCGCTCGCGTTCGCCGACGCGCTGTCGATGGCGTTGATCAACAGGCGCGCGGCAAGCATGGGGGCCAGCTGCGGCGGCGTGGCATCCCGGCGCACGGTGATGCTCTCGCTGGCGCTGCCGCCCGTGCTCGTGGCGCTGCAGGTGAACGTGGTGCCGGCGGTGTCGGCGACCACGGTCGACGCGGCGCAACCCGTGCTCTCCAGCAGCGGCGACTCGGCATCCACCACCGACCACGACACATGGACGTCACCGACGTACCAGCCGGCGTTGCCGAGGGTCCCCACGAGCACCGGCACGATCACCGGCGCGCTGTCGTCGACATCCACGGTCCAGGCGTAGGCGGCGGGGCTGGCGTCGAGGTTGCCGGCGGCATCGCGTGCGCGCACGGCGAAGGCATGGCTGCCGTTGGCGAGGGCGTGGTACGAGGCAGGCGAGGCACAGGCGGCGAACGGAGCGCCGTCGAGGCTGCATTCGAAGCCGGTGACGCCTGACAGGGCGTCGCTGCCTGCGAACGTGAACTGCGCGCTGGCGCTGTCCGACGTCGCCGGCGGTCCGGCGGCGATCACCGTGGCCGGCTCCGTGCGGTCGATCGCGACGGTCACCACGTTGCCTGGCGCGCTCGTGTTCCCGGCGACGTCGGTCGCGAGGCCCGGAGACGAAGCCACGACGACACCTTCGCCTTCGAGCACCTCGTCGGTAGTGCAGGTCGCGACACCGGACAGGGCGTCGGTACAGGTGTGGCGCACGACGACCGGGGCCGCATGCCAGCCGGCGCCATTCGGCGCCGTGGTCGCCGCAGCCGAAACCGCAGGGGCGGTCGCGTCGCGCTTCACGGTCGCGGTCGCGCTCGCCTCGCCGCCCGCGCTGGTGGCGGTGCAGGTGAACGACGCCGCCGGCGAATCCGACGCCAGGACCACCGGTGCGCAGCCGACGCTCGATTCCACCGGCGATTGCGGATCCGCGACCGTCCACGACACCTCCACGTCGCCGACGTACCAGCCTTCGTCACCGGCCGGCCCGGACAGGCCGGCGCTGATCTGCGGCGGGCTCGGATCGAGCTCGAGCACATGCAGCGCGAACGCACGCGTGGCGACGAAACCATTGCCGTCCTCGCCCTCCACCACGAAGGGATAATCGCCGGCGGCGGTCGGCGTACCCGCGAGCTCGCCTCCCGCGCCCAGGGCCAGGCCTGGCGGCAGGGCGCCGTCGACCACGGCGAAGCCGGGCAATGGCGGCGCATAGGCGCCGCTGCCTTCGACCAGTTCGAGCTGCACGCCGTAGGCCGAGCCTTGCCGGGAGTCTGGAAGCTCGCCGGGCAGCAGGGCCAGGACCGGCGACTGCCCCTGCGTACCCAGCCCCCAGCACTGCCGGACGCCATCGCTGCGGATCGCGCAGGTGTGGTTCATGCCGCTGGAGACATCGACGAAGGTGCCGGGCGGCGGGCTTGCCTGGCCGTGGTCGTCGAGGCCCCAGCACGCGAGGGTGTCGTCCTCGCCGATCGCGCAGGCATGGTAGAAGCCCGGTGCCACGGCCTTGAACACGCCCTCCGGCGTGTCGGTGACCTGGCTTTCCGCATCGCGTCCCCAGCACGCCAGGGTGCCGTCGGTGGCGATGCCGCAGCTGTGGCGTCCTCCGGCGCGGATGGTGCGCCAGGCGCCGGCCGGGACCGTGGACTGGCCGTCGCCGTCGTAGCCCCAGCACTGCCCGCTGTCGTCGTCGAACACGGCGCAGGTGTGCAGGAAGCCGGCGTCGATGCTGCGCCACGCAAAGCCCGCGGGCACCGTCGGCAGGTCGATCTGCTGGTTCACGTTCCAGCCCCAGCACGCGGGTACCCCGGCGAGGTCGATGGCGCAGGTGTGGCCGTTGCCGGCCTCCAGCAGGCGGAAGCGGCCCGCGGGTGCCTCGGTCTGCCCGTAGCGCGAGTCGCCCCAGCAGGTGATGTTGCCGTCGGGGTCCAGGGCGCAGGTGTGTTCGCCACCCACCGCCAGCGCGCTGAAGCTGCCCTCCGGAGCGCCCGTGCGGCCGTTGTCGGGATAGCCCCAGCAGGCGAGACGGCCGTCGCCGTCGATCTGGCAGGAATGGAGGGTGCCGGCGCCGATCGCGCCATGGCCGTGGCCGGGTGCCGCACCCTCGTTCGCGGGCCGGCGCTCGCACAGCGCACCGCGGGCGCCGGGCTTGCCGCACCCCTGCAGCCCCATGCCCGCGTCGCCGGCAGTGGCGGTGCCGGGCATGGACAGCGATGCCAGCACCATGAGCGGAAGGCTGGCGGTGACGGCCGCGAGACGGGCACGGCGGCGCCTGCGTCGATGCGCGCGATTCGACATTCGGTTGTCCCCTGTTCCGTTCCGCGGGTGGCGAGGCACCCGCGCCGACGCGACGCACCGGCTTCTGACAGGGACAACGCAGGAATCGTCCGGGACCAGCCACCGCTCCCTGATCCTGCGGGCGGGCGCGACCGCGCCGGACCCTCAGGCGGGTTCGTCGGGGATGAGCGCGCTCTCGAGGCGCTGGATCGCGTCCTTCAGCTGCAGCTTGCGCTTCTTCAGGCGCTTCACCGCGAGCTCGTCGGCGGCGATGTCGGCCTGCAGGCGTTCGATGGCACCGTCGAGGTCCCGGTGCTCGGTGCGCAGCGCGGCCAGCGCCTGGCTGAGCCGTGACTGGGCGACGGGGTCGAAGGGAGGCATGGTGGGCCAGCTTTGCACGGCCGCGCACGCGCGACAATGGCGGGGGCGAAGGCGCCCCCGCTACCATTGCACGCCATGTCCACCGTCCTGCCGCTTGCCGATCCCGCCCGCCACGCGCGTCGTGACGGCGATGCCGCGCGCAGGCTCGCGCGCCGCCTGCGCCACCAGGCCGGCCAGGCGATCGCCGACTACGGGATGATCGGCGAAGGCGACCGGGTGATGGTGTGCCTGTCCGGCGGCAAGGACAGCCACGTGATGCTCGACATCCTGCTCGAGCTGCAGCGCCGGGCACCCGTGCGCTTCTCGATCACCGCGGTGAACCTCGACCAGAAGCAGCCGGGCTTCCCCGCCGACGTGCTGCCGCGCTACCTCGACTCGATCGGGGTGGAGTACCGGATCCTCGAGCAGGACACCTACTCCGTGGTCACGCGCGTGGTCCCGGAAGGGCAGACCATGTGCGCGCTGTGTTCGCGCCTGCGCCGCGGCGCGCTCTACGCCTACGCCGCCGAGCAGGGGTTCACGCGCATCGCCCTCGGCCACCATCGCGACGACCTGGTCGCGACCTTCTTCCTCAACATGTTTTTCCACGCCCGGATCGCGGCGATGCCGCCCAGGCTCCTGTCGGACGATGGCCGCCACGTGGTCATCCGCCCGCTGGCCTATGCCGCGGAGGTGGACATCGCGGCGTACGCCGATGCACGCGGGTTCCCGATCATCCCGTGCACGCTCTGTGGATCGCAGGACAACCTGCAGCGACGCCAGGTGCAGGCGATGATGGCGACGTGGGAGCGTGAGGCCCCCGGCCGCATCGACCAGATCGCGCGCGCGCTGCGCGACGTGCGGCCGTCGCAGCTGGGCGACCCGCGCCTGTTCGATTTCATGGCGCTTGTGCCGCGCGGCGACGCGCCCCCGGACGAACGTCCCGGCCCCGGCTGAACTCCCGGAGCCGGCCTGCGGCCGGTATGCTGGCACCCCTCGCCGACGGCACCGCCGCGCGCGAGCCACCGCAGCCGCCCGACCGCGTCCCGGCCCCGCCGCAGCGACGCGCGGTGCCTGCGTCCTTCCTTCCCCACGGATCGCCGATGTTCTTCCGAAACCTGACCCTGTTCCGCTTCGCGCCCTCGCTCGACCTGTCCGATCTCGACGCCCGGCTCGCGACCGTGCCGCTGAAGCCCGTGGGTCCGCTCGACCTGTCCTCGCGTGGCTTCGTCTCGCCCTTCGGTCCACAGGCCGAAGCGCTCACCCACCGCGTCGAGGACGCGGTGTGGCTCACCGTGGGCGGCGAGGACAAGCTGCTGCCGTCGTCGGTGGTCAACGACATGCTCGCCAAGCGGCTGGCGGACATGGAGCAGAAGGAAGGCCGCAAGCCGGGCGGCCGCGCCCGCAAGCGCCTCAAGGAGGACCTGGTGCACGAGTTGCTGCCGCGCGCGTTCGTGCGGCCGTCGCGCACCGACGCCATGCTCGACCTCGGCAATGGCCTGTGCATCGTCGACTCCTCCTCGCGCAAGAGCGCCGAAGCCGTGGTGTCGGAAGTCCGCAACGCGCTCGGGAGCTTCCCCGCGGTGCCGCTGAATGCGGAGATTGCGCCGCGCACGGTGCTGACGGGCTGGATCGCCGGCGAGACGCTGCCCGAGGGCCTGGTGCTCGGCGAGGAATGCGAGCTCAAGGACGCCGCCGACGGCGGCGCGGTGGTGAAGTGCCAGCGCCAGGAGCTGCAGGGTGACGAGATCGCGCGCCACCTCGAGGCCGGCAAGCAGGTCACGCGGCTGGCGCTGGTGCTCGACGACCACGTCTCGTTCGTGCTCGGCGAGGACCTGGTGGTGCGCAAGCTGAAGTTCCTGGACGGCGCCGTCGACCAGATCGAAGGCAACGACAACGACGACATCCGCGCCGAGCTCGACGCACGCTTTGCATTGATGGCCGCGGAAGTGCGTCGCCTGTTCGCGGTGCTGGAGCCGGCGCTCAAGCTCTCCAAGGTCGACGGCCAGGGCTGAGTCGCCGCGCCCCGTGCACTCGCGCCTACACCACCGCGGCGCGCGTGTCGCCATCGCCGCATCGCGCGGCAGCGGGTAGCATTGCGCGCATGTCGTCGCTGCTGCGCCTGTTGTTTCCCAAACCCGCCGCGCGGCCGCGCAACGTCCGTCGCGACACGGTCGCGCTCGCGCTCGACGACGGCGACAGCATCGAGGTGCTGCGCGTGCGCGACCCGCGCGCGCGGCGGCTGCGGCTGTCGGTGGACGAACGCGGCGCGCGGCTGACCCTGCCGCCGCGCGCGAGCCTGGTGGCGGGCGAGCGTTTCCTGCAGGAACACCGCGACTGGCTCGCGCAGCAGGTGCGTGCGCATGCCATCGACGGCCTGTCGCCGCTGGTTCGCGGCAGCACGGCCAGCCTGCCGCTGCGCGACGGCACCGTGGCGCTGGCGTGGCGCGGCGGCCGCTACACGCGCATCGATCGCGATGGCGACACCGCGGTGTTCTGCCATCCCGAGCACGTGGGCCACGCGGCACTGGCGCGCGCGCTGCGCGACTTCTACGAAGGCGAGGCCCGCGCCGACCTGGGGCGCTGGCTCGCCTATTACCTGCCGACGCTGCCGCGCGCGCCATCGCGCATCCGGTTCAAGTCGATGTCGTCGCAGTGGGGGTCGCTGGCGCCCGACGACGCGCTGTCGCTGGACCTTTCGCTGGTGCTGGCACGGCCCTCGGCGTTCGAATACGTGGTGGTGCACGAGCTCTGCCATCTCATCCACCCGGATCACTCGCCGGCGTTCTGGGCGCAGGTGGAGGCGCGCTGCCCGCGCTGGCGCGACGAGCGCGACTACTTCCGCGCCGAAGGCCGCCGGCTGAAGGCGCAACTGCGCGCGCTGCTGGCCGCCGGGACCTCCGCATCGCGTTGATCGCGGTACCGGCATGTGCCGGCACGCCACGAGGTCCGCCATGTCGCCCGTCCGCCTGCTTCCCGTGCTTGCGATCGCCCTGTCCTGTCTCGGCGGATGCCAGAAAGCCGCCGACGCAGCCACCGAGGCGGCGATCGAGCGCGCCAGTGGCGCCAAGGTGGACATCCAGCGCGACGGCGATGCCGTGACCATCCAGACCGCGGAAGGGGAGCTCGCGATGCAGTCCGGCGATGCGCTGCCGCTCCCGGACGGTTTCCCGGAAGACGTCCACCTGCCCGACGACTACGTGGTCAACAGCATCATGGACATGGGTGGCGCGCAGGTGGTGGGCATGACCGCCGCGGGCAGCGTCGGCAGCCTGTTCGCGGATGCCCGCACGGGCATGGCGCGATCGGGCTGGAAGCAGGTGATGGCGATGCAGCACTCCGCCGACAGCGCCATGCTGTCGTTCGAGAAGGACGCGCGGACCGCGGTGCTGTCGTTCAACCAGGACGATGCCGCGGACGGCGTGCAGGTCAGCGTGCAGTTGCACGCCGCCCGCCAGTAACGCCGCGGCCGGCCGGCGGCGTCAGCCGGCGAGGAAACCGCCCACCGCGTCGGCCACCGCCAGCGGGTCCTCCATGTGCACGTGGTGGCTGCCCTCGAGCACGACACAGTCGCCGGCGGGAAGCAGCATGACGCGCTCGGAGCGCAGCGGCTCCGGGAAGTAGGGCTGCGGTGGCGACGCATAGACGACGCGGGTGGGGCATTCGATCCCCGCCACCAGGTCCGCGACCTGCGCCTCGGTCATCCGCACCATCGTCGGCAGGGTCAGGCGCGGATCGCTGCTCCACGTCCAGCCGCCGTCGACCGCCACCACCCCGCGCTCCACCAGCAGGCGCGCCACCGGCTCGGTCAGGTCGTTGGCGCGCATCCGCGCCCGTACCGCGGGCTCGAGGTCCGGGAACACGCGCAGCTGCTTGCCCGCGAGCGCGCGGGTCGCGGCCACGGCCTCGCGAAGGCGCGCGACGGTGCGTTCGGGCACCTCGGCCAGCGCGCCCAGCGCCTCGATCGCCACCAGCCGCTCGACGCGATCCGGGCAGCCGGCGGCCACCAGGCTGGCGATGCCGGCGCCCATCGAATGTCCGAGCAGCGAGAACCGTTCCCAGCCAAGGGCGTCGGCGATGTCGAGCACCGCGTGCAGGGCCCCGGCGAAGGAATAGTCCGCGCCCGCCGGCAGATGCGCGCTGCCGCCGTGGCCGGGCAGGTCGGGCGCCGCCAGGTCGATGCCGTCCAGGTGCGCCGCCAGCGGCACGAAGCTCGCGGCGTTGTCCAGCCATCCGTGCAGCGCCAGCACGCGCGGGCCGTCGCCCCTGCGGCGCAGCCCGGTGATCCGGCCGAGCGGCGTCGCCACCTCGAACGGCGTCACGTCCAGGCGTCCAGCTCGCGCCGCGCCAGCGCGGCGATGACGTCGGCATGCTCCGGGGCGTCGTTGAGGCAGGGGACGTAGGACAGCACCTCGCCACCATGCTCGCGGAAGATCTCCGCGTTCTGCATCGAGATCTCCTCCAGCGTCTCCAGGCAGTCGACGGCGAAGCCCGGGCAGACGACATCGATGCGACGCACGCCGGCGCCGGCAAGCGCGCGCAGGGTGTCGTCCGTGGCGGGCTGCAGCCATTGCTCGCGCCCGAAGCGCGACTGGAATGCGAGCACGTAATCGTCGCCGGCGAGACCTAGCGCGTCCGCGATCGCGGCCACGCTGGCGCGCGTGCGCTGTTCGTATGGATCGCCGGCGTCGACGATGCGCTGCGGGATGCCGTGGAAGGAGAACAGCAGCCGCTCGCCACGGCCGTGCTGTCGCCAGTGCGCGCGGATCGAGTCGGCCACCGCCGCCACCCAGCCCGCATCCACGGCGTAGTCCTGCACGACGCGCACCGCGCCTGCCGGCACGGCGAGGGCCACCCGGTCCGCGACCGAGGCCGTGGTGGTGGTGGAGTACTGCGGATAGAGCGGCAACACCAGGATCCGCCGCGCGCCGGATGCGCGCAGGGCCGCGAGCGTGGCATCGAGCGCCGGCTCGCCATAGCGCATCGCATGTGCCACGGCGGCGTCCGGAAGCCGGACCTGCACCGCTTCGGCGAGCCTGCGCGTGTAGACCGCCAGCGGCGAACCGTCGTCGAGCCAGATCTCGGCGTACTTGTGCGCCACCCGCGGGCTGCGCAGCGGCAGGATCACGAAGTGGAGCAGCGGGCACCACAGCCAGCGCGTCAGCTGCACCACGCGGTGGTCGTGGAGGAACTCGGCGAGGTAGCGCCTGACGGCGGACGCGGTCGGCGCCGACGGCGTGCCGAGGTTGACCAGCAATACCGCGTCGGTGGAGCCGTGGGTCGTCATCGGCATAGGATGGCAGGCTGGCGCCACGATGGCACCACGGGTCGGAACATGCGTGCGGACTCATGGCCGATTCATTGCCTGCTGCCTAGCCTGAACAGCGCGTCCGCCACCCCACCATCGATTGCGCCCCAGGGTGCTGCAGCCAGCCCCGGGCTATCCCCGCACCCGCCACCCGTTCCTTCGCCTTGCCGGAGACATCCATGACCATGCCGCACCCGATCCCCTCACTCCGCGCCACCCTGCTGGCGTGCGCGCTGGCGGTGGCCACCGTGGCCGCACCGGCGACGGCGGGACCGCGCGAGGATGCGCAGGCGGCGAACGCCGTGCGCGTCCTGACCGACATCCAGGCGATCCCGGAATCCGCCATCCCCGACAAGCTGCTCGACGAGGCGCGCGCGATCGTCGTCGTGCCCGACACCATCAAGGCGGGCCTCGTGATCGGCGGTCGCCGCGGCCGCGGCCTGATGTCGGTGAAGGCGCCCGACGGCACCTGGTCCAATCCCAGCTTCGTCACCCTCACCGGGGGCAGCATCGGCCTCCAGGCCGGCGTGCAGTCGGCCGACGTGGTGCTGGCGTTCCGCAGCGACCGCGGCCTGGAGTCCATCGTCAACGGCAAGTTCACCCTCGGCGCCGACGCCGCGGTCGCGGCCGGGCCGATGGGGCGCAATGCCTCCACGGCGACCGACGGCGAGCTCAAGGCCGAGATCTGGTCGTGGTCGCGCGCCCGCGGGCTGTTCGCCGGCGTCGCGCTCGACGGCGCGGTGCTGTCGATCGACGACGATGCCAACGAGGCGGTCTACGGACGCGACACCACGCCGCGGATGATCTTCGAAGGCCGCGCGCAGGGGCAGCCGTCGAGCGCGGTGGTCGACTTCCGCGACCGGCTCGAGGAGGCGACGGCGCTTGCACGCGCCAACCGCGGCACCACGGGCACCGGCGTCGCCCGCGCCCCGGCGGCGGCGGCGCCGACGGCCCCGGCCGACACCGCGCCGGCGGAAGATCCGATGCCGCAGCCGTTCGAGCCGGTCGACGACGCCCCGGTCACCGCCGAACCGCTGCCGTGACCGGCCCGGCCGCGCGTCATACGCCGCGCGCGGCCGGCTGATATCCTGCGCATCCAGTCGTCTGCAGAGAACCCGTCATGGGCAGCTTCAGCTTGTGGCATTGGATCATCGTGCTGGTGGTCGTGCTGCTGATCTTCGGCACCAAGCGCCTGCGGGGCGCGGGCCGCGACCTCGGTGAGGCGGTGAAGGGCTTCAAGAAAGGCATTGCCGACGACGACCGGCCCCCGGGCCAGCTCGGCGACCAGACCCGCGACGGCGACCTCGACGACCGCGACCGCGACGCGGCGTCGCGTCGCGACGACGACGCCCGGCGCTGACCGCGCAGGCCGGCGCGGCCGCTGGCGGCAGCATCGCCGCGCCCGCGCCCACCTCCCGCTCCCGGAACCACGCAGACCATGTTCGACCTGGGCTTCAGTGAGCTGCTGCTGGTGGCAGTCGTCGCGCTGGTGGTGCTCGGGCCCGAGCGCCTGCCCAAGGCGACCCGTTTCGCCGGCCTGTGGGTGCGACGCGCACGGGCGCAGTGGCATTCGGTGAAGAGCGAACTGGAGCGCGAGCTCGCCGCCGAAGAGCTCAAGCGCGACCTGCGCGACACCCGCGCCGCGCTGCGCGACCTCGACGCCGGCGTGCGATCGGCGGGAGACGAGGTGCGGCGCGACCTGGAGTCGACCCGCGACGCGGCCTTCGACGGCATCGTGCCGCCACGGCCGGTGCCACCGGTGGCGGTGACGCCGACCGACGACCGCGATGCCGCGGACGACGCCGGCAGTGGCGACGCCCGCACCCCCACCCAGGATCCAGGGGACGATGGCGAGCGACGCTGAGCTGGGCTCCGACAGCCACCTGCTGGACCACCTGCTGGAGCTGCGCGCGCGGCTGCTGCGGGGGATCGTGGGCCTCGGCCTCGCGCTGGCGGCGACGCTGCCGTTCGCGAACCGTCTGTACGGGCTGCTGGCGCAGCCGCTGATCGACAAACTGCCCGCCGGCGCACAACTGATCGCGGTCGAGGTCGCGTCACCGTTCTTCGCGCCGCTCAAGCTCGCGTTCTTCGTGGCGCTGGTGGTGAGCATGCCGTGGCTGCTCTACCAGGCATGGGCGTTCGTGGCCCCGGGGCTGTACAAGCGCGAGAAGCGGCTGGCGTTCCCGCTGCTGCTGTCGTCGCTGGTGCTGTTCTATTCCGGCTGCGCGTTCGCGTTCTTCGTGGTGCTGCCGTCGGTGTTCGGCTTCCTGACCGCGGTGACCCCGGATGGCGTGGCGATGATGACCGACATCAACGCCTACCTGAATTTCGTGCTGGTGATCTTCCTCGCGTTCGGGATCAGCTTTGAGCTGCCGGTCGCGCTGGTGATCCTGGTGCTGCTGGGCTGGGTGACCCCGGCGCAGCTGCGCGAGGCGCGCGGCTACGCCGTCGTCGGCATCTTCATCCTGGCCGCGGTGATCACCCCGCCGGACGTCATCTCGCAGCTGATGCTCGCGATCCCGATGTGCCTGCTGTACGAGGCCGGGATCGTGGCCGCGAGGATGGTGGCACCGCGCGCCACGGCGCCCGACGACGACGCCGGGCGCTGATGGCCCCGGCCGGGTTCTGGCGCCGCGAGGCCGCCTGGACGCTGGACGCGGCGGTGGTGGCGGTGCCGGCGCTGGTGCTCGCCGCGCCCGCGGCCGCATCCCGGCTGGCCCGGGTCGATGTCGCTGCCGGCCGGCTGGCGGAGCGCCTGGCACAGCTGATGATCGACGGTCTGGCGTCAGGCGCGTCGCCGCTCGCGATGGCGACCGCGTGGGTGCGGGCACCCGCATTGCACGCGGCGATGGACGACCTGCAGGCCTCCCTGTGGGCGCTGGCCTGGCCGCCGTTGGCGGCGTTCGCCGTGCTGTGGCTGGCGTGGTCGGTGGGCTTCGAGAGCTCGCGCTGGCAGGCGACGCCGGGCAAGCGCGTGCTCGGCCTGCACGTGGTCGACGCGGCGGGGCATCGGCCGGCGCCGCTGCGCATCCTGTGGCGCCACCTGTGCGGCGCGCTCTCCTGGCTGACGCTCAACCTCGGCCATGCCATGGCGGCGCTGCCACCGGCGCATCGCAGCCTGCATGACCTCGCCAGCGCGACCCGCGTGGAACGCGCGGGCGCGGACGTGCCGCTGCCGCCCTGGGCGCGTGCATGGATCGCGCTGCAGGTCGGGGGGCTGCTGGCGGCGCAGGGCTGGGCCGTGGTGGCCCTGCAGGCGCGGATGCTGGCGGCGTTCGCCGCCGCCTGACCCGCCTCAGAGTTCCAGCTGGTTGCCGGTCGTGGCGGCTGCGGTGGGCGCGTCGTCGCCGCAGATGTCGCGCCACATGTAGTACATGACGCCGAACATCACCACGTACATCACCAGCAGCATGCCCAGGTACACCGGGACCAGCAGCAGCATCGCCAGCGCCTCGTGGACCATGCCGCCGATGACCGCGAGCAGGCCGCCGAGGAGGCCCACGACCAGCATCAGCGCCAGCATCAGCAGGATGGCGATCACCGCCAGCACCAGGATTGGCAGCAGGTTCTTGAGCGTGCCGACCACGCCGTCGCCCAGCGCCGGGCCGACGCCGCGGCCGTTGAGCGCCACCTGCCCGAAGCCGATGGCGTAGACGCCGCCGAAGAACAGCCCCGCCAGCATGCTCAGCGCCATCACCGTGCCGAAGCCTTCCGGCAGGGCCGGCAGCGCCGGTGCCGTCTCGGCGCCCGGCTGCATGCCGACGGTGATCGCCTGCATGTACCAGGTCATGAAGTTGCCACCCACGGCGGCCAGCATGATCACGAAGGTCGCGATGTAGATGACCGCGAGCAGCACCCCGAAACCGATGAGCCGGCCGCGGCCACTGCCTGCGCGGAACGTGTCGAAGATCGCGGTGGCATGGGTCGGCTGCCCGTGCTCGGACGCATGGATCACCCGCAGCACCCCGCCGATCAGCAGCGGATAGACCACGATCATCACCAGGGTCAACACGCCCACGACCATCAGCACCTGCTCCGGGCCCAGCCCGGCACCGAACTGGAGGCCGAGTTGCAGCAGGCTGGGGATCAGCGCCACCAGCGCCAGCAGCGCGACCGCACCGAAGACCGCCTTCGGATTGTGGCGGCCGAGGTTGATCGCCTGCTTCAGCCAGCCCCAGCCGGCACCCGGACCCATCGCGCGCGTCGCCATCGTCGATTCCCCATCCTGCGAAGTGGTGTGGCCCCCGCCACGAACCGTCATCGTAACCGACCCCGCCGTGCGTTCAGCGGGTGATCCGGTACGCGTGGCGAACGAAACGACGCAGCACGCGCCGCGCCTGCGGTGCCGCGCGTACCTCCGCGAGCAGGCCCGCCGGCGCCGCGCCTTCGGCCTCGAGCGCCTCGCGCCGGGCGAGGATGTAGCCGCGCATGTGGCCGGCGCTGAACTCGGGATGGAACTGCACGCCCCAGGCATGGTCGCCCCACCGGAACGCGTGGCAGGGGTCCAGTGCCGAGGCCGCCAGCACCACCGCGCGCTCCGGCACGCGCAGGACCGTCTGCAGGTGCGTCGCCTGCGCCAGGATCCGCGGTGGCAGCCCCGCGAACAGCGGATCCGCGCTTGCCCCGGCCCCCAGTTCGACCTCGACCGTCCCCATCTCGCGGCCGCCCGGGTTGTCGCCGACCTCGCCGCCCAGCGCGTGCGCCAGCAACTGGTGGCCGTAGCAGATGCCGAATACCGGCACGCCGGCATGCGCGGCCTCGCGCAGCCAGGCGGCCGCATCCTCGCTCCAGCCGCGGCGGTCGGTGACCATGGCGCCGGAGCCGGTGACGATGACGCCGGCGAAGCCGTCGTGGTCCGGCAGGAGGCCGCCGGCTTCGACGTCGATCGCGGTGACCTGCTGGCGGCGCAGGCCGGCAGCGGTGCGTATCCAGTGCGGGAAGCCGCCATGGCGGCGCATCGACGGCACCGGCTGGCCGGTTTCGACGATCAGGAAGGGCGCATGGCGGGGCATCGGCAGGACCGCGTGTGGAGGAGCGCCATTGTCGGCCACCGCGGCACCGTGCGCAGCTACTCCCGCGGCGGCAGCACCGAGACCACTTCGGCGATCGTAGTGACGCCCTGCGCGACCTTCCCGGCGCCCGCCATGCGCAGGGTGCGCAGGCCCTCGCCCACCGCGGCGCGGGCGAAGGCGGCAAGGTCCATGTCGGCGCGGACCATGCCGCGCAAGCCGGACGAGATCGGCAGCAGCTCGTACAGCCCGACGCGGCCGTAGTAGCCGGTGTTGCGGCACTCCAGGCAGCCCACCGGCCCGAAGGTGATGCCGGCGGGCGCGGCCTGCCCCGGCCCCAGCAGCACGTCCCAGCCGCCCGCCTCGACCTCGCGCGGCAGCTTGCAGTGCGGGCACAGGGTGCGCACCAGGCGCTGGGCGAGCACGCCGTTGAGGGTGGACGCGATCAGGTAGTGCGGCAGGCCGAGGTCGAGCAGGCGCGTCACCGCGGACGGCGCATCGTTGGTGTGCAGCGTCGACAGCACCAGGTGGCCGGTGAGCGAGGCCTGCACCGCCATCTGCGCGGTGTCGAGGTCGCGGATCTCGCCGATCATGATGATGTCGGGGTCCTGGCGCAGCAGCGTGCGCACGCCGGCGCCGAAGGTCAGGTCGATCGCCGCGTGCACCTGCATCTGGTTGAACTCGGGCGAGACCATCTCGATCGGGTCCTCGACCGTGCACACGTTGAGGTCCGGCGTGGCCAGGCCCTTGAGCGTCGAGTAAAGCGTGGTGGTCTTGCCCGAGCCGGTAGGGCCGGTCACCAGCACGATGCCATGCGGGCGCTGCACCAGGTCGTCCCAGGCCTTCGCCTCGGCGGGGTCGAAGCCCAGCTGGTCGAGCGGCTTGAACGCGGTGTCGGGGTCGAAGATGCGCAGCACGCACTTCTCGCCGAACGCGGTCGGCATCGTCGACAGGCGCATCTCCACCTCGCGCCCGCCCGGCGACCGCGTCTTGATGCGGCCGTCCTGCGGCCTGCGGCGCTCGGCCAGGTCCATGCGCCCCAGCACCTTCACCCGGCTCACCACGCCCACCATCACCGGCGTCGGCAGCTCGAACACCTTGTGCAGCAGGCCGTCGATGCGGAAGCGCACGCGGCCGGACTCGCGCCGCGGCTCGAGGTGGATGTCGGAGGCGCGCTGCTCGTAGGCGTACTGCAGGAGCCAATCGACGATGTGCACGACGTGGTGGTCGTCGGCGTTGACGTCGCCGGCGCGACCGAGCTCGACCAGCTGCTCGAAGCTCGGGATCGCGGCGTCGCCGTCGCGCGAATCGCGGGCGCCGCGCACCGAGCGGGTGACGCCGAAGAACTCCATGGTGTAGCGGCCGATGTCGAGCGGGTTCGCCACCACCAGCGCGATCTCGCGGCGCAGCAGCCGTTGCAGGTCGGGCAGCCAGGCGACGTCGCCCGGCTCGCTGGTGGCGATCGTGGCCTGCACCGGCCCCACCTCCACCGGCAGGATGCGGTGGCGCTGTGCGTAGGCCTGCGAGATCAGCGTGGTGACCGCGGCCACGTCCACCTTCGTGGGATCGATGCGCAGGTAGGGCAACCCGCTCGCCCGCGACAGCCACTCGGTCAGCCGTTCGAGGCTGAGGTCGGTGCCGGCATGGCGCAGCGACGGCAGCTTGAGGTTGGCCAGCAGCACCAGCGGGTGCACGCTGTCGAGCCCGCGCATCTGCGCGATCGCCTCGCGGGCGCGCGCGGCATCGGCTTCGGCGACGAGCCCTTCGGCGACCAGCGCGGCGAGCACCTGCCCGGCCGCGAGGCGGCCAGCCGGCAGGGACGCGGCGTCGTGCCGGGCGGGGTGTCGCACTGGGTCCATCGGCTCCTTCGCTTGCGCGCAGGGCGCGCGGGGGCGGCGCTTATACTAGCGCGCCCCGTCGTGCCGGCCTTCGCGCCGCAGGAATGCATGAGCGCACCCGACCCGAAGACCGTCACCTTCCAGGGCCTGATCCAGCGCCTCAACGCCTACTGGGCGGCACAGGGTTGCGTGCTCGTCCAGCCGCTCGACCTGGAGGTCGGCGCCGGCACCTTCCATCCCGCCACGTTCCTGCGCGCGCTCGGCCCCGAGCCGTGGAACGCGGCCTACGTGCAGCCCTGCCGCAGGCCGACCGACGGCCGCTACGGCGAGAACCCGAACCGCCTGCAGCGCTACTACCAGTACCAGGTGGCGATGAAGCCGAACCCGGACAACATCGTCGAGCTGTATTTCGACTCGCTGAAGTCGCTCGGCATCGACCCGCTGGTGCACGACCTGCGCCTGGTCGAGGACAACTGGGAGTCGCCGACGCTGGGCGCCTGGGGCCTCGGCTGGGAAGTGTGGCTCGACGGCATGGAGGTCACGCAGTTCACCTATTTCCAGCAGGCGGGCGGGCTCGAATGCCGGCCGGTGCTGGGCGAGATCACCTACGGCCTCGAGCGCCTGTGCATGTACCTGCAGGACGTCGACAACGTGTTCGACATCGTCTGGACGCACGGGCCCGACGGGACGCCGGTGACCTACCGCGACGTGTACCACCAGAACGAGGTCGAGCAGAGCGCGTACAACTTCGAACACGCCGACGTCGCCGAGCTGTTCCATCGTTTCGATGCCTGCGAGGCGGAAGCGCTGAAGCTCGTCGAGCTCGGCCTGCCGCTGCCCGCCTACGACCAGGCCTGCAAGGCCTCGCACTGCTTCAACCTGCTCGACGCGCGCCGCGCGATCTCGGTGACCGAGCGCCAGCGCTACATCCTGCGCGTGCGCCGGCTGTCGCAGGGCGTGGCCGAAAGCTACTACGCGCAGCGCGAGAAGCTCGGCTTCCCGGGCCTGCGCCGCCAGGAGGCCGCGGCATGAGCGCGATGAAGCCGCTGCTGCTCGAACTGGGGACCGAGGAACTGCCGGTCAAGGCGCTGCCCGGCCTTGCGCAGGCGCTGTTCGACGGCGTCGTGGCCGCGCTGGGCCGCCGCGGCATCGCCGTGGACACCGGCGATGCGGGGCCGCTGTATTCGCCACGCCGCCTCGCGGTGCTGCTGCCTGGCGTTGCCGTGGAGCAACCCGAGCAGCGCAGCGAAGTCCTCGGCCCGTACCTCAACATCGCGCTGGATGCCGAGGGCGCGCCGACGCGCGCGCTGCAGGGGTTCGCGCAGAAGGCCGGCGTCGAGTGGACCGCGCTGGAACGCATGGCCGACGGCAAGGGCGAGCGCTTCGTGCACCGCGCCGTCACCGCCGGCGCCCGCACCGCGGACCTGTTGCCGGCGGCGCTGGCGGAGGCCGTGGCGGCGATGCCGATCCCGAAGCCGATGCGCTGGGGTGCGCACGCGCATGCGTTCGCGCGGCCGCTCCACTGGCTGGTGCTGCTGCTTGGCGACGACGTGGTCGATGCCACGCTGTTCGGGATCCGCTCGGACCGGATGAGCCGAGGCCACCGCTTCATGCACGACAAGACGGTGTGGATCGCGCGGCCGGACGACTACGTCGACGCGCTGCGCTCGGCGCGGGTGCTGGTGGATCCCGCGGAGCGCGAGGCGCGCATCGTCGACCAGGTCCGCGTTGCCGCCGCCGCGGCCGGCGGCGAGCCGCGGATCGACCCCGGCAACCTGGCCGAAGTGGCCTGCCTGGTGGAGTGGCCGCACGCGGTCGCGTGTTCGTTCGACGAAGCCTTCCTCGCCGTGCCGCACGAGGCGCTGGTGGCGACGATGGAGGCCAACCAGAAGTTCTTCCCGGTGCTCGACGCCGAGGGCCGCCTCGGCGGGCACTTCATCGGCATCGCCAACATCGAGCCGCGGGACGACGGCGCCATCCGCCAGGGCTACGAGCGTGTGATCCGGCCGCGGTTCGCCGATGCCCGGTTCTTCTTCGTCGAGGACATGAAGCAGGGGCTGGCGGCGATGGCCGAGGGGCTTGCCGGCGTCACCTACCAGGCGAAGCTCGGCAGCGTCGCCGACAAGGTCGCGCGCGTGGCCACGCTGGCCGCCTCCATCGCGCCGGCAGTGGGCGCGGATGCCGCGCTCGCGCGCCGCGCCACGCAACTGTCGAAGGCCGACCTGCAGTCGCGGCTGGTGAACGAGTTCCCGGAGCTCCAGGGCATCGCCGGGCGCCACTACGCGATGCAGGACGCGTCGCTCGCGGACCTCCCGCACGACGCGCGCCATGCCGTGGCCAACGCGATCGACGAAGCCTACATGCCGCGCTTCGCGCGCGACGTGGTCGCGGCCTCGCCGCTGGGCCAGGCGCTGGCGATCGCGGAGCGCCTGGACACGCTGGCCGGTGGCTTCGCCGCCGGGTTGAAACCCGGTGGCAACAAGGACCCCTTCGCACTGCGGCGCAACGCGCTCGGGCTCGCGCGCACGATCATCGAGAACGCGCTCGATCTGGACCTGCCCCGCCTGCTGGCCGGCGCGGCCTCGGTGGTCGGCGCGGTGGAGGCGAAGTCGGGCACGGTGTCCGCGGACCCCGACGAGCTCTTCGATTTCGTCCTCGACCGCCTGCGCGGCTACTACGCCGACCGTGGCGTGCCGGTGCAGCACTTCAACGCCGTCGCCGAGCTGCGGCCGCCGTCGCTGCACGATTTCGACCGCCGCATCAGCGCGATCGGCAGCTTCGCGGCGTTGCCGGAGGCCGAGGCGCTGGCCGCGGCCGACAAGCGCATCCGCAACATCCTGCGCAAGGCGGATGCCGTGCCGGCGGCCGTGGACGCATCGCTCCTGCGCGAGCCGGCGGAGCGCGCGCTCGCCGATGCCATCGATGCCGTCGACGCCGACACCGCGCCGCTGCTGGCGTCCGCCGACTATGTCGGCACGCTGGCCCGGCTTGCGCGGCTGCGTCCGGAAGTCGATGCCTTCTTCGACGCGGTGATGGTGAACGTCGACGACGCGTCGCTCCGCGACAACCGCCTGGCGCTGCTGCAGCGGCTGGCGACGCGCCTGCGCGGGGTGGCCGCCATCGAGCAGCTGTCAGCCTGAACGCGCCTGCCAGGTGAATGGCGGCCGTGGCCCGCGGGCGGGTCAAGGCCGTCATGACAGGGGCGTGGGTATGCTGCGCGCATGCCGCTTCCGCGTCCCCTGCTGACCGCCGCCCTCCTCTGCCTGGCGGCAGGGTCGGCACAGGCCGCGAAGGTCACCCGCGTCGACATCGTCGGCCTCGACGAGGAGATGGCCGAGAACGTCCGCGTGTCGCTGTCGCTGGTCGACGCGATCGACCGCGAGACATCGGGGCGGCGGCTGGCCTACCTGGTCCGCGAGGCCGAGGACGAAACGCGCGAGGCGCTGGAGCCGTTCGGCTTCTACTCGCCGACGATCACCATCGAGCGCACCCGCGCCGACGGCACCACCACGCGCATCACCAGCATCGCCACGCCCGCGGCCACCAGCACCACTGGCACCGAAGCGGAGCTCGACGCGCCAACGCCCCCCGGTGCGCTGCCAGGCGGGGACGGCCCGTCGACCACGGTCACCGCGCCGCCACCCGCCGACGCCGAGGACGCCCCCCCCTCCCTGCGCGATCCCGAACCCGCGCCGGACCCCGGCGAGGATGCGCGCGGAGCCGGCGGCGGCGGCGACATCACCGTGACCATCACCGTCGACCCGGGCGAGCCGGTGCGGGTGCGCAATGCCGACATCGCGATCATCGGCGCCGGCAACCGCGACCGCTATCTCGCCGAAGACCTGGATGCCTTCATCCCCGGCCCCGGCAGCCGCTTCGACCATGCCGACTACGAGGCCAGCAAGACGCGCATCACCCGCCGCCTGGCCGAGCGTGGCTACTTCGACACCGAGCTGTCCTCGCACCGGGTCGAAGTGCTGCGCGCGGAAAACCGTGCCGACATCGACCTGGTCTGGAACAGCGGCGAGCGGTACGACATGGGTCCGACGACCTTCGAGCAGACGCCGGACGCCGTCGTGCACGAGCGCCTGCTGCAGAACCTCGTGTACTGGGAAGCCGGCGAGTACTACCACCAGGGGCGGCTCGACCGCCTGCGCACCTCGCTGATGGCGCTCGACTATTTCAGCCGCATCGACATCGTCGCCGATCCCGCCGAGGCGCAGGATCGCCAGGTCCCGGTGCAGGTGACGCTGACGCCGGCCAAGCGCGACATCTACACCGCGGGCCTCGCATACGGCACCGACAGCGGCGCCGGCATCCGGCTCGGGCTGGATCGCCGTTACGTCAACATGCGCGGCCACAAGGCGCTCGCGCAGCTGGACTATGCGCAGAACCGCAAGACGCTGACGCTGCAGTACCGGATCCCGGCGTTCGCCTGGCTCGACGGCTGGTACACCGCCAGCCTGCAGTTCGCCGACGAGCAGACCGACTACATCGACTCCCGGCGCGTGGAGTTCGTCGCCAGCCGCAGCGGCCAGTACAACCGCTACCTCAACCTGGTGGCGTCGGCGCACGTGCTGCGCGAGCGCTGGGGGTACGTGCCGGCCGCCGAGGACGCGCCCGGCGACCCCGATGCCGCGGACGACATCGTCTACCGCTACGCGACCTACACCTTCCCGGCCCTGCGCGGGGAATACATCGACGTCGACGACCGCATGTTCCCCCGCGCGGGCTACGGCGGCTTCCTGCTGCTGCGCGGCGCCGCTGAAGGCGCAGGCTCCGACCAGAGCTTCGGCCAGGTGCACGCACGCGCTACGTGGTTCAAGGGCCTGGGCGAAGACAGCCGGCTGATCGTGCGCGGCGAAGTGGGCCACACCTTCACCGACGACATCGTGACCCTGCCGCCGAGCCTGCGCTTCTATGCCGGCGGCGACCGCAGCATCCGCGGCTACGAGTACCGCGAAGTCGGGCCGCGCCAGCGCGCGGGCGCCGACAACCGCGAGTTCTCGCTCGGCGCGCGCAGCCTGGTGACCGCGAGCGTGGAATACGAGCACTACTTCCGCGGCGCGCTCGGCGGCGCGGTGTTCGTCGACACCGGCGATGCCTTCGACGGCGGCTCGCCCGACCTGCGCACCGGCGTCGGCGTCGGCGTGCGCTATCGCTCGCCCGTGGGCCCGGTGAAGTTCGACATCGCCCGTGGCCTGGACGACCCCGACTCCTCCTTCACCATCGGCCTCAGCATCGGCGCGGAGTTCTGACATGGCCTTGCGCCGGCACCGCCCGTCCGACGACCTGACCCCGGAAGAGCGCACGCAGCGGGCCGCCGAGCTGCGCGCGGCCCGGCGCGCGCGCCGGCGCCGGCTGGCGATCCGCAGCGCGGTCGGCATCGGCGTCGCGGCGGTCCTGGCGGCGCTCGGCCTGTACTGGCTGCTGATGACCCTGGGCGGCCGCGACTTCCTGCTCGCCCAGGTCAGCGCGCGCCTGCCCGCCGGCACGAGCTTCACCTGGGATCGCGCCGAAGGCCCGGCGTCGGGGCCGCTGACGCTGCACGGCATGCGCTTCACGATGGAGAGCTGCCCGGATGCCGACGGCGAGCCGGTTCCCTACGGACAGTGCGAGCAGCCCGGGCTGCTGGTGTTCGCTGCGCGCCAGGTCACCGTGGATCCGGACGTGCGTCCGCTGCTGGGGAAGCTGCTGCGGCTGGACGCCCTCGACATCCGCGGCGCCACGCTGGACCTGCCCGTGGCCCCGGAGGAACCGTTCGAGCTGCCGACGTGGCCCGAGGTGCTGCCGCAGATCGCGCCGCCGCTGGCATTGCAGGCCGACGCCATCCGGGTCGACGGCTTCCGCGTCAGCCGCGCGGGCGAGGACCTGGTGGACATCGCTTCGATCCGTGGCGGCCTCGACGCCCGCGACGGCGAACTCACCCTGACCCGTGTGGTGGTGGAGAGCGATCGCGGCCGCTTCACCGCCGATGGCCGCTATGCCCCCGGCGACGACTACGCCACCGACCTCACCGCGACCGCGTTGCTGCCCGCCCCGCCACTGCGCACGCGGCCCCGTTTCGGGCTGGTCGCGCGTGGCGACCTGGGCGCAATGGACGTGGCCATGACCGGCTACGCGCCGGACCGCCTGCGCGCGCTGCTGACGCTGCGCGGGCGCGAGGATCCACGCTGGCGGCTCACGGCCACCACCACCTCGCTGGTGCCCACGCTGCTGACCGGCGCCTCGCCGGCGGCCACGCCCATCGCCTTCGACCTGCGGGCAGCGGGAACCGGCGGCGCCGCCACCGTGCAGGGCCGGGTGGCGCAGGGCGACATGGTGGTGGCCGTGCAGCCGTCGCGGGTCGCCCTCGAGGACCAGGTGGTCTCGTTCGCGCCGCTGGTGGTCGACGTCGCCGGCGGCCGCATCACCGCCCGCGGGCGAGGCGACTTCAGCGAGCCCGGCGACGCGCGGTTCCGGTTCGCGGTCGCCGCCCGGGGGCTCTCGTATACGCCGGCCGTCGATCCCGACGCCGCCCCGGACGCACCCCCGCCGCCGGTGATCGGCGCCGAGGCCGATCTCGGCATCGCCGGCACGACCGCGGCCTGGGCGGTGATCGGCAAGGCCACGATCAGTCGCGATGGCGAACAGGCGATCCTCGACCTCGACGGGCGCGGGAATGGCGAAGCGCTCACCCTGCGCCGCCTGCAGGTGGCCATGCCCACCGGCGCGCTGGATGCGACCGGCCGCGTCGCCTGGGCGCCCGCGCTCGGCTGGGATATCGATGCGAGCCTCGCCGGGTTCGACCCCGGGTACTTCGCCACCGCCTTCCCGGGCGCCGTCGACGGCACGCTGGCCAGCACCGGGACCACCCGCGACGACGGCGGCCTGGATGCGGTGGTCGACGTCGCCGACCTCGGCGGTACCCTGCGCGGGCGCCGCCTCGGCGGCAGCGGCCACCTGGAGATGCGAGGCGCCCCGAGGGCAGGCGGTCAGGCCGGGTACACCGGCGAGGTCGACCTGCGCCTGGGCGGCAGCCGCGTCGAAGCGACAGGATCGATGGCCGACCGCCTCGTCCTCGACGCGTCCCTGTCGCCGCTGCAGCTCGACGACCTGTTGCCCGGCGCCGGCGGCGCGCTCCGCGGCACCGTGACCCTGCGAGGCATCCGGACGGCACCCGATATCGACGTCGACCTCGGCGGCAGCGGCCTTCGCTACGCCGGCCACGCTGCCGACAGCCTGCGCGCGCAGGGACGCATGCCCTGGACCGGCGGTGGCGGCGCGCTCGAGCTCGACGCCACCGGCGTGGTCGCGGGACTGGCGCTGGATCGCGTCGCCGTGCGCGCCACCGGCGCAGTCGAGGACCTGTCGCTGCAGGCGGACGCCCGCGGCGCCATGGGCGCGCTCGCGGTCGGCGGCGACCTGCGCCGCCGCGGCGCGGGCTGGCAGGGCGTGCTCGAGTCCCTGCGCCTCGCCCCGGAGCGCGGCCCGCCGTGGTCGCTGCAGTCTCCCGCGCGCTTCGCCATGGCGGACGGCCGCTTCAGCCTCGACCGCAGCTGTTTCTCGTCGGGCCAGGGCGCGCTGTGCGCGGAAGCGGACTGGCCGCGCGGCGGCATCGACGTGGACGGCGACCGCCTGCCGCTGGCCCTCGTCGCGCCCTACCTGCCGCCGCGCGACGACGGCCGGCCGTGGCTGCTGCGCGGCGAGGTCTCCATCGATGCCAGCGCGCGGCCCTCGGGCGCCGCGTATGCGGGCCACCTGCGCGTGACCTCGCCCGGCGGAGGCCTCCGCTTCAGCCAGCGCGCCCGTCGCGACATCGTGGATTTCAGCGACCTCGACCTCGATGCCACCTTCGACGGCAACGGGATCCGCGCCACGCTCGCCACCGGCTTCAACGGCGAGGGCCGGATCGACGCGCGGGTGGCGACGGGCTGGCAACCGACCTCGCCGCTGTCGGGCGAGCTCTCCGTCGACATCCGCGAACTCACATGGATGGAGCTGCTCTCACCGGACATCGTCGAGCCCGAGGGCAGGCTCGACGGCAGGATCACCCTCGGCGGCACCCGCGGCTCGCCTGCACTCGGTGGCCAGGCGCGGCTCTCCGCGTTCACCACCGAGATCCCGGCGCTGGGGATCGTGCTGGAGGACGGGGACGTGCGCCTCGACGCGCGCCCCGACGGTACCGCGACCATCGCCGGCAGCGTCGAATCGGGTGAGGGCAGGCTCCGGGTGGACGGCACCCTCGGCTGGCAGGCGCAGGCCGGTGGCAGTGCGGCGCCCCTGGTGCTCAACGTGACCGGCACCGACGTCCTGGTGTCGGACACCCGCGACCTGCGTGCGGTGGCGAGCCCGGACCTGGTCGTACGCATCGCCGCCGGCGAGCCGGTCTCGGTCACCGGCCGGGTGCGGATTCCCGATGCGACCATCGACCTGGAGCGGCTCGACCGCGGCCGCGCGATCTCCGACGACGTCGTGGTCCTGGATCCGGTGGAGCCGGAGGAGCCCGCCACGGCGTCGACCATCGACATGGACCTGACCCTCGCCATGGGCGACGTGAAGCTGCGCGGCTTCGGCCTCGACGGCACCCTGGGCGGCGAGCTGCGCGTGCGCGCGCAACCGGGGCGGGAGATGCGGGCCACGGGGGATCTCGAGGTCGCCGGCGAATACGCGGCCTACGGCCAGAAGCTGCAGGTGACCCGCGGCGGGCTGCGCTGGTCGAACAGCCTGGTGGGGGACCCGTTCCTGGACATCCGCGCCGAGCGCGAGATCGAGGCCGAGGACATCACCGCCGGCATCGACGTCACCGGCCGCGCCACCGCACCGAAGGCACGGGTGTGGAGCGACCCGGCGACGACGGAATCCGAGGCGCTGTCCTACCTCGCCCTCGGCCGCTCGACGTCCAACCTGTCCAGCGAGGAAGGCGAGCAGCTCAACGCCGCCTCCGCCGCGCTCAACGCCGGCGGCAGCCTGCTGGCGTCGCAGATCGGCAGCCGGATTGGGCTGGACAGTGCCGGCGTCACCGAATCGCGCGCGCTCGGCGGCAGCGTGCTCGGCATCGGCAAGCGCCTCTCGCCGCGCCTCTACGTCGGCTTTGGCGTTTCGCTCCTCGGCACCGGCCAGGTGCTGACCCTGAAGTACCTGCTGCGCAAGGGCTTCGACCTCGAGGTCGAGTCGAGCACCCTGGAAAGCCGCGGCTCGATCAACTGGCGCCACGAGCGGTAGGCGCGGGCAGGCGCCCGCGGTAGCGGTTCACGGCAGGACGCGGGCGCCGCGCAGCTGGGCGTCGCCATCCAGGACATCGGTCCACGCCACGTAGGCCACGCCCGCGTGCAGGGCGAGCTGCGGGAAGCCGGTGACGCGGCCGCGGCCGGCCAGGGTCGCCACCTGGATGCGCTCGTGCTCCACCGCGAGATCGGGGCTGCGCCGCGACAGCCACAGCGACTGGCCGGGGCCGTCCTCGCGCAGCCAGAGCACCCAGGCTTCGCCATCGCCGAGCGCGACGTCCACGCGTCCCTGCACCGCCTCGCCCCGGTCGAGCACGACCGGCGCCGCGAACGTGTCGCCGGCGTCGGCGCTGCGGGCGATGCGCACCTCGGCCTCGTCCGCGGGCGCGGTGTACCAGCCGACGACGACGTCGCTGCCGTCCGCGGCCACGGCCGGGCCGTTGACCGGGCAGGCCGGCATCGTCCACGCGTCGGCGTGGACCGGGCGCGGCGCGGTCCAGGCGTCGCCATCGAGTCGCATGGCGAGGATGTCGCGGACCTCGTCCGCGGTGCGGCCGCGGTACACGAGGAGGGGTCCGCGGCTGGTCAGCGCGACATCGGTCTGGCAGCAGTCGCAGACGCTGGCATCCAGTTCCTGTTCGCCGCTGCGGCGCAGCGCGCCATCGAACACCGCCGTGCGCAGGGTCATGGTGCCTGCCACCGTGGCGTGTGCGGACTGGCCGGCACTGGCGTCGTCGCCGGTGGCCGGCGCGGTTCCGTCCCCGGCCGCACTTTCGGGCCCCGTTGTGGGGGCGGCGCCAGTCGCGGCGTGGCCGCCGGTGCGGCGGCCGTCGAGCCAGGCGATGCCCAGCCGGTCGGCGCCTTGTGGCCACATCGACACGAACCCGTGCTCGGTGGCGGTGCCGTCGTCATGCGGCACCACCGGTTCGCTCCAGCGCGCGCCGCCGTTGCGCGACGTGCTCAGCATGATGTCGTACGCATACGGCGCGTCGGCGGTCTTCTGCAGCCAGTGCACCCACAGCGCGCCATCGGGCGTCGCCGCAATGTGGGGGGTGTCGGCCCAGTTGACGAACATGCTGTGGCCGATCGCGATCGTCATCGGCGCGCTCAGCCAGCGCCCGGCCGCGGGGTCGAAGCTCGAGAACTGCAGCACGTGGCGCCGCCCCCGCTGCGAGTTCACCCACGCCAGCAGCAGGCGACCGTCCGGGGCGACCACCAGGTCCGGCAACGCCGAGCCGGCCATCGTCGCCGGCAGCGGCCAGGCCTCGACCCGGCTGGGCGCGGACGGGTCGGCGCGCACCGCGGCACGCGCGGCGGGCGGGGGATCCGCGTCGCGGCCGCAACCGGCGAGGAGGGCGACGACGGCGAGGCTGAGGATGGCGTGCTTCATCGCCGCAGCGTACCGTGTCCCCGGACCATGTTCACGACCGTCGCCAGCTACCTCGACCCCGTGGAAGCGCAGATCGTGCGCGGCCTGCTCGCCGCCGAGGGCATCGACGTCCATGTCGGCGACGAGCAGACGGCGTTGGCCAACTGGGAATGGCGCCTGGCCATCGGCGGCACCCGGCTGCGCGTACCGGAGGCACAGGCCTCGCGTGCGCGGGCCATCCTCGACGCGATGGAGGCCGGCGCGTACAGCCTCGAGCCGGCGCCCGCCGACGATGCGGTGCGGCCGCCCGACCGCGAGACGGCATCCAGCCGCCTGGCGTGGCTGGCCCTGGTGCTGCTGAACGTGCCGCTGCCGTGGCGACGCCGGGCAATGGCCGACGCCGAGGCCGTGCGCCCGCTGTAGCGCGCGCCGGGTCGAACGGTCAGGCCACCTGCGCGCGGCGCGCCCGCGCCAGGTGCACCAGAAGCAGCGAGATCGCCGCGGGCGTCATGCCCGGGATGCGCTGCGCCTGGCCCACCGTCTGCGGCCGGACCCGCTCCAGCTTCTGGCGCAGTTCCGCGGACAGGCCGTGCACGCCGGCGTAGTCGAACACGGGGTCGATGGCGGTGTCCTCGCTCCGGCGCTGGCGCGCGATCTCGTCGCGCTGGCGCGCGAGGTAGCCGGAGTAACGGGTCTCGATCTCCAACTGCTCGGCCACCGCGGGATCGGGGACCGGTGGCGCGAAGGCCTCCAGCGACGTCAGTGCCGCATAGTCCAGCCCGGGTCGCCGCAGCAGGTCGAGGCCATTGCTTTCGCGGCTCAGCTCGATGCCGAGCGTGGCCACCGCCTCGCGACCCGCGGCGTTGTTGGGCGACGCCCAGATGGCGGCCAGCCTCCCGGCCTCGGCGGCCACCGCATCGCGCTTGCGCGCAAAGGCCTCCCAGCGCGCGTCATCGACCAGCCCGAGGTCACGGCCGGTCGCCGTCAGCCGCAGGTCCGCGTTGTCCTCGCGCAGCTGCAGGCGGTACTCGGCACGCGAGGTGAACATGCGGTAGGGCTCGGTGGTGCCCTGCGTGACCAGGTCGTCCACCAGCACCCCGATGTAGGCCTCGTCGCGCCGGGGCGACCATGCCGGCTGCCCGCGCACGTGCCGCGCGGCGTTGACGCCGGCCAGCAGGCCCTGCGCCGCCGCCTCCTCGTAGCCCGTGGTGCCGTTCACCTGGCCGGCGAAGAACAGCCCGGAGACCGCCTTGGTCTCGAGCGACGCGCGCAGGCCGCGCGGGTCGAAATAGTCGTACTCGATGGCATAGCCGGCGCGCGTCAGGTGGGCACGCTCGAAGCCGCGGATCGAGCGCACCAGCGCGATCTGGACGTCGAAGGGCAGCGAGGTCGAAATGCCGTTGGGATAGATCTCGGCCACGCCCAGCCCTTCCGGCTCGACGAAGATCTGGTGGCTCGCCTTCTCCGCGAAGCGCACCACCTTGTCCTCGATGGACGGGCAATAGCGCGGTCCGGCGCCGTCGATCTGGCCGGAATACAGCGGCGAGCGGTGCAGCGCGTCGCGGATGATGGCGTGCGTGCGCTCGCTGGTGTGGGTGATCCAGCACGACACCTGCGGCGGGTGGTCGGCCGCGGTGCCCATGAACGAGAACACCGGGCGCGGGTCGTCGCCCGGCTGCTCCGCCATCACCGAGTAGTCGAGGGTGCGGCCGTCGATGCGCGGGGGCGTCCCGGTCTTGAGCCGCCCGACCGCGAACGGCCGCTCGCGCAGGCGATGCGCGAGCGTGGTCGCGGGCGGGTCGCCTGCGCGGCCGCCGTCGTGCTGGCGCTCGCCGACGTGGATCCGGCCGGCGAGGAACGTGCCCGCGGTGAGCACGACCGACGGCGCCTCGAAGCGCACCCCGGCCTGGGTCAGCACGCCGCGGACGGCATCGCCGGCGCCGCTGCTGTCGATGACGAGGTCGTCGACCGCGGCCTGGAACACCGACAGCCCTGCCTGCGACTCCACCGCGCGGCGGATGAAGGCGCGGTAGAGCGCACGATCTGCCTGGCAGCGGGTGGCGCGCACCGCCGGCCCCTTGGACGCGTTGAGCCGGCGCCACTGGATGCCGGCGGCGTCGGCGGCACGCGCCATCACGCCGCCGAGGGCGTCGATCTCGCGCACCAGGTGGCCCTTGCCGATGCCGCCGATGGCCGGGTTGCAGCTCATGGCGCCGACGGTGTCGATGTTGTGGGTGAGCAGCAGCGTGCGCGCGCCCGCCCGCGCGGCAGCCAGCGCGGCTTCGGTGCCGGCGTGGCCGCCGCCGACGACGATGACGTCGTAGCGATGGAAGTCGTGGTTCATGCGCGCATTGTCCGCTGCGGGCGGGAAGGACCGGCGCGAAGGTTGGCACGCAACCTGCGAACGTATCCAGTGCACCCGGGATGGCTGACGCCAAGGGGGGCGTGGCCGGAGATTGGAACAGGGCTGGCCGAGCGCATCCGGGGGAAGCAATGGGGCCGAACGTCGGGGGACGTTCGGCCCCGTTTTTTTTGGGCGCCACGTTGGCTGCGGCGGCCCTGCAAAGGCGCCGACGCCCGGCGGGAGCGGAACAGGGGGGATCCGGAATCCCCCGCCGGGTGTCGACATTGGTCAGTTCCGAACACGTCCGAAAGCGACGCATCCGGTCAGTTGGGCTAGCTTGCGACCGGCGCCCCGCCGGTGCAAGCCCTGCGAACGCCCAAAGGCGCGACGCAGGTCCCGTTCCGGAAACGGCGGCGCGTCGCGCTTGCGCCTCGATTCCGTCCCTTGCTCATTCCTCACGCAGTCGCTGGCGGGGACCGGCCACGGTCCTGGGCGGCGGCGACGGCCGCGAGCGCTGCACGGGGGCGCGGGCGGCCGGGGCCGGCCGGAAGGCGGGGCTCGACTGCCGGACGGGCGCGGGTGCCGCCGTCGCGCTGGGCGCAGGCCTTGGTGCGACCTTCGACCGCGGCGCCGGCATCGGCGCGGCCGCGGGACGTGGCGTCGCCACGGCCGTGCCTCCGGGACGCCCGGAACGATCGGGGATCCTGCCTTCGCGAACGCGCGGACGCGCCTGGCTCCCGGGGGTCCTGGCGCTCGGCGGGCGCACATCGGGCGGGACCGCACGGGCCGGCTTGTTCGGATACGGCACCGCGTGGTCGGGATACTCGCGCCCGGGGATCGGGTTGTACGGCCGCACGACGCGCCTGGGCTCGTCATCGGGGTGCGTCGGACGCGGCCTCACCGGATAATAGGGATAGCCGGGGTAGTAGCCGCCGGAATAGTACGAGTACGGATACCCGTAGCCGCCGTAGCCATAGGGACCATAGCCGTACCGGTCGTAGCGGTCGTGATAGCCGTAGCCGCTGTAGTAGCCCGGCGCGGACCGGTCGTAATAGTAGTCGCCGCTGCCGCCCCGATAGCCGTAGCCCGTGGACGCGCAGCCGCTCAGGACCGCGACTGCGGCAAGAAGGACGGAAAACTTGCGGATCATGGCGATACCCCTGTTCGGTGCCAGGCCAGCATCGGCCTGCCGGATTGAATTGGCCCTTAACCCTGCCTTTCCGCCCCGGCGGCGGCTGAACCGGACAGGTCGATCGGCTAGTCTGCGCCCATGCCGGACACCCCCGCCCGCCTCCCCGTCTTCGACGACGTACTCGCCGCCGCGACGCGGATCGCGGCGCATGCCCACGCGACGCCGGTGCTTCGTTCGCGCGCCATCGATGCCCTCGCCGGCTGCAGGCTGCATTTCAAGGCGGAGCACCTGCAGCGCGCAGGCGCGTTCAAGTTCCGCGGTGCCTGCAATGCGGTGTGGGCACTGACGGAGGACGAGGCCGCGCGCGGCGTGGTCACCCATTCGTCCGGCAACCACGGTGGCGCCCTCGCGCTCGCCGCGTCCACGCGCGGCATCGCCTGCCACGTGGTGGTGCCCGCCGACGCGGTACGCGCCAAGTTGACCGCGATCGCCGGCTACGGCGCCACCCTGCACCGCTGCGCCCCGGGCATCGCCGCCCGTGAAGCCGCGTGTGCGGCCATCCAGGCCTCCAGCGGCGCCACGCTGGTCCATCCGTACACCGACGGGCGCGTCATTGCCGGGCAGGGGACGGCAGCGCTCGAGCTGCTGAACGCCGTGCCGGCCCTCGACGCGATCGTGGTGCCGGTGGGCGGCGGCGGCCTTGCCAGCGGAACCGCGCTTGCCGCGGCAGCCCGTGCCCCAGGCTGCCGGGTGGTGCTGGCGGAGCCCGCCGGCGCCGCGGAGACGGCGGCATCCCTGCGGCAGGGCGCGCGCGTGACCGATTTCATCCCCGATACCGTCTGCGACGGCCTGCGTGGCACCCTGGGCGCACCCAATTTCGAACTGCTGCGCACCCACGGCGTGGACGTGGTGGTGGTGGAAGACGAAGCGACGATCGCGGCGATGCGGGTGGCGATGCAGCGCATGAAGCAGCTCGTCGAGCCGTCGTCCGCGATCGCGCTGGCTGCCGTGCTGGCGCGGCCGGACCTGTTCGCGGGGCGCGAGGTGGGCGTGATCCTTTCCGGCGGCAACGTCGACATCGATGCCATGCCATGGGCCGCGTGAGCCGGCGGCGCGGCCGCGGGTGGTGGTGGAAGCTGCCGGCGCTCGCGGCCGTGTGGCTGTGCGGCGTCGCGGCCTGGATCGTGTGGGTGGGCGAACGCGACGAGGCGGCGCCCGCGGATGCGATCGTCGTCCTCGGCGCGGCGGCCTACGACGCGCGGCCGTCGCCGGTGTTCACCGAGCGCATCCGCCACGGCCTCGACCTGTATCGGCGCGGCTATGCCGACACCCTCATCTTCACCGGCGGCTACGGCAACGGCGCCCGGTTTTCCGAATCACAGGTGGCGCGGCGCTGGGCGCTGAAGCAGGGCGTGCCCGAGGACGCGATCCTGATCGAGACCCTGTCGCGGACCACCTGGGAAAACCTGGCGCAGGCGCGCGCGCTGATGCAGGAGCGCGGATTGCGCCGGGTGATCGTGGTGAGCGACCCGCTGCACATGGCGCGCGCCCTGCGCCTGAGCCGCGGCCTCGGGATCGACGCGCTGGGGTCGTCGACGCCAAGCACGCGGTTCCGCAGCTTCCGCACGCGCTGGCGCTTCCTGGCGCGCGAGGTCTACTTCTTCCACCGCGACCTGGTGGTGGATCCGAGCTGACACCCCGCGGCGCTATCATGGCGCGGACCCTGCAGGGAGTGCGCCATGAGGATCGACGGCATGCGCAGCCACGATCGCGCCACCGAGACCGTGCTCCAGTACTACGCCGCGTTCAATCGCGGTGACTGGAGCGGGATGCTGGACTGCCTCACCGACGACGTCGTCCACGACCCCAACCAGGGCACGCGCGAGACCGGGCGCGAGGCGTTCGCGGCCTTCCTCGAGCGCATGCACACGAGCTACAGCGAGCAACTGCAGGACATCGTGGTCATGGCCGCTCCCGACGGCACGCGTGCCGCTGCGGAATACGTGGTGCACGGCACCTACCTCGCGGCCGACGCCGGGTTGCCGCCGGCCCGCGGCCAGCGCTACGTGCTGCCCGGGGGTGCGTTCTTCGAGCTGCGCGGGCAGAAGATCGCGCGGGTCACCAACTACTACAACCTGCAGGACTGGCTGGCGCAGGTCTCGGCCTGAGCCACCGCGGCTCAGCCGCCGGACGAGACCAGCGTCAGGCCTTCCTGCAGCAGCCAGCGCGTGGCCGCCGCGCGCTGCGCCAGCGGCAGGTCCTTGACCACGCCCACCATCCAGCGGAACGAGCGGCAACGCGCCTCGCGGCTGGCGGGATCGTCGGCGGTCGTCGTCATGCCGACCATGAAGCCCTCGTGCAGCAGGGTCGCGGTGACCGCCGCCGACTTCAGCACCTGCTGCGCGGCCCCCGGATCGTAGGGCTGCGGTTGGCCCTGCAGGCCGGTGAGCGCGATGTCCGTGAACGCCAGCGCGAACCGCTCGCGGCTGGCGTCGCCGAGCCGGTCGACCGCGCGCTGGAAGCCGGCGACGCTGCGGTCGGCGTCCGGATGGAATAGCGCACACAGTGCGGCGGATTCGGTATCCGAACGCGAGCTCGCGTGCACGGCCTGGAACAGCGCGTCGATCGCCGTGTCCGGCGCGCGCAGCAGGACATCGTTGCCCGCCGCCATCACCGCCGCGGGATCGAGCTGCGACAGGTCGACCTCGTAGCGCTGTGCGTGCAGCGCCGGCGCGGCTGAGGCAAGCAGCACGAGGAGGGCGGCGCGGTGCGTGAACGGCGGCATCGGGAGGTCCTGCGCTGGGGGAGCGGAAGTCTAGGCAGGGGCGGCTGAACATCCGGTCGAACGCGTCGGGCGCCGCGGCCACGCGCAGCTCCAGGATCCGCGCCTGCTTGCAGGACCGCGCCCGATTGGCCCCGGCTAGCGCCGCCGGATGGGGATCCCCGCCGCCGGGAAGGTCGCGATTTCGGCGCCGCGTTCGCGGATCGGCGCGCCTGCCTCCGGACCCCAGGCCATCGCCGTGATGGTCTCCCACGTCGCCGGAAGCAGGCCGTCGTCGCGCCGCAGCGCGCCGTACGCGGCTTGCGCGGCCGCGAAGCGCGCGCGGCCGGTGAGGGCGCGGCGTCGCGAGGCGAGCGCATTGGTCGCGCCCATCGCACGCAGCTCGCGCATCAGCGACGCCATCTCGGGGTGGCCGTGGACGTGCACCTCGCGGTCGAGCACCGGGTCGCGGAAGCCCGCGCGCACCAGTGCGTCGCCGAAGTCCGCGATCGAGGCGAAGGCGCTCACGTGCGGCGCATCGTCCGCCGCCGCGAAGGCCTCGCGCAGTTCCTGCAGGGTGTCCGGCCCGAACGTCGAACACAGCAGCAGGCCGCCCGGGCGCAGGACCCGGCGGAAGCCGGCGAACGCCGCGGGCAGGTCGTCGACCCACTGCAGGCACAGGTTGCAGAACAGCACGTCGATGCTGGCATCGGCGATCGGCAAGGCGCGGGCATCGGCGTTGATGCGGTCGATGGGCGGACGCAGCGGGTTCCACCCCGTCCGCGGGCGCAGCGCGCGCAGCATCGGCATCGCCAGATCGACCGCGAGCACGCGCGTCCGCGGCCAGCGCGCACGCATCGCGGTCGCCGCGCGCCCGGGGCCGCTGCCGACGTCGAGCACGCGCTCCGGCGCCCAGCCGTCCTCGCGCTTCAGCACCAGGTAGTCCAGCGACTCCAGCATCGAGGCCTCGACCTCGCGCTGCAGCCCGGAGGCAGCGCCGTAGCTCGTCGACGCGCGCGAGAACGCACGCCGCACCTGGTCGCGGTCGAAGACCGGGTTCATGGCGATGGCGCCGTGGGCACGACGCCGACGGCGAAGTCGTGCAGCGCGGAGGCGACGTCGTCGGCGTGGGTGAGGAAGGGGGCGTGGCCACCATGCTCCACCTGCACGAACGTGGCACCGGCCGCCATCGCCGCCGCCTCGCGCATCGCGCGCGGGTCGACGAGGCGGTCGCGCCGGCCCGCGATCCACAGGCTGGGCACGCGGAGACGCGGGAGGCGGTCGCGCAGGTCGACGGTCTCCAGCAGGTGCAGCCCGTCGGCGAGTACGTGCGCGGCCGGTTCGCCGCGCGCGAACAGCTGCGCGCGCAGCGCCCGCAGCTCGCCGCGGGCATCGTCGGAGCCGAACGCCTCCAGTGCGATGAAGCGGTCGAGGGTGCCGCGGTAGTCGTGGCGCAGGCCATCGGCGAAATCGCGGAAGATCTGTGCCGACATGCCCCAGCGCCAGGCGGGTGCGCCGTCGCTGCCGTCGCCACGGACGAAGCGCGGGCTCGCGCAGAGCATCGCCAGCCGCGGCACCACATCAGGCCGCGTCGCCGCGGCCTGCAGCGCGACCAGGCCGCCGAGCGACCAGCCGCACCACGGTGCGGCCGGCACCTGCGCGGCGATGGCGTCGACGCAGGCATCCAGCGCCAGCGGCACGCCGCTGTCGCGACTGCCACCATGTCCTGGAAGGTCGACGACGTGGACGCGATGGTGCCGGCGCAGGCGCGCGACCAGCGGCTCGAACACGCCACCGTGCATCGCCCAGCCATGCAGCAGCACCAGCGGCGGGCCGTCGCCGTCGATCCCGACATGGAGGCGCGGGGCGGTCATGCGCCGCGGTCCGTGCGCAGGTCGCGGACCGCGGGCGTCGCGACCGTCGGCCGCGCGACCATCCACGCGAACACGAGGATGCCGAGCACCACCAGCGCCGCACCGGCCAGCGAGATCCCGCCGGGCCAGGCCTCGTGCAGCCACCACGCGCCCAGCACGGTGGCGAACAGCAGCTCCGCCGCCTGCATGGCCTCGACCGCGCCCAGTGCTGCCGGCGTGTCGCGCACCATCCCGGTGGCCTGGAAGAACAGGATGGTCGCGATCACCCCGGCGCCCAGCGCCACCGCGCCGGCCAGCCAGACCTGGGTCGCCACCGGCAGGCCTGCCTGCCCCCATGCGAACACCGCCACCAGCCACCACAACGGCTGGCTCGCGAGCGTCATGCCGAACACGCGCTGGGTGGCGTTCAGCGCTTCGCCGGTCCGCTCCAAGTGCAGCAGCAGGAGGCGGTTGCCGAGCGGGAACGCGACCGCCGCGCCGAGCACGCAGGCCAGCGCCATCCACGGCACGTCGGCCAGCCCGTCCTCGGCGTGCCCCAGTTGCAGCAGCATCACGCCGCAGAAGATCACCGCGCCCACGGCGAACGCCGCGCGCGGGATGCGTGCCCGCGCATCGCGGTAGAGGAAGGGCGCGCACAGCATCCCGGCGATGACGGTGAACTGGAAGCTGCCGGCCACCAGCCACGAGGGCCCGCTCGCCGCCGCGTACGTCAGCAGCAGGTAGAACACGACGAAGCCGATCGCGCTGCACCGCAGCCACGCCAGGGGATGCGCACGCAGCGCCGCCCAGACCGGCGCAACGCCGCCCTGCCAGGGCATCAGCGGCAACAGCAGCGGGACCGTCCACAGGTAGCGCAATGCGGCAGTCCAAGCCCAGTGGCCGCCGGTCTCGACGCTGGCGCGGTTGAGCACATAGGTCAGGGTGAAGAACAGCGCCGACAGCAGCGCCAGGCCGACCGCGGCCAGCGCGCGCGGCTCGGCATGGCGGCCGCCCGGCACCGACGGCGGCCCCGGTAGTGGCTGCGCGGCCACCGGTCAGGCGGCCGCGCCGCCGGCGACCTGTCCGGCGGCGCGCTCGAGCGCGACGACCAGCGCATCCACCTGGCTCTCGTCGTGCGCGGCAGTGAGGGTGATGCGCAGGCGCGCGCGACCCTCGGGCACCGTGGGCGGCCGGATGGCCGCGACCCAGAAACCCTGCGCCTCGAGCGCCGCGGCCATGGCCAGGGCACGCGCGTTGTCACCGCACAGCAGCGGCTGGATCGGCGTCGACGAGTCCAGCAGCGGCAGCCCGGCGCGCGCCGCACGCTCGCGGAAGCGGGCGACCAGCGCGTCGAGCTTGCCGCGGCGCCAGTGTTCGCGGCGCGCGATGCGGACCGCCGCGAGCGATGCCGCCGCAAGCGCCGGCGGCGACGCCGTGGTGTAGAGATGGGGCCGGGCAGTTGCGGCGAGGTGCTCCACCAGGTCGGCGTCGCCCACCACGGCCGCACCATGCCCGCCCAGCGCCTTCCCCAGCGTCACCAGCTGCAGCGGCACTGCGTCGGAGCCGAGCCGGGCGGCGGCGGCGCTGCCGCGCCCGTCCGGCCCGCGCACGCCGACGCCATGGGCATCGTCGACGTACAGCAACGCGCCTTGCACGCGGGCGGCGATCGCCAGCTCGCGCAGCGGGGCGACATCGCCATCCATGCTGAAGACGCCGTCCGTGGCGAGGATGGCGGCGCCGTCCGGAACGCTGCGCAGCTGCCGCATCGCGCCCTCGGCATCGGCGTGCGGGTAGCGCCGCAGGCGGCAACCGGCGAGGCGGGCGGCGTCGACCAGGCTGGCGTGGTTGAGACGATCCTGCACGCAGGCATCGCCCTCGCCCAGCAGCGCCTGCACCACCGCCAGGTTGGCCAGGAAGCCGCTGCCGAAGAGCAGCGCGCGCGGTGCCTGCAACCAGTCTGCGAGCTCGCGCTCGAGCGCGTCGTGGGCGGCATGGTGGCCGCACACCAGGTGCGAGGCGACGCCGCCGGCACCGTCGCGCGCGGCCGCGTCCTGCAGCGCCGCGACCACCTGGAACTGCTGCGAGAGCCCCAGGTAGTCGTTGCCGCAGAAGTTCAGCAGCCAGCGGCCGTCCACCTCGCTGCGCACGCCGTCGCGCCGCGACACCACCCGGCACTGGCGCTGGAGGTCGAGCGCCACGCGGCGCTCGCGCGCATCGAGCGCACGCTGCCGCAGGTCGGGGCGGTCATGCACCCTGCTGGCTCCAGACCGCGATCGCACCCATCGCGATCGCCGGCAGCACCGCGAGGCCACGCAGCGCGACACCGGCTCGCGCCGGCGCCGGCAGGCTGCGCTCGCGCATCTCGTTGGCGTCGGCGATCGACCTCCGCGCCTGCAGCAGCGTCGCCAGCAACAGCGCCACGGCGAACGGCATGGTCGCGCCGGCACGCTGGTGGAAGAACACCACGCCGGCGCCGAAGACGACGATGGCGGCGACGTGCAGCAGCGCGGGCCCAAGCGGCCGTCCGGCGTTGCGCGTGGCGACCAGGCCACCGGCGCCGATCATCGCCAGCAACAGCAGGTACAGCCACGCCTGCCAGGGCAGGATCATGCCGCGCAGGGCCTTGGCGGCAGCCCCGGGGCGTCGACCGCACCCTCGACGATGTCGGCGTGGACGGTGCCGGGATGGTCGTGGTGGGCCGCATCGACTGAGACGGGCATCGGCCGCAGCCCCAGGCGCGCGAACAGCGCTTCGTCGCGCGCGGTGTCGGGGTTGCCGGTGGTCAGCAGCTTCTCGCCGTGGAAGATCGAGTTGGCACCGGCCGCGAAACACAACGCCTGCAGTTCGTCGGACATCGACTCGCGGCCGGCCGACAGCCGCACCATCGACTTCGGCATCAGGATGCGCGCGACGGCGATCGTGCGCACGAACTCGAACGGGTCGAGTTCCGCGGTGCCGTGCAGCGGCGTGCCTTCCACCTGCACCAGGCGGTTGATCGGCACCGAATCGGGATGCGACGGCAGTGTCGCCAGCATCTGCAGCAGGCCGGCGCGCTGGCGGCGCGATTCACCCATGCCGACGATGCCGCCGCAGCAGGTCTTCATGCCGGCGCCGCGCACGTGCGACAGCGTGTCCAGGCGGTCCTGCATCTCGCGGGTGTGGATGATCGCGCCGTAGTACTCGGGGTCGGTATCGAGGTTGTGGTTGTAGTAGTCGAGGCCCGCGGCCTTGAGCGCCGAGGCCTGCGGCGCGCTCAGCATGCCGAGCGTGGCGCAGGTCTCCAGGCCCAACGCCTTTACCCCGGCGATCATCGCCGCGACCTTCGGGATGTCACGGTCCTTGGGCGAGCGCCAGGCCGCGCCCATGCAGAAGCGCGAGGCGCCCGCGGCCTTGGCCTGGCGCGCCTTCTCGAGCACGGCGTCGGTCTCCATCAGCTTCTGCGCGTCGACGCCGGTGTCGTAGCGCTGCGCCTGCGGGCAATAGGCGCAGTCCTCGGGGCAGCCGCCGGTCTTCACCGACAGCAGCGTGCTCACCTGCACCTCCGCGGGATCGAAATGCTGGCGATGCACGCTCGCGGCCCGGAACAGCAGGTCGGTGAACGGCAACCCGAACAGCGCCTCGACCTCGCTGCGGCTCCAGTCGTGGCGGAGGGTGGCGGCGGGAGCTTCGCTGACGAGGGACATGCGGCTTTCCTGACGGCCGGCGCGAGCCGGGTGGGGCAGTCTGGAAACCATGCCAGCGCCTGTCAACCGAGCGGCGCCTCCGCCGGTTGACGGCTGGCTCGCCCGCCTCGGGCGCGTGGTCTGCCGGCCCCGCTGCCTGGTGTGCTCCGAACCCGGCGATGGAGGCCGTGACCTGTGCCGTGCCTGCGCCACCGCCCTGCCCTGGCTGCGCGCCGCCTGCACGACCTGCGCCCTGCCGCTTGCCACCGCGCGCCCGGTCCCGGACGCGCCGGGGGTCATGGTCGCCTGTGGCACGTGCCTCGGGGCGCCGCCGCCGCTCGCGGCCGCGCACGCGGCGTTCCTCTACGCGTTCCCCGTGGACCGCCTGCTGCGGCGCTTCAAGTTCCACCACGACCTCGCCGCCGGCCGTCTCCTGGCCGACACCATGGTCGACGCATTCGCCTCACTGCCGATGCCCGATGCCCTGGTGCCGGTCCCCCTGCACGTGCGGCGCCTGCGCAGCCGCGGCTACGACCAGGCGCGGGAACTGGCACGCCCATTGGCGGACGCGTTGGGCGTGCCGCTCCGTGCCGGCCTGCTGCGGCGCTGTCGCGAGACCGCCCCGCAATCGGCACTCGACGCCGAGGCGCGGCGCGGAAACGTCCGGGGTGCCTTTCGCGCCGCCGCGGCCGGCAGCGGGCCGATGCCCGCGCACGTGGTGCTGGTCGACGACGTCATGACCACCGGCGCGACGCTGCATGCCGCCGCCCGTGCCCTGCGCCGCGCCGGTGTCGCCCGCGTCGACGCCTGGGTCTGCGCGCGTGTTCCGTGACCGCAGGCACGCGCCCGATGCTTGCGGCGCCCCATGCGCGGGTGTACACCGGAGCCACATCGTGCAGGGATGCGCCATGAATCGACACCGCCACTTCACCCGTGCGGCCGCATGCGCCCTCGCGCTCGCCGCGCCGCTCCTGCTGCAGGGATGCCAGACCGCCATGGATCCAGCAAACGCGTCGCCCGGCGCGGCGTCCGCCGCGGACGCCGCGGACACCGGCGCCCTTTATTCACCTTGGCCACTGAAGTTCAAGAAGCACAACCTCGGCATCCACTGCTTCGATACCTACGGATGCAAGGTGGTGTACGACGGGCGGGTGCAGGTGATGGATGACCCGGACGTCCTGCAGCCGTCATCGGCGAGCATTGGGCCGGATTACCGGAAGAATTGGTTAGGCGGGCGGCTAGGATTCCGAAACTTCCCGCCGCCTGCACAGGTGAGTTGGCGATCCAGAGACGGTACGCCCCACGAGGCGGCGGTCGATCTCGGCAGGATATTTGGCGATGAGCTCGTGCGGCATCACGTAGCCCGAGCAGACGTCCCGTCATACGCGACGTTTCGAGACCCCGACATCTTCCTCGAGGTGAACGACCGCACACTCAACGTATACATGCTCGCCTCGATCCCACTTCGCGAGCCGCGCGTTCCAGGCAACCGCTACAGCGCCATGCAGCGAGATTTGATCCTTGCTCACACGGAGTCGTACTAGAGCAATCGCGTTAGGAGCACCATGCCATGGGAGGCAGAAAGGCTGACGGGGTTGCCACGCGCCCCGCCGATGTAGCTGATTTGGAGACGTTTGAATCGGCGCAACATGATTTGTCGCGGCTGAGGGTGCCAACCCTTCATCGGAGTGACGACAATCGTAGCTACCTTTACTTCGCTGCTTTTGACGGTAGCGGACAGGATCTTGCCCGCTACGACCAGCCGCTCACCAACGTTGGCACCATCTACCGACAGGTTGAGAGCATCTCGAGGACGAGCGCGCATCAAGTCTTCGGCGGCTACGTCGCCGGCCCAGGCACGCAACGCAACCCGGCAGTGCGATTGGCCGACAACGCCCTCGCCTTCAGCTATGACGAGCGCATCATCAAGATGTACGTCATGTTCGCCGACCAGGCCCAGCGCTGGCTCGAACAGAACCCCAACGCCGATATTCATATCGCCTCCATCGGCTACAGCCGCGGCGCCACGCTGATCCCCGGCTTCGCGCGGCTGGTGGATCGCCACGGCATCCTCGACCCGGCCGGGCTGTCCTTCCACAAGGACGCCAGTGGCGAACTGGTGGCCACCAGCCCGCGGCCGCCGCTGGTGCCCCCGGGGCGCACGGCACACGCGGTGCTGCTGTTCGATCCGGTGTCCACGAGCCTTCCGCAGGGCTACGACCTCCGCCTGCCGGCGAGTGTCATCTCCGGGTTCTCGCTGCTGGCACGCGACGAGCGCCGGATCCTCTTCCCGCACACGGCCATGATCGATGACGGTGTCACGCCCGACGGGCGCTTCGGGCGCAGCACCGTCGCCGGTGCGCACTCGGATGTCGGCGGCGGCAACCGCCTGGCGGGGCTGGAAATCCGCAGCGGGAACCTCGGCATCCGGTTCATCAACACGCTGATGGACCCGCCCCTGCTGCAGGAACGCCCGGTGCCGGAGGATCCCGCGCTGAGCGTGATCCACCGTTCGGAGCAGGGCATGCTCGGTACCTACGCGATCGGCGCCGCAGCGCCCGGCACGCGTTACATGCGCGAGCAGCTGTGCATCGTGGTGGATCCGTGCACCGACGCGCTGCCGCGCGACGAGGCGCTTGCGGCAAGGCTCGACTACCGGCGGCCGGCGCTGCCGACGCCGCGGATGGCGGAGCACGGAAGGCCCCTCCTCGACAGCCCGGACCACCCCGACCACGCGCTGTTCCGCCAGGCGCAGGATGCCGTGCACGCGCTCGATGCGCGGTTGGGGCGCGCGCCGGACGCGGGCAGCGACCGGCTCGCCGCCGCGCTGGCGGTGGCTTCGCTGCGCAGCGGGCTCGGCGGCATCGACCATGTCGCGCCGGTGGATGACGGCCGGCGGATGGTCGCGATCCGGGGCGCGCCGCACGATCCGGCGCAGCGCCGGGCGTCCGTCGACACCGTGCCGGCGCTGGCGCAGCCGCTCGCCGAGAGCACGCGGCAGATCGAGCGCCTGCGCGGGGAGATGGTCGTGCCGCCCGTGCCGGACCGTGCAACGGTCCAGGTCATGCGGACGCGGCAGCCGGAGCTCGCGCCGGCCTTCTAGCGCCGGTCAGCCGGCGCCCGGCACCGGCAACGCGTAATGCGCGGCGATGCCGGCGAAGACCGCCATCCCCACCCAGTGGTTGTGCAGGAAGGCACGGAAGCAGGCGTCGCGGTCGCGGTGGCGCGCCAGCACGAACTCGTACGCCACCAGCGACGCGGCCACGGCCAGGCCCGTCCAGTACCAGGCCTCGAGGCCCGCCTCGCGCCCCACCAGCGCCAGCGCCAGCAACGCCATCGCGTACAGCACGCCCTGCGCGACCAGGTCCAGGTCGCCGAACAGGATCGCTGTGGACTTCGAACCGGCACGGATGTCGTCCTCGCGGTCGACCATCGCGTACCAGGTGTCGTACGCGGTCGACCAGAAGATGTTGGCCACGTACAGGACCCACGCCAGGGGTGGCACCTCGCCACGGACCGCAGCGAACGCCATCGGGATGCCCCAGCCGAACGCCATGCCGAGGTAGACCTGCGGCAGGTGGGTGTGGCGCTTGAGGTAGGGATAGGTGGCGGCGAGGACCACGCCGACCACGCTCAGCAGCACCGTGAGCCGGTTCATCGTCAGCACCAGGGCGAACGCCGCCAGCATCAGCACCGCGAACAGCGCCAGCGCCTCGCGGCCGCGGACCGCACCGGTGGCCAGGGGGCGGTCGCGGGTGCGCTCCACCTGCGGGTCGAGCCAGCGGTCGGCGTAGTCGTTGATCACGCAGCCGGCGGCACGGGTGAGCCAGACGCCGGCACTGAAGACGACCAGCGTCCACAGTGGCGGCACGCCCCCGGCCGCCAGCCATAGGCCCCACCACGTCGGCCACAGCAACAGCAGCCAGCCGATCGGGCGGTCGCCCCGGGTCAGCTTCCAGTACAAGCGGAGGCGTTCGCGCCACGGCGCGAGGGCTGGCGCCAGGTAACGTTCGTACGACATCGTGCAAGCCTAACGACTCGCGCCACCGGCCGCGATCATGGACAATAGCCGGCCAGGCGCCCGTAGCTCAGCCGGATAGAGTAGTGGCTTCCGAAGCCATTGGTCGGGGGTTCGAATCCCTCCGGGCGCGCCAATGTCGACCACCCTGGCTGGTGTACGCGGGGCTCGCAAACCGTGTCCTATAATCCGCAGCCAGCTGTGGCCGGTAGGCCACGCGCCAAGGGTGACCCGTGCGTAACTACGATCTCGACTTCCTGAAGAAATTCTCGATGGTGCTGGGCTTCCTGGTCCTGGTGACCATCGGCCTGATCATCGGTGCGTGGGTGCTGCACGGCACGATCGTGCCCGAGGTCGACCCGACGGTGGCCAAGCGCACCGAGAACCGCATCGCGCCGGTCGGCGCGGTCTATGCCGGCGCCACCGGTGCCGCGTCGCAGGCCGCGGCCGCGGCGGCCGCGGCCGCGGCGGCTGCCTCGCAGGTGGCCTACGGCGGCACCACCGACGGCTCGGTGATCTACCAGAACCTCTGCGGCGGCTGCCACACCTCCGGCGCGGGCGGCGCGCCCACGCTGGCCGCGGCGGAGTGGGCCGGACGCATCGCCCAGGGCACCGAAACCCTGTACCGCCACGCGATCGAGGGCTACACCGGCGAGCGCGGCGTGATGCCGGCCAAGGGCGGCAATCCCGCGCTGACCGACGAGCAGGTGATCGCCACGGTCGACTGGATGGTCGGGAACCTCGAGTAAGCTGTCCCTCCTGCGGGACCACGCGACGCCGCCCACCGGGCGGCGTCTTCGTTTCCGCCGTTCGATGCCGGAGCCGACCATGCCGACCGCACACCGCCTGCTGGCGCCCGCCCTCCTGATGGTGCTGGCCTCCGCCTGCTCCCTGCAGCAGGCGCGCCAGGCGCCCGCGGACGCGGACGCGGCCGACGCGACCGTCCTCACGGCGCCGCCCGCCGACTGGGCGGCCCTTTCCGGCCGCCGCGTCCGCATCGATGCGCCCCTGACCATCGCCGGCAACCATCGCTTCCACGACGAGGGCGAACTCCTCGCCAGCTTCGACGGCCGCCTGATCGCGCCCACCGAGGTCGCCGCGCCGGGCCCGGCCGCGGCCGCGGTGGCCGCGGCGAACGCGGCCCGTACGGTCACGATCGCGCTTCCTGCCGCGCCCGCGGGGACGTTCGCGTCGTGGCGCGGTGGCGGGCGCCTGGAGGGCGCCACGGGCATCGTCGACTTCGTCGCCAGCGGCGCGCCACGGCTGCGGCTCGAAGGCCCGGCACCCCTGCAGGCGGCCGCGCGACCGCCGGCGCCGGAAGTGGCTGGCGATGTCCGCATCGCCAGCCTCAACCTCCACAACCTGTTCAACGGCGATGGTCGCGGCGGCGGCTTCCCGGCCGCGCGCGGTGCGCGCACGGAAGCGGAGTACATCGCCCAGCGCGCACGCCTGGTCGCGTCGCTGCAGGCCCTGGATGCGGACATCGCGGCGCTGATGGAGCTCGAGAACGACGGCTACGATCCCGCCTCGAGCATCGCGCAACTGGTGTCGGCGCTGAACGCGGGCGGCGCCCGCTGGCGCTTCGTCGACACCGCCACCGGGCCCGGCGACAACCCGATCCGCGTCGGCCTGCTCTATCGCGCCGACCGCGTGGTTCCGGTCGGGCCCCCGGCCATGCTCGAGACCGGCGTGTTCGGGGCCCTGAGCCGGGTGCCGCTGGCACAGGCGTTCCGCGCCGGCAACGGGCGGGTGTTCACCGTCGTCGCCAATCACTTCAAGTCCAAGGGCTGCCGCGACGCGTCCGGCCCCGACCGCGACCAGTCGGACGGCCAGGCATGCTGGAACCGGACGCGGGTGGAGTCCGCGCGCCTGCTGGACGCCTGGCTGCGCAGCGACCCCACCCGTTCCGGCACCGGGCTGGTCGCGGTGCTCGGCGACCTCAATGCCTACACCCTCGAGGACCCGGTGCGGACGCTCGTCGAGGCCGGCTGGCGCGACGCACTGGCGGACGCCGGCAGGGCATACACCTATGTCTACGACGGCCAGGCCGGGCGCCTCGACCACGCGCTGCTGAGCCCGGCATTGGCCGGACGCCTGGCGGGCGCCGCGGTGTGGCATTCGAACGCGGACGAGGCACCGAACTCCGGCGAACCGGCGGCCAATGCGCCGCCAAACAGGGCGCAGCCCTGGCGCAGCTCCGACCATGACCCGGTGCTGGTCGGCCTGCGGCTTCGCGACCGCTGACCCAGGGCCTATCATCGCCCCATGACCACGCCCGCCCCCCACGCGCCCGCCTTCCCCGAGGCGTCGGCAACGCTGTCGCTGCCCGGGCCGGCTGGCCCGCTCGAGGTCGCAGTGGACGCGCCCGAAGCGGACGTCGCGCAGCGACCGGTCGTCGCCATCGTCTGCCACCCGCTGCCGACCGAGGGCGGGACGATGCACAACAAGGTCGTGACCATGGCCGCACGCGCGCTGCGCGAGCTGGGCGCGACCACGGTGCGTTTCAACTTCCGCGGCACCGGGGCCTCCGCGGGCGCCTACGATGGCGGCGACGGCGAAGTAGCCGACCTTGGCGCGGTCGCCGCGTGGGTGCGCGCGGCGCGCCCGCGCCACCAGCTGTGGCTGGCCGGCTTCAGCTTCGGCGCCTACGTGTCCCTGCGCGCGGCGTCGGCGCTGCAGCCGTCGGTGCTGGTGTCGATCGCACCGCCGGCCGGGCGCTGGGACTTCAGCCAGGTGGTCCCGCCGACGATGCCGTGGCTGGTGATCCAGGGCGAGGCCGACGAGGTCGTCGACCCGGAGGCGGTCTACGCCTGGCTCGCCGACTGCAAGGCCGACGCCGAGCTGGTGCGGATGCCGGACACCAGCCACTTCTTCCACCGCAAGCTGATCGACCTCCGCGGCGCGATCAAGAGCGGCGTCAGGCCCTATCTCCCCGATCCGCATGGCTGATCCCGCGCCGGCCCCGCGGCCGTCGGAGGCGTACGAGGCGGGGGTCGCGCGCGGCGACTGGACCCGCGACCCGGCGCAGGTGCGCGTGCTCGGCGAGCTGGACCGTATCCACGACGCGCTGGTCGCGCCCCGCCAGGACGGCATGTTCGCGCGGCTGCGCGGCCTGCTTCCGGGCGCAGCGCCCGAGGCGACCACCGACGGGCTCTACCTGTGGGGTGGCGTCGGACGCGGCAAGACCTTCCTGATCGACCTGTTCCACCAGGGCCTGCCGATCGCGCAGAAGCGCCGCACGCATTTCCACCGTTTCATGCGCCAGGTCCACGAACAGCTGCGCGCGCATGCCGGCGAGCGCGACCCGCTGGCGGCGATCGTGCGCGGCTGGGGGCCGACCACGCGCGTGCTGGTGCTGGACGAGTTCTTCGTCAGCGACATCGGCGACGCCATGCTGCTGGCGCGCCTGCTCGACCGGATGTTCGCCGAGGGCATCGTGCTGGTCACCAGTTCCAACGCGGCGCCCGCCGAGCTGTACAAGGGCGGACTGCAGCGTGCGCGCTTCGAGCCCGCGATCGCGCTCCTCGAGCGCCACTGCGCGGTGGTCGAACTCGCCAGCGACACCGATTACCGGCTGCGCGCACTCACCCGCTCGCCGGTGTACCGGACGCCACTGGACGCGGGCGCCGACGCCTGGCTGGCGGAACGCTGGCAGGCGCTCGGCGGCGACGCCCGCCATCGCGATTGCGGCATCGAGATCGACGGCCGCCGCATCCCGGTCCGCGCGCGCAGCCCCGGCATGGCGTGGTTCGACTTCGAAGCCCTCTGCGAGGGTCCGCGGGCGGCGTCGGACTACATCGAGATCGGCTGCGAGTTCCACACCGTGCTGCTGGGCGGGGTGCCGGTGCTCGACGCCACCCGCGACGATGCCACCCGGCGCTTCATCACGCTGGTCGACGAGTTCTACGACCGCCGCGTCAACCTCGTCTGCACCGCCGGCGCGATCCCGGCCCTGCTGTATACCGGCGAGCGCCTGGCGCCGGCGTTCGAGCGCACCGCCTCGCGGCTGGTCGAGATGCAGTCGGCGGAGTACCTGGCCCAGCCACACGCGGGCTGAGGCGCCGGTCCGGCGCCCGGGGCAACGACCCTCCGCCGCGCCGGTCGGTGGCGAGGCCGGTCGGTGGCGAGCCCCTGCGGGCACAATGGGTCCACGCGCCACGGCAACCGCCACCGGCGCGGAACAGGAGCACGCAATGGGACCAGCTCTCCGGCTCGCATCGGCACTCGCGCTGTCGCTGGCCGCACACGTCTCCCTGGCACAGGCGCCGCACGATGGCCCCGCGGCAGCCGGAGTCGACAGCGCGACGCTCGACAGGGTCGTGGAATGGCGCCGCGACCTCCACCGGCACCCGGAACTCGGCCACGCCGAGACGCGCACCGCCGCGCTGGTCGCGGCGCACCTGCGCGCGCTGGGGCTGGAGCCGCGCACCGGCATCGGCGGTACCGGCGTCAGCGCGGTACTGGAAGGCGCCCTGCCCGGCCCGCGGCTCGCACTGCGCGCGGACATGGACGCCTTGCCGGTCACCGAGGCCACGGGCCTGCCGTTCGCATCGACCGTCACCAGCGAATACCGCGGGCAGCCCGTGGGCGTGATGCACGCCTGCGGCCACGACATGCACGTGGCGATCCTGATGGGCGTCGCCGAGGCGCTGGTGGCGCGACGCGACAGCCTGGCCGGCGAGGTGATGTTCGTGTTCCAGCCCGCCGAAGAGGGGCCGCCGGTTGCCGGTACGGTGTTCGGCGCGCAGAAGATGCTCGAGGACGGGCTGTTCGACCGCTTCGAGCCGGACGCGTTGCTCGGCCTGCACGTCTGGTCGCGGCTCAACGTCGGCCAGCTCGGCGTGCGCGCGGGTCCCTTCATGGCCAGCGCCGATGAGTGGACGTTGACGGTCCATGGCCGCCAGACCCACGGCTCGCAGCCGTGGGCGGGCGTGGACCCGATCACGGTCGCGGCGCAGGTGCTGCTGGGCACGCAGTCGATCATCGCGCGCCAGGTGGACATCACCGCGACGCCCGTGGTGCTCACCGCCGGGCAGGTCAGCGGCGGCACGCGCTTCAACATCATTCCCGACACCGTGACCATGGTCGGTACGCTGCGCACCTTCGACATGGACGTGCGCGACGACGTCATCGCGCGTTTCCGGCGCACGGCGGAACATTTCGCCGCGGCGAGCGGGGCGACCGCGGAACTCGAGGTGGCGATGAACGCGCCGGTGACGCGCAACGACCCGGCGCTGACCGCGCGCCTGCGGCCGGCGCTGGAACGCGCCGCCGGGGCCGGCAACGTCGTCGAGATCCCGCTGTACACCATCGCCGAGGACTTCTCGCGCTTCTCCGACCGCGTGCCGGGCTTCTACTTCTTCGTCGGCACCACGCCCCCTGGCGAGGATCCTGCCAGCGCGCCGATCAACCACTCGCCGATGTACGCACCCGACGAAGCCGCACTCGAGGTCGGCCTGCACGCCATGCTGCAGGCGACGCTGGAGTTCCTCGGCACACCGGCGACCGCCGCGCGCTGAGCCACAGCGTGGCGCGGGGCCGGGAGCGACGGCGGCGCGACGACCGGCGCTCCCGCATGTCCTTCAGCGCGCCGCGTTCGCGCTCATCGTCGCGTTGCGGGCGGCGTTGCCGTACTGCGCGGGGTCGCGCATCCCGGCGGTGTGGCACTGGCCGACCGCGTGGCCACGGTTCACCGCACCCGGCAACTGGGCGTGGGTCTGCTCCACGGTGCCGTCCTCCGGGTCGTCCAGCACCAGGTCGGATGCCATGTGGCAGTAGTCGTTGGTGTACCAGTTGGTGTGGCGGAACGAGGTGGAGTAGTAGTCGACCTTCGCCCGCGCCGAGGCCGGGATCCCCGCCAGCCACGCCGCCGCGCCGTCGTAGGTCATGTTGCTGTTGGACCCGCAGGCGACGCCGAACCAGTTGCCGACGGTGGCGAGGATGCCCGCGAGGTTGGTGCCCTGGTACGGGGTGCCCACCGACTGCATCAGGCGGTTGCCGGTGGCGTTGTCCAGCCCGCTCCAGTAGTACGTGTACAGGTGCAGCGCGGCCGCACCGCCCTGGCTGTGGGCGATGGTGCCGAACGAATTCCACTGCGCGCCGAAGGTCCTGATGCGCTGCGCGAACTGGTCGTGGCTGCGGTTCTGGTTGACGTCGAGGAACGTCGATGCGCTCGCGAACTGCCCCTGCGGCCAGACGCCCGCGGAGCAGTAGCCGTGCACCAGGAGCAGGCGGCTGCCCGTGGCCATGGCGGACAGCGCCGCCGGCCGCGGGCCCATGGTCATGGCTTCGTCGATCCCGATGCGCCGCGTGCGCCGGACCGGCGCGTCGGGCGCCACCATCGGCAGGCGGGCCGCGGTCGCGAGCGGGATGAAGTGGTCCGGATCCTCGACCCGCACGTTGCGCAGCTCGTAGGGTGCGCCCGCCCCGGCCAGGGCGATCCAGCGCGCGTCGAGGCCGAGATCCAGCGTTCCGGCTCGCGGCTCCACCATGCCGCCGATCCAGGCGATCGGCGCGGGCTTGCCGCCCGCGTGGCCCCACACCTCGGCGTGGACCCGGTAGTGGCGACCGGTCCCTGCGTCGCGCGCCGGCAGCGCCACGGACCAGCGGCCGCCCGTCGCCGGTGTCGCGCGCGCCTCGCGGCCCAGGCGCAAGCTCGAGGCGAGCACCGGCACCAGGTGCTCGGCCGTGCGCACCAGCGCTGCCCCACCGGCGTCGCGCCCGTGCACCAGCACCTGGGCGATGTGGTCGCCCTCGGCCGTGGCCACGAAGGAGGCGCCGTAGCGGCCATCGCCGGCGGCGCCGTCGGCATGGCGGCCGTCGTCGAACATCGGCACGCGGCGTTCGCGGCCGTCGGGCGCGAGCAGGCGCAGCTGCGCCGACTCGACCGTGCCCGCCGCAGTGCCGAGGCGGACCCCGCTGCCCTCGTCGGCCGCCAGCTGCGCCACGAAGTCGATGCGCTCGCCGACCAGCTGGCGACGGTGCACCTGGTGCGAGACGAGCGCGGTTGCAGCGTCGCCTTCGACCAGGACGTAGCCGCGGGCCCCGGGGGAATTCGTGCGCAGGCGCAGGGTCCAATCGCCCGGACGCAGCCCGTCGAGGCGGTACATGGTGCCCGGCTGGCCGTCGGCGATGCCGCCCAGGCGCGTGGCACGTGCGCGGCGCTGGAGATCGGCGGCCGCAATCGCGACGCCCGCCGGTGACAGCAGGTCCACCGCCCAGTGGTCGCCGCCGCTCATCAGCACGAAACGCAGCCGCCCCGACGCGGCGACGGGCAGGGCCTGCTCGAGGACGGGCGCGCCGTCGAAGGCGAGCGGCAGCAGCGCGCTGCGCGAGACGATCGCGGCTTCGGCGGGATCCGGCGCGCGCATGCGTGCGAACTCTTCCGGCGGGCCCGCAAGCTGCTTGGCCTGCGCGATGGCCGGGTTGCCGCCGGCCGCGTGGACGCCACCCGCACAGACGACGGCGGTCGCCGCCAGCAGGACCATGTGCAATCGCTTCGACATCGCTCTCCCTCCCCAAGGTGGCCGCGGCCGGTCGGCATCGGCTGTTAGATCCCGCCCCCTTTTGCTTATACGCCCGGGCGTCCGGGATGAACTTGACGTGGCGCTACACTCCGGCAATTGCCCAGGAGATCGCCGATGCGTACCCGGACACTGCTGCCGCTGCTGCTCGCCTGTACCGCCGCGCCGTTCGCGGTCGTCGCGCAGGAACCGCAGGCGGCCGCGCCACGCATCGAGGTCGAGACCGCCGCGGACCGCCTCCAGGCCAAGGTCGTCGCCTGGCGGCGCGACATCCACCAGCATCCCGAGCTCGGCAACCGCGAGACGCGGACCGCCGCACTCGTGGCGGAGCATCTCCGCGCGCTGGGCCTGGAGCCCCGGACCGGCATCGCCACCACCGGCGTCACCGCGGTGCTGAAGGGCGGCAGGCCGGGCCCGCGCATCGCGCTGCGCGCGGACATGGACGCGCTGCCGGTGACCGAGCGCGCCGACGTGCCGTTCGCGTCGAAGGCCACGACGACCTTCCGCGGCGAAACGACCGGCGTGATGCACGCCTGCGGCCACGACGCCCACACCAGCACTCTCATGGGCGTGGCCGAGGCGCTGGTGGCGATGCGCGACACGCTGCCGGGCGAGGTCCTGTTCGTGTTCCAGCCGGCCGAGGAAGGCCCGCCGGATGGCGAGGAGGGTGGCGCGGAAGAGATGCTGGCGCAGGGGGTGTTCCGCGACTTCAGGCCGGATGCCGTGTTCGGGCTGCACGTGTTCTCGACCCTGCCCGCCGGGACCATCGGCGTGCGCGGCGGGCCGCTGATGGCGGCGTCGGACCGCTTCAACATCGTGGTCAAGGGCCGCCAGACGCATGGGTCGCGGCCCTGGGGCGGGGTCGACCCGATCGTCGCCGCGGCGGACGTCATCGGCAGCGCGCAGTCGATCGTCAGCCGCCGCCAGGACATCTCGAAGCAGCCGGTGGTGGTGAGCTTCGGCGCCATCAAGGGCGGCATCCGCTACAACATCATCCCGGACCAGGTCGAACTGGTCGGCACCATCCGCACCTTCGACGAGGGCATGCGCGAGGCGGTGTTCGCCGACCTGGCCAACGTCGCCACCCACGCGGCGGCCGCGCACGGCGCCACCGTGGAGGCGCAGGTGCCCGACCAGAAGGGCAACCCGGTGACCGTCAACGATCCCGCGCTGACCGCGCGCATGCGCGCCAGCCTGGAGGCGGTGGCCGGCACCGGCAAGGTGGTCGACCCGGGACTCACGATGGGTGCCGAGGACTTCTCGTTCTTCGCCCGCGAAGTGCCGGCGATGTTCTTCTTCGTCGGCGCCACCCCCGCCGGCACCGATCCACGCACGGCGCCCAGCAACCACTCGCCTGAGTTCTTCCTCGACGAGTCCGCGCTGGACCTCGGCCTGCGCGCGCTGTTGCAGGTGTCGCTGGACTACCTGCACGGCGTGGGTGCCGATGCGGCGGGCACGCCCCCGGCGTCCGGCTGACGGAACGCGGACGCGCCCGGTGGCGCGATAATGGCCGCATGAGCGCACACGACATTCCCCTCGGCCGCAACGTCGCCTACCCGGACCGGTACGACCCGGCACTGCTGTTCCCGATCGACCGCCAGGGTGCCCGCGACGCGCTCGGGCTCGACGGCCACGCGCTGCCGTTCTCGGGCCACGACCGCTGGCATGCCTACGAGCTGTCCTGGCTGGACGGTCGCGGCAAGCCGGTGGTGGACACGGCGACGTTCCTGGTGCCGGCGGACTCGCCGCGGCTGGTGGAATCGAAGTCGCTCAAGCTCTACCTCAACTCGCTCAACCGCGCGCGCTTCGGGTCGCGCGATGCCGTGCGCACGACCATCGCCGCGGATCTTTCCGCCGTGGCGGGGGCACCGGTGGCGGTCGCCTTCGGCCTGCCGCCGGTGGACACCGGCGCCGACGACAACGCCGTCGACCTCGACGGTCTCGACCTCGACTGCGATGCCTACGCACGCCCGGACGCCGCACTGCTGGGTGCCGACGCCGCGGATGCCGCGGAGGAAACCCTGCACTCGGCGCTGCTGAAGTCGAACTGCCCGGTCACCGCGCAGCCGGACTGGGCCAGCGTACGCATCGCCTACCGCGGCCCGCGCATCGACCGCGCCGGGCTGCTGCGCTACCTGGTCTCGTTCCGCGAACACGCGGAGTTCCACGAGCAGTGCGTGGAGCGGATCTTCGTCGACGTCATGGCCCGGTGCGCACCGCACGCGTTGTCGGTGGAAGCACGCTTCACCCGCCGCGGCGGCCTCGACATCAATCCCTGGCGGGCAACGCCGGGGATGCCGCCGCCGGTGGCCGGGCGCGACCCGCGCCAGTAGCGCGCGGCGCCCGGGAGCCTCCGCCCCCCCGCGATGCTGCCTTAACAGGCGCCGTGGGAGCCTTCGCCGGCGCCGGACCAGGCGCAGGAGGCCCCATGAGCAACGCCAACGATCCCAAGGACACCGATTCCCTGTCGCTGAAGCCCAGCGCCAGCACGCCCGGCCGCGACGACCGCGCGCCCGACTTCTCGCGCGTGCGCAGCAGCGTCGCCAGCACCGAGGCCGAGGCGCCGAAGGCCGATTTCGGCAACGTGCGTTCGTCGGTCGCGTCGACCGAGCAGGCCGTCGGCGACCGCCTGCACACCGTCGCGCGCGGCGAGACGCTGTCGCACATCGCGCAGGCGGTCTACGGCCGGGCCAGCCAGTGGCGACGCATCTTCGATGCCAACCGCGACCAGCTCGACGACCCCGACCGGATCCAGCCCGGCCAGGTCCTGAAGATTCCCGCCGCGGACGACGGCGACGCCTGAGCGCATCGGCGCCCCGGCACCCCACCACCCAGGAGTTGCAGATGACCCGTACCAGACTCGATCTCGCCCTTGCCGCCGCCCTGCTCGGCACCCTCGCGCTCGCCGGTTGCAACCGCGACGCGCCTGCGCCGGCGCCGCCGCCCGCCGCCGAGCCGGCCCCCGCACCGACGGCCCCGGCGCCCGCACCGCAGGCACAGGCCGTCACCGTGACCGCGGTGGACCTCGGCAACGCCGTCGGCGCCGACAACCGCGTGACCGCGCCGGCGACCTCGTTCGCCAAAACCGACACCATCCACGCAACCGTGGCCACCAGCGCCTCCGACCCGGCCACGCCGGCCAACGGCACCCTCACCGCGCGCTGGACCTACCAGGACGGCCAACTGGTCGACGAGCTGAGCCAGGACTACCAGTTCACCGGCACCGGCCACACCACGTTCCAGGTCAGCAATCCCGACGGCTGGCCGGCCGGCACCTACAAGCTCGAGGTGCTGATGGACGGCCAGGTGGTGCAGACGCGCGAATTCTCGGTGCAGTAGCACCTGCGGGCGCAGGCCCGTGCAGCCCCCCGGACGCGGCTTCGGCCGCGTCTTTTTTTGCCCGCGCCGCGCGGAACCGCGACAATGGCGGTCCGCATCCCGCCGCGCCGTCCCCCGCGCGGCCTTCCAGGAGACCCCGATGTCCGACTTCACTCCGGCCGTGCCCGCCGGCGGCAGCAAGATCACCAAGAACGCCCAGGGCCTGCAGGTCCCCGACCGCCCGATCGTGCCCTTCATCGAAGGCGACGGCATCGGCCCGGACATCTGGCGCGCCAGCGTGCGCGTGCTCGACGCCGCGGTCGACAGGGCCTACGGCGGCAAGCGGAAGATCGAGTGGATGGAAGTGCTGGCCGGCGAGAAGGCGTTCGACGCCACCGGCAACTGGCTGCCCGACGCCACCGTGGACGCCTGCCGCGAATACCTGGTGAGCATCAAGGGCCCGCTGACCACGCCGGTCGGCGGCGGCATCCGCTCGCTCAACGTGGCGCTGCGGCAGATGCTCGACCTGTACGTCTGCCTGCGCCCGGTGCGCTGGTTCGAGGGCGTGCCCTCGCCGGTCAAGAAGCCGGGCGACGTGTCGATGACGATCTTCCGCGAGAACACCGAGGACATCTACGCCGGCATCGAGTTCGAGCCCGGCTCCGCCGATGCGCAGAAGCTGCTCGACTTCCTGCAGGCCGAATACCCGAAGGCGTTCGACAAGATCCGCTTCGGCACCCAGGACAAGGTCGATACCTGGGACAAGACCCTCGAGGGCATCGGCATGCCGCACCGCGAGGCGAAGGTGCAGGTGGGCCTGGGCATCAAGCCCGTCAGCTACCAGGGCACCGAGCGCCTGGTGCGCAGCGCCATCGACTACGCCATCGAGACCGGCCAGAAGTCGGTGACCCTGGTGCACAAGGGCAACATCATGAAGTTCTCCGAAGGCGCGTTCCGCGACTTCGGCTACCAGGTCGCGCGCGAGCAGTTTGGTGCGGTCGAGCTCGACGGTGGTCCCTGGCACGTGATCCCGGATGGCCGCCGCGGCGCCGGCATCATCATCAAGGACGCCATCGCCGACGCCTTCCTGCAGCAGATCCTGCTGCGGCCGAAGGAGTACGACGTGGTCGCCACGCTGAACCTCAACGGCGACTACCTGTCCGACGCGCTGGCCGCGCAGGTCGGCGGCATCGGCATTGCGCCGGGCGCCAACATCAACTACGTCACCGGGCACGCCGTGTTCGAGGCAACCCACGGCACGGCGCCGAAGTACGCCGGTCAGGACAAGGTCAACCCGGGTTCGGTGATCCTGTCGGGCGAGATGATGCTGCGCTACATGGGCTGGACCGAAGCCGCCGACGCCATCATCCACGCAATGAACCGCGCCATCGCCAGCAAGCGCGTCACCTACGACTTCGCCCGGCTGATGGACGGCGCGACCGAGGTCAAGTGCAGCGAGTTCGGCGACGAGATCATCCGCCACCTCTGAGCGCCGCCGCGCTCGACACGAAGGCCCGGGCTGGTCCCGGGCCTTCGCGTTTTCCGGCGACCGCTCTGCCGTCCGCGGGTGCGTACGCGGCGTGACAGTCGCGCCACCGTGGCTTGGCTAGACTTCGCGCGTCCGCCACCACGACGAGCGACCCAATGCCCAACCCGGGCCTCCAGCGTTCCCAGACCGGCATTCCCGGCCTCGACGACATCCTGCACGGCGGCCTGATCGCGGGCCGGCTCTACCTCCTCGACGGCAATCCCGGCGCCGGCAAGACCACGCTGGCGTTGCAGTACCTGATGGAGGGTGCCCGGCTCGGCGAGCGATGCGTCTACGTGACGCTCTCGGAAACCCGGGAGGAACTTCTCGCGGGTGCCCAGTCCCATGGCTGGACCCTCGACGGCATCGAGGTGGTGGAGCTGATCGCCGACGCCGACGAACTCGACGGCGACAGCGACCTCACCATGTACCACCCGTCCGAGGTCGAGCTGACCGAGACCACGCGCAAGGTCATCGACGCCGTGGAACGGATCCGCCCGCAGCGGCTGGTGTTCGATTCCCTGTCCGAGCTGCGCCTGCTGGCGCAGAGTTCGTTGCGCTACCGGCGGCAGATCCTGGCGCTGAAGCAGTTCTTCGTCGGCCGCCAGTGCACGGTGCTGCTGCTCGACGACCGCACCGCCGAAGGCCCCGACCTGCAGCTGCAGAGCATTGCCCACGGCGTACTGTCGCTCGACCACGCGGCGCCACCGTACGGGCGCTCGCTGCGCCACCTGCAGGTGGTCAAGTTCCGCGGCAGCGATTTCCGCAGCGGCTTCCACGATTTCGCGATCCGCCAGGGCGGGCTGCAGGTGTACCCGCGGCTGACGGCGCGCGAGCACGCGGAGGACTTCCGTCGCGAACCCGTGGCGAGCGGGGTCGCCACGCTCGACACGCTGTTCGGCGGCGGCATCGACCGTGGCACCGCCACGCTCATGATCGGCCCGGCCGGCAGCGGCAAGTCGACGGTGTCGCTGCAGTACGCGGCGGCGGCCGCCGGCCGCGGCGACCATGCCGCGGTGTTCGCGTTCGAGGAAACGCGCGGCCTGCTGCTGGACCGCGCGCGCAACCTCGGCATGCCGATCCGCCAGGGCACGGGCCCTGGCGAGGTGATGGTGCGCCAGATCGACCCCGCCGAGATCGCACCGGGCGAATTCACCCATCTGGTGCGCCAGTCGGTGGAACGCGATGGCGCGCGGGTGGTGGTCATCGACAGCCTCAACGGCTACCTCAACGCGATGCCGGACGAGAAGTACCTCACCGCCCAGCTGCACGAGCTGCTGTCCTACCTCAACAACCATGGCGTGGCGACGTTCCTGGTCGCGGCACAGAGCGGGCTGATGGGCGCGGGCATGCGTTCGCCGGTCGACGCCAGCTACCTGGCGGACACGGTGGTGATGCTGCGGATGTTCGAGCACGCCGGCCGGGTGAAGAAGGCGATCTCGGTCCTGAAGAAGCGCAGCGGCGTACACGAGGAGTCGATCCGCCAGATCTGGTTCGACGACGCCGGGATCCACCTCAGCGAGCCACTGATGCACCTGCGCGGCGTGCTCAGCGGCGTGCCGGTCGAACTCGGCCGCGAGGGCGGGACGCCGGGCGGGATCCGCGTCGTCGAACACTGACCACGCATGCCCGACCTCGAACTGCTGATCGTCGCGCCCACCCGGCGCGACGGCGACGTGACCCAGGCGCTGCTGGCGCGGGCCGGCGTGGCGGGCACGCTGTGCCCGGACCTGGTGGCGGTGGCGAAGGCGATCGACACCGGCATCGGCGCACTGATGCTTACCGACGCCGCGTTCTCGGCGGCCGGGATGGCGGAGGTGCTCGACGCGCTCGAGCGCCAGCCGGCGTGGTCGGATATCCCCGTGCTCGTGCTGGTGCAGGGCCGCGCGCAGTCGGCCGCGGCAACGCGGCTGCTGGCGCGGTTGACCAACCTCACCCTGCTCGACCGCCCGGTGTCGGCACGGTCGATGGTGAGCGCGGTGCTCGCCGCGCTGCGGGCGCGCCGCCGCCAGTACCAGATCCGCGACCAGATCGAGGCGCAGCGCCGGGCCGAGGACGCGCTGCGCGAGGCGGACCGGCGCAAGGACGAGTTCCTCGCCACGCTCGCCCACGAACTCCGCAATCCACTGGCCCCGATCCGCACCGGCATGCAGATCCTGCCCAGGCTCGCCGCCGACAGCGACGAGTTCGCGGAGCTGCAGGGCATGATGGAGCGCCAGCTCGGGCAGCTGGTGAAGCTGATCGACGAGCTGCTGGACGTGTCCCGCATCGCCACCGGCAAGGTGGTGCTGCAGCTGGAGACGGTGGACATGCGGAGTGTCATCGACGCCGCACTCGAGGGCAGCCAGCCGGCGGTGGATGGGGCCGGGCACCACGTCGAACTGCACCTGCCGCGCGCGCCGGCCTGGGTACGCGGGGATCCGTCGCGGCTGGCGCAGGTGGTGGGCAACCTGGTCAACAACGCCGCCAAGTACACGCTGCCCGGCGGCAGGATCGACGTGGCGCTGGAGGCGGACGCCGACGGGGTGGTGGTGCACGTCCGCGACAACGGCCTCGGCATCCCGGCCGAGATGCTCGAACAGGTCTTCGTCATGTTCAGCCAGGTGGACCGGACGCTGGACCGCGCCCAGGGCGGCCTCGGCATCGGGCTGTCGCTGGTCAAGCGCCTGATGGACCTGCATGGCGGCACGGTCGTCGCGAGCAGCGAGGGGCTGGGACGCGGCAGCACGTTCACCATCCGCCTGCCGCGCGTCGCCGCCCCGGACGCCGTCCCGCCCGCGCCCCTGCCGACCAGCGGGCGCGCCGTCCGGCGGCTGCGCGTCCTGGTGGTCGACGACAACATCGATGCCGCCGACGCCCTCGCGCTGTCGCTGCGCATCGACGGCCACGACACCCGGACCGAGTACGACGGTGAGTCCGCGCTTGAGGCGGCGACCACGTTCGCGCCCCACGCGGTGTTCTGCGACATCGGCCTGCCCCTGGTCGGCGGCCACGAAGTGGCGCGGCGCCTGCGGGCCGATCCGCGCCATGCGGGCATGCTGCTGGTCGCGCTGACCGGCTGGGGGAGCGAGGAGGACCAGCTGCGCTCGCTCGCCGCCGGGTTCGACGTGCACCTGGTGAAGCCGGCGAGCATGGCGAGCGTGGCCGAGGTGCTGCGGGCGTTCGTGGCGCGGACGCCGGCCGCCGGTGCTGTCGCGGATGCCGGTGCCTGAACCCGCCGCCGCCCCGATGTGGCACCCTGCCCGCCACCCGACCGAGGAGCGCGCCATGAGCCGCCAGACCCTGCCCGCCGTCCTGTTGCTGACCACCGTCGCGCTGCTCGGCAGCGCCTGCACCACGTCCGATGCCGCGGCGACCGCGCAGGCGGCACCGGCCGCCACCGACGCCGCCCCGGCCCCCGGCGTCTCCGCACGTGCCCCGGACCCGCTGCTGGACACTGCCCTTGCCGGCACCTGGCGCACGCCGGAGTTTGCCGCGCGCGACGTCCACCGGCATCCGCGCGACACGCTGACCTTCTTCGGCGTGGAGGCCGACGACACCGTGGTCGAGATCACCCCCGGGGGCGGCTGGTATTCCGAGATCCTCGCCCCTTACCTGCGCGACGCCGGCCGCTACGTCGCCGCGGTGGTCGATCCGTCGGCGTTCGAAGCCGGCCGCCAGCGCGACTACCACCAGAAGGGCAAGGCCGCGCTCGAGGCCAGGTTCGCCGCGGCGCCGGCGCAGTACGACCGCGCCACGGTCGTCGCCTACGACCCGAAGGCGCCGGTGTTCGGCGCCCCCGGGTCCGCCGACGTGGTGCTGACCTTCCGCAACGTGCACAACTGGCGGTCCGGCGGGCAGGCCGAAGGCATGTTCCGCGGCTTCCACGCGGTGTTGAAGCCCGGCGGCGTCCTCGGCGTGGTGGAACACCGCGCGAAGGCGGACGTGCCGGCCGACGACGAGACCGGCTACGTCGGCGAGGCGCAGGTGATCGCGCTGGCCGAGGCCGCCGGCTTCACGCTGGACGCCCGCAGCGAGGTGAATGCCAACCCGGCGGACACCAGGGACCACCCGAACGGCGTGTGGACGCTGCCGCCGTCCAACAACCACGACGCCGAGGACCGGCAGAAGTACGCCGCGATCGGCGAGAGCGACCGCATGACCCTGCGCTTCGTGAAGCGCTGACGCTCAGCGGAACTGCGACAGCGCCACCGCGCAGAGGCTGGCGACGCCGCGGTTGGGAAACGCGGGCGCGCAGGGCGGGAGGGGTGCCACCCCCTCCCCACCGTGGGCCGGCATGCCGCCATCGGCACCCCCTGCCGTCGGCGGGGTCTCCGCCAGCGACCGCGCCAGGTCGACGTTGCCGACGTGGCCGTGGTGGAACAGAAGCCCGGTCCAGATGCTCATCGCGCACTCCCTTGGTTTGAATGCGATCGAAGATGGACCTGAAGAAGTGCCGGTAAAAGCGACTATTCTGCAAGCCAGGCTTGAGCCGGATTCAATACGCCGATGTCCCGCCCACCGCTCCACGCGCTCCAGGGCTTCGTCGCGGCGGCCCGCCTGCGCAACCTGTCGCGCGCCGCGGATTCGCTGCACCTGACGGTGAGTGCGCTCAGCCACCAGATGCGCACGCTCGAGACACGCCTCGGCTACCCGCTGCTGGTGCGCAACCCGCGCGGCGTGGAGCCGACGCCGGAAGGCCAGCGCCTGCTCGACCGCATCGGCCCCCACCTCGATGCCATCGCGGCGGCGCTGCAACCCTTCGCGGCGCGACGCGAGGACGTGCTCACGGTGAGCGCGACGCCATCGATGGCCTCGGCCTGGCTGGTCCCGCGGCTGGGTGCCTTCCTGGCCGCGCAACCCACGCTCGAGATCAACCTGCAGTCGACCGAGCGCGTGGTGGTCTTCGACGGCGACAGCCAGGTCGACGCGGCGCTGCGCATCGGTCGCGGCGATTGGCCGGGGACGATCGCCGAGCACCTGTTCGACGAGTGGCTGGTGCCGATGGCGAGCCCGGCGCTGGTGGCGCGGATGCATGCGGCGGGCGATCCGCCGCTGTCGGAATGGCCCCTGCTCGGCGATCCGGATGGCCAGTGGACACGCTGGTTCGCGCACGCGAGCGGGTCGCCACCGGCGCGCTTCGTCGCCTTCCTCGACGATTCCGAGGCGCACCATCGCGCTGCCCTCGACGGCGTCGGCGTCGCCCTCGGGCGTCTGACCCGCGCGCGCCTGTTGCTGGACGCCGGCCAGCTGGTGCTGCTCTCGCGACGACGGCTCAAGACCGATTTCGCGCACTACCTGGTGCATCCGCCGCGGGTCGAGGGCCACCGGGGTTTCGTCGCCTTCCGCGACTGGCTGCGGGTGCAGGCGGCGGAACACGCCGCGCACATGGCCGCGAGCGCGGCCACAGGCGCCTGACGCGCAGGCGCCGTGGCTGTGGCAGGCTGGCGCCCCGTTCCGATCCACCGCAGACGATGCTGGTCGCGTTCAACAAGCCGCACGGCGTGCTGTGCCAGTTCACCGACCGTGGCGCGGCCGCGGGGCGCCCCACCCTCGCCGGCTTCCAGCTGCCGCCCGGGGTCTACCCGGCGGGTCGCCTCGATCACGACAGCGAAGGCCTGTTGCTGCTCACCGACGACGGCACGCTCGCGCACCGCATCACCGACCCGCGGCACAAGCTGCCGAAGACGTACCTGGTGCAGGTGGAGGGCACGCCGGCCCCGGCGCAGCTCAGGCAGCTCGCCGATGGCGTGGTGCTGCGCGACGGAATGACGCGACCGGCACGCGCGCGGCTGCTCGATGCGCCGCCGGCCCTGTGGCCGCGGGATCCACCGGTGCGCGTGCGGCGCACGGTGCCCGATGCGTGGATCGAGCTGACGATCCGCGAGGGCCGCAACCGGCAGGTGCGGCGGATGACGGCCGCGGTCGGATTGCCGACGCTGCGGCTGGTGCGGGTCGCCATCGGCGCCTGCGCGCTGGGCGACCTGCTCCCCGGAGACTGGCGCATCGAACAGGATTCGCGATGAACGGTTCACCACCTCGTCGCGTCGGTGCGATCGTGGAGGCGCCGGGAGGCGGCAGACGACGCGTGTTCTGATAACGTGCGCGGGCGTCTGCCTATTCAGCAACTGCGAACGAAAGATCGGGGAACCGCGCCGGAGATGTCAGCCACGCCCACCGTTTCAGGCAGCATCCTGGTCGTCGACGACCAGCCGGCCAACCTGCGCGTCGTCAGCGCACTCCTGGCCCGCCACGGGTACGACGTCGTGGTCGCCGGCGACGGCGAGCAGGCGCTGGAAATGGCGTCGGCGCACGTGCCCGACCTGATGCTGCTCGACATGATGATGCCCGGCATGGACGGCTTCGCCCTGCTCGCCGAGGTGAAGCAGCGGCCGGAACTGCTGCGGCTGCCCGTGGTGTTCCTCACCGCGGCGCAGGACCGCGAGCTGTTGCTGCGTGCCTTCGACGCCGGCGCCGTCGACTACGTCACCAAGCCGTTCATGCCCGAGGAGCTCCTTGCGCGCGTCAACGCGCACGTCGGCCTGAAGCTCGCGCGCGACCGCCTCGAGCGCGTGGCGCGCGAACGGCAGGAACTGGTGAACCTGGTGGCGCACGACCTCAAGAACCCGCTCGCGAGCGTGCTGTTCGCAAGCGACATCCTGCTCAGCGACGGCATCCGCCCGGAACGCGTGCCGCGCTACCTGCAGATGATCCAGGACAGCGCGCAGGACGCGCTCGGCTACATCAAGCGCTACCTGGAGACCCAGGCCGACAGCGAGCGCGGCCGCCGCGACGGCACCGCGTCGGTGCCGCTGCGCGAGGTGGTGGATTGGATCGTCGGCCGCTACGCGCTGCAGCTCGAGGGGCGCGGCCAGCAACTGCGCGTGCTCGGCGGCGACTGCGAAGGCGTGGTCGCGATGGAAGGGCTGGTACTGCGCCAGGTGGCGGAGAACCTGATCAGCAATGCGATGAAGTACGCGCCGGGCAGCGATGTCGAACTGTCGATGCGCGGCAGCGCGCCCGGATTCTGGCAACTGCTGGTCGAGGACCGCGGCCCGGGCATCCCGTTGCCGCGCCAGCGCGAACTCTTCCGCCCGTTCGTGCGACTGACCGACACCGACCCCACCGATGGCGGCACGTCCAGCGGGCTCGGCCTGTCGCTCGCGAAGCAGATCGTCGCGTCCGCCGGCGGCCAGCTCTGGTACGAGGACCGCGACGGCGGCGGCGCGCGCTTCATCATCGAGCTGCCGGAGGCGACGGCGGCCTGATCGCCTGACACCCGCTGCAGACGACGACGCCGGCCCAATGCCGGCGTCGACGGTTCTGACGTGCAGTGAAGCTCAGTCGTCGGAGCTTGTGGTCGACGAGGACGTGGCGCGCGTACGCGGGCTGCGCTTGCTGGCAGCGCGCTTGCGCGGCGCACTGGAGGCACGCCTGGCCTCGACCCGCGTGGAGCGGCCTTCGATGGCCTGGCCTTCCGACTTCTTCTGCTGCCGGCGCGCCAGGAACCACAGGATCCCGCCGGCGGCGGCCGCGGCGGCGACCATGCCGGGATTCCGCCGCACCAGATGGGTGGCGACGCGCGTGCCGGTCTTCGCGGCGCCGAGCGCGACGCCGGTCTGCAGCCACTTGCCGGCGTTGCCGGGGAGGGCGGTCTTCAGGCCGTCGCCAACCTGGCTGGCGAGCGTGACCGCCTTTTCTGCGAGCGAATCGATCCTGTACATGCTGTCCTCGTGGGTGTGTCCCGGACGCGGCCGGTGCGGGCTGCAGTCTCCGTGCGCCTGCGTCGTTCCGGCGTGAGCGCGCGCGCCTTCCCCGGCCGTCAGCTGAACCGGCAGACGCGGCGCCTGCGCTCAGCTGCCGCGCGGCTTCGCGCGGTGGGTGGCGACCGCCTGCCACGGATCGTCGGGCCATGGATGCTTCGGGTAACGCCCCTTCATCTCGCGGCGGACTTCGGGATACGTGCGCTCCCAGAAGCCACGCAGGTCCTGGGTCACCTGCAGCGGCCGGCCGGCGGGCGACAGCAGGTGCAGGGTGACCGCCACCCGACCGTCCGCGACCGTCGGGGTGTCGGCGAGTCCAAAGAGTTCCTGCAGCTTCACCGCCAGGACCGGTGGCGCCGGCGCGCCGCCTTCGTCGATGCCGTAGTCCAGCGCCCGTTCCATCCCTGACGGCACGCGCAGGCGCACCGGGGCCAGCTGCTCGACGCGCCGCCTCGCGTCGAAGTCCACCCGTGCCTGCAGCGCCGCCGCGAGCGCGTCCGCCGACAGGGCATCGAGCTTGGTTGAGCCTGCGAATGCGGGCTCCAGCCAGTCGTCCGCCTGCGCCAGCAGCGCGTCGTCGCCCAGGTCGGGCAGGCCCAGCTCCGGCATCCAGGCACGCAGGCAACGCACCCGCACGCGCCATTGCGCGAGCGCGTCGCGCCACGGCAACACCTCCAGCCCGAGTTCCCGCACCGCCGCGGTGAGCGCCCGCGCCGCGGCATCGGGGTCGACCCGCCCGGCGGGGCGGCTGTCGAGGACGATGCCATCGAAGCGCGCCACGCGCTCGGCCACCAGCGCGCGCCGGGAGGGATCCCAGCGCACCTCGTCGCCCTCGACGAAGCGATCGCCGAAGGCGACGCGCAGGTGGGCCACGTCCACCGGCGCGGCGCGCAGCAGCAGCGCGTCGCGGGTGCCCAGGCGCAGCTCGCTGGCGACCAGCCAGGGTTCGCCGACCAGAGCGCTGTCATCGACGAGCGTGACCATGCGTCCGTTGGCGAGCTGGTAGCGGCGTGCGTCCTGCGGGTGGCGATGACCGATGCGGTCGGGGAACGCGTGCGCCAGCAGGTCGCCGAGGGCGTGCGCGGGCGCCTCGCGCGGCGGCGACGCCTCCAGCCGCAGCCGGCGGCGCCACTGGCGGGCGGCGGCATCGATGGCCGCCAGCGCGCCACGGCTCGCCTCACGCGGCGCCTGCCCGCGGCGGAACATCGCCAGGGCCTGCCAGCGCTCGGCCACTGCGTCCGACCGCGCCGTGCCCGGCACCGGGCGCAGGGGATCGCGCGCCTCGAGCAGCGCGGCGATGTCGCAGGCGAGCGCGCGCGCCGCCGGGTCGCGGGCCGCGAGCAGCATCGCCGCCAGCCGCGGATGCGTGCCCAGCGCGAGCATCGCGCGCCCGGCAGGGGTGAGCATGCCGCCGGCATCCAGCGCGCCGAGTCGCTGCAGGAGGTCGCGCGCGGCCGCCAGCGCGCCCGGGGGTGGCGGGTCGAGGAAGTGCAGCGCGTCGTTGCCCCAGGCGGCAAGCTCCAGCGCCAGCGCGGCGAGTTCAACCTGCGTGATCTCGGCGCGCCGCTGCGGCTCGAGGCGCTGCGACGCCGGCCACAGGCGCCAGGCCCAGCCGGCGGCGACACGGCCGGCACGGCCCGCACGCTGGTCGGCCGACGCCTGGGCGATGGCCACCACGTCGAGCCGCGAGAAGCCGCTGTTGGGGTCGTAGCGGGGTTCGCGCGCCAGTCCGCTGTCGACCACCACGCGCACGCCCGGGAGTGTCACGCTGCTCTCGGCGACGTTGGTGGCGAGCACGATGCGACGGCGCCCGGCGGGGTCGGGCTGCAGCACCTCGGACTGCCGCTCGACCGGCAGTTCGCCGTGCAGCGCGAGGACCACCGGCGCATCGGTGCCGGTGCCGAACTCCGTCTCCAGCGCGGCGTGCACCCGCGCGATCTCGCGCTGCCCCGGAAGGAACACCAGGATGTCGCCCGGGTGCGCAGCGAACGCATGGGCGATCGCGCGCCGCGCCTGCGCCTCCATCGCCTCGTCGCGGCGGGCGGGGAAATGGGCGATATTGACCGGATGGCTGCGCCCGGCGCTCGACAGGCGCGGCGCGTCGAGCCAGCGCGCGAGACGCTCGCCGTCGAGCGTCGCCGACATCACCACGATGCGCAGGTCCGCGCGCAGGGTCGACTGCACGTCCAGCGCGAGCGCGAGGCCGAGGTCGCCCGCGAGGTGGCGCTCGTGGAACTCGTCGAACAGGAGTGCGCCGACGCCGTCGAGGGTGGGATCGTCCTGCAGCATGCGGGTCAGGATGCCCTCGGTGACCACCAGCACGCGGGTCCGCGGCGACACCCGGCGCTCGAAGCGGATGCGGTAGCCGACGGTATCGCCGACCGCCTCACCCAGCTGCGTTGCCATGAACGCGGCCGCGGCGCGCGCCGCCACACGCCGTGGTTCCAGCATCACGATCGTGCGCCCGGCGAGCCAGGCCGCGTCCAGCAGCGCCAGGGGCACCTGCGTGGTCTTGCCGGCGCCCGGCGGCGCCTCGAGCACCAGCCGGGTGCGCGCGTCGAGTGCGGCGCGGATCTCCGGCAGCAGGGCATCGATCGGGAACTGGCGCGTGTCCATGCGCGCAGGATATCGGTGCCGCGCCCCGACCCGCTCCGGAGGCACGTGCAGGGACGTGCATCGCCCGCTGCCGCACCGGATCGTCCGCGCCGCGTCACCTAGAATGCGCGCATGGAACTCGTCGACATCGGTGCCAACCTCACCCACGAAAGCTTCGACGCCGACCGCGACGCGGTGCTGGCGCGCGCCCGCGCCGCCGGCATCGCGCAGCTGGTGGTGACCGGCGCCAGCCGCGAGCACTCGCCGAAGGCGCTGGCGCTCGCGCAGGCGCACCCGGGCGTGCTGTTCGCGACCGCGGGGGTGCACCCGCATCATGCCGTCGAATACACCGAAGAATGCGACAGCGAGATGCGCGCGCTGCTGGCGCACCCCGAGGTGGTCGCCGTGGGCGAGACAGGCCTCGACTACTTCCGCGACTTCTCGCCGCGGCCGGCGCAGCGGCGGGCCTTCGAGCGCCAGCTCCAGGTCGCGGTCGACACCGGCAAGCCGCTGTTCCTGCACCAGCGCGACGCCCACGACGACTTCGTCGCGATCATGCGCGGCTTCGAAGGCCGCATCGGGCCGGCGGTGGTGCACTGCTTCACCGGCGGCCGGCGCGAGCTGTTCGAATGCCTCGACCACGACTGGCACATCGGCATCACCGGCTGGCTCTGCGACGAGCGGCGGGGGGCGCACCTGCGCGAACTGGTCGCGTCGATCCCGGCGAACCGGCTGCTGGTCGAAACCGACGCGCCCTACCTCCTGCCGCGCACGCTCAGGCCGATGCCGAAGGACCGCCGCAACGAGCCGGCGTTCCTGCCGCACATCGTCGAGGAGCTCGCGCGCGACCGCGGCGAGGACGTGGCGGCAACCGCGGCCGCAACGACGGCGACCGCACGTACGTTCTTCCGGCTGCCACCGGCGAAGGCGGCGTAGCCGGGCGCGGCCACGTCCGCGACGCCCCGCGCGTCAGAGCTTCACCAGCTCCACGCGCCGGTTGCGCGCCTTGCCGGCGGCGTCGGCATTGGAGGCCACCGGACGGGTGGCGCCATGACCTGCGGATTGCAGGCGCGACGCATCGATCCCCTGGTCGGTTAGCGCGGCGACGACGGCCGCGGCGCGGCGCTCCGAGAGCGTCTGGTTGTGCCCGGCGTCACCGCTGCCGTCGGTATGCCCCTCGACCGACAACCGCAGCGCCGGGTGCCCACGCAGCAGCGCCAGCACCTGGTCGACCTGCGGCTGCGATTCCGGAAGGATGTCGGCCGCGTCCACGGCGAAGTTCACTTCGATCGCCACCCGGCCGTCGGCGTCGATCTTCGCCTTCAGCGCTTCCGCGGCGAGCAGCGCCGAGGTCTGCCGGAAGCCCTCGCGCTCGACGACGACCCACCCCGCGGTCCGCGGGTCGAGCCGCGCGTGGATCCAGACCTGGCGGCCGTCGTCGAGGTCGACACGCCAGGTGCTGCGGTCGTCCTCGTGCCAGCTGTAGCCGGCGGCGCTGGCATACGGGCTCTTGCGCTCGGTCGGGATCTTCTCCGACTGCGCCTCGGGGACCGGCCCGGCATGGACGAGCACGCCACCCGCCTCCTTCATCATCGCTTCCAGGTTGCGCCGCACCTCGTGCATCGAGAAGGTGTCTTCCTCGGCGTCGAAATCCGCGGCGTACGCCTTGCCCTCGACGTCCTCGAAGGCGGTGCCGGTCCAGAAGGGAAACGCGTCGTAGTCGCGCCGCAACTCGCGGTTGCGCAGCTCGGCGCCCGCCGGCATCGACAGGTAGGGGAACTCGCCGGACCAGCGCGAGGTGGCCTCGAACGGTTTTTCCTCGAGCGCGACGACCCCGGCTGCATGGCTGTCGAACGCGAGCTGGATCCAGACCGTGCGGCCCGGCCGGCGCAGCACGTACACCTGCGTCGGCGTGTCCGCGCCATGGTTCACCGCGTCGATGAAGCCATGGCCGATCTCGTCCTCGAGCGAGCCGTAGTAGAGCTCGCGCCGCAGCGGCCCGTCGTACACGCGCTGCGCCCCGGCCTGCGCGAGCACGGCTTCGAGGTTGCGGCGGACCTCCAGCGGCGAGTAGTCCTTGTCCGGCGCCGCATCGTCGTCGACGCCGATGCGGCCGGACCAGCTCGGTCCTTCCACCCAGTGCAGGCCCTGCTCCACGCGGAACGGGAATCGCGCGTAGGCGCGCACGTCGGGGTCGTCGGCGGTGGTGTAGCCGCGGGGCATGGAGAACACCGGCAACGGGCCCAGCGTGCCTTCGCCGACCGGGACGCTGTCGATGTCGAACGCGACCAGCGGCAACGGCTTGCCGTCGTCGTCGACGAGCGCGGTCGCGCCCGCGTCACCTTCGCCGGTCGCGACGGCTGCGTCGGCCGCCTGCGCCTCCTGCGCACCGGGTCCGTCCTCCGGCGCCGCCTCCATTGCCGGCTCCGCTGCGTCCGCCGCCGGGGCTGGTTCCGGCTCGCCGTTGCAGGCGGACAACGCCGCGACGAGGACCAGCGCGAACGCACGGGGAGGGAGATGGCGCATGTGGACTCCTTTCCGGATACGGCACCGCGCGCGGTGCGGAACGCGGAATCTACATTGCGGGGCGACGGCGCGCACGGCCGCCACCGTGCCCGCTACGAACGCAGCCCCACCCCGCGCTCCAGCAACCACAACGCCAGCCCGCCCAGCACCACGACGAAGCCCATCATCAGCGCGTACGCGAACCACACCGGCACGTCGCTCACGCCGAGGAGGCCGTAGCGGAAGGCGTTGACCATGTAGAAGACCGGGTTGAGGTGGGTCGCGGCTTCCGCCCAGTCCGGGAGCAGGCGGACCGAATAGAACACGCCGCCCAGGTAGGTCAGCGGGGTGAGGATGAAGATCGGCACGATCGCGACGTCGTCGAACTTCTTCGCGTAGACCGCGTTGACGAAGCCGGCGAGCGAGAAGATGGTGGCCCCCAGCAGCACCGTGGTCAGCATCACCAGCGGGTGCGGCACGCGCACGGTGGTGAACAGCATCGCGATGCAGAGCACGATGATGCCCACCAGCAGGCCGCGCAACACGGCGCCGGCGACGTAACCGCCCAGGATCACCCAGCTCGGCATCGGGCTCACCAGCAGTTCCTCGACGTGGCGGCCGAACTTGGCGCCGAAGAAGCTCGACGAGATGTTGCCGTAGCTGTTCTGGATCACGCTCATCATCACCAGGCCGGGGACGATGAAGTCCATGTACCGGATTCCGTCCATCTCGCCGACGCGCGAACCGATCAGCCCGCCGAAGATGAGGAAGTACAGCGTCATGGTGATCGCGGGCGGCACCAGGGTCTGGCCCCAGATGCGCAGGATGCGCATGACCTCGCGACGGGCGATGGTGTAGATCGCGACGCGGTTGCGCGCCGCGGGCGTCGTGGTGAGTTCCGTGTTCAATGCGCCGCCTCCGCATCCGTGCCGGGCGCCGGCCCGGTCATGCGCACGAACAGTTCCTCCAGCCGGTTGGACTTGGTGCGCATCGAGCGCACGCGGATGCCGGCACCGTCGAGGGCGGCGAACACGCCGTTGAGGTCCATCGCGCGCGGCATGTCGATCTCCAGGGTGTGCTCGTCCGCGCGCTGCAGCTCGGCACCGGCGATGGCCGGCAGCACGGCAGGCAGCTCGCCGTCGATGTCGAACACGAAGCCCTCGACGTCGAGCTTCGACAGCAGCGTGCGCATCGGGCCCTCGGCGACGATGATGCCGTGGTCGATGATCGCCAGCCGCCGGCACAGGCTCTCGGCTTCCTCGAGGTAGTGCGTGGTGAGGATGATGGTGGTGCCGGCGGCGTTGATCTCGCGCAACGATTGCCACATGCCGCGGCGGATCTCGATGTCGACCCCGGCGGTGGGTTCGTCGAGGATCAGGAGGCGCGGCGCGGTCATCATCGCGCGCGCGATCATCAGCCGGCGCTTCATGCCGCCCGACAGCGTGCGCGCCATGCTGCGCGCCTTGTCCCACAGCTGCGCGCGGCGGAGCTCCTGCTCCGCGCGCAGCATCGCCTCCTTGCGCGGGATGCCGTAGAAGCCCGCATAGTTCACCAGGATGTCGAGCGGCTTCTCGAACATGTTGAAGTTGAGCTCCTGCGGCACCAGGCCGATCAGGCGCATGGCGGCGCCACGGTCGGCGTGCAGGTCGACGCCGAACAGGCGCACCTCGCCGGAGGTCTTGTTGACCAGCGAGGAGACGATGCCGATGAGCGTGCTCTTGCCGGCGCCGTTGGGCCCCAGGAGGGCGAAGAACTCGCCCGGCTGCACGTCCAGCGACACGCCCTTCAGCGCCTGGACGCCGGTGTCGTAGGTCTTGCGCAGGTCGCGGACCGACAGCGCCGGCGCGCTCGCGCCCGCGGGGGGCTGTGGGGTCGTGGTCATCGGGGTCCTCGCCGCGAAGGCTTCGGCGGACCGGTATTATAGGCGGCCAGCGGGTTCCGGCCCGGCAACGGTTCGTTCCGAGTGACCGCTTCCCCCGTCTCCCCGCCGCCCCCTCCATCGCCCTCGCGGCAGTTCCCGTTGCGCCTGGTGGGCCGCCGCATGCTGGCACCGACCGTCGCGCACCTGTCGTTCGTCCGCGACGACGGCCTGCCGCTGGACTACGTGCCCGGCCAGTTCGTGCAGGTGCACTTCCACTATGCCGACGGCACCCCGACCAAGCGCAGCTACTCGCTGGCGACCATCCACGACCATGCGCTGGGTGCGGGCGAGGCGGTGGAGATCGCCGTGAGCTACGTCGACGGCGGCGCCGCCACCGCCCTCTTCGAAGGTCTCGAGGACGGCGGGATCATCCACGCGAGCGGGCCCTACGGGCGCTTCTGCCTGCAGCCTGCCGACGCCAACCGGCGGTACCTACTGATCGGCACCGGCACCGGGGTGACGCCCTACCGCGCGATGCTGCCGCTGCTCGAACAGCAGATCGCCGAACGCGGGATCGAGGTGGTACTTCTGTTCGGCGCCCGCAATCCGGGCGAACTGCTGTACGGCGACGAGTTCCGCGCCTTCGCCGCGCGCCACCCGCGGTTCCGCTTCGTGCCCTGCCTGTCGCGCGAGCTGCCGGCGCCCGGCACGGCGCAGGCCCACCCGGACGTGCGCCACGGCTACGTGCAGCAGTTCCTCGACGAGTTCGGTCCGTCTCCGGACACGGATATCGCCTACCTGTGCGGCAACCCGAACATGGTCGACGCCTGCTTCGAGGCGCTCAAGGGCCACGGCCTTCCGGTGGCCCAGATCCGCCGCGAGAAGTACGTCAGCAGCAAGTAGCCGCCAAGGGGCCGGCGGTCGGGGGACAGCGCGCGCAGGGCGGCCTGGTGCCGTGCAGCCGGCTGCGTCACATCCGGCCGCGGGCACCGTCTTGGCCACAGCTTCCACGGATCCAGGAACCTCGAGGACATCCATGCACGCACGCTTCCCTCCCCTCCTCCTGCTTGCGGTCGCGCTCGGCCTCGCCGGCTGCGACGCCGGCGCACCCGGCAACGGCCCCGGCGCGGAAGACCGGTTGCACTACGGCGACATCGCCTTCAAGCCGTGCTCGCTCAGCGGCGGCGGCGCCGACGCGGTGGAGGCCCAGTGCGCGACCGTCTCCGTCCCGGAGAACCACGACGCGCCTGACGGTCGCCGGATCGAGCTCGCGGTGGCCTGGGTGCCGGCGAAGGGCATGGCCGAGGCCGACCCCATCGTCATGATTGCCGGCGGCCCCGGCCAATCCGCGCTGGAGTCCTATCCCCAGGTGGCTGGCGCGTTCGCCGATGCCCGCCGCAACCGCCACGTGGTGCTGGTGGACGCGCGCGGCACCGGCGGGTCGCGGCCGCTCAAGTGTGCGGACGACGAAGGCCGCAGCGCCTTCACCGACGAGGGCGAGGACACCGCCGCCGCCGCGCGCGCCTTCGCCGAGCGCTGCCGCGACCAGTTGTCGAAGGACAGCGACCTGCGCTTCTACGGCACCGCCGACCACGTGCGCGACCTGGACATGGTCCGTGACCGCATCGGCGCTCCGCAGCTGAACCTGGTCGGCGTGTCCTACGGCACCCGCGTGGCGCAACAGTACGCAAAGCGGTTCCCGGAGCGCACGCGCACGGTGGTGCTGGACTCGGTGGTGCCGAACACGCTGGTGCTGGGCCAGGACCACGCGCGCAACCTCGAGGACGCCCTGCAGCGGCAGTTCGTCCGCTGCCGCGCCGAGCCGGCCTGTGTCGGCGGCCTCGGCGACCCGGGTGCACACCTCGACCAGGTGCGCACCACGTTGCGCGCCGGCGGCATCGAACCCGTCCGCTTCCGCGACCCCACCAGCGGCGAGTGGCGCAGCGAGGTGCCGACCTACAACGACCTCGCCGCGCTCCTGCGCATGTACTCCTACCTGCCGGCCGCCAGCGCCACGCTGCCCCTGCTGCTCAGCGAGGCCGCCGGGGGCCGTTACGAGGCGCTGCTCGCGCAGTCGCGGATGCTGAGCGAGAACGTGGGCGAAAGCATCATGCACGGCATGCAGCTGTCGGTGATGTGTTCCGAGGACGCCGCGGACATGCGCATCGAAGAGGGCGACGCCGCCACCGTGCTGGGCAACGAACTCGTCGCCTACACCCGGGCGCAGTGCGCGGTCTGGCCGAAGGGCAGGCGTGCGGACGACTTCCGCGCGCCGCTGACCGGCGACGTGCCGGTGCTGGCGATCAGCGGCGAGCACGATCCGGTGACGCCGCCGCGGTACGGCGACGAGGTCGTCGAGGCGCTGCCGAACGGCCGCCACCTCGTGCTGCCCGGTCAGGGCCACTCGGTCCTCGGCGTGGGTTGCATGCCCAAGCTGTTCGCACAGTTCGTGGAGCGTGCCGACGCCGCCGGCCTCGACGCCGGCTGCCTGGAGCGCCTCGCGCCGACCCCGCCGTTCGCCGGCAACTACGGCTGGGAGCCCTGAGCCATGATCGAAGTCGACAACCTGCACAAGTCGTTCCCCGCCAAGGCGGGCCCCGTGCACGCTGTGCGCGGCGTCAGCTTCACCGCGCGCGACGGCGAGATCACCGGCCTGCTCGGCCCCAACGGCGCCGGCAAGACCACCACCCTGCGCATGCTCTACACGCTGATGGCGCCGGACCAGGGCCAGGTGCGCGTGGACGGCCTCGACGCCACCCGCGACGCCACCGCCGTGCGCCAGCGCCTCGGGGTGCTTCCCGACGCGCGCGGCGTCTACAAGCGCCTGACCGCGCGCGAGAACATCGAGTACTTCGGCCGCCTGCACGGGCTGGACGCGGCGACGATCGCCGCGCGGATCGCGCACATGGCGCGGCTGCTGGTGATGGAGGATTTCCTCGACCGCCGCACCGAAGGCTTCTCCCAGGGCCAGCGCACCAAGACCGCCATCGCGCGTGCCCTCGTGCACGACCCGCGCAACGTGATCCTGGACGAGCCCACCAACGGCCTGGACGTCATGACCACCCGCGGCCTGCGCACGTTCCTGCAGGAACTGCGCGCGGAAGGGCGCTGCGTGATCTTTTCCAGCCACATCATGCAGGAGGTGGCGATGCTGTGCGATCGCATCGTGGTGATCGCCGGCGGCGAAGTCCGCGCCAGCGGCACCCCGGACGAACTCCGCGCGCAGAGCGGGCAGGACAATCTCGAAGACGCCTTCGTCCACCTGATCGGCACCGAGGAGGGCCTGTCGGCATGAACAACCCATTCGCACGTCTCGCCGCAGGCAGCGTCCTCGTGGTCGCGCGCAAGGAACTCCTCGACCTGTTCCGCGACCGCCGCACGGTGATGCTCGGCCTGCTGATGGCGCCGATCCTGTTCCCGATGCTGATCCTGGGCATGGGGGCGATGGCGGAGAAGCGCGCGCGCACCCAACTCGAGTCGACCCTCGAACTGCCGGTGATCGGCGCGCAGCACGCCCCCAACCTGGTGCGCTTCCTCGCGAGCCAGAACATCGCCACGAAACCGCCGCCGGCGGACCCCGATGGCGACGTACGCGCGCAGACGTACGACGTGGTGCTGCGCATCGCCCCGGACTACGCCGACGACTGGCGTGCCAGCCGCAGCGCGGGGGTGGAGATCATCTACGACAGTTCGCGCCAGGATTCGCGGATTCCGGTCGACCGCCTGCGCCTGGCGCTGGCGCAGTACGGACAGCAGATGGGCGCGCTGCGCATCATCAGCCGTGGCGGCAATCCGCAGGCGACGCAGGCGGTCGCCATCGCGCAGCGCGACGTGGCCACGCCCGAGGCGCGGCGCGGCATGCTGCTGGCGATCCTGCCGTACCTGCTGATCCTGAGCGCCTTCCTCGGCGGCGCGTACCTGGTCATCGACGTGACCGCGGGCGAGCGCGAGCGGCAGTCGCTGGAACCGCTGCTGGCGACGCCCGCCCGGCGCAGCGCGCTGATGAGCGGCAAGATCCTGGCCGCCTGCGTGTTCGGGATGCTGAGCCTGGCGCTGATCGTCATCGCCTTCAAGCTGAGCTTCACCCTCGCGCCGCGACGCATGCAGCTGGTGGACGTGTCGCCGGCGATGATGCTGCAGCTGCTGGTGGTGCTGTTGCCGATGGTGCTGATCGGCACCACCCTGCTCACCCTGATCGCGGCCAGCGTGAAGTCGGTGAAGGAAGCCCAGAGCTACATGAGCGTGCTCATGCTGCTGCCGGTCATCCCCACCATCGTGCTGCTGGTGAACCCGGTGAAGAACGAGCTGTGGCAGTTCGCGGTGCCGTTCCTGGCGCAGAACCAGATGCTGCTGAAGCTGGTGCGCAGCGAGTGGATCTCGCCGCAGGAATGGGCGGTGTACCTCGGCGCCGGCTTCGGCCTCGGGCTGGTGCTGTGGCTGGTGGCGGCACGCCTCTACCATCGCGAGAAGCTGGCGATCTCGGCCTGAGCGGACGCGGGTCCGTGCGATGGGGCGCCGTCGTCTGGCGCAAATGAAGAGGCCCGGCATCTGCCGGGCCTCTTCATGTCGGAGCAGCGGGCGATCAGTTGCCGGGGCTGAAGCCGATGGTGCGCCGGGTGGTGACCGGGGCACCCACCGGCTCGAAGCGCCAGCGGCGCACCGCCGCCACCGCCTCGCGGTCGAACACCCTGGGCGGATCCGCGCGTACCACGCGGGCGCTGGAGACCGAGCCGTCCGGCGCCACGGTGAACTCCACCTGCACCTCGCCGGACTGGCCGCTGCGCAGCGCCTCGGGCGGATAGCGCGGCGCAGGCGTGCTCAGTGCACGCAGCGTGGTATCGGCGGCGGCGGGTTGCGGGGCCGGTGTCGGCGTGGGGGCGGGCTGTTGCGCCGCGCGCTGTGCCGCCGCGCGCTCCTCGGCCTCGCGCTGCGCCGTGGCGGCACGCTGCTGCTCGGCCTCGCGTTCGGCTGCGGCCGCGGCCGCCTGCTGTGCGGCGAGCTGCTCCGCGGCCTGCTGCTGCTGCGTGCGCTGCTGCTCCACGCGCTCTTCTTCCAGGCGCGCCTGGCGCTCGCGTTCCTGTTCCGCGGTCAACTGCTGCTGTTCGACCTGCTGCGCGAGCTCGGCCTCCGCCGCGGTGATCGAGGCCGCCAGCCGTGCGAGCGCCGGATGTTCCGGATTGGCCTTGCGGATCAGCGCGAGGAGGCGCTGCGCCTCCTCGAAATCATCGCGGTCGCGGCTCTGCTCGGTGGCGATGACCGCCATCGGCATCAGGTCGGTGAGCGCACTGGAGACCGCGGCATCGTCCGGCGACTTGTCGCGCAAGGCCAGGTAGTACTCCATGGCATTGTCGCCGGCCGGCGCGTAGAGGCGGCTCTCGGCGTAGGCGCTGCGCGCCTTGCCGCGCAATGCTTCGGCGTCGAGCGCGGCGACTTCCGCGGACACGGCCGTGGCAGGCGCCGACGACGGCTTCGCGGCCCCCGGGGCGGCGGCCGGCGCGGCGGCGCCTTCGGCCGGCGCGGGCGCCTGATCCTGGCCGCAGCCGGCGATGGCGAGTGCCAGGGCCGCTGCGAGCGCGAGCCGGGCCTTCCCCGGCCACGGCGATGTACTGGTGACTGACATGTTCAACGACTCCCCCTGTCGGTGCGCGGCGCGCACGAACGCCTAGGACGCGACAGCGGCGCCTGTTTGTCAACACCCGGCGGCCTGGCGCGGCTACTTGCCGATGCAGAAGGTCGAGAAAATGTGACCCAGGAGGTCATCCGCGGCGACCCGGCCGGTGATCTCCCCCAGCGTGTCGTGGGCGATCCGCAGCGACTCGGCCGCGAGGTCGAGCGCCTCCGCCGCCAGCGCCCCGCGGGCCTCGCCGACGGCGATGGCGGTGCGGCGGAGCGCGTCGACATGGCGGGCGCGGGCGGTGAACGTGCCGCCGCCGTCGCCGCCCTCGCCCGCCGCCAGCGTGCGCAGGCGCGCATGGACGGCCGCGAGGCCGTCGCCGGTGCGCGCCGAAAGCCACAGCACGTCGTCCCCCGCCGCGCCCGACGCGCCTGCAGGCATGAGGTCGGACTTGTTGTGCAGCCAGAGCACCCGCGGCACGCCGGCGATGGCGGCGGCGACCGCGGCACGGCCGGCCGCGGGATCGCGCGCGTCGACGACGGCGATCGCGAGGTCGGCCCGCGACAGCTCCACCCGCGCGCGCCGCATGCCTTCGCGCTCGATGGCATCGCCGCCGTCGCGCAGGCCCGCGGTGTCCACCAGCGACAGCTCCACGCCGTCGATGCGCAGCGTCTCGTGGAGCAGGTCGCGGGTGGTGCCGGCGATGTCGGTGACGATGGCGCGGTCGCTGCCTGCGAGTGCGTTCAGCAGCGAACTCTTGCCGGCGTTGGGGGGGCCCACGATCACCGCGTGCATGCCGTCGCGGAGCCGGCGGCCGCGTTCGGCGTCGCCTGCCAGCGCATCCAGGTCCGAGGCGGCGGTATCGAGGCGCTGGTGTACGGCGTCGATGCCCAGCGTGTCCAGCGGCTCGTCGACGAAGTCGATCATCGCCTCGACGTGCACGCGCAGCGCGAGAAGCGCCGCGGCGATCGCATCCACGCGCCGCGAGAACTCGCCATCGAGCGCGCGGCGTGCCGCGCGCGCGGCGCGCAGGTCGCCGGCGGCGATCAGGTCGGCCACCGCTTCGGCCTGCGCCAGGTCGAGACGGCCGCTGACGAACGCGCGCTCGCTGAACTCGCCGGGCCGCGCCATGCGCGCACCCAGCGCGCAACAGCGACCGACCAGCGCCTGCAGCAGCGCCGGGCTGCCGTGACCCTGGAGTTCGACCACGTCCTCCCCGGTGTAGCTGGCGGGGGCGGCGAACAGCAGCGCGATGCCGTCGTCGAGCGCGCTCCCGTCGGCGTCGAGGAAACGCGCGTGGACGGCCCGTCGCGGTTCGATGCTGCGCCCGCAGATGGCGGCGGCGATCAACCGCGCCTGCGGCCCCGACACCCGCACGATGCCGATGCCGCCCGCCCCCGGCGGCGTGGCGACGGCGACGATGGTGTCGGTGTCGAGTTCCACGACGCTCATGGTCGCAGACGACGACGCCCGCCATGGGGCGGGCGTCGCGTGGCAAGGCGCCTGCAGGTCACGCCTTCGCCGGCGCCTCGGCGTACTTCCGGATCAGCAGCCACTGCTGCAGCAGGCCGAGCGCGCCGTTGGTGACCCAGTACAGCACCAGGCCCGACGGGAAGAAGATCATGATCGCGCCGAACACCACCGGCATGAACTGCATCATCTTCTGCTGCATCGGATCCATGCCGGTCATCGGCGTGAGCTTCTGCGTCGCCCACATGATCGCGATGTTGAGCACCGGCAGGATGAAGTACGGGTCGCGCGCGGTCAGGTCCTGGATCCACAGGATCCACGGCGCGTGGCGCAGCTCCACCGACTCCAGCAGCACCCAGTACAGGGCCAGGAACACGGGCATCTGCAGCAGCACCGGCAGGCAGCCCGCGATCGGGTTGATCTTCTCCTTCTTGTACAGCTCCATCATGGCGACCTGGAACTTCTGCTTGTCGTCGCCGTAGCGCTCCTTCAGCTGCTGCAGGCGCGGCTGGAACTTGCGCATCTTGGCCATCGACCGGTACTGCGCCGACGACAGCGGGAACAGCGCCAGCTTCACCAGCACCACCAGGCCGATGATCGACCAGCCCCAGTTCTGGAACAGGCCGTGGAGCATGTTCAACACCCAGAACAGGCCCTCGCCGAGGAAGGCGAAGATCGAGAAGCGGCTGTAGTCCACCGCGCGGTCCAGGCCCGGGATGTCCTGCGCCTTGATCTGGCCGACGAGCTTCGGGCCCACCCACAGGCGCGCGCTGGTGGTCGCCTCGCTGCCGGGTGCCACGGCCACGCCGGGGCCCACCTCGCGGATCAGGTTGCGGGTGGAGCCGGCGCCTGCGTCGGCGTCGAGCGACACCGTGATCTCGTCACCCGCCTGCGGGATCCAGGCACTGAAGAAGTGGTGCTCGAGGAACGCGATCCAGCCGCCGCGCAGTCGCTGGTCGAGGCGGCCGTCGTCGAGGAAGTCGTCGAACTTGCGGCGCTCGTAGCCTTCGTCGCTGCCGAACCAGGTCGCGCCGGTGAAGCTGAAGGACTCCGGATTGGTCATGCCCGATTCGATCGTCGGTGGCACCCGGATCAGCTGCCGGTACACGAAGCCCTGCCACGGCGCGCCGCCGGCATTGCGGACGGTGTCGCGGACCTCCACGGCATAGCTGCCGCGGGTGAAGGTATAGGTGCGGTGGATGCTGACGCCGTCCGGGCCGCGCCAGACGAAGGGCACCACCACCTGCGACTCGCCGGTGGCCAGGGCCACGCTGCCGTCGACGCCGTCGGGCACGAAGCCGGATTCGTGGGTCGGCGCCGTGTTGGCCTGGCTGACCCAGCCGCTCTGCGCGGCGTAATACCGGGCGGGGTCGCTGTCGAACAGCTTCACCGGCGGGCTGTCCTCGTCGCGGGTCTGCGGGAAGCGCAGGAGCTCGGCGTCGGTGACTGCACCGCCATCGAGACGGAGCCGCAGCACGTCGGTGGTGACGGTGACGGCGCCGGCGGGCTGCGCCGCGGACGCCGCGGCCATCCCGGGCGTGCCGGGTGCCGACGCGACCGTGGGTGCCGTGGGAATGGTCGACCCGGCCGCCGCCGCGGCGCGTTCCACGCTGGGGACGGTGCTCCCGGGGGCGGCCGGCGCCACCTGCGCGCCGGCATCCGCCGCCGGCGCCGACTGCTCCTTGCTCCACTCCATCCACAGCAGGGTCGCCACCATCAGCCAGGCGAAGATCAGGAAGGTGCGGGTCTGGTTCATCAGGCAGGCAGGCTCATTCGCCGGAGGGGACCGGCGTGGTGCGGGGGGAGGGGAAAGCGCCGGGCATTGTGCCGGGCGCGGCCGGGGGCGGCAACGCGCCCGCCCGGCGCAGCGTCGCCACGAGCGTGGTGCGCAGCGTCAGGTTGTCGGCGGCAGACGCCGCGGGACGGGCCACCACGACGTAGCGCCCGCGCGGCAGGTCGCCGCGGACATGGCGGAATTCCTCGCGCAGCGCGCGCTTGATTCGGTTGCGGCCGACGGCGCGGCGGTCGACCTTGCGCGACACGGCAAGGCCCAGCCGCGCCGGGACGTCGTCGGGTTGCCAATGCAGGGACAGCAGTGGCGTCGCCGTGCCGCGGCCCTGCTTGAAGGCGAGTTCGAATTCCGCGCTCGCGCGGACGCGCGCCTCGCGTTGGAAACGGAAGCGCATCACGGGCGGAGCGTCGGATGGGGCCGCCGGCGGCGACCCGGTGACGGCTTCAGGCCGTCAGGCGCTTGCGGCCCTTCGCGCGGCGGCGCGCGAGGATCCTGCGGCCGTCTTTGGTCGCCATGCGGGCACGGAAACCGTGGTCGCGCTTGCGCTTGAGGTTGCTGGGCTGGAAGGTGCGCTTGGTGGCCATGACGGTCGCTCGGGCGGTGACGCAGGAAAGAACCGGAGAGTTTAGGGGCGGCAGCCGGTCGCGGTCAAATCGCCCGGCGACGCCGGCCGTGCATGTCCCCTGCCCGCCGTGGGCAGTGGTAGTCTGCTGCATCCCCTTTGCGCCTGCGCCACGCGTGCCCTGCACGATCGGGGCGGGGCGACCGTCTGCACTCGCGAACCGTCACCTATGGATCCCTGGCCCCGCTGCCTCGAACGCCTGGAAGCCGAATTCCCGGCCGAGGATGTCCACGCCTGGCTGCGCCCGCTGCAGGCCACGCGGCGCGACCACACCACGGTGCTGTACGCGCCCAATGCGTTCGTCCGCGACGAGGTCCGCGACCGCTACCTGGACCGCATCCGCGAGCTCCTGGGCCACTTCGCCGGCAGTGCCGACGTCGCGCTCGAGATCGGGTCGATGCCGCGCGCGGCCGCGCCGCCGGCGCCGGGCACCGATGCACAGGTCCCGCGCTTCCCGGCGCCACTGGTGAGTTTCCAGGGCAACCTGGACGCGCACTACACCTTCGACAACTTCGTCGAGGGCCGCAGCAACCAGCTGGGCCGTGCCGCGGCCTGGCACGCCGCGCAGAAGCCGGGCGATCGCGCCCACAACCCCCTGCTGCTCTACGGCGGCACCGGCCTCGGCAAGACCCACCTGATGTTCGCCGCGGGCAACGCCATGCGCGCCAACAACCCCGGCATGCGGGTGATGTACGTGCGCTCGGAGCAGTTCTTCAGCGCGATGATGAAGGCCTTGCAGGAAAAGGCGATGGACGGCTTCAAGCGCCAGTTCCAGCAGGTCGACGCGCTGCTGATCGACGACATCCAGTTCTTTGCCGGCAAGGACCGCACGCAGGAGGAGTTCTTCCACACCTTCAATGCGCTGTTCGATGGCCGCCAGCAGATCATCATGACCTGCGACCGGTTCCCGCGCGAAGTGGAGGGCCTGGAGCCGCGGCTGAAATCCCGGCTCGCGTCCGGCCTCAGCGTGCCGATCGACCCGCCCGACTTCGAGACCCGCGCCCAGATCGTGCTGTCCAAGGCCGCCGAGCGCGGCGTGCACATCCCCGAGGACGTGGCCTTCCTGCTCGCCAAGAAGATGCGCTCGAACGTGCGCGACCTCGAGGGGGCACTGAACACGCTCGCCGCACGGGCCAACTTCACCGGCCGCACGATCACCCAGGACTTCGCCCAGGAGACGCTGCGCGACCTGCTGCGCGCGCAGCAGCAGGCCATCGGCATCGCCAACATCCAGAAGACCGTGGCAGACTACTACGGGTTGCAGATCAAGGATTTGCTGTCGAAACGGCGCACCCGTTCACTGGCCAGGCCCCGCCAGGTGGCGATGGCGCTGGCCAAGGAACTGACCGAGCACAGCCTGCCCGAAATCGGGGATGCGTTCGCGGGCCGCGACCACACGACGGTGCTGCACGCCTGTCGTCAGGTCAGGCACCTGATGGAGGCCGATGGCAAACTGCGGGAGGACTGGGACAAGCTGATCCGCAAGCTCAGCGAGTAGGCCCGGACGCAGGCGCACGGAGCGGTGTGGGCGAGGGGCGTACAAGTTGTGGACAAGTCGCCGGCCGAGGCGCGGTCCGAAAGTTGTCCACAGCTTGCTCCACCGGCCCGGATGCACTTGTCCCCGCTGTTCCTGGACAGAAATACGCTTTCAGATCAGTGGGTTGGGTGCGTTACCACCGGATCCTGGCGACACCAGCACCACCAGCTTTTGAGTTTTATCCATTCTTTTGAGCTTGGGCGAGGGGAACATACGGGATGCGTTTCAGTCTGCAGCGGGAAGCCTTCCTGAAGCCCTTGGCGCAGGTGGTCAACGTGGTCGAACGCCGGCAGACCCTGCCGGTCCTGGCGAACCTGCTGGTGGTGGTGCGCGACGGGCAGCTCTCGCTGACGGGCACCGACCTCGAGGTCGAGATGGTGTCGCGCTGCGCGGTGGAGGAAGCCGGCGACGGCGAGGCCACGATCCCGGCACGCAAGCTCTTCGACATCGTCCGCGCGCTGCCCGACGGCAGCCGGGTGACGGTGTCGCAGGCGGGCGACAAGGTGACGGTGCAGGCGGGTCGCAGCCGCTTCACCCTGGCCAGCCTGCCCGCCAACGATTTCCCCTCCGTGGATGAGGTCGAGGCCACCGAGCGGGTGACGGTGCCCGAGGCCGCGCTGAAGGAGCTGATCGAGCGCACCGCGTTCGCGATGGCGCAGCAGGACGTCCGCTACTACCTCAACGGCCTGCTCTTCGACCTTGGCGAGACCCGCCTGCGCTGCGTGGCGACGGACGGCCACCGCCTGGCGCTCTGCGAGGCGGCGCTGGACGAGGCGGTGCAGACCAAGCGCCAGATCATCGTGCCGCGCAAGGGCGTCCAGGAGCTGCAGCGCCTGCTCGAAGGCGGCGACCGCTCCCTCGAGCTGGAAATGGGCCGCAACCACATCCGGGTGAAGCGTGACGATGTCACGTTCACCAGCAAGCTTATCGATGGCCGCTTCCCCGACTACGAGGCGGTGATCCCGATCGGCGCCGACCGCGAGGTCCGGATCGACCGCGAGGTCCTCCGCGCGGCATTGCAGCGCGCGGCGATCCTGTCGAACGAGAAGTACCGTGGGGTGCGCCTGGAGGTCTCGCCGGGCCAGCTGCGCATCAACGCGCACAACCCGGAGCAGGAGGAAGCGCAGGAAGAGGTCGAGGCCGATACCAGGGTCGATGGCCTTGCCGTCGGTTTCAACGTCAACTACCTGCTCGATGCCCTGTCCGCGTTGCGCGACGAGACGGTGGTGATCGCGCTGCGCGACGCCAACTCCTCGGCGCTGGTCCGGGAAGCCACCAACGAGCGCTCGCGCCACGTGGTCATGCCGCTGCGTCTGTAACGCTCAAGCGATGCAGGCGCGGACCGGAAAAGGGGCGATCGAGCCCCTTTTTCGTTCCCGGGCCGCCGGGACTGGCGGCCTGATGGTCTGGAGGGATCCATCCGTCCTCACCTGCCGAGCCTCGACGTCGGTCATGTCCGTTTCGCTGCCGGATTTCGCGCCAGCACCATGGCGTAAACTGGACGAGCTGTGAGTGCAGAAGGCGTCCTGCGGGCGATGTGGAGTGCCGTGGGTCGCGGTACGGGTGCGTGGCAGAGCCGTAAGGGCAGACGGAGTTGATGCATATCGGAGTCCTACGGGGGATCGCGAGGTTGATGACGCCCGGCACGGGTGAAGGGATGTCGCACTCCGCGCGGGCGGCGCCCCCGGCCCTGCTCCCGTTGTTCCACGTGGAACAGGCGTTCCCCCGTTGCCCTCGGCGCCCGGACCTTCCCTGATGCAGGTATCGCGGCTGGATATCCGTGGGCTGCGAAGCCTGCGCGACGTTTCCCTGCAGCCTGCCGCCGGGATGAACCTGCTGGTCGGCCCCAATGGCGCCGGTAAGACCTCCGTGCTCGAGGCACTGCACCTGATGGCGTACGGACGCAGCTTTCGCGGCCGGGTGCGCGATGGCCTGATCCGCACTGGCGGCGACGCGCTCGAAGTGTTCCTGGAATGGGCGGAGGGCGAGTCCGGCAGGAGGCGTCGCGCCGGGCTCCGGCATGGTGGCAGCAGCTGGGAGGGCAGGCTCGACGAGGCGCGGGTCGCCCACCTTGGCGAGCTTTGCGCGGCCTTCATGGTGGTGACATTCGAACCGGGCAGCCACTCACTGGTGAGCGGGGGTGCCGAACCGCGGCGCCGGTTCATGGATTGGGGTCTGTTCCACGTGGAACCGGACTTCCTGCCGCTCTGGCGGCGCTACGCGCGGGCCCTGAAGCAACGGAACGCCCTCCTCAAGTCCGGCGCGCGCGGTGGGCAGCTCGCCGCCTGGGATGTCGAACTGGCAGAAACCGGCGAAGCCGTGACACTGCGCCGCGACCAGTACCTGCAGCGGCTCCAGGGCGCCGTGGCGGGGCGGATGTTGGACCTGGCGCCGGCGCTCGGCCAAGCCGACGTGCGCTTCGAACCGGGCTGGCGAAGCCAGCAGTTGTCGCTGCTGGACGCGCTGACCTTGGGGCAGGAGCGCGATCGCATGCTCGGCCACACCACGGCCGGACCGCATCGCGCCGACTGGCGCCTCGCCGTGTCGGCCCATCCCCATGGCGAGGCGCTGTCGCGGGGACAGGCGAAACTGGTCGCCCTCGCCTGTCTCCTGGCCCAGGCGCAGGATTGCGCGGCCGTGCGTGGGGATTGGCCGGTGATCGCGCTCGACGACCTGGCGTCGGAACTGGACCGCCACCACCGGGAGCGCGTGCTGGACACACTGCAGGCGACGGGTGCCCAGCTGTTCCTGACGGGTACCGACGTTCTTGAGGGCGTCCAGCCGGAGCGGGTGTTCCACGTGGAACACGGACATGTGCATCCAGCTTCTGCCTGAACAGGGTGGGTCCGCGCTCCGGGGTGCGTGCCAGCGGTGGTATCATTCTTGCCTCGTGCCCTATAGATAATGTCTCCGTTCCGCGCCCGTGGCGGGGGACGGCCAGGGCCATCGCGAAGACACGAAAAGCCGAATGACCGACGACATCATCGCTGCCCAGCCGCCAACCAACGGCGCCTACGACTCCAGCAAGATCACCGTGCTCCGCGGGCTCGAGGCCGTCCGCAAGCGGCCCGGCATGTACATCGGCGACGTGCACGATGGGACCGGGCTGCACCACATGGTGTTCGAGGTGGTCGACAACGCCATCGACGAGGCCCTCGCCGGCCACGCCGACGACATCGTGGTCAGCATCCTCGAGGACGGCTCGGTGGCCGTGTCCGACAACGGTCGCGGGATCCCGGTCGACATCCACAAGGAAGAGGGCATCTCGGCGGCCGAGGTGATCATGACCGTCCTGCACGCGGGCGGAAAGTTCGACGACAACAGCTACAAGGTGTCCGGCGGCCTCCACGGCGTGGGCGTATCGGTGGTGAACGCGCTGTCCGAGCACCTGTGGCTCGACATCTGGCGCGACGGCCACCACTACCGGCAGGAGTACGCGCTCGGCGAGCCGCTGTACCCGCTCAAGCAGCTGGGGCCTTCGGACAAGCGCGGCACGCTGCTGCGCTTCAAGCCGGCGACGGACATCTTCAGCGACGTCGAGTTCCACTACGACATCCTCGCCAAGCGCCTGCGCGAACTGTCGTTCCTCAATTCCGGCGTCAAGATCGTGCTCGCGGACGAGCGGGCCGAGTCGCGCCGCGACGTGTTCCAGTACGAGGGCGGCATCCGCTCGTTCGTGGAGCACCTGGCGCAGCTGAAGACGCCGCTGCACCCCAACGTGATCTCGGTCACCGGCGAAGAGAACGGCATCACCGTCGACGTGGCGCTGCAGTGGACCGACTCCTACCAGGAGACGATGTTCTGCTTCACCAACAACATCCCGCAGAAGGATGGCGGCACCCACCTGATCGGCTTCCGCGCCGCGCTCACGCGCACGCTCAGCAACTACATCGAGCAGAACGGCATCGCGCGCCAGGCCAAGATCACGCTGTCGGGCGACGACATGCGCGAAGGCATGATCGCCGTGCTGTCGGTGAAGGTGCCGGACCCGAGCTTCTCGTCGCAGACCAAGGAAAAACTGGTCAGCTCCGACGTGCGCCCGGTGGTGGAGCACACCTTCGGCCAGCGCCTGGAGGAGTTCCTGCAGGAAAACCCGGCCGAGGCGCGCGCGATCGCGGGCAAGATCGTCGACGCCGCGCGCGCGAGAGAGGCCGCCCGCAAGGCGCGCGACCTCACCCGGCGCAAGGGCGCGCTCGACATCGCCGGCCTGCCCGGCAAGCTCGCCGACTGCCAGGAGAAGGATCCGGCCCTGTCTGAACTGTTCATCGTCGAGGGCGACTCCGCCGGTGGTTCGGCCAAGCAGGGTCGCAACCGCAAGACCCAGGCGATCCTGCCGCTCAAGGGCAAGATCCTCAACGTCGAACGCGCGCGCTTCGACCGCATGCTGGGCAGCGCGGAGGTCGGCACGCTGATCACCGCGCTCGGGACCGGCATCGGCAAGGAGGAGTACAACCCCGACAAGCTGCGCTACCACCGCATCATCCTGATGACCGACGCCGACGTCGACGGCTCGCACATCCGCACGCTGCTGCTGACGTTCTTCTATCGCCAGATGCCGGAGCTGATCGAACGCGGCCACGTCTACATCGGCCTGCCGCCGCTGTTCAAGATCAAGCAGGGCAAGCACGAGCTGTACCTCAAGGACGAAGCCGCGCTGGACGCCTACCTCGCCGGCAACGCCGTCGAGGGCGCATCGCTGCAACCGGCGGATGGCGAGCCCGCCATCGAGGGCGTGGCGCTGGAAAAGCTGCTGCTGGCGTACGCCGCGGCGCGCGAGACCATCGCCCGCAACGCCCACCGGTACGACCCGGCGGTGCTGGAAGCACTGATGGACTTCAGCCCGCTGGAGGCCGCGCGCCTGCGCGAGAATACCGACGAGCGGCACGAGCTCGATGCGCTGGAGAAGCGCCTCAATCGCGGTGGGCTGGGTCGGGCGCGGTACGCGCTCGAGTTCCAGCCGGCCATCGAGGACGTGCGTCCGGCGGCTCTTCTGGTGACACGGCGCCACATGGGCGTGGAAGCCGTGCAGGTGCTCCCGGTGGCCGCGTTCGACGGCGGCGAGCTCAAGTCCCTGCGCGAGGCGGCAGCGCTGCTGCACGGGCTGGTGCGCGAGGGTGCGACCATCAGCCGGGGCAACCGCAGCCAGGCCGTCTCGAGCTTCGCGGAGGCGCAGGCGTGGCTGCTCGAGGAGGCCAAGAAGGGCCGCCAGATCCAGCGCTTCAAGGGCCTGGGCGAGATGAACCCGGAACAGCTCTGGGAAACCACGGTCAACCCCGAAACCCGCCGGCTGCTCCAGGTGCGGATCGAGGATGCGGTGGCCGCGGACCAGATCTTCAGCACCCTGATGGGCGACGTGGTCGAGCCGCGCCGCGCCTTCATCGAGGACAACGCGCTGCGCGTTTCCAACCTCGACGTCTGAGCGAGCCGCCGCCGGATTGACGTTGCCTTCAGTTTCGTCCCGCTACAAGGCGGGACGTTCCTGAGGATATCCCGCATGAAGACCCCGTTGCTCGCCCTGGCCATCGCCGCCACCGTCGCGGCATGCGCGACCTCCACTTCGCCCACCGGGCGCACGCAATACGTGGGGGCCGTCAGCAAGCAGCAGCTCGACCAGATGGGTGCCCAGGCCTTCAACGAGATGAAGGCCAGCGGAAAACTCAGCACCGACGCACGCCAGCGCGGCTACCTCACCTGCGTCGTCAACGCGATCGTGCGCGAGCTTCCGGCCGACTGGCGCGGCGCGGCATGGGAATCGGCGGTGTTCGTGGATGCCAATCCCAACGCCTTCGCGTTGCCCGGTGGCAAGGTCGGCGTCAACACCGGATTGTTCACCGTGGCGAAGAACCAGGACCAGCTGGCCGCCGTGGTCGCCCACGAAATCGGCCACGTGATGTCCAACCACCACGACGAGCGCATCACCCGCCAGATGGGCGCCCAGGCAGGCCTCGGCATCGTGGGCGCCGTGCTGGGCTCCCAGTACGGGGAAGGTGCCTCCCAGGCGACGAACCAGCTGGGCGGCGCCGCCCTGCAGACCGCCTTCCTGCTGCCGGGATCCCGGGTCCAGGAATCGGAAGCCGACGTGGTCGGCCAGCAGTTGATGGCGAAGGCGGGGTTCGACCCCCGTGCCGCCGTCGGCCTCTGGCAGAACATGATCGCGGCGAGCGATGCCCGGCCGCCGCAGTGGCTGTCGACGCACCCGGACCCGCAGAGCCGCATCGGCGAACTGCAGTCGCGCGCGACCGGGCTGGTGCCGACCTGGGAGCAGGCCCGGGCGAGCGGGCGCCGGCCGACCTGCGGTTGAATTAACAACCCGTGGCTTACCCTTGGTGTCATCTAGGGCGGCATCGATTCTGCTAGCGTATCCGCCCCCGACGGCGCCGGACGGCGCCATGACTGCCAGGTGACCCCATGCCCAGCCCTGCCTCCACCCGCAACATCCTGAGTGCCGCGATCGCGGTCGTCCTGGCGTTCGCAACCGGCGCCGATGCGATGGCGCAAGCGCGGGGCGCGAGCGAGCGCAGGGCCCGCGAGGGCGCCCGGGACGAGGCGAAGCCCGCCGCGCGGTTCCCGGAGTCGACGCGGAAGGAGCCCGGCCTGCGCGCCTCGCCCCGGCTCAACGACGAACTCAACAAGCTCTTCAAGCACTACGAGGCCGGGGACGCGACGGCCGCCCGCGCGATCGCCGACGGAATCATCGCGGATCCCAAGGCCAACGCGTACGAGCGCGCTCTGGCCGGACGCATTGCCGGCTCGATGCTGATCGGGAGCGACGACGCCCAGGCGCAGGCGTACCTGCAGCAGGCGGTGGATGCCAACGGGTTGAACAACACCGAGCACTTCGAATCGCTGCTGGTGGTCGCCCAGCTTCAGATGCAGAACGAGCAGTACCGCGAAGCCATCACCACGCTTGACGCATTCCTTGCCGGCAGCGCATCGAAGGACCCGGAGCACCAGGTCCTGAAGGCGAACGCCCTGTTCCGGCTGGAGCAGTACCCCCAGGCGATCGCAGTCCTCAAGCCGGTGGTCGAAGGTGGCACCGAGCCCCGCAGCGAATGGACCCAGTTGCTGATGGCAGCGTATTCCGAGGCAGGGCAGCCCGCCGAGGCCGCCAGCCTCGCCGAACGCATCGCCACGTCGACGCCGGCAGACAAGGGGGCGCAGCTCAATCTGGCCGCCACCTACATCCAGTCCGGGCAGGACGACAAGGCGCTGGCCGTGTACGAGCAGCTGCGCAGCAGCGGTCAGCTCAGCGAAGACCGCGAGTACCGCAACATGTACGCGCTGTACCTCGGCGGCGAGGGCAGGGAGCAGCAGGCGATCGAGGTCATCAACGAAGGCCTCGAGAAGGGCATCCTGAAGCCGGACCACCAGGCGTACGTGGCGCTCGCGCAGGCGTACTACTTCTCCGAACAGCCGGCCGAATCGATCGCGGCGTACCAGAAGGCCGCGCCGCTCGCGCCGGACGGCGAAACACTTCTCAACCTGGCGAAGGTCCTCGCGAACGAAGGCCGGGACGCGGAATCCAAGGCCGCCGCACAGCAGGCGCTCGACAAGGGCGTCAAGAACCCGGACGACGCGCGACGGCTGTTGTCGCGCTGAGCGGCAACGGCGTTTCGACGAAACCAAGGTTGGTGTTCGTCGTTGCGGTTGGTATAAGCTTAGAGGTTCCCGCGCCCTTGCACCGGGCGTCCCTCGATCCCCATTCGGGGCGCTCGTCGCCCAGCCAGACTTGAGTTCCCCGCATGACGCAACGCTTGACGACGACCGACCGGAACGACGACCAGGACGAGGGCCTGAACTGGGCGCGCATCACCGGCTTCACCATGGTGGTCGCGTTCCACGCTGCCGCGGTCCTGCTGCTGCTCGCACCGGTCAATCCGCCCGGCGAGGCGGTCGCAGAGGAAGAGGTCACCCGCGTGGTGATCATCGAGCCGCCGCCGCCCCCCCCGCCGCCGCCGCCGCCGCCGCCGGAGCCTCCGAAGCCGCAGCCGATCAAGGAACTCGTGCCGCCGCAGCCGACCCCGGTGCCGCCGCCGCCCGAGGAGCCGCCGGTCGTGTTCGACGAACCGTCGCCCGTGGATACGCCTGCACCGCCGCCGGCGCCGCCTGCGCCGCCCGCGCCGCAGCCGGACATCGGTGCCAGCGTCGACGTGTCGTCGAAGGCCATGAACCCGCCGGACTATCCGCCGGCCGCCGTCCGCGGCGGCATTGAAGGCACGGTCATCCTGGTGATCGACGTCGACGCCAACGGCAACGTCACCGACGTGACCGTGGAAAAATCCAGCCGCAACCGCGACCTGGACCGCGCCGCGATGCAGGCCGCACGCAAGTGGCGTTTCAATCCGTCCATCGTCAATGGACAGGCGAGTGCCGGCCGCGTGCGCGTCCCGGTCGACTTCAAGCTGGGCCGCTGACCCGGGCCTGACACTTCTGCTCCATCCGCTGCATCGTTAGGCACCAGCAACGCCAGTTGCAAACCATCCATACCACTACACAAAAAAGGTAAGCGTCATGCTGCAGGAAACTTCGAACATCCCGGCAACCGGAGGAAGCGACGCCGCTGCGCTCCAGCAGATGGGCTTCGCGGACATGATCCAGCACATGGACATGGTCGGCTGGGTGGTGCTCATCACCCTTCTCGTCATGTCGGCCATGTCGATCTACTGGATCATCTTCAACTTCATCAAGAACGCGCGCCTGCGCGGTACCTCGGATCGTGTCATCAGCACGTTCTGGGAGACGTCGAACGCCCAGGACGCCATCCGCTTCATGGAAGAACAGCGCAAGAGCGAACCCTTCTCGAAGGTCGCCCTCGACGCCGCGCAGGCAGCCGCCCACCACCAGCGCCATGAAGGTTCGCGCCTGGTCGAGTCGCTGAACCGCTCGGAGTTCGTGGACCGCGCACTGCGCCAGGCCGTGACCCGCGAGTCGCTGCGCCTGGAGAGCGGCCTGACGGTGCTGGCGACGGTCGGTTCGACCGCCCCGTTCGTGGGCCTGCTGGGTACGGTGTGGGGCATCTACCGCGCCCTGATCCGCATCGGTGCAAGTGGCCAGGCGGACATCGGCGCGGTCGCGGGCCCGGTCGGCGAGGCGCTGATCATGACCGCCATCGGCCTCGGCGTCGCGATCCCGGCGGTGCTTGCGTACAACTTCTTCGTGCGCATGAACCGCGTCACCAACAACAAGCTCGACACCTTCGCCCACGACCTGCACGACTTCTTCGCAACCGGCGCCCGCGTCGGCGAAGCCCCGGCCCAGGTCAAGCGTTGATCCAGGTCGACTGACGGAGTCCGGACATGGCATTCAGTTCAAGCGGGAGCGGCCACGACAAGGTCAACGCCACGATCAACATCGTGCCGCTGGTCGACGTGATGCTGGTGCTGCTGATCATCTTCATGGTCACGGCACCGCTGATGGCGCACAAGGTCCAGGTGGAGCTTCCGGAGGCCAATCTGGACGAGCGTCCGGAAACCGCGCCGCCGGCACCGCCGATCACCATCGCCATCACCGCGAACGGCGAGATCTTCATGAACGACACGCCGGTCACCCGGGAGCTCCTGGAAAGTGCACTGTCGGTCGAGGCGCAGAAAACGCCCCAGCCGCCCGTGAACATCCGCGGCGACCAGACCACCAAGTACCGCGTCGTGAACGAGGTGGTCACCCTTGCGCAGGCCCAGGGCATGCGCAAGGTTGGCTTCGTCGCCACCCGCGAAAGCAGATAACGGAGACCGACCATGGCATTCAGTTCCGATGCCGGCGATGGCCCGATGGCCGACATCAACATCATTCCGCTCTGCGACGTGATGCTGGTGCTGCTCATCATCTTCATGGTCACCGCGCCGCAGCTGTCGTATCCGATCGACATCGACCTGCCCCAGCGCTCGCTGAATCCGCCGGAGAACCCGGTGGATCCGCCCGAGCCGATCAGCCTGCGGATCGACGCCGCCGGCCAGATCTACTGGAACGACAATCCCACCCCCGTCAGCGCCCTGCGCAACATGATGGAGGCCGAAGTCCAGCGCGACATCAACAACCAGCCCACGCTGGAGATCGATGTCAACGAGGATGCGGACTACGGGATCCTCGCCAAGGTCCTGGCCGAGGCCAAGAACGCGCAGATGCTGAAGATCGGGTTCGTCAAGAAGTAAACGCACCACCGCACAGCCACCGGCGTTGCCTGCAGCGCGCCGGTGAGATTGAGACGCTTACCGTCTTCGACGCCGCCTCCGGGCGGCGTTTTTTTTGGCCGCCCCCAGTGGCAGCGGCCATGGCCGCGATCTGCGGGACAGTGCCGTCGGTGCAGCGCACGTCGACCACGCGGCATCCCAGGGCGACCTCACCCGCCCGCGAATCAGGTGCGGACGATCGCCAGGTAGCGGGCCACGGTCTCGGCGAGCCCGAGGTAGAGGGCGTCCCCGATCAGGGCGTGCCCGATGGAGACCTCGAGCACGCCCGGGACCGCTGCCAGGAAATCGGCGAGGTTGGCCTGGTCCAGGTCGTGTCCGGCGTTGACGCCAAGGCCCGTGGCGGCCGCGGCGCGCGCGGTGCGCGCGCAGGCGGCGAGCACCGCGGCGGCATCGCCGGCGGCGTGCGCTTCGGCGAACGGGCCGGTGTAGAGCTCGATCCGATCGGCTCCGGTGGCCGCGGCGGCCGCGACATCGCAGCCGGCATCGGCGAACAGGCTGACGCGACACCCGAGTGCCTTCAGCCCGGCCACCAGGGGCGCCAGCCGGGCGCCATCGCGGGCGAAGTCGAATCCGTGGTCGGACGTGAGCTGGCCGTCGCCGTCGGGCACCAGGGTCGCCTGCGCCGGGCGGGCATCGCGGCACAGGGCAAGGAAACCCGGATAGCCCGGCCGCGGCGGCGCGAAGGGATTGCCTTCCAGGTTGAACTCCACCCCGCGTGCCTGCGTCAGTCCTGCGAGCGCGGCGACGTCTTTGGCGCGCACGTGGCGCGCGTCCGGGCGTGGGTGCACGGTGATGCCGTCGGCGCCGGCATCGAGGCACGCCGCCGCCGCGCGGACGATGTCGGGCTCGCGGCCACCGCGCGAATTGCGCAGCACCGCGATCTTGTTGACGTTGACGCTGAGCGTGGTCATCGCCGCAGCATAGGGCTGGGCGGGCGCACGTGGAACCGGGTGCGGCACCCGCGATTGCGGGCGCGACTCAGACGGCCGGATTCTCCGGAGGCGGTGACGCCTCCGCGGCGGCGCGGCGCGCCTCGGCCTGTTCGCGCAGCCGTCGCAGTTCCTGCGGATCGAGCATCTGGCTGTCGTCGCGCGACTGGCTGCCCACCCGCTGCGCCAGCAGCCCCATGACCCAGGCCACCATCAGCCCCAGCGCCGCCAGCAGGCAGACCACGGCCAGCGCCATCGAGGAGGTGTTGAAGGCGACCGCGAACGCGGCGAGGGCCAGCAGCAGGAACAGCCAGGGCATCGAAGGCTCCGCGTGGGTCGGTGACGCGGCAAGTCTACCCCGTCGTTCGCGATGCGCCCGCCGCCGGCGCCGCCGCCCGTGCCGCTGGTCGCAGGCCTACAGCAGCGGCGAGAGCAGGCGCGCGAGCGCTTCCGGCAGGCGCGCGCCCAGCAGCGAGCGCGGCCGACCCTGGCGAACCCGTGGCGCCGACGCGAACTCGCCCTCGATCAGCGTCGCCAGCCGGCTGGCGAGGCCGGCGTCGTCGTACAGCACCGACACCTCGAAGTTGAGGCGGAAGCTGCGGTGGTCGAAATTGGCGCTGCCCAGCAGGACCAGCGCGTCGTCGACCAGCAGCGCCTTGCTGTGCAGCATGCGCGGGCCGTACTCGTAGACCTTGACCCCCGCCACCAGCAGCTGACCGAAATAGGACCGCGCAGCCAGGGTGACCAGGCGCGAGTCGCTCATCTTCGGCACCAGCAGGCGTACGTCGAGCCCCGCCAGCGCGGCCGACGTCAGCGCCATCATCGCCGCCTCGCCGGGTACGAAATACGGCGTGACCAGCCACACGCGCTCGCGCGCGGCGTGGATCGCGGCCACGTGCACGCGGTGGATGGCTTCCCACGACGAGTCGGGGCCCGAGATGAGCACCTGCGCGGTGACCGCGCCCGCCTCCGCCCGGGGCGTTTCCCGCGAGATCGCCGCGAGGCACTCGCGGTCGCCGGTGGCATACACCCAGTCCTCCGCGAACACGAGCTGCAGGACCCGGACCACGTCGCCCTCGACGCGCATGTGCAGGTCGCGGTAGGCATCGTCGCGGACGCGCTCGTCCTGCTCGTCGCTGATGTTCATGCCGCCGGTGTAGGCGACCCGGCCGTCGATCACCACGATCTTGCGGTGGGTGCGCAGGTTGGTCCACGGCCGCTGCCAGACCCGGCCGAAGCGCATCGGGTGGAACCACGCCACCTCGCCGCCGGCCTCCAGCAGGGGCCCGAAGAACCGCCGCGCACCGGCGCCGCCGACCGCGTCCACCAGCAGGCGCACGCGCACGCCGGCCCGCGCGCGCTCCACCAGCGCATCGCGCAGGGCCGTGCCGGTGCGGTCGGCCTCGTAGATGTAGTACTCGAGGTGCACGTGGGCGGTGGCCGCGGCGATGTCGGCGAGCAGCGCGGTGTACTTTTCCGCCCCGTCCACCAGCAGGCGCACGTCGCTCGCGGTGGTCGGCGGCAGGCCGCTCGCGGCGCGCGCGAGGCGGCCGAGCTCGACCGCGTCGGCATGCGTCGCTTCGTCGTGCGCTGGCGCCAGGCCCGCGCGGCTGCGCGCGCGCCGCAGCCGCTGGCGCTGGATCTTCTGCGGCCCGAACACGTGGTAGACGAGGAAGCCGAGATAGGGCAGCAGCGCGAGGCCCAGCAGCCAGCTCAGGGTCGCGACCGGCTCGCGCTTCTGCAGGATGATCCATCCGCCCAGCAGCACCAGGTAGGCCAGCCATCCGGCGATGAGCCATGGTCCCAGGTGAGGGATGGCGAGCAGGCCCTCCCAGGCGTCGCGCAGCGGATCGAGCATGGGCATCCTGCCGTCGCAGGGGGTGCGACGGATCCGCCGTAGGCTACGTGGATGCGCGACCGCGGCAAAGTCCAGCCTGCACTGCACGGCCCCCTGAAGGGTCGCGGCGCGGCGTCGTACGTCGCCGGGCGCTTCGAGCGCACCGTGGCACACGCCGAGGACGACGGCTGGGGTTCGGCCGGCGATCGCCGCGATGCCGCGGGCGAGGTCGAGGACGCCCCGCCGCGCCTGCGCACCGAGGTCACCGAGGAGCGCGCGCGCAGCATCGTCAGCCGCAACGACTCGCCGGACATCGGCTTCAGCCAGTCCATCAACCCCTATCGCGGCTGCGAGCACGGCTGCGTCTACTGCTTCGCGCGCCCGTCGCACGCCTACCTGGACCTGTCGCCGGGCCTGGATTTCGAGACCCGGCTCTACGCCAAGACCAATGCCGCCGAGCGGCTGCGGGCGGAGTTCGCACGCCGCGGCTACCGCTGCTCGCCGATCGCGCTCGGCATCAACACCGACGCCTACCAGCCGATCGAGCGCGAGTACCGCGTCACCCGCGAGCTGCTCGAGGTCATGCTCGAGTGCCGGCACCCGGTGACCATCATCACCAAGAACGCGATGGTCACCCGCGACATCGACCTGCTGGCGCCGCTGGCCGAACAGGGCCTCGCCTCGGTGCGGTTCTCCGTGACCACCCTCGACAACCGCCTCGCCGCGCGCATGGAGCCGCGGGCGTCGGCCCCGCACGCCAAGGTCGCGGCGATCCGCGCGCTTGCCGCCGCCGGCATCCCGGTCGGGATCATGGTGGCACCGGTGGTGCCGATGATCAGCGACCACGAGCTCGAGGCCATCCTCGAGACCTGCCGCGAGGCCGGCGCCCAGGAGGCCGGCTACGTGCTGCTGCGCCTGCCGCACGAGCTCAAGGCGATCTGGCGCGAGTGGCTCGAGCTGCACTACCCGGAGCGCGCCGCCCACGTGATGAGCCTGGTGCAGCAGATGCGCGGGGGCAAGGACTACGACAGCGCGTTCGGCACCCGGATGCGCGGCGAAGGACCGTTCGCCGACCTCATCGCGCTGCGCTTCCGCAATGCGCGCCGCCGCCTGGGCTATGCACCGTTGCCGGCACTCGACAGCAGCCGCTTCGTCGCCCCGCGCCCGGCGTCGCCACAGGGCAGCCTGTTCTGATCTTCCTGTAGGAGCGGCCCATGGCCGCGACCCGCTTGCTGCGGCTGTCGCGGGTCGCGGCCAT
>JAYRUX010000004.1:0-114918 GCA_041918855.1 Luteimonas sp.
GGCGCCGCTTTCGCGGCGCACGACGAGGACGAGGTGGGAACGCTGGCGCCGGGCCTGCGGGCGGACTTCGTGGTGCTGGACCGCGACCCGCTGGCGGCGCCGGCAGGCACGCTGGACGACCTGGTGGTGCGGTCGACCTGGCTCGACGGGCGCCCGGTGTACGAGGCGGAGTAGGCGCCAGGCCGCGCACGGCGGCGGACGCCGCCTGCGGCTACCAGCGGATGTGCCCCTCGACCACGGTGACCACGCGGCCACCGGACCACACCTCGCCGTCGTCGTCGACCCGGAGCTCGATGATCGCGTCGTGGCCGACCTCGCGGCCCTGGCTGATGCGGTAGCGGCCATCCGCGCCCGGCAGCGCATCGCGCATCGCCAGCCAGGCGGCGAGGGTGGCATTGGCCGCGCCGGACGCCGCATCCTCGAACCGCGCCGGTGCGCCCACCCAGGCCCGCACGGCCAGGTGGTACACGGGATCGGGGCTGCGCGCGTAGGCGCACACGCCCATGCTGCCCGTGGCTTCGGCGAGTGCCGCGATCGCGTCCCACGCCGGCTCGGCCGCGCGCAGCACCGCCTCGTCGGCGACCTCGACCAGCCACCAGCGCCGGCCGCCATCCATCAGCGCCGGCGGCAGCGTGCCGAGGCGCAGGCCGTGCAGTGCCGGCGCGAGGCGCGGGTCGTCGCTGCCTGCCGTCTCCAGGAGCCGCGCCCGCGGCGTGCGCACGGCGATGGTGCGCTCGCGCCCGTTGCCGGCCACCCGCAACGGCAGGTTCCCGGCAACGCCCGACTGCACCAGGAGTCCTTCGCGTGGCACCGCCATCCCCGCCTCCAGCACCACGTGGGCGGTGCCGACGCTGGGGTGGCCGGCGAACGGCACTTCGCGCCGCGGGCTGAAGATGCGGATGCCGTAGTCGCCGCCGCCCGCGGGCGGCGCGAACACGAACGTCGTTTCCGGCAGCCGCGTCCAGCGCGCGATCGCCTGCATCGCCGCATCGTCGAGGCCCTCGGCATCGAGGACCACGGCGAGCGGATTGCCGGCGCCGGGTCGGTCGGCGAACACGTCGAGCTGGAGATAGCGGCGTGCAGTCATCGTGATGGGCATGCGGGCGCTGCAGCTTACCAATCGCGCGCGCCGGGTGACCGCCGCGCGCTACTGGCGTTCCGGCCGCCGAGGGCGCTGTCCCGGCTTCCGCCCGCGGCGGCGGCGGGGCAGGTCCGGGCACGGGCCACGAAGCCCTAGAATGGCCGGCCCCGTGCCGCCGGCGCGACCGATGGAACCGATGTGACCTCCGTGCCTGCCGACCGCTGGATCGTGCTCAAGTTCGGCGGCACGTCGGTGTCGCGCCGCCACCGCTGGGACACCATCGGCCGCCTCGCCCTCCAGCGCGCGGACGGTGGCGGCGCGCGGGTGCTGGTGGTGGTGTCGGCGCTCTCCGGGGTCACCAACGAACTCACCGCGATCGCCGACGGCGCAGTCGATGCGCCCTCGCGCATCGACGCGCTGGTGGCGCGCCATCGCGAGTTCGCCGGCGAACTCGGCCTCGACGCCGATGCCGTCCTCGGTAGGCGCCTGGCCGCGCTGCGCGCGCTCGTCGTCGACGCGCGCGCGCCGGCCCGGCCGCTGGACTGGCAGGCGGAGGTCCTTGCCCACGGCGAGCTGCTGTCGTCGACGCTGGGCGCGGCCTACCTGCGCAGCCAGGGCCTCGACTTCGGCTGGTGCGACGCGCGTGACTGGCTCGACGCCATCGCACTTCCCAACCAGACCGGCTGGGCCACCCGGCTGTCGGTGAACTGCCGCCGCGAAGGCGAGGCAGGCTACCTGGAGCGCTTCTGCGCCCAGCCCGGACGGATGCTGCTCACGCAGGGCTTCATCGCCCGCCACGCCGACGGCGGCACCGCGATCCTCGGCCGCGGCGGCTCCGACACCTCCGCCGCCTATTTCGGCGCGCTGCTCGGCGCCAGCCGGGTGGAGATCTGGACCGACGTGCCGGGCATGTTCAGCGCCAACCCGCGGGAGGTGCCGGACGCGCGCCTGCTGACGCGGCTGGACTATGCCGAGGCGCAGGAGATCACCACCACAGGCGCCAAGGTGCTGCACCCGCGCGCGATCAAGCCCTGCCGCGACGCCGGCGTGCCGATGGCGATCCTGGACACCGAGCGCCCCGACCTGCCGGGCACCCGCATCGACGGCGCCGCGGCCACGGTACCGGGGGTCAAGGCGATCAGCCGCCGCGACGGCATCGTGCTGGTGTCGATGGAATCCATCGGCATGTGGCAGCAGGTGGGCTTCCTCGCCGACGTGTTCGAGACCTTCCGCCGCCACGGCCTGTCGGTCGATCTGATCGGGTCGTCGGAAACCAACGTCACCGTGTCGCTCGATCCGAGCGAGAACCTGGTCAGCACCGACGTGCTGGCCGAGCTGTCGGCGGACCTCGCCACGGTCTGCCGGGTCAAGGTCATCGCCCCGTGCGCGGCGATCACCCTCGTCGGCCGCGGCATGCGCTCGCTGCTGCACCGGCTGTCGGATGTCTGGGCGACGTTCGGCCAGGAGCGCGTGCACCTGATCTCGCAGTCGTCCAACGACCTCAACCTCACCTTCGTCATCGACGAGGCCGATGCCGACGGGCTGCTGCCCGAGCTGCATGCGGCGCTGATCGACGGCGGCGCGATGCCGGTGGACGACGCCAGCGTGTTCGGCCCCAGCTGGCGCCATATCGCGCACGGCGCGCCGGCGCGGCCGGACCCCTGGTGGGCGCACGAGCGCATGCGGTTGCTGGCCTGCGCCGCCAAGGGCACCCCGGCCTACGCCTACCACCTGCCGACGCTGCTGGCGCGCGCGCGGGCGCTGGCGGCGCTGCCCGCGATCGACCGCCGCTACTACGCGATCAAGGCCAACGCCCACCCGGACCTGTTGCGCGCGCTGGTTGCCGAAGGCTATGGCCTCGAGTGCGTGTCGCTGGGCGAGCTCGAGCACGTGCGGACGGCAGTCCCGGAACTCGATCCGTCGCGCCTGCTGTTCACCCCGAGCTTCGCGCCGCGCGCCGAATACGACGCCGCCTACGCCCTCGGCGCGACGGTGACCCTCGACAACATCGAGGCGCTGCAGGCGTGGCCGGAGAGTTTCCGCGGCCGCGGCGCCTGGCTGCGCATCGACCTCGGGCGTGGCGACGGCCACCACGCCAAGGTCGTCACCGGCGGCGCCGCCTCGAAGTTCGGCCTGCCGGTGGCGTCGGTCGAGGCCTTTGTCGCGGCCGCGCGCGACTGCGGGCTGCACCTGTCGGGCATCCACGCCCACCTCGGCAGCGGCATCGACAGCCCCGCGCACTGGCGCGGCGTCTACGCGGAGCTGGCGGCGATCGCCGACGGCATCGGTACCGTCGACACCATCGACATCGGCGGCGGGCTGCCGGTCCCGTACAAGCCGGACGCGGAAGCCTTCGACCTCGACGCCTGGGCCGCGGGTCTGGCGGAGATCAAGTCCGCATGGCCGCGCTACCGGCTGGCCGTGGAACCCGGCCGCTATCTCGTCGCCGAATGCGGCGTGCTGCTGGCGCGCGTGACCCAGGTGGTGTCGAAGCAGGGCATCCGCCGGGTCGGGCTCGATGCCGGCATGCACACGCTGATGCGGCCGGCGCTCTACGACGCCTGGCATGGCGTGCACAACCTCGACCGCCTCGGCGACGCCAGCGACACTGTCTTCGACGTCGTCGGCCCGATCTGCGAGTCCGGCGACGTCCTCGGCACCGGGCGCCGCCTGCCCGCGGCCACGCGCGAGGGCGACGTGGTGCTGGTCGCCGATGCCGGCGCCTACGGCCACGTGATGGCCAACACCTACAACATGCGGCCGTTGCCGCGGCAGGACATCCTGGAATGACCGCAGTCCCGACCCACACGCCGTTCGACCGCGACGGCATCCGCTGCTTCCGCTTCGTCGAGTGCAGCTTCGACGCCGCCACCGGCGTGGCGCGGCTGGGCTACGCGTTCGACGACGGCCCGCTGCTGGTGGAGACGGTGACGGTTCCGGGCGCACCGTTCGCGCTCGAGGGCGCGCGCGCCGACGCCGTGGCCGCCGCCCTGCGCCTGTTGCACCTGGTCGCCGGCGTCAGCTACTACAAGGCCGCGGTGCCACCGGAGATCCGCATCGAAGGCGCGCCGATCGATGCCGGCACCGCGGCGCTGCTGCGCGAGGTCTACGTCAACGGCCTGGGCGAGTTCGCCTACCGCAACGGGCTGGACCTGCGCGAACGCATCCGCTTCCCGTCCGCCGCGGCGGACGCGCCGGATGCGCCTGCGCTCGGCCTGCGCCCGCACGCGCTGGTTGCCATCGGCGGCGGCAAGGATTCGCTGGTCTCCATCGAGGCGCTGCGGACCGCCGGCGTCGACCAGACCGTCAGCTGGATCGGCGGCTCGCAGCTGATCGCCGCCTGCGCCGCACGCACCGGGCTGCCGACCTTGAACATCGGCCGCCAGCTGGCGCCGGAGCTGTTCGACTACAACCGCCAGGGCGCGTGGAACGGGCACATCCCGGTGACCGCGATCAACTCCGCGATCCTGGTGTTCGCCGCCGTGGTGCTCGGCGTCGACCAGGTGGTGTTCTCCAACGAACGCTCGGCCAGCTACGGCAGCCGCATCGAGGGCACCGGCGAGGTCAACCACCAGTGGTCCAAGGGCTGGGCGTTCGAGCAGGCTTTCGGCGCGCACGTCCAGCGCGCCGTCGCCGCGGACCTGCACTACTACTCGCTGCTGCGGCCGTTGAGCGAGCTCGCGGTGGCGCGCCAGTTCGCGCGCACCGACCGCTACGACGCGCACTTCTCCAGCTGCAACCGCAACTTCCACCTGCTCGGCGAACGCCCGGCCAACCGCTGGTGCGGGATCTGCCCGAAGTGCCACTTCGTGTTCCTCGCGTTGGCGCCGTTCATGCCCAAGCCGCGCCTGGTCGGCATCTTCGGCCGCAACCTGCTCGACGACCCGGCGCAGGCGCCCGGCTACGACGCGTTGCTGGAGTACCGCGACCACAAGCCGTTCGAATGCGTCGGCGAGGCGCGCGAGTCGCGCACCGCCTTTGCGCTGCTCGCGGCGCGCCCGGAGTGGCGCGAGGACGCGCTGGTCGCGCGGTTCGCGCGCGAGATCGGGCCGCAGCTGGAGGGCGACGACCTCGGGCTGGCGACACTGCTGGTGCCGGACGACCAGCACCGGATACCGGCACCGCTGTGGGAGCGGCTGCGTGCGCATCTCGGCGCTTGAGGGCCGCCGGGTCGCGCTCTGGGGCTGGGGGCGCGAGGGGCGGGCGGCGTACCGGGCGATCCGCGCGCGGCTGCCGCAGCAGCCGCTGACCGTGTTCTGCACCGGGGCCGAGGTTGCCGACGCCGAAGCCGCGGGCGATGCGTTGCTCACTGTCGCCACCGATGCCGGCGCCGCACGGCTGTCGGCGTTCGAGGTCGTGGTCAAGTCGCCCGGCATCAGTCCGTACCAGCCCGAGGCGCTGGCCGCGGCGCAGGCGGGGACCACGTTCGTCGGCGGCACCCGGCTGTGGTTCGCGGAACGCGTGGCGCCCGGCGACATCGCCGCGGGCACCGTCTGCGTCACCGGGACCAAGGGCAAGAGCACCACCACGGCGCTGCTGGCGCACCTGCTGCGCGCCGGCGGGGTGCGCACGGCGCTGTGCGGCAACATCGGCCTGCCGCTGCTGGAGCTGGCGGACGCGGGCGACGGCGTCGGCGCATGGGCAATCGAGCTGTCGAGCTACCAGACGGTCGACGTCGCCGCCAGCGGCGTGCGGCCCGACGTCGCCGTGGTCACCAACATTTTCCCGGAGCACCTCGACTGGCATGGCAGCGAGGCGCGTTACGTCGCCGACAAGCTGGCGCTGGTGACCGCGGCACGGCCGCGGGTGGCGGTGCTCGACGCCGGCGACGCGCGGCTGGCGGGGCTGTCGCTGCCGGGCGTCGACGTGCGCTGGTTCGGCCACCCTGACGGCTGGCACCTGCGCGAGTCGATGCTGTTCCGCGGCGCGGACCCGGTGCTGGACACCGCGCCGCTGCCGCTCGCCGGGCGCCACAACCGCCTCAACCTGTGTGCCGCGCTGGCGGCGATCGATGCGCTCGGCCACGACGCCACTGAGCTGGCGGCGCACGCGGCCAGCTTCGTCTCGCTGCCGCACCGCCTGCAGTGGCTGGGCGAGCGTGACGGGCTCGGCTGGGTGAATGATTCGATCAGCACCACGCCGTTCGCCTCGCTGGCGGCGCTGGAGATGTACCGCGGCCGGCGTGTCGCGCTGCTCGTGGGCGGGCACGATCGTGGCCTGGACTGGTCCGGCTTCGCCGGCGCGATGGCGACGCTGGCGCCGGCGGCGGTGGTCACCATGGGCCAGAACGGCCTGCGCATCCACGCCCTGCTGGCACCGGTGGCGCAGGCGGCGGGCCTGGTGCTGCGCGAGGCCGGCGACCTGCCGGAGGCGGTCGCGCACGCGCGGGCGGCGCTGCAGGGCGAGGGCGTGGTGCTGCTGTCGCCGGGGGCGCCGAGCTTCGGCGCCTATCGCGACTACACCGAGCGGGGCCGCCATTTCGCGCAGCTGGGCGGTTTCGACCCAGACGCCATCACCGCGATCGCCGGGCTCGGCATCGCCTGAGCGCGCGCCGTCGCCCGCGCCCTCAGTGCGCGCGCTCCACCGCGTACCGGGCCAGCCCGCGCAGTGCCGCCGTTGCCGGGGTCTCGTCGAGCCCGGCGAGGGCGTCCTCCGCGCATCGCGCGTACTCGGAGGCCCGCGCGCGGCTGTACTCCAGCCCGCCGGTCGCGCGGATGGCCGCCAGGACCTCCGGCAACGCGTCGACGTCGCCGGCGGCCACGATCGCGCGGAGCCGCTCGCGCGTGGCCGCGTCCGAATGCTGCATGGCATGGATCAGCGGCAGGGTCGCCTTGCCTTCGGCCAGGTCGTCGCCAAGGTGCTTGCCGAGGTCGGCTTCCTCGGCGCTGTAGTCGAGCACGTCGTCGGCGATCTGGAACGCGTGGCCCAGGTGGAGGCCGTAGTCGTGCATGCGCTGCTGCACCGCCTCGTCGGCACCGGACAGCAGCGCGCCGAGCCGGGTGGCGGCGGCGAACAGCACCGCGGTCTTGCGCTCGATCACCTGCAGGTAGGCGGCCTCGTCCACGTCCGGGTTGCGGACGTGGAGCAGTTGCAGCACCTCGCCCTCGGCGATGCGGTTGGTGGTGTCGGCGAGGATCCGCTGCACCGGCATGGAATCCAGCTCGACCATCAGCTGGAAGCTGCGCGAATACAGGAAATCCCCCACCAGCACGCTCGCGGCATTGCCCCAGAGCGCATTGGCGGTGCTGCGGCCGCGGCGGAGGTCGGATTCGTCGACCACGTCGTCGTGGAGCAGGGTGGAGGTGTGGATGAATTCCACCACCGCGGCCAGCTGGTGCGCATCCGGGCCCGCGTGCCCGAGCGCGCGCGCGGCCAGCAGCAGCAGCATCGGACGCAGGCGCTTGCCGCCCGCGGCCACGATGTGCTCCCCGATCTGGTTGACCAGGGCCACGTCGGACGACAGGCGCCGCCGGATCAGGGCGTCGACCGCCGCCATGTCGCCGGCGACCAGCTGCTGGATACCCGGGAAGTCGAGGTGCGGGGGCTGTGGGGGTGCCAGGGGGGCGGCGGTGGCGGACATGCGGCGGCCGGGGGGAGCGGATCGCGATTATACGAATCCCCGGCGTCACGGCCCGGCGTTCCCCGACCCGGACCCGCGGGGGCGGCCGATCCGCCGCGAGCGCTTATAATCCCACGCTGCACGCCCGCCCCAGGCGCACACCCAAAGGAACTGCAATGGCCCGTGGAGTCAACAAGGTGATCCTCGTCGGTAATCTCGGCAACGATCCGGACGTCAAGTACACCCAGGGCGGCATGGCCATCACCACGCTCAGCCTCGCCACCAGCAGCGTGCGCAAGGACAAGGACGGCCAGCAGGTCGAGAAGACCGAGTGGCACCGGGTGAAGCTGTTCGGGAAGCTCGGCGAGATCGCCGGCGAGTACCTGAAGAAGGGTCGCCAGGTCTACATCGAGGGCTCCATCCGCTACGACAAGTTCACCGGCCAGGACGGGGTGGAGAAGTACTTCACCGATATCGTCGCCGACGAGATGCAGATGCTCGGCGGCGGTGGCGAGGGCGGCGGTGGCGGTGGCGAGCGCATGGCGCGCCCGCAGCGCCAGGACCCGGCGCCATCGTCTTCGCCGCAGCGCCGTCCGGCACCGTCCTCGCAGCCGGCGCCGATGGACGACTTCTCGGACGACGACATCCCGTTCTGATCCCCGCGGCCCGGTCCCCGGGCCGCGCTGCGCCTGCCGCGGCAGGCGCTCTCCCGCCTCTCTTTCCAACCGGAGTTCCCGAGTGCCCACCTGGCTTGTAACCGGCGGTGCCGGCTTCATCGGCGGCAATTTCGTCCTCGAGGCCGTCGCCCGCGGCGTCCGCGTCGTCAACCTCGACGCCCTCACCTACGCCGGCAACCTGGACACCCTGTCCAGCCTCGACGACAACCCGGGCCACGTGTTCGTCCAGGGCGACATCGGCGACGCGGCCCTGGTCTCCCGGCTGCTGGCCGAGCACCGCCCGGACGCCGTGGTCAACTTCGCCGCCGAGAGCCATGTCGACCGTTCGATCGACGGGCCGGCGGCGTTCGTGCAGACCAATGTCGTCGGCACCCTGGCGCTGCTGGAGGCCGTGCGCGACCACTGGCGCGGGCTGGAGGGCGAGGCGAAGGCGGCATTCCGCTTCCTGCACGTGTCGACCGACGAGGTCTACGGCACGCTGGGCGAGACCGGGAAATTCACCGAGACCACGCCCTACGCGCCCAATTCGCCGTACTCGGCGTCCAAGGCCGCCTCGGACCACCTGGTGCGCGCGTTCCACCACACCTACGGGCTGCCGGTGCTGACCACCAACTGCTCGAACAACTACGGCCCCTACCACTTCCCCGAGAAGCTGATCCCGCTGGTGATCGCCAAGGCGCTGGCCGGCGAGCCGCTGCCGGTGTACGGCGATGGCAGGCAGGTTCGGGACTGGCTGTTCGTCAGCGACCACTGCGAAGCCATCCGCACCGTGCTCGCCGGCGGGCGCGTGGGCGAGACCTACAACGTCGGCGGCAATGCCGAGAAAGAGAACATCGAGGTGGTGAAGGCCATCTGCGCGCTGCTCGACCAGCGCCGCCCGCGCGAGGACGGCCAGCCGCGTGAATCGCAGATCGCCTTCGTCGCCGACCGCCCCGGCCACGACCGCCGCTACGCGATCGATGCCTCGAAGCTCCGCGACGAACTCGGCTGGGAGCCCGGCTACACCTTCGAGCGCGGCATCGCCGAGACGGTGGACTGGTACCTCGACAACCAGCCCTGGGTGCGGCGCGTGCTCGACGGCAGCTACCGCCTCGAGCGCATCGGGGCGGCGGCATGACCGACCGCCGCGGCATCATCCTCGCAGGCGGCTCCGGCACGCGCCTGTACCCGCTGACGCAGACGGTCAGCAAGCAGCTGCTGCCGGTCTACGACAAGCCGATGATCTACTACCCGCTGAGCGCGCTGATGCTCGCCGGGATCCGCGAAGTGCTGGTGATCAACACCCCGCACGAGCAGGCGCTGTTCCAGCAACTGCTGGGCGACGGCTCGAAGTGGGGCATGGACATCCGCTACGCGGCGCAGCCGAGCCCGGATGGCCTGGCGCAGGCGTACCTCATCGGCCGCGAGTTCGTCGACGGCAAGCCCAGCTGCCTGGTGCTCGGCGACAACATCTTCCACGGCCATGGCTTCACCGAGATCCTGAAGCGCGCGGACGAGCGCCGCCATGGGGCGACCGTCTTCGGCTACTGGGTGAGCGATCCGGAGCGCTACGGCGTCGCCGAGTTCGACCCCTCGGGCAAGGTCGTCGGCATCGAGGAGAAGCCCACGCAGCCGCGCTCGAACTATGCCGTCACCGGCCTTTACTTCTACGACGGCCGCGCCAGCGACTTCGCCGCGGGTCTCAAGCCGTCGCCGCGCGGCGAGCTCGAGATCACCGACCTCAACCAGTGCTACCTGGAGGAGGGCACGCTGCACCTGGAGCAGCTCGGCCGTGGCTACGCCTGGCTGGACACCGGCACCCACCAGTCGTTGCTGGAGGCCTCCAACTTCATCGAGACGGTGGAGGCGCGGCAGGGCCTGCGCGTGTGCTGCCCGGAGGAGATCGCCTGGCAGAACGGCTGGATCGGCGCCGAGGACCTGGAGCGGCTGGCCGCGCCGCTGTCGAAGAACGGCTACGGGCAGTACCTGCTGTCGCTGGTCGAGCGCGGGGTGGTGCGTTGAAGCGGATCGAGACCGGGTTGCCGGGCTGCATCGTGTTCGAGCCGCAGGTGTTCGGCGACGATCGCGGGTACTTCTTCGAGTCGTTCAACCACGACAAGCTCGCCGCCCATGGTCTGGAGCCGACGTTCGTCCAGGGCAACGTGTCCTCGTCGGCGCAGGGCGTCCTGCGCGGGCTGCACTACCAGTGGCCCAGGCCGCAGGGCAAGTACGTCTCGGTCGTGGAGGGTGAAGTCTGGGACGTGGCGGTGGACATCCGCCGCGGCTCGCCGACGTTCGGCCAGTGGACCGCGGTCGTGCTGAGCGGCGAGAACAGGCGCCACTTCTGGATCCCCGAGGGCTTCGCGCACGGGTTCGTGACCCTGAGCGAGCGCGCGGTGTTCACGTATCTCTGCACCGCCACCTACGACCGCGAGGCCGACGCCGCCATCCGCTGGGACGACGCCGACCTGGCCATCGACTGGCCGGTGGCCGCCCCGCGGCTGTCGCCGAAGGATGCCGCCGCGCCCTACCTTGCCGAGGTCGCGGAGGCGAGGCTGCCGACGTTCGCGCCGTGAGGATCCTGCTGTTCGGCGCCAATGGCCAGGTCGGCCATGAACTCCGGCGCAGCCTGTCGCCGCTGGGCGAGGTGGTCTGTACCACGCGCAGCGGCCGGCTGGCCGACGGCGCGCCGTGCGAGACCGCCGATTTCGAGGCGCCGGCTTCGCTCCCGGCGCTGGTGGAGCGCCTGGCGCCGGACGTGGTGGTCAATGCCGCCGCCTACACCGCCGTCGACCGCGCCGAGGAGGAGCCGGAGGCGGCGTATCGCGCCAATGCCGATGCCCCGGGCGAGATCGCCTCGGCCTGCGCCCGGCGCGGGATCCGGATGGTCCATTACTCCACCGACTACGTGTTCGACGGCAGTGGCACCCGGCCTTACCGCGAGGACGACCCGACCGCGCCGCTCGGCGTGTACGGGGCCAGCAAGCTCGCCGGCGAACACGCGGTGCGCGGCAGCGGCGCGCCGCACATGGTGTTCCGCACGGCGTGGGTGTATGCCATGCATGGCCGCAATTTCCTGCGCACCATGCTCCGGCTCGCGGAGGAGCGCGACGAGTTGCGCGTCGTGGCCGACCAGGTGGGCACGCCCACCCCTGCAGCGTTGATCGCCGATGTCACCGCGCATGCGCTGGCACACGCCTCGGCGCCGTCGGGGTTGTGGCATCTCACGTCGGCCGGCCAGACGTCCTGGCATGGTTTTGCCGAGGCCATCATGCAGGGTGCCGCTGCGCGCGGGCTGATCGCGCGGTTACCCCGCGTGGTTCCGATCCCCACCGATGCCTATCCCACGCCGGCGAAGCGCCCGGCGTATTCATGCCTGGACACCACGGCACTGGAGGGCCAGTTCGCCTTCCCGCTGCCGGGCTGGGATGCGGCGCTGTCCGACGTGCTGGCAAGCTGAGGCGATCGGAGGAACAATAGTCGCGCCACGCGGGGGCGTGGCCGGGCGCAAGGGGCGCCCGGTACCGCTTTCTCGTTTCGAATCAGGGGATGCAAATGCGTAATTCGGGGATTCTTCTCGCCGCGTGCGTCGCGGTGGGGCTGGTCGCTGCGCCGGGCGCCGGTGCGGTCGACATCGACGCCTTCGTCCGCAAGGACAAGTTCGAGGAAATCAAGATTTCTCCGAATGGCGACTTCTTCGCGGCCACGGTGCCGATGGATGACCGCACCGCGCTCGTGGTGATGGACCGCGCCGAGAACAAGATCGTGACCGGCTTCAACACGGCGAAGAACGCGGCGATCGCCGACTTCGTCTGGGTCAGCCCGGATCGTCTGGTCGTGAGCACGGCGGAAAAGTTCGGTTCCATGGACCAGCCAAGGCTCACGGGCGAACTCTTCAGCGTCAACACGAGCGGCCGCGCCGAGATGCTGGTGGGCCAGCGCCTCAACCACATGCAGACCGGCTCCAACATCAAGACCAAGAAGGTCGAGCGGGTGGCCGCGTTCCTCACCGACGACCTGCGCGACGACGACCGCAACGTGATCATTTCGGTCATGCCGTTCACGTCCGATCCGTTCACGCGCGCCGAGCGCATGGACGTGACCAACGGACGGCGGGTGACGGTCGCGCGCGCGCCGGTGCGCAACGCCGGTTTCGTCACCGACAACACCGGCCTCGTGCGCTTCGCGCTTGGCGCGGGCGTCGACATGGTCAACAAGCTCTATTACCGCCCGGACGCCGGCAGCGAGTGGAAGCTGGTCAATGACGAGGCCCTGAGCGGGCGGATCGAGTCGCCCATCGGCTTCTCCGAGGACAACGCCACCGCCTACCTCCAGGTCGAACATGCCGAGGGGCCCGATTCGATCGTGGCCATGGACGTGGCGAGCGGCGAGCGTCGCCAGGTGCTCCGCGACGACAACGTGGACCCGGCGGAGATCATCCTGCGCCCGGGCACTGGCATCCCCGTGGGCGCGGTGTTCCTGGACGGCAAGCCGAAGGCTGCGTTCTTCGACGAGGGCTCGCCGGAGGCGCGCCGGCAGCGCAGCCTCGAGGCGGCGTTTCCGGGCGAGTTTCCGTTCATCACCTCGAGCACCGACGACGGCCGGCTGACCCTGGTCCAGACCTGGAGCGACCGCAACCCGGGCGACTTCTACATCTTCGACAGCGTCGCCAAGTCCGCCGAGCACGTCATCAGCAGCCGCACCTGGTTCGAGCCGGAACAGATGGCGGCCACCACGCCCGTTGCGCTGAAGGCACGCGATGGCCTTCCGCTGCATGGGTTCCTGACCCTGCCCAAGGCCGGCGGCAAACGCCTGCCGATGGTGGTGCTGGCCCACGGTGGCCCGTTCGGCATCTACGACCAGTGGCAGTTCGACACCGACCGCCAGCTGCTGTCGGCGGCGGGCTACGCGGTCCTGCAGGTGAACTTCCGCGGTTCGGGCAACTACGGGCGCGCGTTCCGCCATGCCGGCGCCCGGCAGTGGGGCGGGGCGATGCAGGACGACATCACCGATGCAACGCGCTGGGCGATCGCCGAGGGATACGCGGACCCCTCGCGCATCTGCATCTTCGGCGCGAGCTACGGCGGCTACGCGGCGCTGATGGGCGTGGCGAAGGAGCCCGCGATGTACAGGTGCGCTGTCGGCTACGTCGGCGTCTACGACCTGCCGATGATGCATTCGCGTGGCGACATCCAGCAGCGCGGTTCTGGCGAGACCTTCCTCAACGAGTGGATCGGCCCCAAGGCCGACATCGCCTCGGTGTCGCCCAACCGGCTGGCGGACCGCATCAAGGTGCCGGTGTTCCTTGCCGCGGGCGGCGAGGACGAACGTGCGCCGATCGAACACAGCAAGGCGATGGAGAAGGCGCTCCTCGCGGCCGGTGTTCCGGTGGAGACGCTGTACTACCCGACCGAGGGCCACGGGTTCTACGTCGAGGCCAATCGCAAGGAGTTCTACGCCCGCCTGCTGGCCTTCCTGGGCCGCCATATCGGTGGCGGCGGCGGCGAGGTCGCGGCGCAGTAGGCGGCAAGGCCGCGCGACGGGGCGGCCGTCGCGACGGCCCGTCCCGATCGGCGCGGCGAAGTCGCGGTCGCCCGCATGGCTGGACTTGCGGGGGCGGACACATTAGCGTCTGCCGACTTTCGTCGCAGGACCGAGCCCGAATGAACCAGTCCGTCAAGGCCGCCGCCGGCGGTTCCGCCGGCGTGCCGCAGCTGACCCTGCGGGCCGTCATCCTGGCCATCGTCCTGGCGATGGTGTTGTCGGCAGCCAACGCGTATCTCGGGCTGTTCGCGGGCCTCACCATCGCCACCGCCATCCCCGCGGCGGTGGTGTCCATGGGCGTGCTGCGCCTGCTCGGCGGTGGCACGATCCTCGAGAACAACATCGTCCAGACCGGCGCCTCGGCGGGCTCGTCGATCGCCGCAGGCGTCATCTTCACCATCCCGGCGCTGGTGATCGTCGGCTACTGGGACGACTTCCGGTACTCCTGGGTGCTGGCCATCGCCGGCCTCGGCGGCCTGCTCGGCGTGCTGTTCTCGGTGCCGCTGCGGCGCACGATGATCGTCGAGGACCCGCTGCCGTTCCCGGAGGGCAAGGCGGCCGCGGAAGTGCTCAAGGCGGGCGACAACCCGGGCCCGGGCCTGCGCATCCTCGCCGTCTCGGCCGCCATCGGCGCGGTGGTGAAGCTGGCCGCGTCCAGCGGGCTGCGGATGATCCCCGACACCTGGGCGCTGTCGTCGTTCTTCGGGGGTGGCCGCGGCATCGCCTACCTCGGCACCAACCTGTCGCCGGCGCTGCTGGGCGTGGGCTACATCGTCGGGCTCAACATCGGCATCGTCGTGCTGTCGGGCGCCGTGCTGTCCTGGCACATCGCGATCCCGGTCTACAACGCCTTCTTCCTCGGCACCGACCCGGCGCTGGCGGCCTCGGTCGCGGGCGCGAGCGCCAGCGACACGGCGTTCGCCATCTGGTCGGCGAAGATCCGCTACCTCGGCGTCGGCGCGATGCTGGTCGGTGGCGTGTGGACGCTGTTCTCGCTGCGCAACTCGCTGGTCTCGGGCATCCGCAGCGGCTTCGCCGCCGCACGCGCCAACAAGGGTGCCGTGGTCGCCGAGACCGAGCGCGACCTGCCGATGAAGTGGATGCTGGTCGCGCTGGTGATCTTCGTCATTCCGCTGGCGCTGCTGTACCAGGCGATCGTCGGGCAGTGGACGGTGAGCATCCCGATGACGGTGATCATGATCGTCGCCGGGTTCCTGTTCGTGTCGGTCTCGGCCTACCTGGCCGGCCTCGTCGGATCCTCCAACAATCCGGTGTCGGGCATCACCATCGCCACCATCCTGTTCGCATCCGTCGTGCTGGTGTTCCTGCTCGGACGCGACTCCCCGATCGGTGCCGTCGCCGCGATCATGATCGGCGCGGTGGTGTGCTGCGCGGCCGCGGTCGGCGGCGACAACCTGCAGGACCTCAAGGCCGGCTACATCGTCGGCGCCACGCCCTGGAAGCAACAGCTCATGTTGGCCATCGGCGCGTTCTCGTGCGCGCTGATCATGGCCCCGGTGCTGAACCTGCTGGCCGCGGCGTACGGCATCGGCGCACCGACGGCCGAACAGCCCAACTCGCTCGCGGCGCCGCAGGCGACGCTGATGGCCTCCGTGGCACAGGGCATGTTCGGCGGCAAGCTGCCCTGGGGGATGATCGCGCTCGGTGGCGTGGTCGGTGCGCTGATCATCGCGCTGGATGGCTGGCTCAAGGCCCGCGGCGCGAAGTTCCGGGTGCCGGTGCTGGCGGCCGCCATCGGCATCTACCTGCCGCTGGAACTGATGGTGCCGATCTTCCTCGGCGGCCTGCTGTCGCATTTCGTCGAGCGCCGCCACAAGGTCGCCGACGACGAGGAGGCGCGCGACCGCATCCACCGCCCCGGAACGCTGTTCTCGGCCGGGCTGATCACCGGCGAGGCGCTGATGGGCATCGCGATCGCGGTGCCGATCGTGGTCTCCGGTACCGCCGACGTGCTGGCCCTGCCGGATGCCTGGCACCTGAACCAGTGGGTCGGGCTGGCGGTGCTCGCGATCGTCGGCGTGCTGCTGTACCGCAGCGGCGCGAAGCAGGACACCACCGCCGCACCGGTGGAGCAGGGGCCGCTGTAGACGCCGCTCGACCTTCCGCGGGCGGGCCGCAACGCCTACCATCGACGCTTTACCCGTGCCGGAGCCCTCGATGACGCTGTTGCCGCGTACCGCCCTGCTGCCGCTGTGCCTGCTGCTTGCCCTGCCGACGCTCGCCAGCGCCAAGGGATTCGACGTCCGCGACCTGGCATCCATCGACCGGCACTCGTCGCCGACGCTGTCGCCGGACGGCCGCAAGCTGGTGTTCGCGAAGCGCAGCATCGACGACAAGCTCGAGAAGGCTTCGACCGGACTCTGGATCGAGGACCTGGTGGCGCGCGATGCGGCGCCGCCGGTGCGGCTGACGCCGGAGGGCTGGAGCGTCAATTCGCCCTCGTTCTCGCCCGACGGCCGGACCGTCTATTTCCTCAGCGGCAAGGGCGGCACCCAGCAGCTGTACGCGATCCCCGCCGCCGGCGGAAAGCCGCGCCAGGTCACCGACTTCGCGCTGGATGTGGGCACCTACCGGCTGTCGCCGGATGGCACCCGCGTGGCCTTCAGCGCCGACACCTTTGGTGACTGCGGCGCGGACCTCGCGTGCACGAAGAAGCGCCTGGACGACGAGAAGGCGAAGAAGACCAGTGGCGTCGTCTACGACCAGCTGTTCGTGCGCCACTGGGACACCTGGAACGACGGCCGCCGCAACCGCCTGTTCGTGGCGAGCCTGCCGCAGGGCGCCAAGGCCAAGCCCGCGACGACCGCGGTGGCGGCGAGCGCCACCCTGGACGGCGACGTGCCCTCGAAGCCGTTCGGCGGTGCCGAGGATTACGCCTGGGCACCCGACGGCGAGACGCTGGTGGCCAGCATCCGTGTTGCCGGGCGCGAAGAGCCGTGGTCGACCAACTTCGACCTCTACCGCCTGGACGCCGCCGGCAGCGCCGCGCCGGTGAACCTGACCGCAGCGAACCCGGCGTGGGACGCCGGCCCGGTGTTCAGCGCCGACGGCCGCACGCTGTTCTACCGCGCGATGGCGCGCCCGGGCTTCGAGGCCGACCGCTTCGCGCTGATGGCGATGGACCTCGCCACCGGCAGCAGCCGCGAGATCGCGCCCGACTGGGACCGCTCGCCAAGCCAGGTGGTCGCCGCCCCGGATGGCGACGCGCTGTACGTCGCGGCCCAGGACGTGGGCGAATACCCGCTGTTCCGCGTCGACGTGGCCACGGGCGAGGTCCGCGAGCTGGTCGGCGACGGCACGGTGTCGTCCTTCGACCTCGCCGGCGGCACGCTGGCGCTGTCGCGCAACAGCCTGCACACCGGCGACGTGATCTACACCACCACGCCCGAGGCCCGCGACCTGCGTGCGATCACGCCGACCGCCGGCGAGATGCTGCCCCACGTGCAGTTCGGCGCCTTCGAGCAGTTCAGCTTCAAGGGCGCAGGCAACGACACCGTGCATGGTTACGTGCTCAAGCCCTGGAACTACGTCGAGGGCCAGACCTACCCGGTGGCTTTCCTGATCCACGGCGGCCCGCAGGGCAGCTTCGGCAATGGCTGGAGCTACCGCTGGAACCCGCAGACCTACGCCGGCCAGGGATACGCCGTGGTCATGATCGACTTCCACGGCTCCACCGGTTACGGCCAGGCCTTCACCGACGCCATCAGCGGCGACTGGGGCGGCAAGCCGCTGGTCGACCTGCAGAAGGGCTGGGCGGCGGCGCAGGAGAAGTACGGCTTCCTCGACGGCGACCGCGCCTGCGCCCTGGGCGCGAGCTACGGCGGCTACATGATCAACTGGATCGCCGGCAACTGGTTCGACCGCAAGGGCAACGCGCCGTTCAAGTGCCTGGTGAACCACGACGGCGTGTTCGATACCCGCTCGATGGGCTACGTCACCGAGGAGCTGTGGTTCACCGAGTGGGAGAATGGCGGCACGCCGTACGAGAATCCAAAGGCGTACGAGAAGTTCAACCCGGTCAACCACGTGTCGAAGTGGAAGGTGCCGATGCTGGTGGTGCAGGGCGAGAAGGACTACCGCGTGCCGGTGGACCAGGGCCTGTCGACCTTCACCGCGCTGCAGCGCCGGGGCATCGAGTCGAAGCTGCTGTACTTCCCCGACGAGAACCACTGGGTGCTGAAGCCGCAGAACAGCGTGCTCTGGCACGACACCGTCAACGCCTGGCTGAAGCAGCACATCGGCGACTGACCCGCAGGCCCCCCCGGCACGGCGGGCGCGATGCGCCTGCCGTCCCTTCCGATGCGCACTGGAGACACCCCGGCATGGCGATCGCCCCGGCTGCAACGGCCCCCGCACTGATCGACAACGACATCGTCGTGTTCGGCCTGATCGCGGCCACCCTCGGCCTGATCTTCTGGCTGGCGAGCGGCCCCACGCCGTTCTGGAAGAAGTTCTTCGCCTGGGTGCCGGCCCTGCTGCTGTGCTACTTCGTGCCCGCGATCTACAACACCGCCGGCCTCATCGACGGCGAGACCAGCGCGCTGTACAACCCGATCGCAAGCCGGGTGCTGCTGCCCGCGGCGCTGGTGCTGCTGACCCTGTCCATCGACCTGCCCGGGGTCATCCGGTTGGGGCCCAGGCTCCTGTTCGTGTTCTGCGCCGGCACCCTCGGCATCGCCTTCGGCGCCATCGCCACCTTCCAGCTGATGGAGTGGTTCTGGCCGGCGGCGGTCGCCGGCGACACCTGGAAGGGCATGGCGGCGCTCTCCGGCAGCTGGATCGGCGGCGGCGCGAACATGGTCGCGATCCGCGAGATCTACGGCGTGGATGCCACGCTCTTCGGCCAGTTCGCGGTGGTCGACGTGGCGATCGCGAGCACGTGGATGGCGGTACTCCTGTTCCTCGCCAACAGGTCGGCGCAGATCGACGCGCGCTCCGGCGCCGACACCAGCGCGATCGATGCGATGAAGGCGCGCATCTCGGCGTACGAGTTGGCGAATGCGCGCATCCCGACCCTGTCCGATCTCATGGTCATCGTCGGCGTCGCGTTCGGCATCGTCGGCCTGGCCCACGCCATCGCCGGACCGGCGTCGGGATGGTTCGCGGCCAATGCGCCCTGGTCGAGCCAGTTCAGCCTCGACGCGCCCTTCGTCTGGGTGATCGTGCTTTCGACCCTGGGCGGGCTGCTGCTCAGCTTCACCCGCGTGCGCCGGCTCGAGAACGCCGGTGCATCGCGGGTGGGCACGCTGTTCCTGTACTTCCTGATCGCCTGCATCGGCATGCAGATGGACTTCTTCAAGCTCGCCAACCGGCCCGAGCTGATCGCGATCGGCGTGGTGTGGATGTCGATCCACATCCTCGTGCTGTGGGCCGCGGCGCGGCTGGTGCGCGCGCCGCTGTTCTACGTGGCGATGGGTTCGCAGGGCAACATCGGCGCGGCCGCGTCGGCGCCGGTGGTCGCCGCCGCCTTCCACCCGACGCTGGCGCCCGTCGGCGTCCTGCTCGGCACCGTCGGCTACGCCACGGGCACGGTCATCGCCTGGGGCATCGGCCAGGTCCTGCGGGTCATGGCCGGGGCCTGAGGTGCCAGCCCCGGAGGCTGCCATTGACGTGGAGAGCGCGACCGAGCTGACGATATTGATGCCGTGCCTCGACGAGGCTGAAACGATCGCCAGCTGCATACGCAACGCGCAAGCGTTCCTCGCGGGATCGGGCGTGCGCGGCGAGATCCTCGTGGCCGACAACGGCAGTCGCGACGGCTCGCAGCGGATCGCTCTGGAAGGGGGTGCGCGGGTGGTGGCCATTGCCGGCAAGGGCTATGGCGCCGCGCTGATGGGCGGCATCCGCGAAGCACGTGGCCGGTTCGTGGTCATCGGCGACGCCGACGATTCCTACGACTTTTCGCGCCTGATGCCGTTCGTCGAGCAGCTTCGCCTCGGCAGCGACCTCGTCATGGGGAACCGCTTCCGCGGCGGCATCGCGCCCGGGGCGATGCCGTTCCTGCACAGGTATCTCGGCAACCCCGTGCTGAGTTTCCTGGGCCGGCTTTTCTTCAAGGTCAGGGTCGGTGACTTCCACTGCGGACTGCGTGGCTTCCACAGGGATCGCATTCTCGCGCTGGGGCTGTCCACCGCGGGTATGGAGTTCGCCAGCGAGATGGTGGTGAAGGCATCACTGCGCGGCTACCGGATCACCGAGGTGCCGACGACGCTGCGCCGCGACGGACGCACGCGTCCGCCGCACCTGAGGACGTGGCGCGACGGTTGGCGCCACCTGCGCTTCCTGCTCGTGCACACGCCACGCTGGCTGTTCCTGCTGCCAGGGTCCGCCCTGCTCGCGGCAGGGGTCCTCGGCATGGCCGTCATCGCGATGCGCAGCGTCAGCATCGGCGGCGTCAACCTCGACATCCATACGTTGTCCTATGCCGGCGCCGCGACGATGCTGGGGGTGCAGATGGTGCTGTTCGCGGTCCTCGCGAAAGCGCTGGGCATCCGGAGCGGCTGGCTGCCCGACGGCGGTCGCAGGCCCGGCGTGCTGGCGGTTCTGACGCTCGAGCGCTGCCTCGTGGTGGCGGCTCTGCTGTTCCTCGCAGGCGTGGCGATGTCGCTCCATGCGGTGTACGTGTGGTCGGTCCACGACTTCGGCCCGCTCGACCCGCGCGACACCATGCGCTGGGTGATCCCGTCGGTCACGCTGATGGCGATCGGCGGGGAACTTGGCCTGGCCGCTTTCTTCCTCGAGGCGTTGCGTCTTCCGGATACGGCGCGATGACGGCACCGGCCATGACCGCGAGGTCCGGGATCGCGTTCCTGTGCTGCGGGGCGTTCGGCTTCGGCCTCTACATGACGCTGTCGCTGCTGCTGTTGCGGCTGCCGCGCGTCGAAGCGGAGCTTGCCGCGTTCGTGGCGGTGCTGTTGTCGGTGCCGCCGACGTTCCTGCTGCAGAGGTCGATCGCGTTCCGCGACCGCGGCAACGTGCTCCACGCGTTTGCGAGGTATTGCGTGCTGCAGGCGTTCAATGCGGTGGTGATCGGGGGGCTGGCGTCGCTGGGGCGGCGCATGGGGCTTGCAGACGCGTTCAACCTCGTTGCCTCGGGCGCCCTGGTCGCCGTCGTTTCCTATGTGGTGCTGTCGCGCGGCGTGTTCCGCGCGCAGGATCGGCAATGACGAGGCGCGGGCCTGAGCGCGCAGTGCAGGGCGACCGGCGGGATTCCATCGTGACCGGCGCCGGCCGGGAGGGGGTGTCCGCCGACGGCCGCCGCGCACCGGCGCGCGCGATACTGCCGATGCTGCTCGCGACAGTGTCGGCGGCAGCGTTTGTCGTCCTGGCCTCCTGCCTGCCAGTCGAGGTGCTCGCCGGTGCCGGTCACGACGACGCCTGGTTCTGGTTGCGCGCGCAGTCGATCGCGAACGGCCACTGGATGGGCAGCTACGACCAGATGACCCTGATGAAGGGGTCGGGCTACCCCGTGTTCCTCGCTGCCAGCCACCTGCTCGGCCTGCCGGCAATGACGGCCCAGGCGCTGCTGTATGCGCTGGCGTGCCTCGTGCTGGGGTCCGCGATCCACCGGATGACGGGTCGCCCCTGGCTGGCGTTGCTCCTGCTGCTTGCCGTGCAGTGGCATCCGGCGGCGATGTCGTGGAGCCGCATCCTCCGTGACGACATCGTGGCCGCCCAGGGGCTGCTGGCGCTGGGGGCGCTGTTGCACGTCCTGATCGCCATTCGTGGCGGGAAGCGCGCCTGGGGCTGGGCTACGTTCTGTGGCTGGACCCTGGGCTGGCTGTGGTTGACGCGCGAGGATGGCGTGTGGGTCGTTCCCGGCCTGCTGCTGCTGGCGCTGGGATTCGGGTGGCAGGTCCGTGGTGACGCCAGGCAGCTTCGTTCGCTGGCGGCCGGTGCCCTGGTGGGCCTGGCGGCATTCGCGGTCCCGACGGGACTGGTGGCGACCACCAACCTGTCCAAGTACGGGGTCTTCCTTACCAACGACTTCCGCGGCGGCTCGTTCGACGAGGCGATGGCAGCGCTGCAACGCGTTCGCGTCGGCGAGCCCGTGGCCTACGTTCCGGTGCCGCGAAAGGTGCGCGAGGCAATCTATCTGGTCAGCCCTGCTTTTGCCCGCCTGCGCCCGTACCTGGAGGCGGAGAAGCAGGAGAGGATGGGGGGCGGGTGCACGGACATGTCGGACGCCTGCGGGGACTACGCGGCCGGGGCATGGCCCTGGGTGTTGCGGGATGCCTCCGCGTCCGCAGGTGTCTACGTGGACGCACGCACGGCCGACGCCTTCCATCGGCAGATCGCCGTGGAGGTCGACCGCGCCTGCGACGACGGCCGCCTGGACTGCGCGGCGGGCGTCATCGGCCTGATGCCTGCGATGACGCCGGCGCAGTGGCGAACGCTGCCGGAACGGCTCGGCGCCGCTGCCAGGATGCTGTTGTGGCAGGGGCGCCGGGATGGTTGGGGTGGCGGCCATGTGGACGTGCCGGCCGCGCTCCCGATGTGGACGTTCGTCGGACGTCCACCCGTACTTGAAGCGCCAGGTCGTCTCGGCGACCGGGTGGTCGGGTGGTTCCACGATCCCCGCGGTTCCTGGATCACGCTGGCGTGCGGCGGTTCCCGGCCGGGGACGCTCGTGCCGCGCTTGCCAAGCCCCGACATCGCGGCGCACTTCGGTGATCCCGCTGCGCACGCAAGCCGCTTTGGCGTCGTCGTGCCGGCAATGGAGGCCTGCGTATTCGGATCCACCGTGACCGGTGGACAGGTGCGGCTGGCGGACCTGGGCGGTTCGCGTCGCGATTTTCCCCTCGGGTCGGGGCACTTGCATGTGGACAGGGTGCAGGCGGGCATCCCGGAGTCGGCGCAGGCGCACCCGGCTGCGAAGCGGCTGCGCGACGGCATCAGCCGCATGCACGCCTTCATGCTGCCCTGGCTGGCGGGGGTGGGACTCCTCGCGTTTGGCTGGATGTCGCTACGCGGCATCCGCCAGCGCCGGTTCGACCTGGCCTTGCTCCTCGCAGCCACGGCGTGGACCCTGCTTGCTGCCCGGATGGCACTCCTGCTCCTGGTGGATATCTCGGCGTTTCCCGCGCTCCAGATCCACTACGTGCAGCCGGCATTCCCTCTGCTGTCGCTTGCCGCGGTGCTCTCGATCGCGCTGCTGGTAGAGGTGGCAGGTGTCCCGCGTCGGCTGGCCCGGCCGCCGGGCCATGCGGAGGGGCGGTAGCGGCACCGGCGCCGCCGCGCGTTCGCGCGCCTTCGCGAAGCGGGAATCAGCAGCAGCGGAACCCGTTGCGCCCGCCCGCGTGCACGGAAGCAGCCACACGGTCGGCACGATGGACACCCGGTCATGTCGCTCCTTCTTGGTCTCGAGCGACACCACCGTGCACGGCATCAGCGCGATGCCGGCCCGCATCTGGTTTGCGCCACCGTCGGCTACGCCGCGGGCACGGGCATCGCCTGGGGCATCGGCCAGGTCCCGCGGGTCATGGCGGGCGCCTGACCACGGGCGGAAACCAGCCCGCGCCTAAGACTTTGGTCGAGGTCGACGCCCCCGGCGGGCCCTGAACCTTCCATTCGCCGCCGCCAGCTTCCATGCTTGGACGGCCGGCACCGGGTCGGAGGAACGGGAGAGAGAGCGTGAATGCCATCGTCCTGATGCTCGTCGGACTGGGGGTGCTGGCGCTGGGCTATGTCTTCTATTCGAAGTTCATCGCCGAGCGCATCTACCGCCTGGAGGCCGACTTCCCGACGCCGGCGCACACCATGCGCGACGGCGTCGACTACGTGCCGACCAACCGCTTCGTGCTCTGGGGCCACCACTTCACCTCGGTGGCGGGTGCCGCGCCCATCGTCGGCCCGGCGATCGCGGTGATCTGGGGCTGGGGCCCGGCGTTCCTCTGGGTGGTGTTCGGCACCGTGTTCTTCGCCGGCGTCCACGACTTCGGCGCGTTGTGGGCGAGCGTCCGCAACAAGGGCCAGTCGATGGGGATGCTCAGCGGCAACTACATCGGCCGCCGCGGGCGCAACCTGTTCCTGGTGGTGATCTTCCTGCTGCTGCTGATGGTCAACGCCGCGTTCGCGGTGGTCATCGCCAACCTGCTGGTGTCGACGCCGACCGCGGTGATCCCGGTCTGGGGCGCGATCCTGGTCGCGCTGGTGATCGGCCAGCTCATCTACCGCTGGAACGCGGGGCTGCTGTGGCCGTCGATCGGCGGCGTGGTGGTTCTGTACGCGCTGATCTGGATCGGCAGCATGTACCCCATCGTGCTGCCGGAAACGGTGCTGGGGATGGCCCCGCGGTCGACGTGGATCGTCCTGCTGTTCCTCTATGCCGGCGTCGCGTCGCTGTTGCCGGTGTGGGTGCTGCTCCAGCCCCGCGACTACATCAACGGCCTGCAGCTGTTCGTGGGCCTGGGGATCCTCTACGCCGCAGTGCTGATCGCGTCGCCGACGATCGTCGCGCCCGCGTTCAACGCCTCCGTGCCCGAGGGCACGCCGGGCATCGTGCCGCTGCTGTTCGTCACCATCGCCTGCGGCGCGATCTCGGGCTTCCACGGCATGGTAGCTTCGGGCACGACATCGAAACAGCTCGACAAGGAAACCGACGCCCGCTTCGTGGGCTACTTCGGCGCGGTGGGCGAGGGCATGCTGTCGCTGGCCGCGATCATCTGCTGCACCGCCGGCTTCGCCACCCTGGTGGAGTGGGAAGCGGTTTACAGCGCGTTCGGCGGCGGCAACGTCACCGCCTTCGTCGACGGCGGCGAGAACCTGCTGACCCGCGGCCTCGGGCTGCCCGAGAACCTCGGCTCGACGATGCTGGCGACGATGGCGATCCTGTTCGCCGCCACCACCATGGACACCGGCCTGCGGCTGCAGCGGTTCGTGATCCAGGAGGCGGCCGAGCTTGCGGGCGTCAAGGTCGGCACGCTGCTCGGCACCGTGCTCGCGCTCGCCGTGTGCATGGCGCTGGCCTTCGGCGCCGGCACCGACGGCAGCGGTGGCATGGTGATCTGGCCGCTGTTCGGCACTACGAACCAGCTGCTCGCCGCGCTCACGCTCGCGATCGTCACCGTCATCCTGATCAAGAAGGGGCGCAATCCGCTGTTCACGATGGTGCCGCTGGTGTTCCTGCTGCTGATGTCCCTGTACGCCCTGGTGGTGCAGCTGGTGAAGTTCTACGACGACCAGAACTGGCTGCTGCTCGGCATGGACGTCGTGATCCTGGTGGCGGCGCTGTGGGTGACCTTCGAGGCCGCGATCGCGATGTCCAAGGGCCGCGACGAGGCGGGCGGCGAACCCGACGTCGCGAGGACCGGCGGCGGCTGACGTGGAGCGCGACGAGACCCCCGGCACCCTGGCCCGCCTGTCGGCGGGCCTGCGGGAGTTCTACATCGCGCCCTACCGGCGCGCGTTCGCGACTGCCCAGCGCGACGAGGACGACCTGTTCATGCTGATGGTGTTCGCCGAATCCCTCGGCGTCCCGAACCCGGCCGCGTACTACACGCTCGAACTCATGCCTGCGATGTACGAGCGCTTCCATGCCTGGCACCGCAGGATGGGCATCGAGCGATCGCCGCTCGACCACGTCGCGTGCTGCTGACGCTGGCGGCGTCGCGCCGGGTCCTGTTCTTCGGCGGCAAGGGCGGCGTGGGCAAGACCACGGTCGCCTCGGCGGTCGCGCTGGCGCAGGCGCAGGCGGGACGGCGCGTGCTGCTGGTGTCCACCGACCCCGCGCACAACCTGGGCCACATCTGGCAGCGTGACATCGGCCCCGGGCCGGTGCGGGTGGCGCCCGCGCTGGATGCGATCGAGATCGACCCCGAGGCCACGGTCGGGCGGCACCTGGCCGAGGTGGGCGAATCGTTGCGTCGCCTGATGCCGCCGCACATGGCCGGCGAGGTCGACCGTCACCTGGCGCTGTCGCGCGACGCACCGGGCATGCACGAGGCGGCGGTGCTGGAGCGCGTCGCCGAGCTGGTGGAGGATGGCCTGCGCGACCACGACCTGCTGGTGTTCGACACCGCGCCGTCGGGCCACACCGCGCGGCTGATGGCGCTCCCGGAGATGCTGACCGCCTGGACCGAGGGCCTGCTGCGGCGCCAGGACCGCAGCGAACGCTTCGGCGCCGCCTTGCGCAACCTCGGCAGCGACGACGGCATCGGCAGCCGCGCGCTCGGCGGCGGGCGCGCCGGCACGGCGCAGGACCGCGACCAGCGCATCCGCCAGGTGCTGCACCGCCGCCGTCACCGCTTCGAGTCGCTGCGCGACGTGCTGGGCGACGCCAGCCGCACGGCCTTCGTCATCGTGCTCGCCGCCGAGCGGTTGCCGGTGCTGGAGACCATCGAACTGCACGCGCAGTTGCGACGCGCGGGCGTGCACGTCGGCGGCCTGGTCGTGAACAAGCGCTCGCCGTCGGGCGCGGGGGCCTTCCTCGCCACGCGCCACGGCCAGGAGGCGGCGCACCTGGCGACGTTGCGGACGGCGCTGCCCGACCTGCCGCTGCAGGAGCTTCCGCTGCTGGCGGAAGACGTCGTCGGAGCCGTCGCGCTGGATGCGTTCGCGGCAGCGCTCGCCGGTGGCGCGCCGTCTACAGCCAGCGCACCTTCCTGAGGTACCGGTAGAGGCCGAGGACGACCAGCGCGGTGGCGCCGATCACCACCGCATAGCTGAAGCGCCCGCCCAGCTCGGGCATGTGCTCGAAATTCATCCCGTACCAGCTGGCAACCAGGGTCGGCGCGGCGAGCAGGGCGGCCCAGCCTGCGAGCCGCTTCACCACCTCGCCCTGGGCCAGCGTGACCAGCGCCTGGTTCACGCCGAGCGCGGTGCCCAGCATGTCGCGCAACGCGTCGATGCTCTCGTTGACGCGGACCGAGTGGTCGAGCACGTCGCGGAAATAGAGCCGCATCTCCTCCGGCACCAGCGTGCTGTGGCTGCGCACCAGTTGCGACACGACGTCCTGCATCGGCGTGACCGCGACGCGCATGTAGGTGAGTTCGCGCTTGAGGTCGTACAGCCGCATCACCGTGCCGCGCTGGTAGGTGTCGGCGAAGATGTCCTTCTCCAGCGCCCGCAGCGTCGTCTGGAACTCGTCGGCGATCGGCAGGTAGTTGTCGACGATGGCGTCGAGGACCGCGTACAGCCCCGCTGCGGGCCCCTGCGCCAGCAGGTCGGGATCGCGCTCGATGCGCGCGCGCGCGGGCGCGTAGGACAGCGTTGCCCCGTGGCGCACGGTCACGAGGTACCGGGCGCCGAGGAAGGCATGCGTTTCGCCGTATTGGATGCGCTCGCCGACCACCTGCGCGGTGTTCACCGCCACGAACAGCGAGTCGCCGTACGCCTCCAGCTTCGGCCGCTGGTGCGCGTGGTTGGCGTCCTCCACGGCGAGGTCGTGCAGGCCGAACTCCTCCTGGAGCTTGTCCAGGACGTCCTCGCCCGGCTCGTACAGGCCGACCCAGACGAAGCTGCCGTCGTCGACGGCGAGCACGTCGCTGATCTCGTCCAGGGAGATGTCGCGCCGGCCGCCGCCGCGGGCGTAGGCGACGCAGTTGATGACGCTGGCGGGGCAGGCGGGGTTCATGCGCGGATCGTGCGGCATGGCCACGCAGGCGACAAGCCGCTACAGCGCTTCCAGCCGCACCGCAAAGCCGCCGGCGGGCGCCATCCACAGCGACAGCGTGTCGCCCGCGCCGACCTCGCGCTGCTCGATCACGATGTCGGTCTGGTCCGACTTCCAGCCGGCGCCGGGGCCGTCGCGGTAGACGGTGGCGCGGTAGCGGCGCGCGGGATCGAGGAAGCCGAGCGGCACCGCCAGTTCCCGCGCGGAGGCGTCGGTGACTGCGCCCACGTACCAGTCGTGTCCACCACGCTCCTGGCGCGCGATGGCCACGAACTCCCCGACCTCGCCCGCCACCACCCGCGTGTCTTCCCAGTCCACCGGCACGTCCTTGATGAACTGGAACGGCCGCGGATTGGCCTCGTAGTGGTGCAGCAGGTCGGCCGCCATCTGCAACGGGCTGTAGACCACCACGTAGAGCGCCAGCTGCTTGGCGAGGGTGGTCGCGATGCGGCCGCCGGATTTCGTCTCCATGCCGAAGATACCGGGCGTGAAGTCCATCGGGCCGGCCAGGAGTCGCGTGAACACCAGCGTGGCCTCGTGCTCCGGCGGATTGCCGGGTTCGCCCCAGGCGTTGAACTCCATGCCGCGCGCACCCTCGCGGGTGATCCAGTTCGGATACGTGCGGCGCAGCCCGGTGTCCTTCACCGGCTCGTGCGGGTTCACCGCGATCCGCCGCTTCGCCGCCTCAGTGACCACGTGGAGGTGGTGCCGGGCCATGGCCTGCCCTTCGTGCCATGCGTAGCGCAGGCGGCCCTCGCTGTCGCGCACCTTGGCCTGGCCGGCGTCGGCGACATAGCCGGTCTTGACCGCGTGGATGCCGAGGCGCTGGTACAGGTCGAATGCCGCCTCCAGCTGCGACTCGTAATGCGCGGCATGGCCGGAGGTCTCGTGGTGGCCGATCAGCTGGACGCCCTTGCCGCGTGCGTACGCGGCGAGGCCTTCGAGGTCGAAGTCCGGGTACGGCTCGGTGAAGCTGAAGTCGGCGCCGTTGCCGAACCAGTCCCCGTCCCAGCCCAGGTTCCAGCCTTCGACGAGCACGCCGCCGAAGCCGTGCTCGGCCGCGAAGTCGATGTGCCGGCGCGTGTAGTCCGTGGTCGCGCCGTGCTTCGGCCCCGACGCCCAGCTGCGGCGGTCCAGGTGCATGTCCCACCAGATGCCGACGTACTTCATCGGCTGGACCCAGGACACGTCGCCGAGCGCATTGGGTTCGTTGAGGTTGAGGATCAGGCTCGACTCCACCAGCCCGCCAGCGTCCCGGCTCACCTGGATCGTGCGCCACGGGGTCGCCATCGGCGCCTCGCGCTCGACGCTGGCGGCGCCGACGCCCGGGGTCAGCGCCGCCTTCAGCCGCCGGCCGTCGACGCGCGTCAGGTTCATGCCGGCGTAGTCCACCAGTGCCGCCTCATGGATGGAGACGTGCAGGCCGGCATCCGTGCGCAGGGTGATCGGGGTCTGGGCGTCGCCGACCTGTTCCACCGGGGTGCGGTGGTAGAGGTACTCCTCGCGGTTCCACTCGCCGGCGGGGATCCACCACGCCGTCGCCGCCGACGCGATGTCGAACTCGGTCAGCTCGGTGGTGATCGACAGGCGTTCGAGCCCGGGCTGCATCGGGAACTCGTAGCGGAAGCCGACACCGTCGTCGTGGATGCGGAAGACCACGTCGAAGGCGCGGCCCGGCGGCACCTTCTCGGTCAGCGTCAGGCGCAGTTCGTTGTAGTGGTCGCGGACCAGGCGGCGCTCGCCCCAGGGCTGCTCCCAGGTGCTGTCGGCGCTGCGCCGGCGCGGGTTCGACGCCACGAGGTTGCGCTCGAACTTCGGTGCGTCCGCGAACATCACCCCGAGCCGCGACGGCGCGATGACCGGCGTCCCGGCGTACGACACCGCATACGAAGGGCGGCCGTCATTGTCGGTGGTCACCTCGACCGACAGCGCGCCGTCAGGCGATGCCGCGCGGTGCACCGGTGGCGCGGGCGGCCCGGCCGCGGCGGCCGGCAGTGCGAGTGCGGAGGTCAGCAGCAGGACGGCGAGCGCTGGTGTGCGGGACATTGGCGGGACCGGCGGTGGCGACCCGGCCGATTCTGTCACGCGCTACGCGCCCGTCCGGCTGCATACGTATGCGGCGGCGCGGCGTGGCTCCTCAGGGGCCGGGGGCGGGAGCAGTGGGCGCGGATGCGGTGCGCCGCGGCCACAGCGCGAGCACGAAGGCCAGCTGCAACGGCAACAGCAACGCGATCCAGTGCGCATTGCGCTGCGGTGCGAGCGGCAGCCAGTGCAGGAACGGCGCGGCGGCCACGGACACCGCGAGCATCGCCAGCACGCCAGCGAACACGCGCCCCGCGGGACGTCCCCGCGCCAGCCGCCACGCACCCGGCAAGAGCAGCAGGCACAGCGGGCTCGCCAGCAACAGGTTGTGATTGGCCCAGCCGAAGTGGTGCGCCGTGCCGAACCAGATGAAGAGCATCAGCGCCGCCACCACCGCACACAGGAGCCACAGGCCGAAGGCGGCGCCGGCGACCAGGCGCGGCCGGCGGCGCACGGTGGCGAGGACCAGGGCGGCGGCTGCGAAGCCGGCCAGCAGCCAGGGCCACCACGCCCTGCGCGACTCCGGCGGTTCGGGATCGATGCGGTGCGGCAGCAGGCGCTCCTCGGCCTGCACCAGCGGCCGGCCATCGGCGCGGTGCATGCCGCGGAGGCTCGTCGCGAGCCGCATCGGGACGAACGCGTCCTCCCACAGCGAGTTCGGACGGTCCGCCGCAGGTCCGAGGCCGACATCGAAGCCCAGCCACATCCACGGCGCCGGCGACGCCAGCCGCACCGCCTCGCTGCGGAAGGTGTTGCCCTGCGAGCGCGACTGCAGGCGTGCGGCGAGCGTTCCGCCAAGTGCGCCGTCGATCGCGTCGCGGACGCGGGTCGAGCAGTTGTCGGTGAAGTAGTCGTAGCGGTAGTGGGCGTTCTCGGGGCGCGCGTTGTCGGCGAGGCGGGCGGCGAGCGCCGTGGCCTCGCCCGGGTCGAGATCCAGCCACTGGATCGTGACGCCGCGCCCGACGTCGCGGTAGTAGACGAGATCTTCGGCCAGCGGCAGCGCCAGCAGGCGGTAGCGCATGTCGCCACGCACGAAGCGGGCGATGAAGTCGGGTTCGGTGGGGTCGAAGAAGCCGTAGTTGTAGGAGATCGCGCCTTCGGCCGGATCGTCGACCACGATCGCGTTGTGGCCGAAGCGCTCGAAGAAGATCTCCCCCGGCTGCATCGTCATCACGCCGATGCGCGGGGCGCCGCTGGCAGGGCCCGACTGCGCCAGCTGCGCGGCCACGGCCGGTGCCGCGAATGCGAGCACGGCGCACAGGGCGAGCAGCGCGCGCAGCACGGCGGCCGTCCCCTGCTGGCGCACGAAGCCACTGGCGCCGACGGATCCGCGCATCAGTCGCCGTGGATGCCCATGTGCAGCGCGTGCAGGCGGCGTGCGTCCGCGCGCGCCACGCGGAAGGCGAACCGGCCCAGCGTCAGTTCCTCGCCGGCCTCCGGGAGGTGCCCGATCGCCGCGGTGACCAGGCCGCCGATCGTGTCGTACTCGTCGTCGTCGAAGTCGGCACCGAAGCGTTCGTTGAAATCGGAGATCGGCGTCAGCGCGTCGATCACGTACTGGCCGTCGGCCTGGGCCGCGATCAGCGCGTCGGGATCCTCGGCGTCGTCGTGCTCGTCGTCGATCTCGCCGACGATCTCCTCCAGCACGTCCTCGATCGTCACCAGCCCGGCCACGCCGCCGTACTCGTCGATGACGATGGCCATGTGGTTGCGCGACTGGCGGAACTCGCGCAGCAGCACGTTGAGCTTCTTCGATTCCGGGATCAGCACCGCCGGGCGCAGCAGCTCGCGGATGGATCCCGGGCCGTTGTCGGCGACCACGCCGCGCAGCAGGTCCTTGGCGAGCAGGATGCCCAGAATCTCGTCCTTGTCCTCGCCGTGCACCGGGAAGCGCGAATGGCCGGATTCCACCACCTGCTTCATCAGGTCGAGGAAGCGCCCGTCGCCGGGCAGCGCCACCATCTGCGCGCGCGAGACCATGACGTCGGCCACGCTCAGCTCCGACACCGAGATCGCGCCTTCCATCATGCGCAGGGTGTCGGCGGCGATCAGGCCGTCGGCCTGCGCATCGCGCAGCAGCTCGACCAGGTCGTCGCGGGTGGTCGGGTCGCCGGATATGGCCGAGCTCAGGCGCTCGAGCCAGCCGCGCCGCTTCTCCGGGTGTTCCGGCGCGGCGCTGGTACTACTGTCGTCCTCGGACATCTCGTTCGGGTCTGCGCCCCAGGGGCGGGGCGACCGGGACAGTCTAGCGCGATGGCGCCGGCGCGAGGCCGGGAGGGGGATTTCCGACCCCCGGGACGGCCTTTCGCGCCCCCCGCGCGGGGCAAGGGCGGACGGCGACAGGGGCCCGCACCGGCCAATCTGCACCGTCGCAGGACGCGACCCGGCCGACACCTCCAGGAGGACCCCATGCACCGCACCCGTGCCCCCCGTTCCACCCCCGCCATCCTCGCCCTGCTGTGCTGCACCGCCCTGGCGCCGCCGCCCTCGGAGGCGCGCCCAAGGCATGCCGATTACGTGGACGCCACGTCCTACCTGGCGTCCGACGCCGACTACGAGGCCTGGTTCACGCTTCGCCGCCAGCTGCGGCGCAACTTCGACGATATCTGCGGCGACACCTTCTGCGAGGGCGACTACAGCAACATCCAGTCCCTGCGCTTCGTCTGCTCGGTCCGGCCCGGCAGCGGCCGCATCGGCAGCTGCGGCTGGAGTTTCGCCGCCAGCGAGGAATCGCTGGTGCCAGCCACCGGCGGGTACGACGTGGAGACCCAGGCCTGGTTCTGCCTGTCGCCGCTGCTCCCGGGGACGACGTTCGAGGCGCTGCTGGCGGCGCTGGCGGGCGAGGAGCCGCTGTATGCCGCGCTGCCCGGTTCCACCGTCACGCTTTACGACGGGCTCGTCGACTGCCTCTGACTGCGTGCCGCGGTGGCCGCTGCTGCCGCGGGCCGCGGCCCCCGCGCCGGCGCCGGCGCGGGGCGGCGGATGTCCGGGCGCTCCCCTTCGGTCAGTCGGCCCTGTAGGGGTCGGCGACACCGAGCCCGGCGAGGATCTCGCGCTCGAGCTGCTCCATGCATTCGGCCTCGCGGTCGTCGCCGTGGTCCCAGCCGAGCAGGTGCAGAGTGCCGTGCACGGTGAGGTGCGCGTAGTGCGCGTTGAGCGCCTTGCCCTGCTCGCGCGCCTCGCGCGCGACCACCGGCGCACAAAGCACCAGGTCGCCGAGCAGGGGCATGCGCACGCCTTTCGGCAGCTTCACGCCCTCGCCCATGTCGGCCGGGAAGCTGAGCACGTTGGTGGCGTAGTCGCGGCCGCGGTAGTGCCGGTTCAGGGCCCGGCCTTCTTCCCCGTCCACCAGGCGGATCGCGAGGTCGGCCTCGCGGATGCGGCCGTGCAGGGCGGCCGCCACCCACTTGCGGAAACTCGACGAGGCCGGCAGGCCGGCACGCGGCAGCGCGTACCCCACTGCGACGTCGAGGCGGACGGGACCCTTGGTCATGGCGGCAGTCTACGCCGCGTCGGGGGCGTCCCGGGCGTCGCGGCGTTCGTAGGCATCGACGATGCGCGCGACCAGCGGGTGCCGCACCACGTCCCGCGCCTCGAAGAAGGTGAAGCTCACGCCATCGACCCCGCGCAACACGTCGATGGCATCGCGCAGGCCTGATTTCACGTGCTTGGGCAGGTCGACCTGGGTCATGTCGCCGGTGACCACAGCGGTGCTGCCGAAGCCGAGGCGGGTCAGGAACATCTTCATCTGTTCGATGGTGGTGTTCTGGGCCTCGTCCAGGATCACGTAGGCATCGTTGAGCGTGCGCCCGCGCATGTACGCCAGCGGCGCGATCTCGATGACGTTCTTCTCCAGCAGCTTCAACACCTTCTCGACGCCGAGCATCTCGTAAAGTGCGTCGTAGAGCGGCCGCAGGTACGGGTCCACCTTCTGCGAGAGGTCGCCGGGCAGGAATCCCAGCTTCTCGCCGGCCTCGACCGCAGGCCGGACGAGGATGAGCCGCTGCACCCGGGATTCGTTCAGGGCCTCCACCGCGCTGGCAACCGCGAGGAAGGTCTTGCCGGTGCCGGCCGGGCCGATGCCGAAGTTGATGTCGTGGGTGGCGATCGCGTGCAGGTACTTCTGCTGGTTGGGCCCGCGGCCGCGGATGGTGCCGCGCTTGACGCGGATCGCGACCTCCTGCGGCACGTAACCGGGTTCCGGCTGCGGCCGCGGCGCGGCGTCGGCCTCGGCGACGTTGAGGCGCAGGTTGATGGCGTGGCCGTCGTAGGTCGACTCTCCGGCCTGCTCGTAGAGCTCGCGCAGCAGGCGCTCGGTGCGCGCGACGGCGCCGGCGTCGTCGCCACTCACGCGGAACACGTTGCCGCGATTGGCGATCTCGACGCCCATGCGCAGCTCGATCTGGCGCAGGTGGGCGTCGAACGGGCCTGCCACGTTGGCCAGCCACTCGGTGTCGGCGGGCTCGAGGGTGAAGTCACGCTGGGTCTGGGGGCTCTGGGTCATGGCGGAAGCGTAGCGCGTGTGGCGTGGAGGGATCTCCACGCCGGCGTCCGCGCCGTGGCGGGGCGGCGCCCGGTCGAGCCGCGCCTCAGCGCGGCCGGCGCAGGGCCCTGGCCAGCGCCAGCCCGCCGATCGCCAGCAGTCCCAGGGAACCCCACAGCCACAGTGCCGCGACTGCATCGCTGCTGTCCCCATCCGATGCCGCCAACCAGGCCCGGACCAGGCCGAGCAGCGCCAGCGCGCAGAACCACAGTCCGAGTGCGGCGGCGCGGAGGAGGTGGCGCCGCGGCCGGGACGACACCGCCGGCCCGGGTGTCCCGTCAGGCCGCATCGCCGTCGACGTCGGCCACCCGCCCACGCAGCGAATTGGTCATGGCATCCGTGATCCGCACGTCGACGAATCGGCCGACCAGGCGCGGGTGCCCGGCGAAGTTCACCGAGCGCATGTTCTCGGTCTTGCCGGTCAGTTCCGCCGCGTTCCGCCGCGAGGGGCCTTCCACCAGCACGGACTGCACCGTCCCGACCATCGACCGCGAGATCGCGGCCGCGTTCTCATTGATGCGCGCCTGCAGCCGCGCCAGCCGCGCGTGCTTCTCTTCGGGGCCGGTGGCGTCCTCGAGGTCGGCGGCGGGCGTGCCCGGGCGGCGCGAGTAGATGAACGAGAACGACTGGTCGAAACCCACGTCCTCGATCAGGGTCATGGTCTTCTCGAAGTCGGCCTCGGTCTCGCCGGGAAAGCCGACGATGAAATCGGAGGAGATCGAGATGCCCGGGCGCACCGCGCGCAGCCTGCGGATCTTCTGCTTGAACTCCAGCGCGGTGTAGCCGCGCTTCATCGCCGCCAGGATGCGGTCGCTGCCCGACTGCACCGGCAGGTGCAGGTAGTTCGCCAGCTGCGGGACGTCGCGGTAGGCCTCCACGAGCGAGTCGCTGAACTCCAGCGGGTGGGACGTGGTGAAGCGGATGCGGTCGATCCCGTCGATGGCCGCAACCGCGCGGATGAGGAGCCCCAGGTCCGCATGCTCGGTGCCGGTGCCGGATGCGGCCGGGTAGGGGCCGCGATAGGCGTTGACGTTCTGCCCCAGCAGGTTGACCTCGCGCACCCCCTGCGCCGCCAGCTGCGCAACCTCCACGAGCACGTCCTCGAACGGCCGGCTGACCTCCTCGCCGCGGGTGTACGGCACCACGCAGAAGCTGCAGTACTTGCTGCAGCCTTCCATGATCGAGACGAAGGCGGTCGGACCGTCCGCGCGGGGCTCCGGCATGCGGTCGAACTTCTCGATCTCGGGGAAGCTGATGTCGACCTGCGGCCGCCCGCTGTCGCGGCGGGCGCGGATCAGTTCCGGCAGGCGATGCAGGGTCTGCGGCCCGAACACCAGGTCGACATGGGGCGCGCGCGCCACGATCGCCTGGCCCTCCTGGGACGCCACGCAGCCGCCCACGCCGATGAGCACCGGGCGGCCATCGGCCTTGAGCGACTTCCAGCGACCAAGCTGGCTGAACACCTTTTCCTGGGCCTTCTCGCGGATGGAGCAGGTATTGACCAGGATGACGTCGGCCTCGGCGGCATCGGTGGTGAGCTCGAGGCCGTCGCTCGCGGCGAGCACGTCGGCCATGCGCGCCGAGTCGTACTCGTTCATCTGGCAGCCGTGGGTCTGGATGAAGAGCTTGCCCCGCTTGGCGGCGGCGGTCCCGGGGCCAGGCGGGAGGAGGGCGGCCGGAGTGTCGGTCATGGCGGGTGTCCGGGTGGCGGCGCGGAATCCGGGCCGGAGTCGTGATGGGCCCACCAGTTTAGACGCCGCGTCCGCGCTGGCAGCCGGTTCGCGTTGGAAAGGGGGGTGCGCCGGCTTGCGCACGGCACGCGCTCGACCCGTGGTTTCCGTCACGGATCAAGCACTTGGCAACCGGCACCGAACATAGGAGACTCCGGCGCAATGAGGGGGGCGGACATGAAGCGGCTTGCGGCAGCATTTGCCATCGCCTGCGTGCTGGCGGCGGCACCGGCCGTGGCCGGGACGATCTACCGGTGCGACAGCGCCGATGGCGGGCGTGCCTACGTGAGCAAGCGCGTCAAGGGCGCGAAGTGCACCGTCGTGAGCAGCTACACCGCCAGTCGCACGCCTGCGCCCAGGGTCCCGGCATGGGTGCCACCGGCGGCCTCGGAGGCCAGGCCGGCAGCCGCGCCCCCGGCCAACGTCGATGCCAACGCCCCGGCCACGTTCATGGGCACGTCCCCGGCCGACGCGCCCGCACCCCAGTCAAAGCCGAAGCCGTCGTCCACCCCGCGCCTGGTACAGGGGCAGGTGTACTCGTACGTCAAGGACGGCGTGCGCCACTACACCAGTGCGCGGCCCGGCAACGGGTCGGGCGCCACCGCGGTGCGCACCATCAAATACAGCTTCGTCGAGACCTGCTACGCCTGTGGCGCCACGCCGGGCGTGAACTTCGGCACCCTGCGCCTGAACACCACCGCGTTCGAGAGCGAGGTGAAGGCGGCGGCGCGGGAGTTCGGGGTCGAGGAGGCGGTGATCCGCGCGATCATGCATGCCGAGTCGGCGTACAACCCGAATGCGCTGTCGCGTGTCGGCGCGCAGGGCCTGATGCAGCTGATGCCGGCCACCGCCCGTCGCTTCGGGGTGGTGAACGCCTTCGACCCGGCGCAGAACATCCGCGGCGGCGTCCAGTACCTGTCCTGGCTGCTGAAGCGGTTCAACGGCAACCTGACCCTCGCTGCGGCCGGCTACAACGCCGGCGAAGGCGCGGTCGACCGCCACAAGGGCGTGCCGCCGTACAGCGAGACGCGGCGCTACGTGGAGCGGGTCGCGGTGCTCGCCGATCGCTACCGCGGCCAGCTCGCGGCCAATTGACCCCCCGTGGACCGCAGCGAAGCCTCGCGGCGGCGCCTGAACGTTGTCTGCGCATTCGGCGTTCCGTTACACTTTGTCGTCTTTATGCGGCTGCTCCGGCAGGAGCGGCCCCGGCAGCCAATGACGAGCGACCGACGTGTTGCGGAGTGACGATGGGCAGTGAAGGGGTTATGGATCCAGTCGAGGACACGGGAACGGTCGACCACGGTCGGCGTCGCTTCCTGACCGCGACCACGGCCGTCGTCGGCGCCGCCGGCGTCGCGGTGGCTGCGGTGCCGTTCATCAAGTCGTGGTTCCCGAGCGCGCAGGCGCAGCTCGCGGGCGCACCGGTGACGGCCGACATCAGCGCCCTGGCCGAGGGCCAGCGCCTGGTGCTGGAATGGCGTGGCCAGCCGATCTGGGTGGTGCGGCGGTCGGCACAGATCCTGGAGCTGCTGCCGACGCTCGACGACCAGCTGCGCGACCCGATGTCCGAGAACCCGGATCAGCAGCCCGAGTACGTCCGCGAGGCCAATCCGGCCCTGCGTTCGCTGAAGCCCGACATCTCGGTGCTCGTGGGCCTGTGCACCCACCTCGGCTGCTCGCCGGAGATGGTGGCCGAGATCCGGCCGGAGCCGTTCGATGCGAACTGGAAGGGCGGCTATTTCTGCCCCTGCCACAAGTCGAAGTTCGACATGGCCGGCCGCGTCTACGAGGGCGTGCCCGCGCCGACCAACCTGGTCGTTCCCCCGCATTATTTCGTGGATGACAACACCATCGTGATCGGCGAAGACCCGCAGGGAGCCGCGTGATGGCGACGCACAACGACAAGCGCTCGGCGCCCAACGACCCCGTCACCGGACTGATCGGCGGCGCGCTCAACTGGTTCAACGAGCGCACGCCCGGGATGATGCCGGCGTACCGCAAGCACATGACGGAGTACTTCGCACCGAAGAACTTCAACGTCTGGTACTACTTCGGTTCGCTGGCGATGCTGGTGCTGGTCAACCAGATCGTCACCGGCATCTTCCTGACGATGCACTTCAAGCCGAGCGCGGCCGACGCCTTCTCGTCGGTCGAGTACATCATGCGCGACGTGCAGTGGGGCTGGCTGATCCGCTACATGCACTCCACTGGTGCCTCGCTGTTCTTCATCGTCGTCTACCTGCACATGTTCCGCGGGCTGATGTACGGCAGTTACCAGAAGCCGCGCGAGCTGGTGTGGATCCTCGGCATGCTGATCTACCTGGTGCTGATGGCCGAGGCCTTCATGGGCTACGTGCTGCCGTGGGGCCAGATGTCGTTCTGGGGCGCCAAGGTGATCATCTCGCTGTTCGGCGCCGTGCCGGTGATCGGCACCGGGCTCACCGAGTGGATCATGGGCGACTACCTGCCCGGCGACGCCACGCTCAACCGCTTCTTCGCGCTGCACGTGATCGCGTTGCCGCTGGTCCTGCTGCTGCTGGTGGTCCTGCACCTGGGCGCGCTGCACGAGGTGGGCTCCAACAATCCGGATGGCGTCGACGTCAAGTACGGCCCCAAGGGCAACCGCTGGTCGGCCACGGCGCCGAAGGATGCGATCCCGTTCCACCCGTACTACACGGTCAAGGACTTGGTGGGCGTCGGCTTCTTCCTGATGATCGCCGCGTTCATCATCTTCTTCACCCCCGCGCTGGGCGGCTGGTTCCTGGAGCACGACAACTTCACCGAGGCCAACCGCCTGGTGACGCCGGAACACATCAAGCCGGTCTGGTACTACACGCCGTACTACGCGATGTTGCGCGTGGTCCCGGACAAGCTCGGCGGCGTGCTGGTGATGTTCGGCGCGATCGCGATCCTGTTCGCGGTGCCGTGGCTCGACCGGGCGAAGGTGCGGTCGTACCGCTACCGCGGCCTGCTGTCGAAGGTGCTGCTGGGCCTGTTCGCGATCAGCTTCATCTGGCTCGGCAAGATCGGCGCCGGCCCGGGCACCGATCCGACCGAGACGATCATCGGCCGCTTCTTGACCTTCTTCTACTTCGCCTTCTTCATCACCATGCCGCTGTGGACGAAGATCGACAAGACCAAGCCTGTGCCGGAGCGGGTGACGACGCATGACTAAGATCCGTCCCGCCTCCGCCCTCCTGCGCCTGGTGCGCGCGTTCGCCGTCGCCGGCGCCCTGCTGCTGGCCCCGGCCGCCTTCGCCGCCACCGGCGGCGCGCTCCAGCAGTCCGGCGTCGACCTCGGCGACCGGGCCTCGCTGCAGCGTGGCGCGCAGCTGTACATGAACTACTGCTCGGCCTGCCATTCGCTGAAGTACATGCGCTACTCGCGGATGGCCGAGGACCTTGGCCTGACCGAGGAAGAGGTGATGGAAAACCTCAACTTCACCGGCGCCAAGTTCGGCGAGCAGATCCACGTGTCGATGCCCGCCGAAGGCGCACGCGAATGGTTCGGGCAGGTGCCGCCGGACCTCAGCGTGACCTCGCGCGTCCGCGGCAGCGACTGGATCTACACCTACCTCAAGTCCTTCTACATCGACGAGAGCCGCCCGATCGGCTGGAACAACACCCTGTTCCCGAACGCGTCGATGCCGAACGTGCTGTGGGAAATGCAGGGCGTGCAGCGCCCGGTGTACGGCGCGCCCGACGAGGCGACCGGCGATCCGGTGGTCGAGCGGCTGCAGGTGGCGACACCGGGCAGCCAGGATGCGCTGGAGTTCGACCGCACCGCCCGCGACATCACCGCGTTCCTCGAGTACGTGGGCGAGCCGGCCGCGCTCAAGCGCGAGAGCCTGGGCGTCTGGGTGCTGCTGTTCCTCGCGTTCTTCACCTTCCTCGCCTGGCTGCTGAAGCAGGAGTACTGGAGGGACGTGCACTAGCAGGGCAGCACCGCGCGCCGCCGGACGTGATCCGGTGGCGTGCGCCGCGGCCGTCTCCGGACGACCCGGCCCGGGACGCCGCGCCTGCAGCAAACATGGCGACCGCATGCGAGGCGCGTGCGGCGTCGATGCGGCCGGTGGACCGGCTGCGGGAGTGGTTCGATGATGGCTGCGAGTCCCCGTATGCGTAACGCGCTGACCCTGTTTTCTTCCGTCGACGACGTGCTGTGCCACCGCGCCAGGCTGGTGCTGGCGGCCAAGGGCGTCACCTACGACCTGATCCCGGTCGATCCGCAGAACCCGCCGGAAGACCTGCTCGACCTGAATCCGTACCACTCGGTGCCGACCCTGGTCGAGCGCGACCTGGTGCTGTACGCGGCCAGCGTGGTCAGCGAATACCTCGACGAGCGCTACCCGCATCCGCCGCTGATGCCGGTGGATCCGCTGTCGCGCGCGCGCCTGCGGCTGGCGATGCTGCGGATCGAGCACGACTGGGTCCCGCAGGTGCAGGCGGTCCAGATCGGCAACCGTCAGCAGGCCGAAGCCGGCCGCAAGCGGCTGAAGGAGCTGCTCACCGCCTCGGTGCCGCTGTTCAAGGCGAGCAAGTTCTTCCTGAATCCCGAAATGAGCCTGGCCGACTGCGCCATGGCGCCGATCATCTGGCGGCTGCCGGCGCTGGACATCCCGTTGCCGAAGGACGGCAAGGCGATCGAGGATTACGGCAACCGCATTTTCCGCAACCCCGGCTTCGCCCGAAGCCTCACGCCGCAGGAGAAGAACCTGCGCGACATCCCGGCCTGATGCACGCGACGGGGGCGGGAGCAGGCGGGGCAGGGCGTGCCGGGCACGGTCTCCAGGGGTATGTGCGGTGAGCACGCCGCCGGCCATGACCAGCCACCGGCCGTACCTGTTGCGGGCGCTGTACGAGTGGATCGCGGACAACGGCATGACCCCGCACGTCCTCGTCGATGCCAGCCAGCCCGGGGTGCAGGTGCCGCCGCACACGGTGAAGGAAGGCCGCGTGGTGCTCAACATCGCCGATCGTGCGGTCGCGAAGCTGGAGATGGACAACGAGAGCGTGCGCTTCACCGCGCGCTTCGGCGGCGTCAGCTACCCCGTGCAGGTACCGATCCCGGCAGTGCTCGCGATCTACGCCCGCGAAACCGGGCAGGGCATGGCGTTGCCCGAGGACGTGGGCGCGGCGCCCGGCCCTGACGACGAACCGCCGGGTGACGGTCCCGAGTCACCGCCCGAAGATCGCGGCCCCGGGCCGAAGCGCGGCGCCCACCTGCGCGTGGTGAAGTAGCCGTCCCCGCAACTGCGGGAGCGGCCTTGGCCGCGCGGTTTTCCAGCGGGTCGGTCGGCCCGGATCACCCCCCGCCGATGGCCCCCGCCGAGGCGGCAGGCCCGCTGAAGGCCACCAGGTCGTCCCCGCGCAGCACCATCCGCCCGATGTGGCGCTGGATCCCGTCCTCGGAGTATTCGAACCGGAAGCTGCGCTCGACCCCGAGCCGGCCATCGTCGCGGCGGCGCAGGCGCAGCCCCGTGGCGTGCACGGTCTGGTCCAGAAGTTGCACGCCGGCTGCACGGCAGGCGTGGCGGCCGACCTGCTCGGCGCGCTCCGCCGCCGCGCGTGCGGCACTCCACCACCCGAACACGGCGGCACCGGCGATCATGAGCAGGATGAGGCTGGGCATCGACCTACTCTGGAGGCCGCGCCGCCTCCCGGCAAGGCCTTGCCACGGGCTTCACCTTCCCCAATGCAGCGTATCGAGATGAAACTCCTCTTCCCCGGTGGCGAACACCCGCAGGTCCTGCTCGGGCAGGGCGTCAACCGCGTCGGCTCCGCCCCCGACGCCAACATCCTGCTCGACCGGCCCGGGGTCATGCCCAGCCATTGCGAGCTGCACGTCACCGCCACCGGGGTCATGCTCCAGGTCCCCCCGGGTGCCACGGTCCGGGTCAACGACCGCGATGTCGACGGCCTGATCGCGCTGCGCCCGGGTGACCTGGTGGCGTTCGAGCGGGTCCAGGCCCGGCTCGCGTCGCTGGACGCGCCGGTTCCGGCCTCGATCGTGGCCGAATCGTCCGGCGTGCCCGCCGACGCATCTGCAAACGACGAGCAGCTCGCGGCCACGACGGTGCGTCCGGTGCTGCCCCGCTACGTGCTGCGCGGCATCTCCAGTGCCGGCTTCGGGCGCACGATCCCGGTGCTGGCGCCCACCATCGTCGGGCGCGCCCCCGACTGCGGCATCCGGCTCGACCTCCCCGGGCTCTCGCGCCACCACGCGCGCGTGACCCCGACCGACCAGGGCCTGTTGATCGAGGACCTCGGATCGACCAATGGCTGGCTGCTCAACGACGTGCGCACGCAGCGGGCGTGGGCCGCGCACGGCGACGAGATCGGGTTCGACGTGATGCGCTTCCGCGTGGTCTCCCCTGGCAAGGGGCAGGCCGTGGAGGTGCCGGCGCGCAGCCGCGCGAGGGCGCCCGCCCGGGCGCCGGCAAGTCGCTGGCCGTGGGTCGCGGGCGTGGCGGCGATCGCGGCCACCATCGCCGGGGCGCTGTTCTTCCTGCCCGGCTGACGCCGCGGTTCAGTCCGGGGCAGGCCCCAGCTTCAGCGACAGGTCGATCGCGCGGACGTGCTTGGTCAGGCCGCCGATCGAGATGCAGTCCACGCCGTCCTCGGCGATCGTGCGCAGGGTCACGAGGTCGACGCCGCCGGAGACCTCGAGCGGGATGCGGCCCTTGTAGGGCGGCGCCTTCGCGATCCGCACCGCTTCGCGGCGCGTGGCGGCATCGAAGTCGTCGATCAGGATGCGATCGCAACCGGCGCGCAGGGCGTCTTCCAGCTGCGCCAGGTCCTCCACCTCGACCACCAGCGGCAAGCCGGGATGCTGCGCACGCGCGGCGTCCACCGCCGCCGCCAGCGACCCCGCGGCGCGGATGTGGTTCTCCTTCAGCATCACGACGTCGAACAGTCCCATCCGGTGGTTGCTGCCACCGCCCACCCGCACCGCGTACTTCTGCGCCAGGCGCAGGCCGGGGATGGTCTTGCGGGTGTCGAGGATGCGCGTGCCCGTGCCGCGGACCGCGGCCACGTGGTCGGCGACGATGGTGGCGGTGCCGGAGAGCGTCTGCAGGAAGTTGAGCGAGGTGCGCTCGGCGGTCACCAGCGCGCGCGCGCGGCCCTCGAGCGTCGCCAGCACGGTGCCGCGGCGAACGCGGTCGCCCTCCTGCACCCGCCATTCGATCTTCACCTCCGGATCGAGCGCGCGATGGCAGGCATCGAACCACGGCCGCCCACAGACGATGGCGTCCTCCTTGCACAGCAGGTACGCGCTGTCGGCGGTGTCGGGCAACAGCGAAGCGGTGACGTCGCCGGTGCCGATGTCCTCGGCGAGCGCGCGCGCGACGTCCTGCGCGACCACGTCCGGCGCGGGCGGTTCGATGGCGAGGGGCGCGGCCGGCTGGCGTGCCTTCATGCCCGGGGGAAATCCGCGATCGACGCAACCGCGATGCCTTCTTCGACCAGCAGCACCGGGATGCCGTCGTCGATGCGGTAGATCGTCCTGCGATCCTGCGTCACCAGTGCCTCGCGGACCGGCTCGGCCTGCACGGCATCGTCGGCGCGACGCGCGGTGCCGGCGGCGATGGCGGCATTCAGTGCAGCGAGCCCGCTCGCGTCGAGCAGGCCCAGCGGTTGCCGGCTCGCCGGGCAGACGAGGATGTCGAGGAGCTTGCGGTCCATGGGCGGTACCGGATCGGCGCGGGCCCGCTAGAATACGTCTTTGCCACGGGGGACGGCCATGAACGCCAATCCGCAGCAGGCGCTGGTCGGCGTCGTGATGGGCTCGCGCTCCGACTGGGAGACGATGCGGCACGCGGTCGAAAGGCTCGAGGCGATGGGCGTCGCGCACGAGGTGCGCGTGGTGTCGGCGCACCGCACGCCCGACGTGCTGTTCGAGTATGCCGCCAGCGCGCAGTCGCGCGGGCTGCGCGCGATCATCGCCGGTGCCGGCGGTGCCGCGCACCTGCCGGGGATGCTCGCGGCGAAGACGGTGGTGCCGGTGCTCGGCGTGCCGGTGCAGTCGCGCGCGCTGAACGGCCTGGACTCGCTGCTGTCGATCGTGCAGATGCCCGCCGGCGTACCGGTGGCGACGTTCGCCATCGGCAATGCCGGCGCAGCCAATGCGGGGCTGTTCGCGGCGGCAATGTTGGCGCCGGAGTTCCCCGGCGTGGCCGCGGCGCTGGACGCGTTCCGGCGCAGGCAGTGCGACGATGTCATCGCCCACGACGATCCGCGCACGTGAACGCCTCCGCCACCACGGTCGGCATCCTCGGCGGCGGGCAGCTTGCACGCATGCTCGCACTGGCCGGGGCGCCGCTCGGCCTGCGCTTCCTGGTGATGGACACCGCGGCCGATGCCTGCGCCGGCCAGTTCGCGCCGCTGCTGGTCGGCGACTACCGCGACCAGGCGGCGCTGGCCGAATTCGCATCGCGCATCGACGTTGCCACCTTCGATTTCGAGAACGTGCCCGCGGAGGCCGCGCGCTGGCTCGGTACGCGCGTGCCGGTGTTCCCGAACCCGGGTGCACTCGCGACCGCGCAGGACCGGCTGGCCGAGAAGACCCTGTTCCGCGACCTGGACATCCCGGTGCCGGCGTTCGTCGCCGTCGATACGCGCGACCAGCTCGACGCCGCCATCGCCAGTGTCGGCGCGCCCTGCATCCTCAAGACACGGCGCCTGGGCTACGACGGCAAGGGCCAGTTCCGCCTGCGCAGTGCCGACGACGCCGGGGCGGCCTGGGAGGCGCTTGGCGCGCAGGCGGAGAAGGTGGGGCTCATCCTCGAGGCCTTCGTGCCGTTCGAGCGCGAGCTCAGCGTGGTCGCGGTGCGCGGGCGCGACGGCGGATTCCGCGCCTGGCCGCTGACCGAGAACTGGCACGTCGATGGGGTGCTGTCGGCGAGCCTGGCGCCGGCCGCGGTGCCGGCGGCGCTGGAGGCCACCGCGATCGACCACGCGCGTCGCCTCGTCGAGCGCCTCGACTACGTCGGCGTGGTCGCGCTGGAGCTGTTCTGCCGCGACGGCGTGCTGCTCGCCAACGAGCTCGCGCCGCGAGTCCACAACTCCGGGCACTGGACGATCGAGGGTGCCGAGACCTCGCAGTTCGAGAACCACCTGCGCGCGGTCGCCGGCCTGCCGCTGGGGGACACCGGCATGCGCGGCCACGCCTGCATGCTCAACTGGGTGGGTGCCATGCCCGAGGCGGCGGCCATCCTCGGCGAAGCCGGCGGCCACTGGCACGACTACGGCAAGTCGCCGCGGGCGGGACGCAAGGTCGGCCATGCCACGCTGCGCAGCGACGGCGCGCAGGCGCTCGCGGCCGCGCTGGCGCGTGTCGGTGCAGCGCTCGGGCGGCAGGCGCAGGTGGCCCCGGTGCTGGAGCGCCTCGGGGAGGCCCTGGGGCGCTAGGCCAGCTGCGAGGCGGCGAAGTCCCAGTCGACCACGTTCCAGAACGCCTCGAGGTAGCGGCCGCGCGCCTCGCGGTAGTCGAGGTAGTAGGCGTGCTCCCACAGGCTGCAGGCCAGCAGTGGCCGTGCGTCGCCGGTGAGCGGGGTGGCGGCGTTGGCGGTGACCGCCATGCCGAGGCTGCCATCGCGCCGCTGCACCAGCCACGCCCAGCCGGCCCCGAGCAGCGCACCCGCCGCGGCATCGAACTGGCGGCGGAACGTTGCAGCGTCGCCGAACCGCCTGGCGATGGCCTCGGCCAGGGCGCCCCCGGGCTCGCCGCCGCCACCCGCCGCCACCGGACGCATCGAGCGCCAGTAGAACGCGAGGTTCCACGCCTGCGCCGCGTGCTCGAAGGTCCGGCCCTGGGCCTTGCGCACGATGTCCTCCAGCGCCAGCGACGCCAGCGGCGTGCCTGCGATCGCGGCATTGAGCGCCTCGACATGGCCGCGGTGGTGACGGCCGTGATGCTGCTCGAGCGTCATCGCGGACAGGTGCGGCTCGAGCGCGCTGCGGTCGTAGGGCAGGGGAGGCAGTTCGATCGGCATGGGGCGGGGGCCTGGGGACGGCGGGCGCGCGGGCGGGTGGTCGCGGCCCGGAGCCCTTACAATGGCGGATTGTAAACCCCACGCCCGCCGCCGCCCCGCGACGGTGCGGCAATGCAGGAGTTGTCCATGTCCGTGCTCGAACGCATCCAGGCCGAGATCGAAGGCCACCCCATCGTGCTCTTCATGAAAGGCACGCCCCAGTTCCCCATGTGCGGGTTCTCCAGCCGCGTGGTGCAGGCGCTGCGCTCGGCTGGTGCCGACCTCGCCGTGCTGCACACGGTGAACGTGCTCGAGGAGCCGGAGATCCGCGCCAACCTGCCGCGCTATTCCAACTGGCCGACCTTCCCGCAGCTGTTCATCCATGGCGAGCTGATCGGCGGCTGCGACATCGCCCTCGAGCTGTACGAGTCGGGCGAGCTGGCGCGCATGGTGTCGGAGACGCAGAAGGCGTGAGTACCGACGTGGCCGACGCGGGTGCGTCCGGCGCACTCGCCGGCCGCGTGATCCTGGTGAGCGGCGCCCACGGCGGCCTCGGCCGCCCGGCGGCGCTGGCCTGTGCCCGCGCCGGCGCCACGGTGGTCCTGCTCGGGCGCAAGGTGCCGAAGTTGAACCGGGTCTACGACGCTATCCGCAATGACGCCGGTGGTGGCCTACCCGAGCCGCTGAACTACCCGATGGACCTCGCGGGGGCGACGCCCGCGGACATGGCCGAACTTGCCGGCCGCATCGGCGCGGCGCTGGGCCGGCTCGACGGCATCCTGCACTGCGCCGCCGATTTCGAAGGGCTGACCCCGCTCGAGCACACCGACCCGTCCCTGTTCGCGCGCGCGCTGCACGTGGGTGTCACCGCGCGCTGGTGGATGACGCAGGCCTGCCTGCCGCTGTTGCGGCGCGCCGCCGACGCCAGCATCGTCTTCGTCGTCGACGACGCCCCCGAATCGGTCGCGTACCGCGGTGGCTACGGCGTCGGCCAGTCGGCACAGGCAGGGCTGGTGGCGATGCTCGACGCGGAGCTGCGCTCCAGCGCGATCCGCGTCAGTGGCCTGCGGCCGGGGCCCATGCGCACGCCACTGCGGTCGAAGGCGTTCGTCGAGGACGCCGACTTGCGCGCGGCCGCGCCGGACGACTATGCCGGGGCCTGCGTGGCACTGCTTTCGGCCGCGGGTGCGGCCCACCGCGGCACGGTGTGGGCGCCGGCATGACGATCGCGTCGGCAGCGCTGCTGCTGTTCCTCATCCTCGACCCGCTGGGCAACATCCCGGTGTTCCTGAGCATGCTGCGCACCCTGCCGCCGGAGCGGCAGCGGATCGTGCTGGCGCGCGAGCTGCTCATCGCGCTGGGCGTGCTGATGCTCTTCCTCTGGGGCGGCAAGTACGCACTGGAGCTCATGCACCTGCGCCAGGAGTCGGTGTCGATCGCCGGCGGCATCGTGCTGTTCGTGATCGGCCTGCGCATGATCTTCCCGCGGCCGGAGGGCCTGATGGGCGCCCTGCCTGCAGGCGAGCCCTTCATCGTGCCCATGGCGATCCCGCTGGTGGCGGGCCCCTCCGGCATGGCCGCGGTGATGCTCATGGGCAGCAACGAGCCGGACCGCCTCTGGAGCTGGAGCCTCGCGCTGTTCCTGGCCTGGGCCGCGACCGCGCTGATCCTGTTCTCGGCACCGTGGCTGTACAGGCTGCTGGGCGAACGCGCGCTGATGGCGATCGAGCGCCTGATGGGCATGCTGCTGGTGGCGATCTCGGTGCAGATGTTCATGGACGGGATCACCAGCTACCTGCGCGTCGCCGCCTGACGCTCAGGCCGCCGCGCGACCCGCCGGCGGGACTTCCGGCCCGGCCGGCGTCCGCCCTCTGGGAGCGGCGATGTCAGCCGTCCCCGGACGGTCATATCACTGTCATCCGCCCCGGCTACCGTGTTAATCTGATGTTAACCCCACGTGATCGCCACCGCACCGTGGGCGGGGATTCCCACGTCGTCCGCCGCCGCGCCCCGCGCGCCAGCCAACCCTCTTCCAGTCCCGAGGCTCCTGACCCATGAACCACCGTAACCGCATCCGAGTGTCCAAGTTGTCGCTCGGCCTGATCGCCGCGCTTGCCGCGGCGCCCGCCTTCGCCCAGAGCACCACGGCCGGTGTCGGCGGCGTCGTCGTGAACAGCCAGGGCCAGCCGGTCACCGGCGCGGACGTCACCATCCTCCACGTGGAGTCGGGCACCGTCAGCCGCGCCTCGACCGACGCCAGCGGCCGCTACAGCGCCCGCGGCCTGCGCGTGGGCGGTCCCTACCAGATCACGGTCACCAAGCCCGGCGAGGGCACCCGGACCGAGGACGAGGTGTTCCTCGGCCTGAACCAGGTTGCCACGGTCGACGCCCAGCTGACCGGCGACCTCACCACGCTCGAGACGGTCACCGCGACCGCCGTCGGCGGCGGCTCCGAGATCTTCAGTGCCAACAAGATGGGCACCGGCACCAACCTCAACAGCGAGCAGATCGAGGCGCTGCCGTCCGCCAACCGCAACATCCAGGACTACATCCGCCTGGACCCGCGCATCTCCCAGGTCAGCAAGGCCGATGGCTCGATCTCGGCCGGCGGCCAGAACTCGCGCTTCAACGTCATCCGCATCGATGGCGTCAACAGCAGCGACCCGTTCGGCCTCGAGGCCAACAACATGCCGACCGAGCGCCAGCCGGTCTCCATGGACGCGATCGAGGAAATCCAGATCGAGCTCGCGAACTACGACACCACCATCTCCGGTGGCACCGGTGCCGTCGTCAACGCGGTGACCAAGTCGGGCACCAACGAGTTCAGCGGCAGCGCCTACTACTCGTTCATCGACGGCGACTGGGTGCGCGAGGAGCTCGAGGGCGAGGAGTTCGACGGCTTCGAGAAGGAAGAAACCCTCGGCTTCACCTTCGGCGGCCCGATCATCAAGGACAAGCTGTTCTTCTTCGCCAACTACGAGAAGTTCAAGCGCGAGCGCCCGGGCACCGGCCTCGGCGGCACGCCGTTCGGCACCGGCGACATCACCCAGGACCACGTCGATCGCGTGATCGCGGCCGCGCAGGGCTTCGGCTTCGACCCGGGCAGCCTGAACCCGCCGGCGATCAGCGAGACCGACATCGAGGAATACGCGGTCAAGCTGGACTGGAACATCAACGACAACCACCGCGCCGCGCTGCGCTACAGCAAGACAGAGGAGGTCGTGCCGAAGCTGGTCGGCTTCGGCAACAGCAGCATCTCGCTCAGCAGCTACTGGTACGACCAGAACAAGACGTTCGAGAGCGTCGTCGGCGAGCTGTTCAGCGACTGGAGCGACAATTTCTCCACCGAGTTCAAGGTGTCGCAGCGCGACTATTCGTCGATCGCGGCGACCTATGCCGACCTTCCGACCATCATCATCGAGAACGTCGGCGCCGGCCAGGACACGATCAACCTCGGCACCGAGCGCAACCGCCACGTCAACGTGGTCGAGACCGAGCAGCTCAGCCTGTTCGGCGCCGGCACCCTGTACGCGGGCGACCACACGTTGAAGTTCGGCTTCGACTACGAGGACAACGACATCCTCAACTTCTACGGCCGCGACCTCAACGGCGTCTACACCTTCGCCAGCCTGGAAGACTTCGAGAACAACAACCCGCGCCAGTACCAGCTGCGCGCGCCGCGCCCGGGCGGCAGCCGCAACGACATCCCGGCCGCCTACAACTTCACCAACACCGGCCTGTTCGTGCAGGACACCTGGGCGGTGAACTACAACCTCAACCTCATGTTCGGCCTGCGCGTCGACATGCCGGAATTCGGCGACGCGCCGATCTACAACGCGCGGATCGAGGAGCTGTACGGCCTGGACAACTCGGTCACGCTCGACAAGAAGCTGTGGCAGCCGCGCTTCGGCTTCAACTACACCTTCGACAGCGACCGTCCGACCCAGCTGCGCGGCGGCGTCGGCCTGTTCCAGGGCGGCAACCCCAACGTGTGGCTGGCGGGTCCGTTCCAGAACACCGGCCTCAACTTCGACACCTACAACCTGACCGGCGACAACGTCCCGGGCTTCGATCCGACGGTGCCGCCGTCGGTGCCGACCGCTGGCGGCGCCGGTGCGCCGCGCATCACCGCCGACATCATGGAGCCGGGCCTCGCCCTGCCCTCGATCTGGAAGGCGAACCTGGCGTTCGACCACGAGCTGCCCTGGTACGGCCTGGTGGCCTCGGCGGAGCTGCTGCTCACCAAGAACAGGAACGCGCTGTGGTTCGACCGCCTGGACGTGGGCACGCCCACCTACGAAGGCCAGGACGGCCGCATGCTGTTCTGGAACGAGGCGGGCCTCGACCCGGACAACTTCTCGGCGCGTGACCGCGGCATCGCGAACGGGCAGAACGGCGCCCGCAACCGCGCCAACCGGCCGGCCGACGTCGACCAGGCGATCGTGATCCGCAATACCGACAAGGGCTCCGCGCAGCAGTTGACCGTTTCGCTGTCGAAGCCGATGGTCGAGAACTGGGGCTGGACCGTCGGCTACACCCGCACCGACGCGACCGAGTTCAGCCCCGCGACGAGCTCGCAGAACTCGTCGAACTGGAGCAACACGATGGCCTTCCAGGCCAACGATCCGGTGGCCTACAACTCGCGCTACGCCATCCGCGACCGCTTCACCGCGGCCGTGACCTGGCAGAAGGAGCTGTTCGGCGACAACCTGACCCAGGTCGGCATGTTCTACGAGGGTCGCTCGGGCCGTCCGTTCAGCTACATCTACTACAACGACTTCAACGGCGACAGCGCCGGCACGAACGACCTGTTCTACGTGCCCGCCGGCCCCGGCGACGTCGAGTGGGTGGGTGGTGCCGCGATGGAGCAGGCGTTCTTCGACTGGATGCAGAGCAGCGCCCCCGAGCTCAACGCCTTCCGCGGCCAGGTGGCCCCGGCCAACGAGTTCAACGCCGGCTGGACCAACTCCTTCGACGTGCGCGTCAGCCAGGAAATCCCGATGTTCTTCGGCCACAAGGCCGAAGTGGCGCTGGACGTCATGAACATCGGCAACCTGATCAACGAGGACTGGGGCCAGATCGACGACTACGGCTTCTTCTCGACCCGCCGCGTCGCCAACTACGCGGGCGTGAACCCGGAAACCGGCAAGTACGTCTACAACTTCACCGGCACCACGGACAACTCGCAGATCCAGGAGAACAACGGCGACGGCATCAACACCGGCGTGTCGCGCTGGAAGGTCATGCTGAGCCTGCGCTACAAGTTCTGATCCGCGGGCGCCACTGCCGCAACGACGACGGCCGGGGAAACCCGGCCGTTTTCGTTGGCGCCGGCAACGCGCTAAAGTCGCTGCCCGATCCGCGAAAGACCATCCGATGACCCAGCTTCCCCGGGCGGTGCCGGCCAAGGCACTGCCCACCGTCAATGCCCGCATCTACCCGCGTGGCGGGCTCGACGTGCTGTCGCGCGACGAGGTCGCCCGGCTCAAGGACGCATCCTCCGGCGGGCTGCACGACCTGCTGCGGCGGTGCGCGCTCGCCGTGCTCACCAGCGGCAGCGCCAGCGACGACCCGCGCGCGGCGCAGGAGATGTACCCGAGCTTCGACATCCAGGTGCTGCAGCAGGACCGCGGTGTGCGCATCGACCTGATCGACGCACCGGCGATGGCCTTCGTCGACGGCCAGATCATCCGCGGCGTGGCCGAACTGTTGTTCGCGGCCGTCCGCGACCTGGCCTACATCTCGATCGAGCTCGGCCCCGAGTACGCAGCCGACCTGGAATCCTCCGCCGGCATCACCAATGCCGTGTTCGGCCTGCTGCGCAACGCGCGCATCCTGCAGCCGGCCGATCCCAACCTGGTGGTCTGCTGGGGTGGCCACTCGATCAACCGCGACGAGTACGAATACACCAAGCTGGTGGGCTACGAGCTCGGCCTGCGCGGGCTGGATATCTGCACCGGCTGCGGCCCGGGCGCGATGAAGGGCCCGATGAAGGGGGCCACCATCGCCCACGCCAAGCAGCGCAAGCGCCGCACGCGCTACATCGGCATCACCGAGCCCGGCATCATCGCGGCCGAGTCGCCGAACCCGATCGTGAACCACCTGGTGATCATGCCGGACATCGAGAAGCGCCTCGAAGCCTTCGTCCGCATCGGCCACGGCATCGTGGTGTTCCCGGGTGGCGTCGGCACGGCCGAGGAGATCCTCTACCTCCTCGGCATCCTGCTGCGCGAGGAGAACGCGAACCTGCCGTTCCCGCTGATCCTCACCGGCCCGGTGGCGTCGGCGCCGTACTTCGAGCAGATCGACCGCTTCCTGCGCCTGACCCTCGGCGATGCCGCGACCGAACGCTACGAGATCATCATCGGCGAGCCCGACACCGTGGCCCGGCGCATGGCCGCCGGCATCGCGAAGGTGCGCGAGTATCGGATCGCGCAGAAGGATTCCTTCTACTTCAACTGGGCGCTGGAAGTGCCGCTGCCGTTCCAGCAGCCGTTCGTGCCCACGCACGAGGCCATGGCGTCGCTGGACCTGCACCACGGCCGCAAGCCCCACGCGCTGGCGGCCGACCTCCGGCGTGCGTTCTCCGGCATCGTCGCCGGTAACGTCAAGGAAGAGGGCATGCGCCGCATCGAGGCCCACGGCCCGTTCCAGATCCACGGCGACCGCGACATGATGGAGTCGCTGGACGCGCTGCTGCAGGCCTTCGTGGAGCAGCGGCGGATGAAGATCGCGGGCGAGTACAGGCCCTGCTACGAAGTGGTGGCCTGACCCGGCTCGCCACGTTGCGTCGCAAAGCGACGCGCCGTGGCAGCACGCGTTCTGCCTCTCCGCAAGATCGGCAGGCGCGGCAATCGGCGAAGATCATCGCGCCGCCAGGGCTCCCCACGCTCGTCCAGACGCCCTGACCGTCCATCCCCCTGTCGATTGCATCGCCGCGCGGGCCCTCTACGCTCACGCGATGCTGCCGCACAGACGGGTAGGGGACATGCGTCGCGCGCCAAATCAAGGGTTCACTCTGGTCGAGTTGATGGTCACGGTCGCGATCGTGGCGATCCTGCTTGCGGTCGCGCTGCCGAGCTTCGAGGGCTCGATGCGGTCGAACCGCGTCGCCACCGCGAGCAACGAGCTGATCGCGTCCATCGCGCTGGCGCGCTCGGAGGCCATCCGCAGCCCCCGCGGGGCCGCCATCTGCACGACGACCGATGGCGAGCAGTGCGACGGCGACTGGAACGACGGCTGGATGGTGTGGATCGACGCCGAGGGCGACGGCGTCGAAACCGGCGCCGACGACCGCGTGGTCCGCTACACGCAGGCGCGCAACAAGGTCGAGGTCGTCGCCGACGTGGCGGTGGATCCGGAGGAGGCGACCACCATCCGCTTCGACCGGCGCGGCCGCACCATCGGCTCGTTGCGCTCCCTGACCATCGAGCCGGACGAATGCCCCGAGGGCAATCCGCTGCGGCGCGTGCTCACCGTGAGCACCACCGGCCAGACCCACATCGTCCAGGAGGCGTGCGAGGCATGAGCACCCTGCAATCCGGAATCCGTGGTCGCCGGCAGGCGCGCGGTTTCAGCATGATCGAAGTGCTGATCGCACTGATCATCCTCGCCGTGGGACTGTTGGGCTTTGCCCTTCTGCAGACCATGAGCCTGCGTTTCGCGCAGAGCGCGAACTACCGCACGCAGGCGACCAACCTCGCCTATGACCTGCTCGACCAGATGCGCGCCAACCGCTTCCAGGCTGCCTGGTATGCCGGCACCAGCGGCGCCAGCTTCGATGCCGGCGACATCGACGCGAGCGACTGCTCGCGGCCGGTCGGCGCGGTGTCGATCCCGCAGAACATCGAGCGCTGGCAGTGCCAGGTGGTGCAGACCCTGGGCGACACGGCCAATGCCAACGTGACCTACGTCGATGGCGTGGTCAACGTCGCCATCTCCTGGGGCGACCAGCGCTGGGATGCGGCCAATCCGGACGAGGAAACCACCTTCGCGCTCGAGACCCGGCTATGAGGACGGTCATGCATTACAGGAAGGCCGCTGGCCTCTCGCTCATCGAGGTCATGATCGCGCTGCTGATCGGCAGCCTGCTGATCCTCGGCCTGGTGCAGGTATTCAGCGCGTCGCGCGCGGCGTACCAGTTGTCGGAGGGGCTGGCACGCACGCAGGAGAACGCCCGTTTTGCGATCGATTTCCTGCAGCGCGACATCCGCATGGCCGGACACTTCGGCTGCGTCAACGACCAGGCGCACTTCGTCAAGAACGAGGGCGACCCCACGGTCCGGTTCTCCCCGTCGATCCCCAGCGGTTCCGGCCATGCGCTGGATTTCTCGGTCACGATCCAGGGCTATGAGGCCCAGGACACCGCGCCGGGGCAGGATCTGACCCTCGGCGCCGTCTGGCCGGCCGCGCCGGGTCTGCCTGCACACATCCAGGCGCTGAACCCCCTGCCTGGCAGCGACATCCTGGTGCTGCGCTACCTGCATGGCGAGGGCGCGCCGGTCACCGCCATCGCGCCCGGCGGCTCGGGCGAGGCGCTCACCGTGGACACGAACCGCTGGAGCGCGCTCACCTCCGGCGGTGTCGCCGCCCCGGTGCTCTACGGTATTTCCGACTGCAACCACGCCGATGTGTTCCAGGGCGTCGCTGCGCCCACGACCACGGTGACGACGGCGGCGAACTACAACTTCGGCGACCGGTACACCCCGTTCCCGAACGGGCTGACGACCCTGTACCGCGCCGAGTCGCTCGCTTACTACATCGCCGCGGGCGCCACCGGCGAGCCCGCCTTGTGGCGCGCACGGGCCGACGCCACCGGAGCCTATCCGGTCGCCGACCGCGAGGAACTGGTGGAAGGGATCGAGAACCTGCAGATCCTGTACGGGCAGGACGACGTCGATGTGATCTCGTCGACGACGCCGCCGGTGGGCAACATCAACGAGCAGCACACTGCGGCCGGCGTCGTTGCCGGGGCCGGCACCGCTGCGGCGCGCGCGGCCGAGTGGCGCCGCGTGGGCCTGGTGCAGGTGGGCCTGCTGGTGCGCAGCCCGAACCCCGCCGCCGCGGGCCAGGCCGATGCCGCTGCCCAGCGCCAGCGCGTGCTGGGTGTCGAGTTCGTGCCCGGCGCCACCAACGACACCCGCTTCCGCTCCAGCTATGAAGCCACGATCGCCTTGCGCAACCGACTGTTCGGGAACTGATCCATGACATCCGCAGCCAGACCCGCTCCACGGCGCCCCGCGCCCGCCCGTCGCCAGCAGGGTGCCGTGCTCTATGTCGCGCTGATCATGCTGGTGCTGCTGGCGCTGATCGGCGTCATCGGCATGCAGGTCACGGGCATGCAGGAACGGATGTCCGCCAACTACCTCGCGGCCAACACCGCGTTCCAGAACGTGGAGCTCGAGGTGCGCGATACCGAGTGCGCCATCGAGGAGCTGGTGAATCGCGTCGGGGCGCCGGTGTGCACCGCCGTCGATCCCGCCACGTTCGGCCGCTGCGACGACGAGAGCGGGTTCGACCCCGTCGCCTGGGCCGAAACCCAGAGCTTCGATGCGGTCCCGGCGACCCATATCCGCCAGATCGACGAATGCGTGCAGGGCGAGGCGCCGCTGGATGAAGGCGGGCCCAAGGAAGCGAACCCGTTCCCGATCTACCACATCACGTCCTACGCGGCCGACAACGAAGACGACCCGACGTCGTCCGCCGTGGTCGACACCGTGTTCAAGCTCTGAGGGCTGCATCCATGGCAACGCGCCGCACCAAGATCGCCACCGCCGCCACCGTCGCCGTCCTCGCGACCGGCGGCTACTTCATCTACGCGCTGTTCGCCGCGCAGGGGCAGGGCGTCCTGGCGCAGGCGCCGCTCAACACGCAGGTGCAGGTGCCGCCGGCCTTCATCATGGCCATCGACGATTCCGGCTCGATGACGTACCACAACCAGTTTCCGGGCGCCGATGGCAAGGCGTGCTGGAGCAAGGACACGAGCAGCTCAGCGTGGAGCTTCTTCGTGACGTCCGGCGTCAACGCGGGCAGACTCCGGACCGGCACCACGAGCGGTGGTGCGTGCGGCTGGGCGTTCTCCTACGGTTCGTCGCCGCGCAACGGCGAGAACAACAGCTGGCGCGGGATCCCGCCGGTCGACACCATGGGCTTCGCGCGTTCGCCGGACTACAACCCGGCGTATTTCGATCCCACCGTGACCTACCAGCCCTGGCTCAACAGCGACGGTACGTCTTTCGGCAATGCCTCGCTCACGGCGACCCGGATTGACCCGCGGCCGAACGGTGTCGGCCTGGGGACCGTCAACCTCACCGCCTGGCACGATGGAACCGCCGTGGCGGGCGGCAACGGGCAGCTCTCGGACAGGTTCAATACGTACAACGGCATGGTTCTGCCGGCAGGGACCGAGTATCGCACCGAGAATACGAACGGCTGTGGCGGCCTGACCGGTACGACCTGGAGCTGGCCTGCCGGTTGGACCTCATGGCACACGTTGTCGTCCGATCACACGATGGGCGCGCAGTGCAACGTCTTCATCAAGCACCGGCTGGCGACGTTCTACCTCAAGTCCGACGCCAGGCCCGCCGGCTACGAATCGGTACCGCGGACGCAGGTCGATGACGCCTGCGGCCCCGGTTGCGACATGTGGCGGTACGACATCCGGGCCACGGATACGGTGGCGCTGCAGAACTTCGCCAACTGGTTCTCGTACTACGGCAATCGCCATCGCGCGCTGGTGGGTGGCCTGACCCGTTCGCTGGTCGACATCGAGAACATGCGGATCGGTTACTTCCGCATCAACCAGCACGGCTCGTTCGACAATCCCAACCTCACCACCGCCGACACGAACACCGAGCGCGTGCAGATGCTGGACATGTCCGACGGGACGGACAAGGCGAGCCTGTACGACCTCATCGTCGGCAACCCGAGCTGGGGCAGCACCTACAACCGCCAGTCCGTGTACGCGGGCGGGCGCCAGTTCATGCGCAAGGATCCGATCACGTCTTCACGTGGTGGCGCGCCGGTGCAGAGGGCGTGCCAGAAGAACGCGCTGATGCTGTTCACCGACGGCTACAGCAACAGCGACGGCCCGACGGTGGGCAACGTCGACGGCACCATGGGCGTGCCGTTCCAGGACGGCCACAGCGACACCATGGCCGATATCGCCACCAGCTTCTACAAGAACGATGCCGGTGGCACGTCGCCACTCGACACGAACTTCCCCGAGGGGCAGGTGCCGCTTCCCTCGTCTTGCCCGACCACCGATCCGAAGGTGAACTGCCAGGCGAACCTGCACGTCAACTTCTACGGCGTCACGCTCGGCGGCCGCGGCAACCTGTTCAACCCCGATGTCGACGCGGACGCGTATACGACGCCGGCGATCTACGAGAACTGGCCCAGCCGCCAGAACGACAACCGCAGCACCATCGACGACATCTGGCACGCCGCCACCAATACCCACGGCGAGCTGGTGAATGCGCGTACGCCCGCGGACATCCTGGCGGCCATGCGCCGCATCCTGTCGTCGGTCACCGCGGGGTCTTCGCCCTCCGGCACGATCGCACTGACCGGCGCCCGCATCGCGTCCGGCTCGCTGGCCGTCGCCCCTCGGTACGAGGTCGGCAACAACGGCACCGACTGGTTCAGCGAGCTCACTGCGCAGAAGGTGGTCCTGCACCCGACGACGCGCGTGCCCGAGTTCCAGTTCGCCTGGGAAGCCAGTGACGAGTTCCCGACCCCGAGCGCGCGCGACATCTATTACGGCGATGGCAACACCGCGCGCCCCTTCGATGGTGGCAGTGGCAACGTCACCCTCGCGAAGCTGTGCTCGAACACGCTGAAGCGGTGCACGCCGGCGGAAATCACCGCCCTGGGGGTCGACCTCGCCCAGTCCATCTCCTACCTCAGGGGCAACAGGACGCTCGAGAAGAAGAACGGTGGCGAGCTGCGCGACCGCACCACGGCGCTGGGCGACATCGTCAATTCCACGCCGGTGGTGAGCTCGCCGCTCGACGACTACGGCTATGGCTCGCTCCCGGGTGCAATCGGCACCAGTTACCGCACCTTCCTTACGGCGAAGCGCGCCAGCCAGCGCTACATGGTCTACGTAGGCGCCAACGACGGCATGTTCCATGCCTTCGATGGCGGCATGGGCGCGGACGGCGTGATGGATACCGCCGGCGGCCGCGAGGAGTTCGCCTACATCCCGGAGACCTCGCTCGGGCACATGGGAAACCTCCTGTTCCCGTATGACCCCGACAACGACAACGACCAGAAGTTCGACCACCGTTATTACGTCGACGGCCCGCTCGCGGTATCCGACGTGCGCATCGGCGGGACGTGGAAGACGATCGTCGTCGGCACGTCGGGCGCGGGCGGGCGCAGCGTGTTCGCCCTCGACGTCAGTGATCCGGACAGCTTCAGCGCCAACGACCGGATGTGGGAGATCAACAACTTCAACACCAGTCTCGACGCGGAAGTACGTTCGAACATCGGCCACGTCCTCGGCAAGCCGGTGATCGTGCCGGTCAAGACCACGCAGAACGAGAACGTCACCTGGATGGCGCTGTTCGGCAACGGCTACAACAGCGCCAGCGGCAAGGCAGTGCTGTTCGCGGTCGAGATCGGCAATGGTTCCAACCCGACGATCCACATGATCGAAGCCGTCGAAACCGGAGCGAACGTTCCTGCGGGCAGCAATGGCCTGGGCAATATCGTGGCTGTCGACCGTTGGGGCGGCCCGTCCGCCGGTGGCATCACCGGTCAGTTCCGCGATGGCCTGGTCGACACGGTGTACGGCGCCGACCAGCGTGGCGCAGTGTGGAAGTTCGACCTGCGCACGCCGGTCCCGAATGCCGGTCTCACCATCAATACGCCGCTGTTCACCACCCGCACCCATACCGAAAACTCCAACACCTACCGCCAGCCGATCCTCGGTGGCCTCACGGCCGCCACCGGCGCCAATGGCGGCGTGATGCTGTACTTCGGCACCGGCAGCTTCTCGTTCGTCAACGACCCGGGCGAGGACGAAGTGCAGTCCCTGTACGCGGTCAACGACGAACTGCGTGCGCAGCCGACGTCCACGACCACCCGGGCCACGCTGCAGGGCTACACGGTCACGACCACCGGCACCACGCGCACCATGACCGCGGGTACGGCGCCGCTGGCGGCGCGTGGCTGGTTCGTCGACCTGCCCGCAGGCGAGCGCTTCGTCGGCTATCCGCGCATCGCCACGGGCCTGGTGTTCATGCCGACCTACGCACCGCAGTCGGGCTCCACTGGCTGCTCCACGCAGGGCTTCAACTGGCTGTTCGGGCTCAATACCCGCACCGGCGCCGCCGGCCTGTCCAGCGTCCGCTTCGGCTCCCCGACCGGCTCGCAGCCGGCGGCGGGGACGGCCGCGGTGGCACTGGAAACCGGCGGCACCGCGCCCGTGAAGGATGTCGCGGTGATGGCGATCCCGCGTGCCAATCCGCCCGGTGGGCCGGATCCGACCGCGCCTCCGGGCACTCCGCCGCCCGAGCCGCCGGCCCAGGGCTGCTGGATGCTGGTCACCGTGTCCGGTGCGCAGCCGATGTACCTGCCTTACCCATGCGGGCGGCAGAGCTGGCGCCAGCTGCAATGACCAGGGGAACGAGCGTGCATGGAAGGGTGCAAGGTGTGGCAGGGGACGGTGGGCGCCTGGCGGACATCCGCCTGGCGCGCGGCTTCACCCTTATCGAGCTGATGGTGGTGGTTGCGATCGTCGCGATCCTGGCGGCGGTCGCCTACCCGAGCTATGAAGACAGCATTCGCAAATCCCGGCGCGGCCAGGTACAGGCCGACCTGGTCGAGCTGGCCACTCAGGCGGAGCGGTTCCACACGGTCAACAACACCTATGCGGGCTTCTGGGACAGCCTGCCCTCCGAACGCAAGGTCTCGCCGCGCGAGGGGGGCGAGGTCGCGTACGAGCTCGACATCGACGACGTCAGCTCGAGCACCTTCACCTTCGTCGCCGAGCCCAAGGGCAGGCAGCTGAAGGACACCCGCTGCCTGGAGATGACGCTGAACCAGGCCGGTCAGAAGACGGAGAGCGGGTCCGGGCAGACCGACGACTGCTGGTGATGCCGCAGCCAACAAAAAAGCCACGGCATGCCGTGGCTTTTCTTTGTCTGGCGCCCGAAGTTGGACTCGAACCAACGACCCCCTGATTAACAGTCAAGTGCTCTAACCAGCTGAGCTATTCGGGCGGGGACCGCTATTCTAGTGGCTGGGCGGCCGCGGTCAAGGCGGGCGGGTGCTGCCCCCTCATCAGGTCCCTATGGCGCCCGGCACGTGGTCACCTGCGTCGTCTTTTCGGCCCGTACGCGGCCCAGCCGGTTCACGACGACCTTGCCCTTGAGCGAGCCGCGGGAACAGATGAGGACGGAGAGGTTGCTGTGCGCGCTGCGGCCGTTCTCCTGGAAGCGCAGGAACGGCCGCGTGGACACGAGTGCCAGTGCGCCCGAACGCCCCCCTGGGGCGTCCGTGGTACTCAGGACATCGGGTGCGGTGTCGGGTTGTCGATTGCCATCGCCGTCCCGGAAAACGAGCCAGCCGCCACTCCAGTCACGGTCCTGCTGGCATCCGACCTCAACGCTGCCCGGGCAGACGACCACCTGCGTGCGTTGCGTGAGTGCCGCGCTCCTGGCCATGGCCATGTCGGCCGACAGCCGGTGCATGGCCGAAGCCACGCGTTGGCGCTCCAGGCCGCCGGTGAAGGAGGGCATGCCGATGGTGACCGCAACCGCGACGGCCGCCATGGCGGCCGCTGTCTCGACCAGCGTGAATCCCGCGGGCATCCTGCCCATGGCATGACTCCTTCCGAAGGGAACGCCAACCTAGGCGGCCGCGATGCCCGGCGGGATCGGCCGGAAGTGCCTGCGGGAGTAGGAAAACCGGGTTGTGGCCCCCATCTCAAGCGCTGCGGCCGTATCAGAGGTCACGCTGGCCGCCGTCCCGCCCTGACGCATGCCCCGCGGCGCCGGCGCTAGACTCTTCGGTTGCCGGATTTTTGCCTCCGGCCGCCGAGGCCGTGCCCACCCACACCCGAGGTTCCATGAAAGACCCCAGCCCCCCCTTCCAGCTCGTCTCGCCCTACCAGCCCGCCGGCGACCAGCCGCAGGCCATCGAGAAGCTGGTGGACGGGTTCCAGAGCGGCCTCGCGCACCAGACCCTGCTGGGCGTCACCGGCTCGGGCAAGACCTACACCATCGCCAACGTCATCCAGCAGGTGCAGAAGCCGACCCTGGTGATGGCGCCGAACAAGACCCTCGCCGCGCAGCTCTACGGCGAGTTCAAGTCGTTCTTCCCGAACAACGCGGTCGAGTACTTCGTCAGCTACTACGACTACTACCAGCCCGAGGCCTACATCCCGTCGTCGGACACGTTCATCGACAAGGACAGCTCGCTCAACGAGCATATCGAGCAGATGCGGCTGTCGGCGACCAAGGCGCTGCTGTCGCGGCCGGACGCGATCATCGTGGCCACGGTGTCGGCCATCTACGGCCTCGGCGACCCGGAGGACTACCTCAAGCTGCGGCTGATCCTGGCCAAGGGCGAGCACATCGACCAGCGCGCGCTGATCCGCCACCTGACTGAGCTGCAGTACACGCGCAACGACGTCGAGCTCCGCCGCGGCACCTACCGCGTGCGCGGCGAGGTGATCGACGTACACCCGGCGGAGTCCGACGCCGAAGCGCTGCGCATCGAGCTGTTCGACGGCGAGATCGAGGGCCTGTCGCTGTTCGACCCGCTCACCGGCGAGGTCGTGCGCAAGGTGCCGCGCTATACCGTCTACCCGAAGACCCACTACGCCAGCACCCGCGAAAGCGTGCTGACCGCGGTGGAGTCGATCAAGGTGGAGCTGCGCGAGCACCTGGAGTTCCTGTACGCCAACAACAAGCTGCTCGAAGCCCAGCGCCTGCAGCAGCGCACCCAGTTCGACCTCGAGATGATGGCCGAGGTGGGCTTCTGCAACGGCATCGAGAACTACTCGCGGCACATGACCCGGCGCCAGGCGGGCGAGGCGCCGCCGACCCTGTTCGACTACCTGCCGCCGGACGCGCTGCTGGTGGTCGACGAGTCGCACGTCACCGTTCCGCAGATCGGCGGCATGTTCCGCGGCGACCGTGCGCGCAAGGAGACGCTGGTGGAGTTCGGCTTCCGCCTGCCGTCGGCGCTGGACAACCGGCCGCTGCGCTTCGAGGAGTGGGAGGCGCGCTCGCCGCGCTCGATCTTCGTCTCCGCCACCCCCGGCAAGTACGAGCTGGAGAAGTCCGAAGGGCAAGTGGTGGAACTGGTGGTGCGCCCCACGGGCCTCATCGATCCGGAAGTCGAGATCCGCCCGGTCGCGACCCAGGTCGACGACGTGCTGGGCGAGATCAACCTGCGCGTGGCCATGGGCGACCGCGTGCTCATCACCACCCTCACCAAGCGCATGGCCGAGAACCTCACCGAATACCTCGGCGAGCACAACGTGCGCGTGCGTTACCTGCACTCCGACATCGACACCGTGGAGCGCGTGGAGATCATCCGCGACCTGCGCCTGGGCAAGTTCGACGTGCTGGTGGGCATCAACCTGTTGCGCGAGGGCCTGGACATGCCCGAGGTGTCGCTGGTGGCGATCCTGGACGCCGACAAGGAGGGCTTCCTGCGCTCCACCGGCTCGCTGATCCAGACCATCGGCCGCGCCGCGCGCAACCTGCGCGGCAAGGCCATCCTGTACGCGGACAAGGTCACGGACAGCATGAAGCGCGCGCTGGAGGAGACCGACCGCCGCCGCACCAAGCAGGTGGAGTACAACCTGGAGCACGGCATCACCCCGCGCTCGGTGGCCAGCGCAATGGTCGACGTCTTCGAAGGCGCCCGCGCGGAGCCGGAGCAGGCGGGCAGGGGCGGCCGCGGCAAGGGCGGCCGCAAGGTGGCCGAGGGCGCGGAGGACTACGGCAAGCTCAGCGCCACCCAGGCCGCCAGCAAGCTCAAGGCCCTGGAGCAGCAGATGTTCCAGCACGCCCGCGACCTGGAGTTCGAGGATGCCGCCCGCGTCCGCGACCAGATCCGCCGCCTGAAGGACGCCACCCTGGTCCAATGACGCAAGGAAGGGCCCCTGTAGGAGCGGCCCATGGCCGCGACCACGCCACCCCGACAACCCGCGGCGCCCCACCATTGCCGCCCCCTAACGGCTGGGATAGAATTCGCGTCCCCGCTGAACCCCGCGGGCGCTTCAACGGGCGGTTAGCTCAGCGGTAGAGCACTACCTTGACATGGTAGGGGTCACAGGTTCGAACCCTGTACCGCCCACCAATCCAATCAATGGGTTGGCTTCTTACTCGGCACCAAGACTAGCACGCGACTCACACGCAAGCGCCATGTAGCGGTCGACCGCCTGCGTCGCTTCTCCGAGGTAGTCGGGGCGGTACTTCGCGTACACCTCCGTCCGGCCAGTGAAGGCCCGGTGCCCGAGGAATCCCTGTATCTCCGCCTCCGGCACGCCGGCTGCTCGCAGCTCGGTGGCCATCGTGTGGCGGATGGTCTTCGCCACCACGTCCTTCCCCAGCCCGGCGCGATCGCGGATCTTCCGCCACGCCGTCTTGAAGCTGGCGATTGGCTTCCCGTGCCACGTCACCAGCGGGCCCGGCGGCGCCTCGTGTAGCCACGGCAGCAGGAAGTCGCACACCGGCACCGTCGGCCGGTACTTCTTCGTCTGCCGGCGTCCTGCCGGGTTCTGGGCGAGCAGGCGGCGGTCAAAATCGACCATCTCCCGCGTCAGCTCGAGGATGGCTTCCGGCCGCGCGAGGGAGCCGTACGCGAGCGCCAGGAACATGCGCTCGTGAGGCTGCTCGGCGGCCTTCCAGATGGCGCGCGTCTCGCCCAGCGTCAGCACGCGGTCGCGCGCGGGGCCGTCCTGGCCGGGCAGCACGTAGGGCACCGCGGCGATCTCGCCTTCCTTGTGCGCGTGGTTTAGTGCCGCGGCGCCGACGCCGAGGATCCGCTTGATGTAGCCGTCGGACCGCGGCGCCTTGCCGGATGTGCGCAGCCACTCCACGAATTCGCGCTGGCGCGCCGGCGTGACCTCGGAGACGGTGGCGCCCTCGAAGAAGTCGGACCAATAGCCGAGGGCGATCTTCGCCGTCTCGGCCGACTGCTGGTGCCGGGCGTGGCGCTCGTAGTAGCGCACCAGCACCATGTCGAATGACGCTTCCTGCGGCTGCTGCTGGCCGATGCGGCCGTGCTTCGCGAACCACTCCCAGAGCTTCAGCTTGCCTTCTTGAAAGTCCGCTGTGCCAAGCGATGCGCGGCGGACCTGTCGAGCGTCGTTGTCGTACCAGGTGCGGCACCACTGCTCCGACCCTCGGCGCTTGCTGAGCCAGTATTCACCGATTGCTCCGGGGCGTTCCTGCATTGCCGTAGGTACTCTTCGAGGATGTCGGCGGTGTAGCGGATGATGCGTTGGCCGATGCGGACGGGCCGGATGCGGCCGGCCAGGCGCTCGCGGGCGAGGGTAGCCTTGCTGATGCCCAGGCGCTTCGCGGCCTCGGCTTCGTCGAAGGGGACGGCGGGTCCGTCGCTCATGCTGCTTTCCTCGTGATGCGCTTCCACCACGGCTGGCGGAGGCGTTCGTTCTCTGCCCGGAGCCGGGCGATCTCGTCGGCGGCCAGGGCGAGCTGCTCGCGGAGCAGGTCCTTCCGGGGCTGGTGCATCCTGCGCGGCAGGCGGGGGACGAGCTGGTCGGTCACGCCCCGTCTCCCTTGCTGGCGGCGGTCAGGGCGGCGCGGGCCTGTTCGATCATCACGGCTGCCTTGATCCACGCCACTCGCGCATGCGGATACTTGGTCTCCGCAGCATCGCGCCGGAGTTCAGTCGCAACGGCAAGCATCACATCCACCTTCCCACTCGGCTGCGCCTGCTTGTCGGCGGCGATGGCGCGAAGGCGCGCCGCCCATGCCTCCAATTGCCGTCCCGTGGCCGCGTCGTGCATCAGTTCGGAGCCGGGGCCGTCGATGCGGGCGTCACGCTCGATCTCGGCCGCGAGGGCCAGCAGCTTCTCGACCTCGCTCACTCTGCACCTCCATCGGCGTCAGCGGCGGGCGGGGTCGGGGCGGCTGCGAGCATGGCGTCGTACACGCCGTCTGCCGTCTTTCGGATCGCAGGGTTGAGGTAGCCGCCCGCCATGATCATTTCCCGCGTCGGCTCCACCGGCACCAGCTTCCACCCATCAGGCACACCCGCCACCGCGCGCGACTGCTCGGGTGGGTGGGTGTAGAGGGGCACGTCGGAGGGCATGGGGTTGCTCCACGTCATCAGCACGCCGCCGTGCTTGGCGAGGCGGATAGCCGAATCGTTCGTCCACGCCACCGGCCCGGCCTGCCCACCCCCATCCGGCACCGGCGTCGCTGCGGGGGTGAGGGCGGCGAGAACCGCGATAGCCGCATGGACGAACTCGGCAATCTCGTGCGTTTCGGAGCACGAAACATGCGATGCCTTGGGCCCTGATGCGACAAGGCGATTAGCCAGCTCGGTTACCCTGTCCGCATTTTCCAGCAGCCCGCCTACTCCATCCCCCACCACGGCAGGCTGCTGGGCAACGGCTGCGACGTGTTCCTCGACTTCCTCGATGGCGTCCACGTAGCCCCACGCGCTTGACCATTCCGCCTGGCGGCCAGTGGCGGCTTGGAACATGCGGCTCAATGCGTCCTCGGCGGCGTCACGTTGGCCGATGGTCCGCCCATGGTCCGATTCTTCGCGGTCCAGCTGGCGACGCAATTCCTTCGCCTCCACCGACTGCTGCGCGTCATGCGAGGCAGGGGCGGCCAGGCGGCGCGCGATCTCGCGCATCCCGGCGGCAGCGGTGCGCGCGACGGCGCCGAAGCCCTCCGCATCCAGGCCGACTCGCGCCGAGCCTTCGAGGCCGGTCGCCAGCTGCTGCAGCGCCGTCGCTGCGTCGTGGGTGTTCATGCTGCTCTCCTGAACTTGCCTTGTTGGTCGCGCGGCTGTGCCATCGGTATGCCCTTCGGGACGTACCGCGCCCGCGCGCGTTCTCGGGCCGTGGCGCGCTCGCACTCGATGCAGGCGTGATGCCGGCCATCGCGGCTGCGGCCCGGGCGGCGGTCGACGTAGAACTCGCGCGCGGACTTCCAGCGCGTGCAGCCGCTGCAGCACTTCATGCCGCGTCCTCCAGTAGGTGCAGGTGCTTCCAGTTCTGCCCGGACTTGATCGAGCACACAGTGGGCAGGCTCACGCCGTAGGCCCTAGCGATGTCCGTGGTCCGCCTTCTGTCATGGAAGATCGCAATGACCTGTGGCTCCGTGAGACGCGCGTTGGGGTGATCCTGGCCGGCCGCGTGGAACTGGACGTTCCTGCGCTTCGCGACCATGTCCGCCACGTTGTCAGCGTGTGTGCCCAGAAAGAGGTGCGCAGGATTCACACACGGCGGCGTATCGCACCGGTGGCAAACGAACATGCCCTCGGGGATCGGGCCGACATGGAGCTCGAAGCTGACGCGATGCGCGCCTTCGTCCTTGCCGTCGACCTTGAGCCGGCCGTATCCCCACTGTGGATGCCACGCACCGAGCCATAGCCAGCAGCCGCACTCCGGGACTGGCGTGATCCTCGCTTCGAACCGCTCCCTCGTGCTCATGCTGATCGAGCCTCGCGCTGCGCTTCGTCGCGCATCTCGCGCAGGGCCGCCAGGTACAGCGAGCCGAGCGGCGAATCCCTGTGCGGCGACTGCTGGGCCATGGCGATGACCCAGTCGAGGGCCGCGAGCTTGTCCTGCGGGTGCGCGCTCATGCCGCCTTCCCGATGTGCCGGAACGGCGTGCTGATGTCGTACGGGCCCAGGCGCTGCGGCTTCTTGCCGGTGCGCGCCATCCACTGCTCCACCGTCTCCGGCGGCTGCTCGGCCTTCGGCTGGCGTCCGCTCGGCGCAATCGGGACCGACCACTTGACCTCGCGGACCGGCCTCGCAGGCTTCGGCTTCACGGCACGGACAGGCTTCGGAGCCGCGGCACGCTTCGCCCGCATCCGCTCCTTCGCCCTCGCGTTCTTCCGCGCCAGTGCAGCGGCCTTCTCCTCCGGCGTCCTGCCGTACACCCGCGTGTCGCGGATCAGCCGGTAGCGGTAGTGCCGCTGCTCGCCGATCGCTTCGATGACGCCCTTGCGGACCATGCCCGCGATGGCGCTGATCGTGGTAGCGGGCTCGATGGCGCGGATCTCTGCGACCGTCGCTGGCTCGGTCAGGCCGCGCATGGCGGCACGGATGAGAGCAGCGGTGGTCATGCGGCCTCCCCAGCGACGAACGGGGCGCGTGCGGCGGCAAGCTCCGCGGTGAAGCGCGCGAGGTGGCCGCGCAGACGATCCGTCCAGGCATCCGGATGCGTGCGCACCAGCAGCGGCTCATAGCCTGGGCAGTAGGACCAGAAGTCCCACCAGGCGCGGCCGGTGATGATCAGGCATCCGTGCACCTGCGCCTTGTGCTCGTCGGGTACGCCGCCGGCACGGAGCCACTTCACGTGGGTCGGACCGTCGGGGCACTTCACCTCGAGGCCGCCGTCAGGATCGATCAAGCTGTCGGGGCTGCACCCCATCGTGCCGTCGTCGCTCAGGATGAAGCCGACCGGCCTTGGCACCACGTCCTGCACGAAGGCGTACAGGTCGCGGGCTTCGGGCTCCATGGTCTGACCGCGCTGCATGTGGCGGCTGGTGGCGGTTGAGCGCACAGCGTCGGGCCGCACGACCTCGTCGATCAGCTCGTTGATGTACGTCTCGGCGGCGGAGGCGTAGTCGCCGCGCTTCGGCGTGATGATGTTGCCGAACTCGGAGGCAGTCGGCAGGCCACGGCGAACCGCGTACCACTCCTCACTCCGCTGCTCGCAGTCAAGGATGCGCATGATCAGTCCTTCGGCATCACGCGGGTCTTCGCCGCGGTGAAGGCTGCTGCGATGACGGCGGGCACCTTGGACGGGCCGCCGAACGCCTTGGCGACTTCGCGGCGGCGGGCCTCGTACTCCTCGGGATGCTCCAGGGCAACGGCAACCTCGATCCACTGCGTCACCGCCGGGTCGATCTCGCCGCTGGCCCCATTGCCGTCGTCGTCGTCCGGGTCGTTCCCGATCGCCACGTTGAAGATCATCTTCAGCAGGTAGCGCATGCCGTACTGCGTGGCGGACCCGGTGGCATGGGTCTTGGTCATCACGTCGTTGCCCTTCGCACCCTTGCCGTCCGACGGCATGTCGATCAGGTACTTCCGGGTGTGGCCCGCCTGGTGGGTCACGTGGCACGTCACGCGCACGATGTCGGCCTGCTCGGTGGCGTCGGTGCCGAAGCTCAGCGCGAACCCCTCGGCGGAGTACAGCGGGCGCAGGTAGCGGTCCAGCTTCCCGTAGGTGGCGTAGTCGCTGTTGGTCTGGCTGTTGCGCTTGTCGGTGCCGACGCGGCGCATGTTCGACTGCACGCGCGCCATCGCCTCGTTGAAGGCCTGCTCGGCTGCCTGCGACTGCATCTCGCGGTGCATCGCCATCAGGCGCTCCATCTTCTCGACGTCGGTGTTCGGGTCAGCTGCGGCCCGCGAGATGATCGACAGCAGGGTGGCGCCTTCGCTGGTCGGCGCGAGCTCGTTACGGGTCTGGGTCTGTGCGACGACAGCGTTCAAGGTGATGCTCCGAATAGATGGCCTCCCGCCGGCGAAGGGGGATGGCTGCCGCGGGATGCGGCGCCGGCGGGATGGCCTGGGTGGAAGGTGCTGGTCTTTCCCAGCGGTCAGCGGCCGAGGCCGCGGTCGTGTGGGGCAGCGAGCGCAGGCGGGGGCTTGCTTCGACCGGATCCCCTGCGCAGGTACTTCCCGGTCCCCATGGCTCTCGCTACCGGCGCGAGGCCGGCCCGCCCCTCTCATGCGTTCGTTATGCGGCTTCCTGCTGCTCCTGCGCCGTCGGCGGCGTCAGGGTCAGGCGCACCGCGGAGTGCGTGTAGAACTCGCCGATCTCGGTCAGCTCGTCGGGCTCGACCGCCGCCTGGAGCTTGAAGGTCAGGGTCACGCTGCCGCCCTCGATGGGGTCGACGGTGATGTCCTTCAGCGTGACGTCGACGAGGATCAGCGGCTCGGTGGTCGTGCCTTCGATCTGGTGGTCGATCTGCAGCTCGTAGCCGGTGAACTTGCCCTCGAGACGGATGGGCGACAGGCACGGATGCTTGACCGCCACCAGGCCGTCGGCGCCCTCGACCATGTCGAGCTGCTCGCCCTTCTTCGCCGTCCGGAACAGGGACTGCCGCAGGCCCTTCTCGACGTCGTCGAGGATGCTGTTCGGACCCTTTACCGCGATGGTGATGTCGACGCCGAGCTTGCGCTCCGAGCCGTGCTTTTCCTTGCGCAAATTCACATTCGTGATGTCGACTTCGTGAGCTTCGAGATGGAGCATGGGAGCCTCGTTGGTGGCTTCGGGGAGTGGGCGCTCAGTACTTCGGCGCGGGCTTGTCGCAGCCGGGGGTGCGGCCGTTGTCGAGCGTCACCTGCTCCGCCTGGACGGGCACGAGGCGCTGGTCGTCGAACCACTCGCTTTCGGGGCGCTTCGTCGGGTCCGCGCCGCGCGGCTGCAGCAGCGTTTGGGCGCAGCCGGTGAGGTATTCGGCGTGACCGGTGGCGACGCCGGTGAAGCCGGTCAGGTTGTCGGTGTAGGTGTTGCCGAGGGTGATGCTCATGGGTGTTTCCTGTGGTGGGTGGATCAAGGGGTGCCGAAGACGATCAGCGTCGCGGTGCAGAGGAGTAGGGCAGTCGTCAGGCCCCAGCCGTAACCGAAGCGCTGCCCACCGCGGACGGACTTGCTGGGGCTGACGCAGTCGCACTCCGCCCGGTGGGCGGCGACGAGCGCCGCTGCGGTCTCAAGCGACAGGGCCACGACGGCGCTCCTGCTGCGAACGGCCGGCCATAACGAGCAGCGCGCAGGTGACCATGCCCAGGGCGAACCCGATGGCGGCCGCGGCGTAGACGATGGCGAGGGTGGTCATGCCGGCACCTTCGCGAGCTCAACGAGAAGTGCGTCGGCCAGTCGTACTGCATGCGCCGCGGTGTTGTAGGCGACATGCTCGGTGCCCAGGCAACGACCGTTGGCCTCGATGTAGGCTGCGACCACCGCAGGCATGAGACTGGCAGCGATTGCCTCGCGCTTCGTCAGGCCAGCCTGGAACTCGCAGGCGGGGTTGCCACAGCGATCGAGGGGCTGGCACGGGTATGCCGGCTCACTACCGACGCCGCTCATGCCGCGCTTCCGGTCGGGCCGGCGAACGTGCCGCGCATGGGGATCACCACGCGCAGCGCCACCTGCGCGGCCGACTCCATCGCGCCTGCATCGCGCTTCGCCACCCGGGCGAACTGCAGCGCCGAGACGCGGCTGTAGCCGAGCTTGATCGCGCGGTTGTAGGCGGCGTTCCCGACCTCTGCGGAGCGGACCGCACCGGGGTCGCCGAAGCGGGGCATTTCGATCACTGCAGACATGACTTCTCCTATGCCGCCAGCGGCAGCGCGGGGTGGGTGTCGATGGACGCGAGGGCATCCGCGTGTTCGTGGCTCGGCAGGGGAGTCGTGCCAGCCGTGACGACGGTCGGCACCCATGCGCAGCTCTCGGCGAGGTCGTCATTGCGGCGGATCACGCCGGTGCAGTCGGTCGCGACCAGCCCGTCGGCAGAGGCCGAATCCACCGGCCCCGGACGCTGGCCGAGGAAGCGGGCCACCAGCCAGTCGGACTCGGCGCGAGGGTCGCGGAGGGCGGTCATGCCGGCACCTTGGCTGCGTCAGCCATGCGCCCGAGCTCGCGCTGTGCGCCCCAGACCCTGTAGTCGGTTGCCGCCTCAGAGTAGGCATTGGCGTGAGCGAGCATCGTCTGCAGGCCCTGCATCGCCTCCCGGTCCCCGGCTTCGCTGCGCTTGCGGATCACGTCGATCACGAACGCCATTTGGAAGCACAGTTGCAGGCCGGCGGTGCGTTCGAGGGCGGCGAAGAAGTCGGCTTGCTGCTCGCTGTCGAGCTCCCAGAACATCGCCGCCACCTGCTCGGCGGTCGGGGTGAATGCCGCGACCACGTCGACGGCGCTCATGCCGCGATGCTCCAGCGCACCACCGCCGCCACGTCCTGCGGCAGGCACACCGGCGAGTAAGCCCGCACCAGCGCGCGGCCGTAGTGCATCGCTCCCGCAGCGCCCCACTTGCAGCGGTCCTGACGCGCCTGGCGCATCAGCAGGATCGGGTCGACGTGGCCGTCGCGGACCTCGCCGGCCCCGACGCAGCGCCCGCAGGTGACCGGGTACTCGCACTCAGGCCCGTGGCCGTGGGCGTCATGCGCCACCACCTCGCCGCCGCCCTCGCAGTCCGGGCACGGGGCGAACCCGCTGCCGTCCGGGTGGTGCGGCAGGCCACGCTCGACGCGCGTGCCGTGGAGGTTGCGCGCGTTCCAGCGTTTGGCGGCGTGGGCGAGGCGGGCGCTCATGCCTTCGCTCCGGTGCAGCGGGCGAGGGCGGCCGTCAGTCGCTCGTTGATGATCCCGGCGACGCTCTTGGACTTCGGGTGCCCATTCTTGGAGTGCTCGGCGCGCACTGCGCTGTCGATCTCCGCGAGCAGCGATTGGGCGTCTCCTACGCAGCCGATCAACTCGGCTATGGCAGCGCGGGCTTCCGCCAACTGCTCGGGCGTGAGTTCCATCGTCTTGACGGAGTTTCGGCGCAACCACTCGCAGTCGAGGATCGCCTCATCCATCACCGCCAGCACATCCCCCGGCGCCGTCACGACACGCAGCTCCGGCACACCATCGCCACCGCGCCGTACACGATGCCCACGAACACCAGAAGCACCGCCGCCAGAATCGCCAGCTCGCGCGCGTCGTCCATGACCGTCCAGCGCCTCACGACCGGAACTCCCGGCTGTAGATGCGCGGAGTCGGACCGTAGTCCTCCAGGTCACGCAGGAGGCGGTTCGTGCTGACGATGTCGGCCACGATGATGCCGATGGCGACGAGCACGAAGGGGATGCAGCAGAGGAGCAAGAGGGTCGGCATTCCGTCGGTCCCTGAGGACTGCCCCGGACTGGGGCGACGGATGTGAGTCTAGACCTCTAGACCGCTATGTCAAGGGGTCTAGACGGTTTATTTTCGGGCGGTCCAGAGGCGTGGGTCAGAACGAGTTGGCGCGTGCCGGTTGGCGCTGCTGCGAGAAGCGCTGGGCGGCCGGCGTCGAGGCGATGATGGCGCCGGTGTCGCGCTGGCCAAGCACTCCAGCGAACCGCAGACGCATGGCCGGGAAGTGCCAGGTCGCATCGATGCCGGCGAACTGCGCGCCGAAGCCGTTCTGCAGCTGCGTCACGTTGCTGGAGTCGGGCTCGCCGTACTTGGCCACCAGCATCGCGTACAGGCGCTCCTGGCTGTCCGCGCCGTCGGTCGGTAGCCAGACCTCCTCGACCCGGCCGTCCAGCATCATCACTCGTGCCGTGGTCTCGACGCCGGCGGGGACGCTCTCAGCCGCGAGGTGGATGTCGCCCACGCCGTTGTGCTCCGGCCCCTTGCCGAGGTCTGGCGCTGAGGTGAGGCTGCCACCAGCTCCGCTGCTGTCCTGCCAGCACGGATAGCCCACATCCTCGAAGGCGTAGATCACCATCCCGTGGCGTCGCTCCTTCCTGCACTCGGGAATGACCGCCGGTGCACCGAGCTTGAATCCGGCGAGCGTGTCGTGCGCCGGACGCGCTGGTGCGGACTGCGCTTCCGGCGCCGGCGGTGGTGGCGCTGGAGCGGGACTGCAACCCGTCAGCACCGCCGCCGCGATCAATCCTCCCAGCTTCCAATCCACCGCACTCTCCCGATGATCTTCACGGGCGACCGCTTGTCGTCCATGCGTTTCGGCTTGCGCCAGGTGTGGTCGCCGGTCGGGTTGTCGGCGGCGAAGTAAACGACCTCGTCGAGGATCATGCACCGCTTCGCCTGGTATTCCGAGCCTGCAGCTCCGCTGGCCAGCACCACGAAGATGGCGCCGTCCCGCGGGCGGGTGTCCGATTCGTCGAACAGGATGGCGTCACCGGGGTGGATCCGCGGGAGCATCGAGTCGCCGGCGCCGTACATGACGGCGAGGGTGTTCGGCCGCAGACGCTTGCGCGCGAGGCTGTCCGCCCGGAACTTCAGCTTGTGCGTCTCCGCCCATTCCATGGCGGCCGGGCCGGAGCCGAGCCCCACGGTCTGGGCATAGCCGCGAATGTCCGGCCAGTCCTGGTCGTCCTGCTCCTCCGAGCCCTCGATCGGCCCCTTGCCGTGCAGCAGCCAGTCCCGGTTGATCCGGAGGAAGCGGCATAGCTTCGCGACCGTCTCGTCTCGGATCATGTCCGGTCGCGTCGTGTCGTTCAGGATGAGGTACACATTCGCGCGGCTCATCACCTTCGCGGCGACGATCTCCGGCACTGCGACCTTCCGCAGCGCCATTGCCCGGCGGAGCCGGCTTCCCATGGTGTCCATACGGCTGGAACGGTAGCGGCCAGCATGCCTAGACGGCTTGACAACAGGGTCTAGAGGTCTAGACTGCTGCGCATGAACATGACCAAGCGCGCGGTCAAGGCCGCCCTCGAGATGGAAACGGATGCCGAGCTCGCTCGGTTCTTCGGTATCGGCCGGTGGGCGGTTGGCCAGTGGGAGGACGACGAGTCCATCCCGGAGGGCCGCCAGTGGCAGCTGCGGGCGAAACGCCCGGACCTGTTCCCGACTGCCGACACCGGCGCTGCTGCCTAACTCCATGGCTGGGTCTCGCAAGGGATCCGGCCTTCATTTCGTCCGATCGGACTCTTAAACGCCATGCAACTTCCTGAAACCACCGGAACACAGGCCGTCCTGCCGCTCGCATTCGGCGTGCACCGCGCTCCGACCGACGCGCCGCTGAAGGTGCTGCGCCAGGTGGAGACCGAGGCCCAGGCGCTCGCCGTCTCAATCCGCGCCGGGCACCACAAGCTCGACTACGTGGCGGCGTGCATCGGCAAGTCGCGATCCTACGTGTCGCGGATGCAGACCGGCTCGGCTCCGATCCCGGAGCGCCTGGTGGGCCCGCTGTGCGCGGCCACGGGCTCGAACCTGCTGCGCCAGTTCCTCGACCTGCACCGCGCGCTGGAGGCCACTTGCGAGGTGTCCCGCTTGGCCTCGCTGATGAGGCAGGCGGCATGAACGCCACGGAGCGGGCCATCGACCTCGTCATCGCCAACTGGCACGTGGCCGGGTGGCAGCACATGGTCCGGGAGGCGGCTTGAACTACTACGAGCACCACCTGGGCGACTACGCGCAGGCCACCGCGCATCTGACCTTCGTGGAGGACGCGGCCTATAGCCGGATGCTCCGCAAGTACTACGCCGAGGAGAAGCCGCTTCCGGCCGATCTGCGGGCCGTGGTCCGTCTGGTGGGAGCCCGATCCGAGGAGGAGAGGGAGGCTGTCGAGGTCGTCCTGAACGAGTTCTTCGTGCTCGAGCAGGACGGCTGGCACAACAAGCGGGCCGACGGTGAGATCGCCAAGTTCGCCCTGAAGCGCGAGAAGGCCGGAAAGAGCGCGCGCGCACGCTGGAATGCGAACGCATCGGATTCGGATGCGAACGCATCGAAACGCCATGCGAACGCATCGAATCAGGATGCGGACGCATTGCTACAGAGTGAGCCGGCGCATGGCAAACGCAATGCTCTCCAGTCACCAGACACCAGACACCAAGAAGAGAAAGAGCAAAAGACTGCGCCTGACGGCGACCTGTTCGATGGGGTCGATGCTCAGGTCGTGAAGGACTTCCGAGGATTGCGGACCAAGCTCCGGGCACCGATCACGCCAACCGCCATGGCCGGCATCCGGCGGGAGGCAGAGCGGGCAGGGCTGTCGCTGCAGGACGCTCTAGCCATGTGCTGCGAGCGCGGATGGCGTGGGTTCAAGGCGGAGTGGGTGGCCGCTGACCGGAGCAACGTGCGGCCGTTCCCGGCCCGTTCGTCGACGGCCCAGCCTGCCGAGCTTCCGGAGCTGCAGGCATGAGCCGCGAGGACTCGATCTTCCACGTCGAGCGCCAGGTGCTGGCGACGGCGATGCACCGCTCGTCGAGCCTGCCGGACATGCCGCTGGCGGCGAAGCACTTCGCGAACGAGCAACACGGCGAGATCTGGGACGTGATCCAGGCGCTGAACCTAGACTCGAAGCCGACGGACGCGATCTCGGTGAGCGACGAGCTCGACCGGATGGGGCGGAAGGCGCTGGGTGCGCAGGCGCTGAAGATCGGCTCCGCCCCTGACATCGCGATCGCATCGAACGCGGCATATCCCGCGGCGACGCTGGTGGCTGCCTGGCGGGACCGGGAATCGGCGCGCATCGGCGCCGAGCTGGTCGACGGGGCGCGGCACCGGGAGGAGGGCGCTGTCGACCGCGCGATCACGGCGCTGATGGACCTGCACGTCGACGAGGTCAGCCACGAGCACACGGCGCAGGGCGCCATGCGCGCGGCGTGGGCGCAGGTGCTGGCGGCGAAGGAACACGGGGGGCGGTTCGTCGGCGTGTCGACGGGGCTGTCGGCGCTCGACGGCGCCTTGGGCGGCCTGCACAACAGCGACCTGATCGTGGTCGGCGCGCGGCCGGCGATGGGCAAGACGGGCCTGCTGCTGGGCATGACGCGCGCCGGCTGCAACTCCGGGCCCGTGGGCCTGATCAGCGGCGAGCAGCCGCACGACCAGGTGGGCATGCGCTGGATGGCTGCAGGATCGAAGGTGAGCCTCGGCAAGCTGCGCGCCGGGAAGCTCTACGCGGACGAGGAGTGGGACAGCGCGTCGAACGCGATGCGCGAGTACGGCGAGCTGCCGGTGCGCATCCTCGACCGCAGCTCCCCGGACATCGCCGAGGTCGTGCGCGTGGCGCGCCGCTGGCGCCACCAGTACGGGATCAAGGCGCTGTACGTCGACTACCTGCAGCGCATCGAGATCGCCAGCATGGCGCGGTCGCCGAAGCATGAGCGGGTGGGGACGGTCACGCGGATGCTGAAGAACCTCGCGCGCGACCTCCGAATCCCGGTGGTGGTGCTGGCGCAGGTGAGCCGCGACGTCGACAAGACCGAGAGCGGCAAGCCCCAGATGGCGCACTTGGCGGACAGCTCCGAGATCGAGAAGGAGGCCGACCAGATCCTGATGCTCTGGCGCGACCTCTCCGACCCGAAGGCCGTGACCGCGCCGGCGGAGATCAACGTGGTGAAGAACCGGCACGGGAACATCGGCACCGTCCGCTGCCTGTGGCACGGCAACTCGACATCCTTCGTCGACCGCGCCCGCGAAGCCGACGAGCGGGAGGCCGCATGACGCCCGCCGAGCGTGCCGCCTGGTGTATCGCGATCGCTGACGAGACCGAGGCGCAGCGTGGTCCGCGGCCAACCGAAGGCCCGGTCCATATCAGCTACTTCGCTGCCGACGTCTTCCGCCGCATGGCTGCGCAGCTGCTGGACATCCAGGAGCAGGCGGCGTGAGCACCGCGCTGCAGAAGGCCCGAGCGAAGCGCGCGCGCCGGCCGATCTACGGGACCGTCATGCGCCTGGTCGACCCGGCCACCGGTGAAGAGCACGGCGCCTTCGTCCCGGCGCACCCGATCGACAAGCGCCTCGCGAAGGAGCGCCGCTTCAAGGTCGGCGAGACCTACCGCATGGAGATCAAGCAGGCGCGCGCCGTCTGGCAGCACCGCCTCATCCACAAGATCGGCGCGCTGATGGTCGACTTCGTCGAGGGCTGGGAGCAGCTGACCGCCCATGACGCCGTGAAGCGCCTGCAGCGCGAGAGCGGCATCTGCTGCGAGGAGCTGGAGATCGACGTGCCGAACGTCGGCCGGCTGATGGTCAAGCAGGCGGAGAGCCTGGCCTTCGACGAGATGGAGCAGGACCGCTTCGAGGTCCTGTTCGACGGCATCACCGAGTACATCGGCCGCGCGTACGCACACGTCCTGCTGGACGAGGTGCGCGCTGAGTTCTGGGACATGGCAGGGCACAACAGGAGAGCAGCGTAATGGCCGACGGCAACAGGCAGACCGAGTTCCACCTCCCGCGAAAGCACCTCGTGTCGCTGCTGGAGCCCGGCGAGATCGTCGTCGACATGTTCGCCGGCGGCGGCGGCGCGAGCGAAGCGCTGGAGCAGGCGCTTGGCCGCCCGGTCGACATCGCGATCAATCACGATGAGCACGCCATCGGCATGCACGCGGCCAACCACCCTTTCACCATCCACAAGCGCGAGGACGTCTGGACGGCGGATCCGCGCGCTGAAGCCGCGAGCAGGCCCATCGGCTGGTTCCACGCCAGCCCCGACTGCACGCATTTCAGCCAGGCGCGCGGCGGCCAGCCGCGCTCGCGCCGCACGCGCGCGCTGTCGTGGGTGGTCGTCAAGTGGGTCGGCGCCTTGGCGCGCTCCGGCAATGCGCCGCGACTCCTGAGCCTGGAGAACGTCGAGCAGATCCTGAAATGGGGCCCGCTGGTGGCGAAGCGCTGCAAGACGACCGGCCGCGTCCTGAAGATGGACGGCAGCGTCGCCGCCGCCGGGGAGCGGGTGCCGCTGGAGCACCAGCAGCTGATCCCGGACCGGAAGCGCGAGGGGCAGACCTGGCGCCAGTTCGTCGCGATCCTGCGCGGCCACGGCTACGAGGTGGACTGGCGGAAGCTCGTGGCCAGCGACTTCGGCGCTGGCACCAGCCGCAAGCGCCTGTTCCTGATCGCGCGGCGCGACGGCGTGCCGGTGCAGTGGCCGGCGCCGACGCACGGTCCGGGCCTGCTGCCGGTGGTGACCGCGGCCGACTGCATCGACTGGTCGATCCCCTGTCCGTCGATCTTCACCCGGAAGAAGCCACTCGCCGACGCGACCCTGCGTCGCATCGCCCGCGGCGTCAAGCGGTACGTCATCGACGCCGCCGAGCCCTTCATCGTCGAGGGCGTGGCGCCGGTGGTGACCGAGCACGCGAACGCCAGCGCCGCGCGCAGCTGGGCGGCGGACGAGCCGCTGCGCACGCAGTGCGCGAACGTCAAGGGCGGCCACTTCGCTGTCACCGGCGCGACGCTGGTGCAGGCCGCGCACGGCGAGGGCGCCGGCGCGACCTCCCGCCGTGGCAGCGGTGCGCACGACGTCGAGCAGCCTGTGGGCACGATCCTCGCCGGCGGCGGCTCGCACGCGCTGGCAGCGGCGACGCTGGTGCAGACCGGCTACGGCGAGCGCGAGGGCCAGGCGCCGCGGGTGCCGGGGCTGGACAAGCCCCTTGGCACGCTGGTCGATGGGCAGAAGCATGCCGCGGTGGCCGCGCACCTCGTGAAGTTCCGCGGCGACAGCTCCGGCAGCGCTGCGAACGAGCCGGTGCCGACCATCACATCCGGCGCTGGTGCAGCACGACCGGCCGGCGCGGCGCACGCGCTCGGCGTCATGACGGCCTTCCTCGAGCAGGCAGCCGGCGGCCCCAACAGCCACACCTCACGCCCCCGCGGCGCCGACGAGCCGGTGTCGACGATTTCCACGACGGGCAGCCAGCAGCGGCTGTGCGCCATGCACCTGCAGCACGCCTCGACGTCGAACACCAACGGCGGCCGCGGGCGCGTGGACCTGCCGCTCCGGACGGTCATGGCCGGGGGCCAGCACCACTCGGTGGTGGAGGCGGTGTTGAGCCCGGAGCACGAGGCCGGCGCGCTCCAAGTGGCGGCGTTTCTGGTGAAGTACTACGGAACCGCGCTCGGCGTCAGCCTGGACGAGCCGCTCGACACCGTCACCACCCGCGACCGCCTGGCGCTGGTGACCGTGCAGGTGCGCGGCGTGCCGTACGTCATCGTCGACATCGGCCTGCGCATGCTGCAGCGGCACGAGCTGTTCAAGGCGCAGGGCTTCCCGCCCGGCTACATCATCGACCGCACCGCCGACGGTCGCCCGCTCACCGTCAGCCAGTCGGTGCGCATGGTCGGCAACAGCGTCAGCCCGCCGCCGCTGTGCGCCGCCATCCGGGCGAATCTGCCGCAGGCGGAACCCGCGAGGCTCGCGGCATGAACGACGAGCGGGCCTTCAAGATCCACGTCGCCCGTGTGCAGCTCAACGAGTGCCGCGCGCGCCGCCACCACCCCGCGAACCGGGCGTTCTACTGGTCGCTGTTCGGCTACGCGCAGAAGTGCCGACGCGAAGCCGCGGCCATGTCGCGCCGGCCGGAGCAGGGCGGGCTGTTCGCATGAGGCGCGCCATTGGATCGCCGACCCGGGTGCAGCAGGCCTACCAGGACGCCGTGCGCGCGCTCGGTTGCGTCGTCTGCCTCTACCGGATCCGCCACGGCCTGCAGCGCCGGATCGTGTGCGGGCACACCGACATCCACCACCGGAACCTGCACGACCTCCACGGTCAGAAGCAGCTGGGCCACGACTCGGTGGTCGCGCTCGGCGCCTGGCACCACGACGGGCTGCAGTTCGAGGGGCACACCCGCGACAGCATGCGGGCCCTCTTCGGCCCGAGCTTCAAGCACCACGCGAAGGACTTCCGCAGCTGGACCGACGACGTGCTGCCTGGCTACGGCCGCGGCACCGAGGCGTGGCAGCGCTGGCAGGACGAAGAATTGGCACGACTTCAGGGGAAAGCGGCATGACGCTACGACTCACGCTCGGGTGCGACCCGGGCCAGACCGGCTGCATCGCGGCCCTTGCCGATGGCGAGCCCGCCGGCTTCATCGACATGCCGACCATGCCGCGCAACGCGGGCGGCCACGAGATCAACGCGGCGGCGCTGGCGGCGCAGCTGCGCGAGATGCTGCAGGCGCACGCCGGCGCGCACGTGTTCGCGGTGCTGGAGCAGGTCGGGTCGATGCCGGGGCAGGGGCTGGCCTCCACCTTCCGGTTCGGCCAGTCGGACGGCGTGCTGCGGGGCGTGCTCGGCGCCCTCGGCATCGGCTACCTGACCGTCGCCCCGGTGCGCTGGAAGAACCACTACGGCCTGAAGGGGCAGGAGAAGGACGCGGCGCGGTCGCTGGCCATCCGCCGGTTTCCCTCGGTGGCGCAGCAGCTGGCCCGGAAGAAGGATGGAGGCCGCGCCGACAGCCTTCTGATCGCGCTGTGGGGCGAGAGCACCGAGAAGGCGACGCGGGCCGCATGACCTCGGACTTCACCAGCCCCGAGCGCAGCGCACAGATCCGCCAGGCGAAGCGCTACCGCGCGGCGATCCAGAAACGCGGCATCTGCTCGGCCTGCACGTGCCGAGAGCAGACCTTCGGGATCTGGCACTGCCGGGACAACCCGGGCCGCGCGCACGGCATGTGCCAAGAGGACGGCCGCCTGCCGCAGTTCCAGTTCGACGACGAGGTCCTGAAGGAGTTCCGCGATGCAGCTTGACACCATGGGGCCGTACGTCCGGCGGCGCCTCGAGGCCTGGGGCGATGAGTTCGCCTTGGCGCGCGACTGCGAGTACCTCGGCCACCAGTCGCAGAACCTGCTGTACGTGCTGATGCAGCACCGCGGCATGCCGGGGCGGGCCACCGGGTTCAAGCCCCTCGAGGTGAACCAGGAGGCCCAGCAGATCGAGGACATCGTGCTGGAGATCGCCCGCCACAACCCGGCGATGGGCTGGGTGCTACGCGCCTACTACTGCGGCCGGGGCCGTAGGAAGAACGAGCGCTGGGAGACGGCCAACATGATGCTGGCCAACGCCGGCCTACCGATGCTTTCGCGCGACAGCTACATGGACGTGGCGAAGCGTGGTGAGGAGCGCGTGTACGGCCTGCTCCTGGGCGTCGCGCGCGCCGCTTGACAGGAGGCACCGGGGAGTCACAGAATCCCGCAAGCTAAGAAACCTGTCTCTACGGCTCGCCCTCACCGGCGGGCCGTTTGCGTTTCCGGTCCCGGCGAACTCTCTCCTCGTCCCCGGAACCCGCCGCCGCACTGCTGCCCAGTCGGGCGGCGGCACCCTCTTCGGTATCTGTCCCTAGGCGGTTCCGCCTCTGATGGGAGCTTGGGCATCGCGCCCGGAAAGGCCGGCACGCGGGTTCGAAGCCCGCACCCTCTACGCCCGACACCGAGTCCAGACCAAGCCTTCGCCGCAGCTGGCAGCAGGACGGGCACCCATTGCCACGGAAGGACCGTCACCGTTGGAGCTCGAGACCATCATCGACATCGCGATCGGGGTGGTCACCCTGCTCGGGTCGGTCGCCACAGGGCTCGGCGCCATCTGGCTCTTCGCCCGGAAGCAGATCGCAGCGTGGTGGCAGCCGTACAAGAACGGCTTCGAGGGCGCGGCCCAGGTGCCGGCGCTCAAGAACGACGTCGAGCACATGAGCGCCAGCCTGTCGCTGCTCACGCTCCACGTTCGCGCGCGCGGCGACATCGACATCGAGACCGCCCAGTTCGAGAGCAACGCGGACGGCGCGAACACCTACGTCAACCTGACCTTCGCCAGGTGGCTCGGCGTCGGCAAGGCGGAGCTGTTGGGCTGGGGCTGGATCAACTTCGTTCACCCCGACGACCGCATCCGGGTGCGGCAGGAGTGGGACGCGTGCCGGCTCGAGCACCGGAAGTACAGCGTGCGGTTCCGGTTCCTCGACCCGGACGGTGAGTCCTTTCCCGTCGACGTCCTGGCGACGCCGATCCCGGAAGCGCCGCCGGCCAAGCAGTGGATCGGCGTGATACGGAGGGTCGTCGAATGAACCAGCCGAAGAAGACCAGCTCGGGCCCGAAGGTGGCGGCCGGCATCGCCGCGCTGGTGGCGGCCCTCGCCGCGCCGGTGATCATGAAGTGGGAGGGCGTGCGGTACGTGCCCTACCCGGACCCGGCCACCGGCGGCGCGCCCTGGACCGTCTGCTACGGGCACACCGGTCCCGACGTCGTGAGGGGCCGGAAGTACACGAAGGCGGAGTGCGAGGCCTTCCTGCACGCCGACATGACCGAGGCGAACGCAGCCGTCAACCGCTGCCTGCCGATGCCGAAGCTGGCACACGTGGAGGCGGCCCTGACGAGCGCGACCTTCAACATCGGCCCCAAGGTCGTGTGTGGGTCGACGCTGCAGACCAAGGCGCTGGCGAACGACTGGCCCGGCGCCTGCGCGGAGCTGTCCCAGTGGAGGATGGCCGCGGGCAGGGTGATGCGGGGCCTGGAGCTGCGTCGCGCCGATGAGCGCCAGCTGTGCGAGACCGGGGTGTTCAAGTGATCCGGGCCCTGGTCGGGATCCTGCTGGTGCTGGCGCTCGCGCTGGGCTGGTCCCTGTGGCGTGCGGAGGTGCACAAGGGCAAGGCAAAGGCCGCCGAGACGCGCGCCGAGGCGGCAGAGAAGGACGCCGAGGACCTGCGCGACACGCTGGCCACCGAGCGCCAGGCCGCCAAGGCCCTGGCCACCATTGGAGACGACCATGAAGTGGACCGCCGCGATGCGGAGAACGTGCCTGCTGCTGTCGTTGCTGGCCTTGACGACGGCACTCTCAAGCTGCGCCGGCAGTGGGCAGCGTGTGAGACCGACCGCCTGTCCGAGTCCGCCGCCGCCGCCCTCGAACGTGATGCGCTCGCCCAGCTACGAAAGCAGGATCAGGGCGATCTTGTTCGAGTCGGACGTGACGCCGACGACCACGTCCGCGCCTGCCAAGCCGTAGTGCTGGCGGATCGTCCAGGGTGAGCCTGCGGGCGGCATGGCTGGAGGAGCAGGCGTGAAGCAGCCGCGGGTCGACTACTACCAGGACGAGGTGGGCGAGTGGCGCTGGCGCATCGTGGCAGCGAACGGCCGGATCATCGTTCCGCCCGAGAGCCACACCCGCAAGGCCGATGCCGAGCGCGCCTTCGAGACGGCGGCCGAGACGGTAGACCGGATCCGGCAGCGCACGGCGCACGAGCGGGCGCGTTGATGGCATGGCTGTGGCAGGCAGTGGTCTTCCTGTGGCGCGCCATGAAGGTGGCCTACAGCGAGGACAAGCGCGACTGATGCCCAAGGTGCGGACCCTGCCGACCCGGGTGCCAGCACAGGGCAACAGGCTGGCCACGATGGAACCCGGTAGCTGGCGTGGAGCGGCGACCACCGCAGGGCGCGGCTATGGCGGAGCCTGGCAGCGCGCGCGCAAGGGATGGCTGGCCAAGCATCCGCTGTGCGTGGCCTGCAAGGCGCAGGGCAGGGTGGTGGAGGCGACGGACGTCGACCACATCGTCCCGCACCGCGGCGACATGCACCTGTTTTGGGACAGCGAGAACAACTGGCAGAGCCTGTGCGGGGACTGCCACAAGGCGAAGACCGCACGGGGCGAGTGAGGTATAAATGAAGCGGGCCGAACAGGTGCGTCAACACCTGCCGGCCCTGACCAACACAACCCGGCGAGGGGCTGAGATGGCTGAGACGGATGGTATCCGGAGCTGCGCCGCATGTGCGCGCCCGGTACAGCAGGGTGTAGGGCGGGGCAGGCCGAGGCGGTTCTGCATCGAGTGCCGCCCACCCGCACCGAAGATCGACAGGCCAAGCCAGAAGAGGACAGAGCACAAGCCCTGCGCCCAATGCGGTGCGGTGTTCCATGCCCACCTGCTGGTGCGGTATTGCACCGAGGCATGCAGGCTAGTGGCACGCCAGGCCATGCAGATGGAGAAGGACAGGCGTCGGAGGCCCGACGTGCCTCGCCAGTGCAGGAACCCGCAGTGCGCGGCTACGTTCACGCCGGCCTATGGGTCGCGGCGCAGGGCGTACTGCACCAGGGAATGCAGACGGGCGGTCCACAACCAGGGCACGGCGGGCAACTGCCACAAGCGGCGGGCACGGGAGCGGGGCCTGCCGTTCGAGGACATCGACAAGGTGAAGGTGTTCGAGCGAGACGGCTGGCGCTGCCAGCTGTGCGGCTGCCACACGCCTCAGCACCTGCAGGGGAAGCGACACCCGCAGGCGCCTCAGCTCGACCACATCGTGCCGATGGCAAGGCGGGGCGGGCACACGTGGAGCAACGTCCAGTGCGCCTGCATGCGGTGCAACCTGAGGAAGGGAGCGAGGCCGGCAGAGCAGCCGGGGCTACCGCTGGCGGCCTGACCATACGGAATCAAGGCAGGGGGTACGGTAAAAGCTCGGGGTCGGCCTGATCCCTGACCGACCGTTCCCGCATGCGCGAGAAACTTCAGGAATCGAGGAATCAAATGGCTGGCGTAAAGGGCAAAAGCGGAGGCCATCGAGAGGGGGCCGGCCGCAAGCCTGCCAAGCCGCGCAAGACTCGGGCGAAGGGCTACCAGACGGACGACCCGGACGATTTCCTGCGCACGGTGATGCGCGACGCGAACGCCGACTTCAAGGACCGCATGGCAGCGGCGCTGGCACTGAAGAAGGCTGGCAAGGCGGGCGCCCCGAGCGGTAAGCGGGAGCAGGCGGCGGAGAAGGCGAAGGACACGATGGGCCGGAGGTCGCTGGCGCCGATGCCGGCGCCGAACCGTCCGCGCCTGGTGGCTGTGAAGTGAGCCCGACCTGGTCAACGGCGTGCCCGGACTGGCGCGATAGGATCCGCGACGGTCGCTCGCTGATGCCGTGCGGGCCGATCTACCCGGAGCAGGCGCGCATCGGCCTGGAGGTGTTCCACAGCCTGCGCGCGGTCGGCATCCCGAACCCGTCGAACGACGTCGACGGGCTGGGCCGGCCGGTGGCGCCGACGTACGGCCAGGTCTGCCGGCCGTGGATCACCGAGATCGCGGCGGCCATCCATGGCGCTTACGACGTGGACAGCGGGGAGCGGCTGATCCGTGAGGTCCTGCTGAAGGTCCCGAAGAAGAACTGGAAGTCGGGCATCGCGGCAGGGCTGATGCTCTCGCTGATGGTGCTGAACTGGCGGCAGTCCAACGAGGGCGCGGTCATCGCGCCGACGAAGGAGGCCGCGGACAATGTGTTCAAGCCGCTGCGGGACGCGATCGTCGCTGACCCGGAAATGGCCGAGCTGTTCCACATCCAGCCGAACATCCGGACGGTGACCCATCGGGTCACGGGGATGAGCTGCCGGGTGTACGCGGCCGACACCGACACCATCGCCGGCAAGATCTGGGCGTTCGTGATCTTCGAGGAGCTCTGGCTGCTGGCGCAGCGCAAGGGCGCCGAGGACCTGATGCTCGAGGCGACGGGCGGCCAGGCATCGCGGCCGGAGGGTGTGGTGATCTCGATCACCACCGAGTCCGACAGCGATCCGGTCGGCGTCTACAAGGAGAAGCTCGAGTTCGCGCGGGCCGTGAGGGACGGGAAGATCCACGCGCCGCACTTCCTGCCGCTGCTGCACGAGTGGCCGGAGGACATGCTGAAGGCGAAGGCCTACCTCCGGCCGGAACTGTTCCACCTGGTCAACCCGAACTGGGGCGCCTCGGTGGACCCGGTGGACTTCCAGCGCAAGTTCGAAGAGGCGTCGGTCGCCGGCGGTCAATCGCTGCGCGTGTTCCTGGCGAAGCGACTGAACGTGCCGGCCTCCGAGAACATGGGCGGCAGCTGGGCCGGCGCAGAGTTCTGGCAGGACCAGGCAGATCGCACGCTGACACTGGCCCGGTTGCTCGAGCGGTGCGAGGTGGTCGACGTCGGCATCGACGGTGGCGGCCTGGACGACCTGCTGGGGCTGTCGGTGGTTGGGCGCGACAGCGAGACACGCGACTGGCTCTGCTGGGGCCGCGCATGGGCGCACCCGTCGGTACTGGAGCGCCGAAAGAGCGAGGCGGAGCGGTTCCGCGACTTCGCGAAGCAGGGCGACCTGGTGCTGGTAGAGAAGATCGGCGACGACGTGGCCGAGGTGGCCGAGATCGTGGCGATGGTCGAGGCGGCCGGGCTGTTGGACAAGGTCGGCGTCGACCCGGCGGGGCTGGGCGCGATCCTCGACGAGCTGGAAGAGGCCGGCGTGCCGAAGGAGAAGGTCATCGGCATCTCGCAGGGCTGGAAGCTAAGCGGATCGATCAAGACGGCGGAGCGGAAGCTCGCCGAGGGCACGTTGTGGCACGGCGGTCAGCCGCTCATGGCGTGGTGCGCGGGTAACGCGAAGGTGGTCCCGGTGGGGAATGCAGTGAACATCACGAAGCAGGCCAGCGGCACCGCGAAGATCGACCCGCTGATGGCGATGTTCAACGCCGTCACGCTGATGGCGCTGAATCCGGGGGCGGTGCAGATGAATCTGGACGAGTACCTCGCCAACGTGGTCATCGCCTGATGTCCTTCTTCCAGAGCCTGTTCAACTGGGGAAGGGGCGGCTGGCGCCGGTCGGGCGCCGGCGAGGACGCCGTGGCGCCCTTCGACTACGCCTTCACGGAGTCGGGCGCGTCGGTCACGCCGGCAGGCGCGCTCAAGCTCTCCGCGGTCTGGGCCTGCGTGAACCTGCGGTCCGCGACGATCTCCAGCCTGCCGCTTCACCTGCGCACGCCGGCCAAGATCCACGCCACGGATCACCCCCTCTACGGCGTGCTGCACGACTCGCCGAACGCGGACATGACCGCGAGCGAGTACTGGGAGATGCAGCTTGCCTCTCTGGACATGTGGGGCAACGCCTACTCGGTGATCGAGCGGTCCGGGCGTCGCGTGGTCGCCCTGACGCCGCTGCGTCCCGAGCGCATGACGGTCGAAAGGACGAAGAGCGGGACCATCCGCTACCTGTATCGAGAGAACAGCCGGGAGCGGGAGTACGCGGAGGCCGACATCTTCCACCTGAAGGGCTTCACGCTCGACGGGCTCGTCGGTCTGTCGCCGTTGCAGTACGCGGCGGAAACCGTGGGAGGCCTCATGTCGGCCAACCAGGCGGCGTCGCGCGAGTTCCGCAACGGGATGAAGGTCGGCGGGTTCCTGAAGACGGGTGTCCAGACGCTGAAGCCGGACCAGCGCGAGCAGTTGCGGACGGCGCTGGGCCAGTTCGGCCTCCCCGAGAACGCCGGCAAGTGGATGATCCTCGAGGCTGGCATGGAGCCGGCGTCGTCGCAGGGCATGAAGGTCAACCCTGCCGACGCGCAGCTGCTGGAGTCGCGCTACTTCGGCATCGAGGAAATCTGCCGCGCGTTCCGAGTGCCGCCGCAGCTGATCGGCCACACCGACAAGGCCAGCAGCTGGGCGTCGAGCCTCGAGAACACGAACCTCGGGTTCCTGATGTACAGCCTGCGACCGACGCTGGTGCGCATCGAGCAGGCCATCACCAAGCAGCTGCTCGCGCCCGAGGAGCGCGCGCAGTTCCGCGCCAAGTTCGCGGTCGAAGGCCTGCTGCGCGGCGACTCCGCGGCGCGCGCCAGCTTCTACAACGTGATGCTCCAGAACGGGGTGTTCGACCGCAACCACGTCCGCGGCCTGGAAGACCTGCCCCCGGTGGAGGGCGGTGACGTGCTGACGGTCCAGCTCAACCTGACCACGCTGGGACAGATCGGCGAAGAGACGCCAGCAGCCAACGCCAAGCTCGCACTGCTGAGCTGGCTCAACGAGGAATCGACGTGAACCGAAAAAACGCATCCCTGAAGATCAGGGACTTCGACCTCTCCGTGAAGGCCGTCAGCGATGACGGCCTTTTCTCTGGCTATGGCTCCGTGTTCGGCGTCGTGGACTCCTACAAGGAGGTCGTCGCGCCCGGCGCGTTCGCCGAGAGCCTGGCCGCCATCAAGTCCAAGGGACGCCCGGTGCCGGTGCTCTGGCAGCACCGCAGCGGCGAGCCGATCGGAATCTACAGCTCGCTGTCGGAAGACGGGCACGGCCTGAAGGTCGACGGCCAGCTGATCCTCGACGTGTCGCGCGCAAAGGAAGCCCACGCCCTGATGAAGGCGGGGGCCGTATCGGGCCTGTCCATCGGCTACTACGTCCGCGAGGACAGCTTCGACGAGAAGGAGCGCGTGCGCGTCCTGAAGAAGCTCGACCTTGTGGAAGTGAGCCTGGTGACGTTCCCGGCGAACGACGACGCCCGCGTCGATGCCATCAAATCGAAGTTGGCCCATGGGTCGCTTCCCACCCTTCCCGAGTTCGAGCGGCTCCTGCGTGAGGCAGGTTTCTCGAAGTCGCAGTCCGCGGTGATCGCCAACCGCGGCCTGAAGCACCTGCTCGACCGGAGTGAGTCCGGGGGCGAGACGGCGGACATCAATGCCCTGATCAAGCAGATCGGCGGCTTCTCACTCCCCAAGCTCTAAGGAGCACGCAATGAACCGCACCAACCTGAGCTCCGCCATCCGCGGCAGCCTGCAGCGCAAGGAAGCCGGCGACCGCGCCGACGACCAACTCGAGATGAAGGGCCTGATGGACGCCCTGGCCAAGCGCGACGAGGAGATCAAGTCCTTCGTCGAGAAAGCCAACAAGGAAATCGCCGAGACCGGCAAGATCGCCAACGACACCAAGGGCGCGATCGAGCTGCTCACCAAGGGCGCGGACGGCCTGCTGGCGCGCGTCACGGAGCTCGAGCAGAAGCTGGCCCGCCGCGGCGGCGAGGAAGGCGACGAGGGCGCGAAGTCCTTCGGCGAGCAGCTGACCGACTCGGACGACTTCAAGTCCCTCGTCACCCGCGGCCGTGGCACGGCGCGCCTGTCGGTGAAGGCGGTGACCAACATCACCAGCCTGACCACCGGCACCGGCGGCGTCGGTGTCGGCATCCAGCCGACGCGCCTTCCCGGCGTCCAGGCCGGTCCCGACCGCCCGTTCACCATCCGCGACCTGATCATGCCGGGGCGCACCGCCTCCAACGCGATCGAGTACGTGCGCGAGTCGGGCTTCCAGAACATGGCGGCGCCGGTGGCCGAGGGCGCGGCCAAGCCGCAGTCGGACCTCTCGTTCGAGCTGGTGACCACCACGGTCAAGACCATCGCCCACTGGTTCCGGGCGTCCAAGCAGGTGCTGGCGGACATCCCGCTGCTCCAGAGCTACATCAACGGTCGCGCGATCTACGGCCTGAAGTACGTCGAGGAGAATCAGATCCTTGCCGGTGATGGCACTGGCCAGAACCTGCTGGGCATCCTCCCGCAGGCCACGGCATTCGACGACGACCTGCGGGCGACGGGTGACACCCCGATCGATACCCTGCGCCGCGCCATCCTGCAGGTGCGCATCGCCGAGTACCGCGCGACCGGCATCGTGCTCAACCCGGTCGACTGGGCGAACATGGAGTTGCAGAAGGACAGCACCGGCGCCTACATCTGGGTGAACGTCCAGGAGGGCGGCACGCAGCGCATGTGGCGCCTGCCGGTGATCGACACCAACGCCATGCCGGAAGGCGAGTTCCTGGTCGGCGCGTTCGACATGGGCGCGCAGGTGTTCGACCGCGAGGATGCGGCCGTCGAGGTGTCGACCGAGGACGCGGACAACTTCACCAAGAACATGGTGACGATTCGCGCCGAGGAGCGCCTGGCGCTGGCCGTGTACCGGCCGCAGTCGTTCGTCCACGGCGAGTTCGCCGCCCCCGCGCCGTAACCACCCGGGAGGGGCGGCTTCGGCTGTCCCTCCTCTCTGGAGAAAAGCACCATGTCCGATGAAGTGAGCGTCACCACCCTGAAGGGGTTCAACAACGCGGGCAAGTACGTGGGCCGCGGCCGCGAGATCAAGGTCACGGAGTCGCGCGCTCGCGACTTGGAGCGCAACGGGCTGATCACGCGGGAAGCCAAGAAGGCGCCCGAGCCGAAGAGCAAGAAGGCACCCACCGCGAAGAACAAGGCGGCACCGGACGCCGAGAACAAGGGCGCCTAAGAGATGCCCTTCATCACGCCCGAGCTGGCCGATTCCCAGGTGCACGCCGACGGCGTCGACGTGTCGATGCTCGAGGTGTACGCGCGGGCGGCGGAGCGGGCGGCGATGGAGTTCCTCAACCGGCGCGTGTACGAGACGACCGAGGCGCTCAACGCGGCCCGGGATGCCCTTCCAGCCGCGCTGGCTTCCGCTGACACCGCCTACGACGCGGCACGCGAGGCCGCCAACGCCTTGACCGGCTCGGCCCGCTGCGCTGCGCTGGACGCCGCGCGCGCCGCCCGTGACGCCGCGCTCGAAGAGGCTCGGGCCACATACGCCGGCATCGTCATCACCGAGGACATTCTCTCAGCGATGCTGCTGATCCTCGGGCACCTCTACCGGAACCGGGAGGAGGTGATCACGGGACAGGGTGCCGCCGCGGTGCAGCTGCCGATGGGCGCGCACTCGCTGCTGTGGCCCCACAGGGTCGGCCTCGGCGTATGAGCCTGGCAGCGGGCACGCTCAACCGGCTGGTTACGATCCAGCGCCGGCAGGACGGCGAGGATGAGGCGGGACAGCCGCTGACGGGCTGGGAAGACGTGGCCCAGGTGCGGGCGAACATCAAGGGCCCGACCGGCTTGGGCTCGATCACGGGGCTGCAGGACAACGTCGCCGCCTCGATCAACCGGTACAGCTTCCGGATCCGCTACCGCACCGGCATCGATGCCGGCATGCGGGTCCTGCACGACGGCCTGCCGTTCGACATCCGGCAGGTGCTGATGGACTTCGAGCGCAGGAACTACACGGACCTGGTGTGCGAGCAGGGAGGCAGCGAGGGATGACCAGCAGCCTGAAGTTCGACACCACGGACCTCCAGCGCGGGATGGATGCGCTCACGGGCGAGCTGAAGACGAAGCTGGCGCGCTCGATGGCGGTCGCCGGCGGTGAGGTGATCCGCGATGAAGCGAAGGCGCGGGCGCCGGTCGACACTGGCCTCCTGCAGTCGTCCATCTACCTCGCCTTCCGCGACACCCGCTCGACGGAGGAGCGGGTCATGTACTCGGTGAGCTGGAACAGCAAGACCGCGCCGCACGGCCACCTGCTGGAGTTCGGCCACTGGTCGGTCACCGGCGGCAAGACAGGCCGAGGTGGCGTGCAGGGCACGTGGGTCGCGGCGCGGCCGTTCCTGCGTCCCGCGCACGAGGCGGCCGGCGCTCGGGCGGTGCAGGCGATGCTCGCGCGCGGCGCGGCGCGGCTGCCGGAGCTGCTGGCCGAGGCAGTGGCATGAGCTTCGAGGTCGATCTGCGCGCGCTCCTGCTGACAGTGGTGCCCCGGGTGTACCCAGACGTGACGCCGGACACCGTGACCTTCCCGCTGATCACCTACCAGCAGGTCGGCGGCGAAGCCCGCGCCTTCCTCGAGAAGCGCCTGCCCAGCCACAAGCACGCGCGCGTCCAGGTCAACGTGTGGTCGACCAGCCGCATTGAGGCGAACGCACTGGCACGCCAGATCGAGAAGACGCTGATCGAGAGCAGCTTCACCGTCGAGGCATATGGCGCCTTCGTGGCGCTGTACGAGCCCGCGATCAAGAAGTACGGCACCCGGCAGGACTTCGGTATCTGGTATCCGGACCCGTAGCACCGCGCCACCAAGTTCACCACCAGCCCGGCTCCGCGCCGGGTTTTTCATGCCCCGCCGTTGGCGGGCACTCGCCACCCCGCCAAACCCCTCCAGAGGAAACACGTCATGGCCCTCAAGTTCCCTAACGGCTCCGTCGTCGGCTTCAGCACCACGCTGGCCGCCCCGGCATCCTTCACCACCATCTCCAACGCCAACCCGCCGGTGAGCAACGCGACGCTCACCGAGGATGACGTCGCCGTGGTCCTAGCATCCGGCTGGCCCGGCATCCTCAATCGCGTGGCCGTCGCCGGCGCCGCGGGCCAGCTGATCGGCCTGGACACCAGCAGCACCCTCGACTATCCGGCGGGCGAGGGTGCGGGCACGGTCGCGGTCGCCGACGACTTCGTCGACTTCTCGCAGCAGGGCGATCTGACCACCGCCGGCGGCGAGCAGCAGTTCTGGCAGGGCCAGTTCCTCGAAGACCGCAGCGGCCGCCAGATCCAGGTGCCGACCTTCAAGAACGCCAAGACGCTGACCCTGCCGCTGTACTTCGACCCGGCCCTGCCGTGGTACGACGCCGCGGTCGCGGCCGATCGCCGCAAGGAGCCGGTGGTGCTGCGCATCCGCCTGCCCGACGGCGACACCATGTACCGCTACGGCTACATGAGCTTCGACAGCGACCCGACAATGTCGGCGAACAACCCGATGCAGGTCACCATGACCTTCTCGGCGCTGGCCGACTCGACGATGGTCGAAGCCGCCTGATGTTCCAGGTCAAGGCACCGGAGACCTTCGACGCGACCCTGACCATGGTCGGGCAGGGTCGCGAGCAGCAGCTGAAGGTCACGTTCCGGCACATGCTGCGCCAGCAGTACCTAGAGCTGCTCCAGGACATCCGCGACCAGAAGATCGACGCCGCCGACGCGCTGCTGAAGGTGGTGGCAACGTGGGACGCGGACGTTCCGCTGACGAAGGACGGCGTCAAGCTCCTGCAGGAGCACCAGCCGGGCGCCGACTGGGCAATCCTGACGGGCTACGGCGATGCCCTGGCGGTGGCCCGCAAGGGAAACTGAGGGAGGTCGTCGGCGCGCTGTACTGGAAGGCGCCGTCGGCCGAAGCCCTCGCCGGCCATGGGCTGAAGCCGAAGCACTTCAAGGCGCCTGATGTGGCGGTCTGGCCAGAGAACTGGCCGGCCGTCCACCTGTTCACGCAGTTCGCCACGCAGTGGCGGGTGGGGCCGGGCGGGGCAGTCGGCCTCGACTACGGCGTGATCTTCCACGAGCTCGATCGGCGCGCTCTGGCCGCTGCCGACTACGACGACCTGATGGACAGCCTGCGGACGATCGAGTCCGCGGCACTCGACGCACTGCACACGAGGTGAGCGATGGACAACACGATGCGCCAGCTGGTGGACGCGACGCGCGACAGGATGGCGAACTTCGAGACCTTCCTTGCACAGGTGGCCACTGAACTGGAGGAGTTCATCGCGAAGGCGAAGGCGGCCGAGGTCCAGATCGAGAATCCGCACAACGTGCCGATCCGCGACGAGATGCGCTCCGTGGATGGCGCGAAGGTGCGCGTCATCACGGTAGGCGAGACGGATGGCTGGTGGAAGGCGCCACTGTTCTGGAGGTCGGGCGTGTTCATGGGCGATCGCAACATGCTGCCGTCGCTGGTGAAGCCGCCGAAGGACTCAGGGGCCGCTGATCTCGATGCCGTTCACACGGTAGGTGACGGTGACCTCCAGCGCCTCGCACAGCTTGACGATGGTGCTGGCGCGCATGTCGGACTTGCCGGACTCGAAGGTGGCGATGGAGACCTGGCTGATGCCGGCGCGGTGCGCAAGCTCGGCTTGGCTGACGCCGCGGATGGCACGGATGGCGCGGAGGGCTGAAGGGGTAAGCATGGCGGCCATTGTGGCGGTCCTAGGCTGTTGGGAAAATCAAGCTAACCGTTGACACGGTACAGCATACTGTAGCAAGCTGCGGTTGTGGCGCTAGGCAGACCCGCCAAAGAGCAGGCCACCAACCGGAGCTTCCCGCGATGAACCTGACCTTCCGAATCACCGGCACTGCGCCCCTGCTGATGCAGGCCGAGACGCTGGCCAACCCGCTCCACGAGCTGACCAAGGCCCACAAGGCGGTCAGCCTGAAGAAGAAGAAGTCGGAGGACGATTACCTCTGGCTGCTGGAATCAGAATGGTCTGCGGCGATGTACTACGCCGAGGACATCGGACCCTTCATTCCGGCCCTGAACATTGAGGGCTGCCTTGCCGAGGCCGGGAAAATCCACCGTCTCGGGAAGACGATCAAGCAAGCCATCCGCGTGGTGGACGACCGGCACAAGCTGGAGTACGACGGCCCTCGCAAGAAGGAGAAGCTCTGGCAGTCTGGCAAGCACGCGGACGTCAGGGGCGTGGGCGTGAGCGGCAAGAAGATCATGCGGTGTCGGCCGATCTTCCTTTCGTGGGCGACGCAGTTCGATGTGGAGTTCATGGAGGACGTGATCGACAAGGCCGACATCATTCGGGTGGCAGAGGAAGCTGGCAGGCGCATCGGGATCGGCACCTACCGTCCGCGCTTCGGCCGCTTCAATGTGGAGGTGCTGTCGTGACGGGCGTGACGCACCTTCTGCCCCCGTGGAGGAACGCGGCGGCCGAGCTGTTCGGTGACAAGTACGGTTACGGCGATGTGGTGCCCCACGAGGAGCTGCAGGCAGCGCTGATGCTGCCGAAGCCGACGGGCCGGATCACCGTCGAGGAATACGAGGAGTGGCGACTGTCGCTGCTGGCGCAGGTTGACGCGCTCGGGACGTTCCTGCTGGAAGAACGGAACATGTGCCTGAAGGCGGTGCCGGGGCAGGGCTACATGATCGTGGAACCAGCGAAGCAGACCGAGTACGCGCTCGACCACGGCATGAAGCGGGTCAAGTCGGAGCTTCGCAAGATGGGGCGGCGCCTCAGCTTCATCGACCGCAGTTCGCTGTCACACGAGGAAGCGCGGAAGAACGCGGACGCCTTGGCGCGACTGAGCTTCTTGCAGCAGATGGCAACGAAAGCAAAGCGCAAGCGGTTCATCGCGGCGCCTGATCAGAAAGACGTCGCAGAGGGTTAAGAACGCCAGCTCGGCAAAGCGGAGCTTGGCAAGGCAGGGCAAAGCTCGGCGCAGCAACCCATGGGCTGAAAACAGCCTGCTGCATCTTCGCGAGAGGGTGTAGCGGGGTGTGAAAGCACCGACCAGGCTCGGTATGGCGGAGCTTGGCATTGCAGACCACGGCAGTGCTTGGCGGAGCAAGGCAAGACACGGGCTGACAACAGCGTAATGGGTGGCGAGCCATCCATTGCGGTGCGGTAAGCGCCAGCGGCCGGGCGTGGCGATGCATGTCGTCGCGTGGCAAGGCACAGCGAAGGCAAGGGCCGACAACGGCAGAACTAGGGGCGTCCATCCGGGCGCCCCTTTTCTTTGGAGCGTCTGAATGGCATCCGAGTCAATCGGCACCGCGCGCGTCGACATCATTGTCGACACGGACCAGTTCGATGTCGCCATCAACTCGGCGAAGCGTTCTGTCGCGGATATGAGCCAAGCCGCTCAGCAGCAGTACGCCGCGCTGTCGGCGGCCGAGCGCCGCCGGGTCGACTCGCTGCGCAAGCAGGCAGACACCCTGGGCTTCACGCGCCAGCAGCAGATCGCCTACAACGCCGCGCTGAAGACCGAGGGCCCGCTCCTCGACGAGATCACCCGACGACTGCGCGCGACGCAGGCCGCCGCGACCGGCGCGGGCATCGAGTTCAACAAGTACGGCGTCAGCGCCAAGCAGAACGCGGCAGCGCTGCGGCAGGTGCCGGCGCAGCTTACCGACATCATCGTCGGCCTGCAGGGCGGCCAAGCGCCGCTCACGGTGCTCCTGCAGCAGGGTGGACAGCTGCGTGACGTGTTCGGCGGCGCAGTGCCGGCGCTGCGGGCGATCGGCGGGGCCGCTCTGGGTCTGGTGAACCCCTTCACCCTGGCTGCAGGCGCCATCGCCGCTGTCGTGCTCGCTTACGAGCAGGCCGGCGACCAACAGCGCGCCTTCGAGAACGCGCTGACGCTGACGGGCGGCTATGCGGGGATGACGGCGGACGAGCTGGGCCGGCTCTCGCGCGAACTGGATGCGATCGGCGGCACCACTACGCGGGAGGCGGCCGCGGCGCTGGCGCAGATCGCCGGCACCGGGCAGTTCACCGCCTCGCAGCTTGAGCTGGTGACCACCGCGGCCCTGCAGATGCAGGCAGCCACCGGGCGCGCGATCGAGGAGACGGTCGCCGAGTTCACCAAGCTGTCGAAGGATCCGGTCGACGCGATCCTGGCGCTGAACGAGCAGTACCACTTCCTGACGCAGGCGCAGCTCGACAACATCGTCTCCCTGAAGGAGCAGGGCCGGGAACAGGACGCGGTCAATGCGGCGTTCCGCGCCCACGCGGACCAGATCGCGCAGCGCGCACCGGTGGTGGCGGAGAACCTCGGCCTGATCTCCGGGGCCTTCGCCTCGATGAAGACCGGCGCCGCCGAGGCCTGGGACGAGGTCGTCACCGGCATCCAGCGGGCCGACCGCGAGGCGAAGGAAGGGCTGCAGTCGCTCGGGCGCCTGATGTCGCTGTTCCAGGGCGGCGGCCCCGCGGCGATGCTCGGACTGGGCGGTGCGACGAACGCCGGCGGCGCGCCGAGCCCGCGGGCGCGCGCCAACACGTCCGTCGACAGCGCAGCCGCGGCGAAGGCCCTGAAGGATCGCAAGGACGCGGAGGAGGAGTTCGCCCGTCTCGCACTGAGCAACCTGTCGAAGCGGGAGAAGCTCGAGCGGGAGATCCGCGAGATCCGCGAGCTGGGCGTCAAGGCGGGCCGCACCGAAGCGGAGATCGAGGGGCAGATCGCCAACGCACGCGCCCGCTTTGCCGAGAGCCTGCCGAAGGGCCGCAAGGAGCGCGAGAAGGCTGACCCGACGGAGGCGCTGCTCAACCGCCTGCGGCAGCAGATCGCGCTGAACCAGGAGCAGGCACAGAGCGAGGACGCCCTGACCGCCAGCGAGCGCCTGCGCGTCCAGATCGTGACCGAGCTGGAACGGCTGGGCACCCAGGCCACGGCCACGCGCCGGGCGGAGATCGACACGCTGCTGGAGCAGGTGGCGGCATCGGATCGCGCCGCGGTGGCGTTCAAGGCCGAGGCCGAGGCCCGGGAGGACCTTGCGCGGCTGAGTGCGGTGCTGGCGGCCGAGGAGGAGAGCCAGCGGAGGGCCATCCAGGCGGACCTGATGGGCATCGGCCGCGGCGGCGACGCCGTCGAGATGCTGCGCCGGCAGATCGACATCCAGCGCGCCCTGGCGGACGGCCTCGACGACATCAAGCGGGACGCCGCCGGCAAGACCGCCGAGGCGCTCCGGGCCGAGGAGACCGCCCTGCGCGCGTCGATCGACCGTCGGCTGGAAACGGAGCGGTGGTACTGGCAGCAGCGCGCCGAGATGCAGGCCGACTGGACGAATGGCGCGGTGGCTGCCTGGGAGGACTACGGCGCCGCCTCGGCAGACATCGCTTCCCAGACGTACGACGCCTTCTCGGCCACGTTCACCGGCCTGGAGGACGCGCTAACGCAGTTCTTCCGCACGGGCGAGGCCAGCTTCTCCGACTTCCTCGGTGGCATCGCGGACGAGATCGCCAAGTTCATGGCGAAGCAGGCCGTTGCGGAGCTGCTGGCGTCGTTCGGTGGCGGTGCGATCGGCCAGATGTTCGGGCCGACAATCACTGGCTTCGCCGGCGGCGGCTACACCGGCCCCGGCGGCGTCAACCAGCCGAAGGGCATCGTGCACGCCGGAGAGGTCGTGTGGAGCCAGCGCGATGTGGCGCGCGCGGGCGGCGTCGGTGCGGTCGAGGCCATGCGGGTGGGCGGGCTGCGCGGCTACGCCACGGGCGGGGTCGTGGGCGGCGGCGGGACGACCATCGTCAACTTCGAGGTGATCAACAACACGGGCGAGGAAGTACGCCGTGAGCGAACGACGACCCCCGACGGCCAGATGATGGAGCGAATCATCATCGGGGCGGTGAAAAAGGGCTACGGGCAGGGCGCGTTCGACAGTGAGATGAGCCAGTTCGGCATGCAGCGTCGGGGGGTCACCAGTGGCTGACACCTGGCCCCAGAGCGTGCCCAAGTTCATCGTCGAGGGCTACAGCCGTGGGGGCGAGGACGGCGTGCTCCGTTCGCAGTTCCCGGGCGGCATGAAGGTCCGCCCGCAGTTCACGAAGCCGCCGCCGCAGGCAATCGCCGGCGCTGTGATCTGCACGCTCGCGCAGCTGCAGACGCTCGTCGACTTCTGGGAGATCACGTTGAAGCGCGTTCTGCCCTTCGATATGCAGGACAGCGCGCGCCCCGGCGTCACCGCGACCTACCGCTTCACCGCGCGCCCGTCTTACACGGCCATCGCCGCCAACCTCTACCGCGTCGAGCTCGCGCTCGAGCAGCTCAACACCAGTCAGGGCACCTTCCTGACGGACATCGAGGGCCTGACCACGTGAGCAATCCGAACCAGATCGCCGGGGCGGACCTGCCGCTGGTCAGCAACGGCCCGTTCGACACCTTCATCGGCGTGGACGAGGCGACGAAGGCGCTGCGGCGATTCCCGGCGCCCATCGTGGACGGGATGAAGGGCTACGCCACGAAGTCAGCCCTCGATACCGACACGTCGCAGACCCCTGGCACGCTCGCGCTCGTCACGAACGACCCGACGCCCGCGAACAATGGGACGTACCGCTGGAGCGGCTCGACCTGGCTGCTGTCGGCGGATCGGGTGACGGGGCTGGAATCGTTGACCGCTGGCCTTGATGCGAAGGACGCCCTGCAGCGCGCCGTGTGGCAGCTTCCATGGCTCGACCCGGCGATGCTGACACGATTCGGTGGCGGCTCCGGCGACTTCGACCGACCTTCCGAGCCGCACCGGCTCATGGTCGCGAAGGCCATCAAGGATATTCAGCTCGACGGTGCCGATCCGGCGAAGCAGTACCGCATCATCACCTTCTCTTATGGGCATGTGACCAGCCAGGATCTGATCATCGTCGCGGCCACCGATGGCACGGCGTTCGCCACAAGTGGAAACGTCACCTTCACGAAGAACCCGAACGGGCCGACGGAGGTCAGCTTCGCGAGCGGCAGCAACCGGGTGACGGCCTGGATCGACTACCGCGAGATCACGCAGACGGGCATCCTCGTCAACGTCACCGACTCGCCGTTGCGAATCGCCAAGACCAGTGGCCATGACCTGCTGCGGCGGCGCGTCGATTCAGCCGAGACTCTGCTGGAGGCGACGACAGCGGTCGCCGCCAGCGCCTCTGCCTCGGCGGCCGCGGAGTACGGGGTTTTCGTCGTAGGACTGATCCCGGATGGTGCCTATCCGGCTGCAATGCGCGCGAAGGTGTCCGGAAGCATCGCCGAGTTCCACGCCGCAATTCTGGACGGTGCCGGCACTGCATCAGTGGACGTCATGGTCGCAGGAACCGTGGTGGCGTCGTTCACGGTTACAGGCGACGTAACGTCGCCGCTTGCAACCTCGATCCCAGAGGGGGGGAGCGTGATCTTCCTGATCTCTGGCGCCAGTGGGATCACTGGCCTGTGGGTGCAGATCACTGGAGAAGCCGCATGATTCTGTCGTACAGCGGCCTCACGGCTCCGCCAATGGCGTTCCCTGACTACGCCGCCTTCTCGCGGTCGGTCGCGCTCATCGGCGACAGCCTCGTCTACGACAGCGAGTTCGAGTGGAAGGGCGTCAGTTGGACGGATGCCAAGGGGCTCCCCCTGTCGGTGGGCTTCGCCACCGGACAAGGCATCACGGCCGACTCCGTGGGCGGTGGTTCGCTGGAGTACCGCGCCTCGGATAAGCACCTGCGATGGACAGCACCGAGCGACACGGCCGGCCCGTGGACGCCGATGTTCGCTGGATGGAACCTGCTCGAGTCCGCCACGCCAGGCAAGGGCGTGCGCATCGGTGTCCGGTCGATGCTGGGGCTCCCCGGGACCAACCAGACCGTCGTGACCAGCGTCACCGGACCGTCGCAGAACGCGTGGAAGGCGCAAGGCTTCGGTGCGCGACTGTTTCACATGCTCCGCTGGCCGGCCGCGGCTCCGAAGTACCTCGGGCTCGGCGGCAACACGACCGACCAAGTCATCGAGCAGCTGCCATGGCTGGAAGCTGAGGCCAGCGGCATCGGCTACGACATCATCAACATCGGAACCAACGACGTCAGCGCAGCTACTCCGTCCGCGACCATCATCGCCAACATGGAGGTGATCTTCGCTGCACGTCGTGCGCTTGGCCGGCGGTTGATCCTTATGGGCATGCCGGCGCGGTGGGGTGTGAACGCATCGACCCCGCTGACCTCGGCACAGCAGGTTATCCATGAGGAGGTCAATGCCTTCCTCGCCAACTACGCGGCCGCGAATGATGGGATCTTCGTGGACGCCTATCTGGTGACGCGGGATGGCGGCTTCACTGATCGCCGCCCCGCGGCTGGCATGCTGCGCGACACGGTTCACTATTCGGACCTGGGCGCGCAGATGGTGGGCGCCGCTGCAGTGGCCGCGGTGTCGCCTGTCACCGGCTTCGGTCCGCGTCGTGCGGCGGGCAGCGCAGGAAATCTTCTCGCCGCGACTGGCTACATGGATGGCACGGCGGGCGCGCTTGGCGCGGGGGCGAGCGGCGTCGTTCCGACGGGGTGGAACATCAAGCGGGTCTCGGGCTCCGACGTCACCGTGGTGGCATCGGTGGCAGACCGCGTCGACGGCACCGAAGGGCGCTGGATGGCGATGCAGGTCTCCGCCGCCAGCGGCGGCCAGATCATCCAGGCAGAAGGCACGAACATGACGCTCGCTGCGCTGGGTCTGTCCGTTGGCGATACCGTCTTCATCGAAGCCGAGCTCGACATCAGCGGCGTGAGCGGCGGGCTGGTGGAGTGCGACATCTTCTGCCTGTTCAACGGAACTTCGCCGCTCTCGAGCATTCGCACGCTCGTCTCAACCGGAACCTCCCATCGACAAGCTGCTGAGGCCAGCGTCCGGCGTTCGCCGCCAATGAAGATCCCGAGCGGCACGACCGGCATTCGATTCTACGTATGGGTGCGTACGCAGGGCGCGGCGGCCGCTACGGTCAAGATCGCCAGCGCGGCGATCGTGAAGGTTGGCTGATGCGCGCCCTTACCCCCGAAGCCGCCCGCGCCATCCTCGCCCGCGAGACGCCCGAGGCGTTCCTCGCGCTGATGACCATCGCCGGCCCCGGCCTCGACACCATCCGTGTGGTCAACAACACCGAGTCGATCACGCGCGCCGGCCAGGTGTTCACGCCGTGGGCATTCGATGGCGCGCCGCCGGAAGACAGCGACGCGCAGAGCCCCACGGTCACGCTGACGGTGGACAACATCGACCGGGAGATCGCGCAGCGGGTGCGCGACTACGCCGGCGTGCCGACGTGCGAGCTGGTGTGGGTGATGGCCAGCCAGCCGGACCAGGCGGTCTACGGGCCGTTCGAGTTCGTGATCCAGTCGGCGACGTCCAACGAGCTGACGATCAACCTCACCCTGGGCTACGAGGAGAACATCCTCAACCAGGCGTTTCCGGGGCAGACCTACAGCCCCAGCAACAGCGCGGGGCTCTATGTCTGACGTCGCGCGCTTCGTGGGCATCCCCTACGCCGAGGCCGACTGTCGCGAGCTCGCACGCCGCGTTCTGGCCGCAGAGGGCATCGCCTTTCCCGACGACCCGCACCAGGCGAAGGCATCAGGCTGGCGCCCGGTGGAGCGCCCACAGCCGCTGGACATCGCCATTTTCAACACGCCGGAGGGCCCGCACGTCGGCGTGGTGGTGGAGCGGGGAAAGTTCCTGCACGCGGACCGGGAGAAGGGATGCTCGCGCGTCGAGCGCCTGAGCGACCCGGCATGGTCGGCACAGATCGAGGGCTTCTACCGCTATGCGCGCTGACCTGTCACCGCCCGACCTGATGCCGCTGGTGCTGCGTCCGCACCCGTTCTCGGCCGACACCGGGGTGGTGGTGGTGCAGCCGGGGCAGACCGTGGCCGCGATGCTGCGGGAGGCTGCTGGTGGTCACGACCTCGCTCCTCTAGAGGTGCGCGTCGGGGGCTACGTGGTGCCTGCAGAGCTGTGGGACCGCGTGAAGCCGAAGCCCGGCTCGGTCCTCACCGTCACCGGGTTGCCCCAAGGAAACATGAACGAGAACTGGCGCGCCGTGCTGATGATCGCGGTGGCGGTGGTGGCGTGGTGGGCGGCCCCGCAGTTGGCCCTCGCCTATGGCGGCACGAGTGGCATGTGGGCGTCCGGCATCATGATGGTCGGCAACCTCGCCATCAATGCGCTGGTCAAGCCGCCCACCCCCGGCGGCCTCACCGCCAGCGAGCAGAAGTCGTGGCACCAGCTCACCGGCAGCTCCAACCAGATCAACCCGGGCGGTCCCATCCCGATCGTGCTCGGCGGCTCGCGGTACTTCCCACCGCACGCTGCGATCCCGTACAGCTCCAACATCGGCGACCAGAACACGCAGTACTGCCTATTCGACCTCGGCTTCAACGTCGAGGCCGACGACGTGAGCGAGCTGAAGATCGGCGACACGCCCATATCGGCCTTCTCCGATGTCGCATGGGAGGTCGCCACCAACCCGACGCTCTACAAGAACGACGTGTCGGAACTGTTCGTCGGGGTGACGCTGGAGGATGACGACGAGGTGATCCGCACCACGGCGCCGAACACCGAGAGCATCAGCGTGGACTTCGTGTTCCCTGCCGGGCTGTACGGCACGGACGAAGAAAACGAGCACATGCTCATCGTGTTCTGGGACATCCAGTATCGTCCCAGCGGCACGACGACGTGGCTGGAAGCGCCATCGCCCCGGTTCTCCGGGATGCGCTACCGGGACCCCATGAACGGCGACGAGGCCCCCTTCGCAGGCATGTACGCCAAGGCCGCCCGCTGGTACGACCCGTTCGCCACCGGCATCGAGTGGGACGTGCCCACCGGCCAGTACGACGTCCGGGTGATCCGTCGCCCGACGCGCTACATGGGCAACGTCCACTACGACGTGATGCAGTACAACGTGATGCGCTCCATCCGCTTCGTGCCGCCGAGCACCACCGGGACCACCAAGCTGGCCATGCGGATCAAGGCGAACGACCAGCTCACCGGCACGCTGCAGACGCTGTCCTGCCTGGTGGAGCCGAAGTTCCCCGTCTACGACGAGGGCGCCGGCACATGGTCGCGGCAGCGCACGCTCAACGCCGGCTGGCTTTACCACTGGCTGCTGACCGAGTGCCCGGCGACCATCCGCAAGGTGGCGCCCAGCCGTATGCACCTCGACCAGATCCTCGAGTTCGTCGACTTCTGCGACCGCCACGACTTCGAGACCCGCATGGTCGTGGACTCAGCCAGCACGGTGGGTCAGGTGGTCGACCTGCTGCTGCGCTCCAGCGCCGGCGAGCGCACCATGACTGACGGCCGCTACGGCGTCACCTTCGTGCCCGACACGGAGCCGCTGGCCGAGGACAACTTCGCGCCGACCGAGGTCAAGGACTTCGCGCTGGTGCGAACCTTCGCGCGCATCCCGCACGCGCTCAAGGTGAAGTTCCGCAACCCGCTGGCCGACTGGGAGTCTGACGAGGTGGTGGTTCCGGACGACGGCTACAGCTGGCGTGGTCTGGACGCTCGCGGCGCGGCGTCGGCGCTGCCCGAGGCGACGCTGTTCGAGACCCTGGACCTGCAGTCGACCATGCTGCCGCAGCACGCCTGGCGCCTTGCGCGCATGCACTTCGCGCAGGCCAAGTTCAGCCCGGCCAGCTACACGTGGTCGACGGACATCGCCGGGCTGAAGCTCACGAAGGGCAGCGCGGTGACGGTGGCCCATGACGTACCGGAGTGGGGCACGGGTGCCGGCCGCGTCGTCAGCCTGGGCGGGCCCGGGCCGGTGGGCGCTGCCACCCTTGTGCTGGACGCGGAGATTGAGACCGACCCGACGAAGACCTACCGGATGCAGATCCGCGGACCCAGCGGCACGCAGGCCATCAACGCCACCCCGCACAGCCCGCGCACCGCAACCTTCTACCTCGCCACCATGCCCACGGGCGTGCAGGCCGGCGACGTCGGCATCCTCGGTGAGACCAACGTGTCGAAGCCGACGCTGCTGGTGACGCACATGCGCGGCAGTGCGCAGCTCGACTTCGGCGTGCAGGCCGTGGCGTGGGACGAACGCGCGGCGCCCTACTGGGCAGACCCGCCGGAGGACATCATCAGCGAGGTCACCGGGCGCGGCTTCCTCGAAGCGCCAGACCCGCCACAGGTCACAGTGAACGGCGACGGCGAAGATGCCGACGACGCCGGCATCGTCTCCCCCGTCATCCGCGTAGGCGTCCGGCAGCAGCCGCGGCACCTGCCGGTCTACGACACGGCGCTGCTGTGAAGTCGCCGGTCACAGAGGTGCAGGTGCGCTGGCGCCTGGTGGGCACGGACGGCTGGCAGGTGCGGTCGTTCGTCCCCGGCGCGCAGATCGCCATCAAGGAGATCAGCCGCGGCGGCGACTATGAGGTGGAGGCCCGCAGCGTGGGGATGCGCGGGCTCGCGTCGGACTGGGTCGGCGCCACCATCGCCATCCCGATCACCAACCGCGTCGGCGCGCTGGCGCTTCCGCCGAACGTCGTCGTGAACCAGTCCAGCATGTGGGGCATGGACACCGAGGTGACCTACTCAGCCGCCAGCCCCGAGACCGGCGACGCCACGGCCACCATCAGCATGTCGGCCGGCTCGCTGGTCATCGGCACCACCACGATCAGCTACGGCGCCAGCAGCGCGGCGGTGACCGGGCCGCCAAGCACGTCGCGCACCGTGTTCCTCTATTACGACGACCCCAACTTCGAGGGTGGCACGCGCACTCTCGGGGTCGCTGATACCCCAGTGGCCGCAGCTAACGTCTACGGCCGCGTCGCCATCACCAGCGTCGTCGTCACCTTCCCGGCGCCAGGCGGCTCGGGTGGCGGCGGTGGCAGCATCGGCGGCGGCGGCGGTGGCGGTGGCCCCATGCAACCTCCCTACGACCTCAACCCGGTGTAGCCCATGCCCTACGTCAAGCGTTCTGACATCCCCGTGCAGGCCGGCGAGCAGGCCGTGGAGCTCGACACCGGCGCGCTGGTGGCCGTCTGCTGCGACCGCAAGCGGGTCGACGCCGGCGTCTGCTACCACGCGCAGGCGCGGGCCGTGGACGAGGCGGGGGCCACGCTGCTGTACCCCGATGGCCGCGCGATCGCGACGGCGCTGAAGCACTCGGTCCCGGCGGAGACGGTGGAGACCCTGACCGACGACGCCATCACGCGCGAGTGCCTGCTGGTCGTCCTGGGCGAGCCGGTGAGCCTGTTCCCGTGGGCGCCGTCGCTGCTGGCCTCGTCGTCCATCCGGGTCAGCCTGGCCGCTGCCGCGGTGTCGGGCCCGGCGGACGCAGGGGCCGTGTTGTAGGATCAGTGTATGCCGCTCGTCACAACCGCCGACCTGATCAAGATCCTGCAGCAGGCTGACCCCGACGGTTCTCGGCCGGTGCGGTTTCGCGTTCGCGACGACGAGCGCGGCGGCGTAGTCGCTGTTGGCGAGGTTGAAGGGATCGAAGCCACTCTCGAGGCCGGCATGCAGACCGACGCCGGCGACATCGACGTGCTTCAGCTGGACTTCGAGCTGTTCTGCCCGTAGCCATGCTTGCCGCCTCGCCCACGCCTGCGATGCCGAGGCGGGGCTGTAGCCCCTACTCCGGCGCGTTGTCGTCCGTGTTCACGCTGCACAGCACCTGCAGCCCGGCGTTGCCGGACTCCTCGCCGAACTCGTCGCACGTGGTCCAGTGCGGCCACATGCCAAGCCGATTCTCCACGCGGCGCCAGAAGAGCCGGTAGGGCGGGGCGTACTGCACGGGCGTGCCCGGCAGACCCATGCTCATCACGCTGGTGCCCACACCTCCGCCACTCTCCATCACGGGGCTCGGCGCGATGCTGCTGGCCTGCTGGCTGACTTCGACCGTGGCCCGGGTGCCGCCGTTCGGCAGCTGCGCCGCAGTCACCTTCCAGTAGTCGGTGCCCATGCTCGCCACCACCACGGCGTAGACCAGCCAGCGGCGGGTGCCAACCAACTGGCCGTCCGGGTAGTCAAAGGTGAAGTCGTGGTCGGCCAGGCGCAGCACTTCCTCGGCAGCGGCCAGCACCTCGTCGGGCGACTTGTCGCGGAACTCGCGAACGTGGATGGCCTGCCACTCGGTGCGCGACTGCGGAACCTGCGTGGTGGCACACCCTGCGGAAACGGTGAGTGCGGCAAGCATCCCAACAAGCGCAACCCGGCGAAGCGTGACATCCATTTCAGATCTCCCCTACGGCCACCGGCCGCCCCGGCACCCACCATACACCGGCAGCAACGCGCCCCACGCCCAGCGTCCAGCGCGGGCCACCTCCGGGTGGCTGCTGTCCTTCACGGGGCTCCACGCGCCCCTGACGCCGCCGCCGGCACGCTCCGGCCCATGTGGCGACCACACCTCAAGCACGAGCCCGACCGCGCCGGCAACCTGCACCCGGTCGGGTGGATCGTTGTCGACGCGGACGGCAAGCCGTACACGAATGCCGAGGGCGCCATCCCGGCCGGCTTCCGGGAGTCGGAGGCGCAGGAGCTGGCCGACGAGCTCAACGCCAAGCGCAGCCCCTGAGACGCCGCCGGCTATCCTGCGGCCATGTTCACGTGGTCCCACCTCGAGGGCTTCCCGTCCGGTCCGCCGGTGGTCCTGCGCTGGGATCTGCGCGAGGTTGCGCGCCTGTGCAGCCGGCTCGACGGCAGCTGGTACGCGGTCCTCGACCAGCACCTCGACCACGAGCTCCGTCGCCGCGTGGACTGCACCAGCTACGAGCGGGGCAGGGCGGGCGTGGACACGTGGGCGCAGCGGCACCAGCCGCGCATCGCGCGCGAGATCGAGGCATGGCGCCTGGCCAACCCGCCGCACCGGGCGGCGATGCACCTGCGCCCGGCTACGCCGCCTGCGCCCTGAGCCGCGCCTCCAGCCGCTCGAACCGGCTGGCCTCGGCCTCCAGCCGCCGGATGGTCTCCATCTTCCGCGCCGCGCGCGCGTAGAAGCCGCCGGAGGACTCGAAGCGCAGCTCACGCGCCTGCTGGCGGAGTTCAACCGCCCGGGACGCTGCCCAGTGGGCCTTGTTCGGGATGAAGGGTCGTTTCGTCATGGGTGCCAGCATCGCTGAACGCGGTCGCAGGGGTCGCGACGCTCAGAGCCGGTCGGCGAGGCCGGCGACCTCTTCCTCGGACAGCGGCGGGAAGCCGGCTGGCAGCTTGCCCTCGGAGGTCACCAGGTGGGCCAGTGGGTGGCCCTTGATCAGCTCCCAGAGCGTCAGCGACATGCCGCGTGTATGGGTGATGTTGTGCAGGGGCCGCTCGGTCAGGATCGCGGCCCGCTCCGCCTGCTCGGCGTCGACGCGGGCCGGGAACCACTCGATCTCGACGCGGGAGATGTCGAAGAACCACGCGGCCGTGCGGAGGTGCTGCCCGAGCCTGGCGACGCTGTTGAGGGAGATGCCGACGTAGAGCAGGCGCCCGGCGGCATCGAAGTGACGGTACAGCGCGGTGGGCACTCGCACGCAACTAGCACGCGCGTCGCTTCTCGACGCTGTTTTCGTGATGCTCGGATGGGTCCTGTGGGTCGGCAACATGCTGATTTCCCTAGAGTCCCCTGACCTTGACATGGTAGGGGTCACAGGTTCGAACCCTGTACCGCCCACCACCTTCGCACCGGCGTCTCCTCCGGCGCCGCGAAGCTGGTTCCCACATACACCACCTCCTTTACCGTCCATCGGGTTGCGTGCGCGACCTGTTGACGGCGTGGCTATGCTCCGGACATCCGGCGCAGCCGGCGGCCACGCACACGGATGTGCCGGCGACGACAGGGAGGTCGTACATGTCCCGAATCCGCTGGGCGGTGCTCGCCGCCGGTGCCATTGCGGCCTTGGCCGGAGCCTCCTACGCCTCCGGTTGGCTGGTGCTGCAGTTCCTCGGGCTTGACACGCGCCTGCTCGGGTTGGAGACCTACCTGGGCTACCTCCGCGCCCTGGACCTGCCGCAAGTCGCGCCGTATGGAGGGCGCATCCGCGCCGCCGGCTGGCTTGGCGCGACGGTTCCGATGCTTGCCTACGTTGGGCTTGTATATCTGGCAGTGCGGCCGCCCCGACAGTCCCTGCACGGCGAGGCGCGCTTCGCGTCCGTCCACGACGTTGCCAGACGCGGTCTGTTCCGGTGCGACCCGGGTGCGATCGTGATCGGCCGCATGGGGCGGCGGCTGGTGCGCCTTGGAGGCCAGCAGTTCGCGATCCTCGCGGCACCCACACGCTCGGGCAAGGGTGTCGGCGTCGTCGTTCCCAACCTGCTTGAGTACGGGCACTCGGTGGTGGTGCTCGACATCAAGCAGGAAAACTTCGCGCTCACCAGCGGCTGGCGTGCCCGGATGGGACACGACGTCTTCATGTTCAACCCGTTCGCCGAAGATCGCCGGAGCCACCGCTGGAATCCGCTTGGCTACGTGTCCGCGGATCCGGCGTTCCGCGTTTCCGACCTGCAGGGCATCGCGACGATGCTGTATCCGGACCGGGGCAGCGAACAGGCGTTCTGGGTCGGTCATGCGCGCAACGCCTTCCTTGCATTCGCGCTCTACCTGTTCGAAAACCTGGATGACCAGCGTGCGGCGGGATTTCCGCGAGAGGCGCAACACGTGCCTACGCTGGGCATGGTGTACCGGCTGTCTTCCGGCGACGGGTCGGACATGGCCGCACATCTGCGTGACCTGTCGCAGCGTTCGTTCCTCGGTGCCGAGGCGCGACTTGCATTCGCCAGCCTGCTGTCGCAGGCGCCCGAAACCTTCGCCTCCATCCTCGGGACCTGCCGTGAGCCGTTGAATGCATGGGTCAATCCGGTACTCGACGCAGCGACTTCGGCGAACGACTTCCTGCTGACCGACCTGCGCCGGCGCCGCACAACGATCTACGTGGGCGTGCAGCCGAACCGCCTCGCGGAGGCGCGGACCATCCTCAACCTGTTCTTCAGCCAGCTCATCCACCTCAACACGAAGGATCTGCCGTCGGCGGATCCAGCCTTGAAGTACCAGTGCCTGCTGCTGATGGACGAGTTCACCGCAATCGGTCGGATCGACATCATCGCGTCGGCGGTGGCCTACATGGCGGGCTACAACCTGCGCCTGCTGCCGATCATCCAGAGCATGGCGCAGCTGGATGCCGTGTACGGCAAGGAAGTCGCGAGGACGATCCTGACGAATCACGCATTGCAGATCCTGTTCGCGCCGCGCGAACAGCAGGACGCGGACGACTACTCGGAGATGCTCGGCTACACCACCGTCCGCAAGGACAGCAGGACGCGCCAGCGCGGGTGGGGCCGCGACGGCTCCATCAGCGAGTCGGAGGAGCGGCGCGCGCTGATGCTTCCGCAGGAGTTGAAGGCGATGGGGCAGACAAAGCAGATCTTCCTGTACGAAGGCATCCCGCACCCGGTGCGCTGCGACAAGATCCGCTACTACGCGGAGCGCAGGTTCCGGGTGCGGATGTTGCCCCCCGTGCAGGTGCCGGTGCTCCCGACGTGGGGCTCCAGCAGAAAAGAAGCCGTGGATCACACATGACAGGCGGTCGCGAAACGGTGCCGGGAGGTGCACTCGAGGCCTTGACCAGCGGTTGGGGAAGGATCAGATTCGAGTCACGGGCCAGCTGTTCGCACCTGCGACGCTCGGCCCGTCGTCCACGGAAGGACAAGGGAAGGGGAATGACGGAATCAGGGATTGATCCGGGTGCAGGAAGCGCCGACAGCGCGACGCCGCGATGGATCGCGGAATCGCGGTGCTGCCGCACCGTCCCCGGGCGCGCCGGAAGAGCTGGCCCTCCTGACAGGGCGCGATGGCACAAGGTCGTCGGAACGGGTGTGCAGCTTCTGGCTGGAGTGGCGCTCGCAGGCTGTGCGACATCGGGCGCTCCTGACTTCGGCGGCTCCTGGAGGCCGGCCAACCGCTACGCCGATGCGACCGAGGCGATTCCGCTCCACGCCCGCTATCGCTACCAGGCGATGCCGGTGGACCGCACGCTCAGGGCCATGCTGGCGCGCTGGGCAGCCGACACGGATCGCGTGCTCGACTACCGGCACCCGTACGATTTCACCCTGCACGCGCCCGCGGCACGGATCTCCGCCACGCGTGCGGAAGATGCAGTCGCGCAGGTCATCGCTGCGTTCGCGACCGCGCGGGTGCTGGTCACCGCGGACGAGCGATCGTTCGTGGTGAAGCCGGCGCCAGCGGACGGAGCAAGTGCGGTGCCGCGGCCGGCTCCACCGACAATCGGTAAATAGGCACTCGGCACTGCCAGGAAGGTAGTGCGCAACGGCAACGGAATGCAGACATGCCACGAAGCGATGGATCGTCACCCGCGGTGGACGCCGCGGTGGCCAGGGCGGTTGACTACGAGGTCACGATTTCCGACCTGGCACGGCGGAGCGAGCGCCGCGCGTGGCGTGTCGCTGCCGCGTCGCTGGCGATGTCGCTCTTGCTTGCAGCTGGCTATTTCCACGTTCTGCCGCTCAAGGAGAAGGTGCCATTCCTCGTCATGGCGGATGCGTCCGCCGGGACCGCGACCATCGCGAAGCTCGACGAGGACTTCAGGCATCGCGCGATCACGGCAAGCGAAGCCATCAATCGCAGCAACGTGGCGCATTTCGTCACCATGCGCGAGTCATACGACGTCGAGATGATGAACCTCCGCGACTGGCGCGCCGTCCACAGCATGTCTTCGGCGGGCGTGGGTGCGGAATACAGCGCACTGCACGCCCGGACCAACCCGCGCAGCCCCTACAACGAGCACGGTCCGGCTCGCGCCATCCGTGTTCGCATCCTGAGCATCACCTTCATCGGACGCGCGGAAGGCGGTGCTCCCAAAGGCGCCACAGTGCGGTTCCAGCGCATGCTCTACGACAAGTCCAGCCGGTCCGAGCGGCCGCTCGACAGCAGGATTGCGACCCTTGAATTCACATACAACCTGAACCTGAAGCTGGACGAGCCGGACCGTGTCGAGAATCCGCTTGGTTTCCAGGTCAGGCACTACCAGGTCGACAGCGACTTCTCGACACCTTCGGGCGATGGGGGCGAGAACCTTCCACTGGGTACGACAGAAGCGAACCGTGTGGCCGAAGGTGCAGGCTTTGCCGAGGTTCTGGCCGCTCCCGGCGCGCAACCTGCAACTGCGGAAGCGGCGACGGTGGCTGCGGATCGTCCTGCGGCGCATACCGAGCAGCTGCAATGATCCGGCGCATACGGGGGTGCATCCGTGTCCTGTCGGTGGTTGCTGTCTGTTGCAGCTGCTTCGTCGCGCGCGCGCAGGTGATCGACCACTACGACTATGTGCCCGACAACATCTACCAGGTACGGACAGGCCTTGGCATCACCACGCAGATCGAACTTGCCGCGGACGAGGAAATCCTCGACTACAGCACGGGCTTCAGCAGCGGCTGGGACCTGGATCGGCGTGGGAACGTGTTCTACCTCAAGCCAAAGAACATCGACGTCGACACCAACATGATGGTGCGGAGCACGGGACGCAGCTACATCTTCGAGCTGAAAGTCGTCGCCACGGACTGGACGGCACTGGAACAGGCGAAACGGGAGGGAGTGCAGTACAAGGTCTCCTTCCGTTATCCGCCTCGCGAGGTCACGGCCACGGCCGAGGACGACGGGGACACCGCGGCTACGGACCGCAGGGAGACCATGGTCCCGCTTCACTTCGACTACGACGTCGCGACCGGAACCGCGAGTCCCTGGCTTGTACCGATCAACGTTCACGACGATGGCCGCTTCACCTATGTGCGGATGGGCGACGCAGGCCGATTCCCGAGCGGCAGCTTTCCGGCGATGTTCGCCCGCGAGCGCGAGAACAGCGAAGACTTCGTCGTGAACACAAGGGTCGACGACGACGTGATCGTCGTCCACGGCACGTATCCCTATCTTGTGATCCGTCATGGCGGCAACGTCGTCGGCATCCGGAGGAACTCGCGATGAATCGTCCGAATGCCCCAGGTGATGATGGTCAGGCGGTCGGCACCGCCGAGCCGGGGCGTGTGGAGGGAGGCAATCCCTACCGGGCGTCGAGGGCATCGGAGGGGCCAAGCCTTGATGACACCGCTCCGGTACTGCAGGCCGGCGACATCCGACGCCTCAACCGGAAGGCGTTGTTGTTCTTGGCCGCGATTGTCGTCGTCCTCCTCTGTGCGACGGTCTGGCTGCTGCGTGCCGCCGGGTCAGGGGACAGTGCGCCACGGCCGCGCGAAGAGGTCGTGGTCATCCCGGAGCTGCCGCGGGTTGGTGCTCGCGGGCCCGCGCCGCTCGCTGCTGAGCCGGTCGCCGCGACCGACATTCCCGTTCCGCTCCTGCCACCTCCGCAGCAAGTGCCGGCCCCCGCGTCGTTCCTGCCGCCGTTCCACCCCACGCAGTCGCCCACGCTGCTGGAACGGCGGACAGGCGACGGACGCCTGGCGGGTGAGCGGGCGCCGCCGCAGGCTGACCCATACCTCCAGGCGATGATGGCGGGGCTGCCCACGGCTGCAGGCGCACAGCCCGCACCGGTCGCCTCACCCAGGCTGGCGGGGAGCGCGCGCTTCCTCCCGCGTTCGGACGCACTGCTCGCGCGCGGAACCTACATCCGCTGCGTGCTGGAGACCCGCATCATCACCGACGTCGCCGGCTTCACCTCCTGCGTGGTCACCGAGCCGATCTACTCCATCGATGGCCGGCATCTTCTGCTGCCGCGGGGCTCGAAGGTCCTCGGCCGCTACGATTCGGAACCGACCGGCCCGCGGGTGGCGGTGGTGTGGGACCGCATCATCACGCCCAGCGGCGTCGATGTGGACATGGCCAGTCCCGGCGTGGACGGACTCGGTGGCGCCGGGCACCCCGGCGCGTACTCGGCCCACTGGGGCAGTCGCATCGCCTCGGCGCTCCTGATCAGCCTGATCAGCGACGCATTCGCATACGCTGCGGCAGAGGAGGGGCCTGAGACGACGACGGTGGGCACCGGCGGCGTGGTCGTCCAGTCACCATTCGAGAGCACAACAGCGCGAACGATGGAGCGCCTGGCGAACCAGGCGCTGGCCGTGCGGCGGCCACCTACGGTGAGGATCAACCAGGGCACTGTGGTCAACGTGTACGTGGCGCGAGACGTGGACTTCTCGAGCGTCCTGGAGACCGCCCGGTGACGTTACAACCTGCATACATGGCCAGGTCCGAGATGGAGCCGGCAGCGATCTCCAGCGCCTTCCTCGGGCATCAGTACGCCGTGCTCGGGATCGAGGAGATGATCGGGTCGCCGGACATCACCGAGATCTGCATCAACCGTCCGGGTGAGATCTACGTCGAGACGCGGACTGGCTGGCACCGCATCGAGCGGCCAGGTCTCACCTTGCAGCGTGCGCGGCAGTTCTGCACAGCCGTGGTCAATGAAAGCGACACCGGCCAGCGCATCACGGATGCCGAACCTGTCGTTTCGCTTACGTTTCCCACCGGTCAACGGGCGCAACTCGTGATGCCGCCCGCCTGCGAACCCGGGACGATCTCGATCACCATCCGCCTGCCGTCGCGCCACGCATGGTCGCTCGACGACTATCACGCACACGGCTTCTTTGCGCAGCTGGCCCACCGGGATGGCGTAGCGGCCGAGGTGGACGGGGAACTGCTCCGGATGCGAAGCCAAGGCGACTTCGTCGGGTTCTTCAAGGCGGCCGTGGCCCACCGCAAGAACATCGTCGTATCCGGTGCCACGGGGAGCGGCAAGACCACCTTCATGAAGTCGCTTGTCGACCACGTGCCGGCGCACGAGCGTCTGGTGACCATCGAGGATGCGCGAGAGCTCTTCATCCGCCAGCCCAACGTCGTGCACCTGCTTTACTCGAAAGGCCGGCAGGGCCTCGCGAACGTGACTGCCAAGTCCTGCATGGAAGCCTGCCTGAGGATGAAGCCGGATCGGATCATCCTTGCAGAGTTGCGGGGCGACGAGACCTTCTACTTCATCCGTAACTGCGCCTCCGGGCACCCGGGCTCGATCACGAGCTGCCATGCCGGTAGCACCGCGCAGACCTGGGACCAGCTGGCACTCATGGTCAAGGCCTCCCCCGAAGGCGCCGGGCTCGAATTCGACGTCATCCGCCGACTGCTGATGGCGACGATCGATGTGGTCGTGCACATCGCCTCCAGCGGTGGCGAACGCCACATCACCGCGATCGACTTCGACCCGGACCGGAGGGGTGGCTACGATGCCCGGCCGTGATCAGTCGAGACCTCGACTGCTTCCGATGTGCTCGCGCGCCAGCCGCCTTCGACGTGCGGTGTCACCTTTCTTCGGCGCTTCGGGTCTTTCCGCGAGTGGTTATGGAGGTATTCACCGACATGGGGAGTACGCCCGCAGGGCTGATCATGGGCCCCTGCTGCTGCGTCGTCGACTCGAATGCGGGTACGTCCGGTCAAAACCGAAGGAGCGAGGCGAATGTTGCCGGGAATGGAACTGATGGCCTGCCAAGGGATGGCTGTACCTGTCGAGGTGATGCAGCACGTCATCGGCGTCGAGTCATCGCACAACCCATATGCCATCGGCGTCGTCGGCGGGCGACTCGTCAGGCAGCCACGCAGCCTGGACGAGGCGCTGGCCACGGTTCGGATGCTCGAAGCAGCGGGCCGAAACTTTTCGGTGGGGCTCGCGCAGGTCAACCGTGGAAATCTTGCCAGCCAGGGATTGCAACCCTTCGAGCGCGCGTTCGACGTCTGCGCCAACGTCGTCGCCGGCTCCCGCATTCTCGCCGATTGCCACGCCCGGTCCGGAGGCGACTGGGGCAAGGCATTCAGCTGCTACTACTCGGGGAATTTCGAGACCGGCTTCCGTCATGGATACGTGCAGAAGGTGTTCGCATCGATGGGGGTTGCGCCCGGCAGCAATGGCCAGGGGGGCCGCCCGATCCCGCTCGCGCGCACAACCGGTACCTCCGGCAGCATGCGCCGACATCCGGACGAGGGTAGGCCAAAGCAGGAGGACGACACGAAGGCGGGCCGCCTCGTGGTGCGAAGGACGTCCGTCGCGCCAGTGGTCGTGGAGGCGTCATCCGTCGCAGCCCCGCCCACGGAGTCACGTCCCCAGCCCGTCAGCGGCGCGCCACCGTCAGAGGACGGCGCGTTCGTGTTCTGAAGCGGCATTCGGTTGTTCGGATGCCATCCATCGTTTCATCGCAGACAGGAGCAAGAGGCATGCGTCGACATCAGGAAAGGAATCCATCCGGGACCGGCGCCGCAGCCCGTGCGGCAGTTCTTCTCGCGGCTGCGCTGCCGCAGGTCCTGCTCGCACAGGACTTCGGTGGCGCCGATGCCAAGGTCTGCGGCTTCTTCGACAACGTGAATGGGCTGCTGAACATGGCCTCGATCGCCGTGGTGACGATCGCGATCATATTTGCGGGCTACCAGATCGCTTTCGCGCACAAGCGGATTTCGGACGTCGCACCGATCCTCGTGGGCGGGCTCCTGATCGGTGCGGCGGCGCAGATCGCCCGCATGCTCCTCGGGCCGGAGGCAGGCGAGTGCACCGCGCTCGTGATCGCGAGCGTGCCGGTGTTCCATGCGTAGGGATCCCCTCTTTCGCGGTTGCACGCGACCACCGATGTTCCTCGGCGTCCCTTATGTGCCGTTCTTCATCGGTGCCGGCGGCTGCCTCCTGATCGCCATGTACGTCAACCTGCTGCTGGTCGCGCTGCTGCCCCTGACGATCGTCGCGATGCGCCAGCTGGCGCA